>FPJT01000012.1 GCA_900119535.1 Ruminococcus sp. XPD3002
AATTATGTATTTGAGCTCGTTGACCTTATCGGTCTTGGAATACTTGCTGTCCTTAGGTGGGCGTCCTTTCTTCCTCAAAGCTATTCCTGCTGCTATCTTGCGTTCTTTCTTATGTTGCCGCTTGATAAATCCTTTCACTTGTTCTTTCGTGAAGCCTAAACGCTGAGCTATATCATTTTGCGTTAACCCTTTTTCTTTCAGTTCACTTATTTCTTTCTCATACTGCTGTATATGTCTGTAACTTCTTGCCATAACAAAACCTCCTATGGTTTCTATTATACCATAGGAGGCTCTTTTTGTCATTGTACGTTTTTTATGGTTCGGTTCAGATACCTGAAAGGGAGCTTTTATACGGTTTAAACAAGAGAAAATCAATCTCTTTTTTTTCTGTTGGGTTTGGACATTTTCTGAGTGTACATCCTGGAATCGCTGATCTTCAGGAAATTCTCGATACTTCCTGATCCGTCCGTTTCGCACATGTACGAACCATAGCTCATTTCGATCTTATATGGCTTGCCGCTTTCAGCGTTGTACTCTTCGCAATAGCGGACAAGATCATGATTGAATTTGTCAAGCTTTTCCTGAGAATAATCGGAAACGTAGATATAGAATTCGTCACCGCCTGCACGGCCTGCTATTTCGTTTGAGTTGCAGCACTTCGTGATTATATGTGCAGCAGCTTTGATAGCGATATCGCCTTCACTGTGGCCGTAGATATCGTTGATGTGTTTCAGACCGTCCATGTCTATTACCATGGTGCAGACAACGCTTTTACCTTCAAGACTGCTTATCGCCTTTTTGGAAAAGTCGTCAAATCCGCGTCTGTTGAGCATTCCTGTCAGTTCATCGTGGATGCTGAGCTGCTTCTGCTTTTCATAGAGAGCCTTCTGGTTCTCATAGAGACTCTTGATGTTATCATTTTTCCAGAGACGCTCGATAGTCACCGAGAGATTGAGCAGAAAAATGTTGTAGAAGTCATTGAAAATATCGTCGTTTTCCATTTCGATAAGAGCATAACCGAACATTTTCTCGGCACAGAAAGAGCACATTATATAGTAGAAATGAGGAACATCGGAATTGGTTTCGGGGATAAGAGAAGGCTTCTTCTCGAATTCCTCCTGCTTTATATATTTATTTTTCTCATCTATCCATACAACAGGCTTGAAATTGGCTGTAGGAGAGGTGAAATCGTTTGAACATGAAAGTTTGCCGTTCTCATCGGTCTGCATGAAAAAGATGAATGTGGAATACTTGCCGAAGTTCGTAGCACACTCTGTAAATGCGGGAGTAAGCTGATCGAGTGTCTCGACCTTGTTGAGCTTCAGCATAGCGGCTTCCGTATCATTAAGGCAGTATCCGAACCTTCTGACGTCCTTGAAGACTTCATCAAGATTACTGAATTCCGCACGGTAATCAAGCTTCTTACAGCCGCATGAGTGAGTAAAAATGATTTTAGGATATACGGTATGGTCGATATCATCAGGCTCGTTATTATTGAGCTTTTCGAGGATAGACAAGGCTTTTTCGGCGATATCCTCCCTTTCACGGGTAGCTGTGGTTATATGGGGGAGGTACTGCTGACCGTCCATAGAGCCGTCATAACCTGATACAGCAATATCTTCGGGAACTTTTATCCCACGGAGTCTGAAAGCGGATATCAGTGAGATAGCCATATAGTCATTGGCGCACACGATAGCCTCGGGACGTTCGGGACGTGAGAGAAAGTATTCGGCTGCTTCTTTGCCTTTGTGGAACCAGAAATCGCCTTCAAAAATTCCGACACCGTCTTCGGGAAGACCTCTTTCTTTCATTACTGTCCTGAATTCTTTCAGTCTGAGTTGTGCATCGGGGTGTCCAAGAAAACCTGACATAAAGCCGATCTTAGTCTTCTTGTGTACGTCTATAAGGTGTTCAACTATCTTGCGGATACCGGAGGCGTCCTCAAAATCGATATTAGTGAATCCGTCAACGTGGCTGCTAATGGAGACAATGGGACATTTGGCGTGACGCAGCTTTTCAATTACCTGATCTGCTGTTCCCTCAACATTATAGCCTTCGCCGTCGTAAATGATACCGTCGAACTGTTCCAGGTCGATATAATCTATAAGATCGAGTTCACAGTCGCCGAATTCAGTATTATTTTCGCCTATTTTACCGAGCGAATTGAAGTAAACGATATTCATTCCGCGTTTTTTTGCAGAATTATTGAAGCTTCTGCACAGGCCTTCTCTGTATCGGCTTGTTAAAGAACATCCGAAAAATGCTATGGTTTTAAGGGAATTGATCATTACCGTTCCCACCTCCGTTTTAGAGCAGCTGAGATGTATGTCCGCAAAAAGAGAGGGTTCCGCAAAAACAGATCGGAACGGCGGACGATTCATCAATGATGTCAGCGCTCAGGGTGATTTTATGCCTGAAAAAAGAACGATGCAGCATAAAATATATCATATTCATTATACCATAAATTGAGTGTCAAGTCAACTGTAGTACCACGGATTTTGAGGCATAATAGTTAGAAAAAAAGTGCGGAATATTGTGCGTTTTTTACCTGTTGTTTATTGATTCGGGGTAAAGGTCGTGATGGGTAAGACGATCCCATGCGACCTGTTCCCATTTTGTACCTGCCTTGCCGTAATTGCAGTATGGATCTATGGAAATACCGCCTCTTGGCAGGAATTTGCCCCATACTTCGATATACTTGGGATCCATGAGCTTTATGAGGTCGTTCATGATGATGTTTACGCAGTCCTCATGGAAGTCTCCGTGGTTTCTGAAGCTGAACAGATAGAGCTTCAGAGACTTGCTTTCCACCATTTTTTCAGCAGGAACATATGAAATATATATAGCCGCAAAATCAGGCTGACCTGTTATCGGACAGAGACTTGTAAACTCGGGACAGTTGAATTTTACGAAGTAGTCCCTGTCGGGGTGTTTGTTGGGGAAAGTCTCAAGTACTCCCGGGGTATAGTCGGTAAGGTATTTAGTGTTCTTTTCGCCTAAGAGGGTGATATCTCCCTTTTCATCGTTAGTTCTTCCGCTCATATTTCAGATTCCTTTCATAATTGGATCGGTCACGCCGTTAGCTTCAAAAGCTGCGATACGGTCACGGCATGTGCCGCAGACTCCGCAAGGCTTATCTCCGCCTTCATAGCAGCTCCAAGTAAGCTCGTAGGGAACATTGAGTTCCAGACCTGTTTTTACTACCTCTGCCTTTGTTTTGCCCACAAACGGAGCTTCTATAGTAAGAACTCCACCGCTTCCGAGATAGACAGCGCGGTTCATGGCATCGTTGAACTCTGTGCTGCAGTCGGGATAGGCGTTTCCAGCTGCGTCATCGCTGTGAGCGCCGTAGTAGATAACTCCGCAGTCGTTGGAGAGTGCAATGCTTGCGGCAGAGGACAGGAAAAGTCCGTTTCTGAAGGGTACATAAGTTGAAACGGGAGCGCCGTCCGTATTTTTCAGCTGATCCGCGTAGCTTTCCTGTGGGATGTCCTGAGATGAACCAGTAAGCAGGGAGCAGTCCGAATCTGCGAAAATAAGTGCAAGATCGAGGGTTTTAAGGGGAACTCCGTAGTGCTTTGCCACATTTTCGGCGGCTTCGAGTTCCTTTTTGTGTTTCTGACCGTAGAACACGGACAGAGCGATAACGTTATCGCTGCCATATTTATCGACGGCTGCACCGAGGCATGTGGAGCTGTCCACGCCGCCGCTGAGAAGTACGAGTGCTTTCATAAATATCTCCTTTTTACACGGGATATGCTTTTTCTGATATTAACATTATATCCGATAATCGGTTTCAAGTCAATAGAAAAGCCATAGCACGCATGACATAGTGTCGGGGCGCTATGGCTTAAGGTCGGTGTGATAAACGGTCATACAGCAATTTCTGCGGTAATGGATTGTATCTTATCCCACAGTTCTTCGATCGGGACAGGGTGAGAGTACTTATATCCCTGAAGGTATTTTGCCTTCATATCGACACATTCCTTCTCGTCATCGGATGTCTCAACGCCTTCAAAGAGGACTGAATACTGCAATGAATTGAACATGTTTGCGAAGGTGCTTACCATGAACCGTGATGAGTGGCTCTTTACTGCTTCGATGAGCATGGTCCTGTCGAACTTGATGATATCGAAAGGTATCTCCATGATACGCTCGAAGTTTGAGTAACCTGTGCCGAAGTCGTCAAGATAGAACTTGATACCGAGCTTTTTAAGCTCCTCGACGCGCTGCTTCATGAGAGTGAAGTCGGCATCATTACGGCTTTCTGTGATCTCAACAGCTATCTTGTCATAGGGGATGCCGTGACGATCGATTATCTGTCTTACCTCCGAGCAGAAGGAATCGTAACGCAGGTCAACAGTTGAGAAGTTGACAGAGATACGTCTCAGCTCAAAGCCTTTTTCCATATAGTCTCTTATAGCTGCGCAGGTCTTGTTCAGCATTATAAGGCTCATGGTGTGGATAAGACCGTGCTGTTCGGCAAGCGAGATGAATTTATCGGGGAATACGGTCTTTATCTTTTCGAGGGTAAGGCGCATAAGGGCTTCTGCGGTGTCATAGCAGCCTGTAGTAAGGTTGTAAACGGGCTGGCAGTACACGAGTATTCTCGGATCGTTGAGGTCCTTTTTCCTTACGATGTCTTCAAGCTCGGAAAGGATATAAACGTTGTCGTAGTACTGGGTTATGTCCTTCTTGCCTACGGTATGGATGCAGTTATAGGACATAGTATCTTCTATGCTTGTAATTATCTTTTCGTAATCGCTGATATCCTCTACAAGTGGAGTTGTATCCATTACGATGATCTTGTAATCGATATGGAATTTCTCATAGCTCGTTGTGAAATCGCTTATCATCTTGTCGAGGACCTTTGCATAGTCAGTATCGCTTTTCTGTCTTATGGTAAGAACAAGTCTGTCATTAGCGAAACGATAGAGGACTCCGCGGCGGATATTCTGACGGAAGAATCGATAGAACTCGAGTCTGAGGTCGTTGTTCTCGTTTACGAGCTTAGTGAAATCGAGCATCTTGCAGCTGATTATCAGAAGGTTCTTTTTACTGTCGAAGCAGTCCTTAAGTTCGCTTGAAAGGTATTTTCCGTCAATAGCGCCTGTATTGATATCATATGGATTTGAGTGAAACAGGAATATGATGCCTATAACAGGGAAGAAGTAAGCAACATCGGTAAACGAGTTCTGGTTATGAGTAAACTGGATGACAAGAACAAGCACCGACACTAAATTTATGCCGAGAAGGCCATAAAAAATCTGTCTTATTATTCGGCTTCTGTACTTGATCACAAGGAAAAGTATAGTCAGCATAAACAGGACAGCAACAAGATGATGTATATTGAATCCCTGAGAAACACCATGTTCACCTGTTATTCTGAACCCGAATCCTGCGTGAGAAGCATACAGATCGAAAATAATAGCACATCCCACTCCTGTAAGAGCGAATATGTTATATCGTTTTTTGACCTTTTCAGAGATCCAGAGCGGTTCATAAAAGTATATAACATACATGTAAAGTATACCGATAAGCAGTATATAATGCAACGTTCGGAAGACGTAGGCCTGAGTTACACGGATATTATCAAAGCGTATTGATGTTTCATATAGTATATTTGTGGCAGCCGAAAAAGCTGTCAGTACGAGGATGATAAATGTTTTGATAAAGCGTTCTGTCTTATGTATCAACGTCTGCCATAGCAGAATACACATTATAGTACAAAGTGCGATAACGGTAATATCACCAACCGGAGAATAGCCTGAAATGGTCAGAAAGGAATATTTATACATAAATATTACCTCCTTATCGCGTGGATTGAAATGCCATTCTTATCTATATACATTATACCGAAGTGTTACCGATCTGTCAACGATTTTTTGTGAATTGTAACAATTTGTTCATATACAAAGTAAAAATAATTACCCGTTATCAATAAATGATACAACGGGTAATAATTGCTTTATTTTATACAGGGAAAAGAGATTATTATGGCGAAAGTTTCACCGTCGAACTCTGCGGAGATATTACCGCCGAGCATATTCGTGAACTGTTTTGCTATTGCAAGACCGAGTCCCGTATTTCCTTTTGTACGGGAAATATCAGTGGTGTAGAATTCATCGAATATCTTGTCTGTATCTATATTCTGCTCTGAAAGATAGTTCGAGAACTTAAGAACTACATCCTCGCCCTTTACGACGTCGATAGTGAGCGTGCCGGAACCGTGTTTCAGCGCGTTGTTTATGAGGTTATCGAAAATACGCATGAGCATATTCCTGTTGGATACAACTTTTATTGAGGATGCGTTCTGATTAATCCTTATCTCTCTGCCTCTTGCCGTATAGTCATCGAAGTAGTTGACGACTGATTCTTCAAGAACGCCGATGATGTTCATTTCCGAAGTATCGCTGACATTTCCCGAAGAGATTATGCCCGAAAACTCGAAGAATGAATTTATCAGCTCTTCAAGCCTGTTAAGACGCTTTTCAACTATGGATATGGAGCGGATGCGTTCTTCCTCTGCAAGGTCGGGATTGTTTATAAGTCCGATATAGCCCATTGCCGAGGTCAGGGGAGTTCTCAGGTCGTGGGAAATATTGGTTATCATCTGTTCGATATCGTGGTTTTTCTTCTTGAATTCCACATAGCTGCTGCGCTTATCCTTTAGAAGTTCGTTTATCTCTATGATAAGGCCTCTGCTCATTCCGTCCGAATGTACGAGTGAATTGGTGTCTTCATTTCTCAGCTCTTTAAGCTGTCGGGTTATATTGCGCTCGTTTCTGATACGTGCCGCAAGCATCCATGAAAGGGCTATTATGACTATAGCCATTATTACTATTATTGCTATCATATTTCACGCCTCCTCTTACGACTTTATCTCGGCGCGTGTGAAGTAGATAAGTCCGGCGAAATAGCAGATAACTATCATGCACGCACAGTAGATAAGTGACGGTATGATATAGTCTGGAGTGCGAATGTATGCAAGCGCACTGATGATGGACTGCATTTCAAATCTGGTAAGCAGCTTTGTGCGTATATTGAGAAGGCTCGGGATCGCGGTAATAAGTTGATAACCGATGCAGAGTGGTATGGCAACGCTGTTGAATACCGCTGTTTTCTGGAAGAAAAAGGCGAGAAAAACAAGAAGCGAGGATAATCCGATAAGCGGGAAGCAGTGCAGCAGATAGATAATGGCTATTTCTGATAGCTTGGAATCGGATTTGCCGTGATTTATGAAGTGATTGACTATGCATACTATGAAAGTATTCACAGTATGTATGAACAATGTCATCAGTGCAGTCGTTATGAATTTTGCGTTGTAGTATTTTTTTCTGTTGGACGTTATAGTTATCGCGTTCTTGTATGAGCCCGATGTGAAGTCACTGGTTATAATGATAACTGCAAGACAGATGATTATATAGTAAAGGTTAAGGTTTCCGCTGAGTATCTCTTTATCCGCTTTGAAGTATTTGAATGAGAGCATATGCTCACGGATCGTAGTAATATTTATATCAGGATCGTCGGGCAGGGTCATAAGGTATTTGAAATATTCGTCGTATTCCTTTTTTTCTTCAAGCTCCGTAACGCTTGAAGGCTCTGATGCAATAGAGAATACCATCGGAGGGCTCATTCCGAAAGCTGCTAAAATAGATGAGAACAGCATGATTATAAACACTACGTATATTGCTTTGCCGTGGATGATCCTGTAAAGATCTGCTTTTATGAGTCTTTTCATTTATTATCTGCTCCTACAAGTGACTTGAAGTATTCCTCAATGTCAACGCCTGATTCGTATATTGCCGAGACCTCTATCCCTTCGTTTACGAGGTATCTGTTTATAAAGGCGGTCTCTTCATCGAGGTTGTAAATCCTTATCATATTGTTGTCTGTAACCTTATAATCGGTTATTCCGAGCTTGTTATCGAGAAGTGCGGAAGTCTTTTTAGAGTCCGACACCTTTACGACGATACATCTGCGGCATTCGTTATCGAGCTGCTGCTTGGTCATTTCCTTAAGGACCTTTCCGTGGTCGATGAAAAGGAAGCGGTTCGCAGTATTATAAAGCTCGCTGAGGATGTGGCTGGATATAACAAATGTCATATTTCTCTCGTGGTTGAGCTTGCGGAAGGTCTCACGCATCTCGCTGATGCCGATAGGATCGATTCCGTTTATGGGTTCGTCGAGAAGTACGAGGTCGGGATCGTCCAGAAGAGCGAGTGCGATACCGAGGCGCTGTTTCATACCAAGCGAGAGCCTGCGGAACTTTTTATCTTTTTCTTTGGTCAGACGAACTGTTTCGATTATCTCGTCGATATGTCCGAGGTCGGCTATGCCTTTTTGGATAGCATGGTATTTAAGGTTCTGATAGCAGGTGAGGTTACTGAAAAAGGAAGGGGATTCGATAAGGTAGCCTATGCGGTGCTTTACCTTGCTGAATTCTTTGCTGTTCTTGCCGAATATAGTGTAGTCGCCCTCTGTTTTTTCCGTAAGACCTGTGAATATCTTCATCATAGTGGTCTTTCCTGCGCCGTTTCTGCCGATAATTCCGTAGATATCCCCACGGTATACGGTCATGTCCACATTGTTAAGGACTGTGTTGTCCTTGTATTTTTTTGTGAGCTGTTCGGTTTTCAGGGCTGTTTCCAGCATTTTATCAACTCCTGTAGTCTTATTCATCCTAATGTTATCATAGAATAATAAAATAATACTTAAACTTATTCTTAAAATTCTCTTAAGGCGGAAAGGTGCAGAATACGATTTTAGCTGATTTGCTCTTGACAACGCCTTCGCTGCGTGATAAAATAATACAGACAGTTCGTTTGCGCCATCCTGTCGTTAAACAAAACCAGGGCATCATATTTACAGAATTTACCCCGATAAGGGGCTAACTATGTGATCTGATGCAGCCTTAAGGCTGCTTTTTTATTGTCAGGAGGTCTTTATGTATTACCTTAAAACAAGTGCCGCTTTCGACAGCGCACATTTTCTTTCGGGCTATAACGGCAAATGCGCCAATATCCACGGACACAGGTGGACCATTGAAGTGAAGATCGCGTCCGATAAGCTTACCGAGTCGGGTGAAAAGCGCGGTATGATGATTGATTTCTCGGACCTTAAGTCTGCTGTGAAGTCACTTGCGGACGAATACGATCACGCACTTATCTACGAGAAGGGTTCGCTGAAAACCGCTACATTAGCCGCACTGAATGACGAGGGATTCCGCCTTATAGAAGTACCTTTCAGACCAACGGCGGAGTGCTTTGCGGAGTGTTTCTTCCATGCACTGACCGATAAGGGACTTCCCGTATTTTCGGTAACTGTATATGAGACTCCAGATAACTGTGCGGTCTACGAGGTGTGAGATATGGGAACTTTCAGACTTGCCGAGCACTTTGTCAGCATCAACGGCGAGGGCAGACTTGCAGGTGAGCTTGCACTTTTTCTGCGGTTCACAGGCTGTAATCTGAGATGTGACTGGTGCGATACCATGTGGGCGAATGAAAAAGACGCTCCCTATACCCTTATGAACACCTCAAGCCTTGCGGAGATAGCAAAGCAGGCTTATGAGGAGTATGATGTGCATAATGTAACCCTTACAGGAGGAGAGCCGCTTCTGCAGGAGGAACTTCCGGAATTGTGCCGCAGTCTCGCCTCACTTGGACTCAATGTTGAGATAGAGACCAACGGAGCTGTACCTCTTGCGCCGTTTCTGAAGAAATGTGAAAAGTATGGTACTCGTCCTGCGCTGACTATGGACTATAAGCTGCCTTCAAGTAAAATGGAAAAGCACATGTGTACGGAGAATTTCAGGTATCTTAAGTTTTTCGATACGCTGAAATTCGTCTGCGGTTCAAGGGCGGATCTTGATCGTGCCGCAGAGATAATAGAAGAATACAAGCCTGAGAGCACGATATTCCTCAGCCCTGTATTCGGCAGGATAGAACCTGCTGAAATGGTAGAGTTCATGAAAGAAAGAAAACTCGGGAAGGTGCGCTTGCAGATACAGCTGCACAAGGTGATATGGGATCCCGAAATGAAAGGTGTATAAATATGGACAGAGAAAAAATTGAATTTCATGTAAGGGGACTTCTCGAAGCTATCGGCGAAGATCCCGACAGAGAGGGACTTTTAGAGACTCCTGCACGAGTTGCGGGGATGCTTGAGGAGGTGCTTGAGGGCACTGCTTATACCAACCACGAGATAGCGGAGATGTTCGGAAAGACCTTCACCGCCGAGAACTGTGATGCTGAGGAGGCTGTGGTCATGAAGGACATAACCGTTTTCAGCTATTGCGAGCACCATTTTGCACTGATGTACGACATGACCGTTAACGTAGGATACATCCCTCACGGCAGAGTCCTCGGACTCAGCAAGATAGCACGTATCTGCGATATGGCAGCTAAAAGGCTCCAGCTGCAGGAGCGTCTCGGACGTGACATAGCGGAGATAATCTCGGAAGCCGCAGGCACTCCGGATGTTGGGGTAAAGATAGTCGGCTCTCACAGCTGTATGACTGCAAGGGGAATAAGGAACCCTTCTGCACGTACCGAAACACGCACATATACAGGCGAATTCAAAAACCGTCGGGATCTTCAGCAGCTTCTGGACTGATTACTTTACAGAAAATTCTTCGGAATATTCAACAAAAGCCTTGCTTTTATTGTGGATATGTGATATAATAATGCATATAAGTTGTTTTTTCAACCTAACCTAATAAAAGTGAAAAGGAGTGGTCAATAATGAAAAATCGAGTAATAGCTGCACTGCTTGCCTGTGGTATAGTTTCAGGTCCCGTTTCTGCTGTGAGTCTTCATGCTGAGGACAGAACTGCGGGCTATGTTCTTGGAGATATTAACGGCGACAGCGTAGTCAATACCTATGATCTTGCGCTGTTCAGGAAGTACATAAATGATTCGACTGATTTTGGCGTTGATTACGAGACAAGAATGGATGCAAAGGATATACTCAGGCAGCTTCGTGAAGGCGATATCAATGATGACGGCAAAGCAGATGAAACAGACCTCGGTTTTCTCAGTGACTTCCTCCTCGGAAAGCCTACTTCTTTCGGAAAGGAGATAGGCAGCATCCGTCTCGGCGAAAATATTGACATTGAAGCTGCGGAGGGCAAGGAAGCGGACGACCAGTTCAGGAGTTCGCAGATGTATTTCGGACTTGAACTGTTCAAGCGTACAGCAGCGCCGAAAGAGGACGAAAATACCGGAAATGTCATGGTATCTCCGCTTTCCGTTATAACAGCACTGTCTATGACCGCAAACGGCGCAGACGGCGAGACTCTCAGCGAAATGGAGAGAGTTCTCGGCGGTAATATCAATATAGATGAACTGAACGAATATCTTGCAAACTATATACATCGTGTCACTACAGATAAAAATGTTAATATAAGTGTGGCTGATTCGCTGTGGCTGATAAACGGAATGGAGAAAGGAATACAGCAGACCTTCCTTGAAACTAACAAGAAGTATTACGATGCGGACCTCTATGTTTCACCCTTTGACCAGTCGACTTTAAACGATATAAATACATGGGTGAATAAGAACACAAAGGGCATGATTCCTAAGCTTTACGATAAGCAGAGTGATATTGACGGACTTGTTATGTGCCTCATAAATACCCTTTATTTCAATGCGGACTGGGCTGATCCGTACCTCAGTTCCCATGATGATGATTTCACAAATATAAAAGGGGAGAAAGTCAAGGCGGAAATGATGACCTCCTCTGAAACAACGTACTATAAAGGAGCAAACTACAAGGGCTTTGCAAAGACTTATAAGAACCACGATTACTCCTTCGTTGGACTTCTTCCCGATGAGGGAGAGGACTTTGACGAGTTCGTTTCAGGACTTGATCCCGATGAAGTGAGAAAGACTCTTGCAAACGCTGAAAGACCTGATAATGACAACAGATTCAAACTTATTGTTACAATGCCTGCATTCAAGTACGAATACAGCACAAAGCTAAGGGACGTTCTGAGATCGATGGGTATGGAAAAAGCTTTCGATCCTTCGGCTGATTTCAGCAGGATGACAGATCCTGCTAAGGGATTTGCCTTCTTTATTGATAACGTTACTCATAAGACGGCAATAGAAGTCAATAAAAAGGGCACTACAGCAGCGGCTGTTACCTCGGTTGAGATGAAGAATTCCATGTCTGTCTCGGATAAGGAATACAAGCTTGATTTCAACAGACCTTATGTTTACATGATAATTGATAACAAGACGGAACTTCCGCTGTTTATCGGTACAGTAACGGATATTTCAAAATAACGATGAGCGGGGACGGTGAAAACCGCCCCCTTATTTTGTTAATGAGGTATAAGGGGACGATCATTCCTATACTACTTTCTTCTTTCTGTGCTCTGCTCTGAATTTCTTTGCTCTGCTTTCTGCTTTCTGATCTCTGCTCTCTTTTTACTGCTTGACATATTTAATAGAAAAATGTATAATAACAATGTATATGTTCAAAACAATACTGACTATACTAACCCTAACAGGAGGGATAAAAATGAAAATATCAGTTTTAGCAAAAATTACAGCAGCGGCAGCAGTTATTGCCTGTGCGGCAGTACCGCTTGCATCCAATGCTGCAACTCCCGAAGAGGCGGAAGCAGTAGCCCGTGCATACGGCTATCCCGAAAGCTACATCCAGCAGGCATGGGGCGAGTATTATGAATCTCCCGAGCTTTATGACGAGGACTATATCGACGGAGTTATAAAGAAAATAAAGGATACAGGCAACTATATCGCTTCGGAAGTTCCATACGATCCGAATGTGGAGATACCTGCCCTTACTACCACAACTACAGCAGTAAATCCCGATACCGCTACAACACCTGATAATGGTGAAACTCCTCAGCAGAACGGCGGAGACACTCAGGAAAGCGATGATATAACGCTCACAATGCCTGACGGTACAACTTTCACAAGGATAAGCGCTGCACGTTTCATAGCACTTTCATATGAAGATAAACAGCGCTATCTCGGCACATTCACTCCCGAACAGCAGAAGGTGATAATAGCTAATTTTACTCCCGAGGAGTACAAGAGCATGATGAAGCAGCTCCCTACAGACAAGAAGCTTCAGGTAATAGACGGTATGTCAGATATCACCGATGATCTCGGCATGACTATCACCGTTGATGATATAAACGATGACAGCATGAAGCTCAGCATGAAGAATTCCGAGGGAGAACTTGTTGCAGTAAGTCAGTCGGGTGCGGCTTCTATTGAGAATACAGGCTATGACAGACGCATGTTCTACGGCAGTATCGCAGCAATTATCACCGCTGCACTGGCAGGACTTGCAGTTCTTGTGAAAAAATGCTTCGGAAACAGTACAGGTGCTGAAAATGAGTAAAAACAAGAAAAATTCCGCAGCTCTGCATATTGCAACGCCGTTTATAATGCTCCTGCTTTGCGTGGGAATACTTGCGGCGGCACTTGTAAAGCCTGCGGACAAGATAAAAATGCTCCTCAACGTTGCGTTCATGGACAGCTTCAAGGCTGATTCTGATGAAACGGGACTGGTGATACGTCCAAATGAGATCGTTACCGATTACGAGGGAGAGACTTCTTCCGAGGGAAAGGTCAAGCAGCCGAAGTTCGGCGAGCAGTTCGCGGTGCTGAGTACAAAGGCGCTTGCGACCGATGTACCTGTTTACTACGGAAGCGGTGCGGAGCTTCTTGAACACGGCGCTTGTATGTCCTCTGATTCGTCTGTACCGGGAAAGGGCGGCAATGCAGTTGTTTCCGCTCATGTTGACACATTCTTTGCGGACCTTGATAAGCTCAAAGTAGGAGACAAGGTGACGATTAGCACCAATTACGGCAAGTTTACCTATGAGGTCAGCGAGCTCATCAGCTTTGCGGATAACAATACAAAGTACGTAAAGCAGACAAAGGATGACAGGCTTACTGTTTATACCTGCACTAAGGAGCTTCTCGGCAACTCTAACAGCAGGATAGGTGCTGTCTGCAAGCTCACAGAAAAAGCCTTCTACGTGGACGAAAAGGAGGGAGAGTAATGAAAAAACTGTCAAGATACCTTCCTTCGCTTATCGTTTCACTGCTTCTTGTGTTCTTTATTATTCTTACAGCGGCAGCATCGGTGTTCTGCATCAATATCAGTGCGGGACGTCTTTCACAGATAGCTTCAAACAACGGTTCTGCTGATATTGTTTACAGTCAGCTTGAAAAATACTGGCATGAGCGTTATTCTTCAACAAGAGTACCTGCCGAGGTCTATACCGATGCACTGACTAAGGAGTTCATTGCACAGCACATCGACCTTGAGATACGCAATGGCTTTGCGGAGCTGAGAAATATCGACAGAGAGACCAATGATTACCAAAATGCTGAGCTTGACAAGAGCATAAGCGATTTCTATAAAAAATATGCCGAAGAGAATAGCTTCAAGGACGATGAAGCTCTTGAAAAAGCAATAACCGAGGCTCAGAAAAGTGCGAGAACGGTAATCCAGAACAACTGTGATGTCTTTAAGTTCCGTACAATGAGTCAGCACAGGATACTTTCAAAGGCTGCAAAGGTGTTCAATTACCGCTTCTTTATGATAGCGGCAGCAGCGGCGGGAGTTCTTGTTCTTATGATGATACTTCTTCTTATCGACCATAAGGAGAAATCGGCAGTTCTCTATTGGTGCGGATGCTCTGCACTGATAGCAGGCATACTCGGAACACTTCCATGCCTGTATCTGCTTTTTACCAATTACTTCAACGGTTTTTCCATCAAGCAGCCGCAGGTTTTCAAGGCTTACACAGTTACGATGACGACCTTCACGGAAGCCTTCATGTCCGTATGTATAGCTACGGGAGCGGCAGGTATCGCGCTGCTCATCGTCTATGCGGTAGTTACCAGCAAGGACAAGTCCGTAGCGCCGACCAAGCTTGAAAAATAACAGCATACCGTGTATATATTCAGACCGCAGTTTTACAGCTGCGGTTTTGTTTTCAATAGAGGTTAGATGCTGCAAACGAATTTGCACTTATAAACGTAATTATTTTTTCCGTTCTTCATTGACTTGAAGCGGGTTTGATGTTATAATTAAAATAGTCGTTAGGAACGGCATACAAAGACAGATATAGCGCCGTTCTACGGACAAATAAATTACATAAGGAGGCAAAGATCATGACTTCAATGAAAAAGTATCTGGCTGAGTTCATCGGTACTTTAGTACTCGTTACTCTCGGCTGCGGAACAGCTATGCTGGTAGGATGTGATGCTGTAAATGGCGGAGGCTACATCCTTACTGCTCTTGCTTTCGGCCTTGTTATCGTTGGCATGGCTTACAGCATCGGCAACATTTCAGGTTGTCATATCAACCCTGCTGTTTCACTGGGCGTACTTATCAACGGCGGTATGACCGCATCTGATTTCGTTGGATATGTTATTGCACAGTGTCTCGGCGCATTCGCAGGTTCAGGAATACTGGCTGCTATCTTCTCACTCGGAAACGTAGAGGATAAGACAGGCGGCTTCGGCTCAAACGGACTTGCAGGCGTTAACGGAAGCGCCGGTGCAGGTCTTCTGGTTGAGATAGTTCTCACCTGCATCTTTGTTATGACCATTCTCGGCGTAACTTCAAAGAAGGCTAAACACGGTTCATTCGGCGGACTCGTTATCGGCCTTACACTCACACTCGTTCACATCCTGGGCATCGGTCTTACAGGTACATCAGTAAATCCTGCAAGAAGCATCGGTCCTGCAATTGCTGCTGCTATCGACGGCAATTCAGATCCCCTCGGAAGCCTCTGGGTGTTCATCGTAGGTCCGTTCATCGGAGCTGCTATCGGAGCTTGCGTATACAAGTTCCTCGAATCTGATCTGCCCGAGCCTGTCAAGGAGACTCCTGCACCTGTAAAGCAGAGCACTTCTTCAAAGCAGGGTTCATCAAAGCAGAACAGCGGTTCAAAGAAGAAGAAAAAGTGATATGATATGTTTTTTGCACGTCTTCGGGCGTGCATTTTTTTGAGTGCAGGGTAAAGTTAAATCAAAAAAATAAATATTTCAGCTGCAAAGGGGTTGACAAAATAACTATTTAATGATATAATATATATCGTTGATTACATAATTGAAGTCGTCTGGGTGTGGCGCAGTTGGTAGCGCGCTACCTTGGGGTGGTAGAGGCCGTGGGTTCAAGTCCCGTCACTCAGACCAGTAAGTGATCAGCACTTACCCCATAAAGCTCCGATACATTTGTATCGGGGCTTTACTGTTTTTTCTGCATTATTCCCACAAGTTACATAAGGAGATAATATGCATTACAAAGAAGCTAAAAAGATACTGTCATCAGGAAACGGTATGAACCTTTACCGCGGATGTACCCACGGTTGTATCTACTGCGATTCAAGAAGCAACTGCTATCAGATGGAGCATCCTTTCGAGGATATCGAAGTTAAAAGCAACGCACTTGAACTCCTTGAAAAAGAACTCAGGAGCAAGCGGAAAAGATGTATGATAGGTACAGGTTCAATGACAGATCCTTATATTCCTCTTGAATCAGAACTTGGAACAGTCAGGAAGGCTATGGAGATAATACACAGATACGGATTCGGCTTTACCGTCATAACCAAGTCCGATCTGATACTGCGCGACCTCGACCTTCTGAAAAAGCTTAACCGTGATACACGATGCGTTGTGCAGATGACGCTTACTACCGCAGACGAATCACTTTGCAGAGTGCTCGAACCCAATGTGTGTACTACTGCAAGACGTTTTGAGGTGCTTAAGATCCTGCGTGATGAGGGTATACCGACAGTGGTGTGGCTGTGTCCGATCCTGCCCTTTATCAACGACACAAAGGAGAACATCGAAGCTGTAACCGACATGTGCATCGAGGCAAAAGTATACGGTATAGTGAATTTCGGTATGGGAGTAACTCTCCGCGAGGGAAACAGGGAGTATTTCTACAGTAAGCTGGATAGGCATTTCCCGGGTATGAAGGAAAAATATATACTTGCCTATGGTAACAGATATGAGCTTGAAAGTCCCGATGCTGCGGAGCTTTCGGCAATATTTCAGCGAAAATGCAGAGAAAACGGCATCATATGTGATAATAATGCGGTCTTCGGTTATCTTGAAAGATTCGGGGACGATGAAGAGCAGCTCACGCTTTTCTGAACACAATTCATACAACTATCGCAGTATAAGGAAGTGAAAACAATGTCAGACGTTATACAGATCAGAAATATAACAAAGGAATTCAAGGTACTTAACCGCCGCGAAGGTCTTAAAGGAAGCATCAAGGACCTTTTCTCACGGGATTATAAAACAGTCCGTGCTGTGGACAATATATCCATGAACATACAGCAGGGCGAGATCGTGGGATATCTGGGACCGAACGGCGCAGGCAAATCAACTACGATAAAAATGATGACAGGCGTTCTTGAACCGACATCGGGTGAGATACTCGTGAACGGCGCTCCGCCTTACAAGAACAGATCCAAAAACGCTCAGGAGATAGGAGTTGTATTCGGTCAGAGATCACAGCTGTGGTGGGCTCTGCCGCTTATCGAGTCTTTCCGCATACTAAAAGACATCTACTGTATACCCGATAAGAACTACGACGAGATGCTGAATCTCTATCAGTCCCTTGTGGATATGGAACCGATACTCCATAAGCCTGTACGTCAGATGTCTCTGGGACAGCGTACACTCAGCGATATACTTGCAGCGTTTCTCCACGATCCGAAAATAGTCTTTCTCGATGAACCGACTATCGGTCTTGACGTTGCAATGAAGGCTAAGATACGTACACTTATCCATGAGCTCAATCGTCAGAAAAATACCACGGTAATACTCACTACACATGATATGGGCGACGTTGATGCTCTTTGCAGGCGTATCGTTATAATCGACAAGGGAAAAATGCTCTACGATAACGATATCGAACACCTTAAGGGCTTTTTCGGCTCATACAGAACTCTGAAAATACGTGTGAACGGTGACCTTAAGACTCATTCGGAAAAAATAGCAAAGATAGTCCCACAGTTCTCGGTCAGTGCCGATGAAGAGTGGATATCGGTGCTTGTGGACGAGGAAAAGTCAAAGGTAATGGAGGTGCTCCAGCTTTTACAGCAGTCCGAAGAGATTACCGACATGCAGCTTGAAGAAATATCCACCGAGGAGGTCATCAAAAAGATTTACGAGGAGGGTGTAGGATGAAACTGAAAAAATATCTCACTCTCACAAGGGCAGGCATTATCGAGTCGCTACAGTTCAGACTGTCCATGCTGGTAATGTTTGTGGGTAATCTTCTGTATCTTACGGTAGTTTACTTCCTCTGGAAGTCCATTTACGCTTCCGCAGGCACAGACGTAGTGAACGGCATGACATTTTCGGACACTCTCATCTATCTGGTACTTGCTACAGCGCTCTATAACTTCATGGAGATGTATGCTGTATGGGAGATAGGAAGGGCTATACAGTCGGGAAAGATAGTTCTCGACCTTCTGAAGCCGATGGAGTACAGAAGCTATCTTTTCTGGTCCTATTCGGGTTCTTTCGTGACCAATTTTATTGCAACATTCCTGCCGACCTTTCTCATAGTCTGTATCGTTACTCACGGTGCGGTACCACTTGGCATAAACCTTCTGTTTTTTGTCATATCGGTAATAATGGCTATCTGTATAAACTACAGCATCGATTTCATAGTCGGTACGATATGCCTGTTTACCGAATCGATATGGGGCATAAACATCATGAAGCAGGTCATAGTTCTCCTGCTTTCGGGTGCGACCATACCCCTTGCATTCTTCCCCGATAAGCTTCGTGCTGTTGTGGAGATGCTGCCTTTCCAGTCCATATACAACGCTCCGCTTTCGATACTTCTTGACGCTCATCCCGAGCCGAAGGAGCTTGCGCTCACACTTGGCACTCAGCTTATGTGGTGCGTAGTTATGACAGTTATCAGCAAGCTCTTCTGGAAGGTATCGCTGCGGCAGATAACCGTGAATGGAGGCTGATGACATGAAAAAGAGAACATTAGGCTTCTATCTGCGGATATACTTCAAGATACTCGCACAGGACCTTAAAAGCAAAATGAGCTATCGTGCGGACTTCATAATATCGACTATCGGAATGATATTCACTAATATTGCAGGCTTCGTAAGCTTCTGGATACTGTTCAGGAACTTCCCTTCAATAAACGGCTGGAGCTACTACGAGATGCTCTTCCTTTATGGCTTCTCACTGGTTTCAATGACTCCCGTGCAGTGCCTTTTCGATAATAACTGGAGCCTGAGAATGTACGTATATTCGGGCGATTTCATAAAGTACTGTTTCCGTCCGATAAATCTGTTTTTCTATTTCCAGTCGGAGGTGTTCGACATCAAGGGACTTGGTCAGCTTGCCTTCGGTATAGGTACTATCGCTTATGCGTGGAGCCACCTCGGCATACCTTTCACATTTATTGCTCTGCTCAAGCTGATAGTATTCATAGCTACGGCATCTATGGTAATGGTCGCATTGCAGAATGCGGCAGCAGCTACATGCTTCTGGATACAGAATTCCTTCTATATACTCGACCTGACGGTCAAGTTCAAGGACTACGCAAAATATCCGATAACTATATTCAGTCCCGTATTCAAGTTTATATTCACATTTATCATACCTATTGCGTTCATCGCATATTATCCGAGTCTTGTTATACTGCGTCCCGACAGTGTACCGCTGCTGACGTGGTTTTCGCCGATAGTTGGCATCATCGCATTTTTCCTAAGCTACAAGCTCTGGATGTTCGGTGCAACAAGATACAACGGAACTGGTTCGTGATATTGCAAAAGCCGTGGTTTCACCGCTTTTTGGAGGAACTGCGGCTCTGGGAGCATAAAAAAATACTTATTGACCGAAAGCGGCTTGCGAGATATTTGCAGGCTGCTTTCTTTTTTTATCTTAACATTTTATTAGAGAGAAAAGATATACTATTAATTATTTAATGTTAACAAAATATGAGTAGACTTGTTTGGAATAATATGTTATAATACAATATATTATTATGCTTTCTGATAAATCGGGAATGATAGCACACATTTTCGGTGCATCGGACGGCAGGAGAGGGAAAAGAAAATGATAAAAAAACTACTGGCTGCGTTTACAGCAATAACACTCTTAGCACCTTTTACACCAAATGATACAATGATGAAGGCTTTTTCGGAAGATGAGAGCAGTATCCTTTATGATGAAGAGATGAAAGAATATTTAGCTTCTGATGATGCACATTATTCTATTGAAGATTTTAAATATTCTATGAAATCAATTGAAGAAATGTCAGTATATGCAGACGAGAGATATTATTCGGAAGACGGATCATTAAAATGGATAGTAAATCGATTCATAAATTCAAGACCATATTACGTAATAGATGAGTTGGAGAAAGAATGGGATGATGAATGGACAAAAATGAGTGATGAATATAATAAAAACGGTGAATATTACGAAAAGTACGGTGATTTTTATGAACAGGAAAGGTATAAATTCTATTTATCTAAAGCAGAAGCCGAATTTATATTCGGTGTTTATGAAGGATTAGAGTATGTCATTATTCCCGAAACAGAGCTTGAAGCAAGACATGTAGAGGTCGGGCATTTTACCCGTGAGGCAGGAAAGGATATAGTTATCCCCGATGAGATAGAAGGGCTCCCTGTTACGAATGTTATGAGTTCAGGTCCCGAACCGATAACGTCTATAGTACTCGGCGATAATATAACAAATTTGAGCAGCTCATTTTATATGTGTCCATTTCTTGAAAAGGTTGTATTGCCTGAAAAACTGGAAAATATGAATTCTTGTTTTAAAGAGTGCCCTAAGCTGAAAACAATAGAGTTTTCAGCAAATCTGAGGGAAATGTATTCTTCCTTTACGAAATGCCCTTCTATTAAGGAAATAGAACTTCCTGAGAGCGTTGAAATTATAAACGATTGTTTCAAATTCACTAATCTTACTTCAGTGACCATACCTGACAGCGTTAAATATATAGGAAATGATTCATTCTCTTATTGTTTGAATCTTGAAGATGTAAAACTAGGAAGCAATGTGAGAGAGATAAGAGGAGGAGCTTTTGCGTATTCTAAGATAAAAACAGTCAATATACCTGCTTACGCCGAGGATCTTGGTTATAACAGGTTAGGCAATAATCTCAGCGCTTTCTGGGAGTGTCCGTTCCTTACCCACGTTTATATCGACAAAGACAATAAGAATTACTATGATATAGACGGCATACCTTACGAAAGAAGTACAGATACGGTGCTTTTTTATCCGCGGCAGAGAATAGATGAATTTGATCTTCCTGCTAAAACGATCAGCGACTATTCCATGTATTATGCGGACACATATAACGGGCTCAGATATATTATAGTTGAAGGCAGATATGTTCAGATAATCGGAACAGAAAAAAATTATTACATGAATGATGTGGTCATACCTTCAAAAATAGCAGGCTTTCCTGTGAAAACGATAGGAGGAACTTCATTCAACACAATGTCGATAGAGTCGATAGAATTCCCCGATACTATAAAAGAACTTGCTTTTATCTGCAACGAGTGCCCTGCGCTGAAAAGAGTGAAACTGCCGTCAGGTCTTGAAAAAATTTCGAGCTCATTCAAGGCGTGTCCGGCTCTGACTGAGATAAAGCTTCCTGACACTCTTGTTTCTATGGACGAAAACACTTTCAGTGAAAGCGGACTGATATCACTTGATATCCCTGCATCAGTCGAGGACATCTGCGGAGATGCAAACGGATTTTTATTCGGCTGTAATTCTCTTGAAGCTGTGACCGTTGATGATGATAACCCGAACTATTATGATTCGGACGGCGTTCCCTATGTACGCGGAACAAATGAACTGATACTCGTTCCGCCAAAAAAGAGCGGTAAACTGGTTTTCCCCGACGATTTCGATGATTTTGAAACCGTTTTTCTCGGCACAAATAAAAGTATAACTTCGCTTGCAGTAAGTGCTTCCAACAAGAAATACAAGTCGGTGGACGGATGCATATACACCAAGGACGGCAAAGAACTTGTGCTTGTTCCAAGCGGTATGACAGGGGAGTTTGAAATACCCGAAACAGTTGAGAAAATAGGTTATGCTTTCCAGAATGCCGACCTTGAAAAGCTTGTGATACCCTCAGGTGTGACCGAACTGAGCAATCTGTCGTTGACGGGCAATGTTGACGAACTCGTTTTTAAAGGCGACTTTATCGCAATGAGGTTCAATAAGGAAGTAGGGACTAAAAGGCTCGCAACTATCAACAGGTATATCAGATCATCCGATAGGAATTATAATGACATGTTCACACTGAACATAGGAAGCGGTGAACTTTTGCTTCCCGGAAACTGCGCTTTTGACGGCAAAAAGATAAAGGGCGTAAAGAAGCTGGGATTCGGTTCGGGTTCTTATGTGGAAATACTGGGTATGCCCGGATCACCGAAGCTGGATGAACTGGTCTTTTCACCTGATATAGCCGAATTGTGTATTGTTGAAGGCGCAGATGTCAGTGAACTTGTACTGCCGAATGGCAATAACGTGATCGGAGAAAGAGCCTTCAGCAGCTGTAAAAAACTCAGTTCTGTGATCGTTAACGGTACTTCAGAGATCAGAAAAGGTGCTTTCATATCTTGCAGCGCACTTAAGAAACTGGAACTAAAGAAAAAAGCAGTGATAGACGAGTCTGCCTTTGAGGATTGTACTGCACTTGAAGGCATCAGCATCTCAACTGATTCGGAATTAAGCGGCAACAGCTTCAATATGTGCGATAAGCTTATGAAAATAAACGGTATCGATGCATTAGCCGAAAACGGTATAGATTTCGCTACGGGGCTGGATGAGTTTATCAGAAAGAACTTTGATCAGGCCGAGAAAGTTGGCTTCATCGACCGCTGGATAGCAAATATGACCGCTCATATCGTGTCGGAATATACCAACGAGAACATGCCCGATGCGGAAAAGGTGAAGGTACTTCACGACTGGATAGTAAATAACACCGTGTATGACCTTAAGGACGACGATTTTCCCGAAAACCATGTTGATTCTTCGATATTTATGGACGGAATAGCTGTTTGTGAGGGATACGCAAAGACATATAACCTGCTGCTTCATGAAGCGGGCATAGAGACGGAGTACGTTGAGACTGTCGGTCACGCATGGAATATAGTCAAGGTGGACGGAAAGTATTTCCACGTTGATACTACATGGGACGACCTTATGAGCAGTTACCAGTGGTTCATGGTATCGGATAAGCAGATACTTCAGCCTGGGGGAGTGCATGATAATTGGAAAGTGAAACAGCCTTCACAGCTTCATGGATTCCAGGGAACAAAGCTTTTTGGGTGTAACACAGTAGTAGGCGATATGAACGGCGACGGCAGTTTCTCTCAGGATGACATCAAAGAGCTTAGAAGCTATGTGGTTCAGGACGGAGAGTACAATATATCTGTTGATCTGGACTTTAACGGAAAGACAGATGCCGCCGATATAGGTGAAGGCTACAAGAAGCTCTCGATAGTTATGGGAGATGTTAATGAGGACGGCGAGGTCGGTCTTGCAGATGCCCTGAGCATATTGCAGTATACAGCCAACAGCCGCAAGTATCCGCTTTCGGAAAAAGCAGTTCTCAGCGCAGATGTTTATGATAACGGCGACGGTATAACGCCTATGGACGCCCTTGCTATCCAGCAGAAGGATGCAAGGATAATAACTAAACTGCCGTGCTCTTACTCGTTAAACGGCAAGAGAATAGCAGTTGAATAAAAAGTATTGGTACGGTCTGTTGTTCTTCAACGGAAAGTATGATAGAGGCAGTCTTCTTTAGGGGAAGGCTGCTTCTTATTATGCCGATAAACGGTGCGCTTCCTGCATCAGGGCATGAAAAAGCACCTGCCTGAGCAAGTGCTTATTATATATATGATTTTGAAAAGATCAAATATTTACAGGGCAATCGTCAATAATAGTTTTCGGAACGCTGGCTTTGATCCTTTCCATGTTTTCAAGTTGAATTTTCATTTCTTCTTCATTATGATTTCTGAACGCATTAACATATGAATAATAGAAACCATAATAATTCAATTCAATATCTTTGGAATCAATCAGCGGAACTATTAAATCATTCGGATATACTGGATCATCCCCACCGAAAACTGATATTTCAACCAGTTGGAACAAGGATTTTTCTTCAAGTTCTTCCTGACCGCCATGAGTCAGTCGCTTATATCGTGTTCCATCGTTGTACAATATTCCGGTTTTCAATTTCATAGGAATGGCACACATGACTCCCATTGCGATAGGTACTAAACATAGAAAAAGCATAAAAAGATTGTGCCAGAACAGTAACCCGATTCCGGCTGCGATTCCGAGAAGAATTGAAGCGATCGGACCGGCAAGTAAAATTTTAGACCATATTTTAATGTTATCTTCCGATTTCCTTGATGGCAGAGTACCTCCGGCGCCACACCAAAGTACAGGATTCTTTTCGATACCAATACTGATAGCAGAATCAAGTGATTTTCTGTATATCTTCAATGGACCCACTACTAATAGATATAGTTTCCATCCATGAAACAATCCGCAGATTACGTGACCGAGTTCGTGGATCAATGTTGCTATCAGATAAACTGCTACCCAGCTAAAAAAGAATTGAAGAATAAATTTTACCATATCGAAATACTCCTGAGTATAGTGAGTTGTAATATAATTAATTATAGCATAGCAGGAAGAAAAAGTCAAACAGGGCATGAAAAAGCAGTCCCGAAGGACTGCTCAGTTTGTATCAGTTTGAAATAACGCTGATGATGGTTCGTTCGCAGGTCAGTCTGCGTTGATATAGTCATCTAATACTTCATCATCAAACTCACCGTCAAGGAAAAGCGATACAGCATCGGAAAGAAGTGTTACCAGGTCACCGTAATCCGTTTCTTCGCCGTGATCGTTTGTAATGATATTTCCGCTGTCAGCATCAAGGAGAATCAATTCGCCGTCACCGATCATATCGCCTATGCAAACATAGTTCTTTGTATCTCCCCACTCCCATTCCTCGGCAAGATCTCTTTCGATAAGATCGAGGGAATTGATAGTTATGTTTCCTGCGGAAACTTCAAATCCGTCCGTAAATAAAAAGAGACTTTTTAATTCGTCCGTAAGCTTTATATTGTTACGTGTCTCGAATTCAGCTATACGTGAAGCAGAAGCAGGCTTGTACAGAGTGAGATATACTTCGTCGGGGTAGGTCTTTGCAAGATGAAGAAAGAGCTCCATTTCTTCTGCAATGGGAAGATCTTCGGGGACGGTAACAGAATCGAGATCCTGTTCTTCTGGCGGAATATAAGGCGTTTCATCATCTTCTGAGTCCGGAGCGGCGGTTGAAGGAGTTTCCTGTACATCCTCCTCAGGTTCGGGCAATAATGCAGGATCAACTTTTATATCAGCAGCATTTTCATTCGGGTGAAGCGCTATCAGCTTGCGAAACTCCCCGAAGTCAGCATCCAATAAGGCGTAGAGGTCATCATTATCGCCGTAAATGAGATTCTTATTCCGCTGGCAGAGCATTTTAACTATAGTATCGATATTGTTATCATCCTCAACGAGCAAAAACTGCATATAGCCGTCGGAAACAAGCGTCAACATATGAGTCTTTCCGAACATCATTTTGAATCTGATCCATAATATTTCAGAGATCGGTACAATTACGGGCATATCGTATGATACAAGATAGCGATCGCCCATGTCCATATCATCGATCGGTTGAAAAGTAACAGAATCGGCATCAAGTACAGCCTTATCAGTATGATATCGTTTCAAAGCTCTTTCAACGTTTTCTGACTGTAACATCTTCTGATATCTGGTCATTTTTTCATCTTCTTTCCTGATATTAGTTTTAGGACAAATGTTTTTATTAATGTCTGCTCAACAACTTAAAATCGGCTATCTCAGCTTGTTTTAGCCGATTTTAAGTTGTCAAAGTGCAAGAAAATTTTATAATATAGAAGATTTTTCCTGCACTTTGTTTTGCCCGAAAGGGCAAAATGAGCTTGACATAAAGAAAGGCGACGCGCAAATTCAATAATTTATGAAGAATTTGCGCTCCCCGAACAAAGTTCGGGGCAATAACCGCCTTTAGGCGGTTATTGAGTACACATTTATTATAACAGAATTATAGCACATCCTGCCGAAAAAGTAAAGCCTCGGACATGGATTTAGTCTGCATTTACATCACTATAACATTCGGCAGATACGCTTATGCAAGGTCAGAAGTATCACGGCGGTTTCGTTGACATTTCATAATCATTATGATATACTGTTACTAATAGAAATCGGGATTTAATGGAGGTTTTATATGATTTTAGCTGTTATTGAAAGTTTTGTACTTAATTTTGTTTTACTGCTTGTATGTGTAATAAATATACGAAATGGTGCAGTCGGAGGCGTTCATTACTATGAGCAGCCGGTAAAAGATCGTGTTGTAGAGTTAGGTCTTATTACAGAAAAGCAGATCAAACGAAATCATACTGTTTCCGGTCTTTTCTTTATGCTGGTACTTCTTATAGCAGCTCCGTTAATGGTATTCTGCGTAAATGGTGCAGATACTTTTTTTGACGGCTTTATTCAGTTGACTATTATGTATTTGTTATGTGGGTTGTTTGACCGTGTATTTATAGACTGGTACTGGGTAGGACATACAAAAGCGTGGTTAATTCCGGGAACAGAAGATCTGATGCCATATATCCATAAGAAAACATGGCTTACTAAAATCATTGGTACTGTTATAGGCTATCCCTTGTTTGCAGCATTAATTTCGTGGATATTTACATTGATACAGAAATAAACAGTAACAGTTTTATCCTTTGCAGACGAATAAAAAACAAATGCCCCTAAGCACTTCCGTTGAAATGCTTCGGGGCAAAATTTCTATATGGGTATCCGTTAACTTACTTACCGTCACATAAACAGTTTTGCGACATGATATACCACGCATGACAGCAGCAGTGCATTGCAGATATAGAACAGTGCGACCTTTGCTGTCCATTTCAGCGAGTGAGATTCCTTGTAGGTCGTAGAGAGCGCCATTACGCAGGGGATATTGAAGGTCGTGGCAAACATGAAAGCAAGAGCTTCTGCAGGTGAGACGACCGCTTTCATAGCAGTGCCGAGCATTTCGGTGTCCGCCTTGGCTGTTTTTGCAAAGAATGCCGCATCAATCAGTGAATTGTTCTCCATAAAGACCGCATTCAGTGTACCAAGGACAGCTTCCTTTGCAAACGCACCGCTGACAAATGCCATGAATGTCTGCCAGCCCATTCCAAAGAATCGTGTCACCGGTTCAATGAGCGTTCCCACACGGTACAGCAGACTGTGTTCGACATTGCCGTCCTTGCTGAACGAGAGCACATAGAAAATAATTGAAACCAGTGTTACTGTGCCGAATGCGCGCTTGAAAATGTCCCAAGCCTTGAAGAAAGCTTCTTTGATTATGTGCTTCCAGTGTGCCTTATGATAGGGCGGGAGTTCCATGATCATGCCGCTCCGTGTCTCGACAGGTGCGAGCTTTTTGCTGAACAGTTTGGAAACGATGATCATGGTAATGACCACATAGACAAGTATCCCTGCCAGAACCAGCAGAGTCTGCTGCCATGTGAAGAACATTCCCGAGATGACAGGTATGATCGACCAGATGGAACCGCAGGGGATAGCCCAGACAATGGACATGGCAAGCATTCGCTGTCCCCAGTTGTCCATGACTCTGGTACCGCATGCACCGCCGATGGTACAGCCGCAGCCCATGAGCATCGGGCAGATAGCTTTGCCCTGTAGTCCGAGCTTAGAAAGAAGTCCGTCGAACTGATACGCAGCGCGGGCGAGAAAGCCTGTTTCTTCAAGAAAACCGAACACTATATGCACGCCGAACACAAAGCTTGCCATCGAAATTACAAAGAACAACACATTAGGGAGCATCGTGCTGAAAATGGAAGCGATCCACGGGTGGACATTCCAGCCTGTCAGCAGATCGTCAATCGGATCGTGCAGCGTTATCGGTATCATCTTTCCGATACTCATAAATGGTGCCATAATGAACATTGCAACAAAGAATGCCAGCAGTACTACACCGATACAAATAAACTTTCCGAGGATAGGTCTTGTCAGAACACGGTCGAATTTTGACATCTTGTAGACCGCATTGCCTGACTTTGTAACATCGGAAAGCAGTGAGCTGACCCAGTCGAATTTCGCCTGACTGTCTGCCATGATATCGCTATGTTCTGCGGGCATTACGGCGGTCAGTTTATGCGGAGCTTTCAGCTCATCAGCGATAAGCTTTTTCAGCTTGTCATAGTCCTTTGTATCCGTTGCATTGAACGGCAGAACGGGGATGCCGAGCTTTTTTGAAAGCGCATCTGCATCGACTGTTTTTCCGATACCTTGTGCAACATCTATCATATTGAGCACCAGAACAGCAGGTTTGTCGAGACGTGCAAATTCCGCAAGCATGAACATACTTCTTTCAAGCTGTGAAGCGTCCACAAGAATGACAGTGAGGGCACTCTGTCCTGATCTGATAAAGTCGGTTGTGATGATCTCCTCATCGGAATTGCCTGAAAGACCGTAGCTTCCGGGAAGGTCAGTGACGGTATATTTTGTTCCGTTGTAAGTATATGTACCCTCATTTTTTTCGACGGTCTTGCCCGCCCAGTTGCCGACGTGCTGCCGCGCACCTGTAAGGTTATTGTATATCGTGGATTTGCCTGAGTTAGGCTGTCCGAGAAGTGCGATACTACCGGTCATCTTACATTCACCTCGATCCTTTCAGCGTCCGCCCTGTTAAGCGAAATAAGCGTCTCTCTCAGATAGATCAGTACAGGCATTTTCTTGTCATTCCTCACTGTCTGAAAGGGAGTTCCCTCCGTGATACCGATGGAGGTGATACGATTCATAAAATGATCGTCTCCTCCAACCGAGATTATTGTGCCCTGCGTATCCGCAGCCGATTCTGTTAACTTCATAGCTCTCCTCCTGTATTCTTACCGTACAGACACAGTCCGCCGGTTTATCGACATTTTTTATTTTTAGCGGCGCATCCGCTGCAACCTGCACAGCCGCATCCACATCCCTTGCCGGATCTTTTCTCCCGGACCTTGCTGCGTATGATGAAAAAAATGATCAATGCGACAACAAGCAGCAGCACTATGGACATGATATTTTCAGAAATCCACGTCAATGTGATACCTCCTAAATCGTTAGCGTTTGCTAACTTCTGGTTTAATAAATATCGGCATAAAGCCGATATTAGTACATTCCGCAGAACCGATTCCGATACTGCGAGAAATAATATTTGTATTTTACAATGCAGTGCTTCCACTGCGGTAAAACGTGTCCGATCGGCTGCAAAAACCCATCAACAGACATAAGCACTGAGATGAACAGCAGTTCAATTATTGAGATCGGATTAAAAAAAGAAATGAAAAAAGAGTATCCGGCAAATCTTATGAGTCTTCTGATCCTTTCCCTCATAACCTTTGCTACAGCACTCTTGATCTTGTGTAAGCTGTACAAAATAGATGACAGTGCCGTAAGTGAAAGCAGACTGACAATTCCGTACAGAGTAAACGAGTAAAACGAGTGCCCCCGTGAATCGGGGGCACAAGCACTGTGCTGGTGCGGATAACAGGAGTTGAACCTGCACCGGGTTGCCCCGACTAGCACCTGAAGCTAGCGCGTCTGCCTATTCCGCCATATCCGCATTTTGAATCAGCTTTATTATTATACCACAAACGGCATACCTTGTCAAGACTTAAACGAAAAAATTTTTTGATGTGTTTTGTAAAATTCATATTGAATAGCGTGATCGTCCGGCTTTTATCCGTAATGCAGTCATTAATATGAACGCCGATGCATATAATCTGTCAGTAAATAACGGAGGCGATAATATGGATAATAATGATATCAATTCACAGGCTGAACGCTATAAACAGGAGCTTATGAAGCTTTACGGAAAACGCTGCGGAGACACAGTACCCGATGAAGCTGTATCGTGTGGGGAAACGGACGAGGATACAAGAACTGATGAGGATGTATTCGGAGTTGACGAGGATGCACCCGATGATACCGCATGGGCACCGCATTCCGAAAACGATTCCGATGATTCTGATGCAGGTGAGGAGGACTTCAATACCCGTTATCCCGAACCCGACCTTTCCGAGCTTGATACGGATATGGGTATTGGTAGTACAGAGGACGCGGTTCCCCCCGAGTACGTTTCTGAGGAATCAATGGGCGATGCAAAGGGATATATAAAGGTGACTGTTCGGACAGGTGACGAGTCCGCAGGCATTGAGGATGCAACGGTAATGGTAACTGCCATAGTGGACGGAAACAGGCTGATAATAGCCTCGGGACAGACCGATGCAAACGGAAATGCACCGCAGTTCACGGTACCTGTACCCGATGCGGAACTTTCACAGCAGCCGGGTTCGTCACAGCGCCCCTACAATCTCTTTGATGTGTCGGTGACGGCGGAGGGCTACTTCAATGCGAGAAGTGTGGACGTACCCGTTTTCGAGGGGATAGTTTCGATACAGAATTTCAGCATGATACCTGTACCATCCATGATGAGCGGAAACGACGAGACCGTAACGTATTTCAATCAGGAGCCCGACCTCGGCAGCGCCGCTGAAAGGAGCTGACTATGCTTTCAGGTACACCATTTATTCCCGAGACCATAACTGTGCATCTCGGAACTCCCGATTCCAATGCACCTAATGTGACGGTGGACTTTCCTGCATATATCAAGAATGTGGCATCCAGCGAGATATTCCCTACGTGGCCCGAAAATGCCCTGAGAGCCAATATTTATGCCATAGTAAGCTTTGCACTCAACAGGATATACACCGAATGGTACAGGGCAAGGGGTTACGATTTTGATATAACCGCAACTACACAGTTCGACCAGAAATTCATAAACGGAAGGGAGTACTTCCAGAACATAAGCTACCTTGTGGATGAGCTTTTCAATGACTATGTACAGCGTCAGGGGAGCGTTGAACCGCTGTTCACTTCCTTCTGCAACGGCACTACCTCCACATGCAGCGGACTTTCACAGTGGGGGACGGTGACTCTCGCGCAGCAGGGACTTACACCCTATGAGATATTGCAGTATTACTATGGAAAGGACATAAATATCGTGAAGAATGCGCCTGTAAAGTCCGCAATGCCCTCATACCCTGGTATCCCCCTTGAATTCGGTTCCGCAGGCAACGATGTGCGGTCGCTTCAGATATATCTGAACCGCATTTCAAGGAATTATCCTGCCATACCAAAGATACCTGCGGCAGACGGTATTTTCGATGATGCAACTGTCTCAGCAGTACGAACTTTCCAGTCTGTATTCGGACTTCAGGTAAGCGGCATTGTGGATGAAGCAACGTGGTACAGGATAACTTATATCTACACCAGTGTCAAGCGAATAGCCGAGCTGGACTCCGAGGGAGTTCGTCTCGAGGAGATAACTCCCGTATTTACTGAGGACCTGTACATAGGGATGCAGAGCACCGAGGTAAGTATGCTACAGTACTATCTTGCGGTCATCGGTGCTTACTATGCGGCAGTTGAACCTGTAGAGATAACGGGCTACTTCGGCGAAAAGACCGAACGCTCGGTGCGTTCGTTCCAGAGGGTGTTCGGACTTCCACAGACGGGACGTGTGGACCGAGCCACAAGAAATGACCTCTACCGAGCCTACAAGGGTATAGCCGAAACGGTAAAGCCTGATTATACCGCAGTTGCTCTTTACCCGGGAACTGTCCTGCGTGAGGGCGATTCCAGCAGTTCCGTAAAAATAATACAGGAGTATCTTACGCTGATACACAACACCTACAGCAACATTCCTGCGGTCAATAACACAGGCTATTTCGGACCGATAACCAGACAGTCCGTGACCGAATTCCAGAAGCAGTTCGGTATTGAGCCTACTGGAATAGTGGGAGCGGTAACGTGGGACGCAATAGCAGGGGTATATTCTGACCTGAAATTCGGCTTTGACAAGCGTCCATACCAGAATCCCGGCTACACTATAACAGGCTGAGAAAGGCGGAGAATATGGCATATACAAACAATCAGAAAAAACAGCATATACTTGAGCTTCAGACCTATCTTCACGCAATAGCGCTGATGAATGACAAGATACCACTGATAATTCCCGACGGCGTTTACGATAAGGAGACTGCCCTTGCGGTAAGAGCCTTTCAGCGTGAATACGGACTTCCCGAAACGGGTAATACCGATCCCGAAACCTGGAACAGGATAGTATCGGTCTACAGGAAGAATCTCAGGGGACAGCCGATACCCTATGCGGTGTTCCCGTCGGCAAAGTACATTGTACGTATAGGCGATGACGGACAGCTTGTATATATCATACAGGTGATGCTCCACGATATGAGCACATGCTACGATAATGCACCTGATGTGGAGATATGCGGAAGCTTCAATGCACAGACAGCGGAAGCGGTAAAACGTTTTCAGCAGTGGAGCGGACTTCCTCAGAGCGGAAGCGTTGACAGCGGCACATGGAACATGCTTGTACACTGCTGCGAACATATGAACAATACTCTTCCGAGATAAGATTTTAGTCCACAGAACTATATATACGTAGCATTAAAAATCATTGACTGAGTCCCTGTTATTAAGGTATAATTATTGTGTAAAGGTATGAAAATAAAAGCGTTTAAACAAGCTTGAAAGATCGGGGTATTGCCATGAAAAAGACGGACGTTTTCAGAAAAAGAGCAGACGAACTTGTTTCTCAGCTCACATTGAGCGAAAAGCTTGATCTGCTTTCAACTCATATGCACGAGGTCAAAAGACTCGGCATAGACGAATTCAATATAGGTACAGAGGCAGCAAGAGGATTTGTCGGCAGGGACACGGATCACAGATCCACCGTATTCCCTCAGCCTGTGGGACTTGCAGGAACCTTCGACAGGGAACTTATGCGAAGTCTCGGAAGGATAGCCGCAAAAGAAAGCCGTGCTTACTATAACTCGGGAGAAAAAACACATCTCTGTCTCTGGGGACCTACAGTGGATATGGAGCGTGATCCTCGCTGGGGACGCACCGAAGAGGCTTACGGCGAGGATGTCTGCCTTGCTGGTGAGATGACTGCGGCATATACTCTCGGTATGACAGGGGACGATGATACCTACGTTATGACAGTTCCAACCCTGAAGCATTTCTGTGCGAATAATAACGAAAATGAACGTATGGACTGCAATGCATTTCTGCCGCCCCGTCTTAAGTACGAGTATTACTATGCGGCATTCATGAACGCTATAAAGTACGGCGGCGCCAAGAGCGTTATGACGGCATACAACGAGATAAACGGCATACCTGCACTCTGCAATCCCGACCTTGATTCGGTACTTAAAGACCAGTGGGGCATGTGGTTCGCTGTAACGGACGGCGGAGATTTCTCTCAGACAGTGACTCTCCACGGCTACACCGATACACATTCCGAAGCCCTTGCGGAATCACTGAAAGCAGGCTGTGACGTAATGACGGATGATGACAAGCTGACTCGTCTTGCCGCTGAAAAAGCACTTGAAGATGGACTTATAACAGAAGCTGATATAGACCGCTCTGTAAGGAACACCCTTTATGCAAGGCTCAGGCTCGGACAGTTCGACAAGACCGGGTTCGACAGCATAGGAAAGGAAGTTATCGGATGCAAGGAGCATCTTGATACTACCCTTCGTGCTGCAAGGGAGCAGGTAGTTCTCCTGAAAAATGACGGACTCCTTCCACTTAAGAAAAAAACAGGCAGGATAGCTGTTGCAGGACCTCTTGCGGATGAGGTGTTCATGGACTGGTATACGGGCTACTCTCACGGGGACACCTCTGTATACGAAGGCATGAAGAAAGAGTTCCCCGACTGCGATATAGTTTATGACAGCCTGTGGGATACAGTGGCTGTAAAGGCTTCCAACGGAAAATACATCACAGTCGGAGAGGATGGATTCCTTAAAGCTTCCGCAGAAAGCATATCCGATGCAGAATTGTTTGAATTACAGGACTGGGGCGAAAACTGGATAAGTCTCTTTTCACTTGCACACCGCAGATTCATAACCATAGGCAAGGACCTTAAGCTTGCCGTCGGAAAAGAAAAGACCTACGGCTGGTTTCCCTTTGAGACCTTCAATATTTTCTCCGTACCTTACGATGACGAAAAGTCGGTAATCGAGGATCAGACAAAGCATAAAAGAGCGGTCATGGACGAAAACGGCAATGTCCGACTGTCCGAGAGCAGAAATATCACGGATGATGTACTGTTCAGCATAGAAACGGTAAGCTCTGGAAAAGAACGTGCAGAGAAGCTTGCGGAGGAATGTGAAACCTTCGTATACTGCACAGGCAATTGTCCTATGCAGGTCGCAAGAGAGTGCTATGACAGGAAAACTCTTTCCCTTGATACCTGCGGACACAAAGAGTTGTACACTGCGATACACGAAAGATGCAGTGACATGGTAATGGTGCTTGTTTCAAGTTATCCATATGCTATAAACGACGAGGACAGGGAGCTTCCTGCAATTGTATACACTACACATGCAGGTCCCTACCTCGGAAAAGCAGTCGCAGAGACTCTTTCAGGCAGAAATGTGCCTGCGGGGCGCCTTGCCCTTACCTGGTACCGTTCCGAGCTGGACCTTCCCGACCGACTCGACTACGATATCGAAAAAAGCGGCGCTACCTACATGTACTTCCGCGGAAAACCGCTCTATCCCTTTGGCTACGGACTCTCTTACGCAGATATCAGGTACATTTCTATGAGTGCGGAGCAGGGAAATGTTTCAGTAACTCTCCGCAACCTGTCGGACTTTGCGGCTGATGAAGCAGTGCAGGTGTATTTCACCGTTGAAAACTCCGCATTCAGCAGACCTGTTAAAAAGCTGTGTGCCTTTGAGCGTGTGCATCTTGAAGCAGGTCAGGAGCTTACTGTAAAGCTGACTGTCCCCGAACATATATTGCAGGTCTATGACGTCCGCAGTGGAAGGATGATGACCGAAAAGGGCAAGTACAGGTTCTATGCAGGCGGTTCTTCCGCAGACCTTCCCCTTGAAGCGGAGCTGTTCATGGACGGCGAGGGAATAGCTGAACGTGAGGACTCCTTTGAGGCAATGCAGTTCGATGACCACTACAATATATTCATGGGTTATTCAAAGAAACAGCGCAGGCATTACATAACTACCCACGAGTGGTGCGGAAGTGTTACCTTCAGGAACATCCCATACAGTGAACTGAAAAGCATAATGGTAACGGCTTCAAGCATCTACGCCGACAGGACGATGTACCTCGATATCGGTGGAATAAAGAAAGAGATTACCATAAATGCCAGCAACAGCTACGATGATTTTTCGTGGTACGAGATAGAAATACCCGAAGGAGAAAAGAGCAGGGACGATATCCTTATAATAATCTCGGACGGAATGTGCATACAGGATGTCAGGTATGTAAGGAAATAATGAGATATAAATTAATGAAGCTATTGACAAAAGAATATCAGCGTGATATAATGAAAATATCTTCAGGGCAGGGTGAGATTCCTGACCGGCAGTTACAGCCTGCGAGCCGCTTTGCGGTTGATTCGGTGCAAGTCCGAAGCCGACGGTATAGTCCGGATGTGAGAAGATGTACACTTATTTGCGTATATTGAACCAATGCCCCGAAATATCGGGGCTTTTTTATTCAGGGGGCATAATATGGAACACGAAAAATATATGTCCGAAGCTCTTGAACTTGCTAAAAAAGGCATGGGATTCGTCTCACCTAATCCTATGGTGGGAGCAGTTATCGTAAGGGACGGAGAGATAATCGGAAGAGGCTGGCATAAAAAGTACGGCGAACTTCATGCCGAGCGCACGGCTTTCGCTTACTGCGACGAAAACGGTATCGACTGCACAGGTGCGGATATGTACGTAACTCTCGAACCCTGCTGCCATCACGGAAAACAACCGCCGTGTACCGATGCGGTCATCGAACACGGCATAAAACGTGTGTTCATCGGCTCGGCTGATCCAAATCCTATGGTATCGGGCAAGGGAGTGAAGATACTTCGTGAGCATGGCATAGAGGTAGTTGAAGATGTTCTCAGGGAAGAATGTGACGCCATAAACGATATATTCTTTCACTGGATAACCCATAATTTCCCATTTGTCACCGTGAAATATGCAATGACTCTTGACGGCAAGATCGCCACACGCACAGGCGAATCAAAGTGGATAACGGGCGATGAGTCAAGGCTGGACGTACAGCGTGAAAGGCTGAAACACTCCGCTATCATGGCAGGTATAGGAACTGTCCTTGCGGATGATCCGATGCTTACCTGCCGACTGGAAAACGGACGTAACCCCATACGTATAATCTGCGATTCAAAGCTGAGGATACCACTTGACAGCAATATCGTCAAGACTGCAAAGGAAGTTCCGACTATCATAGTCACTAAAAACTTTGATAAAAAGAACGACCATGAGAAAAACGATAAAAGGCATGTCCTCGAAGAAATGGGATGCAGGATAATTTCGACCAAGGTAAACTGCGGTCACGTAGACCTGTATACTTTGATGCTGAAGCTCAGAGAAATGAAGATCGACAGCATACTTGTTGAGGGCGGCGGCGAACTGAACGACTCACTGTTCCGACATAAACTGGTAAACAGAGTCAAAGCTTACATCGCCCCGAAGATATTCGGCGGTAAGGACGCTAAATCGCCTGTTGCAGGATGGGGAATCCCCACTCCCGATGATGCTTATATGGTAGAAAATGCCAAAATACAGCGGATAGGCAATGATTTTGTAATAGAAGGAAGGGTGGTTTACAGATAATGTTCACAGGAATAGTTGAGGAAAAGGGTACTGTCAGGGCGGTACAGCGAAGCGGCAATACTTCCTTTATCCGCATAGAGGCGAAAAAGGTACTTGAAGACGTTCATCTCGGGGACAGTATCGCAGTAAACGGAGTGTGTCTTACAGTCACCCATTTCGACGGCACCACGTTTCAGGCTGACGTCATGAACGAGACTCTTGAACGCTCGTCACTGGGAAGTCTCAGGGCAGGCAGTCCTGTGAACCTTGAACGGGCTATGGCGGCTGGCGGAAGATTCGGCGGACATATCGTCTCGGGACACATTGACGGTACAGGTATTATTTCCGACGTTAAGAACGACGGTATAGCTGTGTGGTATACCGTAAGTGCGCCGCCTGAGATAATGCGGTATATAGTGGAAAAGGGTTCTGTTGCCATAGACGGTATAAGTCTTACGGTAGCAAAAGTTACGGACACTTCATTCAGTGTTTCCGTGATACCGCATACAGCGGAGCAGACTATACTCTCTTCCAAAAAGAACGGGGACACGGTCAATCTTGAAAATGACATCATAGGCAAATACGTTGAAAAGCTTATGAAGCCCGAACTTGAGAAAACCAAAAGCGGGGTAACTATGGAACAACTTCTCAGGAACGGTTTTATATGATAAAAAGGATTAAAACGGAGGATCAAAAATGAAAAGAACAGTAGCATTTATAGCAGCAGCAACAGTAGTAATGAGCTGTACATCATGTCTTAACATCGGCGGATCACTAAAGGAAAAAGCGGTCTATAAAGAATCGGTCACAGAGGAAACAGGCGATGCGGTGGAGCTCCTGATAACCGAGAATGTGGGAAATATCACACTTACCCGTGCAGAGGGCAAAACTGCCGAGATAAGCTATAAGTACGAGATAAAGGCTTCATCGAAGGAGCTTATCGACGAACTTTATGACCATATCAGCGCAGATACCGAGGTAAGCGGAAATCTTCTGACAGTAAGCTATACAGATAAGGTAAGCGGTGCGGATATCTGGGAATGGATAGAAAAGAACCATAAAGGTGATTTAAACCTCTCTGTTAACACTGATATAGCATTACCTGACAGCTTCACTGATTTCACAGCAACTACGGACGTCGGTAATGTCAAGGCAGATTCACTCAGCGGAAAATTCATGCTCACATCCAATGTGGGAAGCATAAGTGTAAACTCGGTCAACATCTGCGACGGTTCTGTACTTGTTACGGATGTGGGAAGGATAGAGGCATCACCGAATACTTCACAGGGAATCATAGCTCTTAAGACTGATGTAGGCGGTATAAAGCTTACTCTTGACAGCGTTTCCGAGAACGAGTGCAGCTATTCCGCCGAGACAAATACAGGCAGTGTCATACTTAAAACAAGCGGCGAAGTAACGGAGGAGTCAGGCAGCAATGACAAAACAAAGACCGTTAAAATAGGGGATAAATGTTCCGTTTATATGAAAACGGACGTAGGAAAGATAATAATAGGTCAGGAGGATAAATAATGTTTGAATACAACACGGTGGAGGAAGCTCTCGAAGCACTCAGAAACGGCGAGATAATCCTTGTTACCGATGATGAGGACAGAGAAAACGAAGGCGACATGATATGTGCGGCAGAGTTTGCAACTACAGAGAACGTCAACTTTATGGCGGCTCACGCAAAGGGACTTATCTGTATGCCGATGAGCATCGCTATGTGCGATAAACTCCACCTGCCGCAGATGGTGGACTACAACACAGATAACCATTCTACCGCTTTTACAGTATCGGTGGATCATGTTAAGACCACTACAGGTATCTCCGCAGAGGAGAGAGGTTTCACTGCACGAATGATAGTGGATGATTCCTCAAAGCCCGATGACTTCCGCCGTCCGGGACACATGTTCCCGCTTATGGCGAAAAAGAACGGAGTTCTCGAACGTGAGGGACATACCGAAGCTACAGTGGATCTTATGCGTCTTGCAGGACTTAAGGAGTGCGGACTCTGCTGTGAGATAATGCGTGATGACGGTACTATGATGCGCACTGAGGAGCTTCAGCAGAAGGCTGTTGAATGGGGAATGAAGTTCATAACCATACAGGCACTTAAGGAATACCGCAAGGTACATGAGGTTCTTGTGGAGTGTGTTGCCGACACAAAGCTCCCCACAAAATACGGCGAATTCAGGGCTAAGGGCTACGTCAACAAGCTCAACGGCGAACACCATGTCGCTCTGGTAAAGGGTGATATCGGTGACGGCGAAGATATACTCTGCCGTGTTCACTCCGAGTGCCTTACAGGAGACGCTTTCGGCTCGCTGAAATGCGACTGCGGACAGCAGTTTGCAGCTGCAATGGCACAGATAGAGAAAGAGGGCAGGGGAATACTCCTGTATATGCGTCAGGAGGGAAGAGGAATAGGACTTATCAACAAGCTCCGCGCATATGAATTGCAGGATCAGGGAATGGATACCCTTGAAGCTAACCTTGCACTCGGTTTCCCGGGAGATATGCGAGAGTATTACATAGGCGCACAGATACTCCGTGACCTGGGCTGCAAGACTCTGAGGCTCCTTACCAATAACCCCGATAAGGTCTATGGACTCAGCGGCTACGGCATGGAGATAAAGGAACGTGTTCCGATACAGATGGATGCAACTGCATACGACCTTTTCTATCTTAAGACAAAGGCAAAGAAAATGGGACACATCCTAAATTACGAAGGTGAATAAGCATGGTCGTATTTGTGGTGGCTTTATCAATGATAGTGATTGTTGCAGTACTCATGATATGCTCTTTGTATTCAGTTGCGGCTGTCAGGAAGAAAGTGAAAACTATCAGTCAGAGCGTCCGTGTAAAAAGCAAACTGACAGCTTATCTGAGTTTATTCTACACAATTATTTTCGGATGTCAGATCATTCAGAACTTCATTCGTGCTATATTGAACCGTACAACTGACAGTGCCCATCCGGAACTACAGAAAGCAGGCTATATACTGCTGACGATCGCATGGGCAGTTATGTTCATTTACTGGTTCATACTTTCAATGCGCGAGTATGTATATGTAACTCCGGAAGAGGTGATCTTCGGAGGAGGAAAAAGAGGAAGCGTTTCTGCATCGGATCTCAGCTACAGAATAGAAGGCTATACACTGATGATCTATCGTGAAAAATTCGAGCATCCGACAAAATACAAGATAATCGAAAAGAAAGCAGAACTTGAAGAAATGCTCAGAGAGCATTACATCAGCAAATAAATTTTAAAGGAGTAAATACAATGAAAACTTACGAAGGAAAACTTATATCAAATGATGTCCGCATCGGCATAGTGGTAGCCCGTTTCAACGAGTTCATTACATCAAAGCTTCTCGGCGGAGCTGTTGACACTCTTGAACGTCACGGCATACCCGAGAGTTCTATAGACGTTGCATGGGTACCGGGTGCATTTGAGATACCGCTTATCGCACAGAAAATGGCTAAATCCGGCAAGTATGACGCTGTTATCTGCCTCGGAGCTATCATCCGCGGAAGCACTTCACACTACGATCTCGTTTGCAACGAAGCTGCAAAGGGCATCGCACAGGTATCACTCCAGAGCGATATCCCTGTAATGTTCGGAGTCATCACTACAGAGAACATCGAACAGGCTATCGAACGTGCAGGCTCAAAGGCAGGCAACAAGGGAAGCGAGTGTGCAGAGGGCGCTATCGAGATGATAAACCTCATAAGAGAGATCGAATCATAATGGCTCAGCTTATATTCGACTACGACGGAACTATACACAATTCCATGATGACATACGCTCCTGCATTCCGTGACACTATGAAGTGGCTTTCGGATAACGGCTATATCGAGCCGAAGGAGTACGCCGACAGCGAGATAAGCTGCTGGCTGGGTTTCAATTCCACAGATATGTGGGGACAGTTCCACCCCGAACTTGACAAAGAGATAAGGGAAAAGGCACGGAAGATGCTTGGCGAGAATATGGCGGACAGAGTGGAACGAGGTGAGGGCAGACTTTTCCCTCATACCGAGGAAACTCTTGCGAAGCTGAAAGAACAGGGACATACCCTTATATTTCTCAGCAACTGCCGTGTACACTATATGGAACGTCACCGCCGAGTATTCGGTCTGGACAGATTCTTTGACCGTTTTTACTGCTGTGAGGAGTACGGCTTCATCCCGAAGTATGAGATATTCCGCCGCTTTTCATCCGAGGGAGAGGGACAGTATATAGTTATCGGCGACCGTTTCCACGATATTGAGACGGCAGTTAAGAACAGTCTTTCTTCTGTCGGATGTGCATACGGTTATGGTTCGCTTGAAGAATTGTCCGACGCAGACATAATAGTAAAGGATATTACCGAGATCCCCGAAGCGGTAAGAAAGCTTGCCGTTTCATAGAGAACGGAGTGATGAGAATTGAAAAAATACAGAGCATTATCACTTATAACAGCAGCAGTTATGGGTGCAGTACTTACATCGTGTGAGTACGGATATGCAAGCGACAGAAAGAAAAAAGAGACTTCCTCCGCAGTTTCCGAGCAGAAGGAAAAAGCAGAGAAGGTTTCGGACAAATACGAGAATATAGACATAGAAGAAGTGAACGATCATGTACGTACACTTCTTGACCACCTTAAAGAGTCGGGAAACGAGAAAAAGCTGGAGAAGGATATAGAAGTCCTCATGCAGGACATGGATGCCGCAGAGGAAGCTTACGCTTACTCTGAGATAGCCTATGATTCCGACTGGTATAACGAAAGGCTTGAGGAAGAATATGATGCCTGCGGCGAGAACTACTACGTCGTGTACGAGGCGCTTAGTTTCGCATTTTCAAGAGGTTATGCCACCGAGGAATACAAGGAACTGTTCGCACCTTATATCGTTGAGGAGAACCTTGAATACTACAACGACAAGGCAATGAGTCTGAAACGTGCAGAGGGTTATGCAAGAGTTGATTATCAGGTATCGGATGAATACCTTGACGAATACTACGATATTTCATACGATGAGGATATGTCCGAAAAGGACAAGAACCTTAAGTGCGCCGAGATATATCTCGACATCATTTCGTCCTATGATACAGAGACTTTTTATGACAGCTACAACAGGGACTATACTCCCGAAGATGTCCTTAAACTCAGCGATACTATCAAGGAGTATTTCATCCCCCTTTCGGATGAGCTTCTTGACCGCTTTTACGATAACAAGCACTCCGATGATGTGTTTGATTCTCCCGTAACTTTCAAGGAACCTTTTTCAACTATACAGCAGTATGCGGAAAAGCTCTCGCCTGATATCAAGAAGTCCGCAGACAAGATAATCGATGACGGACTCTTTACCATTGCAAAGGGCGACGAGTGCTATACAGGCTCATATACTATAGATCTTCCTGTTGAAAACAGTGCGCTGGTATTCATCTATAACGATGATTCCTTCTATGATATGCAGACTGCGATACACGAGTTCGGACACTTCCATTCCTCTTTCTACGATGAGACGCCATCATTTTTAGAGGAGCCGAATCTCGATGTAGCAGAGATACAGTCCCAGGCAATGGAGCTTCTCTTCATGCAGTTTTATGACGAGATGTATGGCAGTCAGTCCGATGCGATGAAGCTTTACAAGGCATATGACTTTGTGGATACAGTTATACAGGGATTCCTTATAGGAGAATTCGAGTATACCGTGCTCCGTGAGCGTGATAACCTATCTGCGGACGATGTTGTAAAGTGCTATGAGGACATAATGGGCGAGTATGCGGACAGTTACCCGTTATACTATATCGACCACATTTTCTCACAGCCGGGATACTACGTCAGCTACGGAACTTCCGCTCTTGCTGCACTTGATATCCTTGACGACTGCGTAAACGATACAGGCAAGGCACTTGAAAAGTATGAAAAAATGTCAAAACAGCCTTCAAATTCTCCCGACTGCCGATTCAGGGCAGCTCTTTCGGAATGCGGATTTGAGGACGTTATGAATGAGGAGTATATCGCAAAGCTTTCGGACGAAATACTCGCATTTGCCGACAGTATAAAATAATATGGAAGAATACGGCTGCTGTTAGGGTAACACTTTTCGGCAGCCGTTGACTTTTTTGCTGTTATATGCTAAAATTAATATAGGGTACCTCTAAAAACCCATTTGGTTAAAGAAAAATCAGATAGGTGCAGCAGATGCAAGGAAGGCTTTCGAAGGCGTGCTGTCGCACTCCGAGAGAGAGTTTGACACAGCATATGCTGTGTATGGCTGATTTGTCTCAAAAGGGGGTTTTTAGAGGTGCCCTATAAATAATTATCGGGAGGAAGCCCATGAATAATAAGGACTTTGATATACTTAAACTCCTGCTGGAAATGCCTTATGTCAGCAGCGATATAATTTCAGACCTCAGCGGCTGTTCTATAGCTGCGGTCAACAGAGCTGTGCGAAGGCTTACAGAAGGCGGCTTCCTTGATGACAGTATGCAGGCGACGGCAAAAGGCAGGGAACTTGTAAACTCTTCCGTACCAAAAAATGCTGTGATACTTGCGGCAGGCACAGGAAGCAGAATGGTTCCTATAAATACGCTTTACACCAAGGGTATGCTGGAAGTTAACGGCGAAACTCTTGTTGAACGTATCATTTTACAGCTTAAAAGCTCGGGTATAAAAGAGATATATGTAGTTGCAGGATATATGAAAGAGGAGTATGAACGCCTTGAAGCACAGTACGGAGTTCAGCTCATAGTCAACAGGGACTTCAGAAAGCGCGGTTCTCTGTATTCTCTTTCGCTTGCAAAGAAGCATATATCCAATACATATATAGTACCTTGCGACGTATGGTGCAGAGAGAATCCTTTCAGCCGTCACGAGATGTATTCCTGGTATATGGTAAACGAGCTTGTGGATGATGAAAGCCTTGTACGTGTGGACCGCAAGAAGGAGCTTCAGTCAGTACCTGCGGAAAAGGCAGGCAACGGCATGGTAGGACTTGCCTATGTGTCAGCTGAGGACGCCGAAAAGCTGGTTGAGAAGCTAAGCGATGAGGCACTTGATACAGCACCGACGAAGGCAAGGTGGGAAACTGCACTGTTTTCGGATGAGCCCCTTATCAGGACTGCACGAGTAGTAAGGTCGGTGGATTTCGTCGAGATAGACACTTACGAGCAGCTCCGTGAGCTTGATGAGCAGTCGGGACAGCTACGCTCATACGCCATAGCCATAATCATGAAGGAACTTGGCGTTAAGGAGCTTGATATAACTGATATCGCCGTACTGAAAAACGGTATGACGAACCGCTCTTTCCTGTTCAGCTGCAAGGGCGAACGTTACATAATGCGTATCCCGAAAGAGGGTACCAACAGGATGATAAACCGCCGTCAGGAAGCACTGGTCTACAGTCTCATAAACGGCAGGAATATCTGCGACGAACTGGCTTACATCAACCCTGATAACGGCTATAAGATAACCAAGTTCATCGATCACGCAAGGACATGTGATCCCAATAACATCGATGAGGTACACCACTGCATCGAGAAGCTCAGGTGGTTCCACGAGCAGCGTTTACAGGTTGAACAGGAGTTCGACATATACCGTCAGATAGACTTCCTTCAGTCACTCTGGCAGCATGAGAAGTCGGTGTATGAAGATTACCGCACTACCAAGAACAATATCCACTGCCTTAAGAGCTTCGTGGATTCACAGAAGAAGGAGCTTTGCCTTTCGCACTGTGATGTGATGCCGGATAACTTCATTATCTTCAACGATGAATACGGAAACGAAAAGATAAGGATAATAGACTGGGAATACGCTGCAATGCACGATCCCCATTCGGACCTTGCCATGTTCTGCGTCAACGGACTTTACAGCAGGGAACAGATAGACGAGCTAATCGACTTTTATTTCCGAGGAAGCTGCGATCTTCCTACACGTACAAAGATGTATTGCTATATAGCTGCATGCGGACTTATGTGGAGCAACTGGTGCGAATACAAGTATGACCTCGGAGTTGAAATGGGCGAGTATGCTGCGGCACAGTACCGCTATGCGGTGGAATATTACCGTATTGCGGCAGACAACATAAATATGATAGAAAAGGGCGATAATAATGTTCAGGGAAATGAATAGAAAAGGACAGCAGCTCTCACAGGATGAGTGCATCGACATCCTGAAAAAAGAACTGAGAGGAGTTCTTTCCGTGATAGGTGATGATGGATATCCATATGGACTTCCCATAAACCATTTCTACTGTGAAGAGGACGGAAAGCTCTACTTCCACAGCGGTATGGAGGGACACAAGATAGATGCGCTCCGCAGATGTGAAAAGGTCTCATTTTGTGTCTGCGATGAGGGCACAAAAAAAGAGGGCGAATGGGCAATTACCTTCAGAAGTGTAATAGTTTTCGGCAGGGCAGAGGTCATAGAGGACAGGGAAAAGATATATGACATTGCAAGAAAGCTCAGCTACAAGTTCACTTCCGATGAGGAATACATAGCCAAAGAGATAAAGAATGCGGGACCGCGAACATTCATGTTCGCACTTGTCCCCGAACACATAACAGGAAAACGTGTCAAAGAGGCATAAAACAGACCTCCGCCGTGGTATAATCCATAGCGGAGGTCTTTCGGTTAACAGAGTAACACCGCACAGGATGCTGTTTCAGTTCCGTGCGGTGTTTTTATACTCTGCGCTAATGCAAAATATCAATTATGGTATTTTGCAAAATAGGTAAGTATGTAGGAGGTAAAATCAGGTATATCGTCTTGCTAAATGGTATTTGTAGTCTGTTTCTAAAAATACGTACAGTTTTCTCGGAGATTCGCTGCCGTAAGTATAGATATAGGCATCTGTTGTAAACTTCACATTTTTATCCGTACCTGTAACATTGCCTTTTTCTGCTAAAAAGTAGGTATCCGGAACTTCATCATACACATCGTCGGTAAAGTAATACCCGTTATCGTTATACGTGAAGTCGTCATATAATGCATACTGATAGGGTATCTCCACAGGTTCGGTAGTTGCAGGTATGGGTATTGTTGGAGCATCTGTCTTTGGATTTGTGGGTTCTTGTATTGTTGGGGCAACTGTCTGTGGCACAGGTGGTGGATTGGTACAAGCCACTCCACCTGTCTGGATAGGATAAGGAGTTGCAGCAACAGTTGTATGATGATATGAAACTGTAGTCTGTACCGCAGTTGTACGGTAATATGTCGCCGTAGTCTGTACCGCAGTTGTACGGTAATATGCCGTCGTAGTCTGTGCCGCAGTTGTACGGTGATATGCCGTCGTGGTCTGTACCGCAGTTGTACGATGATTTGCTTCCGTAGTCCGTGCAGTTGCAGTGGTACGTGCAGGTGTTGTGCGTGTTGTAGTTTTGCTGCGGACTGTTGCAGCCGTAGCGGCGGCAGTTGTACGTGAATTGCCTGAAGCAGATGTTCTGGCAGCTGTTGTGTGCTGCTCTGCGGAAGTCCTGTTTGTTGCAGCAGTAACTGCTGTACGGACTGTCGTCTGTGCATTGGGTGAAGAAGCAGTATTTGCGGATGTCTTTACAGCTGTTGTACGAGTTTCTTTTGCTGTGGTCTGACCTTCTGTGGCGGGAGTTGTTTTTTCCGTATCGGGAACGGTAGTTGCAAGGGGAGAAGCCTCTGTTGCGGAGTAGTTGTTGGAATGTGGATCGGGACGGATGTCGCTGACAGTTCTGTTATTCAGTATTATGAGACCGATACAGGCTGCAACAGCTGCGGTAGATACAGCAGAAGCTGTTCTGAAGATGATCGCACGGCGGCGTTTCTGTTCTTTCAGATACTCGTCACGCCTATGAAGTACGCTTGAAGCAATTTCTTCATATGATCTCATACTTGAATCCCTCCTTTTCCAATTGTTTTTTAAGGGATTGCTTTGCTCTGAAGAGAAGGTTCCCTATTTGTTTTTTTGTCTTTCGCATGATCCTTGCAGTGTCGTCCACGTCGAAGTCCTCGAAATAGGTCAGATACAATACCTGCCTGTAATCGGGGGTTAGAGTTCTGAGAGCCTTATGCAGAGTGATTTTCTGCTCCTCTCTTATGTATTCGCGTTCAACGCTTTCTTCGTCCGCAAGGTCGGTATACTCATCGAATGGCTGATCTGAGATCTTTGACCGTTTCCTCATGCCATCGATAGCTGCATTTCGTCCGATAGTATACAGCCATGTTTTGAAGCTGCTTTTGCCGTGGAAGGCAGGTCTTTTGGTAGCTATCTTGAAGAAGGTATCTTCCATAAGTTCCTCGGCAATATTTATATTGCCGGTGATACCGTTCAGATACAGCATAAGACCGTCCTTATAGTCACGGATGATCTCGACGATTCCGTTATCGTCTCCGTCGAGGTATCGTTGGTAACAAGCCGCACCGTTATCCATGCGATCCCTCCTTTCATAAATTATACACCTTATCCAATAGACGATTGAAGTGCTTGTTTTTCTCACTTAGTGAAAATAATTTTTTGTTATAACAATTGCAGGCTTTTATGAGTCTGACAATGAATAAAAAATACCATGCTGCGGGGCATGGTATTATATTGTCTGTAAAGATTTATCAGAATTTGCCGCTGAGCGAGCGGCGGTCCGATAAGCAATGAATAAAGAATAATAATGGTGTGTCCTTATTCATTGTCAGCGCTTGCGCTAAAATCAAATTTATATTAGTAACAATTATAGCATATCATTTATTCACAGTCAATAGAAAAGCCATAGTACTTCTGACCACATATCAGAAAAACTATGGCTTAATACGTCTGTATTAGAACGCGCTTATATGATGCTCGGCAACTGTTTTATGTCTGATACCGCTTATATATTGCGGTTCAATTACCAGTGGGGATCCTGATTGGTTGAAAGAGCAGCATAGTAAGCGAGTATTGAAGATGCATCCGAGGAATTGATAGCTCCGTCCTTGTTAACATCTCCCGCCTTGAACTGCTTTTTGCTGAACGAACCTGATTCACCTGTAGAAAGTGCGGAATATTCAAGGAGTACAGCAGTAGCATCGGAAGCCGACACTTTACCGTCGCCGTCCACATCGCCCATGATAACGCCGCTTATGTGCATAAGGACGTTTACAGAACCATCGTCACCGGGAGTTTTTTCCCAGGGTTCGTCGGCTATCTCATCATCTGCAAGGAAGTTGTAGATGAAATTGGTAAAGCTGTCGGGATTATCGTTGCCGTCGGGAATTGTGAACGTCTCCGTAAAAGGCTCGGAATCGGCATCTTCGGTGGAGAGAACAACGGAAATGGTATAATTTCTGTAGTCATCATCGGTGTTGTCATGTCCCTCGATATCGAAGCTGAGGGACGAATCTGCTGCTATCTTTTCGGAGTAGTAGGGGAGTGCTTTTCCCTCTGGAGAAGCAAAAGTGATGTTCACCTCAGCAGATGCGCCTTCGGGAGTATTTACCGTTACACAGCCGTTTACATCACTTCTTACGAAATAGCTGCACTGGGGCTGCGGCTTGTTTTCTGCTGCCGATACCGTAAACGGAAGCTGAGTCAGCACTAAAGCTGAAGCAATAATAAAGGAAATGTTTTTCTTCATAGTTATCACCTCATCAATAGTAAGTAGCGTTGATGTACTGCCTGAAGGTATAATTCAGAGCTTTGAGCTCATCATCCGTCTTGGAGTAGTATCCGTTGCAGGTATCGAAGTTTATCCACTTCTTGTCCACGAGTATCTGATTCCAGTAATGGGCGCCGCTTCCTCTGCCTGTACCGTAGACGATACGTGTAGTAAATCCCGCATGCTGGAAGAGGATATCGGTCAGTGCAGCGAAGTAGTAAGGCATAATATTGGTGTTATCCATTGCGTAGTTTGCAAAGTAAGCCCAGCCCTTTGTCTGTATGTTGGAAAGCGAGCGCTGATTCTCCATAGGACTGTACTTGTTATGGTTGCAGACGTAATTGAATATGCCCGAGGTATTGGTGCCTATCTGAGCGATAAGATTCTGAGCGCGTTTCTGTACTGCCGAAAAGGGCACAGCATGGCCGTCTGCGGCGAGATTATAACCGTCGATGAGCTTGTTTATCTCAAGCTTTCCGCTTACTGTATTGAAGTGGTATTTCTGTCCGTCAATAGTCTGCCAGCCTGTAGCCATTACACCGTCGGGACCGAAGTAGTATACACCGTCGCTGAAAGTAGCCATACCTGTCTGCATGGTACCGTCCGTACCGAAGAAGTACTTCTTGCCGCCGACGATAAGGCGTCCCGTCTGCATGGTGCCGTCATCAATGGAGAAGTAGTACTTATTACCGTCGATAGAGAGGATGCCTGTCTGCATAGCGCCGTCCGAACCGAAATAGTATTTCTTGCCCTCTACGATGAGACGTCCCGTACCCATTTTGCCGTCGTCAACCGAGAAGTAATACTTCTTGCCGTTTATCTCGTTTATGCCGTAGAGCATCTTTCCGTTGTCTGCGAATCCGTAGGTGCTTCCGCCATAGGAAGCAAGTCCTCTTTTCATGCGGCATTCGTCATCGAAAAGGTACTTGGAGCCGTTTATAGAAACAAGACCGCTTGCAGCTCTGCCGTCCGATGCGAAGTAGTAGGTATTGCCTTCAACATCGTGGAAGCCTGTCTGAATGGTGCCGTCATTGTGGAAGTAGTACAGTCCCTGTTCCGTGTTCACGAGTCCCGTAGCCATAGAGCCGTCTTCGTTGAAGTACCTGAGAGTCTCTCCCACCTGACAGAATCCTGTCTGACCTTCGCCCTTTTCGTTGAAAAGGTAGTGTTTGCCATTTATTTCAGTGAAGTCTGTTGAGAAGGAACCGTCAAAGTTATAGCAGTGAGCGGTGCCGTTAACGTACTGAAGTCCCGTCTGTAAAACGCCGTTCCTGTCGAAGAGGTACTCGTTATCGTCTATGACTGCGATATCTGTGAGCCTGCCCTCTTCCTTGTCCACGTAATAGGTGTTGCCGTCAATGCGGAAGAACCCCGTCTGAGCCTTTCCTGTTTCGGGTGAATAATAGAAGGCCTTTCCGTGAAGTACCTGCCATTCGGTGTATTCCTCGCCCTTATCGGAAAAGATGTATGGAGTGCCGTCAATAGTGACCTCGCCCGAGACAGGAGAACCATTTTCGTCGAAGTAGTATATACTGTCGTCAACGGATGTGAAACCCTCGCCTGTTATCTCGGCGCCGTATTCGTCCAGAAGAGAAGCGGAGCCGTTCTTCGGCTTGAAATAGCCTGTCTGTTTCCCCGAATCCTCTGCAATGAAGTACTTCTCGCCGCAGTAATCTATCCAGCCATAGAGAGGTTTTCCAGTTTCGGGATCAAAGAACTTGCGGTTTCCGTTAACAGTGCGCCAGCCTGTTTTCAGAACTCCGTTAGCTGAGAAAAGGTAATCTTCACCGTCAATTTCCTGTGTGCCTGTGAGAAATTCACCGTTTTCATCGTAATAGAAGATGCGTCCTTCATCATCCGTGAACCATTCGGATGAGTGTTCGGGCGGAGTATCGGCAGCTTTATCCGCAGCTTCTGCCGAAATATAGCTTGTTGACAGTATGCAGGCAGCCGCAGCGGCGGCCATGGTAATAAATTTTATTCTTTTCATAGTATTCTCCCGTCCCTATATTATTCCGCAGAAAAACTGCGCAGACTAATGTAAAGTATTATGATAAATAATAAAATTATATTTTTCCTATTGATTTTTTAACTGAATTTTGCTATAATAAAATGGTTGAGCAAGTAATTGATTGCATCTGCTGCAAAATAACTTGTTGGATTTTTGCAGCAGTGCAGAGCATAATGGGGTATAGCCAAGCGGTAAGGCACAGGACTTTGACTCCTGCATTCGTGGGTTCAAATCCCGCTGCCCCAACCAGTGCAAGTACAGCACACAGTTTTGCGGTTCAGTTTTCTGAGCCGCATTTTTCTGTCCCGACTAAAAGTATGTTTGAAGATACAGCGTCTCGTTTTTTACGGGACGCTTTTACTGTATCTTCGTATCAGTATGTCTGAATTATCATACACCGTATGTCTTGCGGTATTCGAGCATCTTGTCCAGGTATTCCTTGCCGGGAACGATATCGTTGCGGATAGCGTCGATGATATCCTCCATAGTAACGATAGGATATACAGTAACGCCGAAATCACGCTTTACTTCCTGAACCGCAGAGAGGTCACCTGTACCCTTTTCCATACGGTCAACAGTGATGACCATACCTGTAACGTCCACATCAGCAGCACTTTTGAGCTTTGGCATCGACTCTCTGAGAGCCTTTCCCGAAGTCATAACATCGTCGATGATGATTACCTTTTCGCCGTCTGTAAGAGTTTTTCCGACGAACATACCGCCTTCACCGTGGTCTTTAGCTTCCTTGCGGTCGAAGCAGTAAGAAAGGTCTATGCCGAACTTGTTGCTGAGTGCAACAACAGCAGATACAGCCAGCGGAATACCCTTGTAAGCAGGTCCGAAGAGAGTATCGGCAGGGATGTTGTTAGCGTGGATGCACTCTGCATAGTATTCGCCTAATTTAGCAAGCTGGGCACCTGTTTTATAGTTTCCGCAGTTAATGAAGTATGGTGCGATTCTGCCGCTTTTGAGTGTGAACTCTCCAAAAGTGAGAACACCGCAGTCCACCATGAATTTGATAAAGCTTTCTTTGTAAGTCATCAGAAAATACCTCCGTTGATGAAATGATGATTCCTGCAAACCGCAGAATTACCTGCGCCTTGCAGTATATAAACCTGTAACAGACAGGTCATTGTCAGAATACATATCCGCACTCGGGACACCTCGGATAGTCTACATCCACAGATGTTCCGCACTCGGGACAATTCTTCTTCGGGAGCGAATCGATATTATCGTCAAGATCCTGATTGAATTCCTCAGTGAATCCTACTATCTTGGGACCAAGAAACACTCCCATCATTATATTGCACCTCGGACAGTAAAATCCTGTAGTTATATGCCTGTCCGTTTCGCAGACGAGGTTGTCGCCCTCGTACCATGAGACCATAGGGTAAGTATAGCTCTTTATGGAGCCTATCCCGTGTATAGAGACTCTGAAAGTCCCTGCTTTCATACGCTGTCCGCAGATTCCGCAGATCATAATATCCCTCCCCGAAGCAAAGTATCGGAGCAATAGCCGAAGAGTTACGGCTATTGTCCTGTATACTATTATACAATAATGAAAAAAATATTGCAAGCCTTGAGGAAGATATTTCATTATTCGCCGTTATCGAACTTGCTTTTCAGCTTGCCGATAGCTTTTTTCTCTATCCGTGAGACGTATGAACGTGAGATGCCGAGCTTTTTGGCAGTTTCTATCTGGGTGTGGGGTTCACTTCGGTAAAGACCGTAGCGGTAGGTGATTATTTCCAGTTCACGCGGTTCAAGGCAGTCCCTTATAATGCCGTACAGCTGACGTGAACGCATAAGCAGGTCCACCTGTTCATGGATGTCGGTACCGTCGTCAATAAGGTCGATCAGGGTGAGGGTATTGCCGTCCTTATCGGTCTCGACGGGTTCATTTATGTAGACGTCGCCTGCCGACTTTTTAGCTGCACGGAAGCTCATGAGAATCTCGTTGTCGATGCATTTGCTGGCGTACGTAGCGAATTTAGCGCCCTTGGTGTAGTCAAATGTGGACACCGCCTTTATCAGACCTATAGTACCTATGGATATGAGTTCATCCTGTTCCGCAGCAGTGGGAGCGTACTTTTTAACGATATGAGCAACAAGGCGCAGATTGTGCTCTATCAGTTTACTCCTTGCATTTTTATCGCCTTCCGACATCTTTTCAAAGCATTCGTTTTCTTCCCTGCGTGAAAGTGGTTTTGGAAATACGGTACTGTTATCGACGTGCAGGGCGAAGAAAAAGATATTGCGTAATAATTCGATCAACATGCTAACACCTCCTGATAATGATATGTATCAGGGCTTGAACATTATATCAGATTTTTTTCGGAAAACTGTGGAATTAGTTGCGGATACATGGTATAATAATAGTACATAACCGAAAACAGAACAAGGACGGTAATAAAAATGGAAAGAAAAGATGCAGAGAAAAGAGCAGCCGAACTTACCGAGCTGCTTGATAAATACACTTATCAGTACTATGTACTTGATAACCCCGAGGTCAGCGATTACGAGTTCGATATGCTCATGCAGGAGCTTAAAGGCATAGAAGCAGAGTATCCCGAGCTGATAAAGCCGACATCACCGACTCAGCGAGTGGGAGGAATCGCTTCGGGTAAGTTCGAGAAGGTCACTCATGCCGTACAGATGGCAAGTCTTCAGGACGTTTTCTCCTTTGGGGACGTTGAAGCCTTTATTGAGCGCTGCCGCAGAGAGATAGGCTCTCCCGAGTTCTCCGTAGAGCCGAAGATAGACGGCCTCTCGGTATCGCTGGAGTATACGGACGGAGTCCTTACCCGTGGTTCTACACGCGGGGACGGCTTCACAGGTGAGGATGTTACCGCAAACATAAGGACTATACGCTCAATACCGCTTAAAATAGAGGATGCTCCCGAATTTCTTGAAGTCAGGGGAGAGGTCTATATGCCGAGAAGCAGCTTCTTCGAGCTTGTGGAACAGCAGGAGCTTATGGATGAGCAGCCTTTCAAGAATCCGCGTAATGCTGCAGCTGGTTCCCTGAGACAGAAGGATCCGAAGATAACCGCAGGCAGAAAGCTGGACATGTTCATTTTCAACGTTCAGCAGTGTCAGGGGCGAGAGTTCACAACTCACAGCGGTTCACTGGACTATCTTAAGTCACTGGGATTCAAGACCATTCCAAGCTATAAAGTCTGTCATACCTATGAGGAGATAAAGGCGGAGATAGAACGTATCGGCGTTGAAAGAGTTAACTTCTCCTATGATATCGACGGCGTTGTAATAAAAGTCAACGACCTTGCACAGAGAACAGCTATGGGTGCGACTGCAAAGACACCGAAATGGGCAGTTGCTTACAAGTATCCGCCTGAGGAAAAGGAGACTACTCTCACCGATATTGAGGTAAATGTAGGCAGAACAGGCGCTATAACTCCCGTTGCGGTATTCGAGCCGATACTTCTTGCAGGTACCAGCGTTTCCCGTGCAGTCCTTCACAATCAGGACTTCATCGACGAGAAGGATATACGTATAGGCGACAGGATAGTAGTCCGCAAGGCAGGGGAGATAATCCCCGAGGTACTGCGCTCTGTGGGACACGCTGACGGTTCGGTGAAATTCACGCTTCCTTCCGTTTGCCCTGTTTGCGGAACTCCTTCAGTCCGTGAGGAGGGCGAGAGTGTTCTCAGGTGTCCGAATGTGGAGTGTCCTGCGCAGCTTTTGAAAAATATGATACACTTTGCATCCAAGAATGCAATGAATATAGATGGACTCGGTCCCGCAAACATGAAGGCGCTTGTGGACAGCGGACTCGTTAGCTCGCCTGCGGACCTTTACAGTCTTAAAAAGGAACAGCTTCTGTTTCTGGACCGATTTGCGGATAAGTCAGCCGATAACCTTATCGCTTCCATTGAAAACTCGAAAAATGCAGGTATGGAGAGACTTGTTCACGCACTCGGCATCCGCAATATAGGACAGAGGGCGGCGGTACTTCTCTGCGAGAAGTTCCCGGATATGACAGACCTGATGAAGGCTGAAGCCGATGATATCTCCGAGATAGAAGGCTTCGGCGATGTAATGGCAGAGAGCGTGTGCAAGGCATTCAGAGAGCCGCATATGACCGAACTTATAAGCCGCCTCAGGGATGCAGGAGTTAAAATGACATACGATAAGCAATCCGCAGAGGATGACCGTTTCAGCGGACGTACATTCGTTCTGACGGGTACGCTTCCTACGATGAAGCGTGATGATGCAAAGAAGCTTATAGAAAGCTACGGCGGAAAGGTCACAGGTTCCGTATCGAAAAAGACCGATTACGTTGTTGCAGGCGAAGAGGCAGGAAGCAAGCTTACAAAGGCTCAGGAACTCGGCATCGAGATACTTTCCGAGGCTGACCTGCTTGAAATGACTAAATGATAACGGAGGTAAAAATATGTTATTTGTATGCTATCCTAAATGTACGACTTGTAAAAAGGCGCAGAAATGGCTGGAGGACAAAAAACTCTCCTTTGATATCCGTGATATCAAGGAAAACAACCCCACTGCCGACGAATTAAAGGAATGGTTCGCTAAAAGCGGACTTCCGCTGAAGCGCTTCTTCAATACCAGCGGACTGCTTTACAAGTCCATGGAGCTAAAGGACAAGCTTCCCGATATGACCGAGGAGGAGCAGATAAAGCTTCTTGCTTCGGACGGTATGCTGGTGAAGCGTCCGATCCTTATAAACGGAGATAAGGTACTTGTTGGATTCAAGGAAAAGGAATGGGAGACGCTGCTTTAAAAAATACGCTGGACCGTTCGTGAGGTGCTGTTAAAAATACGAAACATCCCAAACTCGCTGTTATTACGGGTTTGGGATGTTTTTATGTGCAAATGAAGCCATTATGGAACTGTGTTGATACAAATCGGCAGAAATACCATAACCAAAGATAAGATAACTATATGAATTGTTCAATGATACAAATCGAGAGATCACATCTTGACAGCATCAGATAAATATGATAATATCATTATTGATAATGATGTTATTAATGAGGTAAGATATGGCTTTGCGAGATACTTCCATAGATCCTGTCCTGCTTAAAAGTGCAAGGGCACAGTTTATTGAAAAAGGATTTGCCAAGGCATCAGTCTCGGAGATATGCAGAAATGCAGGCGTTACTACAGGTGCTCTTTACATCCGATACAAAGGCAAAGAGGAACTGTATGATGCTCTTGTAGCCGATGCAGTTGCCATGATGGAGACGTTCATGAAAACTGCAGATGTTGATATTGAACATCTATCTGACCGTGAATTGCTGCTTCCGTGGTATGGGGACAAAAGTAAGATCTGCAGCTTCTTTGATATGTTTGAAAATGTGCGTGACCAGTTTACGCTTCTGCTGACTTGTTCTGACGGGACAAAATATCAAAATTTTCATCATGACTTTGCTCAGAAGCTGACTGATGCGGACTATTGTTATTACATCGAAGCCTACAAACGTGGTTTTGCAACTGAGCTCGTGACAAAAGAGCAGCTGCACATTTATCTCACAGCATATTGGGATCTTTTCTATGAACCTTTTATTCATGGTATGACAAGAAGTGAAATAGATGAGCTTTGTGCCGGTATCGAGAGATGGATCAACTGGAAAGCTCTTCTCGGACTTCCCGATAAAATGCCGTTTTAAATTTCTGTAAGAAAAAACGGCTTTTTTAATACAATTAAGTTAGTATTCACAAACTAAATGACTGGAGGATCATTATGGCTAAGAAGGAAATTGCAGCTTCCGCCAACAACAATAAAAAGCTGCGGACAAAGGAACTTATTTATGCAGGTGCTTTCGGTGCGTTATACATCGTGCTGATGCTGGTGATCGTATTGGGAACGAGTATGATACCCATTCTGTATCTCCTTGCACCAATTACCGTAGGACTGGTCTGCGGTACGGTATATATGCTCTGTGTCCTCAAAGTAAGGAAATTCGGTGCAGCTCTGATACTTGGCGTACTGTTTGCCATTTGTGCCTGCAGCAATGCATGGTTCAGCTTTGTGGGAGCGCTTGCGGCAGCACTGCTTGCTGAGCTTGTTATCAAGTTCGGAAAGTATCGTTCAAAGAAAATGTATCTGCTTTCTTTTGTGGTATTCAACCTGAATATGGCTTGTCCCTATATGATGCTTTCATTTGCAAGGGATTCGTTCCTGAAGCGCTCCGTTGAATACTACGGTCAGGAGTACGCAGACGGCATTGAAAAGATAGCTCCAACATGGATCTTTTTCCCGATACTTGGTTTTGCACTGATCGGCGGAATTCTCGGAGCTCTGCTTGCAAATACACTCATTAAAAAGCACTTTAAAAAAGCAGGGGTAGTATAAATTGGATATTTCGGTTTACGGCGAGGATCGAAGTGCATTGGTACGTTTTGATCCTCGCACTAAATTTGTCATTTTTATTTCATCACTTGCTGTGAGTTCCAATTCGTTCAATGCTACTGCACATGAGATATACTGCGTTGTATTATGCGTTATGCTGTTTCTTTGCGGAAAGAAGTGGAATGCAGTCAAGATGTCGCTTCTTTTAGGGACAGCTGTATATGTCCGCACATGTATGGAGATGCAGGCAACGGGTTCGACAGTCGTTGTAACGATCATATCATTCATTTTGACGATCTTTCTGTACTGTTTCCCTATACTTATGTCCCTGCTGATAATCACGCAGACCACACGCATCAATCAGTTCCTGTCGGCATTTCAGGCGATGCATATCCCGACAAGGATCGTGATACCTATAGCTGTAATGTTCCGTTTTATCCCGACAGTCGGCGAAGAATGGACAGGTGTACGCAAAGCGATGGCGTTCCGCGGAATGTCACTTGAACCGTCTGCGATCATTCGGCATCCCGTAAAAACAGTTGAATATATACTTATACCGCTTCTGTTTTCTTGTATCTCCATTATGGAGGAACTTGCGGCAGCGGCACTTGCAAGGGGCATGGACAGCGACAATGCACGAACTTCCTATGAAACAGTCCACTTGAGAGCATATGACTATATCACAATGATACTTTTCATTGCGGCAGGTATCTGGTTCTTTGCAACAGGTATGGTGACGGGAGGTGCGGCATGATAACACTGAAAGGCTTAGACTTCCACTACGGAGGCGAAAACGGTACAGGTGACGGTGTGGACGGCATCGATCTTACTATTGCGGACGGCGAATGTGTTGTGCTCTGCGGACGGAGCGGCTGCGGCAAGACCACATTGACACGTCTTATAAACGGTCTGATACCACATTTTTACGAGGGAGAACTGATAGGTGAGGTACTGATAGACGATCACAATGTATCAAAAAGTGAACTGTCGGAAACTTCAAAGCTTGTGGGCAGTGTGTTCCAGAATCCTAAATCACAGTTTTTCAATATCGACACTTCTGGTGAACTGGTATTCGGCTGCGAAAATATAGGACTTCCCCGTGACGAGATCGGGAAAAGGCTTGACAGGACGGTAAAGGACCTTAAGCTTGCACCGCTGCTGAACCGTAATATATTTGAGCTGTCAGGCGGAGAAAAGCAGCAGATCGCCTGCGGAAGCGTCTATGCCGCTGATCCGCAGATATATGTACTGGATGAGCCTTCCTCCAATCTTGACAAAAAAGCGATCAACCGTATCCACGATATCTTTGCAAAGATGAAGGCGAACGGAAATACACTCGTGATATCCGAACACCGTATCCACTATCTTATGGATATCGCCGACAGGTTCATTTATCTGGATGACGGTATCATTACAGGTGAATACACTGCTGATGAAATGCGTGCAATGCCTGATGAAACACTTGCAGAGCTCGGACTTCGCTGTACTGATATACGTAATATCCCTGCAAACGATCAGTCCGATACGATGCAGAATGCCGCTGCGGCGCTCGATGTTATCGACCTGAGTTGTAGTCGCGGCAATTCTCGTATTCTGGATATAGACCGTATTTTGCTGCCTGAAAACAGTATCGTCGCAGTTGTCGGTGATAACGGCTGCGGTAAAAGCACACTTGCTGAAGCACTTTGCGGACTCATCCCGTCTGATGGAAGCGTGGCACTGGGCGGTACATTCCTCAGCAACAAGCAGAGGCAGCAGCAATGCTATATGGTCATGCAGGACGTGAACCGTCAGCTTTTCTCTGACAGCGTTATGGAAGAAGTGATGCTGAATGCGGCGGTCTCACAAGAAGATGCGGAAAAAACACTTGAAGAACTGGGACTTGGGGACTTCAAAGACCGTCACCCCGCATCCCTTTCAGGGGGGCAGAAGCAGCGTACTGCGATAGCAGCGGCTCTCTGTGCAGGCAAAGATATCATTCTCTATGACGAACCGACAAGCGGACTTGACAGAACGGGAATGCAGCGGTTCGGTGAGCTTCTGAACAGCACACGCAGCAAGGTGAAGCTCTCTTTCATCATTACACATGATCCTGAGCTGATCCTGCATTGCTGTACCCATGTCCTGCATATGGACAGAGGACGCGTGACAGCCTTTTATCCCATGAATGAAGAAGGTGCTCAGCGCGTCAGAAACTATTATCTATCAAAGAGCAGCGATACTACAAGCAAGGTCAGGGATAAAAAATCGCAGATCGGCAAGATACTTGAGCATACAGGAAAGGAACGTCCGAAGGTATTTTTGTCCGCACTCCTTATGATGATAGGTGCGGCGGCAAGCATTGTGCCTTACGGACTTGTGGGGAGTCTTGTACGGAAGATACTGAGCGGCGGCAGGTTAACACTTGACACGGCATTACCCGTAATTGTAGGGATGCTTATCTGCGAGATACTGTATGCGGTGTTTTATATGCTCGGACTGCGTGTTTCTCATCATGCGGCATTTGCTGCACTTGAAAACATCCGATGCAAATTGCAGGAAAAGCTTGAACAACAGCCGTTGGGTTCGGTCATGGCACGTTCAAAAGGCGAACTCAAAAAGCTGTTTTCGGATGATATAGAATCGATAGAAATGCTTCTTGCACACATGATATTCTTGCATTCATCATCGCTCAGCCTATGATACGCTGTTCACTTGCGGATGCGAAGACGCGTCAGGAAAGCATTGAGGGACTGACATCTGCGGTTCTTGAATATGCGGAGGGACTGCCGGTCATCAAAAGCTACGGCATGACGAGAGAAAGCGCAATTGAGATGCGTAAGGCATTTCGGGACTCCAGAACAGCTAACCTGTCATTTGAAGAGCATATCCTGCCTTACGAGATAGCAATGATGATACTGTACGGTGCAGGTATGACAGGCATACTTGCTTCTGCGATATATCTTCTTCAGCAGGGGAGTATCACCAATGTTTATTTTGTCGGCGTAGTGCTGTTTTTGTTCAGCATCTTTTCTTCGGTAAAACATCTGTTTCAGCAGAGCACCCGACTTACTATCATGAAGAATTCACTTGACAGGATAAATGAAGTATTTGCCGAAGCTGAGATAACAGATTCGGGAATAGCAAAGATCAGTGACGATGAAACCGATGCAGAGATAGAATTCAGAAACGTATCTTTCGGTTACGGTAAGGAGGATATTCTCCATGATATATCATTCACTGCAAAGAAAGGACAGATGGCCGCACTTGTCGGTGAATCTGGCAGTGGAAAAACAACGATAGCATCACTGCTTTCGAGATTCTGGGATGTGGGTTCAGGAGAGATACTGATCAGAAACACCAATATCAGGGATGTGAAGATCAGTGACCTTATGGAACATATCAGCATGGTATTTCAGCGTGTCTATCTGTTCAATGACACCATTTACAATAATATCGCAATGGGGAGCGGTGCATCCCGTGATGAGGTGATTGAAGCTGCAAAGAAGGCAAGGTGTTATGACTTTATCATGTCGCAGCCCTATGGCTTTGATACGATGATCGGTGAGGGAGGTGCAACACTGTCAGGCGGTGAAGCACAGCGTATTTCAATTGCGAGATGTATTCTCAAGGATGCGCCTATCATTATTCTGGATGAGGCTACAGCAAATATCGATGCGGATAACGAACGAAGCATCCAGCAAGCGATGTCCGAGCTTTGCCGTAACAAGACTGTTCTTGTCATTGCACACAGACTGTACACTATTGCCAATGCCGATAAGATAATCGTTATTGACAAGGGACATATCGCAGAACAAGGAAACCGTGATGAACTGCTTTCGCTTGGAGGCATCTACAGCAGAATGGAGGCAGCCAATGCATAACGCAAAGAAGATAGCAGGACTTATAATGATAATGATCAGCGTATTTCTGTTGTCAGGAGGATTATATATAACGACTGAAATGGTATCGCAGTTCACTGTAACGATACTTATTGTCAGCGGCCTGTTGCTGCTGATCGCAGGATTCGTACTGTATAAGCTGACTGATAACAGTTGATAACAAATAACAGGAGGAAATCACAATGGAACTTAAATTAGGCGACGTACAAACCACTGCTCTTATTCCGCTTTCTATCAAGGCAAACGAGACAATGCGCAAAAATGCGAGGATCAAAGATAAAAAAGCGGTAGAGATCATTAAAGCGCTGAATATCGATACTGCACAGTATGATAAGTTCATGTCTCACGAAGGAGTTATTGCAAGAACTATCATGCTTGACCGACAGTTAAAGGGCATCATCAAAAATGCACCTGATACGGTTATAGTCAATGTTGGCGCAGGCTTCGATGACCGTTTTTCCAGGGTGGATAACGGCAGGATCATTTGGTTCGATCTTGACTTGCCTGATTCCATAGCCGCAAGAAGAAAGGCTTTCCCCGAACGTGAACGTGTGACAATGCTCGCAGGAAGTGCTCTTGAAGAAGATTGGTGCGGACAGGTTAAGGACGCTCTTACCGGCAGAAAAGCAAAGCCTGTATTTATAGCCGAAGGATTGTTTATGTACCTGACACTTGATCAGATACGCACATTTCTTGAAGTGCTGAAAAGCAATTTCCCCGGCGGCGGTATTCTCATCGCCGAACAGAACGGCAAGTTCATGCAGAAGAGTGAAAAGCACCACGATACAGTAAAAAATACAAATGCACATTTCATGTCCGGAACGGACTCAGCACAGGAGATCGCCAATCTGACAGACGGTATACAGCTTGTGGAAGAACACAGCTTCAATGAAGAAATACAGCATACGTGCAAAGCTCTTTGCACTGCTGCTGCCGAAAGTTAATGATCGTTGGGCAACTTTCAGATGGTAAAAGGATAACATTTGTTTTACCGTGCGGAGAAACAATTTCGGATACTCCGCAAAAGGTTATGGAGCGCGGAATAATGCATTAAGGAGGTGACATAATATGCTTTTGACAATTTTTCTTGCGATCGTATTTTGTGCTGCGATCTCACTGATGCTGCTTTCTGCGGTGGCATTTATTCAGGATACCCGTTTCTTTTCATCTGCACCAAAGGAGGCTCAGGCTGTTCTGAAACCAAGAGAGAACGAATTATTCTACGGAGCGAGGATCATCGGATGGACACTGATGCTCTTTAGTGTGCTGATGATATTGGGAGTCGGTGTGATCTCGATTTGGGACGGGTTCCGAAGCGGCTATACATTCCGTCAGTTTTTCCTGCGTTTCGTATCTGTTTTCACCATTTACAAGCTCTATGACATGACATGCTTTGACTGGTTCCTGCTTTGCAGATCAGGCTTCTTCCAGTATTATTTCCCGGAAGTGGGACCTGTTTACAACGGAAGAAAATACGGCTATAATATCAAAAGTCAGCTGCTCAAACTGTTTGTCATTTTCCCCGCAGCGTCTGCACTTGCAGCATGGATCTGCACACTGTTTCAGTGATCTTGCAGAATAAAAAAATGTGCCTATACATAATTACAGCCTTACAGTTCATCTGTCACAGAAAAAGCGGCAGAATTGGTTTAACGAACTATAAGGCTGTAATTCTTATTGTAGACAAAAAAGACATGTTGGATCTCAGCAAAAAACAAATGAGCCTCCTGGGGTAGGAAGCTCATCTGCCATGATATAGGGATTATTGGGGATTTAAATAATTTAATGTTGGGGTAAACATTAAACTACCATGAAAATCAGCTTCGGGATATTTCCCTCAGCATATTTATTATAATCTAACTTTGTGTAATTTGTGTGATAAAACAAAAAAATATTTGTGTAGAAAAAATCAACTGTTTTTACTTTCAATTTGTGCATCCTGCACATCTTTTCCGGCTATCATAAACCAGAAAGTAGAACCTTCCCCGAGTTTGCTTCTTACTCCGTAGTCATAGTTATGGAGCTTGAGCACAGCCTTTACTATGGAAAGACCGAGACCTGTTCCCACAACTTCGCGCTTGTGGTTTTCGGAACGGTAGTACTTGTCAAAGATGAGCTTTATCTTGTCCTCTTCGATACCTTTTCCCGTATCAGATACCTCGATAACAACGCCTTCGGGTTTGTTTATCTGTCGGACAAAGACCTGTTTATCGTCGCCTGTATAGTTGATAGCGTTATTGATAAGGTTGTAGATAACCTGTTCGATCTTTACCACATCACATTTGACTGTACGTTCTTCATCAGGTGTGAAGTGGATATTGTAGCCCATTTTCTCGGATATACCCTTGAAGCGGTCGATGATCTCATTCAGCTTGCTTCCGATGAGGAAGGTCGACGGGTGGAGAGTTTCCTTACCGCTTTCGAGCTTTGAAAGGTCGAGAATATCGTTTACCATAAGTGACAGGCGGTCGGTCTCGTTTATGATTATTTCAAGGTGTTCGTTTCTCTTTACCGGGTTATCTCCTGAAAGGTCGCGTATCATTTCAGCGTAGGCTTTGAGCATAGTCAGGGGAGTACGCAGGTCGTGGGAAACGTTGGCGATGAGGTCGCGTTGCATAGTGTCAACACGGGAAAGTTCCTTTTCGGCGTAGGTAAGGGTATCTGCGAGCTTTTTTGCTTCAAGGTAACCTCGTCCGTCGAACTTTGTATTGAAATCGCCTTTAGCGAGATTCTCAGCGGAAGTAGTTATCCTGTCGATAGGAAGTGAGATACGGTTGGACATCAGGAGTGAAATGATAAATGCGAAGATAATGAGTATCGCAGTTATTATCATCAGCTGTCTTTTTATGATGTTCACAGTAGAACCTACGGGCACGAGTGTAGTGTTTATCAGCAGATAGCCGTCGGGACGGTCCGAAGAGCCCTTCAGTGTTGTACCGAAAAGCACCATGTTGGAGCGGTTGCGCGGATTCACGTCCTTGCGCCAGATAGGTTCGCCGTTATTATCGTCAATTTTCTTTGTATAGATAAAGGTACTGTTATTTGGACCGTGTATAAGGCAGTCTCCCGAGTGCTCCGCCCAGTAGCGGGTACGGTTGTACTTGTCCACGATAGAGACACAAAGGTCATTTTCGTAAGCGAGCGTCTCTAATTTTTTGTTCATGACGGCAATGTCATCATTTTCATATGAATAGATGATCTGCTCTGCGATAGAGTCAACGTCATGGACTTTGCTCTGTTCATAAAATCTTTCCAGAAAAAGTATCTGAAATGTCCAGAGAAGTACGAATACAATGATAGTGAAAGCAATAAAATAAAGCCAGATGTTGAATTTCAGAGGTATTTTTCCGAAAAAGTTCCTTACTTTTTTATTAAGCTTCAAACTTATATCCCATTCCTCTCAGAGTAACGATGAATTTTCTGTATTCGCCGAGGCTGTTTCTCAGCATTTTTATATGAGTATCAACAGTTCTGTCGTCGCCGAAGAAGTCGTATCCCCAGACCTCTTCAAGGAGCTTGTCTCTTGAAAGGGCGATGTTCTTGTTCCTTACGAGGTAGAAGAGAAGATCGTATTCCTTTGGAGTCATTGAAGCCTTTTCGCCGTTTACGTAGACCTCGCGTCCCGGGATATCAACTTCAAGTCCCTCGAAAACGTACTTGTCGGGCTGCGGAGCATCAGCGACGGTCTTATTGCGCTTGAGCACTACCTTTACTCTTGCCATGAGTTCCTTTGGCGAGAATGGTTTTACAACATAATCGTCAACACCTATCTCGAATCCGAAGAGCTTGTCATATTCTTCGCCTCGTGCCGAGAGCATTATGACGGGAATGTTCTTGGTCTTGTGTATTTCCTTGCAAGCGGAATATCCGTCCAGACGGGGCATCATAACGTCCATTATGATGAGATCGTAGTCGTTGTTGTGGCAGAGAGTCACAGCTTCCATGCCGTTTTCTGCTTCGGTAACTTCATAGCCTTCAAATTCGGCGTATTCTCTTACGACCTTTCGTATATTTATCTCGTCGTCTACTATAAGAATGTGTGCCATATAATCAAACCTCCTGTGAAATATATGTGTAAATGCGTTGTTTTCTCATAAACTATTATAACATTTTATCACACAAAAGTGTACACCAAATGAATAATTCGTGGAAATTTATGTTAATTTTATAAAAAACGTATTGAAATTGCAAATTGTGATTGACTTTTTCAGTTAAATTTGCTATAATGAAATAGTAAAATAATGTGGGGCGTTCTGCCCACTCGTATTATGCGTTATTCTTTCATTTATATAAATTGTATGATCAGGAAGGAGGATGCGTTGTGAGAGGAAAAAATTCTCTTATAGCAGCGGTAGTTATCGCTGCTGCGACTGCTCTTGTTATAGCGTTTTCGATCTATAAACCTCAGTATGCCGCTATAACGCTCCTTGTTTATTTTGCGACGGTCTTTTTCTTAAGCGTCATGGTATTCATTCTCAGCAGTATGTATGATAAACACCGTTCATCAATAGATACCAAGGATTTTGTTGCTATTGCAGAACATCTTAATATAGAGATAATGATATGGGCTGATGACTATTCGTTCATCTACCTTAATAAAAGGATACGTCAGCTCCTTGAAGTGGATTATGACGGATATGACCGAGTCTTTGCCATGAACAAGGCGTTCGGACTTATCGACAACGATCCCGATCTTTTGAGGAAGATAGCTGCCAAGGATTCCCACGAGGCATCTTTCAGAGGCAAAAACGGCAATATAACCACTATTACGTGGAGCACCTCCCTTGTCAAGAACAGAAGGACTCATTCCGTTTACATCAGTACGGGATTTGACCTCACCGAGCTGAAGAAGATGAAGGTCAACCTTGCAAGTGCAAACGACTTCTTCAACGCCGCAATGGAGCTTGCCGAGATCGGTGTTATCATGACCACCGACCACAAGAAGTACGCCGTATCACCCGAAGCTGCAAGAGTTCTCGGCATCCACGGCAACAGCGTGGACGTGAATACGTTCCGCAGTCTTATACATCCGAATGACAGAAATACCTTCGATAAGGCTGTGAAGTTCGCTGACAGGAACGTCGGAGTTGAAAGCATAGACCTGCGTATCAAGCCTGTGGACGGAAGCTACCACTGGTATTCCTTCCGTTATAAGGCCATTGGTGCAACAGGCAACACGCTTCCGCTGTTCGGCGGTGCGCTCATCGATGTAAGCCAGGAACGTGCCAAGGACATGCTCATAGAGCGCCTTGCCTTCATAGACGAGGTCACAGAGATCGCTAACAGGAACCGCCTCATGGAGGTCGGTCAGGAGACATATGATACCTGTCAGCTCCTGAATTATTCCTATTGGATAATCGTACTCGATATAGACCGCTTCCACATCATCAACGATACCTGCGGATATAAGAACGGAAACTATATCCTCAAGAATTTCGCACATATACTTTATAAGTTTGTGACTCCCGGAGGACTTGCAGCACGTATAAGCGGAGATAACTTCGCCCTCGTACTGAGAGATTACGGCGATGACGAGCTCCCTGTGCTTACAGCAAGGAAGGTACAGGAGGAGTTTGCAAGACTTGCCGTTGACGAGTTCAGTGCAATAAACCTCAGCTGCTCGGCAGGCTATTCAAAAATGCCTGAGGACGGAAGTTCCTTCCTCGATGTAATGGAGCATGCAGAGTTCGCACTTAAGTCCAGCAGCGGACTCAGAGCAAGCATATGCGGTTATGAGCCAAGTATGCACGACTCTATCATCGGCAATACCGAGCTTGAAAAACAGCTTGCAACAGCTATCGACAACAACGAGCTCCAGCTTTTCTATCAGCCTAAGATATCACTGAAAACAGGACGTATCATGGGCGTTGAAGCTCTTATCAGGTGGATAAAGCCTGACGGTACGATAATCAACCCCGATTACTTTGTACCGATCGCAGAAAGCTCGCACCTTATTGGCAAGATCAGCGATTTCGTACTTAACGAAGGCTGTCAGCAGAACAAAATGTGGCAGAAAATGGGTTATCCGAATATCGTTATGTCCATAAACTTCACTTCCAGCGACTTCTACCAGAAGGACCTGAAAGAAAAGGTATTCGATGCTCTTACAAGAGCGGGACTTTCTCCCGACTGGCTTGAGGTGGAGCTTACAGAGTCCCTTGCTCTCACGGATGAGGAGTTCGCTATATCACAGATGAACAATCTCCGTGAGCTTGGCGTAAAGCTTGCTATGGACGACTTTGGTACAGGTTATTCTTCACTGAGTTACCTCCAGAAGCTGCCCATAACTCTGCTTAAGCTGGACAAATCCTTCATAACCGATATACAGAATGATAATATCGCTTACGAGATTGTTTCATCCGTCATAAGGATAGCGAAGTCCAAGCGTATCGAGACGATCGCAGAGGGCATTGAAAATAAGGATCAGGAGGAGATCCTCCGCAAGGCAGGATGTGACTACGGTCAGGGATATCTCTACGGCAAGCCTATGCCTGCACAGAAGATAGAGGAATTCTTTGATAAAACAAGATAAGGAGCATTTCATTTGAAGTATTATATCAAGCAGAAAGTTTTCACACTTAAAGACAAATTCACAGTAAAGGACGAAACAGGCAGTGACATTTTTTACGTTGAGGGAGAGTTTTTCTCTATCGGTAAAAAGCTGCACCTTTACACTATGGACGGCACTGAACAGGCTTATATCCACCAGAAGGTAATGTCAATCCTGAAACGCTATATCGTGGAATGCAGCGGCGGCAGTGCGGAGATAGTGAAGGAGTTCACACTGCTGACTCCAAAATATTCTGTAAAAGGTCCCGGCTGGACTGTTGATGGTTCGCTGACAAAGCATGATTATAATATTTGTTACGGAAGAAGCGCTGTAGCGAGTGTAAAGAAGGCGTGGTTCACATGGGGCGACAGCTATGAGATAGAAATAGCCGACGGAGTTGACGAGGTGCTTGCTATTGCGGTAGTACTTGCTATCGACTGCGCTACAAGCGACGACGGTGCATCAACTTCTTCGACATCTTAAAATATAAAGCAACGGAGGTAATTATCATGAAAAGAAGGATCGGTATTCTCACAAGCGGAGGTGACTGTCCGGGACTCAACGCAACTATCAGAGGCGTTGCAAAGGCTTGCTATGAGCGCTTCGGTGAGGACAATGTTGAGATAGTAGGTATTTCAAACGGCTATTACGGACTTATCAATAATCTTTGCAAGGATATGTCTCCGTCAGCATTTTCGGGTATACTTACACAGGGCGGTACTATATTCGGTACAAAGCGTCAGCCGTTCAAGATGATGCAGGTCATCGGCGACGACAATGTGGATAAGGTAAAGAATATGAAGGAGACCTACAAGAAGCAGAAGCTGGATTGTCTCCTTACACTCGGCGGAAACGGTACACACAAGACCTCGAAGCTCCTTTCCGATGAGGGACTCAACGTCATCGGACTTCCAAAGACTATCGATAATGATATCTATGGTACAGATGTTACCTTCGGATTCCATACAGCAGTGGACATTGCTACGGATGTTATTGACAGACTCCATACAACAGCTGCAAGCCATTCAAGAATACTTCTCTGCGAAATAATGGGAAACAAGGCAGGCTGGCTGACGCTTAACGCAGGTATTGCTGGCGGTGCGGACGTTATTCTCATCCCTGAGATACCCTATGATATAGACAAGGTCTGCGACTCGGTAATGGCAAGAAGTGCTTCAGGAAAAGCGTTCTCGATAATCGCTGTTGCAGAGGGTGCATTTGATGTGAACGAAGCAAAGATGAAGAAGAAGGAACGTGCAAAGAAACGTGCCGAGGCAGGAATACTCACTGCTACAAGCCGTATAGCTGCCCAGATACAGGAAAATACAGGTATGGAAGCAAGAGTCTGCGTTCCGGGACATATGCTCCGCGGAGGCGCTCCGAGTGCTTACGACAGAGTGCTTTCAACACAGTTCGGCGTACATGCAGCTTACATGATCGCTCAGGAGAAGTACGGCAGAACAGTTGCAAAGATAGGCAACAAGATAACTTCCAATAAGCTTGCGGATATCGCAGGAAAGACAAAGTTCGTAGATACCAACGATCACATAGTTATCGCTGCAAGAGACATCGGAGTTTCATTCGGCGACTGATAATAACTTGATATATAAAAACAAGTCCGGAAGTGGTTTGCACCGCTTTCGGACTTTTATCGTTATTTCAGTTCTGAAACAAGCTTCTTGAAGGCGTCGCCGCGTTCCTCGAAGTTCTTGAAAATGCCGTAGCTTGCAGCAGCAGGTGAGAGAACACAGCTCTTGCCCTCGGGAGTTATCTCCGATGCGAGCTTTACTGCTTCATCAAGGTGCTGTGCGTAGTGAACTCTCTCGGGAGAGGTGAAATTACCTGCGGACTGTATCATATCGTACACTCTTTTGCCCGAAGTTTCCATGCATATAACGTTTACCGTGAAATGTGACAGAAACTCAACAAGGTCGGAGTAATCGATTCCTCTGTCCATGCCGCCGATAAGGATGGTTGCAGGTTCGGGGATGCTTTTCAGAGCCTCGATCGCAGTAGCGCAGGCGGTTGAGATAGAGTCGTCATACCAGCGGATGCCCTTAACTGTATCCACGTATTCCAGTCTGTGAGAGAGGGGAGAGAATGTACAGAGTGCTTTCTCGAAGTCCTCGTCCGATACCTCGAAATAGCTGCACAGCTCGTATACAACACCGATATTGTAGTGATTATGTATGCCGAGGAGCTTTATCTTGTCAGTAGGTATGCGGAACTCACTTGAAGTACCGTGAACAACTCCGCCTTCAACGTATACATTAGCGTCCGGAACGGTTGAGGACATGGAAACTGTCATGGAATTAACTCTGTCGGGGATGATATCGTAGTTGCAGTAGAGCCAGTCCACTTCCTGTTGGTGGAGATAGATGTTCTTCTTGGCGTTGTAGTAGTTTTCCATAGTGCCGTAGTGGTCGAGGTGCTCCTCGTAGAGATTGAGGAAAACGGCGATATGCGGAGAAACCGTCATATATTCCAGCTGGTGGCATGAAAGCTCGCAAACCACGATAGTATCATCGTTTACGGAATCGGCGATATCGAAAACGGGAATGCCGATATTTCCTGCGATACGGCAGTCCTTGCCCGACTCCTTAAGGATGTGGTAGGTAAGGGAAGTAACTGTACTTTTTCCCTTTGTACCGGTGATACCGATTATCTGACTGCGGAACACCGAGAAGAAAACCTGAGTTTCAGAGGTTATCTCGCAGTTCAGCTCCGAAGGCTGATGATTGAGCACGATACCCGGACTCTTGAACACGATATCGAAGCGGTTGAGAGTTTCCTGATAGCCTTCACCGCTTATAATCTCGACACTGTCTGGTATGTTGTTGGCGCTGCGGTCGATGTTGTTAAGGTCGGCAATAGTTACTGATTTGGGTGAGCAGTATTTATTGAGCATTCCGAAGGTGGACTTGCCTTCTCTTCCGAAGCCAAGCACACAAACGGACTTGTTTTCCGTGTATTCTTTTAAATATTCTGCGAATTTATTCAAAGCAGATTCCTCATTTCTTCTGATAAGATCTTTCTGAATTCCTCGGGGAGAAGATTTTCTGTGTTGTAGGATGAACAGCAGTCGCTGTAACGTTTATCAAGTGTTTCGGGCGAGTAAAGACCGTCCCTTTCGTACTTTCCGAAAAGTTTGGGCAGGGGAGCGTTCTCGCTCTTCATTCTGCGTATAGCAAGCGATACAGCAAGGTTTACCTCGTCGATGCTTCCTACGCACTCGAAGGGTTTGTGCTCTGAGCGACCGATAAGCTCTGTGAAGTAGTCGGTGAAGCTCTCGTCATTGAGCATATCCTTTCCGAAAACCTCCGTAAGTTCGCTTTCCGAAAGGAAAGGCGAGAGTATAAGCGCTACGAACAGACACTTCGGACAGTTTCCGCACCATATATCGGGGGATACCTTGCTTCCGAGGTTGCAGCTTCTGAAAACGGGCAGGTACTTGCGGTGATGAACGAACATCTTTGCTATCTGGAACTCTGCCAGCGGACGAAGGAAGCTGAAATAGTATATGCCTGTACGCAGGTAGTTTTCCTCGTAGAATCGGAAGTCCTTCTCGAACTCAAAGCTCTTTGAGTACTGGTGATTTACGTCCTGACCTGCAACGGTGCTTTCGTTAGCGCTGTCCTCATTTGAAAGGACAATGTACGCAAGACGGTTCAGGTAAGCGGTTATCTCTGCCGAGAATGCGACAACTGACGAGAAAGGCGTATGACCGTTAAGGAAGCCTTTTGAGTTAAGGTCCACAAGTGAGCGGTCGAAGTTTCTCTTAGCGGTTATCAGTGCAGAGTCGGGGAGACCTGCTGTGGATACTGTGGCACTTATGGAAGCTCGCTTGTTTATAGCATAGCACTTGCATTCCTTGCCTGCCTGAACGAGTGTTTCGAGGGTGAGGGCGGAGTCCTTTCCGCCGCCGATAGGTACAAGACATCCGCTGAGAGACGGCATTTCCTGTTCTGTACCGGCTGGTTCTGTACCCTTTACAACTACCTCCACCAGTGAATCCTGATCTGTAGTTATGCCGTTTACGTAGAAGAACTCGCCGAGACCGAGATACCATAGTTTCTTCCACCATTTTATCTGTACCTCGTCCAGAGTGCCGCACTCCACGATGAATTTAGGAGAGCAAGCGGCTTTCCAGTAGCTTACGGCTTCAGCCATACCCATAGAGAATGCGAGACGACCGAAAACAGGATCGTTTTTTACACTGATGCTTTCGGGCTTAGGAAATTCCCATGAGGGCGTGAACTGAGCGAGTCCGTCGATAGAGAAAACGAAGTTGATCTTCACCGAATCATCGGACTCAGTAATGCTGTATGATCTATAAGTAAAGGTCGGATATTCTGATCTTAACTTGCTGAATTTATCCATTATATCCTCCGTAGGTGTCATTTTTGTGCTTCTTCCAGTTTATGGAAGTGAGCTTTGATGAGAGCGAAGGTCTCATCGGAAAGGTCGTGCTCGACCTTACAGGCGTCCTCGAGAGCAACATCCTTGCTTACTCCCAGGAACATGAAGAATGCGGAAAGAGTCTCATGTCTGTCATAAATGCGAACTGCAACAGACCTTCCTGCATCTGTAAGTGTGATATGGTTATCGCTGTCTACATTAACAAGACCTTCATCCTTCATTTTCTTGAGGATTATCGATACTGTAGGTCTTGAATAACCGAGGTACGAGCAAATATCGATCGCGTGGACATCGGGCTGAGCCTTGGAAAGGATCAGGATAGTTTCCAGATAATTTTCTACTGCTTCAGTAATAGCCATAGATATTCTCCTTTATAACAAAATGCATGTATGCGATACAACATGCGCTATAATAATCATTATACATTATATACAGCGCAATTACAAGTGTTATTTGTAAAAATTAACATAAATTAAACAAATTAAAGTAAATTCGTTCTATGCGGATGTAAGCGTGTACTATCAGACCTCAACGCCTACCTGTTCGGCAAATACAGCATAGACTTCGGGATAGGTGCGCTTTGTACGTACAGGCTTAAGATCGTTGTCGGTAAAGCAGTGGGAGGAACGTCCTTCGGCACAAACCGCACCGTCTTCACAGCAGACCACTTTGTATCTTACATCGAGAGAGACTCCGTTGAATTTCTCTATGCAGTAGTGTACCTCAAAGCTGTCACCGAAGCGCAGGGGACGTTTATAGCTGCACTCCACAGAGAGAACAGGCATCATAAGTCCGAGGGACTCGATGCGGCTGAAAGGCATACCTGCCTGTTCAAGGAAGTCGACTCTTGTCTCTTCAAAGATACGGATGTAGTTTGAGTGGTGCATTATTTGCATCTTATCTGTTTCGTAATAGTAAACTTTTCGTGAATATGGGTATAATTTCTTCAAAAACCTCTTCCTTTCTTGAAAAAGATGTGATATAATAGTGATATCGCATCTTATGGTTAAGTAATTGTTTTACGATATGAATAATTTATTTTTATAGTATATCTAATATTATTTCTGCTTAGTTACTGCATTAAACTCTATTATATCACATCTGCTGAAAAAATACCAGTGCTGTGAGGTGAAAAAATGATAATCAAATTGCTGAGACGTCTTTTCGGACGTAACGCTATGTCAGTCATCCTCCTGGTGTTCCAGATCGTCTTTCTGTTGATAGCTGTGTATTCTATCGGCGAAAGATTCTATCTTGTCTATCTGATGCTGATAATACTCGATGCTGTTCTTGTCGTTTATCTCATGAATAAAAGCGAACCTGATTCCTACAAAATGGCTTGGATCGTTCTTATAAGTATCCTTCCTCTGTTCGGCGGAGTTGCTTACCTCTATGTCAAGCAGACTCAGAAATTCCCGAAGGCTAAGGATGCGGAATATCAGAAGATCATCAAGAATCATCTTGTTCAGGATAATGACGTTATAAACGAAATAAAAACAGCTTCCCCTGACTATTCCAACCTTTCGGGCTATGTGTATAACAGTGGACTCTATCCCGTATACAGGAACCGTTCAGCGGAATATTTCCCCCTTGGCGAGATACAGTTCGAGGCTATGCTCAGAGAACTCGAAAAAGCCGAAAAATTCATCTTTATGGAGTATTTCATAATTTCAAAGGGGTATATGCTCGATAAGGTGTCAGAAGTGCTGATGCGCAAGTCGAGAGAGGGCGTTGATGTAAGACTCCTTTATGACGGTATCGGTACAGGTCTGAGGAGCAATTCGCTTCCATTTCGTGAACTTGAAGAGAGCGGTGTTAAATGCCGTGCGTTCAATCCGTTTACGCCATTCCTCTCTTCGATTCAGAATAACAGGGACCACAGAAAGATCATCGTTATCGACGGTAATGTCGCCTTCAACGGCGGTACTAACCTTGCAGATGAATATATCAACAGAAAAGAACGCTTCGGTCACTGGAAGGATACTGCTCTTATGATAAAGGGCGAAGCGGTCTGGAATTACACCGTGATGTTTTTACAGCTTTGGGATGTGCGCAGTGGTTCTGGTGACGACTGTCAGCAATACTTCCCAGATGTTAGCAGCTTTGCAGATGTACCCTTTGACGGCTATATCCAGCCTTTCTCGGATTCTCCGCTGGATAACGAACCCGTCGGTAAGCTTGCTTACATGGAGCTGATAAATAACGCAAGAGAGTATGTTTATATAACAACTCCGTACCTTATCCTCGACGAGGAAATGAAAAATGCGCTCGTTTTTGCCGCAAAGAAGGGGGTGGATGTAAGAATAATAACTCCGCATATTCCTGACAAATGGTATGTTAACATGATAGCTTGGAACAACTATCCTAAGCTGATAGGATCGGGAGTGAAGGTATACGAATATACCCCCGGTTTTATCCACGCAAAGGGCTGTATTGCAGATGATAAAACTGCTGTTATCGGTACGATAAATCTCGATTACAGAAGCTTCTATCTGCATTTCGAGTCCGCTGCAATTATGTACGGATGCGCAGCGATCGGGGATATGAAGCAGGATTTCGATGACACGGTCAGGGTTTCACACCTTGTAACGCTTGACGATTGTAAAAACAGACCGCTGTTTAAAAAAATATCGGGAGACCTGCTTAATATGTTCGCTCCGCTTTTGTAAAAAATTGGAGGATTTACTATGTTGAAAATGAATGAGTCAATGCATCGCCTGTACGATCAGCATAAAAATGCAAGCGTAAGCAGGCTTCATAAGATCGACGTTAATCACGCTATTAAGAAGCTCTTCAAAAGCATAAGCTATGAACACGGATGTATCCTTACGGGACAGAACGATGAGGGAACTATTGCATCCCTTATGGATATGTTCGGCGATTATACAGGCGCTGAAGCAGGTGCAAACGAATTCAGGATCCATGAACAGCTTTGGTTCAAAACGGATTTCTCGGATATTGTCCTTTTTGTGGACGAGTTTGAAAAAAGGATTGCTCAGGAATACCCTAAGCTTCGTATAGAAACTCTGCTTTCTGTCGATGAGGGTGGCGAGGCTGTTTTCAGATTCTATCAGAATCGTCCCGAGGAACTTGAATATTGCCGCGATATTGGCAATTCTTGCAACGCTGTAAGGATCAATACCCTCTATACAGAATAAAAACTTTTGTTAAAATAAAAAAATATTCTGTGAACGGTTGACAACATCGTGAGTTTGTGTTATAATATTTTATGTTGTGAGTTACGAATCTGATTCACAACATAAATAGGGGTATAGCTCAGTTGGTAGAGCAGCGGTCTCCAAAACCGCGTGCCGAGGGTTCAAGTCCTTCTGCCCCTGCCAATACAATAACTACTCAGAATGCAATAATTGTGTTCTGAGTACTTGTTATATTACAATAAAAATTGCGATTTGACAGCTCCTGTCTACTCTCGATAACATTTACGCTATTTCACATCATGTTATCGCATTACTTACAGCTTACGGCTCGTGAAACCTTGACTTAGCAAACATTAGTGTTTATTCAGCTTTGCTGAACAGGTTCACATCGTGGCTCGTTCCCCCGACTCATCCTCTCCTCGATTGGTTACGGATTGAAAAAGAGTAAAGGTAGCAGCAAGTAAACTCGCTTCAAATCTTGATATTCAATTATCAAGGTTAATGCAAATAAAATATCAAGCCCTTCAGACATGGTAGGACATACTGAAAGGCTTGACAAGCTCTATTACAAATGTTATAATGTAATGTAAATGACCATTGCATCACAACACGAAATAGCATTCTCACTAAGTCATTCAGATGTTCCTGCATCTGTCTGATTACGAGGCGTAGTCAGTCGCCAAACTGTCTATGCCTTGTGGGGGTGCTTTTATTTTATTGGTATTTATTATAACACTTTTATTTTAGTTTGTCAACTGCTTTCACTAAAAAACTCTCGATTTTTTTCGGGAGTTTTTTTATGCCTATGGTTATATTTATGATAAAGCATTATTATATCTTGCTTTTTTCAAAAAATATGATAGAATATTTAAGAAGGGGGAATTGATACGGAAAATATAATATCACTGCTTAATAATGACAATGTAGAACGAGTTATTTTAGAAAAAGCTGAAATTACTGATTTTAATACAGATCCCAATAAGCATGTTATTAATATGAATATAAAAATCTGTTTAAAAAGCGATAGAGAAGATTCTAAAGATGCTGTAACAATTGAGGAATATATATTGAATTGGCTGAATACTGTTAAAATCAACGAATTGAAACCAACGAGTTTTGATAGGAAGGAACAAACTATTCAGTATCAGATCCTTCCATATATTGGTAAAATCAGGTTGTCCGATTTAAAATCCGAAGATATTCAATTTATGATAAACGATTTAAAGGGTAAATATTCGTATTCTACTATAAAGAAGGCGTATGAATGTATTAATTCTTGTTTGAAATATGCTGTCAAGAGACATGATGTATCGTTTAATGCGGCAGAAGGGTGTACAATACCAAAAGCGCTTATGAATGGTTCTGATGATAAGATCAAATTTTTCTCGGATGAAGAAATGAAAAGAATCGAGTGTGAAGCTGTTAGGTGCTATAAAAATGGCAACAGGATATACAGAATGGGAGAAATTATAATTTTTCTTGTTAATACGGGGATGAGAATTGGTGAGGCTCTTGCTCTGGAATGGTCAGATATTAATTTTGATTCTGGTACAGTTCAGATAAGGAAAAACGTTGTTCTTGTGAAAGACAGAGATGAGAATAGGGGGAAGTCGTATAAGTACATAAAACAGAATCCAAAGACAAGAAGCGGAAGCCGAATCGTTCCACTAAATAAAGCGGCTACGCAAGCATTGATCAGCCTTAGAGGAATAAACGGTAAATTTAAATATGTATTTGCTACAAAAACGGGAAAAAGAATTCATCCGCGAAGTATCGACAGGATGTTCAGATGTATATTGAAAAAAAGCGGTCTTGAAGGAGTTGGAGTTCATAGTCTTAGACACACTTTCGCAAGCAGATTATTTGCAAAGGGCGTGGATGTAAAAACAGTCAGTGATCTTCTGGGCCATTCAGAAGTTGGGGTAACATATGATACTTATATTCACTTGATTCAGGAACAGCATGTTATAGCTGTCGAAACGTTAGAAAATGTGCTATTATAGCACAAAAAAATCTTAATAAAAACTCTCCTTTAGCGGAGAGTTTTCTTTATTTGGCTATTTATCGCTAAATAACTGCTGTTTACACAGTTTTGTAAGGAGAGTAAAAAAGTTCCACACTTTTTGTTTTTACTTTCGATTGAAAATGATGTATTATATAGTTACAGAAGAACGAAAGCTAAAGATAAGGTATCAGTAAGAGATGCTGGCACTGAATGGAGGGTGTTTTTATGGAGAGAAATAACGTTATCGGTATCGTACTGATATTTAAGCATCAAATGATGGTAGAGATGTCTTTGATTTTGACCAGTTTGAGATCGCCAATAATCTTTTATCATTTGGTACATCTGTTAAAGTTGTTTCTCCACCAAAGGTTATTGAAAAACTGACAGAGAGAATAAAAATAGGTTATATTTAAGGAAACTATTAAATTATAAGCTTAGTTTTACAGCTATTTCGGAATGAACGGAATAGCTGATTTTTTTCCATTGCAAGAAGCGCCAAATATAGTTTTTCAAATAAGAGAAATGATCACTTCTTTAGGATGTTGTATTATTTAAACATGATAAAACTGATTGTATATTTTACCTGTGCATCTTTTACAGCGTAAAAGTGCTTGGATTGTGCAAGGTGCAGAAATAGGTATGTGTGCATTGATTTTAGCTATTACTTGATGTATAATTATTTTATCAATTAATCTCTACAGGAGGATGAAAAATGAAATTTAATAAATTAATTGCGGCATTCCTTGCGTTGTCTGTTGTCTGCGGAGGAATTACTCCCTTTGCAACAGAAATGTCTGAGTTTTCGCTGACGGCTGTTGCGACAGACGCTGTTAACAGCGGAAAACTTGGTGACAACATCACATATACTATCGACAGTGAAGGAATTCTAACCATCAGTGGTACAGGAAACATGTATGATTATGATTTGCTTATCTCTGTTTCACCATTGAAGTCTAAAGCCAATATAATAAAATCAGTTATAATTAACAATGGTATTACTAGCATCGGAGAAACTGCTTTTAAAGAATGTACTTCTCTTAAATCAATAACCATTCCAGATTCTGTTACAAGTATTGGGGCGAATGCATTTAATAGCTGTTCGTCCCTTAAAGAAATAACCATTCCAGATTCAGTTACAAGTATTAGATATGGGGCGTTTTCTGGTTGTTATTCTCTTGAATCAGTAAATATTCCTGCTTCTGTTACGAGTATTGAATTTGGTGTATTTAGTTCTTGTCATAACCTTAAATCAATAACTATTCCAGATTCAGTTACAAGTATTGAAAAAGATGCATTTGCAGGGTGTTCCTTTGAATCAATATATATTCCAGATTCTGTTACAAGTATTGGTGATAGTGCATTTGAAGGGTGTTCTTCCCTTGAATCAATAATTATTCCAAATTCCGTTACTAGTATTGGAAAAATGGCATTCAATGGAACAAAATGGCTTGATATTAATACTAATAAAACTCCGTTGTTTGTGGTCAATGGCATTCTTATTGACGGAACAAAATGTGGAGTTTATGTAACGATTCCTGATTCAGTTACAAGTATTGGTGATAGTGCGTTTAAAAATCGTACATTGATTAAATCAATAACTATGCCCGACTCAGTTACAAGTATTGGTGAAAGTGCATTTGAAGGATGTTCTTCACTTGAATCAACTAATATCCCAGATTCTGTTACTAGTATCGAGGCGAATGCGTTTAATAGCTGTTCGTCCCTTAAGGTATTAACTATTCCAGATTCCGTTACTAGTATCGGAAAAGGTGCGTTCAGTAATTGTAAATCGCTTACTTCAATAACTATTCCTGATTCTATTACAAGCATTGAATCATCTGCGTTCAGTAACTGTTCTTATCTTAAGTCTATACTTATTCCTGATTCAGTTACCAGCATTGGAGCTAATGCGTTTTCTGGTTGTTCTTCTCTTAATTCAATAATTATTCCAGATTCTGTTACAAGCATCGGAGGATATGCGTTTTATAAAACAAACTGGCTTAAAGAAAAAACTGCAACTAATCCTTTAATTGTTGTCAATGGCATACTTATCGACGGAACAAAATGCTCAGGTGATGTAGTTATTCCTGATTCTGTTACAAGCATTGGTGATAATGCATTTTCTGTTCATTCTAACTTCAAATCAATTACTATTCCAGATTCTGTTACAAGTATTGGAAAGAGTGCGTTTTCTGATTGCTATTATCTTGAATCAATTACTATTCCAAATTCCTTAACAAACATTGGAGCATCTGCATTCAGTAATTGTAAGTCTCTTAAAGAAATAACTATTCCAGATTCTGTTACAAGTATTGGGGATAGTGCTTTTAAAGGGTGTTCTTCCCTGGGATCAACTAATATCCCAAATTCTGTTACAAGTATTGAATATGGTGTGTTTTCTGGCTGTTCATCCCTTAAAGAAATAACTATTCCAGATTCTGTTACAAGTATTGGGGGTGGTGTGTTTTCTGGCTGTTCATCCCTTAAAGAAATAACTATTCCAGATTCCGTTACAAGTATTGGCCATGGTGCTTTTAAAGACTGTCATAACCTTAAATCAATAACTATTCCAGATTCTGTCACTAAAATTGAAGGAAGCTTAGGTTCAGTCGAACCGTCTAGAGGTGGTGCGTTTGAAAATTGCACTTCTCTTGAGACAATAATTATTCCAGATTCTGTGACGAGTATTGACAATGATGTATTTTCCGGTTGTTCTAACCTCAAATCAATAACCATCCCAGATTCAGTTACAAGCATCGGAAAAAGTGCGTTTAATAATTGTTCATCTCTTGAATCAATAACAATTCCTGATTCAGTTATAAGAATTCATAATAAAGCGTTTTCTGGTTGTTCTTCCCTCAAATCAATATTAATTCCTGACTCTATAACGAACATTGAAGAGAATACTTTTTCTGATTGTACTTCTCTTGAATCAATAATTATACCAGATTCTGTTTCAAGTATTAATAATGAAGCATTTTCTGGTTGTACTTCTCTTGAATCATTAATTGTTCCTGATACAGTTAAAAGTATAGGATCTAGTGCATTTGAAGGATGTTCTTCTCTTGAATCAATTAATATTCCAGATTCCGTTATAAATATTGGAGAAATGGCATTTAATGGAACAAAGTGGCTTGATGAGAATACTGATAAAACTCCATTGTTTGTTGTTAATGGCATTCTTATCGACGGAACAAAATGTTCTGGTGATGTAATAATTCCAGAGTCTGTAACGAGTATTGGTGCTCTAGCTTTTATCGGTTGTGATGCGTTATTATCCATGGCTATTCCAGATTCTGTAACTAGTATTGGAGAAAGTGCATTTAAAAACTGTACTTCTCTAGAAACTATAAACATACCAGATTCTGTTTCAAGTATTAATAATAAAGCATTTTCTGGTTGTACTTCTCTTGAAGCCATAATTGTTCCTGACACAGTTACAAGTATTGGTGAAAGTGCATTTGAAGGATGTTCTTCTCTTGAATCAATTAGTATTCCAGATTCTGTCACGAGCATTGGAGAGGGTACGTTTAGTGAGTGTACTAACCTCAAATCGATAACTATTCCAAATTCCATTTTAAGCATTAAGAATCGTGTGTTTTTTAAGTGTTCTTCTCTTAAGTCATTGATTATTCCCGATTCTGTTACTAGTATAGGAAGCTATGCGTTTTATGAGTGTTATTCTCTTGAATCGGTAACCATACTGAATCCCAAATGTATAATATACGACTATCCAACAACTATAGAAATACTCAATGGTGTAATAAAAGGCTATTCTGACTCTACAGCACAAGCTTATGCTGAAAAATACTATAGATTTGAATCTCTTGGAGAAGCACCTGTTTCTGCAACCGAACCTGTTACAACAACAATTTCTGTAACCACAACTACTACCACAGTGAATAAACTTGCCACTACTACAATATCTTCAAAAACAATTGAGTCCAAAACTACAACTGCGGAACCTTCAGGAATATCATCTCAACCGGTGACAACTATTGATAATTCATCGACCGCACTTGAAACGACTTTACCGATAGCTTCATCTACAACACCAGAAAAACTTGAAGCAGAGTCTGGAGACCTTAACGGTGATGGGAAAATAGATGCAAACGATGCAACGCTCGTTCTCGTTAACTACTCACTGCTGTCAACTGGAGAACCGATACAGCTTACGGAAGCTCAACAGAAATCTGCAGACGTCAACGGCGACGGGAAAATAGATGCTTCGGATGCAACTCTGATTCTTCAGTACTATTCGTATCTCTCTACAGGTGGAGATATGGATTTCAAATCATTTATAAAATAAAGCCGTTGATATTTGTATCAATGTAGAAAAAGGCTCCCTTTCAGATTAAATCTGTCAGGGAGCTTTTTATGAAAGTGGTGTATATGTCTTTATTTAATGCTATTTTTTAACGCATACAGAGAATAAGAATGGATTATATTTAATTTACGTTTATAACTGGCATCAGGAATATTCATAAAACCTCTCCGATGAAGGAGAGGCTTTATAGTTTGTATTATTGAAATAATTATCAATACAGTATTAATTTCAGTGATTCATGTATGCTTTAAAATTTAAGGATCCGCCTGTAGATAGGTATGAATAGTACTGAAGAATCAGAGTTGCATCCGAAGCATCTATCTTGCTATCTTCGTTTATGTCTGCTGCTTTCTGCTGAGCTTCCGTGAGCTGTATAGGCTCGCCTGTTGACAGCAGTGAATAGTTAACGAGAACGAGCGTTGCATCGGTTGCATCAATTTTTCCATCTCCATTAACGTCTCCTAAATTACTACTGGAATCTTTAACAGAAACGGTTGATTTTATTGCTGCTGTACCTGCATAGCTTACAATCTTATCAGTAATTGTCACACTTTTAATTTGATTTGTAAACTCACCTGAAATAATAAATGTATCAGTATATTTGTCCTTTTCGTTGACAAGTTGAGGCGATATTGTATATTCGCCTTCAAATCTGTCAATTATGATTGACTTATTGGTTACAGATGATATATCTATATATTTTGATAATTCAACTATAATGTTGCCATTGTTCATTTCGGCAGATATAATTTCTGGTGCGTCTTTATTAATAAGTGCAAAATTAACGCCGGTTTGAATAGGCGGAACTGTCAGCCATTCACTTTCAATAGTTTCATATCCATCTTTTTCGCAAACGACTTTCCATAAACCTTCAGGTACATCCCACGCATAGCTGCCGTCCGATTCTGAATAAAGTGTACTTTTTTGATCATAATCTTCTGCATTCCAAAGTACCGTTTCGTCAGTTTCTGGATCTTTATAATAGATAGTCAGCTTTGCATCTTTGATTCTATTAGAATCTATTGCTTCATATACATAGCCACTGGGATCAAGTATGGAACGTGGATATCCATTTCGTTTATAATATTCATCAATTTCGTCATCCAAATATAATTCCAAAGTATCTAACAACTTATCTATAGCATAACTTGCAATTTCATTAAATACTGGTATTTCAATAAAATTCCAAGCGAGAGTGTTTACAGTTTTCGCCCAGACTATTACTGCAGCTTTGGCCTTTAATTCTTTAGAATCAAGATTATCTATTCTTCTTATATAATCTGACCATGCATTTTTTAAATCGTTAGCTTGCAGCAAATAGTCAAACGGTTTTAAAACATCATATCCACCCACAAATACTTCTAAGGAATCATACCCTAAATTGTATACTTGTGCTGTTTTTTTACTATTTGATGAGTCGGAAACTTTGAGGACAGACATACTTCCTAATGTGTAATTACTATATTTGGGATTAGTGAATGCTGCCGCTTTAAATTGTCCGTTAGATTCTTCTCTAACTCCATCTATTCTTGTATAATACTTATATTTAACCCCATCTTCTTCAGCAATATATGCTGTATTATCAAAGCCATAATCCATTGGATTTTCAGCTATTTCATTAGCTGTAACCTTACGATTATCGATGTATATTTCTTCTGATATTCCAGAATAAACATTTAAATCTAATTTATCTAATCCATTAGATAATTCTACTGAATATATTGTTTCTGTTTCATTATTTTCAATTATGTTGATTGTACTGTTGTTTTTTATTTCATCTGAAATGTATAATTCATCATCTTGATTATTAGTATCGATTTTTATTTCTTCTGCTTTAATTATTTTGACATTAAGTGCTCCCATTATGTAGTTGGTGTTATCAGGATCAAAATAGCCGTCTGTAATCCAAAGTTGTTTCTTTGCATCCCATTTAGCTTCCAAATATTTTGTAATATTACCTTTTTTGCTTGTAACGAATATTTGCGAAATTTGATCATTATGATCTGCTTCTATTTCAAACTGATAATATGTTGATGATAAGGTAAAAACAGGAGATACACCTTCAGTGAAAATTTTTGTGATATCTTCTCTCTTATCGCCATTATAAATAAGAGTTATTGATTTAATAGCAGGTTGATTTTCTTCGTAAACTATATTTTGTTTGTCACTTGAAATATCATTACATTTTGCGTAAATTGAATATGATTCGCCAGATTTTTTGCTTGGAAGAGTAATTGAAGTTGAATATTTGCCGGTATAGTTATTTGAAGTAACTTTTTTAACCTGCTTGTCATCAACGTATATCTCAACTTCGCTACCTTTATTTGCTAAACCGTGAACAGTAATATCAAAACTATTAGTTTTTTCCTGTGAATAGCAAGTGATATCGGGACAGTCAACATTAAGTCTTCCGATTGGCTGCTCCCACCACGAATTATTATAATCAAAGGTTAAGGCAGCATAAACCTGATAGTCTCCTACTTCTGTTATTCTCACACTGAAACGTAGTTCTCCTTCGGGTGAATTAACTGAAATAACACCGTTTTCAATTCCGTCGGTGTCCAAAACAAGATTCTTACTTTGAATGGTGTCAATCATAAGTGTTAATCCTTCTGGAATATCAAGGTGTATTTCATAATTATTAGCACTTTTAGCTACAGAAGGCATGAGCTTGTACTTAAGAGTATAATTTACAGTTCCATTAACAATTGCCTGATCAGAATTTGCGATAAGGTATGTGTTTGCTGAATCAAGAATGCTGAATCTTGTGTCATCAAGATTATCACAGCCTTCAAATGAATGAGCAGAGAAGTTAAACGTCTTTCTATTAGAATTAATTCTGTAAAGATTATTACAGTTAGCAAAAGCATAATCTCCAATTTCAGAAACAGAATCAGGAAGATGTATCGCTTTTAGGGTTGTACAGTTAGTAGCAAGATACTCAGGAATTATTTCTAATCCTGATTCAACAATAATAGTTTCGATGCTACTATCTTCTAAAGCATTCCAAGCTTCGGTAACTGTTTTAGGAAGGGTTATTTCTTTGATTCCTACACAACCAGTCAAAAAACCATAACCAAGTTTTGAAATGGATTGTCCGAATGAAAGTTCTGTTAATCGTTTACATCCACTAAAACAGTATTCACCGATCAATGTAACATTATCAGGAATACTAATTTTTTTAAGTAATGCACAGTTTTCAAATGCCCTGTTTCTGATTTCTGTGATGCTGTCAGGAATTGTAATTTCAGTAATTGAAGTACCTGAGAAAGCGCCATCACCTATAACATATCCATCAAGTGTATCTTCTTTTTCAGGAATTATTACAGATTTAACGCTGCTTGCATTACAGCATATGTAATCGGGAATATTTGCGATATCTTCTTCAAATGTAACTGTTTCAACGTTACTATCTTCTAAAGCATTCCAAGCTTCGGTAACTGTTTTAGGAATGGTTATTTCTTTGATTCCTACACAACCAGTCAAAAAACCATAACCAAGTTTTGAAACATTACTAAGTTCAATTGAGGTGATTTTTCTGTTTTCAGAAAATGCATAGTCTGCTATAGCTTTTATATTTTTCCCTTCTATTTCGTCAGGAATAACAAGTTTTGATGCTGTACCAGAATATCCACAGATTACAATTTCGTCATCTTCCTCGTAATACTCCCATCCGTCTGCAGTTATTTCCGCCCCCTCAGAGTTCGTTTTTACAAAATTAATGCTTGGGATCTTAGTTTCAATAAATGATGGTGAAATACTTTTTGCATTTATTCGAGGAATATTATTATCTGAAAATGAAGGGAAATAACCTATAGTTGCAGATAGCGTCAACGAGACAACTGATATGGTGGCTAATAATTTCTTGATTTTCATGGTTATCAACATCCTTTTTATTATAATTTTTTCATTACTATACAATAGTAATGTTTTTACCTTTTAATATTATAACGAATTATGTAAGGCAGATTATCGTTTTATCGATCTTATGAGACTAAACATTATTATTCAGCCTCAATCTCTTTTTTATATTTATAATAAGTATTTCTGCTAATCTTAGCGAGTGTCATGCACTTCTGATCAGAGAGAGAACCGCCGAAAGATTTAGAATGTTTTTTATAAGCTCCTCATAGTTCATCTTTTTAATTTTATTGTAAGTATCTCGGTTAATGATTTCTTTATTCATCGTAGCCGTAAGCAGATACTGAACACGTTTCAATACAATCATTTTTGTTTACTTTTAATTCAAATCTAACAGTTCCTTCAGGAACTAAACCAGTATGATATGCAACATAAGTCCAGTCAGTGTTTATTATTTTTTCGTTTTTATCTTTAAAATCACCTTCAACTTTTATATATTTGACACTTTTTTCCCTACGTTTTTGATAGTGCAGTACAATACGAATAGTTTGAATCTGAATTCACATTATCAATTATTATTTCTAAAACAGATTGTTTCGTTTAATAGTCATAACTCGTAGGCGAAGAATAAGGTATAAGTCTTACATAGTCTTTATTGAATAAAGTCTTCTTTATATTGGTAAATAGTGTTTTATTATATTTAAAATCTCCTTCATCATTAACTATATATTTTCCGCCTGTTTCAGTAATAAAGCTTCCTGTTCTATAATTCCATTTTGTTATTTTGTGTATTTCTTTTTTTGAACCCGATTCTCCTACTTTTAAAAAATCTATTAAGAAATCTTCTTTAACTTCAAGAAAATGTGATTCATTTCCAAGATAATAGGAATAATAATATGTTCCTTGCAAATTTGCTTTCATTTCTTCTTCTGAACTATAAGTAGTCCGACTGGCAAAAAATAAATAAACATAAGAGGACATATAATAATTACTATTCTAAGTTTTACTTTATTAGAAAAAATCATAAAATCCTCCCTGCATAAAACACTAAATATAGTATTATCCTATACTCCAGAACCTTTCAAAGAATATCTTAAGTTTTTCAATAACAGTTTCTTTTTTCTCCTTGCGATTACCACCACTAAAGCGTGATACCGCAGGAAGTATCTTGTCTATATCTGTTCCTGTAGTCTTTACTGTACCGTCACGAAAAGCTCTTTCTATGAATTGTCTTGTTTCCGTTTCTTTCAGCTTTTCTTCTTCGATAATGCTTTGGAGAGCTTTTTCACGTTCTTCGGCAACATAGCTGTGCCATTCGTCCATAATGTCCTCGACCTCATTAATTCCTGCGATGAAGTTCTCGATAAGGTCTTTTTTGCTTCTAAGTTCAGGACTTGCTTCAACAGCTTTCTGAATAGTTATAAGCACTTCTTTATCCATGCAATGACTGTCATGATATTTGGTTACAAGGATCAGAATGTAGTCTATATTTATTTCTATCTGTTTAATCAGCTCAATCTCAAATATGATATCATCATCTATATTTTCAAGAGTAGCCTTTATTCTGCGATTTTTCCATTCATCATGCAGATCCTGATATCGTCCGAGGTAGTCCTGAAAATCTCTCTCGGAGATAATCTCTTTGCCTTCAAACTCATCAAAGCTGACGAGCAGATTACGCATACGAAGTATAGCACCTATTAAAGATATGAATTCTTTCTGATTAGTCTCACCTATGATCTGAGGTTCATCTAATGGGAATTTGGTGAGAAGCTTGTCTATCAGATCAACATATCCGTCAACGTGCTTGCCTTTGCTGTCTTCATAACCGTTGTAGTAATCATCAAAGCTTTGTAATGTTACAATTCCTCCCGCTTCTTTGTCACCGAAAAGAGCGATTGCAGCATCGGTACGTTTCTGTAATGCTCGGAAGCAAACTATATTACCAAATGTCTTTATAGAATTGAGAATACGGTTTGTTCGGCTGTAAGCCTGTATCAGACCATGCATTTTGAGGTTCTTATCAACCCAAAGAGTGTTGAGCGTAGTTGCATCAAAACCTGTGAGGAACATATTTACAACGATAAGTAAGTCAAGTTCCTTATTCTTCATACGGAGAGATACATCCTTATAATAGTTCTGGAACTTATCGCTCGATGTATCGTAATTTGTATTGAACTGCTTATTATAGTCTTTTATTGCTTTTTCAAGGAAGTCTCTTGAAGTTGAGTCAAGAGCTGAGGTGTCTTCGGGATTTTCTTCGTCTATAATTCCGTCAGGATCATCTTCATTAGCTCCATAGCTGTATATAAGAGCTATTTTCAGTGCCTTGTCAGGTTTATCTTCCATTTGCTTCATGAATTCCTCATAATACAGCTTGGCAGCTTGTACCGAGGAAACTGCAAATATCGAGTTGAAACCACTTAAATGCTGTTTTCGCTTGATTTCCTTTACTTGTGAACGCCTTTTATCGGCAGCTACTTCTGAAATGTTTGTGAGCACATTGTAGCTGTAAGTGCGTTCGTTTCGATAAGTTTTCTGATTGAAGTGATCTAAGATATATTCTGTGACTTTAGTAATACGCTTTGGTGACATATAGGCGCTTTCACGGTCAATATCCCAAACTTTGACATCTTCAATATCTTCCTCTTTATCCATAGTCTTGATGTAGTCCACACGGAAAGGAAGAACATTCTTATCGTTGATAGCGTCAACAATAGTATATGTATGCAGCTGATCTCCGAAAGCCTGTTCAGTTGTACAGAGGTTCGGATTTTTTACTGCGCCTGAATTGACTGCAAATATAGGCGTTCCTGTAAATCCGAAAAGATGATACTTCTTGAACTTTTTTGTTATAGACGAATGCATATCACCGAACTGACTGCGGTGACATTCATCGAATATAATAACAACTCTCTTATCGTATACATCATGAGTAGGATTTTTCTTTATAAATGTAGAGAGCTTCTGTATTGTGGTGATGATTATACGGCAGTCTGAGTTTTCAAGCTGTCTTTTAAGAACTGTTGTAGAAGTGTTGCTGTTGGCAGCTCCCTTTTCAAAACGGTCATATTCACGCATCGTCTGATAGTCGAGGTCCTTACGGTCAACTACAAACAGCACCTTATCAATATAATCGAGTTTTGAAGCCAGACGTGCAGACTTGAACGATGTCAAGGTCTTGCCGCTTCCTGTTGTGTGCCAGATGTAGCCACCACCTGCGACAGAGCCGTACTTTTTATAGTTGTTGGCTATTTCGATACGATTCAATATACGTTCAGTCGCTACTATCTGATAAGGACGCATTACAAGCAGCATATTCTCAGCTGTAAAAACGCAGTATTTTGTCAGGATATTCAGTATAGTATGCTTTGCAAAAAAAGTCTTTGTGAAGTCCACAAGATCGGGAATGACCTTGTTATTAGCATCTGCCCAGAAAGAAGTGAACTCGAAAGAGTTGCTTGTACGTGTTTTATTACGAGTTTTCTGAGCGTTCCTGACAGCGTTATCACGGGTAGTATTGGAGTAATACTTTGTATTCGTACCATTGGAGATAACGAATATCTGTACATACTCGTACAGACCGCTGCCAGACCAGAAGCTGTCACGCTGATAGCGGTTTATCTGATTGAAGGCTTCACGTATAGGCACACCACGCCTTTTAAGCTCTATGTGAACCAATGGGAAACCGTTTACAAGCACAGTTACGTCATAACGGTTCTTTCTTGAACCAGTATCGACTGCATACTGATTTATGACCTGTAAGCAGTTATTATGGATATTCTTTTTGTCGATAAGAGTGATGTTCTTGCTTGTACCGTCATCACGCTTCAAGGTCTTTACATGATCTTCCTGTATAGTTCTTGTTTTTTCGACTATTCCTTCATTGGCATTGGCGATATATTCGGTAAAGAAACGTTTCCACTCGCTATCAGAAAAGGAATAGTTATTGAGCTTTTCGAGCTGAGTCCGCAGATTGGCGATGAGATCATCTTCCTTGTGTATGGTAAGATACTCGTAGCCAAGTTCGCCCAGACGGCGGATGAACTCTTTTTCAAGGTCAGCTTCACTCTGATAACTGTCAGCTGAGCGTGGTTCGGGTATGTACTCGGTAACAACGGTATTCTCATTCGTTGCTGCGACTATATTGAAGTAGCTCATACTTTTCCCCTTTCTTTAATAATCCATTTTATTTGCTTTTCTGTGAATCGAGAATTAGAATATATCCATCGCTGACAATGTTGGGCAATAGCACTATTGAAATAATTAATACCGTTTGTGTTAATTTCAACAAGCCGATTATAATATTCTTTTTTTGTTTTTTTCAATGGTTTCATATATAATAATAAGTATGAAGAAATTGGCATTATAACTTCATCAATTTTCGAAATCATACTTTTTTCATCATATGAGCCATGCAAAATAACTGGTTTGTCACTTGCTAAAAAGCACTTTTTATTTGTTTTTACTATCTGAAAACTCATGTTTTCAAATAATTTCAGCATCAAACACAGAAGATTCTTATCTTCTGGTATGAGTTTATTATATATTGGTAAACACGTTTGTAATGCAATGTTTCTTGCTGTTGCATCAGTTACATTTTTATTAATTGATTCAAAGGCTGTTTGTTGAGCTATATTTATAATGTCAGGATTTCTAAGAATTAATGTGGATATAAAAAAAATAAGAAAGCTCTTTTCTTTTGTGCTTAAAAAACATAATGTTTGATAATTGGCGTTATTATTCGCCTTAGACAATATTGAATGAAAAACGTTCGCGAATTCACCTTCAAATTTTCCAAAACAAGTTTCTATAAGATTCCTGTTTATAAAATTGCCAGAATTATCAGTAAATTCATATAGATTTTTCTTATAACAAATACTTTGGATGGAAACAGGATTCAGTGTTTGTTTATTTGAAATAACATCATATTGATAAAGTCTCTCTCCGTCCATAGTAAAACTTCTAAGATAAAACTGAGGAATAAAATGCTCATTAACTGTAGGTTTATTCTTTAACATTTATATCTCCTTGAAAGAAATCAGCTTGTCCCGATAATATTCATACTGTTTCCGTCTTGCTTCTATTTCCGCAGGCAAGCCCTCGGAAATATCATTGCAGAGCTTGTCGAAGCGGTCGAGGATTGATACTATGCGTTTTTGTTCTTCTATTGGCGGAATTGGTACAGGATATTCATTCAGCATAGGTCTTCTAATTGATGAAACAGAAGAATGGAATCCTGCTTTTGAAATATAATCATAAAAAGTTGCTTTCATATAGTAGAAGAAAAATTTAGGCATTACATCACTCGAAACTATATGTATTCTGTATGCTCTTTGATGCAAAGCATATTTTCCCTCATAATAATGAAATACTTTTCCGACACCAACACCGTCACCGGCTGTAATGATAGCAGTTTCATCATATTCATAGTTGTTTTTCCTTAGCGGTTCTTGTGAACGAACAAAGAAAGTATATTGCCCATCTTCAACTGCTTCATTAGTATTGCTACTTCCTGTACCAATTTCGGCAAGCATTTGTAATGTTCGCCATTCGCACTCACTTGTCGCCCCCTTGTGGACACCGAAGTTTAACAGGAGGTCACGATAGTATTCGTACTGCTTTTTACGAGTTGTAAGCTCTGCTGTAAGCTCTGCTGTAAGCTCCGTGAAATTGTCAAGTACCTTGACAATTTCAGCCTGTACCTCTATTGGTGGGACAGGGATTTGAAACTCTCTAATATCTTCTATAGTAACCGTAGCCTGTCCTGCACCTTTTATCTTCCTAAATATTTGTTTTTGTCCTTGATGAGATGTTAGATAATAATATAAGAAATCTATATTACATTCCTGTTTAGGTTTAGCAACACATATCGCTCCACCAAGAAATGCTTTGCGTTCTCCTGAGAATAAACCAACATTACCGATACTTGCACCTACAATTGAAAATAATATACATTTTCTATCAAGAAGTATTTTAGGATAGTTTTCTGCTACATTTATAGGGATATAATAATCTGTTTCATAGTCGAAATTTTTACCAGTAAAAAATTTAGTTTGAATATATGGTAACGAATTAGGCATTTTCTCTCTTTTTAAAGAGTCTTTTATTGTATTAGTGTAGTCAAAACCTGTTTGCTTAGTTATAATATCGCACATATCATCAAAACGCTTATATTCAACCCCATTCGGGCAAAGCTCTTTTATCAGTTGTTCAAGTTTGGTCATTTTTATCTTCCCCGTTTTTGAACTGTTATTTCAACGCATCTGCTTCTATTTTGATAGCAGTCTGAATGGTTTTGGCATCGTCGTATGTATGCCCGCGTGCTGACACTATCAAAAAATACGGGCTTGTCAATCTGGCTGCAAGTGTTGCAGCTGTCCAAACTTCACGTTTTTCAGAGCTGAAACTACTCATTAAACGTTTCTTATCTCGATATGTCACTTCAAACATATATCTCTGATCCATGTTCTTATCCTCCATTCCTTATTCTGGATTCTCAATTTCCGAAATTATCTTATCAATTTCCGCTCTCAGCACATCCTCACGCTTAACGATCTCAGCAATTTCTGCATTGAGAACAGAAATATCAATTACTTCTCTTGTGTCCTCCTGTTCAACATAGGTCGAAACAGACAGATTATAGTCATTCTCGGCTATTTCGTCATTAGCAACAAGTCGGCAGAAGTATTCGCTGTCAGTCTGCTCTGTGAAAGCTGTTACTATCTTAGAGATATTTTCCTCTGTCAGCTTATTATTGTTTGTTACCTTTACGCACTCCTTTGATGCATCAATAAAAAGAGTGTTATTCTGAGTCTTATTCTTCTTCATAACCATTATACATGTAGCGATAGACGTACCATAGAACAGGTTGTCGGGAAGCTGTATAACGCAGTCTATGAAGTTGTTATCCACCAGATACTTGCGTATCTTCTGTTCAGCTCCGCCACGATACATCACACCGGGGAAACATACGATAGCAGCGGCACCGTTGCTTGCAAGCCACGCCAGAGAGTGCATAATAAATGCAAGGTCTGCTTTTGACTTTGGGGCAAGCACTCCTGCAGGAGAGAAACGAGGATCATTGATAAGCAGCGGATTCGCATCGCCCTCCCACTTTATCGAGTATGGGGGATTTGATACAATGACCTCAAAAGGCTCATCGTCCCAATGCTGTGGCTCAACGAGTGTATCTTCGTGAGCAATATTGAATTTATCGTAATCAATATCGTGCAGGAACATATTGATACGGCAGAGGTTATATGTTGTGATATTTATTTCCTGACCGAAGAAACCCTGACGGACCTTGTCTTTACCGAGAATCTTTGCAGCTTTCAGAAGCAGCGAACCCGAACCACAGGCAGGATCGTAAACTTTGTTGACCTCAGTTTTTCCTGCTGTTGCAAGTCTCGTCAGAAGCTCGGATACTTCCTGCGGAGTGAAGTATTCACCGCCAGATTTTCCTGCATTTGAAGCGTACATACCCATAAGGAACTCATACGCATCACCGAATGCATCTATAGTATTGTCCTTATAATCACCAAGCTGCATTGAAGCTACACCGTTCATAAGACTTACAAGGCGTTCATTTCGCTTTGCGACAGTGCCGCCGAGCTTATTGCTGTTTACATCGAAATCATCGAAAAGACCTTTGAAATCGTCCTCACTGTCACATCCCTGTGCGGAGCTTTCAATGTTATTGAATATGCGTTCTATCGTTTCATTGAGGTTTTCGTCTGTTTCTGCCTTGGCAAGTACATTGCAGAACAGTTCACTCGGAAGAATAAAGAATCCTTTTGTAGTAACCATGTCTTCACGTGCTGCTTCTGCTTCCTCGTCAGAGAGCGTTGCATAGTCGAAGTCAGGAGTACCAGCTTCAATCTCTCCGTCATTTATGTAATTCGTAAGATTTTCGGAAATATAGCGATAAAAAAGCATAACCAGAACATAGTTCTTGAAGTCCCAACCGTCCACGCTGCCCCTCAGATCATTAGCTATACCCCATATGGTTCTATGTAATTCAGCTCTTTCCTGTTCTTTTTTGTTATCTATCATAATGGCAGCTCCTTTTTATAAGTAAATGATACCTTATATTTTACTACATATTTCACATTTAGTCAATTGTTATTCTGTGAATTTTTTACAGATATGTAAAATTGTGCTATTATAGCACAATTATTGCAGGTTCATTTGGAAAAGAAAAAATGTGTATTATATCACAAACTATATACTTGCACAAAATAAATCACCAGAATTGTGCATGTATACAAAATTAACTCGATATCGAGATAAATCCACTGAAGCCTATTGAAATCAACTCAAAATTGAGTTATAATATAATTGTAAGGAAAACGCAGAGCCGAAAGGCAGAAAGGAAATAAAAATGGAACTTGGAACAAGAATAGTAACACCACGCTTTTGTACTGTAACGATCAGTGCAATCTTTGAGAATCCAGAGGACGCTGTTAAATGTGGATACACAGAGCCGACTCACGCTGTACTTCCTGAGTGGGATATAAAGGGAAAATCAATAGATATGTACCACATGGAATTCGCAGCTATCAGGAAAGGTGAATAACAATGATAAGAACGCTATATCAGGACAAATACAATCCCAACAAAACATGGGAAGTGACCTCAATATCACACGGATTTTACCTCAGACAGTACATTTGCAACAAGCAGTTCGGCAGAGGACTGAGAACAACAAGAGAATATTTGAGAAGTGTAGGAATACTTGATATGCAGATATTAATCAGAGAAGAAGTAAAGCGCTGAAAGCAGTTACCGAGCGGAGCTGAAAAGCTCCGCAGAAAGGAAACTATCATGAAAGAATATACATTTGTAATATTTAAACAGATAAGAAAAGAATGCGCTATGAACGATGATCCTGTGGTCGGATATGTTCACGGAATTCATGCAGATGCTCAGAGCGCTTGCAACGAGCTAAACGCTTACTCACCAGATTATCATTATTACATGGATTTAGACGAGCTGAAAGCTCATGGTTTTCAGATATAAGAAGGGAGAGATACTACAATGAGAAAGATAACACTAAAAAATGCCGACAAGCTCCAGACAGTCGAGATAACCTATGACGGATTCAATTACAACGGCACTCTGATACAGCACGGAGCGCTCATGATCGTCAAGTCAACAATGGAATTTATAATAGGTGGAGCTGATGAAGCTGTCGAGTACATCCAGATCGCAGTCAAAGAGAACGGCTTCGCAGCTTACGATGAATACAGAATGAAGTTAACAACCCTCAGGGAAATCGTCTACGCCGTAGACAGCATTGAAAAGCCTTGTGAGCTGAAGCCAAAGCCAGAGTACCCACAGATATTTGAACCTGTTGAGGGGCAGATATATGAGAACAAAAACGGTATCAGCTACCTTTGCAGAAGGGTAGAACATGATGAGCACGATAAGTACACAAGACAGGTAGAATTCTTATCAAGGTCAGGTTGGTATCTGATAGCGGATTGTCCGAGACAGTATAAGGACGGTCACATCGAGTGGGATTCGTCCTATCAGGGACACTACATCGAGCTTGCAGAAGCTCATGGAATGTTTGCAAAAGCAGAAGGAAAGACCGAATAAGAAATGCAGCTGTCCTATCGGCAAAACGGGGAGAAAGGAGATATCATGCAAAAAAATTATTTGATACTCTGATAAGAAACTTAAAGAACTCACCGAAATGCGACATTCCTTCTGCAGATATTTTACAGGAATTATCTCTACAGATGACGTTTGAACAGATAAATACATATGCAAGACTGCTTGTCGATAAAGGCGCTGCAGAATATAACTATGGTAGAATAATCTTAAAAAATGGCTATCAGTTAATTTGAAAGGGGGCTTTGGTTATGAAGTGGTCTGATGAATGGAAGGGAACAGATATAGAGATTAAAGAGCTTATTGAATTCTATCTTAATGAAATTATGACAGCTTATAATGTGGAGCGCAAAACTGCTAAAAAATATTTGTTAGAAGCTTTTTCCAGATCTATTGTTGTAGCAAAAGTAAAAGAAATGTGCTACTCACTTTATAAAATGATTTGAAATGATGCAAACGCTTGACATTATCTCTATATTGAGATATAATAAATAATATACTAATTTATGCTGTTAATAGAAAGGGTATAATCATGAGAATAATATGCAACAATCTGAAAGAAATCAGAAAATCACAGAAGCTCACACAAGGTCAGCTCGCTGAAATGGTTGGATGTTCACAGGGGCGAATAGGTGACTATGAGAGTGGAAGATGTACTATTGAAAATATTACCCTTGGTGTTGCATTAAAACTTTCCAATGCTCTTGGCTGTACTATCGAAGATCTATTCACTATGGAAGCACCAACAGCTGAATAATCCATTTTTAGGTATAAAAATATACCCTCTCCTTTGCTTGTGCATGGAGAGGGTATTGTGCTATAATAGCACAATTTATATCTTCAATGACTTAGGTTTGCTGTTAAGTAGTTCATTAACCTTATCCTTTAACTCTGCCTGATACTTTACAGCGATTTTGCCGTCTTTACGGCTTACACTGAAATTTAAGCCAGAAGATGCAAGCTTTGTAAGCTCATCTTCACTGACTATCCGTATATAGTCAGCTCCATAGCTCAGACCATTCTTTCGGGCAATCGCAGAAATAATATCCTTATTGAATACTTTTTCTTTGAAGTCAGGCAACTCCGCAGCGTTCCGCTGCTCCATGAACTGCTGTGTTGTGTTATCGATAGTTATGAACTGATCAAGCTCAGACTGTGACCATTTACCTTTGAAGACTTCCTCCATTATCTTGTCGGGAGTAGTCGCAGGATTTTTGGACATATCATAAAGGCATACGCCCTCACGGTTGTATATAACGATATTATCAAACTGCTTGCTACTGTATATCTTACTCAGGTTACTCGGTAGCTGATCTATGATGTAATCATGCTTGTCCTTCGCTGTTGCCCTGGGCAACTTTCCTGCGGCAAGCTGCTTTTCATATCTGAGGATCGTACTCAAATACGAAATCTGCGGTTTTACGGCAACTAAAGCCAGTGTGACATTATATCCGTTATCTTTGAAGCCTTTACAAGTAGATAAAGGTACTTCCGCTGTTCGCAGAGTACCTTCTACAAGTATATTATATTTTTCAGCTTTTAGCCTTGACATTAGCATTTCGGTCATTTGTCCAGAAAACTTGCCAGTATATTCTACGCTGTCTTTACCGTATTTTTCTTGTAATGCTATATAATCAGGGTGCAACTCACGAAACTCATCTCCGTTAAGAACGATAAGATTCCCGTTACACTTAGCTTCCATTATTTTTTGAAGTCCAATTTTTCCTGCCCCCGGTTGTCCTCCTAAGACAAAGGCTTTTGGAGAACTATCTTTACTAAATTTTAATGTAAACTTTCGGTATTGCTTTTTAATTTCACGTTCGATAGCATCTATTGTGTAATCGCCGTCATTCATTGTTTTTTATCACCTCATTTGCGTAGTCACGAGCAAATTCAAATTTTGCTTTTATAAGGCTTAATTCTTCCATTGTATAATCCTTGCATACTAAAGAATGCTTAAGGTCAAAAATCATACTTTCCAGTATGTTCAATGGGTTTTTGGCATCATCTTCTAAGTGCTTTTCAATAACATACCGTGATATTGTTGCTTCAATGCTTGCAGCTACCTCGGTCATAACCTCGATTTCAAGTGTGTTAAAATAATCCATTTGTTGATCCTCCTTTATAGTCAGCTTTGCTTCCATACTGTCCAGAAGCTTTAATATTGTTGTGAGCTTAGGATCGGTAGTTTCTTTTTCAAGTCGAGCTATTACAGGCTGCGGAACACCACTCTTTGTGCTGAGCTGCGACTGTGTAATGTGGCGGTTATTTCTGAGCTGCACAAACGTTTTGATAAACTTTTCTTTTTCGTCAATTTCCATTTTATCTATCCTCCAGTATATATAATAATAACTTGTAAGTTATAATTTGTCAAGAGGGATTAAAATAAAACTCTCTCCACCATGTGTAAACAGGGGAGAGAGTCGGTGCTATAATAGCAAAGTTTTTATAACAGACGTAGCATTATTCTAAAAGTGATTGGAATTACCACTATCGAGAAAATTAAAAAGCCAAGAAGAAATGCGAGCGTAACTCCAAGAGAAACTATAAGAAGACCAATTACAGAGCATAAGCAGATATTTGAAGTGAATAGCAACGGCAATCTAACTAATACGCCCCATAATCCGCCGTATTTGATAACGGAAGCAACAATAGTTATTGTTGCTATTAATGAAAGCACAATAGCTACAGGAAGGATCCGATTAACACATAGATCAAGATTATCAGGGTATGAAGATTTAAAAATTAAGTGTATAATAACATAAAAGCCGATTATTAATGCAGGAGCAAGGACCGCCAAAAAATGCTTACATTGATATTTAAAACCATGGTATTTGGAAGCATTCCATGCATGATCAATATAGTCGTATTTCTTTATACTGCCAAGTGGCAGCCTGCTGAAAAACTCATGCATTGAATCTGAGAATAATAGGTCAAATAGCAGAGCCAATAGACCGATACCAATGAGGTAGCCTAACTGTAAGTTGTTATTAAAGGTATTGACTGTATCAATAATGAAGTTTAAGAAGATATTTTGCGTTATGTGAAGATGTTCTGTACTGCCTGAAAATAAAGCCAATATGATTTCATAAAAGCAAAAGACTGATAATGCCATTGATAACAAACAAAAAGTAACAGGTTTTATATTGCTCATCTTTTGACCACCTTTTTATAATTTGTGCTATTATAGCACATTTTTATTTTTGTACTGCGGAGAATCTACGTTATTTGTATTTACAGAATGTTTCTTATTAATATAATTATAACTCTTAGGTTATAGAGTGTCAATAGCCGAATAATAAAAATCTCTCCCCGATTTGTGAACAGTCATTATGGATAATTCCTGAGCAGTTTTTTCCGATAATTACACTAACTGCAATGACTGAAAGGAAGTATCCCTATGATTGATGAGATCTACAATAGCCGTATCGGTGCTATCAAGACAGACCACTTCTCTGATGAGTGGGAGCAGACCGCTATCCCGTTCGAGGAGTCGCTGACCGAGGAGCAAATTATCCTGTTCCATAAGCTATGTGACTTGCAAAGTGAGACTGCTGCCGCTTAGATGAGAGCTGCGTACAAGGCGGGCTTCAAGGACGGTGTGGCTCTGATGAGAGAAGTTCAGGAATAAAGTGTAAAAGAATAGAAAAAAGAACCTCCGCAGGATTGCTCCTACAGAGGTTCTTGATTTGCCCCATTGTTATTATGAATACACCCGATTACTCTCTGATTGTGCAGATAGAGAGTGTTTTAAACATATATCAGCTTACGCTTCATCATGCAGAGATCAAATACATCGAGCCTGTCATCTTCGCACATATCGGCTGCTTTCCAATTCTCAAAATGAGTATCTGGTACTGCAAGCAGCCATTTCTGAAGCAGAACTACATCGGAAACGTTAAATTTTCCGTCATTGTTGCAATCGCCTTCAACATTAGAATAAGGCTTCACTTCGATAATATCGAACTTTTTGTTTTCAAAAGTCTTGTCGTAGATCCATATCTCTAAGTTATCCCCATTCAATGTAAATGGCAGTGCGGAACATAGAGGCTGGATGTAGTAGGCATCATTCATGTTGTAGATCCAGAATCTTTGTGCTGTATTGCCTACATATGGCATCATTTGTACATTAGTGCCGTTTTCCTCCTTAGCACAGTATATATCCATTGATTTTTCATCAGCATACGATGTGATAGAGTAACTGCCGTCATGCTGCCACTTGAAATGCCAAACCTGATCGTTATTGTAAGTATCATCAGCACACACAACATTATTGTCGGTATTCGTAAGATACTTGCCGTTCGTGTTGCATTTTATCTTACCATAGAAGTCACCGTTGAAGTTGCCATCAACATTGATAGGGAGATTTCCTCCGCAATCCATTTTAATGATATCGAACCTTTTATTCTTAAATGTTGAATCGTAATACCACAACTCAAGATTATCATTATTCTGCCTGTTGATTGTGAATGGATACGGATTGCACTGTGAGCGAATATAATATGCACCGTTGATCGAATAGATCCAGAATTTCTGAGCTGTATTGCCAACATATGGCATCATCTGCATATTTGTAGCATTATCTGTTTTAGCTCCGGCTACGTCCATTGACAGACCGTCATAATAAGATGTAATAGAGTAACTGCCGTCATTTAACCATTTGAAGTGCCATATCTGATTCTTCGTTCCGATAGGATCAGCACCTCCAACATTTCCCTCCATGTCGCTGAGGTAACTGCCGCCGTCCTCACATACCATCTGAGCATAGAAATCGCCGCCTATACTGATCGGCATATTTCCATCAAGATCCATTTTGATAATATCGAACCTCTTGTTTGTGAAAGTCGGATCAAAGTACCATACTTCCAAGTTATCGTTGTTCTGTCTGTTGATAGTGAAAGGATACTCTGTGCATTGCGGGCGAATATAGTAAGCACCATTAAAAGAATATATCCAGAACTTTTGAGCTGTATTGCCGACATAAGGCATCATCTGAATATTAGTAGCATTATCCGTACTTGCCGCATACACATCCATAGATAAATCATCATAGTACGACAAGATAGCATAGCTTCCGTCATCCTGCCTTACAAAATGCCATATTTGATTTTTGGTTGCAATGGGATCAGCTCCGCCGACATTGCCTTCCATATTGCTAAGGTAACACCCGTTGTCCTGACATATCATGTGTGCATAGAAACCATCGCCAAGATTAACCGGAGTGTAATCATCATACCATTTTGGCTGTGGCAGTATACCATAATTCGGTCTTAAGTAATAACTAATATTCTTCGTTGTTTCGTGTTCTCCAGCACAGCAACCACCATCATGATATGTATTAGTATCAGGATCATTATTGTTTCCTCCGGCTGTGTATACTTTCCCATTTTCAACTTTTGTTACTATCTCAACATGAGACCAATTAAAAAAAGCAAGATCTCCAATTTCCGGAGACGAAACCCGCACAGCGCCTCTATCAATCATTTTGTTTGCAAAATCAGCAACAGTACCTCCGTGAGCAACGATTGAAGAATCACAGCCTGCGTTTTCAAGACAGTCGGCAACGTACTCATCGCACCATGCGCCCCAGTCTACGCCCGAATATCCGAAGTCATCACAAAATCTTCCTTTCTGAGATTTGGCAATGGTAGCTGCATCTTCTGCCATATTGCCTGATAATGTATATCGGCTCTTGTCAAATCCATCTTTGGCACACCAAATCGCATTTGCTTTCATTGTGTTCGACGGAGTGAACAGTATCATTAGCATTGTGCAGCTCATAATTAATGAAAAAACTTTTTTGATTTTGTTTTTCATTATAAGGCACCTCTTTCTTAACCGTATATCAGTTTACGCTTCATCATGCAGAGGTCAAAGACATCAAGCCTGTCATCTTCACACATATCGGCTGCTTTCCAATTCTCAAAATGAGTATCAGGTACTGCAAGCAGCCATTTCTGAAGCAGAACTACATCGGAAACGTTAAACTTTTCGTCATTGTTGCAATCACCTTCAACATTAGAATAAGGCTTCACTTCGATAATATCAAACTTTTTGTTTTCAAAAGTCTTGTCGTAGATCCATATCTCTAAGTTATCCCCATTCAATGTAAACGGCAGAGCGGAGCATAGAGGCTGGATGTAGTAGGCATCATTCATGTTGTAGATCCAGAATCTTTGTGCTGTATTGCCAACATATGGCATCATTTGGACATTAGTGCCGTTTGCTTCCTTAGCACAGTATATATCCATTGATTTTTCATCAGCATACGATGTGATAGAGTAACTACCGTCATGCTGCCATTTGAAATGCCAAACCTGATCGTTATTGTAAGTATCATCAGCACACACAACATTATTGTCGGTATTCGTAAGATACTTGCCGTTCGTGTTGCATTTTATCCTACCATAGAAGTCACCGTTGAAGCTGCCCTCAACATTGATAGGGAGATTTCCTCCGCAGTCCATTTTGATGATGTTGAACCTTTTATTCTTAAATGTTGAATCGTAATACCACAACTCAAGATTATCATTATTCTGCCTGTTGATCGTGAATGGATACGGATTGCACTGTGAGCGAATATAATATGCACCGTTGATCGAATAAATCCAGAATTTCTGAGCCGTATTGCCGACATAGGGCATCATCTGCATATTTGTAGCATTATCTGTTTTAGCTCCGGCTACGTCCATTGACAGACCGTCATAATAAGATGTAATAGAGTAACTGCCATCATTCAACCACTTGAAATGCCATATCTGATTCTTCGTTCCGATAGGATCAGCACCTCCAACATTTCCCTCCATGTTGCTGAGATAGCTTTCACCATCTTCACATACCATCTGAGCATAGAAATCGCCGCCTATACTGATCGGCATATTTCCATCAAGATCCATTTTGATAATATCAAACCTCTTGTTTGTGAAGGTCGGATCAAAATACCACACTTCAAGGTTATCATTGTTTTGTCTGTTGATAGTGAAAGGATATTCGGTACACTGAGGACGGAAATAGTAAGCTCCGTTGATAGAATAGATCCAGAATTTCTGCGCTGTATTACCAACATATGGCATCATCTGAATGTTAGTAGCGTTATCCGTGCTTGCTGCATACACATCCATAGATAAGTCATCATAGTACGACAAGATAGCATAGCTGCCGTCATCCTGGCTTACAAAGTGCCATATTTGATTTTGGGTTGCGATGGGATCTGCTCCACCGACATTACCTTCCATGTTGCTAAGGTAGCACCCGTTGTCTTGACATATTATCTGAGCATAGAAGCTTTCACCTAAGTCAGCGGAAACATAATCGTCGTACCATTTCTTTTCATTCCAAATGTCATATCGTGTTAAATCATACGTTTCAATAAGTGAAATCAATGAGTTTGTATATTGGGGATCCGTTGCCCAACCATCTTCTCGAATAAGCTGACACACTTTTTTGTAATCAGTAACACCTATGATATTATGATATCTGCTTAAACTATTAATGAAATCATAGTATCCAAGTACGCCTTTTTCAAATGAATCGTATGCTCTAAATTTCGCATAAGTTGTATAGGGGGTTCCAGAACTATCATATTCTGTAGTCTTTAATTCAACAGTTTTTCCCGTATAACTACCTGCTTTCATTCCCCAAAAATTATAATAGTTTTCTGCTAAACTGCTCAACCCATCTCCTGACTTGGATTCAAGTAATGCTTGAGCAGCAACAAAACTTGGCAATATCTTAGATTCTTCGTAATGCTGTTGTGCATATGAGGCTACCTTTTCTACAAATTCAATCTGAACAGTTGATAACGCCTTAGCATTGATCAAGGTATCAGAATAATTGCTTAAGATAGACATTGCTATAAGCACAAAGGACAAAAGGAAAGATGCTGTCCTTTTAATAATCGTGTTCATTCTTATTCGCCTCCAATATAAGAAATGATTATTTGTATATCAATTTGCGCTTCATCATACAGAGATCAAACACATCAAGTCTATCATCTTCGCACATATCGGCTGCTTTCCAGTTGTCGAGATGTGTATCAGGTATAGCAAGAAGCCATTTCTGAAGTAGAACTACATCGGAAACGTTAAATTTTCCGTCATTGTTGCAATCTCCACTTAAATAAACAGAGAAGTCTACTGAACTAAGCGTTTCACCCACACCATTACAGGATACAATATATGCTGTATAGTCACCTACAGGATATTTGTCTGTGTAGTTAAGCGCAAGATCAATGGACTGGTTCACATAATCTTCCCCATTTTTATAAATGTGTAACCAGTATGAATCGGTATCAGCAGTTTTATTCCATTTAATACTGATCTCCTCATCGGTTGAAAATGCTTCTTTCGATATAGTGGGATTAGGCGCTTCAGGCTTTGAGTCATGAACTGTAAAATCAACACTACTAAGTGTTTCGCCTGCGGCATTTATAGGAACGATATACAAAGTATATTCTCCAACCGGATATTTAGCCGTATAAGACAGGTCTGTGCCTATCGACTTATTTTCATAATCTTCACCATTACGATAGCTATGAAGCCAATATGAATCCGCATTAGCTATTGCGTCCCAGCTTACAGTAACATCATCATTTATGGTGAATCTGTTCTTTGCGATCCTAAGATCAGGTTTATCAGGTGGATCACTGTGTACTGTGAATTCTACATAGCTTATAGTTTCACCAAGTCCATTTCCAGAAACAATATAAGCTGTGTATTCGCCTTCAGGATACTGAGCTGAGTACGACAGCGCTTTATCCAAGGATTTGTTTTCATAATCTTCACCGTTCCGATAAATATGAAGCCAATAGTATTCAGTGTCAGGAACTTCTGCCCATGTAATATTAACTGTTTCATTTATTTCAAAATGATATTTGCTTATATACGGCTGAGGTGCAGATGGGGCGGAATCATAAATCGTAAAATCTACTCCACTAAATGCTTCACCATTATTACCTATTGCTGCAACATAGGCTGTATATACCCCTTGGGGAAATTTCTTTTTTATACTAAGGGATTGTCCCACAGATTCATTTATATAATCTTCTCCATACCTATAAATATGTAGCCAATATGAGTTTGCATTCATTACCGAATTCCACTGTAATTCTATTTCATCATTTGGAGTGGCACATTTCAGATTGATTGATAAATTAGGTGGCTCAACATCTCCACCGCCGTACTTTGACCAATAAGTTGTTGCTGCTATTTTACCACGATACTGAGATTCAGTCAATCCGATTCTGGCGGCTATACATCTGTACGTTTTTCCATTCGCCTTGAAGTAGTCATATCCACCATTTACAGTTGGAACACCATTTGCATTGTATTGACCATGTACCTTATCTTTGTATTCAGGGCGTTCAAAATCCATACACCAGTTATAAGCAACATCATAAGTACCAGATTCAGTATTATCAACCGTTTTCATTAAATTATAGAAAGAAGAATTGTTATTCTTCAACTCATGGTTTAGAAAATTAAGTTGCCCTTGCAAGGTGCTATAGTCGTATCCGTTCGAGTTACACCATTCGATTAAATCAGTACGCCGTGAGCCTGTCCATTGACACAAGCCGTAACCGCCGCCGCCGCTTTCGTTTTTTCGTGGATCAAAGCCTGATTCAAGCTCGATATTTGCTAAAACTCCGCAAGCAGCCGCACTGTTAAAACCTAAATTACTGGTAAGATAATCATATATCGTTTCTTCGTTTGATACAGCAAATACTTTTGAATTGTCGATTGTGGTTATGCAAGATAACACCATTATAATTGAAAAAATTATAGATAGCGGTTTCTTTGTCATTTGTTATAACTCCCATAAATAAGCTGTCGTTTCATAAGGCACAAATCAAACACATCAAGTCGATCATCTTCGCATAAATCAGCCGCCTGCCAGTTTTCCATATATGTATCTGGAACAGCTAACAACCATTTTTGAAGAAGTACAACATCAGATATATTGAACTCTCCATCACTATTGCAATCGCCATTAACATAAACGGAAAAATCTACTGAACTAAGAGTTTCACCCATAGCATTGCAGGATACAATATAAGCAGTATAATTTCCAGCAGGGTATTTTGCGCTATAATCCAATGAAAGCATCAGCGACTGATTCACATAGTCTTCTCCATCTTTATAGATGTGAAGCCAGTATGAATCGGTATCAGCAGTTTTATTCCATTTGATATTAATGCGTTCATCGGTTGAAAAAGAACTCTTGGGAATCGTTGGCTTTGGTGCTTCAGGTTTAGAATCATGAACCGTAAAATCAACACTGCTAAGTGTTTCGCCAGTAGCATTTATAGGAACAATAAATAAGGTATATTCACCAACAGGATATTGTGCTGTGTAGGATAGATCCGTTCCAATTGATTTGTTTTCATAGTCCTCGCCGTTCCTATAGCTATGAAGCCAATACGAATCAGCATTAGCTATTGCATCCCAACTAACAGTAACATCTTCATTGATCGTAAATCTGTTCTTCGCTATCCTAAGATCAGGTTTATCTGGAGGATCGCTGTGTACTGTAAAATCTACATAACTAAGTGTTTCACCAAGACCGTTTCCCGAAACGATGTATGCTCTATATTCACCTTCAGGATACTGAGCGGAATATGATAACGCCTTATCTAAAGACTTGTTTTCATAATCCTCGCCATTTCGATAGATGTGCAGCCAGTAATAATCTGTTTCAGGAACCTCAGCCCATGTGATGTCTACCATTTCGTTTATTTCAAAGTGATCTTTACTTATATTAGGCTTTGGCGCAGCAGGAACTGAATCATAAACAGAAAATGATACAGAACTCAATGCTTCCCGACTTCCTCGTATTGATACCACATAAGCAGTGTAGTTGCCTTTGGAATAGCTATGAGTGAATGAAAGTGATTTATCGAGCGACTGATTTATGTAGTCTTCGCCATTTTTGTAGATGTGAAGCCAATATGAATCAGCTCCTTCCACATCATTCCATTCAATCGATATTTCTTCGCCTGCTTTGGCAAAATTTTTGTTGATTGTAAGTGAAGGGGCATCTAATTGAGTGTTTGAATAATTTGGACGCAAAACAGCTACTGGATTTCCATGTTTTCTTGGGGAGCAAACCGTTCTTGTATAACAACTGTCGCCACTTCCTGTATTACCGCCAATTGACACAATACCGCTGCCTGTACCTGAATAAACTATTTCTACATGACCGGAAAAGAATACAATATCGCCAGGCTGTGCATTGTCGAGCCCGACATCGTAACCGCCTGCCTGAATAATAGTCTGCCTTAGTCCCCACCACGGTCGTGCTGAAGTGTATTCGTTGCTAACCGCGCCTGTTCTTGGCACTGCATCACCTTGACCTGCAAGGTCTGCACAGTCTGAAACGAAGTCAGCACACCATTCCTCACTATAGCCAAGATCACTTCCTGTTTTGCCTATCTGAGCCATTGCGACATTGATTATATCTTGTGCGCCATTACCTGTGAGTGTATAACTGGTGGAAAAGTTATTCTTTCTTGTTTGAGTTGCATGAACAGGAATAGTAGGCAAAACTATAAGAACCATAGTAATGCTTACTAAAACCGCCATTGTCTTTTTCATGAATTCCTTGATCATAATCTATCCTCCCTATTATTTTATAGAAATATTTTTTGTTCGGATTATCACGCCACTGTCCGTGATATAATATGAAGGGGAATATCATATCACATTTCTTGAAATCAGTAGTTTGATGAAACCAGTCAATTTCACTAAGAATGTATACCAAAATGGTACACTTTCCCTTATTGAAATTATACATGATTGGAGTAAAGTTTGCAATATTTTTTGAGAAAACCAGCGTTTTGCATACAGTGAGTATATTTAAAATGTGCAATATGCCGGTGTTTAGGCAATCAGGAGGGTTACAGAATGGAAAAATCAAGCGTAAATATTACGTTTCGTAAAGGCAGACGATTCATGGGAAAATTCATTGTGGGCTATGACGATAGAGGAAAGGCACAATATCAGTATGTCTACGGTAAGACTTATGATGAAGCAGAAAGCAAGGTGCTGATAGGTCAGGAGGTGGCTTCTCGCTATCTTTCGGGCAGATATATCACTGTAGGCACGGTGTATATTGAGTGGCTAAATGCTGTAGTTAATCGTGTCAAAGAGTCCACGCTTGCTAATTACAAAGCGAAATTTGAAAAACATATTCTCCCTGTATTTGGTGATGTTCCGTGTGCAGATCTATCGGCAGGACGAGTCAACGAGTATATAAACCAAAAGCTCGCAGACGGCTTATTTGCGAGCTATGTGAGAGATATTATTATGGTATTTAAGGCACTGTTGAGTTATGCTCAGGAGGAGTACAGCTTTAAGCTGTCGATGAAAAATGTTGTACTTCCAAAGGTGGAAAGGAAGCAAATTGAGCGAATCAGTGATGTAGAGCAGAAAAAACTTACCGAATAACTGAAATCAAATATGTCGTTGACTGCTTTCGGTATCTTGCTGTCACTTTGTATGGGATTGCGTATCGGAGAACTTTGTGGCTTAAAATGGGAAGATGTGGACTTTCAGCACAAGATACTGCATATTCGCAGGACTGTTCAGCGAATATCCTCAACAAACGGCAATAGAAAAAACAAAATAGTGATCTCAGCTCTGAAGTCAGCAACATCGTTTAGAGATATAGCCATTCCTGATCCTCTTATGAGATATTTCAGAATGTTCAGAGATAAAGCTGATTTGTATATTCTTTCGTGTGCTGATAAGCCTGTTGAGCCGAGAACTATGCAGTATCGCTACAAAAAGATATTACAGACTGCGGAGATTGGTGATCATAATTACCACAAACTCCGCCACACCTTTGCGACCAATTGTGCTGAACACGGCTTTGATGTAAAAACGCTGTCCACTGTCCTCGGTCATAGTTCCGTTAATCTCACCATCAACAGATATGTCCATCCTGATGTTGTATATCAGCGTAGAATGATCAATAGCATATGCAGGCAGTTGTAAATTGTTTTCATATTAGCATCTTGAAAATCGAATATCTGCTATATTATGCTGTTTAAGTATGGTTATCTTGGAACTACCGATTTCAAGAAATTCAGCTATTGTAATTATAAAGGGTTACTGCGCTAAAAGTGCGCTGTGTGCGCGCTGATTATGTGAAAAAGCTCCTTACAGTGTAATCACTGTAGGGAGCTTTGTTGTATATTCGTAAATTGGCGTGTATGGCATTTCGTGACTGGACAGGGTAATTATCCCCGTAAACAGTACGGACGGCTCTGAGGTGCTTCTACGTTTGCCAGAGAGCCTATCATCATTCGAGGTCATTCCGCTTTCTTTTCTTCTGCTGATCCCGACTCTGCTCCTGTCGCAGATATTCCTCTATCGTTCTCGTTGCTTCGGACAGCTCACGGGACTTCTTATCTGCCTGATTGTATTCCGTATTTTTCTTCGAGAGCTTTTTCTGCAAAGATGCGATATGCTTTTCAAGATTTTCGACTTTCGGAATATTGCCTGACGGGTAAAGCTCCAAAACCTGTTTGCAGGTTTCGTGATATTCGGCAATATCGCTGCCGTGTTCCTTGCGGTATTTTTTTTCCTCTCGACCGCTGAGTGCTTTCAATTCCTCTCCGATATGCTTGACCTTGCGATATTTTTTCAGCATTTTGAGTTTTTCTTGCAAATCTTTGATTTGTGCGTTCAGGTCATTCAGCTCACCGACAAGATGCGCCCTTTCAATAAATGCCGCCATCGCAGCACCACGAACCTGATTCGGCTCAACGCCGTATGCGGTGATAATATTTTTTGCGATGCTTGCCACCTTCATATTGCCACGGTTGATAGCATCACGGATAAACTTGTTCTCCTCAGTTTTTGGAGTAATCTGTTTGACTTTGATTCTCGGAACAAACATCATACCGCCCATATACTGTGCGATACGCCCTTTGATCTGCTCGGTTTCATAATACCAGCCAAGTGTCCGGCTACGGGTGAACTTCGCTCTCGGATTGCGTTCCTTTTGCTCTGCAAGCATAAATTTCAGGTCGATCTTATGGTCGGGATTGTATTCGTAGAGTATGCCGAAATCTGCGCACTTGGCAAGGAAGTCCTCAAAGTTTTCGCTGACCTTGATAGCCTGATCTATTGCATATTTCAGTTTAGATTTCCACGATAATCCTTGCCTTGACATATCCCACTCCCAATGGTTCTTGCCCTTGCCCATTTCGGGATGTTCGATCACAGATAAATGATACTGTCGGCATACCTCGTCCGTGATGTTCATGAGCTTCTGAAATGACCTGTCCTGCTTGGTAGTACTGCGGTTTTCGTGCGTTTAAAAAGTCCTGCCGTCGATGCAGTTGGTTTTATTGAAAACTACATGAAGGTGCGTGTGATTTTTGTCGATGTAGCAGGTCATAAAATACTGATATTCGCCTTTTAGAAAATGCTCACATATCTCCTGACCGAGCTGCAATGCTCTCTCCGGTGTGATCTCACCGGGCTTGAAACAGACGATAAAGTGCTGGGCGAGAACGGAGCTTTTGTCCGTCCCGTGTTTCCGAATCTCAGCAAAATCATGACTTGCCTGCAACGGATCAGAGCTGCACCCCTCTGTGATAATGAGCCTGCCGTTGTCGGTCTTGTCGGGGTTGGCGATGTAGTTTAGTGCTGCAAGGTCATCAGCAGAGATTGAAAATATCTTAGTGGTTGCCAGAGCCGATTCACCCCTTCCTTGATCTCGGCAATATCGTTGTTATAAACTCTGCCGCCGCTGTTTGCACGAACGGCGATCTGATTGATATTGCCTGAGATGTTCCTTGCAAGTCTGAGAATTTCAATCAGCTTCTCCTCGTTAAACTGCACGATGTAGCCCTCGAAGATCATCGCCCTGACGAACTCACTCCTTGACTTCATTCCGCTGTTGCGGAATTTGCGGTCGATAGCATCAAGCTCCTCACGGCTCGCCTTGATCTTCAGGTAGAGATCACGACGATTCTTGTTTTCTTTCTCATTCATTTTGGTGTAAACCTCTCTTTATATTTTTTCTGTGCGGTGTCGTAGGGGCAGCAGCCCTCTGCCAAGCGGTGCGAATTGTGGATTGCCGTTAGTGCGCCCACGATTTGCCGAGCTTGCGATTTGTGTTAGCCCCTGTGGGGCTATTTTGCATTTGAGCCTATCGGCTCTGCTGGTTTCCGCACTTCCATGTGTGGAATTGGAGCGTCAGCGACTATATTTCTCTGTATCGCTTTTGGCTCAAAGCTTTGCGCCCGTCCCTGTGAATATGATGTCTTTTATAAGCTGATCGACAAGCCGCTGACCAACAAAAGAAATGCCCTCGAATGATCAGGGGCATAAAAAACAACTATTGAACCTTCCATAATTGCTGTTGATATTGTAAAACAGGGGAGAGATTTTGTGCTATTATAGCACAATTTTTTTCTGTTGTTCCAGAAGATCGTGTGCTTTGTCCTTGTCGCTGCGGTTGATTTTAATGATATAATGACCTTCGCTTTCTTTCATTTCAAAGGTGATACCGCTGCTTTTCAGCTTTTCCGCAGCTTTCTCGGAGCTTACTTCAATAAAATAAGGATCAACGATCTCAGCAAGCTCTGATGTTGATTTATCTTCCGCAGCGCTTTCAAGCTGTTTTGTAAGCTCATCGAGCCGTTTTGACTTTTCTTGCAGCTCATCTTCATGGGGGAATGGAGCATCGATTTGTGTCTGTGCTTCAGAAAGTTCATTTTCAAGTCTTTCAAGCTGTAATTCCACGTTTTTCAGAGTGTTCTCCATACCATTGAGCAGATTATCCAGTCTTGTAAAATTACCACTTTCACTTGCGCCAAGCTCTGCTCTGTATTCAGAGTGACCTTTCAACTGAGCTACATACAATCTGTTCATTGGTTCATATCCAATGTTCAGCTTGAATCCCTGATAACTTCCAACCTCAGTATATCCGCTGAAATTAACTTTAACAGCAGATTTACAAGCATCTATCAGAGCTTTTCCTGCGGTTTCCTTATCCTTATAAACTTTACCGCCAAGCTCAATAGAAGGGAATACAGGTTTGCCTTTATCATCAAGCTCTACAGGACGTGCCTTAAATTCCTTTATATCAGCTTCTATATTTGTTTTAAGGTCTTGATATGTTTTTATTTTCATAGGCAATATTTTGAATACCTTATCTTGCAGATCATACAGTGAATTCATGTGACTTGCTTTCAGCATTTTCAGCTTGCCGAC
>FPJT01000001.1:0-33449 GCA_900119535.1 Ruminococcus sp. XPD3002
GTAAGCTCACCTAAGACAGGTGACGCAGGCATGGCAATGCCGCTGGCTCTCATAGTAATGGCTTTCGGTACAGCTTTTGCGGTACGCAGAAGAAAGGATGAGGAGTGATCCGAGTCCGACGGCTTGAATAAGTCATAACAACAGCCGCCTTCCTTCTGGAGGGCGGCTGATAGTGTAAAAAAGCCTGAAACCATAAATTTGGGGATTCTAAAGGGATGCTATCCCTTTAGCGGATTCCAAAGGCAGCGCCTTTGGCGGGTGACTCCCCACAGTGTGGGGAGATGTCAGCGAGGCTGACAGAGGGGACGGACCGGTAAGGCAGGGCAGAGCCCTGCAATACGAAGCGCTCGGCAAAGGGTGAATTTCAAAACAGTCCGGTGGACTGTTTTGAAAGAGGGAACGCCCTGCAAGAGAGGGCGTTCCCTAATGAATAAATACTTTTTTGACAGACTGAGCCGCCTTCCTTCGGGAGGGCGGCTGATTTGTGCATAGAGGTATGATACAAAGAAAAGGTCCTCTGCCGAAGCAGGGGACCTTTTGTAAAGGGGATGAGGAGTTATTCTGTGTAAGGAAGCTCGCTTATGACTTTAGCATCGAGCTTCTGGATAGTAAGCGCATCGTTGCCTGTTATACCGTCGCCGCGGTTATAAACGTCAGCGTTGGATAATGCAACGGGAGTGAGCGGATACTTCTTTGCGTTTGCTACGTACTGGAGAATAGCCAGTGCATCTGCAAGACTTACGTCATTGTCGAGGGTAGCATCACCGAGAAGTGAAGGTTCAACTGTAGTATCCTCAACGGACTTCTTGAAGCTGTGGTCAGTGAGATCACAGTCGGTATCGTTTGCCTTTTCTGTTGCAGCGTCCCAGACATTGGACCACCAGATCTGAGCTTCAACGGTTTTGAAGTCCTCTGGAATCTCGGAGATATCGATATCAACAGTGAGCTTTCCGTCGGCATCGGCGTTGCCCTTCCATTCAAGGTTCTTCCAGTCGTCAGCGTTTGTACCGTATCCGATACCGCCGCCGATAGAAGCTGTAGGAGCGCCTTCTATAACGAGTGTGAGAGTGTCTCTTTCGCTTGCCTCGGGAAGATCGATCTTGTATGACTTAGCCTTGAACTTGAATGCTGCTGTAGTTGTGGTAGTAGTAACTGAAGGATCGGGAGCAGTTGTTGCAGGCTTTGTGGTAGTCATTGCAGGATCGGGTGCAGGGATATCCTTACTGTAGAGATCCTTTGGAAGCTCATCGAGGGTTATGCAGTACTCGCTCTGATACATATCGATAGTGTCCTGTTTTGTGTTGAATACAGGGTTTGAGAGGAAGTTGATGTCATCGCTTCCGCCGTCATACCATGTACAGAAATAGAGCCAGCCTGCTTTTTCGGAAGTGAGGTTTCCGACAGTTGAGAAGCAGTCGTTCTCAGCCATAGAGATCATCTTAGCGCTGTCATACTTCTCCATAAGGCCGTAGAATGTAGGACTAATAGCGCTGTCATTGTGCTGGAGTGAAGGCTGCCAGTTGTTTTCCTGGAGATAAACTGTGCAGTTGTACTTATCGTAGCCGATGATATCAACGTACTCGTCGCCCGGATACCAGTCCTTTGAGGTATCGAAGTTATAGCTGTTCCACTCCCAGATGAGGTTGTGGCAGTTGAGATCATTGGTAAGAGTCTCGTAGGTGTAGATCCAGAGCTTCTTATAAGCTGCTGAACCTTCTCTGCCCCACCAGAACCATGAACCTGTTTCTCCGCCGCCTCCTTCAGCTTCGTGGAGAGGTCTCCAGATAACGGGGATGCCTTCTTTTTCGAGCTTGTTGAACTCCTTTGCGAGAGTTGTAAGAGCCTGAAGGTAATACTCGTTCTCCTTAGTGCCGGGAGTTGCAGCCTTTTCAGGTGAGAAGTCAGTATCCTTGTTGTTGTATGTAGTTTCAGCCCAGTCTACCTTTGAGCCGGACTTGTAGCCTTCAAAATCCTTTGGAACATTGAGGTGGAATGAAGCGGTAGCGATACCGTTTCTGTTCTTTACCCAGTCGATGATCCTGTCTGTAGAGCCGTCATCGCTTCCGAATGCAGGACAGCAGAAGTTGCCGTAATCGAAACCGCGGATAGCAGGATAGTGACCTGTAAGGTCGTTGAGGTATTCAAATTCTGTTTCGAGGTCGTGAGGACCATACTTGTATATCTCCTGCTGACCTGAGATGATGCCGTTTCCGTAAACACCTGCAAGGTAACTCATAAGGCTTCTTGTTTCAGCTGAAGCCTTGATATCAACGGGAGAAGTCTGTGTAGCCTTGATAGCTGGGAGGACTGCCTTTTCAACAGTTACATAGTCGAAAGTGGACCAGCCCCATGATTTTTCGATAGTGATAACGTTCTCGCCTTTTTTCAGCTTGATCGAAGGAATAGCTATCTCCTCGAATCCGTCGCTTTCGGGAATAGCGAGAGTGCCCTGAGAAGCGCCGTTAACAGACAGGTTCTGCTGCTTAGCGCTTCCGATTCCGCCTGCATGGATAGTGAGTTTATACATACCCTCTTCGTCGACGTTAACGGTCAGGTTGATGGTACCGCTCTCTGTCATCTTGAGGTAGGAACCGCCGCTTGCATCGGCATCCTTCTCAACGGTAACGTCACCTGTAACTTCAGCGCTTTCAAACTCGAACTTGTTGTTATCTGCGGCAACTACAGTTGAAGAGTAGAAGACCGCACAGTTTGCAGCCAGTGCAGCCGCCATAATTGCTGCATTAGCTTTTCTTAAAAATTTAGAATACATTTGATTACCCTCCTGTAAATAATATTCTGAGAATATTATAGTGCAAAAAAAAGCTGGTTTCAAGACTTAAAAGAAAAGTTTTCCTTGTATTAAAAATTTTCGTAGGCTTCAACAAAAACAAAGCATCATTTTTGTTGATTTGACGAAATGAAGGATTAAATAATTGTTAAATCATGGGCGGATTATACGCATTGTTGACGTAGGATAGGGAAAATAGTTTGTGTATATGTTCTTAAAGTGTAACAAAACTAATTATGAAACTAACTTTATGCATCGATTAAATAATATATTATTTAATAAGGATGCTTACCTGCCTGTGAACAGGTTCTTCTTGTTGACTTTATGCGGCTTCGGGTGTATAATTATAGTATAGTGAAAAAGGAGGCGGAGACTATGACCGAATACCTTACGGAATATATGGAACAGGTGCAGAAGCGCCTTGAAAACTGTGAGGACAGCAGCGAACTTGATGACATAATGAACGAACATCTGCTGAAGATACAGTTCATGCAGCATGAACGTATCGTACACTTCCTTGTGACCATGCTGTTTGCACTGGTTCTTTCGATATTCATGGCTCTCCTTGTTGTGAAAAAGGATCTTGCAGTTCTTATCCTTGTTACGATAATACTCGTACTGCTCGTGTTCTATATAAAGCACTACTACTTCCTTGAAAATACAGTTCAGAAGATGTATAAGGTCTATGATGAGATACACGCTGCACAGCGCAGGAACGGGGGAGAGAAGCGATGACCAGAAAGGAGATCACACGCCTTGCCTGCGAGGAGCTTGAAAAGCTCTATCCCGATATAGACTGCACTCTCGATTACTCCAAGCCCTATGAGCTTATGTTTGCGGCAAGACTTGCAGCGCAGTGTACCGATGCAAGAGTCAATATAGTTACGAAGACGCTTTTTGTGAAGTATCCGAGCATACAGGCGTTTGCCGATGCGGACCTTGCCGAGCTTGAACAGGACGTTAAACCCTGCGGCTTCTATCATACAAAGGCGAAAAGCCTTAAGGAAATGGCGCAGAAGCTTATCGACGATTTCGGGGGAGAGGTCCCCGATACTATGGAGGAACTTCTAAGCCTTCCTGGTATCGGCAGAAAAACTGCTAACCTCATGCTGGGTGATGTGTTCGGAAAGCCTGCGGTAGTCACCGACACCCACTGCATACGCATCACGGGACGTCTCGGCATGACTTCAAACAAAGAGCCTGCAAAGGTGGAAAAGGACCTTGTGAAGCTCCTTCCGCCTGATATATCCAATCATTTCTGTCATCAGACAGTACAGTTCGGCAGGGATATATGCCGTGCAAGAAGTCCGAAATGCGGGGAATGTACACTGAACTATTTCTGCAAATACTATAATTCAAATAAAAAATAACAGGAGGAATAATATGCTGTTCGATTTTAAATTAAGCACCCCTTCACAGGGACTCATCGATATTACGGGAGAGGTCCAGGCGGCTATCACCGAAAGCGGCGTTAACGAAGGCTTCTGTATAGTTTTCTGTCCGCACACTACTGCGGCAGTCACTATCAACGAAAATGCCGATCCCGATGTGAAGTCCGATTTCGTTATGGGACTCGACAAGGCTTTCCCCGATCTTGAAGGCTTTGACCACGCCGAGGGCAATTCAGACGCACATATCAAGTCCTCAACAGTCGGCGCAAGCGAGACTATCATCATATCGGGAGGACGTCTCCTTCTCGGAACATGGCAGGGCATTTACTTCTGCGAGTTCGACGGACCAAGAAACAGAAAGTTCTACGTTAAAGTAATGGGAGGTTGAGTTATGGACGATATCCGTAAACTGTCAGAGATAATCGAGCGCTCACACCGCATAGTATTCTTTGGCGGTGCGGGAGTCTCAACTGAAAGCGGAATACCTGATTTCAGGAGCGTTGACGGTCTTTACAATCAGGAGTGGGACTATCCGCCCGAAACTATACTCAGCCGTACTTTCTTCGAGAAGAATACAGAGGAATTCTATCGCTTCTACCGTGCGAAGATGCTGTGCCTTGACGCCAAGCCGAATCCTGCACATCTCAAGCTTGCACAGTGGGAGGATGAGGGACGTCTCATCGGCGTTGTCACCCAGAATATAGACGGACTTCATCAGGCAGCAGGCAGCAAGAAGGTTTTCGAGCTTCACGGAAGTGTCCTGAGAAACTACTGTACAAAGTGCAGGAAGTTCTATGATGCGGAATTTATACTCAATTCCGAGGGCATCCCGAGATGCAGCTGCGGAGGGATCATAAAGCCTGACGTAGTTCTCTACGAGGAATCTCTTGACGACGACACCATTACGGGAGCAGTCAACGCTATAATCAATGCCGATACGCTGATTATAGGCGGAACTTCACTGAACGTATATCCTGCGGCAGGACTTATCAGGTATTTCAGAGGCAGCGACCTTGTTATAATAAACAAGTCGCCGACGAACATGGATTCGGGAGCTGATCTTCTGATATGCCGCAACATAGGCGAGGTATTCTCGCAGGTCTGAAATAAAGTGAAAAACCGTCCCTTTTTACGGGGACGGTTTCTCTATAGAAAAAGTTTTTCTATTCCCTTCGGCTGTAAGTGCTGATCCAGCCGTGGATAACTTATTTGTGGCGGTGTCACTATTATACCTTTATCTAAATTGTGCAATGTTATTGTTTTTTATACACTATGTTTTATATTTGTGTATACATTATACTCCAAAAGTGATCGGTTGTCAATGGTTTAAGTGGCTTTTTAACCAAAATCGTCGATTGTCACAATACGAAAGGGAATAGAACGTGCGAATTGACAGTTTGACCATATACGAAACGTATAACGGCGGACAGGTATACGAAACGCAAATTTCTTTGCTTTCACCTGATCCGCCGTTGTGTTTTTTTATTCGATTCCTGCCTGCTGTTTTGCAGCTGTTAGAGTGTTCTTCATGAGCATGGCTATGGTCATTGGTCCTACGCCGCCGGGTACAGGAGTGATATATCCGGCTTTTTTCTCTGCTGACTCGAAGTCTACATCTCCGCAGAGCTTTCCGTTCTCGTCACGGTCCATACCAACGTCGATAACTACAGCGCCTTCCTTTATCATGTCGCCTGTAACGAACTTTGCACGTCCGATAGCAACAACGAGGATATCTGCATTAAGGCATATTTCCTTGAGGTTCTTTGTCTTGGAGTGGCAGATGGTAACAGTACCGTTCTTCTGGAGAAGGAGCATTGCCTGAGGCTTGCCGACGATGTTGCTGCGTCCGATAACTACGCAGTTCTTACCTGTTATATCAACGCCTGTGCTCTCGATAAGACGCATAACGCCTGCGGGAGTACATGGAAGGAACGAATACTCGCCGATCATTATTTTTCCTACGTTTACAGGGTGGAAAGCATCTACGTCCTTATCGGGAGAGATAGCATCGATAACAGCTTTTTCGTCGATGTGCTTCGGAAGCGGGAGCTGTACAAGTATACCGTTTACTCTGTCATCACGGTTGAGAACCTGAACGAGATCAAGAAGCTGTTCCTGAGTTGTGCTTGCATCGAGAGCGTACTCAAAGGACTGGAAACCTACAGCCTCGCAGGCTTTCTTCTTGTTATTCACGTAAACTCTTGAAGCGGGATCGTCACCTACTATAACAACTGCAAGACCTATTTTAAGTCCCTTTTCCTCTTTGAGTCGTGCTGCTTCTGCTGCGACTTCTTCCTTAACGCTGGATGAAACAGCCTTTCCGTCGATTATCTGTGCCATGATTTATTTCCTCCTTATTTTCTGTGGTGTTTTTTCTTCTTGCTGTGTGAGCCTTTTGCCGTACCGCCTGTCAGCTTTTCGTCGATAGCCTCGGCGATATGGTCATATTTATCGTCAACTGCATCTGCAGCGTCTTCGATCTTGCCGATAACAGCCTCTGCCGTCTCCTCTGCCGCATCCTTTACAGCTTCGACTGCATCTTCAGCCTTTTCCTTTACGGCTTCTGCAACGGTCTCGGCCTTTTCAGCGGCTTCTTCTGCATCCTCCTCATCGGGAAGTATGCCGACGTCATCATCGTCGTCCTCATCGGGAAGGATTCCGACATCATCCTCATCGTCCTCGTCAGGGAGGATACCGATATCGTCATCTTCATCAGCACCGTCAGCGCCCATTATCTTTCTTCTGCCCTCTTCGATGAGTCTCATTGATTCTTCGGTTGACACATAGAGGGTGAAGGCTTCGGGATCGCGCTTTCTGCGGAAATAGAAAACTATCTGGAGTATTACGGATACGATGAATATTATTGCGGATATTGCCTGTGATATACGGATATTTCCTATCATGAGACTGTCTGTGCGGAGTCCCTCAACTATGAAACGTTCTGCGCCATACCATGTCAGATACATGAGAAACAGCTGACCGTCGTACTTCCTCTTCTTTGCGAAGAGAGCGAGGATGATAAATCCGATAAGACACCACACTGATTCGTAGAGGAAGCATGGGTGTACGGCTTTGTCCCAGGCAGTTTCAACGCCGCTGTTGTACATTGCGCCGCCCATCTGCATACCGTTGAGTATGGCAGCCTGTATCCTGCCGCCTGTCATACCGAAAATATTGTCGGTATTAGTGCCGAAGGCTTCCTGATTGAAGAAGTTGCCCCAGCGTCCTATGGACTGACCTATGAGAAGTCCGAGGACAGTGACATCGAGCATGGGAAGTCTTCTTACCTTTCGTATCTTGGTTATGACCAGTCCTACAAGTATTGCACCTATGATACCGCCGTAAACAGCAAGACCTCCGTTGCGGATATTGAATATCTCCTTGATATTGTCCTTGTATTCGTCCCAGGACATTACAACGTAGAAAACTCTTGCGCCGATTACTCCGCCGAAAATTCCGCCGATGATAACATCAAAGGCTCTGTCGGGATCGAGTCCGAAGCGTTTGAGACGTGAATAGACGTAAATGAAAGCGAGTATCATTCCCACTGTAATAAGTACGCCGTACCACTGGATATCGAACTTTCCGAAGAGGCTGAAAGCTGTTGGATCGACATTGAAGCTCCAGCCGAGCTTCGGGAAGGATATGACGTTGGGATCGGTGATTGCATCTACCTGATTCATTTATCGCACTTCCTTTCGATTACTGACAGAACAAGTCTGTCTTTTTTAAGTTCAGAGCATGTAAAACGGTTTATGTCATCGGGCGTCAGCTCTGAAAGCGCCTTCATTGTGTCAAATGGACCTATGCCGTCCACAAAAGCATTCATCATCCTGTCGGCAACGGCGTCAACGTTGTTGAGTTCACGGATGTAATAACCGTAAGCAGTCTTTTTGATACGGCTGAATTGTTGTTCGTCGATACCCTCCGATGAAATGCGGTCTATCTCGTCTATTATGGCATCCCTGACTTTTTCGGGTTCTTCAGATTCGCCCGAGAAAATAAGGGAGAAATAACCGTCCCCTGCGAATACTTCATAGGAGAAAGAACTGTTGATGATGCCCTCGGAAAGAAGCCGTTCGCACATCCTGCCTGAAGAATCAGACAGAAGGCATCCCGTAACAGAAGCCTGAACGGACTTTACTGCGCGGTCTGAACTGCTGAACGGTCGGCACTTGTATCCGAGACTGAACAGCGGTTCGCCGATATCGAGCTTTTCGCATACATATGGCGAAACTATCTCATCGGGTTCGCAGGGCATGAAGACTTCGGGAGCGTTTTTGCTGCTTTCCGCAAGGTATTCATCGCAGATAGCAATTACCTCGTCTGCGCTTACGTTTCCTGCAATGGAAAGGCACATATTGTTCAGGTCGTAGAAAGCGTTGTAGCACTTATACAACAGTGTTTCATCTATTTCCGCAATGCTTTCGGCAGTACCCTCTATCTTTATCCTTACAGGGTGGACGTGATACATGTTTGCAAGCATATTTTCAAATATCCGCCAGTCGGGACTGTCATCGGACATTTTTATCTCCTGAGCGATTATGCCCTGTTCCTTAGCCACATTTTCCTTAGTGAAGTAGGGCTTCTGAACGAAATCAAGGAGTATCTTCAGAGATTCGGCATAGTTTGCAGTGCAGTAGAAGTCGTAGTATGTCCTGTCATAGGAGGTAGCGGCATTTCCGTTTGCACCTGTTTTTGCGTACAGCTCAAAAACCTGACAGTCCTCGTTTTCAAACAGCTTGTGTTCGAGAAAGTGAGCAACTCCATCGGGGACAGTCATGAAGTCCTCGTCGGGAGATGTCCTGAACCTGCGGTGTATAGAGCCGTATTTTGTACAGAACTGCGCCTGTACTCCGTTGAAGCCTTTCATTTCGCATATGTAAATCTCGAGTCCGCTTTTGTGTTTTATGTGTATCACCTTGTCATCGGTGAAGGGACTGCTGATGATCTCTCTGTGCATGTCAGTTCTCCTCCTTTCCTGCAAGGCAGTAGAAGGTATCGAGCCTGAGAGAACGTGCCGCCTGTACTATGCGTTCCTTGGTAACTTTTCTGAATTCCTCGATGTATTCCGCAGGATCGTGAGGGTGATCGTAGAATATACGGTCGAAGAACCAGTTTGAATAGGAAGAAAGGGTATCACCTGCTGAACGTATGGTATTGCTTACGCTCATGAAGGTATCGTTTATTTCCTTGTCGGATATATTTCCTCTGCACATCTCATTGAGCTGATGCAGTATCTCGTCCCTTGCCTGTTCAACCTTGTCCCTGTCAGTACCGCATCCCACAAGGACGGCATTTTTCGAGTAGAAAAGTGAGCTGCTGCAGAAGTAGCAGAGGCTCAGCTTCTCACGGACATTGAGGAAGAGCTTTGAGAACGAAGCGTCACCGAATAGTATATTCATCATGCTGAGGGCGTAGTAATCATCGCAGTCGGACTTGAACACCATTATCATATTGCACTGATTAACGTCCATCTCGCGGAAAACTGTTTCGGGCTGTTCCTTGACGGGACTTTTACAGCGCAGAGCATAGCTTCTGCTGTTCCTTTTGATACCGCTGAAATGCTTTCGCAGTATCTCTACAATCACTTCATGACCTTCCGAAGATACAAAGCTTATTTCTATCTGAGCGGTCTCAAGCAGCTTGTGATACGCAGCAAGAGCACTTTGCGGTGTGACAGCTTCCGCATCCCTTCGTTTTCCGATAACGGGATAAGCGGCAGGCTCTCCTCTGAAAGCGATACCAAGAGCTTTCGAGACTGCATAACCGTACTTGTAGTTTGTTTCGCCGTCGATGCGGTCCAGAAGGTCGTTTTTCAGTATCCTGAAGCTTTCCTCGTCAAATTCGCCGTTTGGGGCGTTCGGTGAGAAAAGACAGCCGCATATCAGTTCAGCCATTTCCCTCTGCATATCCTCGCCGTCATAGGCGTATCTGTTGTTGATCCAGGAGCTGTAAAGCCGAAGTATCTGCACGTTTCCGACCTTTCCCGCAGAGCTTCCCAGTGAAGCGCCGTAAAGCTCGTTCAGTCTGCTGCTGAGGGCAGAGATAGTGGGGTATCGGCTGTTGGTTGCAGTAAGGCAGGAGATGCCGAGCACATTTGCCGAAGCCGAGGTCTCAGAGTGTTCGGTTATGAATCTTATCATCAGCAGACTTGAATTGAATTTCTCGTCCCTGACAGCGGTAAAACCTATGTTTTCCGCCAGTTGTGTCCTGTTATATTCCATTTATGGGCAACACTCCCGTAAAAAATATGAACTGTTTCGGCTCCCGTTTAGTTACAGGAGCTATAATTGCCCGATATACAGGGAGCAGATCTCTGATCTGCGTATCTGCAAGGGCGTTCAGATAAATTATAATGAATGCTTTGCATTCATTATACCACATAACGGTAGAAATTACCATAGTATTTTCAAAAATTATTCACGTAAAACAGTGAGGTTCTGCACTGTGAATGTCATAAAAGATGCGGACAGCAAAAGCCGTCCGCATTGGTGTCATGCCTCAGAGAAGCTGTCCTTGCCTGCAGAGCAGAGAGGACATTCAAAATCCTCGGGAAGGTCCTCGAACTTTGTTCCGGGAGCAATACCGTACTCGGGAGCGCCCTGTTCCTCGTCATATTCCCATCCGCAGAGATCGCAAACGTATTTCATGTGTTTCACCTCCGTTTTTGTTGTTTTACCGCACAGGCATAGCCTGTGAAAGTATCATCAGAAATTTGAACCGTTCCAGCCCCAGCTGTCCGTTTCAGCGTACTTTACGTATATCCTGTCGGAGGATATACCTGCGGCATCGGTGAGGATGCCTGTGATGTGGCTTGTGAGGGTAGTCTTTGCGTTGTGTGAAGCGTTTCCGTATATGCTTACTTCTACCATAGCGGCAGGTTCGTCAGTGCCCTTGAACCACAGCTTGTAATCGGGCTCGATGCCGACCATGAGCCAGCCCTCGGACTTTCCGGGGATAGCGGTTATAGCCTGTCCCAGCTGTGTCTTGATGAGTTCTGCTTTGTCTTCTGTCAGTGATACATTGGTTTTTACGTTGATGAAAGGCATAGTTATCTCTCCTTATTTCTTCTTGTTTTTTCTGTAGATTATAGTAAGTCCCTTTACGAGAAGGTCCTTATCGAGGTTGATCTTCTTGCGGCAGAGCGGTACAACTAACTCAGCAAGTCCGCCTGTTGCAACTGCGGTACACTTTTCGCCGAGCTGTTCCTCAATGCGGTCGATGATGCCGTCCAGAGCGCATGCGTTGGAGTAGAGTGCGCCGTTCTTCATGCAGTCTATTGTGTTTGTACCGATTATGCTCGGAGGAAGCTCAAAGTCTATTTTCGGGAGCTGTGCGGTACGCTGTATAAGAGCGTCGGTAGCTACACGCATACCCGTCATGATAAGACCGCCGAGGTAGTTCTTATTGCTGTCCACTACGGAAACTGTGGTAGCAGTACCCATATCGATGATGATAAGCGGTACAGGATAGCTGTTTATAGCCGCAACAGCGTCCACAGCCTGATCGCTTCCCAGCTGACGGGGGTTGTCGATGAGTATATTGAGACCTGTTTTAACTCCCGGACCTGCGATCATTATGTCAACGCCGAAGAACTTGTGAATAGCCTCCTTGACTGTGTTTGTGACCGAGGGGACAACTGAGGACATTATTGCATCGTCGATGTCATCACAGCTGAAATTATTCATCTCCAGAATGTTCTTGATAAGTACCGCATATTCTGCGGCAGTAGTGCTGTGATTAGTGGATATCCTCTCGGAGACCACTATTTCGTCCTTGTCGTTCACACAGCCGAAAACGATGTTTGTATTGCCGATATCTACAGCTAAAAGCATGATATACCTCCTGAAATGATGTTATATTGTTTAACGGGATATAGCTTACCCGATTATATCTTTGCTGAAAAGGCGAAGAGTGTCCATTTTAAGGGTGCGGTGCTGAGGCTTGCTGAGCTCGGGATCATCTGCAAGGATGTCCTTTGCACAGGTCTGAGCCTTGTTCATTAGCTCCATGTTGCAGGCGATGTCTGCGATCTTAAGGGGCGGAAGTCCGTGCTGAGCGCTTCCGAAGAAGTCACCCGGACCTCGCATTTTAAGGTCCTCCTCGGATATCCTGAATCCGTCCGAGGTGGAAGAGATTATTTTCATTCGCTTTACGCAGTCCTCGGAGAGGTTATCCGTAATGAGTATGCAGGTGCTTTCGTATTCACCTCGTCCCACACGACCTCGGAGCTGGTGGAGCTGAGAAAGTCCGAAGCGTTCGGCGTTTTCTATGACCATTACAGCCGCATTGGGTACATCAACTCCGACTTCCACAACTGTGGTGCAGATAAGTACCTGTATCTTGCCGTCACGGAACTCCTTCATGACCTTTTCTTTTTCCGCTGCGCGCATCCTGCCGTGAAGCAGGGCAGTTGTATAGCCTTTAAGATCGCCCTGAGCAGCATTCTCGGCGTAGGTCTTTACTGCGAAAAGGTCGCTGTCGCTGTCCTCTATCATGGGGCATACAACATACGCCTGCCTGCCCTCGTCGAGCCTGTCCCTGACGAAGCCGAATGCCCTGTGTCGGAGTTTACCCGTTACCGCGTGAGTCTTTATGGGCTTGCGTCCTTTGGGGAGCTGAGTAATGGCGGAGATATCAAGGTCTCCGTATATTATGAGTGCAAGAGTACGGGGGATAGGAGTTGCGGACATTACCAGACGGTGAGGCGAATCGCCTTTTTCTGCAAGAGCCGCACGCTGTTCGACACCAAAGCGGTGCTGCTCATCGGTTATGACCAGTCCCAGCGACTTGTACTCGACGTCCTTCTGAATGATAGCGTGAGTACCAACTATGACCTGCAATTCACCCGAAGCTATCTGCTCACGGAGAAGGTTCTTTTTCTTCTGCGTCAGGGAGCCTGTCAGCAGTCCCACCTGAATGCCGAATGGCGTAAGAAATTCACTGAGTGTACGGTGATGCTGTATGGCAAGTATCTCGGTAGGCGCCATAAGTGCGGACTGTATGCCGTTTTTTGCTGCAAAATAGCAGGCAGCCGCAGCAACTGCGGTCTTACCGCTTCCGACGTCGCCCTGGAGCAGACGGTTCATGGGTACGCTTCTGCACATATCCGCAATTATCTCATTTGCGGCACGGGATTGTCCCTCTGTCAGTTCAAAAGGCAGTCCGCTGAGAAATTCGTCTATACCTACGGAGCTGTCCATTTTGTAGGCGGTGTTTTTTCGTGAACGAGTCTTAAGCATGGACATTCCCAGCTGGAGCTTCAGAAGTTCATCGAATGCGAGTCTGCGCCTTGCTTCTTCGGCAGCTGTTTCGCTTACAGGAAAGTGTATATTCTCCAGCGCAGGCACCAGCGGACAGAGCTCATAGCGGTCGAGTATGTCCTGTGGGAGAGTCTCTATAGGCTCCCGTGAAAGCAGGTCCAGAGCCTGACGCATATTGGTGCGAATCATGTTGGCGGAAAGTCCCTGTGTAAGGCGATATATGGGCTGTATCAGCACATTTTCCGAAGCTTTTATGTATACGGGGGATGAGATCTCTTTTCGGGTGAAATTGCCCGTGACCTTGCCGTACATGTAGTAGGTCTCGCCTTCGTTCATTGCGTGGAAGGCGTAGACGTTGTTGTATACGACTACGAGTATAGTATCTATTCCGTCGGTAGCGGCAGCCTTGCATATCACAAGTCCGCCCTTTATCCTCTGGGGAGGCAGCTTGTGGGATATAGTGAGCTTAAGCACGTTATATTCGTTCAGCACAGCTTGCTGAATGGGGACATACGCACGGAAATCCAGGTAGTCTCTCGGGATGTGGTAAATCAGTTCATAGGGATCGGTGATACCGAGCTTGCGGTACTTTTCTCCTCTTGCCTTACCGACGCCTTTTAGGTATTCTATGTCACTGAACAGTGTAGCAGGCATAATTTTCTCCTTGTTCCAATATAAGGAACGCCCTGTCCTGAAGGGCGCTGTGGTTAATGAGGACGCTGCCTCTTTAATTAATGAATGATACAATCATTATATCACATTTTTTCAGAAAAAGCTATAGATTTATATAACTTTTTGTGTTATAATGGTTTTCAGTAAACCTTAATAAATGAACGGAGGTATCCCATGTTAACAGGAAAGACCGTACTCCTCGGAGTTTCAAGCTCTATTGCAGCATATAAGACCTGCAACCTTGCACGAATGCTCACTAAACTGGGCGCAGAGGTACATGTATCCATGACTCCCAATACGCAGAATTTCGTGCATCCGCTTACGTTCGAGACACTTACCCAGCATAAGTGCCTTATCGATACATTTGACAGGAACTTTGAATACAGTGTAGAACACGTTTCTATTGCTAAAAAAGCGGATGTAGTCATGATAGCACCTGCATCTGCAAACGTAATAGGCAAGCTTGCAAACGGCATTGCCGACGATATGCTAACAACTACCGTAATGGCTTGTCCTGCGAAGAAGATAATCGCACCTGCCATGAACCACAATATGTACCACAATCCCATAGTTCAGGACAATCTTGAAAAGCTGAAGCGCTTCGGCTATGAGATAATAGAACCTGTGAAGGGTATGCTTGCGAACCGTGATATCGGCGACGGAAAGCTTCCCGATGAGGAAACACTTCTGGAGTACATTCTCCGTGAAGCAGCTTTTGAGAAGGATCTTGCAGGAAAGAAGGTGCTTGTTACCGCAGGCGCTACAAGGGAGAGCATCGATCCCGTCCGCTTTATCACCAACCACTCCAGCGGAAAAATGGGATTCGCTATCGCCCGTGCGGCAATGCTCCGCGGAGCAGATGTTACTGTTGTTGCGGCGCATACCGACGTTGAACCGCCTATGTTCGTGAACGTAGTGAAGGTCCAGTCCGCAGAGGACATGTTCAACGCAGTAAAGGAGCACATGGACAGCTCAGACATCATCATAAAGGCTGCTGCTGTTGCGGACTATACTCCGCTTACAACTGCCGACAGCAAGATAAAGAAATCCGACGGCGATATGTCCATACAGCTTAAGCGCACAACGGACATACTCAAGTATCTCGGTCAGAACCGCCGCGAGGGACAGGTCATCTGCGGATTCTCAATGGAGACCGACAACGTTATTGAGAATTCACGCAAAAAGCTGACCTCAAAGAACTGCGATATGATATGTGCAAACTCACTGAGAAGCGCAGGTGCAGGCTTCGGCACCGACACAAATATCATTACGATGATAACTGCTGATAAGGACGAGGAGATCGAACTGATGTCGAAATTTGATGCGGCAAATATCATACTCAGCCGTCTGAACGCGATGAAATAACGTGTCAGTTTTCGGGACGGCAGCTTCGTCAGACCGCAATAAAAAGCTTGACGGACTCGGATTTATATTGTATAATAAATGTATAGTATACTCGTGAGGGACAGAGCTATGCTCTGAATAAATATTGAGAGGAGAGTTGTACTATGTTCAAAAAATTCACATCGGGACTCCTTTCGGCTGCTATGGTCTTAACCGCAACAGCAGTACCGATAGCTCCCGCAAATGTAAGCGCAGCTTCTGATTTTAATTACGTTGACGCACTCGATAAGTCGCTTTTCTTCTATGAAGCACAGCAGGCCGGTCCGCTTCCTTCATGGAACAGAGTTGAATGGAAGACTGATTCCGCTATGCAGGATCCTGTTCTCGGCGGATGGTACGATGCAGGTGACCACGTAAAGTTCAATCTTCCTATGTCTTATTCAGCTTCCATGCTGGCATGGGGACTTTATCAGTATCCCGACGGCATTGAAAAGTCAGGACTCAAGCAGACTTACGTAAACAACCTTGAATTCGTGCTCGATTACCTTGCAGAGTGCGATAAGGGCACAGAGGTAGTATATCAGGTAGGTATCGGTAAGGACGACCACACATGGTGGGGCCCTGTTGAGCTTCTTGAATACGGTATGGAGGATAACTCACATTCTGTAGCAGAGTCCCGTGCTGCACTGAAGTCCTCAAAGGGCTGTTCAGCAGTATTCGGTGAAATGGCAGCTGCTCTTGCAGCAGGTGCAGCAGCTCTTGACGGCGATATCGATGCTTCCAAGAAGGCTGATTACATCAAACACGCAGAAAATATCTATAAGATAGCTAAGACATCACCAAGTGATGATGTTTACAATAAGAGCGATGCTCAGGGCTTCTATCAGTCCAGCCACTTCTATGATGAGCTCTTCTATGCAGCAAACTGGCTGTACATAGCTACAGGCGATAAGGGATACCTCAGTGATGCTGAAGCATTTAAGCCTAAACTCGGTAAAATGCTCGGAGAAGGCGATACTCCCGCTTACGGCTGGTGCCATTGCTGGGACGATAATATGCAGGGCGGTATGCTGCTCTACGCTATAAACACAAACGATGCAGACGCTATAAAGCATGTCAAGAAGCACTGCGACCGCTGGGTAAAAGGCGAGGAAGCTAAGATAATCCCTGGCGGACTCCGCTGGCTCAGCGACTGGGGTTGCCTCCGTTACGCTAATGCTGCTGCATTCATCGCAACTGTAGCAAGTGATACTATCCTCCCTTCAGAGGAAGCAACATATTCGGAATTCGCTGAAACTCAGGTAAATTACGCTCTTGGCGATAACCCGAGAAAGTCAAGCTACGTAGTCGGCTTCGGTGAGAACTATCCTAAGAATCCTCACCACAGAACTGCTCATGGTTCATGGAAGAATGACCTTGCTATTCCTGCTACAAACCGTCATATCCTTTACGGTGCTCTGGTCGGCGGTCCTACTCAGAGCGGCGGTTACGAGGATGACCGTCAGAACTACATCAACAACGAGGTAGCTACAGACTATAACGCAGGCTTCACTGCAATGCTCTGTAAAATGGTAGACAAGTACGGCGGTACAAAGGATCCGAACTTCCCTCAGCCGGAGGCACATGACGGACCTGAATTCTACGTAGAAGTTCTTTCAAAGGGCGGCGATTCAAGCGGTCAGACAGTAAGCTTCAAGCTCACAAACCACTCAGCATGGCCTGCAAGAGTTCAGGATGACCTTTCATTCCGTTATTACATGGACCTCAGCGAGGTCAAGGCAGCAGGCAAGAACCCTGAGGATCTCGTTATCCGCTGCGACCGTGACCAGTCCGCAATGTATGCTTCAAAGGGCTACGGTACAGCAAATATATCCAAGCCTATCCAGTACAGCGGCGACATCTACTATGTAGAAGTTACTCTCAAGGACGGACGTGCAGTTCTTCCTATCTCAGAGGGACAGCAGCAGTGTGAGATACTCATTGCATTTGTAATGCCTGATTACGGCAGCGGCTGGGATTCATCAAACGACTTCTCAGCTCAGGCACTGGGCAAGACAGCTAAAGGCACAGACGGTTCAACAGTAGGCGTTATGTCTCCATACGTTCCTGTATATATCGACGGCAAGCTTTACTACGGTGAAGAGCCTGACGGAACAAAGGCAGACGGTCTCGGATCAACAGGATCCAGAACTCCTATTGTAGCTACAATTCCTGCAGTAACACCTGTTACAAAGCCTTCAACTACAACTCCTGTTACAACACAGGCAGCAACAACTGAAGCAGTAACAACACCTCCTGCAACAGTACCTGCTGTTACTACACCTGCTATAAATGAGCCTGAACAGCCGACAGATGCTCCTGTAACACCCAGTTCAGGCGAGGTTCCCAACAAAGTTGAAGATAATATTGTTTATGGTGACGCTACTTGCAATGGTGAAGTTGATCTTTCGGATGCGCTCCTGATACTCCAGTATGTTGCAAACAGCAAGAAGTATCCTATCACAGATGAAGGAATCAAAAACGCCGATGTATTCAACAGAGGCGACGGAATAACTGCTATGGATGCACTTTCTATCCAGAAGCTCGATTCTAAGCAGATAACTTCACTTCCTGAATCTGTAATGCAGTAATTAATATTAGCTGAACTGATAAGAGCAGTGCTCTTACAGAAGCTTTTACGTATGTTTTTGAGGGAGACTTTTTAAGTAAAGGTCTCCCTCAATCATTTCAGAACCTTTGCTTTAAATTTTCAGCCTGACAGGGTGCTTATGTAAAACTATCAGTTTTAGTTATACTATAAATGAGTACCCTGTCAGGCTGAAAATTTGGGGCAAAAAGTCTTTGGAAAGGGGTTCGGGGAAGAACCTTTCCTCAGAAAGGTTTTCCCCGATAAACATATATAAAGCTTCTGTATGAGTATCAACCTTATCAATTCAGCTTTTTTTCAGTTATCATTCATAGAGGGCATAACCGTCAGCACGGGAAGTTTTTACCAGTTCGATCTGTTTCTGTATCACGTTTGGATCGTCTATCCATTCGTTTTCGCCGACAGCACCTGCCCACTGATCGTATTTTCCCTGTTTATAGGCAGCAAGTCCGATAACGAGAGATACGCCGCTGTTACCCACAAGCTCCTCCCACTGGCGGAGAGTCGGCTCAAATGGCAGTGTAGCATTGTTGAATCCGTAGTATATCTGAGGGATGATATAGTCGGCGTAGCCTTTGTTTCCGCTCCAGAGCTTCACATCTGCGTACTGTGTGTTATAGTTGGCATCGATGTTTCCCTGCGGACTTATGCCGAATCGCAGATCATTGTTTCTCGATTTGACTGTATCGTAGAGCTGCTTTACAAAACGTGTGACGTTATCTCTGCGCCACTGTGCAAGGTCGGAAGCACCGCTTGCTTCAAAGGCATCACGGTCGAAATCGGGATCGGTGGTGGGATAGAAATAGTCATCGATGTGGATGCCGTCCACCTGATAGTTATCGAGTATCTCTGCGGCAGCGGCTGATATAAAGTCGCTGACCTCGCTGTATGCGGGGTTAAGGTAATAACGTCCGTTGACCTCACGGACGAATCCGCTTTCGGGAGAATCCGCCCACTGTTTTGTAGTGTAGCCGTCGGGAAGTGCGGACATCTGCTGAACGGTCTGAAGGCGGAGAGGGTTCAGCCACGCATGAAGTGAGATGCCGAGCTTGTGAGCTTCATCGATGGCTATATCAAGCGGATCGTAGCTGCCGTCCAGAAAGACTCCCTTCGGAAAGAGCTTAGACTCGTAGTATGCGTCGCCGTTGGGATGAACGTGAAGGTAAACGGTGTTGACTCCCTTGTCCAGCGCATCGCTGAACCGCTGACGTATCAGACGGCGGAAATCGTCCTCAGAACGTCCGTACATTAGTTCCTCGAACTCCATGTATGGTATCCACAATCCTGTCTGACGGATGTAGTTTATGGGGGAGTAGTTTCCGCTTTCCTCTGTTGTTTCCTGAATGCTGCTTTCAGATGAAGAGGGGATCTCGTTCAGCGGCACACTGCACGATGAAAGGCAGACTGCGGCGGCGAGAGACAAAATGAGCATTTTTTTCATAATATACCTCCGAAAAAATATTATCGGATAATATATATGCCTGTACAGTTAAGATTATTTCAATAATCTTCAGGTATGATATAAAATGTATAAATATATACTGTTCCCGATTGAAAGCATCTCAGATTTTTCTGTTTTTAAGTACTTTTTAATCATTGATGTGGTATTATGATTACAGGAACTATCGGGACACAGCAGGAAAGACGGTGATCCTATGTTCAGAAAAATATCAGCGCTTATCGCTTCGGCTGCACTGCTTCTAAGTTCGGTGTCATGCGGAAACAAGTCCACAGGTGATATAAAAGCCGATGCAGGAAGTCTTACAGTGACATTCCTTGATGTCGGCAAAGCGGACTGTATGGTCATATGCACAGAAAACGGAACTGCAGTCATAGACTGCGGCGAAAAAGGCGACGGAAAAAAACTCGTGAAGCTCCTTGAAGAGCAGGGTATCGATACGGTGGATCACCTTATCATAACCCACTACGATAAGGACCACGTCGGCGGTGCGGCAAAGCTGATAAAGAATATGGACGTAAAGGACGTTATGGCTCCTGATTACACAGAGGAGAGCGCCGAGACTGAAAAATACAACAAAGCGCTCGATGACAAGGGGATAACTCCGCAGCTTCTTCACGAGGACGTTACCTTCACTATGGATAACGCCGAGTTTACGGTCTATGCTCCGAAGAAGGACTTCTACGGAGAGGATAACGACAACGATTTCTCACTGGTTACCAGGATAGTTCACGGAAATAACACTCTCCTTTTCACAGGCGATGCAATGGAACAGAGACTTGACGAAATAATGGATATAGGTCCCTGTACCTTCCTTAAAGTGCCGTATCACGGCAGAAAGCTGGATAATCTTCCGGACTTCCTTGATGCGGTAAAGCCGAAGTGTGCTGTTGTATGCACTTCTTCAAACGAGTTTGCTTCAAGTACACAGAAGGCGCTGAAAGACAGGAAGATAGCATTCTATTCTACCTGTTTCAACGGACAGATAGAGCTTGAAAGTGATGGAAATGAGATAAAAATAACCAAAGAGAAGGGATAAAATGATAGAACTCATCCTTGATTCGATCGACGGACCGACTTTGTTCATATGGCTGTTCATGCCGCTGTATTTCATAGGCTTCCTGATACTTCACAAGCTCATCGGGGAGAAAAAGGCGTGGATATGGCATCTTCTGGGAGTTCTTCCAGTTATTGTGTTCATTGTTTTCTATGGAATGAATTACACTAAGGGTGATACTTCCTACAGTTCGGGAAGGTATATGTTTTCGGGTATCGCAGCCCTGTGTATACTGGTATTTTCTCAGATATCGCGGATAAAGCGGATATTCACCTCATCGGCTATAGTATCGGGATTTCTGGTTATGGCGTTTTCTTTCGGAACCGTTCTGGCAGTAATGGTATCGGGGGACATGAAATTCTATAACTATACACGTATGGACTGGGCGGAATCACTGGATAATGCAATAACGACACTTGACAAGCAGTATGTTCTCCGCGACCATAAACAGCTGGATTTCGAGGCGATACGCTCCGAACTTGTACCCCGTGCAGAGAAAGCGCAGGCCGGGAACGACAAAGCGGAGTATCTTAATATACTTTACGACCTTTGTTATGAACTCCACGATGGTCACGTAAGAGTGGCATGCAGCGATATGGATGCGTATTCCGAGGCTATATCACTCCGTGCAGGAAACGATTACGGACTCTCAATGGTAAGGCTGGAAAACGGTGAATTCATTGCAGTCTGTGTGGATGAGAGAAGCGAAGCGTTCAAAAGCGGCATAGAAAACGGTACTGTAATAACCGAGTGGGACGGAGTCCCCGTTGAAGAAGCTGCTGAAGCGGTAAAGTGCTATATGCCGAGAATGGCGTTTTCTTCCATAGAGAATGAGAGGTTCATGCAGCCGATATTCCTTGCAGGAAGAGGCGGAGAGACTGTTGAAGCTACTTTTATTGACAAGCAGGGAAGAGAGAAAACAGTCCGTCTTGAAAAGAGGGGCAGCTATTCAGGCAGACTCACGGCAGCAGCAAGTCCCTTTATGAGAAAGGGGACACATGATAACTTCCATGCGGAAATGCTGAATGACAACTGCGGATATCTCAGCATAACAGTTGAGCGCAATGACGATATCAAGGATTTTATCGCATTTGCAAAGGGCGAATATCCCGAAATAAGGGACAAAGTCAGGAAACAGCTCAAAGACCTTGAAGCTCAGGGCATGGACAGAATGATAGTAGACATACGCGGCAATGACGGCGGTATGGAGGACATAGCAAATGCAGTCATATCGCTCTTTACCGATGAGGAGTTTTACGTTAACGCAGGCAGACTGGCTGACAAAAAAGTACGTTCCACACATAAAGTCAAGGTCGGATGCAGCGGAGAATTCAAGGAACTGCCTGTAGTGGTGCTTGTGAATCTTGACTGTGCAAGCTCGGGCGATGTACTGGCGTACAGGTTCGCAAAATGTCCGAATGTGCAGATAATGGGCATGACATCAACGTGGAACTGCGCACAGGCTGTAGCAGGAAATATCAAGCTGACGGATTCCGAGTTTGATATAAGTTTCGCCTCGATACTGACGCTTGGGGACAATGATGAGATCATTATCGATGCAGGTCCCGACAGACACAGCTCCATAGCTCTTGATGTGAGGATACCTCTGGAAAAGGACTATGTTCTCGGTCTTTACAACAGCGAAGAAGATGTTGAATTGCAGTATGCGCTTGACTACATAGAGAATAATATGAAGTGATAGGACAGAGAAATATAATATTTGATCATCGTGGGAGACCTTTACGCATGAAGGTTTCCCACGAACTTTTTTCAATTATTTATCCTAAGCAACATATGTAAAATTCATGTATCTACAGCTTTAATATGCATCATCTGTTCGGGCGCCGACCTTGACTTTATACTCTTTCTGCTGTATAATAAATGCGTACTCAGTAACCGCCTAATGGCGGTTACTGTCCCGAACTGCGTTCGGGATGCGCAAATTCTTTATAAAATAGGAAATTTGCGCATTGCATTTCTTTATATCATGCTCATTTTGACCTTTGACAACTTAAAATTGGCTGTATTCAGTTTATTTAGTAGATTTTAAGCTGCTGAGCAGATATTAATTAAGTTTAACGAATTATTTTCCGTCAGGAGGCGCTTATGGAACTGAAAATAATAACTCCCTCATCTGCTGATGCGGAAGCTATGGATGTGCTTAACCGACAGGCTTTTCCCGATAACGAAAGACTTGATACGGACGACCTGTTCCTGTATGCAAAAGAGGGAGAGCTTGAAATACTCGGTATTTACACCGAGGAGGGATTCTCAGGCTTCCTTATAATGCGTCCCTTTGAAAAGATAGCGTATATAGCGTATTTTGCAGTCTGTCCCGAGAAGCGGTGCAAGGGTATCGGAGGAAAGGCGCTTGCTGCTCTGAGGGAATATTATCCCGAACGGCAGATCGTTGTGGATTTTGAAGCTCTCGATGCTGATTCACCGAACAATCCTCAGCGCATAAGACGCAGGGAATTCTACTACAGGAACGGTTTTTATCCTACAGGCTGGTATCAGTTCTATATGGAGACTGAGTTCGAGATAGCCTGTTCCGGACCTGTTTTTGACAAGGAGTCCTTTGATGCACTGCTTGCGGCGATACATAAAGCGGCTCCCGAATTCGATCCCCACCCCTACAGGAAAGACTGATATTATAATAAGGATGGTTTAGCATATATGATAGATATAAAACGGATCTTATCCGCAGTTCTGATGTGTACTCTTTGTACTGCTTTGCAGTCCTGCGGAGAAACGATAGATCCTAATGAGAGCACTGCCGATGCGGCAACGCTCTCGGAGCTTGAAGAATGGGACAGAATAAAAGAGGCAAAGAAAAACGGTACAACTTTAGCTCCTGCATCCGATGAAGAGACGGAGTCAAAAGCGGATGATACATCGTCGGAGACAGTCGAAGTACAGGAGCTTTCCGCAGATAAGGGCAACATCTACGATGTTAACGGAACTCTCCTTATGCAGACGTCCGGAAGCGGTGAGAACGCCTACAGAAGCGCTCCCGATACCTACAGAGTACCCTTTGCGAATATACTGAATTCGCGCTCGAACGGACTTGATGCGATACTTGATAAAACGCTCAGGCAGAAGGACACATCCGTAAAACTGACCTACGATGCGGACATCCAGAACTCGATTTACAGATACATGGAAAGCGTGAACATGGTGGGTTCCGTAATAGTTATGCGTACCGACGGTTCGCTTGTGGCGGAGGCATCCTACCCTTCATACGATCCCGATACCTACGGCGATGCGGACGATTCCGCACTTACAGGCTACTACGGCAACAGGGCGGAACAGCCTGCCACACCGGGTTCGACCTTCAAGATAATGTCCGAGGTGCTTGCACATAAGCACGGTATCGACTCGCTCTATGATGACGGCGCATGGTACGCCGACGGCGGACTTATAACGGACTGGGATTATGATACAAATCCTGCCTATCCCATAGAGGAGCGAACTCGTTATTCCGCTTTTATCAACTCCAGCAACGTGTTTTTTGCAAAGTGCTTTGATATCATCGGCACTGATGCGGTTATCGCAGACCTTGGGGATATATTCCACTACGGTTCGCCGATCAACTGCGATTTTGGTCCCGTGACCAGCAGTCTCTACATAGAAAATGCAGACGACCTCCGCAGGACAGCATTCGGACAGGCAAATGCACTCGTTCAGCCGATGTACCTTGCGGCAGTTACCCGTGAAGCAGTGTTCGGTGATATGGTAACACCGTTCACACTGATGAGTACAGTCAAGGGAAACGATCCCTCAAAGGTCAGGGACAATGGCACTCAGCCCGAGATAGTGGCGTCCATACCCTCAGCCTATCGTCAGGACCTTCTTGACGGCATGCAGGGAGTCGGTTCGGACATAGGAGTTTACGCACCCGAGGGATATACATTCTATGCAAAGACAGGTACAGCTGAGACAGGTTCGGGAGTAAATATGTATATCGCAGGCTGTCTGCGGAGCGCTTCCGATGACGGCGGCATAAGATATCAGGGATATAACGGCTATGCAGGCTCGTATGTCATTGTGACACAGCTTCAGAACGGAGACGAGTTCGGCTACAGGTATGCAAGCGAGTCCGCAGGGATGTACCAGAATATAGTGAATATAGTTACAAGTTACTGAAAACAGCCATAAAGGAGCATTACACTTCTTTATGGCTGTTATTTTTATGATGATTTTGTGGGGAGCGTTTTTATTATCTTTGCGTCAAGACGCTGTATAGCAAGAGCATCGAGGGGAGTAACTCCGCCGCCTGCATCACAGCAGTCAGCGTTTATCAGCGCCTGTCCTTCTATCTTGTACTTGTTTTTGTTCGCAACGAACTGGAGTATCAGCAGGGCATCTGAAAGGGTTGCATCTCCGTCGAGGTTTGCGTCGCCGTATACAATAGTATCAGCCGCAGGAGTTTGCGGTTCGGACTTTGCAGGTGCAGGACCGAGAGACTCGAATTTGATTCCGTATTTCTCTGCGTATGCTTGTGCTGTTGAACCTTCATAGCCTTTTATTACGCCATTGTATGCAAACCCCCAACCGGTTGAAAAAGTATTGGAAGCAATATATGGGAAATAAAGGTATTCAGGCGAATCAAATAATTCACATTCAGGATTTAATATAGTTATTGATTCAAGAGAATTACAAAGACCGAACGCACCGCCGCCAATACTTGTAACAGAATCCGGGATTATTATTGATTCAAAGTTGTGACACGCGAAAAACGCATCATTTCCTATACTTGTAACAGAATCCGGGATTGTTATTGGTTTGAGAAAATTGCAGCTGGCAAACGCACCATCTCCGATAATTGTAACAGAATCCGGAATTGTTACTGATTCAAGTGAAGAACAGTAATCAAATGCACCTCCGCCGATAATTTTAACAGAATCGGGAATTACGACATCACTTGAACATTTTGTTCCGTCGAGAAGTATACCATTAAAAACAAACAAAGGAGTTTTATCAGTGTTATCATCAAGCCATTTGGTTGAGGAAAAAGCATTTCTTCCTATGTTTGTCAGAGAATCAGGGATCGTTATTGATCCGAGAGACTTACATCCGAGAAACGCATTGTCTCCGATATTTGTAACGGAATCAGGGATTATTATTGATTCGATAGAATTACATCCGGCAAACGCACTATCTCCAATACATGTAACTGAATCAGGGATAGTTATTGATTTAAGCATGCTGCAATTTTCAAAGACACTTCTTCCAATACTTGTAACCGAATCAGATATAGTTACTGATTCAAGTGAAGAACAGTAATAAAATGCTTTGTCTCCGATATTTGTAACAGAATCCGGAATAGTTATTGATTCAAGTAAAGAACAGTAATCAAATGCACTCTCTCCAATACTTGTAACTGAATCAGGAATAGTTATTGATTTAAGTGAAGAACAGTATTCAAATGCACTATCTCCGATACTTGTAACAGAATCAGGTATAGTTATTGAATTAATATATCTGTTATTTTCAAATGCATTGCATGCAATACTTGTAACTGAGTCAGGGATCTCTATATCACCTCTGCATTTTGTTCCGTCGATAAGTGTACCGTTGATAATAAGCAAAGGATCTTCATCAGTTTTATCATCGAGCCATTTGGTCCCATAAAACGCACCATCTCCGATACTTGTAACCGACTTCGGGATAGTTATTGATTCAAGAGATTCGCAACTATAAAACGCATGATTTCCAATGCTTGTAACTGAATCAGGAATAGTTATTGATTCAAGAGATCGGCAATAAGAAAATACAGAATCTCCGATACTTGTAACAGAATCAGGGATTATTATTGATTCGAGAGAATCACACCCGTAAAACGCTTCATCTCCGATACTTGTAACGGAATCCGGGATTATTATTGATTTGAGAGAATCGCACCATTTAAATGCACCTTCTCCGATACTTGTAACAGAATCAGGGATAGTTATTGATTCAAGATATTCGCAATAATAAAATACGTAATCTCCGATACTTGTGATCCCGTCCTCAATTATTATGGACTGTATTTGTACATTCTGCATAAAAGGCGCAGAATCATAACCTTCGTTATAATCATACATATCTCCTGTGCCGCTGATAGTAACGTTACCCTGTTTGTCGAGAGTGTAAGTGATATTATCACCGATTTTTCCTCTTGGGGGTACATACACAGCATCAGCCGTTATCGATATTTCGGGCATTTCTGACGCAAAGGGAGCTGTTCCTCCGCATATAACAGACAGTGCAAGGACTGCCGCGATAAATTTACTGCATTTCATCTTTCATCCTCCTTAAAGATAAATCTATATAATATCAATGTCTGCTCAACAATTTAAAATCGGCTAACTACAGCTTGTTTTACCCGAAAGGTCAAAATGAGCTTGACATAAAGAATTTGTGCTCCCCGAACATTGTTCGGGGCAATAACCGTCTAATGGCGGTTATTGAGTACACATTAATTATACAACCCACATAAAGTACAAATGTTAACCTTTTGTGAATGTTTGACGTTTTCGCCTGTATTTCGGCGCTTGCACCAAGGCATAATATCAAAAATCGTAAAAAATACCAGTGAGAAAAATCGATACCATTTTCGTATAGCCAAAAAGCCGGTTATATTTTTTATTCTTTTTGTTGATAAAAAGGGTGAGAAAAAAGGCGGAGTTTTACGTCCGCCTTTTACCTTGATTCAGAATAATCCGAGCTGATACTTCTGTCTGAGTATCCGGTAATTATATATCATGTAATGACTAAAATCAATGCACTTTTCCAGTTTCAGCGCCTTGCACAACTGTACTGGTTTGGCGCTGTATAAACTGCACAGCAGTTTTTATTGCGTTAAAAAACAGCCACAAAGCGTCGTGCTTTATGGCTGTTGCGGATTATTCTTTTTTGAATCTCAGTCCCACACATTCGTTGGAAGAAAGCGTGAAGAAAACTGCGACAGTGCAGATAAGTGAAACCGCATAGAGAAGGACTACGAGAGCCATGCTTCCGTCATGCTGCGGTATCAGCACCGCACCTATCAATTGGACGATTCCCGATATCAGGTAAACGACCGAAGCTATCGACTTTATGAAGCTTACGCCTGTAATGAGACCTGCGGCGGAGAATACCATAGCAATGCAGATGTACATAGCGAAGTCCTGCATGAAACCTGCCATGCCTTCAGCGCCGTTCTTGTAATCGAGTCCGAGGGCGCCTGTATAGAGAAGATAGAAAGCGATCGCGCCGATAATGCCGACTATTGCAAGAACTATGCATATCTTAGCGCCTTTTGCAGCCTTTTCGAGACGGATCTCATCTTTGAGCTCCAGCATTTTGCGGAGACTTTCTTTTGAATCCTTCTGATCGGGAACGAGCTGTGCAGCAACAGCTTTCTTTTTAGCCTCTGCCTTTGCACGTTCGAGGTCCTCGTCCACGTACTTTGGTTTATATGTAGGAGCTTCAGGCTCTTCATCAAGTACGGGAGCGGTTACGGGAGCCGCAGGCTTTGGAGGTTCTTCCTTTTTCGGAGGCGGAACATAATTGTCCTCATCCAGTACAGGAGCGGCTGCTGCCGAAACAGGAGCGGAAGCACCAAGCTGAGAGCGGCGCATATCGATTATCTGCTGACGCTGCTCCTGAGGAAGGGTATCGAAAACGCTCTTCTGCTCGGGAGAAAGACCGTTGATTATTTCCTCATCGGTCATAACGAGTTTTTCATGTGATGCTGAGTAGTTGTCGTCGTCGAGGACGGGAGCAGATACGCCTGTGGGAGCGCCTTTCTTGTCATTTCCGCTGTATGAATAGCTGTCCATATCATCCAGAACGGGAGCAGATACACCTGTCGGACCGCCTTTTTTGGAGGAAGGAGCAACATAGTCCATATCATCAAGGACAGGGGCAGTTACGCCTGTGGGACCGTTATTCTTGGGTGCAGGAGCGGTATAATCCAGCTCATCGAGAGAATTGCCGCCGTAAATGTTATCGTCATTCATGATATCACCTCGTTTTTAAATATTGATCAAATGCTTTGTTTCCGCCTGTTGACTGATAGGAGTAGTAAGAGAGGATATTGGTGGCATCGGCGGAAGAGACAGCTCCGTCGCCGTCGGTATCTGCGGCAAACAACTGTCCCTCGTTCAGACCTGAGAGCTTTCCGACAGAAACGCTTGCGTATGAGGAAAGCACTATGGTAGCATCTGAGGAATCTATTTTACCGTCGGCATTAAGATCGCCGAGACGGAAGATTTTTCTGCGTGAATAAGCAGTAAGAGAAACAGGATTATCGATATAGAATTCACCCGAATCGAAGGGGGAATATACAGGGGACTCCTCGTGTTCCCAGAGACTTGTATAGTGGTTCTGCTGGCTGTAGGAATCGAAATCCGAAGTTCCTCGCAGATAGAACAGGTAATTGGATTTGCTCCTGCCTGTATCCCATGTCGGATCGAGGTAGTAGAAAGCCTCGCCTATCCTGACTATGTTCCATGCGTGGTTTTCAAGGTCGGTATTCCCTGGAACTACTCTGCATTGCAGACCGCAGTCGGTAAGCATTCTGTAAAGGAGAAGCGCATAACCCTGACAGACCGCTTCTCTGTTTATCAGAGCTCCGTAAGCGGAGAAAAGAGTGCGGTTATTTTCGTCGGGAACATCGGGATAGCGGACGTTGCTCGTTATATATTCGTATATCCTGCTTATCTTATCAAGATCGCTGATATTGTTCAGATCAAGCTGAGCGTATACTTCGGAAAGCTTTTCCGTTACGATCTGCTCCTGTTCGGCTGATGAATTGTAAGTGAAGCTGAAATGTATGATAACTTTTCTTCTGTATCTGTCTGTCTTTGCCTCATACTGATAGCTTGAAAGACTCCAGCGGATGTAATCGCCTTCGGTGCCGATACCTGTTTCTTCAAGGGCGAAGTTGATGATATCGTTAACGTCCTTTTTTTCCTTTACGGCATCAGGTATGATCTCCAGTTCGAGCTCGTCGGCTCTTTCGGCCATTTTCTGTCGGAGTATATCTCCTGCTTCACGTTTTGCGGAATCGGTATCTGCCGCCATGATCTCGTTGAAGCTAATATCGTCCGAGACGCTGAATGCAGCAGCATTTTCCGCAGGAAGCGGGATAAGTACAGTAAGAGACAGCAGGACAGCTGTGAACAGTTTTCTGAACTTCATGATGTTATTGCCTCCTTATATTAAGGAAGAAGGGAGGATTTATCTTTCGATGATCTGTGATCTGTCGGGACCAACTCCGACCATGCCTATATGACAGCCAACCATTTCTTCAAGTGCAGAGATATACTTCTTGCAGTTCTCGGGAAGCTCATCGAAGCTTCTGCACTTTGAGATATCCTCGGTGAATCCTGGGAATTCCTTGTATACAGGCTCACATCCTTCGAGCTCTTCGAGAGTAGCGGGGAAGTGTTCTGTAACAGTGCCGTCTGGCATTTTGTATGCTGTACAAACCTTAAGAGTATCGATATTTGCAAGTGTATCAAGCTTGTTTATAGCAAGGCTGTCAAGACCGTTTACTCTTACAGAGTGACGAACGATAACAGCGTCGAACCAGCCTGTTCTTCTTGGTCTGCCTGTGGTAGTACCGAACTCGCCGCCGACGTTTCTTATCTGATCGCCGATCTCGTCATCGAGCTCTGTTGGGAAAGGTCCCTTACCTACACGGGTAGTATAAGCCTTTGCAACACCGATTATGTTTGTAATGACCTTAGGACCTACGCCTGTACCTACGCAAACGCCTGCAGAGAGGGGATGCGAAGAAGTAACATATGGATATGTACCGAAATCGATATCGAGCAGGGTAGCCTGAGCGCCTTCGAACATGATGGTCTTGCCTGCCTTGTGAGCCTCGAAAGTGAGAACAGAAACGTCAGCCATGTAAGGGAGAAGTCTCTTTCCGTACTCTGTATACTCCTTTGTAACAGCATCGAGGTCGAAAGCTTCGCCGCCGTATACCGCAGTGATTATCTTGTTCTTGAGCTTGCCTGTGGACTGTATCTTTTCAGCAAGCACCTCTGGATGAGTAAGGTCGTACATTCTTATGCCGCAGCGCTCATACTTATCCATATATGTCGGACCGATACCTCTTTTTGTAGTACCGATGTCTTTTCCGCCGCGGAAAGCTTCGGAAAGACCGTCCAGAGCGATGTGCCAGGGCATAACGATGTGAGCGCGTGGATCTATTTTAAGATTGTCGGTGGATATGCCTCTTGCTTCGAGACTGTCCAGTTCGCCGATGAAGTCCTTCGGATCAAGAACTACACCTGCGCCGATAAGGCAGAGGGTGTCCTTATAGAGAATACCCGATGGTATAAGGTGGAGCTTATATACCTCACCGTTATTTACAACAGTATGACCGGCGTTATTACCGCCCTGTGAACGAACTACTACATCAGCGCGGGAAGAAATGATGTCAATGATCTTACCTTTTCCTTCGTCGCCCCACTGTGTTCCGACTACGATATTTGCAGGCATTATGTTTCCTCTTTTCATAATAATAATTAATTGTGCAAAAGCACACTTACAATTTATTATATCACAACCGAAAAAGGATTTCAAGTAGTTTCACAAGAAATTCACCATGTATTGTTCCATTTCTATATTTTGCCGAATTGACGATTGTATATTAGGTAGAATCTACAGCGTTTTTCTTTACTTTTAAGCATTAACGTGATATAATTTAACTTGTACGGAGGGGCTATCCGTGCAAATGATATAGGATTTTTGGAGGTATTTATTATGAAAATCAGAAAGACAGCAGCAATCATTATCGCAGCCGCATCAATGGGAGTATCCCTTGCGGCACCTTACAGCGCAGCAATGCCTGTGATGCCCGTTTATGCAGTTGAAGAGAGTGAATACAACTTTGAAGAATATGCAGCAGCACAAATAGAATCAGGTAATGCGGACGGCGTATACGAAGGTATACTTTATAAAAAAGGAAAAGAAGAAAATGGCAAAGAGTATGTTGATATAGTTGATGCTGATGCAGAAATGCCGGATGTTATTGTTCCCGGAGAGATAGAAGGACTTCCTGTAAGGTTCATTGAATTATACAATGTAACAGGAAATATAGTCCTTCCTGATACTATAGAAGTTCTGGACGGAGCATATTTCCCAAATGCCAAGTCGATAAAGCTTCCGAAATCGCTTAAGAAGATCGCAAACAGCACATTGCAAAACTGTTATAACATTAAGTCTATAGAGATACCTGATACTGTTGAAGAGATCGGAGATAATTGCCTGAACGGCTGTACAAGTCTTGAATCAATAGAGATACCGGGAAGTGTAAAAAAGATAGGAAGTGCATTTTTAAATGGATGCACAAGCCTTGAAAAAGCGGTTTTTGATGAGGGCGTTGAAGATATAGGTTCCACTCCATTTGAAGATTGTAAAAACCTTAAATATGTGTCGCTCCCATGCAGCTTAAAAAATATTCATACGGAATATCAAGAACTGAATGTTGAGACTCTTGAGATAGGGACAAAAGGCTATTCTGTAGATGAAGACGGATATTTTGAAACTGATTTAGGATGGTTTGTACTTGATGGATTTACAGGACCAAATCTGAAAAATATAATCATTAAAGAAGGTTCTGAGTTTATTCCGCCTTTGAAAAATCTTTCGCAGGAAGTTATAGACAATATGGTCATTCCAGATAGTGTTACTGCAATATGGGTTTTACAAGGTGATTACGAATCTATAACTATACCAAAGCAGATCGAATATATTGGTGAGGTTGCTATGAGCAATAATCCGGCACTTAAAGAAGTAAAATTTGAAGACGGATTTAAGGGGACAATATCAGGAGGCGCGTTTTATGGAAGCAGTATAGAGAAGTTAGATATCCCTGAGGGGGCAATTATCAGGGGCGCCGGTGGATGTGCAGGTTTAAAAGAGGTGTCTGTACCGATAACAATGTTTACACTTAATGATGAGGATTATATGGAGCATGAGTTTGATAAATCATTTGAAGGTGATATTCCTTTTGGCGCGGCGTTTGGTGTACATTCAGATTTGAAAGAATTGAAAAAGGTTACGATAAAGAATTCTTCTTCTGATAAGGAATATGTTCTGTATAATTGCGGTTTAAATAACCTTGATGCTCTAAAAACAGTTGTTCTTCCTGAGGAAATTACAAAGATAGGTGATAGTGCATTCTGCGACTGCAAATCACTTAAAGAAATAAATATACCTGAAAGTGTTACAGCAATAGGTGATTATGCTTTTGTTAACTGCACTTCTTTGGAAAAAATCGAAATTCCTGACGGTGTTAAAGAGATAGGTGAAAGCGCTTTCGGCGGCTGTACTAATATCAAGAAATTTAATATTCCAGAGAAAGTCAGTGCTATAGGCAACGGTGCTTTTTATGATTGTATTTCGCTTGAAGAAATCAATATACCTGAAGGAGTAACAACGATCAGCACTTATGCATTTAAAGGAGACTCTTCGTTGAGGAATATTGCTCTTCCAAAGAGCCTGACAAGCATAGAAGAAAATGCATTTTCTGAAAGCGGTATAGAGAAGATAGATATTCCTGAAGGAGTATCTGTCATTGGAGGATCAGCATTTGCAAAATGCAAAGACCTGACTGATGTAATTATACGTAATCGTGAATGTGAAATTGGAGATATATTAGGTTACTCGGTTAATGATATCGTGATCCACGGCTACAAGGGTTCAACAGCAGAGAAGTTTGCAGAAGATAATGGAAATAAATTCATCCCTCTTGACGGCGATGAATCAACAGTTATCGGCGACGCAAACCTTGACGGAGATGTCAGCCTTGCAGATGCACTTCTGATACTCCAGCACGTA
>FPJT01000001.1:33554-37632 GCA_900119535.1 Ruminococcus sp. XPD3002
TAACGACTCTTCCCGAGTCATACCAGAAATAAAGCTTAAAACAGAGGGGAAACATCTCCCCTCTGTCAAAATGATATAGGATTTTTGGAGGTATTAATTATGAAAATCAGAAAGACAGCAGCAATCATTATCGCAGCCGCATCAATGGGAGTATCCCTTGCGGCACCTTACAGTGCAGCAATGCCTGTGATGCCCGTTTATGCAGTTGAAGAAAGTGAATACAACTTTAAAGAATATGCAGCAGCACAAATAGAATCAGGTAATGCGGACGGCGTATACGAAGGTCTGCTATATAAAAAGAATACTGATGACAAAGGAAAAGAATACATCACTATCACCAGAGCAGATGATACATTGAAAGAGGTCACTATACCTGCTGAAATTGACGGAATAAAGGTCAGAGAGATCAGCGGCGCTTTCCGTTTTAATCAGCAAATTGAATCTGTCGTTATAAGCAACGGTATAACTACGATAAAAGACTATGCATTTAACGAGTGTACTAATCTTAAATATATTTCGATTCCTAAATCTGTAACTTTTATAGATTGGTATTCGTTTGATGAATGCAATAATGTTGAGACAGTTGAGCTTTGCACACCTGATCTGACCGATATCTATTGTACAGAAAAATTGGATTTTCTTTCTGTAATGTATTACATGAGTACAGGATCAATGAGCGTAAAATATGATCTCACTCCGCTTATGGGACCAAGCCTGAAAAAGCTTGTTATAAAAGACGGCTCAGTTTTCGTTCCAAGGATTGAAAATGCTACACAGGAAATGCTTGATTCTCTTGAGATACCGTCAAGTGTTAAAATTCTTTTCGGAGCAAGAGGAGATTTTGAATCGATAACTATCCCGAAGAATATAGAATATATTGCAAATGGTGCTTTTATGGAAAATAAGAATTTAAAGGAGGTCAATTTTGAGGAGGGCTTTAAGGGGCATATTTGTGAAAATGCATTTGAAATATGTGAATCCATAGAAAAGTTGGATATTCCTTCAGGAGTTACTGTTGACAGTCATGCTTTCGGATCATGCAATGGACTGAAAAGCATATCGGTTCCTTTTTCATTTTTTACAATTAGCGAAGAATATGAAAAAGCATCTGTAGAATTATTGCCTTTTGTTCGGGCATTTGGCAACAGCCTTTCTTTAGAAAAAATAACGATCAAGGATGATCCTGACGGAAATACTGTCTTCACTCTTCCTGAAAACAGTGGATACTACTTGTTCTCGGATGATTTCTTTCCTTCATTAAAAACATTATGCTTTCCTGACAGTGTTACAGAAATAGGCGAATATGCTTTGGGATACGCTGATTCACTTGAAAATGTCAAACTTCCTGCAAATCTGGAAAAAATAGGTAAAAGGGCATTCAGCGCCTGCAAATCACTTAAAGAAATTAATATCCCGGAAAGTGTTACAGAAATAGGCAGTGGTGCTTTCGGCGGATGTGAAACACTTGAAAACGTTAATATCCCGAAAGGTGTTACGGAAATAAAAAGCGGTACATTCAGCAGCTGCATTAATCTTCAGAAGATAAATATTCCTGATTCAGTTACTGTTATCGGTGAAGAAGCTTTCATTTATTGTGATTCTCTGGAAGAGATCAATTTTCCTGAAGGTATCAAGGAGATAGGTAGAGAAGCTTTTAGTGGCTGTAATTCATTGAAAGAGGTAATTATCCCTGACGGTAAAAAGATCATTCATAGTAACGCTTTCAATTCTTGTGCAAATATTGAAAAGGTTGATATAGGTTTCGGAACCGAATTTGATCCTGCTGGTTGGATGGATGAGGAACATAATACTTTTTATGTGAATAATCGGGAAATGTTTTCAAATTGCGGCAATTTAAGAGAAGTTTCTGTGCCGCACAGTATGTTTATAAAAGAAATAGTTTTAGATAGGACGATCAAAGGAAGCGGCTCAGGTACATTTAAAGAAACAATGAGTGTTAATCCGTTCTATGATTTATTTAAAGGATGTGAAAAACTGGAAACCATAAACATTAAGCTTGATCCTGATGCTGATAAAGTAATTGATAAACAGGGATTAGATGGTTTTCCTTCATTGAAGAAGGTCAATATACCTGAGGGTATAGAAGAAATAGGAAAAAAAGCTTTTTCGCTTTGTCCGCTCGAAACAATTGAATTACCCAAGAGCCTTCGTGTTATCGGTGAGGGGGCGTTTAGTTCCTCAGAATTAACAAAGATCTATATTCCTGAAAATGTAGAGACGATCGGAGCGTATGCATTTGCATCATGCAATAATCTTAAAGAGGTAAGTGTACCGCTTCAACTGTGCAAGGAGGACGTTCCGGGTAATGCCATTCAATCTACCTTCTCTTCACTCAATGGAGGACTTGATGTAGAAACTGTCATAGTCAGAAATGATAAGGGTGAAAAAAATGTTAAACTTGGCAGTCATTGTATGGATGGCTTCAACAAATTAAAGAAAGTCATTCTTCCGGAAGGCATTACCGAGATCGGTGAAAGTGCTTTTTCAAATTGTGAAGCACTGGAAGAGATCAATATACCAGAAGGCGTAACAACGATCGGTGATTCTGCATTTTCCTGGGTCGGTGCATTGAAAAATGTCAGATTACCTGAAAGTGTAAAAAGCATAGGTGAATATGCATTTGATTGTTTTAATCTGAAAGAAATAACTATCCTTAATCCAAAGTGTGAGATAGGTGACGGTGCTATATGGTCAAATGGTGATATAGTTACTATCTACGGTTACAAGGGCTCAACTGCCGAGAAGTTCGCAGAAGGTAGTGAGAAATTAATATTTGTCCCTCTTGACGGCGATGAATCAACAGTTATCGGCGACGCAAACCTTGACGGAGATGTCAGCCTTGCAGATGCACTTCTGATACTCCAGCACGTAGCAAACGGACAGAAGTATGAGATGTCCGAACAGGCAGAGCTCAATGCAGACGTCTATAACAGGGGAGACGGTCTGACAGCAATGGATGCACTCACAATACAGAAATACGACGCAAAACTGGTAACGACTCTTCCCGAGTCATACCAGAAATAAAGCTTAAAACAGAGGGGAAACATCTCCCCTCTGTCAAAATGATATAGGATAAAATTTTTGGAGGTATTTATTATGAAGATGAAACGTTTTATTGCGGCAGTGTTTGCTTTGCTGATGATAGGCGGCGCAGCAGGCTACAGTGCTCCTGCGTTCAGCGACTTTTCGATAACTGCCAATGCGGAGGGAAGCTGCTATACATTCGACAGCGAAACCGGCGTACTGACGCTGAGCGGTAACGTAGTGCTTAAAGAAATAACAGGCTTTGAGAAGAAAGAAGATGTCAAGAGCATAAAAGCAGATCCGGGAACTGTTCTCCCTAAAAGCTGCAACTCTCTGTTCTCAGAGTATTACAACTGCGAATCAATTGATCTTTCAAATGCAGACACAAGCAATGTTACAGATATGCTGAACATGTTCTACGAATGTTCTTCCCTTACATTCCTTGACCTGAGCAGTTTTGATACAAGCAATGTCACAGAAATGGGTGGTATCTTTCAGGGCTGTTCATCTCTTAAATCTCTTGACCTAAGCAATTTTGATACAAGCAAGGTCGCATATATGGGTGGTATCTTCCATGGCTGTTCATCTCTTAAATCTCTTGACCTAAGCAATTTTGATACAGGTAATGTCGTAGATATGGATTATATGTTCTATAGTTGTTCGGCCCTTACATCTCTTGATCTGAGCAGTTTTGATACAAGCAATGTCACAGATATGAGTCTTATGTTCCATAACTGCTCTTCTCTTACATTACTTGACTTGAGTAATTTTGATACAAGCAATGTCACAGATATGAGTCAAATGTTCTTTAACGGTTCTTCGCTTACATCGGTTGATCTTAGCAGTTTTGATACAAGTAATGTTACAAAAATGGAATTTATGTTCTGCAAGTGTTCTTCCCTTGAATCGCTTGATCTGAGCAGTTTTGATACAAGTAATGTAACAGATATGAGTTGGATGTTCAGTAAATGTTCTTCCCTTGAATCACTTGACCTGAGCAGTTTTGATACAAGCAATGTCACAGATATGAATG
>FPJT01000001.1:38366-374139 GCA_900119535.1 Ruminococcus sp. XPD3002
GGAAACATCTCCCCTCTGTCAAAATGATATAGGATAAAATTTTTGGAGGTATTAATTATGAAGATGAAACGTTTTATTGCGGCAGTGTTTGCTTTACTGATGATAGGCGGCGCAGCAGGCTACAGTGCTCCTGCGTTCAGCGACTTTTCGATAACTGCCAATGCGGAGGAAAGCTGCTATACATTCGACAGCGAAACCGGCGTACTGACGCTGAGCGGTAACGTGGTACTTGAAGAGATAACAGGCTTTAAGCAGAAAGAAGATGTCAAGAACATAAAAGCAGATCCGGGAACTGTTTTCCCTAAAAGCTGCAATTCTCTGTTCTCAGAGTATTCTAACTGCGAATCAATTGATCTTTCAAATGCAGACACAAGCAGTGTCACAGACATGGGTGGTATGTTCTACCACTGCTCTTCCCTTCAATCGCTTGATCTGAACAATTTTGATACAAGCAGTGTCACAAATATGCACAGTATGTTCGAAAAGTGTTCTGCTCTTTCATCGCTGGACTTGAGCGGTTTTGATACAAGTAATGTCACAAATATGCACAGTATGTTCGAAAAGTGTTCTGCTCTTTCATCGCTGGACTTGAGCAGCTTTGATACAAGCAAGGCCACAGATATGATAGGAATGTTCAACTATTGTTCATCTCTTGAATTCCTTGACCTGAGCAATTTTAATACAAGCACGGTCACAAATATGTTCAGTATGTTCGGCGACTGTTATTCTCTTACAGCTATTGACCTGAGCAATTTTGATACAAGCAATGTCACAGATATGAGAAGGATGTTCAAAGACTGTTCTTCCCTTACATCCCTTGATCTAAGCAGCTTTGATACAGGCAAGGTCGAAGAAATGGGGAATATGTTCAGTAGCTGCCGTTCCCTTACATCGGTTGACCTTAGCAGTTTTGATACAAGCAATGTCATAGATATGACTGGTATGTTTGAGCACTGCTATTCCCTTACATCAGTTGACCTTAGCAGTTTTGATACAAGCAGTGTCACAAGTATGCGTGGCATGTTCTGTGACTGTGATTCTGCATCCCTTGACCTGAGTAGCTTTGATACAAGCAAGGTCACAAATATGAGTTACATGTTCAGGGACTGTGCTTATACATCCCTTGACCTGAGTAGTTTTGATACAAGCAGTGTCACAGATATGGAAGGAATGTTCTACGACTGCTCTTCACTTACATCCATTGATCTTAGCAGCTTTGATACAAGCAATGTTACAAATATGAATGTAATGTTCATCAACTGCTTTTCCCTTACATCCCTTGATCTTAGCAATTTTGATACAAGCAATGTCACAGATATGAGTTTGATGTTCTACGCCTGCTCTTCACTTACATCAGTTGATATGAGCAGTTTTGATACAAGCAAGGTCACCAATATTGGTAATATGTTCACGCGCTGTTCTTCCCTTACATCGGTTGACCTGAGTAGTTTTGATACAAGCAATGTCACAGGTATGAGAGGTGTGTTCATCGGCTGCTCTTCACTTACCTCACTTGACTTGAGTAATTTTGATACAAGCAATGTCGCAGATATGGCTAGTATGTTCAACGGGTGTGCTTCCCTTACATCCCTTGATCTTAGCAATTTTGATACAAGTAAAGCCGAGGATATGAAATGGATGTTCAGTGACTGTTCTTCCCTTACATCGCTTGATTTGAGCAGCTTTGATACAAGCAAGGTCAAAGATATTAGGTGGATGTTTGAAAACTGTGATCTCCTTGCAACACTGAGCCTCGGAAAGAATTTCAATGATATAACAGGTTCTCTTGAATTGCCGAACGATGGTGGCTGGGCGAATAAGGACGCTCCCGAAGTCCTTATCAGCGGCAGCAAAGAGCACGCCGTTTTCAAAAACAAAGGCACAGGCGGCACATACATCCGCATGGTTGAACCGACCAGGACTGATGTTGTGTACGGTGACGCAAACCTCGACGGAGATGTCAGCCTTTCAGATGCGCTTCTGATACTCCAGCATGTAGCAAACGGACAGAAGTACGAGATGTCCGAACAGGCAGAGCTCAACGCAGACGTTTATAACAGGGGAGACGGTCTGACAGCAATGGACGCTCTCACAATACAGAAATACGATGCAAAACTGGTAACTACTCTTCCCGAGTCATACCAGAAATAAAGCTTAAAACAGAGGGGAAACATATCCCCTCTGTCCAAATGATATAGGATAAAATTTTTGGAGGTATTATTATGAAAATAAGAAAATTAACAGCATTCGCCCTTGCACTCGCTTCACTCGCAGGTACCGCTCCCGTAACGGGACTCGTAACACCGCAGACAAGTGTAATCGCCGCAGAGACAAAGTTTGAAAAGACAGGAAAATGCGGCGAGAACGTTACATACGAACTTTCCGATGACGGAACTCTCACTGTCAGCGGTACGGGACCGATGTACAATTACGAGCGTCCCTCGGTCAATATCTCTATCAGCGGCGAAAATATAGACGGTAAACTCATAACGGACGGTACTTCACCTTTTATGGGACAGAGCGACATAAAAAAGGTCGTTATTGAAGAAGGGGTAACTACAGTAGGTGCAGCAACTTTCCTTTATTGTGTCGGACTTCAGGAGGTTAAGCTTCCTTCTACTGTTCAGGCAATATATGACCGTGCATTTGTCAGCGCTCCGATAACTGAACTTGATATTCCCGCAGGCACAAAAATATTCGCTCCTACTGCACTGGACTGCTGTGTACTGCTTGAAAACGTGAATGTAGACGAAAAGAATGAGAACTACAGGAGTATTGGCGGAGTAGTTTTCAGCAAGGACATGAAGCAGCTGATATGCTATCCTTTCGGAAAACAGGATGATATCTATCAGATACCAACAGGCGTAGAAACTATATGCTCATGCGCTTTCGGAAGCACTCTCCCTGTAAAGGACGGGGACAATTATTACGGTCCGCTTAAGGAACTGTATCTGCCTTCCTCTTTGAAGACTATCGAGGAAGACGGTCTGAATAATATGATGAACCTTGAAAAGCTTACTTTCCCCGAAGGTATGGAGTCTGTATCTCTTTCCGGTCTCAGGGAATGCAAGGGACTTAAGGAAGTAACATTCCTGAATCCTTACTGTCAGCTTACAGGCATATCATTCTTCTCGTCGGATTATAATTTCAAGGTAAAGAGCTATGATGTATCATATGCACACGAGTTTGCGGCAGAGGAAGGACTTGAGTTCGAGTCGCTCGGCAGTTATAACGGAACAAATACCCAGCCTTTGCCCGAGATAAAAGAGGGCACTGAGGAGGTAAAGTGCGGCGACGATGTTACATGCTATGTTCTGGATGATACCCTTGTATTCAAGGGAAGCGGTCCCATGTACGATTTCAAGTCATCGGATGAACAGCCGTTCATTGACCAGTTTTTCGATTGTCCGAAGCGTATGATATTTGATGAGGGCATAACATATATAGGAAGCTACGTAGGCTACGACTGTTCAAAGCTTGAATACGTTTACCTGCCTTCTACACTTACAGGACTCGGCGAATACGCTTTCTATGACAGCAGTTCTATAATAGGATTTGAACTGCCAAAGGGCTTCACAAAGCTCGGAACAAATGCACTTGCAGACTGTGCAGGACTTACAGCTATACATGTTGCTCCCGAGAATAAGAACTTCAAGAGCGTGGACGGCGTACTCTTTGACAAGTCTGGCAAGACACTTCTTCGTTTCCCTGTGAGAAAGTGTGATAAGTACGACATACCCGAGGGTACAGAAATAATTGCGGACTATGCATTCTATAACAACATGCAGAGGTTTAAAGATGCAGACGGCAGCAGTGAAGATATGAAACAGTACGGCGAGGTTAAAGAGATAACCATACCCGACAGCGTTGTAAGCATCGGCGACGGTGCTTTCAAGGGACTTGAAATGCTCGGAAATATAGTTATTCCTGATAAGGTCACACATATAGGCAAGGGTGCGTTTTCAAACGATTCGGGACTTGTATCCATAACTATCCCCGCATCTGTGACAGAACTCGATGCTGAAATGTTCAGCGGATGCAGTGCCCTAAAGGAGATATGCGGATATAAGGGTTCAGCCGCAGAGGCATTTGCTAAGGACAACGGCTACACATTCAAGGAGCTGAAAGGCGGCAGCACTGAACCTACAAAGCCCGTATCAAACAAGGTCGGTGACGCTAACCTCGACGGCGATGTTACCCTTTCGGATGCACTGGTGATACTCCAGTACGTTGCAAACGGCAGCAAATACAAGCTTGAAGGACAGGCGCTTGCCAATGCGGACTGCTGCGATACAGGCGACGGCGTAACTGCTATGGACGCCCTTTCCATCCAGCGCCTTGACGCTAAAATAATCAAAAGTCTTCCCGACTCTACAGCAACCGACAAGAAATGACATACCTGATGTGAAACCATAAGGTCTGCTTGTATAGAATAGTTATATGTGGTTTATCGGGGAAAACCTTTCTGAGGAAAGGTTCTTCCCCGAACCCCTTTCCAAAGACTTTCTTATCCAAATTTACAGCCTTACAGTTCGTTAAACAAAAAACTGCCGCATTATTTATCTGCGGCAGAACGAACTGTAAGGCTGTAAATTTCAATAGAAGGCTTAAAAAGAAATCAGGTGGACCTTTATCAAAAAGATCCACCCAAATAAACACATATGATTTTCTATGCGATCATACTTACGGTTCCGCATCAGTATGATACTTCTTCACGGTGATACAGACGGGAATCCTCTCCGAAGAAGCGGGAAAGGCATGAATCGTCGGCTATTAGTTCAAGCTTCTGAGTTTTAGTCAGGTGCTTTATGACGTATTCAAGCTTTGATGCCGTACTTCTGTCCGAAGCGCTCCAGACTGCTTCTATACTCTCGGGAGGATGAGAACGGGTGAATTTCGCACCGCCTGCAAGTCTGCCCGAATGTTCGGCGAAGCGTCTCTCAATATCGGTGGTTATGCCCGTATAGAGAAGTCCGCCTTTGCATTTTATGATATATACATAGTACATTACTTCTGCTTGATGCGGAAGCTGCTGTTTCTGAGTCTTGAAGGATCGAATCCCTTCTGCTCACGCTTTTCCTTCTTCTTTGGACGCTGCTGACGCTGTTCCTTCTTTTCAGCTTCATCGTCAAGACGCATGGTAAGTGAGATACGGTTTCTCTTTACGTCTACATCCAGGACTCTTACCTTTACTACCTCTCCCACCTTGACAGCTTCAAGAGGGTGCTTGATGAATCTGCTGCATATCTGTGATACGTGAACAAGACCGTCCTCGTGAACGCCGATGTCTACGAATGCGCCGAAGTCGATGATGTTGCGGACTGTACCAACAAGCTCCATACCGGGCTTAAGGTCCTTTATTTCCATAACGTCGCCGCTTCTCATGAGCGGAGGAGGAAGCTCGTCACGGAGGTCACGTCCCGGCTTTTTAAGCTCTCCGATGATGTCTGTGAGGGTAGGTACGCCTATACCGAGAGAGCTGCTTATCTTTTCGATACCAATGCTCTCTGCCTTATCGTTTATTCCCGAAGCTCCGCCCTCTGCAACGTCTGCAAGGGTGAATCCGCACTCGCTGAGGAGCGAGGATGCTGCTGCGTAGCTTTCTGGGTGAACTGCTGTATTATCAAGAGGGTTCTTGCCGTCACGTACTCTCAGGAAGCCTGCACACTGCTCGAAGGCCTTTTTGCCGAGCTTAGGCACTTTCATAAGCTCCTTACGGTCTGTGAACCTGCCGTTTTCCTCACGGTAAGCGACGATGTTCTTTGCAACTGATGCATTGATGCCTGCGATGTAGGAGAGGAGGGAGTAGGAAGCTGTATTCAGGTCAACGCCGACAGAGTTAACGCAGTCCTCAACGACACCGCCGAGAGCTTCGCTCATACGTGCCTGGGGCATATCGTGCTGATACTGTCCGACACCGATAGCCTTTGGTTCTATCTTTACCAGTTCGGCAAGGGGATCCTGAAGACGTCTTGCGATAGAGATAGCGCCTCTGATAGAAACGTCATACTCGGGGAACTCCTCAGCTGCGAGCTTTGAAGCGGAGTATACCGAAGCGCCTGCCTCGTTGACTATCATGTAGCTTACCTTTCCGCCTGTTTCCTTGACTATATCGGCAGTGAAAGCCTCGGTCTCCCTTGAAGCTGTACCGTTGCCGATAGATATAGCTGTAACGCCGTACTGTTCGATGAACTGCTTGACCTTTTTCCTTGCGGCTTCAACGGCACCTGCCGAGCCTGTAGGGTAGATGATAGCTGTATCCAGCACCTTGCCTGTGCTGTCTATAACAGCGGACTTGCAGCCGTGAGCGTAACCTGGGTCCAGACCGAGGATGACGCTGTTCTTCATAGGGGGCTGGAGGAGCATCTGACGGAGGTTAGCTGCGAATACCTTTATGGATTCCTCAGCAGCCTTTGCGCTCATCTCAGAGCGTATCTCACGCTCGATAGATGGGAATATGAGACGCTTGTAGCTGTCCTCTGCGGCAGCTCTTACCAGTTCGCCGCAAGCGTTGTTGTTCTTTATGTATTTGCCGAGGATTATGTCTGTTGCACCTGATTCCTCAAGAACTACAGATACCTTGAGGGCACCCTCCTTCTCACCTCTGTCAAGAGCGAGAACACGGTGGTTAGCTACCTTCGGGATAGGCTCGCTGTAGTCGTAGTAGGTCATGTATACAGTTTCAGCCTCGGGATCGGAAGCCTTTGATACAAGTTCGCCCTTTTCGCCTGCGAGGGCACGGAGCTTCTTACGGATGTCCGCATCGTCGGAGATATCCTCTGCGATGATGTCCATAGCGCCCTGTAATGCAGTCTTTACGTCGGGAACGTTCTTTTCCTCGTTTATGAAAGCCTCGGCTTCCTTCTCGGGGTCCGTAGCGTTATCCTGTGCAAGAAGAAGCTCTGCAAGTGGTTCGAGACCGTTCTCTCTTGCGATGCTTGCACGGGTACGTCTCTTCGGTTTGAAGGGACGGTAAATATCCTCAACCTCCACAAGTGTAGCAGCTGCGCTTATTGCGGCTTCTATCTCGGGAGTCATCTTCTCCTGTTCTGTAATGGAGTTTGTTATTTCCTCCTTGCGCTTTTCAAGGTTTCGGAGGTACATAAGTCTGTCATATAGCTCACGGAGTATCTGGTCATCCAGTGAACCTGTAAGCTCCTTACGGTAACGTGCGATAAAGGGGATAGTCTTGTCGTCGTCGATGAGGGCAACGGTATTATCCACCTGTTCCTGTTTAAGTCCGAATTCTTTTGCAAGAGTTTTGTTAATATCCATTTCTTATCCTTTCATTACTGAGGCATGATGCCTGATTCTGCTGCTTCTATGAGGTCCAGAACCTCTGCGGCTGCTGCCTTTACCTGTTCCGCAGGTTCAAGCTTGGGTTCTTCCTGCGGTATATCGGTGTGGTCTGATTCGGGTACGGATTCGAGTATCTCCAGAACTTCCGAGCCGACCTTGCTTTCGGCAGGTGCTTCAGCAGGTATATCGATGTTTATGGAGGAAGGTGCAGGAGCAGCTTCCATTATAGGTGCAGTGCCGTCAGGCTGAACAGCTTCGAGGATATCGAATACATCAGCATCCGCAGGGATAGCGGTCTGTTGAGCAGGTCTCTGTTCTGCCGCAGGTCTTGCTTCGGGGACAGCCTCCTGTACGGGTGCAGGCACTCCATTTACCGCAGGTACAGCTTCGCCCTCTGTGGGCACCTGTATCTCGACAGCAAGCTCCTGAAGACGGTCTATCCACGAATAGAGAGTCTTGGCGATATCCTTGTAAACATTCATGTTGTTTTTCTCGTTGAGTATCTCGTGGCGCATACCGTCGAAGAAGCGGTGAGAGATACTTGTATATCCGACATTTTCGAGGACTGACATAGCCTCGAAGAACTTCTTCTCGCTGAGCATACAGGGGTCGTCCCTGCCCGAGATGAAGCGTATAGGCAGCTTTGGATTCGATACTCTCCAGCCTTTTTTCGAGTAGGTCTCACGCATGAGCCAGAGAAGGCTCTCATAGCCGTTAAGGGTATATCTGAAGCTGCAAAGGGGATCGCTGTTGAATGCGTTCACTACTTCTTTATCGCTGCATATCCATGAACGGGGAGTAGTTTCGCCTGCTTTGGTGAAGCGCTTGTTGAGAGTTTTTTCCGATATCTCATATATCTTCTCGCTTCTGAATCTGCTTCCGAGACGCTTTGAAACTGCGGAATCCACGCTTCTTGCGAATCCCGAGAACCTGCTGTAGCAGGGGCATCCCATTACGATAAGACCGTTTATCTCGGCATCGTGTTCCTTAAGGAAGCATCTTGCGCCCAGCGAACCCATACTGTGTCCCACAAGGAAATAGGGGTATGTAGGGTAATTCGCCCTTACTCTGCGTGTGAGCTGAGCTATATCCTCAACGAAACCCATACCGCCGTTTCGGTACATGAATCCGAGGTCCTCTTCCTTGACAATACTTTTTCCGTGACCTCTGTTATCGTGTATAACTGATACGAATCCCTCGCTTGCAAGGTAATCCATAAAGGGGAAGTATCTTTCCTTATATTCGTTCATGCCGTGAACGATCTGCACAACGCCGTTGATATTGCCCGAAGGTACAGCTATTACGGCTGATATTTCGAGTCCGTCGAATTCGGAAGTAAAGGTGAACTCACGAGTATCTGCATTCAGCATGAAAAAACCTCCTCTGAAAATTATGCTCCGCCTGAACGTTTCGCGGAAGCAATTGAAACAAATTGATTATACCACATTTTGCAGAAAAAAGCAAGTATTCCCGTCAAACGGCGTATTTACGGGAGTAAGCGGCATTTCAGAAACCGAAATCCTCATAGTCCTCGGGGATGAAGCGGTGATAGGTTATGTGGCATCCGCCGTCCATGCAGGGTTCGAGGGTAAGGCAGTAGCGGTAGTCATCGGGGATACCGTCGGCGAAGTAAACAAGGTAATCGAATTCCTCGTTGTGCAGTTCCTCGATAGTAACGCTTCCCGAGTGGCGGTTAAAGACCGCAAAGACATCCTCTATGGTATTGTGGTGATTGCGGACTGTCTCTATGAAGTCGATAAGGAAGCGGCTTTTATCGGGGTGCGAGTGGACGTAGGCAGTGCCCTCGGCAGAGACCGTTACGCAGTAGCCGTCCCTTATGGGAGAGAACGAGACCTTTCCCAGACGCGGGTAAGTGTAGGTAAGGAAGTCCAGCAGTTCGCCGCCCTCGATATCCTCAGTACCCAGCAGGTGACAGAGGGAGGAGGTAAGGTAATTGAAGCTTATGGGACGCTCCTCATAGCCGAGTTTCAGCTGACCTTCACGTATATTATCCATGATGTTTTTTTCGAGTCTCTGATGATCCATGTTGATACCTCCGTGTTATATATTGATGCTTTGCATTAATTATATCACACTTTCCCGAAATAAGCAAATTAGTGTAGGGACGGCGATTCGCCGTCCGCACAGTAATCAGAGCACAGAAAGCAGAAAGCAGTAGGGGCGCATTCCGTGCGCCCGTCATTACACGTACAACCACCTGTAACCCTGATACCGTGTAGGGGGCGATGCCTACATCGCCCCTTTAGTTTTCAGAAATCAGAAAGTAGAAAGCAGTAGGGGCGCATTCCGTGCGCCCGTCATTACACGTACATCCACCTGTAACCCTGATACCCTGTAGGGGCCGCCTTCGGCGGTCCGTTGTATATGACCGTATATATTGGATCATGCGGGCTGCCAAAGGCAGCCCCTACAATTGATTCATCATAATTTGGTTATCACGGGCGCACGGAATGCGCCCCTACAATTGTTTTACCATAAATGTACGGTTATCTGCGGACGGCCAATGGCCGTCCCTACACTGCTTTCTGATTTCTGAGTTCTTATCTCACAATTGACATTTGCAGGAAATTGAAGTATAATAGAATCACAAACTGACCGCGAACCTTTAAGGAGGTAATTAAAATGAAGAACACAAAACTCTTATCACTGGCTCTTTCTGCGTCATTCGCTGTCTGTGCAGTTTCACCTGTTACAGCTCTCGTTTCACAGGCTGAGGAGGATTCCGCAGTATCTCTCGGCGATGCAGACGGCGACGGAAAAGTCGATGCATCAGATGCTACATCCATTCTTGTAAACTACTCGATACTCTCTACAGGCGGTGAACTCGAACTGGCAGAGACACTCCTCAAAGCTGCCGACGTAAACGAGGACGGCAAGATAGATTCCTCTGATGCTTCATACGCCCTGCAATACTACTCCTACACCTCAACAGGCGGTCTGGAGACTATAGAGGAGTTTCTTGATAAGCTCCTTAACACCGATATATCGGAGCTTTTCCCATTCAATTTTGACTTAGAGTGGCCTGAGACCGAACCCTTTGACATTAATACTATCCTTAACAGTCCATTCAATCTTCCTGCATGGAACGGCTTTCCCACATGGCCGTCTATGCCTTCGGATGCAGATCCCGAGGAGTTTCATAACTGGCTTGCATCCCTTCCTCCTGTTGATTCACCCGAAGATGAGGAGGCGCTTCTTGAATGGTGGAAGACTGTTTCCGAGCAGTCACATGAAAACTTGACCGAAGAAGCAGAGCAGTAAGCAAAAATCAGTGTAGGGGACGGCGTCCACGACGTCCCGTTGGTAATCGTACATATATGTGTAGGGGCGTACTCATTGTGCGCCCTTTTCTTTTGCAGGGAACATTTCAACTGCTCAACTGCTCAACTGCTCACACTGTAAAGATGAGCAGGACGTTCATAAATCGTTAACATTTAACTTGTAGGGGGCGACTCCTAACCGTCGCCCGTCCCCTCTGTCAGCTTCGCTGACATCTCCCCACACTGGGGGGAGTCACCCACATCGCCCCGATAATTTACATATTGTAAGGCAGGGCTGATGTAGGCATCAGCCCCTACATGGTATCAGGGTTGCATGTGGATGTACGTGCGCCCTTTTCTTTTGCAAGGAACAATTCAACTGCTCAACTGCTCAACTGCTCACACTGTAAAGATGAGCAGGACGTTCATAAATCGTTCACATTTGATTTGTAGGGAACGCCACCCTTGGCGTTCCGCAGATAACCATATAATTATGGTAAAACAATCGTAGGGGCGCATTCCGTGCGCCCGATGTTAACCCTAATAATATGAATAAAACATTGTAGGGGCTGTCTTTGGCAGCCCGCATGATCCAATATATACGGTCATATACAACGGACCGCCGAAGGCGGCCCCTACAGGGTATCAGGGTTGCGGACTATTGTACGTTTGCCAATGGGACGGCGATTCGCCGTCCGTTTTCATACATATTTGCATTATACATGCGGACGACCAATGGTCGTCCCTACATGGTATCAGGGTTACAGGTGATTGTACGGTTAACACACATTCAGATTCGTCCCCGACAGGGGACACAATAATTCCGAATTCCACATTCCGAATTCCAAATTAAAAAGGGCGCACGGAATGCGCCCCTACTGCTTTCTACTTTCTGATTTCTGAAAACTAAAGGGGCGATGTAGGCATCGCCCCCTACTTATAATTTCCAGATATTCTCGGCGTAGTCAGCTATTGTCCTGTCGGAGCTGAACTTTCCTGCGTTGCACATATTGAGCCACTGCTTACGTGCAAATGCTGCACGGTCGTTGCTGTAGTCGCTTATAGCTTTGAGTTTCGCCTCGACGTATGAACGCATATCCCCAAGAAGGTAATAGTGGTCGGGTTCATGCCAGCTTGCGCCGTCCAGAAGGGCGGTATAGAGTTCACGGAAATCACCGCTTCCGCCGTCCGAGACAGTACCGTCTATCAGCGAGGAAACCACCCTGCGTATCATAGAGTTGCCTGCAAAAACGCTTCTGCTGTCATATTCGGGGACTATCTCCTTAAGCTCCTCAACTCTTGCGCCGAAGATGTAGTTGTTCTCCTCGCCTGCCTCCTGAACTATCTCGATATTCGCACCGTCATAGGTACCGAGTGTAACTGCGCCGTTCAGCATAAGCTTCATATTGCCCGTACCCGATGCCTCTGTACCTGCGGTAGATATCTGCTCTGATATATCGGCTGCGGCAACGAGTTTCTCCGCATAGCTGACATTGTAGTTCTGCACGAATACCACCTTGATAAGGTCCCTTGTATCGGGATCGGATGAGACAACTCTGCCGACTTCGTTTATATACTTGATGATAGCCTTTGCCCTGCGGTAGCCCGGGGCTGACTTTGCTCCGAAGATGAACGCTGTGGGACGGAAATTCTTTATGCTTCCGTCCTTGATGCCGTAGTATATCCACAGTATCGAGAAGGCGTTCAGAAGCTGACGTTTATACTCGTGAAGGCGCTTTATCTGTATATCGAATATCAGGTCGGGACTGAGGTCGATGCCCTCCTTGTTGTAGATATAGTGCGTAAGGAGAGTCTTGTTGTAGTTCTTTTCACGGACGAACCTGCTGAGAACTTCTTTATCGTCTGCATATTTTTCAAGCTCTTTAAGCCTGCTGAGGTCGGTCATCCAGCCGTCACCTTCAAGAAGCTCGGTTATCTGTTCCGCCAGACGTGGGTTGCAGAGCGCAAGCCAGCGGCGCTGAGTTATACCGTTGGTCTCGTTGCGGAAGCGTTCGGGGTAAAGGCTGAACCAGTCAGCAAGAACAGTGTCCTTCAGTATCTGTGTGTGTATCTCGGCAACTCCGTTGATATGTGAAGAAGCGTAGCAAGCCATATCAGCCATGTGGATGCGTCCGTCCTTTATTATGCGGATGCGGTCGGTCTTTTCCTTCGGAACTCCCGAAGCGTACATATCCGCAATGAGAGTTTCGCTAATCTGTATGATAATGCTGTATATCCTCGGAAGAAGCTCGTCAACCAGTGAGCAGTCCCACTTTTCAAGGGCTTCCTGCATAACGGTATGGTTGGTGTAGTTGAATACCTTCTTTGCGGTATCAAGAGCCTTATCGAAGCTCCAGCCCTCGTTGTCCACAAGCTGACGTATAAGCTCGGGGATAGATATAACAGGGTGGGTATCGTTGAGCTGGATGGTGATATGTTCTGCAAGGTCATCAAGACCGCCGAAAACAGCCTTGTGCTTGCGTATGATATCCGTAAGTGAAGCGCAGCTGAAGAAATACTGCTGTTTAAGGCGGAGTTTCTTTCCCTCGTTCGTATCGTCATTGGGGTAGAGTACACGTGAGATATCCTCGGCGAATATCTTCTCCTTTGAAGCTTCAAGGTAGTTCTGCTGATTGAAGATATCGAAATCGAACTCCTTTACAGGTTCAGCCTGCCAGAGGCGGAGAGTTCCGACGTTATCGGTCTTGCATCCGAAAACGGGCATATCATAGGGAACTGCCTTGACTGTCTGACCGTTATACTCAACAAGGACTGTATCCTCGTCGCAGCGCTTTGACCAGGGGTCTCCGTATCTGGTCCAGTCGTCGATATCCTCTTTCTGGAAGCCGTCCACTATGGACTGTCTGAACAGACCGTACTTATAGCGTATACCGTAGCCGTCAAGGGGAAGTCCGAGAGTTGCGGCTGAATCAAGGAAGCATGCGGCAAGACGTCCGAGACCGCCGTTGCCGAGAGCGGCGTCCTCTATAACTTCAAGGTCAGCAAGGGATACACCGAGCTGACGGAATACTTCGTCCACCTCGTGATAGATGCCAAGGCACACAAGGTTATCGTAAACGGCACGTCCCACAAGGAACTCCATTGAAAGGTAAGCGGCACGTCTGCCTGAAAGGTGCTTCTGACGGCTGTTGTTCCAGCGCTCCGAGTACATCTCCATTATGGTATCGCCCAGTGCGTTGTGAAGCTGCTGGGGCGTTGCAGACTTTATATCTTTTGGAAGTCTGCCTGTGAATTTCTCTGTAAATACTCTCTTATCCATATTATCCTCCATCATTCATTTTTGCTTTATTGATTTGCTTCTTTCATATGCTCGCGGTTGATATCTAAATCGCCGCATCCCGTAAGCATGAGTAATTCCGTCAGTGTGGGAATCAGTTTTTTCATCGGTTGTACATCCTGTTGAGTTTCTTTATTTTTCTTGCAAGCTGGGGAGTGAAGTCCTCCTTATGTGTGCGGAACTGCCAGTTATTTCCGAGGGTGGAGGGAGTATTCATCCTGCCCTCACGGGGACTTTCAAGGAAATCCTGTATCTGTGCGGCAGCCACCATTGCAACGCTGCCCCATGTCTGACGTATGACCGCCATAGGGATGTCCTTTTTCTTCTTCACGTCAAGGTACTTCATGGCGAATTTAAGGGACTTCTTGTCCATTTTCTCCACCCAGCCCCGAAGGGTATCGTTATCGTGGGTACCTGTATAGGCGTAGCAGTTGGTAGTTGTGAAGTTATGTGGGAGATACTCGTTTTCGCCGTCCGAGAAGCCGAACTGCAATACCTTCATGCCGGGGTATCCGCACTTTGCAAGCATATCACGGACTTCCTGTGTAAGGAATCCGAGATCCTCTGCTATGATATCAAGCTTGCCCAGTTTTTCCTCAGCCATGCGGAAAAGCTCGTAGTCGGGACCTTTTTTCCACTCGCCTACAGTTGCATCCTCGTTTCCGTAGGGGATAGTGTAGAAGCTCTCGAAGCCGCGGAAGTGGTCTATGCGGACGGTATCGTAAAGCTCAGAGGCTTTCCTTATGCGGTCTATCCACCATTTATAGCCTGTTTTCTTATGCTGTGCCCAGTCATAGAGAGGGTTGCCCCATAGCTGTCCCGTAGGTGAAAAATCGTCGGGAGGACAGCCTGCAACAGCTGTAGGAAGGTGTTTTCTGTCCAGCATGAAGAGCTTAGGCGAAGCCCATACCTCGACGCTGTCCAGAGCGCAGTATATCGGTATATCACCGATGATGGAGATGCCGTTGTCATTGGCGTATTTTTTCAGTGCCTTCCACTGGCGGTAGAACTCGAACTGTACGAACTTGTGGAAGCCTATTTCCTTTTTAAGTTCCTTTTTGGCCTCGGCTACAGCCTTGGGACGGTGCATGGCAATATCGTTTTTCCACTCATACCAGGGCGCACCGCCGTTCTGCTCCTTAAGAGCCATGAACAGTGCGTACTCCTCGAGCCAGTCCTTGTTGTCATTGCAGAAGCGTCTGTAGGCAGGGAATTTCGTCGCACGGAAGCGTGAATAAGCCGCCCTCAGAACTCCGAAGCAGCGGTCGTAGATAAGACTGTAATCCACCTTGTCCGCATCTGTTTCCCAGACCGTATCGGCGTAGTCCTCTCTTTCAAGGAGACCGTCACCCTCAAGCACTTCAAAGTCGATGAAATAGGGGTTGCCTGCGTTCACCGAGAAGGACTGATAGGGCGAATCACCGTAGCTTGTAGGTGAAAGGGGGAGTATCTGCCAGCACTTTGTCTCCGAGCTTTTAAGGAAGTCCACGAAAGCAAATGCGTGTTTTCCCATTTTGCCTATGCCGTACTCGGAAGGCAGGCTTGAAATATGCATCAGTATACAGCTTTTTCTCATGTTTGCACCTCGATATGTATATAGCTTCTTCCTCCGCAGATAATAGAAGCGGAGGTCTTTCAATGAAGCTTTATGAATGTGTTTTTACTTTTTTTATGGGATTTTTTCTCTATGGCCTTGTGGAGATACTTCTCCGTGGCTACACCCACTGGACTATGACTCTTACAGGGGGCATACTCCTTGCCGTACTCTACGTTACGGACCTTACAAGCAGGTTATCGCTGCCTGTGAGCTGTCTTGCGGGAGCGCTTATAATAACCTCTGCGGAGCTTCCCGTAGGCATCATAGATAATATTATAATGGACTGGAATGTGTGGGATTATTCGGATATGCCGCTGAATCTCATGGGACAGATATGTCTGCCCTTCTCCTGCTTCTGGAGCATATTATGCCTTCCTGCCTTCGGAGTATGCAGCGGTATACGCAGTATCTTCCGTCAGAATCCCTCCTGTGCAAGCCTGCGTACCATATCCACATAGAACTCACGTACATCGTAGTTCTCGATATTCTCACGCATAAGGTCGATAACATCGCCGTGGCTTATGCCTCGCTTCTGGGGAGTGGTTATGAGCTGATAGCTTCCGTGTTTAGCGGACTCCTCCCACACAAGACCGTCATTTGCACCGTTGAGCTTCTTTATCAGCATATAACTGATGTTCAGCGGAAAGCTTGCGGAACCTGCACTGCTCATGACTGACATGACGCTTCGGTAGGATACATCGGGAGAATCAGGCATTTCCTCATCGTAAGCCTTAGCACGTATCGCACTGAGGTCGTGGACGCCTGCAAGGAAATCGGGATCCTTGTCGCCGAGCTTTGAGAATATCTTATTGTAACGCCTTGCAAGGAACTCCGCAAAGCTGTCCGGGAGCTTATCAAGGAGGAAATCAACCATATCGCATCCCTTGTGCGGAGTGTTTATGGTAGTGAGGGTAGCAACGTACTTGTCCATACCGAGACAGCTGATGGCATAGCGTGAATCCAGTCCGCCCTTTGAGTGGGCGATGATGTTGACTTTCTCGGCGCCTGTTTCTTCAAGCACCTTCATGATAGCGTCCCTTACCTCTTTGCCGCAGTCCGCAACAGCACGGGCTGACTGCTGTTTGCCGTAGTATATTACAGCGCCGTTGCGCTTAAGAGATGCAGGAACTCTGCCCCAGTAGTTAAGGTACTGCCAGTCACGGAAGAATATGCCGTGTACCATGAGGACGGGGTATTTTGTCTTGCATATCTCGTTTTCCGCACGGGCGTTTTCAAGCTCTATTTTGTCCGATTCCACGATGAATTCACGCCTTGCGGTCTTATAGAACTTTCGTATCAGGAATATATTTACTATGGGGAACCACCACATCATCATCATAAGGATATGGTCGGTAAGCTTTATCTGTTTCGAGCTTGAAGCGACTCTGATACCGCCTGCAATGACGACCAGTCCCACAGCGAGTATCGGCATTATAACGGCGAAAGTCTTTGCAAGGGGAGAGGCTTCTGTAATGATGAACCACACTGTCAGTATTACGATCTCTGCGGCAGCAGCGAAGCCTCCCAGCCTGAGCTGACTGCATCCCCGTTTCATGCGTCTGAGGCGGCTGTTATCGATCTCTGTCTTTTCACGCCTTATGAGTATCCACAGGAAAGCAAGCGACAGGAATACGGTGATAAGCACCATTACGGCAGTCGGCAGGGAAGATACATTCCAAAGTGGGATAGTATTGCAGAACAGCAGAAAGAGTATCAGTTCTGCGAGGTATGACAGTTTTTTCATAGTCCCTCCTAAAAAAACAGGCTGTTCCGTATGACCGGAACAGCCTTGTGATTAATAATTCTTGTTAGAATCCGCATTGAAGAAGTTATTGCTGCTTTCGGTATAGTAATCGTTGGGTTCAAGCGACATAAAATCATCGTCCTCAACATCGGGAAGTCTTGCGCCGCAGCGCCCGCAGAACTGGAAGCGCTCGTTGACCTCGGCGTCGCACTTAGGACATATCTTGTAGCCTCTGATGCCGTTAAGCTCGAATCTCATCTTCTTTATACGTCTGCGTCTTGTATCGATATCGTCGCAAAGCACCTTAAGTGTAGCAGGATCCTCATTGGGGTTCTTGTAGTACTTTTTGCCGATATCAGTGAATATCTCAACGATTCTTTCTTCCTCGTAAAGGATCTTCCTTTTAAGGTTGTTAGCCTCTGAAATGCTTTTAGCCTTATCGGACGCACCCTTACTTACGCTGCCGATAGTATCGAGAATACTCATCTCTCATCACTCCCATTGAATATTTTTCTCGCATAAAGCTATATAATAATTAATGTCTGCTCAACAACTAAAAAATGGCTTATTATAGCTTCCAAAGCCATTTTTTAGTTGTCAAAGTGCAAGAAAATAATGATATTAAAGTTTTTTCTTGCACTTTGTTTTGCCCTTTCGGGCAAAATGAGCTTGACATAAAGAAATGTGACGCACAAATTCTTTATATTTTAGGGAATTTGCGCTCCCCGAACAAAGTTCGGGGCAGTAACCGCCCAAAGGCGGTTACTGAGTACACATTAATTATACAATCGAATAATATTATTGTCAAGCGTTTTCAAAAAATGTTCAAAATAGGGTGAACGATTTGTGAATTATTTACATTTCTGATATATCATTTTCGGTAAGCTGAATAATACCGCCCTTGTTGAGAGCAGCTGAAGCATTGTCATTGTCGTCAACACGGATAACGAAGGAAACTGCTCTGTCGGATGTACCCAGGAATGCATAGAGGTATTCAAGGTTAACTCCCTCGGCGCCCAGTATATCGAGTACACGGCTGAGCTGTCCCGGAGTGTCGGGGATAGAGATCGCAACGATCTCTGTAACTGTAACTGCATATGAAGCTTCTTTGAGAGTTTCACATGCCTTATCCGTATCGTTGACTATCATCCTGAGGATACCGAAATCCTTTGTATCCGCAAGGCTGAGGGCTCTAACATTGATGCCTGAGTCCTTGAGTATCTTCATTACACCTGTGAGCTGGTTCGGTTTATTGTCTACAAAAACCGATATCTGTCTTACATTTGACATAATATTCCTCCTTTATGCTTTATTGTGTGGTTTATCAGTCGTGGAGCTTTCTGCGGTCGATAACGCGGACAGCCTTGCCCTCGCTTCTTGTTATGGACTTTGGTGTTACAAGGTGAACCTTCGGATTGATACCGAGCATAGCCTTCATAGCTTCTGCAAGGGATCTTTCCTGAGCCTGCATGTCCTTAACCTTGTCGGAGAGCTGATCGGGGTTCATTTCAACATTGATATCGATAGTATCTGTATTGTTTACACGGTCCACCTCGATAAGGTAGTTCGGAGAATAGCCCTGTTCGATGAGAACTGTCTCGATCTGGCTCGGGAAAACGTTAACTCCGCGGATTATCATCATATCGTCGCTTCTGCCCATAGGCTTTGCCATTTTCACGAGAGTACGTCCGCATGAGCACTTTTTGCGTGAAAGGACGCAGAGGTCACGGGTGCGGTAGCGGAGAAGCGGGAAAGCCTCTTTGGTGATGCTTGTGAATACAAGCTCGCCTACCTCGCCCTCGGGGAGAACTTCGCCTGTTTCGGGGTTGATTATCTCGGCGATGAAGTTATCCTCGTTGATATGCATACCGCTCTGCTCGCTGCACTCAAAGGCAACGCCGGGACCGCTTATCTCGGTAAGTCCGTAGATATCGTAAGCCTTGATGCCAAGTGAATTCTCGATAGAACGGCGCATTTCCTCGGTCCAGGGCTCTGCACCGAAGATACCTGCCTTAAGCTTTATATCGTCGGGAGTAAGTCCCATATCGTGGAGAGTCTCGCCGATGTAAGCGGCATATGAAGGAGTACAGCAGAGAATGGTAGCACCGAGGTCACGCATAAATGTGATCTGACGGTCTGTATTTCCGCTGCTCATAGGAAGGGTGAGACATCCTACCTTGTGTGAACCGCCGTTGAGACCTGCACCGCCTGTGAAAAGTCCGAAACCGTAAGCTATCTGTACAACGTCCTCGTTAGTACCGCCTGCTGCGGTGATAGCTCTTGCACAGCACTCATCCCATATGTCTATATCGTGCTGAGTATAGAATGCAACTACTCGTTTGCCTGTTGTTCCGCTTGTCGAGTGGATCCTTACGCAGTCTCCGAGAGGCTTTGCAAGGAGTCCGTAGGGGTAAGCTTCGCGGAGGTCAGCCTTGCTGATGAAGGGCAGCTTGTGCAGATCGTCAGTAGACTTGATGTCCTCGGGCTTGACACCCTTTTCGTCCATGAGGTCACGGTAATACTTCACGTTCTCGTAAACGTGTTTTACCTGAGCCACAAGACGTTCGTCCTGGAGCTTTTTCATGTCCTCACGGGGCATACATTCGATTTCCTGGTTCCAATACTTTTCCATTGGATCTTCATACTCCTTTACATTTTAGATATTTATGTAACTTCATTCTTGTACGTTGACTGAATATACGATGCTGTTGCTGACCTGAGTTATATCATTGCCGTCGGCATCAGCAAGGTAAATTGTGAATTCGCCAGCTTTACTTGCAGTATCCGATTGCATCATTCCCTTGAGCAGATTGAACTGCTCATTGTCACTGTATGTCAGGATATACACTCTTGTGCCTTCATATTCCATTATCCAGCAAAGGTTATCATAATTGCCTTCCGCTATCTTATCGGGATCGGTACAGACTATCCTTTTCCTTTCATCCTCGCCGATGGAAAGGGGATACTCTTTATTTCCTTCGTAATAGAAGGCGCATACATTGCTGCAGGGAAGGCGGAAGCCTTCAGCTTCTGCCTCGATATAGACCGAATAACTGCCTCCCTCGGAAATAAGTTCACTGCTGAGACTGAGCGGTTCGCCCTGTATGAAGTCCTGGCGGAGTTTCTCATTTCCTTCATAGCATAATACCCACTGGGGAGCTTTGAATTCGGGTGAATGCTTAACACTCATACATCCGGCATCGTTATCCAGGTCTACGCGGAAGAATCTCTCATCATCGGGGTTCTGAAGGATATAGTCCTCACGGCTGCCGAATACGGCTCTCTCGCCGTTCAGCTCCACATAAGAGCCTGCTGATATTATATTGATCTTCGGAGCTGCTCCGAAAAATGCACCGCTGAGAACAGATGCGCCGGTGGTTATTTTTCCCGTACAGTCAAGACCTTCGCAGCCTCCTGTGCCGTCAACTTTTCCGCAGTACATTCCTGCAAGACCAGAAGGTGCATTGATCTCGGCATCAGTAATAATAACATTTTTAGTTGAAAAGGATTCGGCACGTCCCACAAGTCCATAGCAGTCGCCTGAATAGTACTTTATGCTCATATTGCTTATGGTATGGCCATTACCGATGATCGAACCGTTGAAGCGTCTGTCCGTACCGTCCTTGTCGATGCGTCCCATAGGCTCCCAAACCCAGTTTGACAGGTCGATATCATTGTAAATGTTGATCGTAAGCTGAGTATCGGGAGAATAGGTGTAAATGTTATTGACGTAGTAAACTACGCCCGCAAGCTGTTCGGCAGTTGATACATTGAAGTCGGGAGCCGAATTTTTTGCCCATTCAATGTCGCCGTCCTCGTCAATATAGTAGACAGGTTCGCCCTCTTCCTCCTCGCTTCCGTAGGAAGTATCATCTCCCGAGGTATATAAAACGGAGATACTGCTGTCTTCCTTCTCATCATTAAAGAAGGCGCCGAATAAACCGCCGACTTCACAGGAGGTCAGTGTCGCAGTGCAGAGAACTGCACATACAACAGTCAAAGTTCTTTTCATCCTTTATACCTTTCTATGGCTTTCAGCCGTCTGTATTAATATCATAAGTGATCACATTGCTCAGTCTGAGAGCCTGTATATTGCTGTTATCGCCTTTGTTTTCCGCAAGCCAGACTTTATATTCGCCTGATTCAAGATTCAGGTCGCTGAGTGCCTTTGTAAGCGAAAAAGCGGGCATATCTTTATAGTCAACTATCTTCAGCAGATCGTCATTGAGATAGATCATCCACATAAGCTTGTCCGTATCGTAATGATCGGCAAGTGAAGGATCCTCGCAGACGACATTTCCAGCCTGATCGCGTGTTATCTCCAGCGGTATCTCGTTATCACTGCCCATATGTTTTGCAAACTGCGGTATATCGCTGTCAGCATCATATTCCGAGGGATCGTAGACAAGCCGGAACTTTATAGTATTGCTGCACGGAGCATAAGTCGAATTGAGGTAAGCCTCGATGTATATCTCATACTCTCCTAAGTCATCATCGATTATGCTGAACAGATCAAGAGTCAACTCGTCATCGCAGCCTCTGCCGAGTATGCGTTCCCCGTTCCTGATTATCACCCATGAAGGGTTAATATAGTCGGGAGTTGATGAACGTGTTATGGTAAGGTCATCATTAAGGGTAAGGGTATATTGTTCGTAGTCACTCTTTGCAACGTCATCCCTCAGCTTATCCTCTCCGGTAAAAAAGTTGTATGACTGAGTATCATAGAAAACATTGCATGTGCAGTTGACGAAATCGCCGTTGGGATTGTAACCCGACAGCGCTCCCACATGCTTTGAAGGAGCAACAGACCACATAGTACCGCTAACGGTCACGTTAGTGAAGTCCTTCGGACTTGCGTCTCCGCCGCCGCAGATAATACCTGTATCTCCTCTTGCAGCGACCTTGGCATCCTTGAAGGTAATATCCTTTACAGTGACGCTTCCGCCTGCGCCGATGAAGCCTGTATCCGAGCCCGAAGGCTTGGATATATTCATGTTGCTGATAGTATGACCGTTGCCGTTTATCATGCCGGTAAACGAATGATCGGCATTAGTGCTTTGTGTACCCATAGGCTCCCATATCCAGCCGCTGAGGTCGATATCGTTCTGAAGCTCGATAGTGAGGTATTGGTAATCGCCGTAAAGATAGTTCTGGGTGACATAGCGGTTGACATACGCAGCGACACCGGCAAGCTGTTCGGGAGTTGACACCTTGAAATCAGGAGCATTTGCCTTTGCCCAGTTCAGGTCGCCTCCTGCAATGGTCTTGTATTCCGTTATGACGGATGGATCCGGCTCGCTTTCCGTATCGGCATATTTCGGATTACCTAAAAGTGCGCCCAGTACGCCCTCATTGCCAAGCTCAAAATTTCTTTTCGCACCTAAGAACACAACTGCAAGCGCACCGGCAAGAAATACCGCAGCTGCTGCGGCTTTTTTGGGATCAGACAGCATTCCTTCCCAGCTCGAAAGCCTTCTTGTTCAGTTCAAGGAATTTAGGAGGAACGCACTGCTCTATAGCCTTCTGCCAAAGTTCCTCGGGGAAGTCTGTTCTTGCGGAAAGAACGCCCATAAGTACAACGTTTGAAGCCTTTGCGGAACCTGCTTCCTCTGCGAGTTTGAGTGCGTCTACAGCTACGAGGTCTGCACCTGCAGCCCTGAGCTTGTCCTCGAGGTTCTCGGGGTACTCAGCTGCACCGATGATAACGGGCATAGGATCTATCTGCTGAGTTGATGTTATGAGATGACCGCCCTTCTTCAGGAACGGAAGACATCTTGCAGCTTCGAGAAGCTCGAATGAGATAACAGCATCAGCCTCTCCCTTTTCGATCACGGGAGAGTACACCTTATCGCCGTATTTAACGTAAGTTACAACGGAACCTCCGCGCTGTGACATTCCGTGTACTTCGCTGACCTTTACATCATAGCCCTGTGCGAGCAGAACATTTCCGAGAAGTCTTGAAGCGAGCAGTGAACCCTGTCCGCCTACACCGACTATCATTATCGATTTAGTTTCCATTTATATTTACTCCTTATTACTTGCTTTATATATAATGTTGATATCTCCGTCAACAAATCCGATGCCTATGCCCTTTGCCGAACGCAGTACACCGCTTGATCTGCCTTTTTCCAGATACTCTGCACACAGTTCGGTGAAGGCTTCTTCAACGCGCTCATAGCCTACCTCTCCCTCGTCGGAGAAATTGAGGCTGAACAGGTCTTCTTCAGAGGACCATACTTCATAGCAAGCCCAGTCGCCTTCCTCGTCATCGGGATCGAACCTGTCCGAAGCGATGAGCTGTATGCAGTACATCTTTTCGCCTGTTTCCTCGGAGCGGTCCTCGTATAGATTGAAGTTGTATGCCATTGTATCCTCGGGCATCTTATTGTTTTCAAGCAGAGCATCGAGCCATGCGGCAAAATGCTCGTAAACTTCTGTATTTACCATGCTCAGTCACCTATAGCGTCCAGTCTGCACTGCTCCTGACAGATTCCGCAGCCGACACACTGTGTATGGTCGATAACAGCCTTGCCGTCTCTCATGGATATAGCGGGACATCCGAGCTTCATGCACATTCCGCATCCTACGCACTTATCGTGGTCAACCTTAAGCGGAGGATTGTGCTTAACGTACTTAAGAAGAGCACATGGACGGCGTGAGATGATAACAGAAGCCTCGTCAGCAGCAAGCTCCTCCTTGATAGCAGCCTCTGTCTCGGCAAGCTTATAAGGATCTGTAACACGTACACGCTTGATACCGATAGCCTTGCAGAGCTCCTCGAGGTTAACTGCCGCAGCAGGATCGCCCTTGAGGTTCTTACCTGTAGTCGGGTTCTGCTGATGACCTGTCATACCTGTAATGGAGTTATCGAGAATGATAACGGTTGAATTCGAGTTATTGTAAGCGATATTCACAAGACCTGTCATACCGCTGTGCATGAATGTAGAGTCGCCGATAACTGCAACGGAATTGTGCTCGGACTCTGTACCTCTTGCCTTGTTGAAGCCGTGGAGTCCCGAAATGGAAGCGCCCATGCAGATTGTAGTATCGATAGCGTTGAGAGGTGCAGCAGAGCCGAGAGTGTAGCATCCGATATCACCTGAAACTGTTACGCCGAGTTTCTTCAGGCAGTAGAACAGTCCGCGGTGTGGACATCCTGCACACATTACAGGAGGACGTACAGGGATGTTGTCATCGAGAGCAACGAACTCCTTCTTCTCGCCGAGGAGCTTCTCAGCGATAACTGACTGTGGTATCTCACCGATATAGCCGAATATGTTCTTGCCTTCAACGTTGTTAACGCCGATGTTGCGGCAGTGTTCCTCGATGATTCCGTCCAGTTCCTCGATAACCACGATGCGGTCATACTTAGCAGCGAAGTCCTTGATGAGTTTTACTGGAAGTGGATTTACCATACCGAGTTTGAGTACGGATACCTTATCTCCGAGAGCTTCCTTTGTGTACTGGTAGCATGCACCGTTTGTGATAACACCGAACTCAGCCTTGTCGGATATCTCAACCCTGTTGAGGGGAGTTGTCTCAGCGTACTCTATGAGCTTCTTGGTACGTTCTTCAACGAAAACGTGTCTGCCCTTTGCGAAAGCAGGTACCATTACGAATTTCTGTGGATTCTTCTCATAGGGCTTAAGGTCGAGTTCATTTCTGTCCTCAAGCTCAACGATGCTCTGTGAGTGAGCTACACGGGTTGACATTCTTACGATGAAAGGAGCGTCGAACTGCTCGGAAAGCTCGAATGCAAGCTTTACGAACTCCTTACATTCGCCTGAATCAGAAGGCTCCAGCATTGGAGTCTTTGAAGCGATAGCGTGGTGACGGCTGTCCTGTTCGTTCTGTGATGAGTGCATACCCTGGTCGTCTGCAACAGCAATGACCATACCTGCGTTTACACCTGTATATGAAGCTGTATAAAGCGGATCGGCAGCAACATTGAGTCCAACGTGCTTCATTCCGCAGAAACTTCTTGCGCCTGCGATAGATGCGCCAAGAGCAGTCTCCATAGCGACTTTCTCGTTCGGAGCCCACTCTGCGTAGACCTCATCGTACTTTGCTACCTCTTCGGTTATCTCTGTTGACGGAGTTCCGGGATAGCTGGATACAACACGGCATCCTGCTTCAAATAAGCCTCTTGCGAAGGCTTCGTTTCCCAACATGATCTTCTTCATTTTATGTATTTCCTTTCGTGTTTTATAAGTCTGCGGAAGCTTATCCGCAGTTGCTGTTGTTTGTTGTAAGCCATTCCGCCACACCGTCATTATCGTTGGTGCCGATAACATAGTCGGCGGCATCTTTTACCTCGTCCCTTGCGTTGCCTACGGCTACTTTAACATCAGCCTGTTCAAACATAGGCAGGTCGTTCAGGTTATCCCCGAATGCCACGACCTTACTGAAGCCGTAATGCTCACGTATGAAACGTATGCCGTTTGCCTTTGAGGCCTTGTGTGAGAATATCTCCAGATACCATGCGCCGTTGTAAACGTCAAGGTAAAAGGCAATGTCCACACCTGCGATATGCTCGATCTCCTGCTTTACGGGAAGGAGCTTTTCGTACTCTCCCGTAGTGGTGAAGTAGACGGCCTTTTCGTCGGCGTGGTCTGCAAGGCGGCACTGTACAAATGGTTTTTTGTACTCATACTTTCGTACCTCTGCGAAGCTTCTCATGACATTCGTGGTGAGCTCGGAGTAGTAACAGGTGAGTATGCCCTTGTCGATGCGGTACATGAAGCAGTGTACCCCATGTTTTTCAAATGCACGGAGCACCCCGGCAGATGCCGCAGGATCAATGAACTCGTTCTTTACGTACTGCTCGTTTTTAATGTCATAGATGCTTACGCCGTTCATGAGGATGCAGGGGACTCTTATATCCATTTCCGCAGTTTTCGGAACTGCCGAATAGATAGATCTTGCAGTGGCAAAGGTGAAATATCCTCCGCCCTTTATGAACGAATTGATCGTTTTTACTGTTTTTTCCGATACAGCGGCATCACTGTTCATAAGAGTGCCGTCCAGGTCGGAAATGAATAAAGTACGGTCTATGAAAGTTCACCTCCGTAAAATACAACCTCTTATCATTATAACATATCAGATATAAAAAGTGAAGAAGTTATTTTTAGCAATATCGATTTTTGTTTATTCTGCTCAAAAAAGTGAATAGCGGATGTATATACTGCATAACCGTTAACGGCTGCACAAGCGTTTCACAATTTGTATAGTGGGAACTTTTCCACATTTTCCGCAGGATTTTCCACAATCATGGGCTTCTTGGAGGTTGAAACAGGCTGATTTGTAAACTATCTGTAATATTTGTTGCAGATTATCCAGATATACTGTGGAAAATACTGTTGATTAGGTGGAAAATTACAAAATTGCTCCCGACTCTTGACATCCCGTACTTCCGATTGTATAATAAAGGTGTTGAAGAGTAAAAACACGTGCGTTACACTTCGGATGAGCGTCCGGAGAGTACAGTGTCGGCTGAACGGGGAGTTGTCAGCTGAACGAAAAGCCAGAGGCTTGCGGTTCGTGTTTTGCATCCCGCTTCATAGGACAATCAAATAGAAGCTGCGCCTTCTTTTCCTTGTCGTATGATGTGGAAAAGGAGGTTTTTTTATGACAGTAAATGAACAGAAAAAAACAATGGCAGGTTCCCTTAAATTATTCGGGAGCATAAGAGTTATGGTGGCAGCCGCTCTCTTTATAGCTATGAGTATCATACTCGGTAAATTCCTTGCTATAAACGTCGGCGGAAGCATCCGTATCAGCCTTGAGAATCTTCCTGTACTTATGGCAGGCATCTTCTTCGGACCTTTTGTAGGTGCTGCTGTAGGTATCGGTGCCGATGTTATCGGAAGCCTTATGAAGGGATATGCTATAAATCCGTTCATTACACTTGGTGCGGCTTCCATAGGTCTGGTATCCGGAATAGTATCAATGAAGTTCCTCAGGGATAAGAAACTGCTCAATACTGCTGCTGCAGTAATGTCTGCACATACTATAGGCTCTATGATCATCAAATCACTCGGACTCTATATCTACTACGGAACTCCGCTGAATGTGCTTCTGCTTCGTATACCACTGTATATCTGCATCGGCGCACTGGAGTTCTACATCATATATCTGCTGCTGAAGAACAAGGCTTTTTCAGCGCAGCTGGAAAGAATGTGTAATAAAAATGCCAGACTATAACGGCTCGGTGGATTACCTTAAAAAAGCCGCCCTCAGAGGAAGCAGGCTCGGTCTCGAGCGCATATCCGAACTTATGGAGCGCCTTGATAATCCGCAGAACAGAGTCAAAACCATACACGTTGCAGGTACTAACGGAAAAGGTTCTTTCGGTGCCATGCTGACCTCTATACTCACAGAGGCAGGCTATACGGTGGGAGGCTTCTCTTCTCCTGCCCTTACGGGAATAACCGACAGCTTCCGCATAAACTGCAGGGAAATAACAAAAAAGGACTTCGCAGAGGTCATGACCGAGATCATTCCTCACTGCGAAGCTATGGAAGATAAACCAACTGAATTCGAGGTCCTTACTGCTGCCGCATACCTGCTGTTTTTCCGCAAGGGATGCAATATATCGGTAGTAGAGTGCGGAATGGGCGGAGATACCGATTCCACGAACGTTCTCTGTTTTCCGCTGCTCTCTGTCATTACCAATGTGCAGAAGGATCATACTGCCTTCCTCGGCGAAACTATCGAGGAGATAGCCCGTCATAAGGCAGGCATAATAAAGTGCAGCCGTCCCGTTATCTACGGAGGTACCGATCTTACGGTCAGCGACCTAATCCTCAGAGAGGCAAAGAAAAAGTGCTCGGAGTTCTATTCGACCGATTACTTCCGTGTTTCGGATACTTCTTCGGACCTTTCGGGTACTGAGTTCAGCTTCGACGGAATGGGAGATTTCAGGATGCAGCTGCTTGGCAAGTATCAGGTGATGAATGCTGCTACTGTACTTACGGCAGTTGAAGTCCTGCGCGGTCAGAGGATAAATATCCCCGATGAGGCAGTCCGCCGCGGTCTTGAAAAGGCAAGGTGGCACGGACGCTTTGAAGTTGTACGCCGTGAGCCATATGTTATATATGACGGCGCTCATAACCCCGACGGTATACGTTCTGCGGCAGAGAGTATCGAACTGTATTTCCGCGGCTCTGATATAGTTCTCTTGATAGGTGTAATGGCGGATAAGGAGTACGGACTCTATACCGATATGCTGGGAAGCAGGATACGCAAGGCATTTACCGTTACCCCTGATAATCCCCGCGCACTTGCTTCGGATAAGCTTGCGGAGGTATTCAGAGCGGCTGATATCGATGCCGAACCTTTCGACGACCTTGCCAAGGGAGTCTGTTCCGCATACGAGTACGCAAAGGCAAACGGCCTTCCGCTTATTGCGCTGGGTTCCCTTTATATGTACGGCGACTTTATGGACGCACTGAACAACATAACAGAATAACAGCAACAGCCCCCGGGACTGCTCGTAAGAGCGCCTTCAGGGGCTGTTTTTTAGTATATATCAAGTGTTGACAGGATAGAATCGATATCGGAGGAATACTCGCTGAAATCACCGCTTTCGCCGAAGGTGCTTGTGACAGCAGCGTTTTCCAAGTCGGGGAAGAGTATAACTGACCATACTTCGCTTCCCTTTGGAGTGTAGATCACCGACTTCATTCCGCCTGTTGTATCGGTACGTGCATCCATGTCCGCACCGAGTCCGAGTATCATGCTGTGCCAGCTTATAGTGATGCTTCCCTCTGAACCGACAGGGGAAAGTGTTATGCCGAAATCCGTAACTTCATCGCCGTCTATCGGGGGAGGGTACTCCGTGTCGCTGTATTCCCAGCCGTCAGGTACAAGCATAGAGACTGTGCAAACTCCGAGAGTACGCTCGACACAAGTGTATTCCCTGTCTGCTTTTTCGATGACTTCCAGACTTTCTCCGCCGTATATCAATGAGGGGTACATCTCCAGTATCTCACCGCTGTAGGTTATATCTGCAAGGTCGCCCGGGTGTATGTCCGCAAGAGATAACTCATCGCCGAAGCTTACGGTATACTGCGTGTTATTGTCCTCAGTGCCTATGCGGACAGCGTTTCCACTCACGATGCGGACTATTCCCCGAATGTGTCCGATATCCGCATTATTGTTTTCGGTCAGGGACTCTGCGGAGGAAGTTCTGTACTCCTCCGCAAAATCTGTTACCATGCTGACCGATGAGCTTTCCCTGCTTCCGCAGGCTGTAAGCAGCATTGCCGATGCGGCAAGTGCTGTAAGCTTAGTCCTCGTAAAAATTCTCTGTGAATTCATTTTCAAATGTTATGCTGTCTGTCTCTTCCATGGTATTCATGTCGAGAGCTGTGAATTTGCACTGTGAGAGAACGTAGATATGATCGCCGATATAGAGTGCGCGGTCGGGAGTCAGATAATAGCTGTACTTGTTCTCGCCCTCTGCTTCGGATATGGAGCCTATCTCTGTGAACTTGCCGTTTTCAAATGACAGGAACACGTATTTGTAAGCTGTATCATGGTAATCAAAATGATCGGGTTCACCGTTAACGTCTTCAAGTGTTACGTAATTTGTATCAACATAGCCAAGCTTTCCGTTGTAATCTATCTGATAGAAGTCACCCCAGTTATCAAGGACAGTAACTTCAGCGCCCTTATCGATAGTTCCGATGATCTCAGCCTCTTTGTAAGCCCATTCACGTACATTCAGCGGATCGTTCTCGGTAGTTACCCTGCCCTTGAGTGGAGTAACTTTGTCGGAGTAAAGCGGGAAGCCTATGATGTTCTTTTCGGGAGCGATAAGGAGTGCCTTGCGCTCGTATGCACCTGCTGAGTAGAAACTATCTGCGATAGTATTTCTTTCAGGTGTCCACTTGTCTATCTCGCTGAGATTTTCGGGATCGCTGTTGTCGAACATTGAAGCCTTGATGCCTGTTGTTACTCCGTCATCGTCTGCGTCTATACCGAATCCGAGGAGAGTGTTCTCGTCCCATTTCTGCATATATGTGCTGAAACCGTTGATTTTCAGTTCGCTGGTTATAACAGGGTTTGCAGGATCGGAAAGGTCTATTGCATAGAGGGGATCGGTACGTCTGAATGTTACCACATATGCCATATCGCCGTTGAAGTTTACGGACTGTATGGATTCGTCGATGCCGAAATCGGTTATGCATCCTAATTCGTTAAGGTCCATATCGAAGACGTAGAGGTAGTTGTTCTGTACGTTCTCGCTGTCCTCGCCGTTAGTCATTGTGCTTTCAGCGGCGAACAGGAAGTTGAACTGTGAATCGGTTGAAGCTACACGGAATGTGTCATTGTATTCGCTCATAGAGAACTGATCGTTGACAAATCCCTTTATAGTGCAGCTTGCAGCAGGAGTTACAGAGCCTCCGCTGATGCTGAAACGGGTGATATCTGTTGATTCCCAGCCGTAAGCGGTGTAGAGGTTCTCCTCCGAGCAGTATACGATGCCCGAATAGCCTGCAAGCGCCTTTACGTCGGAAACAGTTACGGAATCGCTGCCGTTGAGGTCCAGAGCGCCTATAACGGTAAAGGAGGGGTAATAGTAATCAGAGAATCCTTCATCGGGAAGGAGGATATTTCCTGCATCTACGCACTTTGGCTCGTCCATTCCGCACCATGGTATCATGCTTTCGTTATACTCTTCCGTTTCGGGGATATACGTGCCGAAATTGGTTATCAGGTAGAGGTAGCCTTCGGGAGATATCCTTGTATCACTGCAATAGCCGTCCTGATAGTAAACGTCAACAAGCTGAGGATCGATACCTGTTGTCAGCACAGAAACTCTTGTCAGGTCGTTGTAATACATATTGGAATCATCTTCAGCATCCGGATTTTTGGCATAGCTTAAAGTGCTTATTACTATCAGTTTGTCATTGTAGAGGAACATTTTATTGCTCCATGCATACTGGTCATCGAAGAGCGGATTATCGGGGATAAGCGAGTTTATATCAACGCTGCTGCTGTTTATGAATTTGCCGTTTTCTGTCTCGGCTATCATAAGCTCGCTGTTATCGGTCAGACGGTAGATAAAGTGTCCGTCGGTCTGGTATACATCGGATTCGAGAACGTTTTCCTCCTGATTGAATACAGTGGAGTAGTCATCTCCGCCGCCGCCCATGCCGCCTGACTGTCCGGCTGCCATGTCTAAACCATTGGTTTGTGGCATATCGGCAGAAGACTCTGCGTTGTCACCGTATTCATATTTAGTAAGATTGTCTCGTCTGTTTGTTCTGGCTTCTGACATCATGTCGTATATCTGCTGATAGCTTTCGGCACTTTCCATGAATGCGCCTTTCGGAGAAACTACCGTGTTTGCAAAGGAATCTGTCTCGGGATCTGCGGCAGTACTCATCGCAGATGAACTTTCAATTGTATCAACGCCGTTGTGAGGGGTAAGAAGTCCTGCCTTGTTTACAGCGGCAGCTCCGCCTACGATGACTGCACATGCTGCAGCTGCGGCAGTTATCCTGCCTGCTGAATGTTTTATACCGCCGCGCTTTTCTTCGGCAGCCTTTTCGTCGAGCATGAGCTTTATGTTATCGGGCTCAAGCTCTTCGGGTATCTCAACGTTGTTCATGAGCTCTTTTACTTTCTCATCGTTGTTTTTCATAAGCTCTTCTCCTTTCATCGGTCACAATTATCAAGGTCTCTCAGACATATAACATTGCCTATACCTCCGTTAGCCTTGTAGTAGTATACTGCTGAACTCTCGGTATATCTTATTGTATCCTTTATTATAAGACCTTCTTCCTCACACTTTCTGAGGACTTCACCGACCGCTTCTTTTCTTTCCTCTATGGACATGGTCTTGTATTCATCGCTGTCGAGTATTGCATTTACAGCTGTATGGATTGTTTCAAGCTGTGAGAATTCTTTCTCTGTTATCGGCTCGTAAGCCTTTACCGTAACGACCTCGGAGCGTGTACCGTCGGGCATCAGCGCACAGAAATTGAATTCCTTCTGCTCGGATACATCGGGATCTGTACCGTAATCAAGGTCTATCTTGCAAGTGCCTTTGAACTGACCGTCACCTGCGATGCCGTCGTTGCCGTCGAAAAGAACGGAAACTGTTTCGCCTGTGTCTGCGTTGATGAGCTGTATCTCGTTGAGTTTTCCTTTTGTTTCAGCCATGAAGGTTATAACTCCGTTGCTCTCGTTTGTCATTACTTCGGTGGGCTCTGCGTAAAGCGAGACCTCATAGTGTTCAAGCTCTGCACCCTCGGGGTACTCTACATATGGTATCTCATTGGGCGATTTGTTTTCTGATTCTCTTTCTGATACAGCCATTACGTTTCCTTCTTTCACGCCTTCTTCTGCAAGGAGAGCTGATGTTGTAGGAGCTTCTGTTTCAGCCTCGGTCTGAACTGACGATGCTGTTTCTGCTGAAGGTGCTGAAGTCATGGGATCGAGACGTCCGCATGATGAAAACATTACTGTTGCTGTAAGCATTATAGGGTAAACTCTCTTTTTCATATATATCATCTCCGTTATTGAAGTTCAAGTCTCAGTTTTTCTTTGATTCGCACCAGCCGTGATCTTACAGTTGATGCCTTTACAGAGCATATAGATGCGATCTCTTCACTTGTGTAGCCCTGTATCACTGCAAGTGAAAGTATAAGTCTTGAAGTGCTGTCGAGCTTGTCCATTGCCTCATGTAATTCTGCTGATTCGCAGTCGAAAGAAACTGCGGGACTGTTATCCTCGGAAAGTTCCTCGATATTTGAAAAATACTCCTTTTGTTTCTGTTTTATCTTGGCTGAGAGTATTTTCATTATCCAGCCGCGGAACGCATTTTCGTCCCTTAGATTTCCTATGCTTCTGAATGCGTCGAGAACTGTATCACTTACTGCATCAGCTGCATCGTGTGAGCTTCTCAGGCTATACAGAGCTATGTGGTACATATCTTTATAGACAAGAGAATATAATCTTGCAAAAGCAGCAGTGTCACCTTTACGGGCGAGTCGGACGTCTGCCGAGAAGCTGTTGTTGTCAGTCATGTCTGATCCCTCCTTTGATTTTTGAATCGATTCATACATAAGGTGTTATCTGAGACCTGAATTGCTGCACGGAATAATAAAAATCAGCCACATGCACAAATAACGTTATGTTTTTTTGTGCATATGGCTGTAGTAGTTAATGGGAAATATTATTTCTCGTTTGCTTTTCCGAGGAATGCTGCACCGATGATTCCTGCATCATTTCCGAGCTTAGCGATAACTATTTCGGTGTTCTTTGCGGAATTACGGGTATATACCTCCTGCTTTACGAGCTCCTTCATCGGGAGAAGGAGAGGATCGCCCTCGTTGCATACGCCTCCGCCGATGCAGAGGATATCAGGCTGGAATATATTTATAGTATTTGTGATACCTGCTGCGAGGTACTTTATGTACTTGTCAACTACAGCCTTTGCGTACTTGTCACCTGCGCGCATACAGTCGAATGATGTACGTGCTGTGACTTTGCCCTTTTCCTCAGCCTCTTTGTTCATAAGGCTGTCGGGATGTTCCTCCATAGCCTCCTTTGACATACGGATGAGACCTGTAGCAGATGAATAAGCCTCGAAGCAGCCCTTGCGTCCGCATGAGCACTGTGCGCCGTCAACCTGAACAACAGTATGGCCTATCTCTGCACCTGCGAAGTTTGAACCTGAATAGATCTTGCCGTCGATGATGATTCCGCCGCCGACGCCTGTTCCGAGTGTGATGCATACTGCATTCTTAGCGCCCTTTGCAGCACCTGCCACGTATTCGCCGTAAGCAGCTGCATTTGCGTCATTCTCGATGTAAACGGGCTTGTTGATAGTTTCCTGTATGTACTTTACCATAGGAGTGTTCTTGAAGCCGAGGTTGTTTGAATACTCAATGATACCTGTTTCGCTGTTTGCGATACCCGGAGTTCCAACGCCTATCCACTCGATATCGTCGATAGTGAGCTTAGCGTTCTTTACAGCTTCAAGAGCCATTTTTGCCATATCGTCAGCGATCTCCTTTTCGGGACGCGGACAGTTGGTCTTTGTGCTTGCCTTAGCGATGATGTTGTATTCCTCGTCAACTACACCTGCAACGATGTTGGTGCCGCCGAGGTCGATGCCTACATAATATTTCATTGAATGATCCTCCTTATATTAAACAGCAGTTATTATCATGCTGCATTTGCCTGTGATAGTGAATGGTTCGGTGCCTGCGGGTACGAACAGACTGGAACCCTTTGTAAGCTGAGTCATAGTGCCGCCGCATGTAAGGATGCAGCTTCCGTCTATGACCAGTATATGCTGGAAAGTGCGGTATTCCTCGTTGAACCAGAGCTCGCCGTCCTCTTCCTTCATGTCAAAGCTGAAAACGCGGAAGAACTCGCAGTCCGCAAGATTCTGTATAACGAGTTCGTCTCCCTGACCGAAGGGTTCGGGGAGAATATGCTTCTCGGCAGGTGTTAGACTTGTTACCTCCAGAGCCTTTTCAATGTGGAGGGGACGGGGTTTGCCGTCCGTACCGAGCCTGCCGTAGTCATATACACGGTAGGTAACGTTTGAGCTCTGCTGTATCTCGGCAATGAGTATGCCCTTGCCGATAGCGTGGAGAGTGCCGGGTTTGATGAAGAAAACGTCGCCCTTCTTTACGGGTACCTTATTGACCTTGTCCATAAGAGTATTTTCCTCGATAGCTTTGCGGAATTCCTCTATCGTTATATTCTCTTTGAAGCCGTATACCAGTTCAGCGCCTTCTTCGGCGTCGATGATGTACCACATTTCGGTCTTGCCGTTGTCGCCCTCGTACTTATGAGCGTACTCGTCATCGGGATGCACCTGAACAGAAAGGTCGTTCTTGGCGTCGATTAGCTTTACCAGTACTGGGAAGCTGTCTCCGCTTCTGAATGTGGTGCTTACTGCTTCGGGGTGGAGCGATACGAATTCGCTGAGCTTCATGCCGCTGAATTCACCGCTTGCGATAATGCATTCTCCGTCGGGATGGCAGCTGAGCTCCCAGCTTTCCGCAAGGCGTTCAAGGTCGCTTTCCTTGCCGAAGAGTTCACGCAGTTTGGTTCCGCCCCATATATAGTCCTTTATTGGAGCATTAAGTAAAAATGGTGTCATATATCCTCCGTTATCAGATAAATTCTTTTTCAAACTCTTCCTCGCTTCCGCAGTACACATTGAGATCTATGTACTGCTCGTCACCCGAATAGCCTTTCAACAATCCGTGGTCGCTATACTGCCAGAACTTCCACTCTATCAGGTCGGGCTCGAACTTTACGCTTCTTATCCACAGGGGATAGTCGGAGTAGTTCTTTCTGACGTATCTCAGATATACGGGAAGAGTTGTATAAATTATCGGCTTTTTGCCGTAATGTTCTTCAAGACGCTGAAGAAGGGGAGAGAGTATCTCCTCCGCCTCGGCAGGTGAGGGTTTGTTTATTGCCTTGTCGCCGTAGTATTCTATATCTACCACAGGGGGCATATCTATCTCGTCTTTACCTACAGATGCAATGAAGTTATCAGCCTGAGTCTCTCCGGGACTGTCGAAACTGAAGAAATGGTAGCATGAGAGTTTTATATCAGTTTCAGCACCGTTTGTAAGGTTATCCCTGACCGATTCATCGATATGTCCGCTTCCCTCGGTAGCCTTGATAAAGGCGAATCTAACGCCCTGATCTTCAAGTTCTTTCCAGTTTATGTCGCCCTGATAATGTGAAACGTCAACGCCGAATACGGGATACTGTGAAGTATTCACTACAGCGTCCGACAACAGGCAGGAGCTTCCTGCACAGAAAAGCGTCATCATCGTACCGATGGCTGCCGCCGCAGCTCGTCTGAATCTACTCATTATAAATTAACTCCATTTACAAACTCTCAAAAAATGTTACTACTATATAATACATTATAAATCGGGATTAGTCAACAGTTTTTTTGAGATCAGTTCTGGTGGCGGACTACTCCGTATTCGTCGTCGAGTCTGTAATAGGGACAGGCGTAGTTGGTTCCCTGAAGGAAACGTGCCATTTCGTCCTCGTCGAGGTTCACCATACAGACATAGCAGTCGTAATCATCATCATACACGTAATTTGTACATGTTTCGCAGTTTGTAGCACTTTTTCCGTACATATTATCCTCCGTTATGTAACCCCGCAGGGGGCACTCAGATCACTGTATTTCCGCAGAAGCCTTCATCGGAGACAAGAGGCACATAAGCTTCACCGTCACGGATGAGCGAGGAAAGGACTGTTATTATGTCGCATTTTTCCGTCAGCTTCTGTTTTTCTGCCTGTTTTACCGAACCTTCAAGCTGTTCGGCTGAGCATTTCCGCAGGTCGGGACTTCCGCAGGCTGTGAGACAATCGGGCGATACTTTTAACTCGTTGAACATATGCACGAGGGTTTCGCGGTCATCGCAGTTATCGAGAACTATAAGCTCGGTATAGCCTGTGAAAATCTCATTGCCCAGTAAGAGCTCCGCATTGCCGAAAGCATCGTCTATATCGTATCCGCAGGCGGATATGCTTTCTTCATTGCCGAAGAACTCCATAGTCAGGCAGACTTTTTTACTGCCGTTTACGGTCAGGGCTCTCAGGTAGCTTTTATCGTTTACCTTTCCCGAGCTTTCGCAGCCTGTAAGCGTAAAGGCAGTCAACATTACTATTATACCACGTTTTATCTTCATATTTCAATCCTTTTTTTCTGAATGGGGCAGGGCATTTATATCATTACAGGTCGAGATGAGAACTGACGATATAAAATTAATTAAGAAACGAATAAGCGGGGTGCAGGGTTACTCCCTGTTGTACAGGGAGATGTCAGCGAAGCTGACAGAGGGTACGGGCGACCGTTGGGAGCAGCTCGCTTCCTGCCGGAGTCCAGAGGCAGAGCCTTTGGTGGGGTGTGGGGCAAAGCCCCGCGAACCGAAGGCGCTCTGCAATGGGTGAATCTCAAAACAGTCCGGTGGACTGTTTTGGGAGAGGGAACGCTCTGCAAGAGAGAGCGTTCCCTTTTAACAGCTAAAGAACAATTATCCTGCGGACTGTGTTCGGTTCAAATTAAATGCCCTTATCTTTGTGTACGGCAGGAACTTTTGCGGAAAATGTGTGCTGTGGGGATAACAAGAAGTATCAGCAGTGATGCGGCGGCTGTAAACATCACAGGGATGCGGTAAGCTGTAACTGCGGCGGCAGTCATCAGGACGGAGACAGTCAGGTGTCGGTACTTTTTAAAAACAGGGAAGATACTGCACAGCAGTTCCCCTCCGAGTACAGTGTGGAGGGAAAGTGCAAATACCGCAAAGCATGAGAATACTATCAGGAACAGGGCATCTGTACGCTGTGAAGAGAAAGGCTGAATCAGCCGTGCGGCGGTCAGTACGGGGAAATCCGATATATCCATTATCCCTCCTGCCGCAAGGAGCGAAGCGGCAATTACTGCAAGTGAGAGGACGAGTCTTCCCGTAAAGTAAGCTGCCGTATTCCGCAGAGGTCTACCCCTGACGCATGATATCATCAGCGTGAAACAGCCTGTTTCTCCGCTTAGTGCAAGTCCACGGGCGGTCTCACCGAGAAAGGTGCCGTTGCTGTGTGAAAGCGTTATACTGTTGAGTGGATGTCCGAGAAGAGCTATTATAAGCATAACTGCGATGCATACTGCACCTGCGGCGGCAGTTATTACAGCTGAACGTGCAAGAGCCTTGTATCCGAGAAAGGCGATATATATGCATACTGCGGCGATTAGTGCAGCTATGAGGAGCTTTCCCGTGATACCACGGCTTTCGTATGGGATGTATACTGCCGATGAGGTTTCCCATAATGTACCGAACAGCAGTCCGCCCCTTACTATTATATATATAAGGAGAACTGCTTTTACAGGTGCGCCGAAGCTGTCGGTACCGATGCCCCTGCCGCACAGCCTTACAAGGGGCAGTGCAAAAACCAGCTGTATAAGTGTACCCAGAAGGAAAGCGGCGGCAGTTTTAAGGGAGATACTGCCGCGTATGCAGATAAGCGAGAAAGCATCGTTTATCAGGAGCAGAGAGAGGAATTGTCCCCTTGAAAGTCTATTCATGGTAATCCTCCACTGTGAATCCACGGGACTGCATCCGCCTTATGCCTGCACGGAAAGCTGTATCCTCCATTCCCGAGGACGAAAAGGGCGACAGCGGCGCTGTGAAAGGGAATCTGTAGGTCTCTGTGGCGCAAATGTTTGCGAGTACGGCGCAGGCTGCGAGACTTATACCGAAGAGTCCGAGAAAAGCTCCCGAGACGAGAAATGCAAGGCGGAGTACGGTTATCTGCGGAGACAGGTCGGGGACCACAAGTCCGCTCAGTACCGAAAGTGCGGCAACGGTCAGCAGGGGAGTGCTTACAAGTCCCGATTTTACGGCGGCGTCACCTATTATGAGTCCGCTTATTATCCCCACTGCACCGCCTGCGGGCTTCGGCATCCTTATGCCTGCCTCACGTATCATCTCGTACATTATCAGCACGAAAAAGGCTTCTGTGACTACGGAGAGAGGTGCTTCCTTTTCCGCATCTGCAAGGAGCGTGAGAAGGGTACTGTTCAGCAGTTCGGGGTGATACATGATTATGGCAAGATATACGGCAGGAAGGAGTACCGCAGTAAGGAATGAAGCGTATTTCAGCCAGCGGATGAAAACGGCGTAGTAAGGCTTGTAAGCGTAGTCGTCAACAGTCTGGAAGCTCTCGCAGAAAAGTCGGGGAACTGTTATTGCGTAAGGGACTCCGTCCACAAGTAGTCCTGCACGTCCCTCAATGAGCCGTGAGCATAGTACGTCGGGACGCTCTGTAGTGCCTGTGGAGCTGAAAAGCTCGCCCCTGTCCCTTTGCAGGAAGGGACGGATGTAGCCTGTGGTCAGTACCGCTTCGGTATCGAGTTCATCAAGGGAACGGCGGATGTCCCTCATAAGCTGTGGGGGGACTCTGTCCTTCATGTAGCAAAGACAGATGTCCGTACTGCTCTTACTGCCCTTTGTGATAAGCTCCATTACCAGTTCGGGGGACTTCATCCGCCTTCTGAGCATGGACATGTTCACACGTACTGTCTCCGTGAAACCCTCATGGCTTCCCATGATATTGCTTTCGCCTGAAGGCTCCTGTATTCCCCGTGAGGGGTAGCCCTGTATGCCGAAACCCAGTGCCGTTTCCGAACCCTCTGCGATTAGTACGGCGAATCCCGAGTATACAAGGCGGAACAGTGTGTCATAGTCTCTTGCTTCGGGACGGTCCGTTGAGAGGAGCAGATAGCTGTTTATATGGTGGAAAAGCTCCGACGGGGAGGACTTCCGTTCAATGTCCGTTATGGGAGAAAGTACCATTTCCGCAAGCGTCTGTGAGGATATCATCCCTTCACAGCATATCAGCGCACAGGGGATGCCTCCTGCGGTGAATTCGTTTATCAGTATGTCCGATGAACCGCCTGAGATGCGGCGTATCGTGTTTATGTTTTCTTTCAGATCGGTTAAAAGACTCTTTTCCATTTACTCACCTCGCTAATATTATGTGCAGAATTGAGTTTTTCATTCAGAAAGCAGTTATCAGAACCAAGAGCTCAGAGCGCAGAAAGTAGTAGGGAACGCCGCACTTTACACGTGCCCTTCCCCTCTGTCAGCTTCGCTGACATCTCCTAACAGGAGCGATGACCCTCTGTCAGCTTTGCTGACATCTCCCTACACTGTAGGGAGTTACCCCACACTGTGGGGAGTCACCCGGCGTTCCGTTGGCACACGTACATCCACCTGTAACCTTGATATTGTAGGGACGACCATTGGTCGTCCGCATAATTCAATACATACGGTCAAATGCAACGGACCGCCAAAGGCGGCCCCTACACGGTATCATGTTTGCATGTGGATGTACGTGTATTAAAGGACGGCCAATGGCCGTCCCTACAATGTTCTATTCATATTATTAGGGTTACCAACGGGCGCACGGAATGCGCCCCTACAATTGTTTTACCATAATTATATTGTTATCTGCGGAACGCCGAGGAGGCGTTCCCTACAAATCAAATATGAACAAATCATGAACATCCTGTCCATTCTTACAGTGTAGACAGTTGACATAAAATGCCGAACATATTATAATATATATGCAGGGGATCATCTGCGGAAAAAAACGGTCTCACTCATCAGGGGACGGAAATGAGGAAATATGAATACATCGGCTGTTATCGTATGTGCAGGAAGTTCTTCAAGAATGGGCGGAGTAAACAAGATTCTCCTTCCGCTGGGTGACAGACTGGTAATCGGCGTTACCATGCAGGCTTTCCAGAACTGCGAAAGCATAGGGGAGATAGTGATAGTTGCCCGTGAGAGCGACATACCTGTCATAAAAGCTGAGGCAGAAGCCGCAGGCATCACCAAGCTTGCTTCCTGTACCACAGGCGGAGCTACAAGACAGGAAAGCGTTATCAACGGTATACGCTGCATCTCAAAGGATGCTGAGCTCGTAGCTATCCACGACGGCGCACGTCCGCTGGTAAAGACCGAACATATAGAGCAGGTAATAAAAGATGCATCAGTGTTCGGCGGCGCTACTCTCGGAGTTCCCGTCAAGGACACTATCAAGACAGTGGACGACGGACTTATTGTTGATACTCCTCCGAGAAGCTCACTGTATATAACTCAGACTCCGCAGATATTCAGACGTTCGCTTTACTTCGAGGGCATAGACTTCGCCCTTGAACACAGACTCGATTTCACCGACGACTGCCAGCTCGTTGAAGCGATAGGCGGCAAGGTGTATATGACAAAGGGAGATTATACCAATATCAAGATAACAACTCCCGAGGATATAAGACTTGCGGAAACACTTCTCGCAATGGAGAAAGAAAAGAGGTAAATATGTTCAGAATTGGTCACGGTTACGATGTACACAAGCTTACCGAGGGCAGAAAGCTCATTCTCGGCGGTGTTGAAGTTCCTCACACTGTGGGACTTCTCGGACATTCCGATGCGGATGTTCTCGCACACGCCATAATGGACGCAATGCTCGGCGCTCTTGCACTGGGTGATATAGGGCATCTGTTCCCCGATACAGACGAGCGCTTCAAGGGTGCGGACAGTATGAAGCTCATGGCGGAAGTTGTGAGGGTTTGCGGAGAGAATGGCTATGCTATCGGAAATATAGATGCTACAGTTATCGCTCAGGCTCCCAAGCTTGCACCTTTTATACAGCAGATGAGGGAGAATATAGCAAGGGTATGCGGATGCGACGTTTCACAGATAAGCGTTAAGGCAACAACAGAGGAGCATCTCGGCTTCACAGGTGAAAAGCTGGGAATGTCCGCCCATGCAGTCGCACTCATGGTCAAGAGCAGTCAGTGAGCAGAAAGTAGAAAGCAGTTATTAGAAATCAGAAAGCAGTGTAGGGGCGCATTCCGTGCGCCCGTGATATCCCCGATAAATATGAATAGAACATTGTAGGGACGGCCATTGGCCGTCCGTTTTCATCCATATTTGCATTATACATGCGGACGACCAATGGTCGTCCCTACAGGGTATCAGGGTTGCAGGTGATTGTACGAATTCCCACATTCAAATCCGTCCCCGACATGGGACACATTAATTCCGCATTCCGAATTCCGAATTAAAACGGGCGCACGGAATGTGCCCCTACATGGTATCAGGGTTGCATGTGGTTTTACGTGTAATGACGGGCGCACGGAATGCGCCCCTACACTACTTTCTACTTTCTGATTTCTGAAAACTAAAGGGGCGATGTAGGCATCGCCCCCTTTCTGATGATCGATAATTTAAGTTCAATTTAAGCGACATTTTACTTGTTTAAACAAATCCTGACCTGACGTTTTGTCAATGAGGACGAAATTCTGTTTTTCATGAATATTTCGCTGTTTTATTCTTGAAAAGTTCATAATTCGGAGGTATAATTAAAGTGAAGTAATAGAAATATTACAGATAGAAGAAAACATGGTAAATATTACAAAGGAGGATAATTAATATGAACAGTAAACTTAAAAGAAGCGTTTCTGCAGCTGCGGCTTCAGTCCTTGCAGCAGTTTCTATGACGGCTGCTGTACCTGCTGCAACAGTCAATGCTGCCGATACTTCTTTCCCTTACACGATAGAGGGTGAAGATATGGAAGGTGCAGAGCTCTGGGAGAAGATCTACGAGAACGAACTCCCCGGTTATTCGGGAAAAGGCTTCGCTTACCTCACAGGCGGAGAGCTTTCTTTCACCGTAACTGTCCCCGAGGACGGTATGTATACAGTATCAGCAAGGGCGGCTCAGATACTGAACGAAGAAGGACGTTTCCAGACTATGGCGGTCAACGGAAGTGAATTCTCCAAGACCATACCCTATACAAAGGAGTGGAAGGACTTTGAATTCGGTGTTGTACGTCTCAACAAGGGCGAAAATACCATTTCTTTCCTTAATAAGTACGGATACATGGCTATCGATTCAGTAACCGTAAAGGTCGCTGAACCCCATGATTACTCCAAGGCTACCGATGTATGCGTTGATCCGAAGGCTACTGCCGAGACTCAGGCTCTTATGAAGTACCTCAAGAGCGTTTACGGAAAGCACGTTATCGCAGGTCAGCAGGAGATATACGGCGGCGGTCACAAAAATAACTACGAGTGGGAGAATGAGTATATCCAGGATCTTACAGGCAAGCTTCCTGCTATCCGTGCCCTCGATTTCATGAACTATAACCCACTTTACGGCTGGGACGACAATACCACAGAACGTGCTATTGCATGGGTTAAGGAGAAAAACGGAATCATTTCCGCTTCATGGCATATCAATGTGCCTATCGATTTTGAAGGCTACGAACTGGGCGACGAAGTGGACTGGCAGAAGTGTACATACAAGAACTATCAGGCTTCAAACAGCACTTTCAATACAGCAAACGTACTCAAAGAGGGTACCAAGGAGAGAGCTTATTTTGATGAGGCTATGAAGATGCTTGCTGAACAGCTTAAGCGCCTTCAGGATGAGAATGTGCCGATAATCTTCCGTCCTCTCCACGAGGCTCAGGGTAATGACGGACTCTACGGTGACGGTACCGCATGGTTCTGGTGGGGCGACAGAGGTCCCGAGGTATATAAGGGACTCTGGAAGCTGCTTTACACCACACTCACCGAGAAGTATGAGCTCCACAACATAATCTGGGAGTTCAACAGCTACGACTATGAGACTTCTCCGCTGTGGTATCCCGGAGACGAGTATGTTGATATAGTTGCATACGATAAGTACAACGTTGAATATAACCGCGGCGACGGCAAGACAAGCGGTCCTAACCTGCTTGCTATCCCTGCAAAGTTTGATTACCTCTTCAATCTCACAAACGGTAAGAAAATGGTATCAATGTCCGAAAACGACACTATCCCTGCTGTTGACAACATGATAGTTGAGGACGCTTACTGGCTTTACGTCTGCCCGTGGTATGACGGCGGCGAGGACGGCGGAACTGCTTTCCTCAGCGAGAAGTATCAGGACCTTGACGAGTTCAAGAAGTTCTATCAGAGCGACCTTGCAATAACTCTTGATGAGCTTCCCGAGGACCTCTACAAGGGCGGTTCAGCAACTCCTGCACCTGCAACTACAGCTCCTGCAACAAAGCCTGCCGAGACCAAGCCGGCTGTAACTACTGCTACGGCTGTCAGTAGCACTACTGCTCCTGCTGACGGTGATATACGTTACGGTGACGCGAACCTCGACAAAGATGTAACTCTTGCAGATGCGCTTCTGATACTCCAGTATGTTGCTAACTCGAAGAAATACCCAATAGAACCGCAGGGAATCATCAATGCCGACTGCTTCAACAGCGGCGACGGTGTAACTGCAAAGGACGCCCTTTCAATACAGCGCCTTGATGCAAAGGTGATAAGCTCACTTCCCGAAAAGGCATAAACAATACTCTTAAAGCTGTATAGAATAATTTACGTGTGTTATTGAGGAGAACCATTCTGAATATGGTTTTCCTCAATTTCTTTTTAAAGCCTTAACTTTAAATTTTAAGCCTGACATGACACTCCTGTAAAACTACTGTTTTAGTGATACTGTGAGTGAGTGCCATGTCAGGCTTAAAATTTGGGGCATAAAGTCTTTGAAAGGGGGGAAACCTTTCCTCAGAAAGGTTTCCCCCGATAATACATGTAAAGTTGTTTATCCCATTGTAACAACGAAGCAGATGCCCCTGCCCTCGTTGTTCTCGATATGCACCTTGAATTTGTGTCTGTCGATTATTGATTTTGCTATTGCAAGTCCGAGTCCGTAGCCGCCTGTTGAACGGTTTCTCGACTCGTCGCTTCTGTAGAATCGCTCGAATACCTTTTCCTTCTCGGATTCCTTTATGCCCTTGCCCGAGTTATATACATAAAGCATCTTTTTATCGCCCTGCTTTGCAAGCGTTACACGTACTATACCGCCTTCGTTGGAGTATTTCAGTGCATTGTCGATGAATATTGCAGCCATTTGCTTGATGTGCTGTTCGCTTCCGACTATGTGCAGTCCCTCGACTATATTCAGCTCGAAGGTCTTGTTGCTTTCAAAAGCCTGACACTCGAAGGGAAGGGCGGTGTTCGTTATTGCCTGACTGAGGTCAAAGTCCGCCATTATGAAATTGGAAGTATTGTTTTCGAGTCGTGTAAGGTTGAGAAGCTCGTTTACAAGAACGTTCATACGTTCGGTCTGATCCTGTATGTAGTTCAGCCACTTGTTTTCGCCTATCTCACCTGATAGAACGTCTGCATTTGCAGATATTACGGTAAGCGGAGTTTTAAGCTCGTGGCTCGCATCGGATATGAACTGCTTCTGCTTGTTGAAGGCTTCCTGTATCGGTCTTACGATGAGTCCGCTGAGGAAGTATGAAGCCGCCGAAAGAGCGATGATGCTGAGTATACCGATCATTATTGTGGTACGCATCAGCTTGTTGAGCATATCGATCTCTGCGCTCTTGTCGGTGAAGACCATAAGTGTACCGTTGCTTTTGGGTTCACTGCAGAACTGGTAGTTGTTAAGGGTACCGCTTGGCTCGTTCTTTTTGAGTATCTCGGTTATGTAGACCTGAGCGACCTCGTTTTCAAGGTCGTCGTTATTGCGCTTTGCAACGAATTTGCCGTTCTTGTCGGACATGATTATGAAGAATTCGATAGAATCAAGCGACTTCGGAACGGGTTCGCGTATTATCCTGCTGTCTGCGGGACGTGGTTTTGTAGCTTCGGGGACTGCTTCTTCGGTATCTTTCTTTTCGGAAAGAGTCACTATCGTGAAACCGTCCAGAACGGGAGCCATTTCGGTGTTGGCTGTACGCATTATAGCGCCTTGCTGGTTGCCCCAGTCATAGCCGCCGCCGTTGCCCCAGCCTGCGCCCCAGGAGTTGTCCTTTGAGCCCTGGCTGTTCATCCACCACCACCACCAGTAAGGATCCACAGGTCCCATTGGATAGGGAGGTATCTGATACTGACCGTTATCGCCGTGGTGATGTTCGCCCTGATCGCCTTCATTGCCGCCTTCGGAAGGTTCGTTGCCCGGTACTTCTCCGCCGCCTGTTTCGGGAACGGTAGGTTCAGGCTGAACAGGTTCCTGAGGTGCAGGATTCTCCGGCTGAGGAGTTTCCGGTTCGGGTGCAGGCTGATCGGGTATTTCTTCCTGAGGAGTTTCGGGTTCCTGTACAACGGGTTCTTCGGGAACTTCTTCAACAGGAGCCGCAGTTTCTTCCTGAACTGTCGGAGCTTCTGTCTGCGCGGAAGTTGAAGGTGCAGCAGTCTCGGCAGCAGTTGCCTGTGTCTCGGTATCTTCCTCTGTAGGAGGATCGGTAACAGCAGCATCCGTTTTGGTCGGAGGTTCGGGAGGTGCGGTATGGTTCTCCGGACGCTTCCTGATCTCTCCGTCGGGAGGCATATAGGTGAAATCGTTTAGGTTCTCGTCGTACTCTATCCCTGCGGCAATCTGCTTCAGAGCGACTTTGGAAGTACGCTCCATGATGTGATCCATTATCAGGTTGATAGAGCCCAGCACAGCGATAAATATAGCTATCAGGGTGCCGGTTATGATAGCAAAGAATTTAAGCTGAACTTTTCTGAACAAAGGATATCACCTCCTATTCGAGTGAATAACCTATGCCGCGGGCAGTCTTGATCTGCACGGGCGCAGATATAACAGCAAGTTTCTTTCTGAGGAATGATATGTATACCTCTATATTATTGTATTCAACGTCGCTTTCATAGCCCCATATCTTCTCGATGATCCTCTCTTTCGGGAGTATCTGCTTCGGGTTTGCTATGAGAAGTTCCATTATCTGGTATTCCTTAAGGCTGAGCTTAACATCGTTTCCGCCCCAGCTTATGGAACAGGTGTTCTTCTGGAGGGCGAGTCCGTTGAAATCCATTTTGTTTTCGTTTACTATTTCACCCTTGCGGCGTGTAAGCGCTCTTACGCGGGCAAGAAGCTCACCTGTAACAAAGGGCTTGGTAAGGTAGTCGTCGGCGCCTATATCGAGTCCCTTTATCTTGTCCTCTACCTCACTTCGTGCGGTAAGCAGCAGGACAGGTGTATGTATCTTGGCTGCGCGCATATTCCTCAGAACATCGAGTCCGTTCATTCCCGGAAGCATGATGTCGAGTATGATACAGTCATAAAGTCCCGTAAGAGCGTTATCGAGTCCTGCAATGCCGTCGTAAGCGGTATCCACGGAATACATGTTTCGTTTAAGTATTTCAGTGAGGGCGTCTGCAAGCTGCATTTCGTCCTCAACAACAAGAAGCTTCATAATATAATAACCCCTTTCTGCCATAACGAGGTATTCACCGTTCATGTCAGAAATATCCCCATTTGAATAATAATACAAAGCGGTGAAATGATACAATTACCTCATCTTACTTTCATTATATCACATATTATTGAAATAATCTTAAAGGAAATAAAAGGTATGATATTTAATTAATAAAAAAAGAAGTAAGATTTTTGTGCATTTCAACAGTTTTAAACTAAACTTTCTCGGGAATATTGACTATGTTTCAGATTTATGCTAAAATATTTTGTAAGAAGTATAATCTATTGTAAAGGGGGCGCTGGTCATGCAGTCGACACAGGAATACAGGAAAAACCGTTTTGCAAAGGTGCTTCTGCCTGCACATAATTCAGACCTTAAAAGATATGATTCGCTTTATCAGCTTTTCTGCGATAACGGCTATACAAAGGAATTATGCGATCTCTATGCAGATGCTTTTGTAAATGATCAGAAAAAACCTTCTGCCTGCGATATTGTCCAGCTTTGTCATTTATATGATCGTATACATGATCTGAAAAGTGTAACTTTCTACCTTGAAACTCTCAAGGACAAAAAGCTCAGCGGAGACGAAAGATTCGGGTATTGTATCGAATCGCTGAAGAATATGAGCAAGATAGGTCACTGGCGTGATGCTGTGGATTTCAGAACGGATAATATCAATTTCATGCAGAACCACTCTTCAAAGGTCTCTGCTCAGAGAAATGCTGATCTTTATATTGCCCTTGCACTGACCGACTGCGCTTCAAAGAAATACGATCAGGCGTTCAGACTGCTTACAGGAATGGGATATAAGCCTAAGGGCAAGAGCGATACAAAACTCATCGAGATACTGATAACAGGCGTGTATATATGGGCATGCAAAGGAGATCAGGAAGGACTTGAAGATGCTGTACAGAATGCTTACAGCGGACTTAAGATAATAAGTTTTCCTCATAAATGGAACAAGGAGTATTATGAACAATGCATCGAGGATGCAATAAATAAGATCATATGAGCTTATTCAGGGACTGTTTACGGTCCCTGAAATTTTTTAAAATGATATTTTTTTCGCAAATCGAATTGATAAATAAATTTAATCCAACTTTTCAACATTTAAAGTGTACATAATGACTATAAAATCGCAAAAAATGATTATTTAAGCAAGAAATGCCAAGATATAGGGACTTCGTCGGCATTTGCCAACTCGTAAACTTGGGATTGAATACTACTTTTTGTATATTTAATCTTCTGCAAAAACCGTACAACTCCAATCCGTATATGTCAAAACAAAATTTATGTTAATCAAATATTAATATAAATATTATGCTTTAATAAAGCAATATAGTTCGGCATCTTAGCAATATAATCAATTGATTGTGGGACAAGTTTAGATTATAATACAATTGTTGAAGGCTTTATATTCCGATTTATCGGTGTTTGGCTTTCATCACACAATTTGTATTTAATATTGTGTCCTGTGAAAACGGCAATTATAGTCTGTTGTGCTTGACGCGGTTTAAACTCCGCCGTGTCCGAATCCACCCTTCGTCGCACCAATCGTTCCAGATCTTGGACTGTTTATCAACATTAATGCCTATAATATGTTTGATCGCCTAAACTCAGTCCATTAACATGATTTAAGCGCCTTTTACCGGTCTCACTTCAGCATACAGCTATAAGACACTTCGTATAGTGTCTGCCGTAGGTACAAGCGTATAGAGGGTGCGCTTGTGCTTAACGAAATAGCGTCCTTTACCAACTATTGAGAGGGTGTTGGTGAGGGCGTTATTTTTTTGTCCATTTTTACGTATATACAGCCATTTCCCGGGAATAGTACTCTCAGGGAGTTGATGAAAATGAATATATCACCAAAGGAATACAGCGAAATGGAACGCCGTGCTGCACCTGCTTCGGGAGTTGCCGCAGATACCCTCGCCGCTTTCGTATCGGGAGGGTGCATCTGCCTTATCGGACATATCATCCGTTCGATTCTGCTTGCCGCAGGTGCAGAGTCCGATGCCGCAGGTACATGGACCTCCGTTATACTCATAGCTGCAGGAGCGCTTCTTACGGGACTCGGCTGGTATCAGCGCCTTGCAAAACATGCGGGTGCAGGTACTCTTGTGCCGATAACAGGCTTTTCAAACGCTATAAGCTCATCCGCTGTGGAAGCGCAGACGGAAGGTCTCGTTCTTGGAGTTGGCACAAAGATATTCACCATTGCAGGACCTGTCATACTGTACGGCTGTGCCGCTTCTGTGGTCTACGGACTTATCTATTATCTGCTTAAATCCATGTAAGCGGGGTGCAGGGAGCAGCTCGCTCCCTGCCGGAGTCCAGAGGCAGCGCCTCTGGTGGAGTGTGGGGCAAAGCCCCACGAACCGAAGGCGCTCTGCAATGGGTGAATCCCCAAACAGTCCGGTGGACTGTTTGGGGAGAGGGAACGCTCTGCAAGAGAGAGCGTTCCCTTCTAATATCTGTAAAACATTATTTTTAAAAAATTCATTCAGACCAAAGTTAATGCTTTTAATGTGCGATATTCAGCGCTTTGCGTTGACAAACAACAGCGTGTGGTATATAATTAATGTAGGACGAAAGTCCGAATAACAGCAAAGGATGAGAAAAACATGAAAAACAGAAAAATTGCTGCATTTGCAGCGGCTTTATGCCTTATGGGAGGAGCACTTCCTCTGCAGACATTCAACCTTCAGGACATCACAACAGCCTGTGCAGCAGATGAAAGTTCAACTGTTATCAAGGTAGAACTTGAACAGGCAGGGGACATTTCGGAAGTATCTGTAGGCAATACGACTGAAACTCCGCAGTGGTACAGCGATGACGAAAAAATAGCTACAGTCAAGTCAGTTGGCGGACTGAAAGCGCAGATAACCGCTGTAAGCAAGGGTACTACTACCGTATATGCAGTTCTCAGCAGTCAGCTCCTCAAATTTGAGGTAACTGTAAAGGCTGACGCAGATACAACCCCGAAAGAGGTACATATCGGCGATATCAAGCTTACAAACAGCAGTTCGGCAGCACAGCCGGAGCTCAACGGTGTTGACAGCTCTAAGGCAAAGTGGACTTCCTCGGATGAGAAGGTTGCAAAGGTCAGCAGTGACGGTATCATAACCGCTGTCGGAAAAGGCACCTGCACCGTGTTCGTGGAATATAACGGAACAAAGTATACGATAGGAATTACATCCACTTACGATCCACAGACCGCTGCTGAGGCGACTGCCGCAGGTGAGACTCCTATAGGCGAGATAAAGCTGACTAATTCAGAGCCTAAGCGCAAGATAGAAGCTACTCTTCCTGCCGGAGCGAAAATAACATGGAGCTCCACAGATGAAACTGTTGCAACAGTTGACAGTGACGGAACAGTTACCGCAGTAGGCAAGGGAAAATGCCGTATTTATGCAGTCATCGCAAAGCAGAGGTACTTCGCAGAAGTAGTTTCCGAGTATGATCCCGCAGAAGTTGTAAAGCCTTCGGTTATCGGAACTATAAACCTTTCGGATGAGTCTCCTTCACAGGCAATAACTCTCAAAAATGTAAATACCGACTCGGGAGTTGAGTGGAGCTGTTCCGACGAAAAGGTAGCAAAAGTCGATGATAAGGGAATCGTTACAGCAGTCGGAAGCGGCAGTGCAGTAGTGACCGCAAAGGTTGGGACTACCGAATACCTTATAAATATCAACTCCACATACACCGCAAAGAGCAGTGAACCAAAGGAAGTTACCATAACAGGCATCGGAAACACAACACAGCTCTCTTCCGCAGGACTGGGCGACAAGGTAGAATGGATATCCATGAACAAGAAAGTTGCAACAGTCGATGACAAGGGACTCGTTACAGCTGTATCAGAGGGCGAGGCTCTTATCGTAGCAAATTCGGGCAAGGTCTCCACATCTATAAAGGTCACGGTCAAGGCAAAGGAGATTGTGGGAGATGCTAACTGTGACGGCGAGGTTTCGCTTACGGATTCTCTGCTGATACTTCAGCATGTTGCCAACGCTTCAAAGCATCCGCTTTCTGAACAGGGTAAGAACAATGCCGACTGCTTCAACAGAGGTGACGGTATAACCGCCAAGGACGCTCTTGCTATCCAGATGCTGGATGCAAAGGTCATCACCGCTCTTCCTGTTACCGAGAAATAACTCAGTCATAAATTCAAGGAGAAGACTATGAAAAACATAGCTTTTGACCGTTCTTCTGCAAAGATAACAGGCAGAAATTACTCAGAAAACAACATCCTTTATCTTTTGCACTCGGGTTCGGGAGCGGAATTTGATTTCTTCGGAAAGGAACTCTTTATTTCCGTAGGCTGTGATGCGGATTCACTCAGCGGCGGCAGGGTTTGCAATTATCCGAGGATAGCTGTGCTTGTGGACGGCAGACCGATTGTCAGGAAGGTCGTTTTCAAAGAAAGGGAACGCTATAAGGTCATTTGTACAGATGAGGCGTCAAAACACAGAGTCAGCATAATAAAGCTTTCGGAAGCCGCTTTCTCAATGGCGCTCCTTTACGAAGCTGAAACGGACGATGATGCGGTAATGACTCCCACAGATGAGAATAATCTGAAGATAGAGTTCATAGGTGATTCCATAACCTGCGGATTCGGTGTGGACGATAACAACGTTGAGGGAGAATTCTCCACCGCGGCAGAAAACTTCATGAAATCCTACGCCTATCTCACCGCAAGTCAGCTTGATGCGGATTACAGTGTATTTTCCTACAGCGGATACGGACTCATCAGCGGTTATACTGCCGACGGAGTACGCAATACCGACGAGATACTTCCGCAGTATTACGAAAGTCTCGGATATTCCCACTGTTCGGCAGATGGTGTAAGGATGCAGGACATACCGTGGGATTTTTCCTGCTTCAGACCTGATATCATCGTAATAAACCTCGGTACAAACGATAACAGCTTCTGTATAAAGAACGAAGGCGCTTTTGATGAACTGGAGAAAGAATATCTTCGTTTCATCGGTACAGTCAGGAAAAATTCACCGCAGGCAAAAATAATCTGCGCTATAGGACTTATAGATGTCGAGACGTCTGAGAGCGTAAAAAAAGCCGCAGAAAGCTTCGGCGGAGAAAATGTATACACCTTCTTCTTCCGACCGCAGGACGGACTTCTCGGATACGGCGCACAATGGCATCCTTCCGAGGATACACACAGCTACGCAGCGGATGAGCTTTCGGACTTCATAAGAAGTATAGTATCTGAATGAATAATGCCGTACACGACTCGCAATGAGCTGATGTACGGCATTTTGTTATAACTTAGTTATGCTCGAAGTATTTGTTTACACGGCTTCCAAGCTTTGTGACACATTCCTCAACGGAGGACTGTCCTGTGCAGAAAAGGTCACATTCCTCAGCTACGATACGTTCGAGAGCGTCATCGTGCCACGGATCAACGGGCACTGTGCGGATGTACTCTACAAGCTGATCTACAGCCTCGGGAGTTATGGTGTATTTTTCGCTGCTTGAAGGGAAATCGCATACAGTTCTTATTGAGCCCTCAACTGTGTCGGGAGTATCATAGGCAAGCTTGTCTATTACTTTGTTAAGGACAGGTATCTTTCCGCCTGTAAGTCCGAGCTGTACCTGTGAATCCTCATTGAACAGGGTGTTCACGAACATCCACGCTGCTGATTTTTCCTTGCATGCTGCCGAGATGCCTACCATAGTCTCTACGTTTGTCTTGATACCGCATCCGTTATACGAGGGGAATCCCACGAAGGTTATATCGCTTCCGCCGAAGCGTGAAAAGTCAACAGGATACCACTGGTTCACGCCGTTTATTGTTATGCGTTCCACAAGTGCCTGATCGTTCGCCAGCTTGCTCTGCAATGTCTTGAGAAACTCATCCGACTCCTCGGGAGTCATTGAAGCCATTTCTGTAGTTCTGTCACCAATGTGATCCATGCCCTTAAGAAATACCAGTACACTGCGGAGCTGACTGAAATCACAGGTCTTTCCTGCACGGTCCACACACTCCATAGGTACGATATTCGTCATGTATCGGAATGCTTCTTCATCGTTCCACTGTTCGCACATAAGATCGCTGTGATAGGGACGATTATTATAGGCATCTATAGCCTGTTCGGGAGTCCAGTTAGTGAAATCGGAGCCGTATCTGCTCGCCTTGACTGCCGCAGTATCGATAGTGAAACCGTTGAACAGGGTGTAAACTGCGCCGTTTTCGGTAAAGCTTGCAGCTACATTTTCCATGAAGTCCGACATTTTAACGCCGTCCTCACGTTCCATTATGGGGGCAAGGTCTGTGAAGAAGTCCTTGGCCTTGAGCTCGGCAGCCTTTGCAGGCGGAGCGATGACTATATCCGCTTTGAAACCTGCTTCAAGGTCGCTGTTGAAGGCTTCAAAAGCCGAATCACCGTAAGTATCGGCAGGATCGCCGTACTGTTTGTAAGAGAGCTGGAAAAGCTCCTCCTTGCTGTTGAAATCCTGTACAAGTTCTTCGTAATTTGTGTCAGAAGTGCCTATCTGCACAACGGTAAGGAACTGTTTTTCGGCAGATGATGACGATGATCCTGATTGATCATTCTGTCCGATAACTCCTGAATTTCCGCAGGAAACGAGACTTCCGCACATAATTGCCGAAGAAAGTAAAACTGCGACTGATCTTTTCATATTTTCCTCCTGAATCAATTCTGTTATATATATTATACGATAAAAAGTGATGCTTGGTCAAGTGCTGAACAAAAAAAGAGCAAAATTTGCTATGATATACAGAACAATGCCGTAATCAGTCGCAATTTTGGTCAGACTTTTGACATTATAAAATTCGTTTCAACTGCTGTGAATATGACACTTCAATATATTTTTTTCTTTTAAATAAATATATCGTCTTGTTATGGGTAAATGGCTGTGGTATAATAAAAATGTCCGCATTTTTTGATACTATATAATGAATGGAGGCTTGTATGGAGATAACGGGCATCGAACTTAACTGCCACAGTACGGGAAATGTCAATTCAGAGAACCTGAACGAATTCCAGCTCGTTTTTTTCAGGTCTCCTATAGTTTATTCGGCTTCAGGAAGCGACAGAGTCATACGAAGCAGCTCTGCAATTATTTTTACAGGCGGACATAAACACGTTTACCGCTCTGCAAACGGCAGACCTATAAAGTATGATTCCGTCACATTCATTCCCTCGAATTCGGATAAGCAGTACATCACTTCGCTGGAAATACAGCTTGATACTCCGCTGGAGGTAAGTGACGATCATATAATGTCGAATACGCTGAAAAGCATGAAGCTTTACTCGATGAAAAAAAGTGTGCACACCAAAGACTTTATGAGCAGTGCCATGAAGATGCTGTTCATCTGTCTTTCGGGAAAGGTCGACAGCGGGAACGATCAGTCCTCAGCTGTACCGAAGTATTCACGTCTTAAAGCACTGCGGGACAGTGTATTTGATGATCCGCTGAACGACTGGTCCGTGGATTGGATTTGCAAGGAAATGCATATCAGCAAGACCTATTTCCACCGTATCTACTTCAATGCCTTCGGTGTTACCTTCCTTCAGGACGTTATAGAGAGCAGACTCGTTTATGCGGCTGAACTCCTTGTAAATACGGACCTTTCTATAAGTAAAGTCGCCGAGCGGTGCGGCTATGAAAGCGATTCGTATTTTATGAGACAATTCAAGAAGCAGAAGGGCTGCACACCCACCGAATACAGGCGGAAGATGCTTGAAGAAAAAGAAAATAATGAAAATCCGGGAAAAAAACAGTAAAAAAGCTTTACATAAAATATTGTTTGTGGTATAATACATAATGAGAAAAACTGCGTGAAAAATAAAGAAAACATGCCGCGGTTTACAAAAGGTCATCTCTTAAAACCTCTTTTGAGAAAAATCAGCTATATACAGCATCTGCTGCACCGATCTGTTTTTTCTTTGACCAAACAGGCTTTCAGAGATGCTCAAAAGAAAAGGAGCAAATAAAATGAACAAAGGAGAAAAACGCAGAAACCGCAGACGTTATAAGATACGTTATGACCGTATCATAACTGCTGTACTTCTTGCGGCTGTCATTGTTGTGCTCGTAACTTCCTGTGTAAAGGGCATTTCGGGCGATAAGAAAAAAGATGACAAGCCGAAGAACCAGACATCCGAAAGCGGCACACCGGATACTACCGATGCAAACGAACAGAACGAGCAGTCCGAGGTTCAGCCTACCGAAGCCGCAGAACCTGCTACAGAAGCTCAGATGGACAGCTTCTATACTACAGAAAAGCATTCAAAGGAAGAGGTCAATATGGGCGACCTTATCCTTATCAATGCAGAGCATGAGTACACCTTCCCCGAAGGCGACCTCAACCTCATTAACGTCAACGACGGCAGAAACAGCTGCTATGGCGTAAGCGACCTTGTAAAGCGTCTTGACACAGATGTTGTTGCACAGATAAATAATATGATGCAGGCGTTCATCGAGGAGAATAACCGCACAGATTCCTACATATATGTTGTTGACTGCTTCCGTACATATGATGAGCAGGTCGAAAGACACAACAACGGCAACTCTATCTTCGAGCCGGGACATACTGACTACCACTCGGGACGTACTTTCGACCTCATTACTATCAATGAAGAGTCCGAGTCCGCAAGATTCGAGCCTGTAGGCGATTATGTATGGTTCAAGGACAATGCCGAGCGCTTCGGCTTCATAGTTCGTTTCCCCGAGGATAAGTCCGAGTTTACAGGTGAAAAGCCAAGAGAGAATACATACCGTTATGTCGGCGTTCCACATGCGGCTTATATGAATTCCCACAACCTCTGCCTTGATGAGTATATCGAGGAGCTGAAGGCGTATACTAAGGATAAGCCTCTTGAAATTTCAGACGCAAGCGGTAATTACATCGTATACTACGTTCCCGCAGCTTCATCGGGTGATACCGATGTACCTGTTCCGCGCGCAGCAAGATACACCATATCTGGCAACAACGTGGACGGCTTCATAGTTACGGTTATTTCGGGAGCTAACAGCTCTACTCAGGCTGCTGAGTAAAACCATCATAAATATACGGGCGGACAAGTTCCGCCCTTGACTTTGTTCATACGGCTGAGTCAGCCGCCCTGTGCCGCAGGGGACCTGTGCGGCAGAATGGAGACAAATGTGAAAAAGCCTGCGCTTTTATTGAGTTTGATAATGTTTACGGCAATGCTGTCATCATGCGGAAATCCCGACAGAGGAAGCGGTCTTAACCATATGTACGATGCTCCGCTTCTCGGAAATCCGCAGAGCCTTGATCCGCAGTTTGCCGATGATCCCTCGTCGAATACCGTTATAAAGAACCTCTACAGCGGACTTATGACTACCGACAAGAGCGGCGGACTTGTCTGCTGCAATGCATCCGATTACAGCGTTTCCGAGGACGGTACCGCTTATACCTTCCACCTGAGAGAGGATAATTACTGGTTTTTCGATGAGAATGATGACGATGTAATTGACGATGAGGAGTGCATCCCTGTAACCGCTGATGACTATGTTTTCGCTTTGCAGCGTATACTCGATCCGAAGATGCATTCTCCATATGCCGAGTCCTTCTCATGTATAAAGGGAGCGAAAGTTGTTCTCAGGGGACTTGAGCCGCCTGATGCTGCCGAGGTCTATGCAGCCGATGATTCTACCCTTGTTATCGTCCTTGAAGAGCCCGATGCGGAGTTCCTTAACCTTATGGCAACTTCTGCTGCCTGCCCCTGCAACCGCGAGTTCTTCTATTCCACCAAGGGCAGATACGGACTTGATGACAGGTCTGTAATGTCCAACGGTCCGTTTTACGTAAGACAGTGGTTCTATGATCCTTACGGCAATAATAATATTCTCTATATGCGCCGCAATGAGAAGAACTGGACCGATTCCTACGATATATGTCCATCGTATCTCAGCTTTACTATCGAGAAGAGCGAGGAAGCAATACGCAAGAAGTTCAAGAATGACGAGGTTGAGTGCTTTACAACTTTGAACAGCAGTACCTATAACCGCAAAAAATACCTCGTTGAGGGAAAAGCAGCCGAGACTCTCGGACTTGTTTTCAATCCTGAGGACAGGTATTTCTCCAATGAGGCACTTAGAAAGGCATTTGCATGTTCTATAGACCGTGAAGGCATGAAAAGTCAGCTTAACAGCGACGATTGCATCACAGCTTATGGAATGATACCGCCTGCGGTAAATCTGCTTGGAAGAAGCTACAGGGAACTTTCGTCCGAAAAGCAGTTCGATATGTACGACAGCGGTAAAGCTTCGGAACTGTTTGAACAGGCAAAGGGCGAGCTTGAGACCGAAACTCTTGATAACGTGAAGATAATAGTAAGTCCCGATACTGCCGATGCGAGAGTACTTCACTATCTCACCCAGAGCTGGCAGGAGCTTTTCGGCTGTTATGTAGCTATAGAAGATGTTACGGAAGAGGAGTTCGAGGAGCGTATCGCAGAGGGCGACTATAACATTGCTGTATATCCACTCAAAGCGAATATGAACAGCGGTCTTTCTGTCATCAAGGCTTACGAGGATACACCTTGTCTACAGTATACTCTTCCCGAGGAAAAGATATCTGACTCGATAAAGAATATACCTACAGCTTCGGAGCTTGTTGAAAGCTATACCGCAGCTGAAAAGAAACTCATAGATACCTGCGGATTCGTGCCGCTGTTCTATAAGAACTCCTACCTTATAGCTGACAGGGATAACGAGGATATAATATATGATCCTTTCAGCGGTGCTGTTGACTATCGTCTCGCACTTAATTTTGACTGATAATGTCTCCATTTCATTCAGGGCGTTTCGTTCAGAAATGCCCTTTTTTATATTATACATGTATTTATCTGTGAACACACAAATCAGTTCTATTGATTAAAAATATTGATCTGTAGGGAACGGCGCCCTCGCCGTTCCTTCCTGTTTTTTCGTCAAAATGTGGAACGCCGAGGGCGGCGTTCCCTACAAAAAGTTCTCGTTTCGCGACATAAAATATTGAAACTTGATTTGTATGATCGGTGAAAGCATTTCTGATGTCGGTATAATAAAAAGCACAGTCCGTAATGAACTGTGCTTTTGATGCTTTTTAGTCCCTGATACCGGGATCGGTGTATATCAGTGCGATAACGGATATGTTATCGTTGCATTTCCTTTCAAGTGCAAGGTCTACCATCATTTCAAGACGGCTGAACAGACTTTTCGGCAGTTCAAGTATCTCCTGCATATCCATAGATGAAACGTAGTCCGAAAGACCGTCGGTGCACATTATAAGTACATCTCCGTACTCCATACCGCCTTCAAGCGGTGCGGCATCGACTGTGGGATCTGAACCTGCATTGCCGAGAACAGGGAAGATGATGTTGCGTCGGGAGTGAGTTTTTTTCTCCTCACGGGTGATGCTTCCCTCTTCGTAGAGAAGCTGTACAAGGGACTGGTCCCTTGAAAGCTGACGGACCTGTCCGTCACGGAAACGGTAAAGCCGTGAATCTCCGACGTTGTATGTTACTATGTTGTGGCTGCTGTCAACTGCGATACCGCAGAGGGTAGCCTGCATATTCCTTGCATCGGCGTGGGAGCGGCTGTATTCTGCAAGATCGTGATGTATATTCATTATGCCTTCTTTAAGTCCTTCGGTGTCGTATGTTCCGAGACTCCGAAGACTGTTGAGACACAGCATGGAAGCGAGTTCGCCTGATAATTCACCTGAAACTCCGTCCGAAACTGCAGCGATGAAGGGGACATCAAGGTGCATTTCCGCAACGCCCGAGTTCATCACTCTTTCTCCGATGATAATTGCGTCCTCGTTATGGGGCATAACGCCCTTTTCGGTTATTCCGCAGCAATAATACATACTTTGTGACCTCTATAAACTAAACTATACCGTAGAAACGCTTTGCATTCCCGCAGGTTATATCGACGAGCTCCTGCACGGGCAGACCTTTTATCTCTGCTGCTTTTTCGGCGGTATACGCTATCATTGAACTGTCGCAGCGTTTGCCTCTGAATGGAACAGGCGCCATATACGGGCAGTCTGTTTCAAGGAGGAGCCTGTCCATCGGTACTTCTTCCAGCGCTCTGAGCGCTTTTTTTGCATTCTTGAAGGTAAGAACTCCCGTGAATCCGATGTACATACCGAGCTTTATAACTTCCTTTGCAGTCTCGGCTGAGCCGCTGAAGCAGTGTACAACACCTCTTGGGCGGTACTTTTTAAGGATGTTCATTGTGTCCTCTGTGGCATCACGGGTGTGGATGATGACGGGCATATCTATCTCACTGGCAAATTCAAGCTGTTCCTCAAACAGACGTATCTGTTTTTCCTTGTTGTAGCCTTCGTAGTGGTAATCAAGTCCTATCTCGCCGACTGCTCTGACTTTCGGATTGGAACGGATAGTATCCCTGAGGGTGCCCATATAGTTATCGGGATTGGTGTCTGCAAACTCGGGGTGTATACCTGCGGCGCAGTAGATGTAGTCATATTTTTCCGCAAGCCGTGAATTCTCAACGGTGTCCCTTATGGATGAAGCGGCGAGAACGACGTATCTGACTCCCTTATCGGGAAGTGAAGCAAGCATTTCATCCCTGTCCTCATCAAAGGCACGGTCTGCATAATGTGCGTGAGTATCGAAAATATTACGGATCATATCGCTCATTCTGTAGGATCTTTGAAATACTCGTCAACTAAGTTGTTTATAGCAGATGTGCTTGGGATGAAATCGGCATCTGCATCTGCACCGTCAAGAGCGATGCATGAAGCGATAGAGCTTCCTCTTTCGAGCATATTCTTTATAGCTACCTTGCGCTTTTTGTAGTCAACACCTGTGATATCTGTCTTTATTCCGCTCATATTGATAACTGTATTGAAGCTTGCATCGAGACTGTCGGCAACACGTCCGCCGTCAGCAACAGCCTGATTCATCATTTCTGAAACGATAGAGCTTGCCTCGAATGCTCGCTGTACCTCTCCGCCTCTGTACATTGAATAGGTAACGAGAGTCTTTATCTGCTCTGCGTTGAGGAACTGCTCATCGCTGTCGCTCTTGAATCCTGCTATGTCCTCGCTTACGGGGTAGGTAACACCGCCGAGTATCTCGCAGGTCTTGATGAATGCTTCGGGATCGAATTTAAGGTATCTGTCGATCTTTATGTTGAAAAGTGCCTGAGTGAAATCAACGGCTGCGGAAGGACCTCCTCGTTCGTATGAACCCTTTATGCTCTGCTGAGCGTCATCGATAAGTGCGATCGTGTTGGAAGGGATGCCGATGAAGGTGAGTTTCTTGTCCTTCGGAACAGAACGCATCAGCACAAATGTTGACGAGCATTTTGTATCGGGATCGTCGAGGATGAAGAGGATAGTGTGGCTGTCCTCGTAGGTTGAAAGCGTTACCTGGCGTGGTATAGGCTTTTTCAGGGTGTCGTCACCGCCGAGACCGAAGTACTTGTATATGCCGAATGCGGCACCTCCGACGATGATAAGTCCGATGAAAATAGTAACGAGGAATGGTACAGCGATGCTTCCGCTTTTCTTTTTAGCCATGATAATATCTCCTTTCGCACATGCGTTGTAACTTTTATGTAAACTATTCGTATAAATCATGTAATATTTAATATTCAGTTATACATGAATAAAAAATATTTTCCATATTACGACGTCAAATTCTTTCTGCGTAATATCTGTTATCAACAGACTTTTCCACATTTTCAACATATGTTGAATGTTGGATAATGTTTAAACACAGGATTCAACAGTCTGTTGAATTATCAGAAGATGTCATCTTTGCAGAAGGTTTTGTTTAAAACCACTTGCAAAATCCTGTGATTGTGATATAATAGTTTATAGCGCTTTCACTCTTTATCGAAAACATTTTCAAGAAAGGCTATTTCACGCGATATACTGCGTAAATCGGTTCCTGCTCTGTCAATGAGCGAGAAGATGTCTTCAAGTCCGAAGCTGCATATTTTCCGCCCTGTGCGGTATGCGTAGCTCAGTGTCTGCGAAGTTCCCGAGAAGGATGAACCGCTGTTGAAAAACGCTATAACTGCCGAAGATCTGTCCACCATGTAGTAGTTCCTGTTGCGGTAAAGCTGTCCCGAACCCTTCTTGTCTGCTTTGTTGTAGACGATATCAGGATCAGGATCGACTGTAACAAGAAAGTCGGCTTCCCGTTCGATATCTGCAAGCGCCTTGCGTTCGGATGACGGAAACAGGTCGGCATGTCTCAGGTAAGGCATCGCGCCGATGAGCTTTATACTGCTGTTCAGTTTCTTTTTCTGCAATATATATTCCGCAGCCCACAGATCGGTACCCGTGGCAAGTCCGCTTATGAACGTATCGTATCCGCGCTCGGCTGCCATATCGATATAGCGTGCAAGCATTAGCTTGACGGACTGAACGGTAATGTTCCTGAAAACAGGATCACCGTGGTAAGGCGTTATACTCTTTTCTCTGTGCCCCGATATACATATCGTGCGCTTAGGATCTGTCGATACCTGGTCGGCACTGTATACAGGCATGGATGAAACCAATGAAGAAAGCATAATTCACCTCCGCATTTGTGGATCGCTTTAATTATAACATAGAACAGCCTTCATTTCAAGGCAAATTTTAACCTGTAATTAAATTTTAACATATATCTGAACTGAGCCTGCGGGCTCTGAGAAAAAGAAAGGATATGATGACACGATGAAGCCATACCTTAAAAGAGCGTGGGCAGAGATCTCACTCGGAAGGCTTAAAAAGAACGCTGAGTACATAAAGAAATGTAACTCCTCGGAAGTAATGGCGGTAGTAAAGGCTGATGCCTACGGTCACGGCGACGAGCATATAGTCCGCTGTCTTGCAGAGGAATGCGGTATAAAGTACTTTGCTGTCTCTAACCTCGACGAGGCTATTGCTGTGCGTAATTTCGCCCCTTCGGCAGAGATACTGATACTGGGATATACTCCGCCTGAGTATGCTCACGAAATAACAGTATATAACATCATCCAGGGCGTTGTGTCGATGGAGTATGCAAAGGCACTTACGGAAAATACTTCCGAACCTATACGCTGTCACGTTGCCATAGACACGGGTATGGGAAGAATCGGCCTTAAGCACGATACTCCAGAGGAGTGCGCTGATGAGCTTCAGGAGATGCTGAAGCTGGAAAAGCTGAACGTGGAAGGCATATTCACTCACTTTGCCGTTGCGGACAGTGATGCTCCCGATAATGTGGAGTATACCAATAAACAGCAGGAATTCATCACAAAGACCTATGATGTCCTTGCAAGCCGCGGAGTAAAGCTTCAGCATGTTCACTTCATGAACAGCGCCGCTATCTGTTATCACAATTCTGAGAGAAGCACTCTTGCCCGTGCAGGTATCATCCTCTACGGTCTGCATCCTGATGTGAGCCTTGATATACCGGCTGAACTCGCTCCCGTAATGGAGCTTAAAGCGGTCATATCACACGTAAAGACAGTTGAAAAAGGCGACTCGATAAGCTATGGACGTACTTTCACCGCAGACCACACAATGCGTATCGCTACCGTTACTATCGGTTATGCGGACGGCTATTCCCGCCAGCTTTCCTCAAAGGGCGAGATACTCGTACACGGAAAGCGCTGCAAGATAACGGGACGTGTCTGCATGGATCAGCTGATGATAGACGTCAGCGATGTTCCCGAGACAAGGGCAGGGGATATAGTCACCCTTATAGGCAGGGACGGCGATGACTGCATAACTGCCGATGACCTTGCACAGATATACGGTACTATCGGATACGAGGTAGTCTGCGGCATATCCAAGCGTGTACCGCGTATCTATATTGATTGAGCAGAAATCAGTAGGGGACGGCGCGCTTTACACGTGCCCTTCCCATCTGTCAGCTTTGCTGACATCTCCCTACAGTGTAGGGAGTCACCCAACATCCCGTTGCAGGGGGCGGATCTCATCCGTCCATAAAAAGGAGGATATATATATGGCAAAAGCAATGACGATATCCTATGAGGTGGGAAATAACCTCTATCTTAATTTCACAAATAAATGTCCGTGCGCTTGTACATTCTGCATAAGGAACCATGCGGACGGCGCTTACGGTTCGGATCCGCTTTGGCTGGAGCATGAGCCAACTATGGACGAGATAAAGGCAGACCTTGAAAAACGTGACCTGACTAAATATGACGAAATAGTGTTCTGCGGTTACGGTGAGCCTACGGAGAGACTTGATGCAGTTATCGAAGCTGCGGACTTCCTCCGCAAAAAAGGATGCAAAAAACTCCGTATCAACACCAACGGCCTCGGCGACCTCATCCACGGCAGAAGCATTGCCGAAGAGCTCTGCGAAGCTATGGACGTTGTATCCATAAGCCTTAATGCTCCCACAGAAAAGGACTATATGGACGTAACACGTCCCAGATTCCCCGAGGCTTTCACCGCACTTCAGGACTTCACAAGAGACTGCGTAAAGACAGGCAAAGCCGAGATAATCATGTCGGTCGTGGATGTTATACCGCAGGAGCAGATAGATGCCTCCCGTGTGCTTGCTGAAAAGCTCGGCGCTAAACTCCGTGTACGTACTTTTGATGATTGATTTTGTTAGGGTTCAATAAATATCAACATATATATTTGTGCAGTATTTTGGAGCTGCATTATGGAAAAATTATTGAAAATATGGTATAATCATATTGTATCATCAGTTTATCAACTCAGCCGACCTATTCGGTAAGGAGGATTATATGACAAAAAAAGCTAAGATCATCCTCGCTGTATCACTTTCAACAGTCGCTGTTGCCGCAAGTGCCGCAGCTGCTACAGTGGTGATATGTAAAAAGATCTACGAGAAGAATTACTTCTCTGTAAACTAAGCTGATCTATTCGCTCCGCAATGATGCGAAACGAAAATATATAAAAGAAGGTAGAAAGAAATGGAAATCAAATTCACAAAAGCAGAAACTCTGAAAAAGAAGCCGCAGCCAGGCGATAAGCTCGGTTTCGGCCATATCTTCACAGACTATATGCTCGTTATGCCTTATGACGAGGGACAGGGCTGGCATGATCCCGAGATCAAGCCTTATGCTCCTATTGATCTCTCACCTGCTGCTATGTGCTTCCACTACGGTCAGGAAGTTTTCGAGGGCCTTAAGGCTTACAGAACTGCTGAGGGCAAGGTTCAGCTTTTCCGTCCGCAGGAAAACTTCAAGAGACTCAACAAGTCAAATGAGCGTCTTGTTATCCCTGAACTCCCTGAGGAGCTCGGTATGCAGTGCCTTATGGAACTCATCAAGGTTGAAAAGGACTGGGTTCCTTCAAAGGAAGGCGAGTCACTCTACATCCGTCCGTTCATCATCGCAGTTGATCCGTTCCTCGGCGTTAAGCCAGGTGAGCATTACCTCTTCATCATCATTCTCTCACCTTCAGGCGCTTACTATGAGAGCGGTCTCAACCCTGTAAATATCTATGTTGAGAGCAAGTATGTCCGCGCTGTAAGAGGCGGTATGGGATTCGCTAAGACAGGCGGTAACTACGCTGCTTCACTTATCGGTCAGGACGAGGCTCACAAGCAGAACTACTCACAGGTTCTCTGGCTCGACGGTGTTGAGCAGAAGTACATAGAAGAAGTAGGCGCTATGAACATCTTCTTCGTTATTGACGGAAAGGTAGTTACACCTATGCTTCAGGGCTCTATCCTCCCGGGTATCACAAGAAAGTCTGCTATTGAAGTCTGCAAGGCTAAGGGACTCGAGGTAGAGGAAAGACGTATCGATATCCAGGAGATCGCTGATGCTTACGATGCTGGCAAGCTCGATGAAGTATTCGGTACAGGTACTGCTGCTGTTATCTCACCTGTTGGTCACCTCAAGTGGGGCGATAAGGTTATGGAGATCAACGGCAACAAGATCGGTAAGATCTCTCAGATGCTTTATGATACAATGACAGGTATCCAGTGGGGCAAGGTTGAAGACAAGTTCGGCTGGGTAGTACCCGTTGAGTAATGAAAAAAGGAACATTGATACAAATGCTCGTCGGCTTTGCTTTAGGCATAGCCGGCGGCATTGTTTTAATAAAAGTTTTAGACGCACATTCGCTTATTAAAGCGCTTTATGCAATGTTATGGCTGTTTATATTATTTTTGCCTTCAATAATCATCCATGAAGGCGGTCACTATGTTATGGGCAGACTTACGGGTTATAAGTTCGTTTCTTTCCGCATAGGCTCGAATACATGGGTGAAACAGGACGGCAAGCTCGTCAGAAGAAAGTTCAAGCTTGCAGGTACAGGCGGACAGTGTCTGCTTATGCCTCCCGAATCGGACACTCCCGAGGATGTGCCGTTTTTCTGGTATAACTTCGGCGGCGGATTTTTCAACCTGCTTACTGCACTGATATGTATACCCATTGGCTTGCTCATAAACAACTTCTGGGTTTCCGCACCGTTCCTGATGTTCGGTATCATGGGTATAATGTTTGGTATCATGAACCTCGTGCCGTTAAGCACTACTGTAAGCAATGACGGTATGAATATCTTAAGGATGATGCGGGACAAGAGCCTGCGTACAGCTTTCTATAACTCAATGGCAGTAAACGGTATGCAGAGCGAAGGAGCTATGTTATCGGATATTTCCGAGAGATATTTCGTGCTTCCCGAAGATGCAAGCAAGGATGCTGTCGATATGAATATGCTGCTTAATGCTCAGCGCTTAGAGGAGAGATTTCAGTTCAGGGAAGCCGATGAAATGCTCAGCCGTTTTATAAATGACGGCTCAAAGGTACAGCTTTATATCAGCGAAGCAAAGTGCGAGAGAATGTTCTGCCGTATGGCTCATGGCGCGGATAAGTCCGAAATAGAGTCCCTCTACGATAAGGAAGTCAAGGACTACGTCAAGCTTACGGAGAAATTCTTTGTGACCAGACGCAAGCTGCTCTATCTTTATGACCTCTTATACAAAGAGGATAGAGAAGCAGCTGAAAAAGAGTATCAGAAAGCCGTTGATATGAAGGGCAGTTACCCGAATATCGGCGAATATAAAACAGAAATGCTGATCCTTGAGCATATCAGGAATGAGCATGGAATGAAATAAAAGCGGAGTCCTGTTCAGGACTGTGCTTATACGGAAGTTTATATGTATTTATCGGGGAAAAACCTTTCTGAGGAAAGGTTCTCCTCTTACGGAGGCGGTCCCCTCTACCTCACTTTGTTCGGCATCTCCCCGCACTGCGGGGAGTCACCCCGAACCCCTTTTCCAAAGACTTTTTGCCCCAAATTTTCAGCCTTACAGGGTGCTCAGTTATAGTAATCACTAAATTGTTTGTTTTACATGAGCACCCTGTAAGGCTGAAAATTTAAAGTAAAGGCTCTGAAAAGAATTGAGGAAAAACCTACTCAAAGAGTTTATCTCAATAACACATATAAAAACATTCTGTATGAGCAGAGTTCCGAACGGGACTCTGTTTTTGTATCTTCATGGAATATTGTCCGCATGGTGTGAATATCATTGTACAAAGCATTTTTCAAGGAGGTACGAAAATGGAATTAAAACTGATAAGAGAGACCATACCTGCTGCCGAGAAAATATTCGACGGTATACAGGAACAAGGTGTGGAACTTGATTATATCCTTCCCGACTATTATCCCGATATATTCCGCCTTGTGCGCTGCGAGGCGGTGCCCGTGGTAACAGGCTATTCAGTTATAGGCGACAAGCTCTCATATGAACTGAGGTGCGATATCCGCATACTCTACTGCGGAGAAAACGGCGATAATGTACAGTGTATAGTACAGCAGCAGAGCTTCTCAAAGACCGCTGAACTCGGCAGAAACGTTACAGGTAATGCAGATGTACGTATATCCGCAAAAACGGGACATATAAACTTCCGTGCAGTGAACAAACGCAGACTTGATATACGTGCAGCGGTATCGGTCAAGCTTACTGTAACAGGCGAAAGGGAACAGGAGTTCATATCCGATGCTGAGGGAATGAACATCCAGCTCAGGAAGATACCTGTAAGATACGCCGCACAGCGTCTTAATGCCAACAAGAACGTTCAGGTCTCGGAGGATACCGAGATAGCAGCATCACAGCCTGATATCATATGCATAGCCGCTTGCAGATGTACCGTGTCGCAGTGCGACGTAAAGACTGTGTCGGGAAAACTGCTTGTCAAGGGTGAGGTTACAGCGGATATACTCTATTCCTGCCAGAAGGACGGTTCTTCCGCACTTGAACCTGTTTCATTCCCTGTATCCTACAGTCAGGTCGTCGATATGGACGGTATAGACGATTCATTCGAGCATAACGTTACTGCCGAGGTGGTCTCCTGTGAGGTTTCACCCATTGCGGACCGCTCAGGCAGCAACAGGACTATCCACTGCGACCTTGAACTGCATCTCATCTGCAATTCGGTGAGGATAGCTTCCGCAACTGCCGTAAGTGATGCATATTCCACGGTATATCCATGTGAAGTTACCTTCTCGGAGATACATGCGGAGCAGCTTCCCGAGGTGTACACAGAGAACTTCCGCAGAACTGCGGTGCTTGCGCAGGGAGAAAGTGTTCCTGCGGCGGTATACTCTGTATGGTGCAGTCCGAAAAACATAAACGCAAGGATAGCAGAGGACGGCAGGTCCGTGATGCTTTCTGGGATGCTGACTTATTCCATGGCTGCAAAGGACTCTTCGGGAATGATCGTAATGCCTGACAAGGATGATGCCTTCGAGGAGAAAATAGCCGTAGGAAGCGATATTTCTGGAAAGGATGTTTCTGCCGATATCAGGGTATCGGGCGTATCCTACAATATCTCTTCGGACGGAGTCCTTACCGCAAAGGCGGAGCTTGCGGCGGATATCACTTCCGGCGGTTCTTCTTCCATAACCGCTGTGACCGATATCGTCGTTGACGCCTCATCAAAAAAACAGCGTGACGGAGACTATGCTGTGAAGCTGTATTTCGGCATCGAGAACGAGAACGTCTGGGATATAGCCAAAAGATACAGCACCTCTGTTGACGCGGTCATGGAAGAAAATGAACTGAACGGCGAAAAACTCGAAAACGGCGGTATGCTGCTGATACCAATAAAGGAATAAACGATAAGGAGCAGATCATGGCTAAAGATATTTACAGCAATATCGCCGAACGTACAGGCGGCGATATCTACATCGGAGTGGTTGGTCCCGTCAGGACGGGCAAATCGACTTTTATCAAGCGGTTCATGGAGTCGCTGGTGATACCCAATATAACAAGCGAGTTCATGCGTGAAAGGGCAGTTGACGAGCTTCCACAGTCCGCCGCAGGCAGGACTATAATGACCACCGAACCCAAGTTCATCCCCGAGGAAGCAGTGGAGGTCAGTCTCGGCAGCGGTGCCTCATTCAACGTGCGGCTGATAGACTGCGTTGGTTACATTGTACCGAGTTCCATAGGGTATATCGAGAATGAAGCTCCACGTATGGTCATGACATCGTGGTTCGATGAGGAGATACCATTCAATATGGCGGCGGAGATAGGTACTCAGAAGGTCATATCCGACCACTCCACAATAGGTCTTGTGGTGACTACAGACGGCACTATCTCCGATATTCCGAGGCAAGAGTATGAGGAGTGCGAGGAAAGAGTTATCCGCGAGCTTAAGGAACTGGGGAAACCCTTTGTAGTAGTACTGAACACTGTGAATCCTTCATCGCCCGAGGCTAAACAGCTTGCTGCGGAGCTTTCGGATAAGTACGATACCAAAGTCATACCCATAAATGCCACGGGACTTGATGAAGGCGATATACGGGACATAATGCGTGAGATACTCTACTCTTTCCCTGTACGTGAGATCAATATACGTGCCCCGAGGTGGATACATTCACTTGAAAAGGGACACTGGCTCAGGTCCGAGATACTGGACTGCATACGTGATGCGGCTAAGGACATAAAGCTCGTAAGAGAGGCAGAAAACGCCGCCGCAGCAATGTCGGACTGTCCCCATATAATATCCGCAGCAGTATCATCTATCGACCTCGGCAAGGGCGTCGTGACTATCTCCGCAGAGCTTGACAGCAGTCTGTTCTATAAGATACTGGGCGAAGCTACAGGCATCGAGATAGAGAGTGAGGGCGACCTTATGCCGCTTCTCATGGAGCTTAACGATATCAAGAAAAAGTACAGCCGTATTGCTCCTGCGCTGGAGGAAGTTGAAGCTACGGGTTACGGTATAGTCATGCCCGAACTGGAGGAGCTTACTCTTGAAGAACCGAAGATAATCAAGCAGGGCGGAAAATACGGCGTTAAACTTAAAGCCGCAGCGCCTTCCATACACCTTATGAAAGCCAATATCAATACGACTGTATCACCTATAGTGGGTACGGAGAAGCAGTCCGAGGAGCTTGTTATGTACCTTCTGGACGGTTTCGATGACGATCCCACTAAAATATGGGAGAGCAATATCTTCGGCAAGTCACTCCACGAACTTGTGAACGAGGGACTGCACAATAAACTCTACAAGATGCCTGTAGATGCAAGAATGAAGCTTCAGGAGACTCTTGAACGTGTCATAAATGACGGCTGCAGCGGACTAATCTGCTTTATCCTGTGATATGGATATTTACTTGTGTTATTGGGAAAGCCTTTTGAAAGAAGTGCTTTTCTCAAATTCTCTTTAAAGTCTTTACTTTAAATTTTCAGCCTGACAGGGTGCTCATGTAAAACTACTGGTTTAGTAATACTATGAGTGAGTACCCTGTCAGGCTGAAAATTTGGGGCAGAAAGTCTTTGGAAAAGGGGTTCGGGGAAAAAACTTTCCTCAGAAAGGTTTTTCCCCGATAAAACATATAATAATTCCTGTATCAGTCATGAAGTGTGAATCTTCTGACGTCGCCTGCCATGCCTACGAACATAGCCTTCGGTCTTGCCCACACCTGACCGTCCTTAAGTGACTTGTAAATCACAAGCTCCTCGTTGTTCTCGCTGTGACGTGCTACGGACAGAAGCTCGTACTCTCCGCCCTTGAAGTGACGGTATTTTCCACCGATGACTATTTCGGTCTCTGTTGTATCAGGTATTTCCTGAACCTCGGGCGCGGCTTCTGCGGCACTGTTAACTATATCGTCCGATACGATGATCATAGATGAGAAAGGCGGCATTTTGACGTATGCATTGCCGTTATTCACAGATATCTCTGATGCACTGAGGACGTCCACAAGTGCAGGGAGATGCGTACCGAAGTTAAGGTCATATTCATATTCGCTGAGGTTGAGCGCTACATATACGGTCTGGTCGCCCTGTATCTTCTTGAAGAGAAGCTGCTGGTTTGTGATGATGATACGCTCATAGCTGCCTGTTCTTACAGCAGGGTAAGCGCGGTAAATGCGTCCGAGCTTTACAATGTGCCTGTATAAATCGGTGTTTTCCTTTTCCATATCTGCAAGGAAAAGGCACGGACGAAGATTATCATCGGAGTTATTTTCCTTGCGTCCCTGTATGCCGTATTCGCTTCCGTAGTAGATAGAAGGTATACCGGGCATGCAGTACATAAGAGTATATACAAGGGGCAGGTAAGCAGGGTTAACAAGAGTGCTTGCAAGGCGGTTTACATCGTGATTGTCCACGAAGTTATAGAGGTTTATATTGCGGTAGATTCCGCCGTTTGCGCCTGACTGGCGGTTTATCGAGTAGTCTATCTCGAAGTAGTTCTTGTCGTTATGGGAGGAATAGAGTCCCTTATAGCACTCGTAGTTTGTAACGCTGTCCAGCATTTCCGGGTTAGCCCAGCGGTTGTAGTCGCCGTGGATTATCTCGCCCATGAGCCAGAAATCGGACTTCTTTCCCTTGCAGAAATTGCGGATGCGCTTGAAGAAATCAAAGTCGATGCAGTCTGCGGCATCGAAGCGTATACCGTCGATGTGGAATTCCTCTATCCAGTAGTTCACCGCATCGATAAGGTGGTCGCAAACGCCCACATTGCGGAGGTTCAGCTTTACGAGATTATAGTGTCCGTTCCAGCCTTCGTACCAGAACGGATCGCCGCAGGGTGAGGGACCGCCGAAGTTCAGGTTCTGGAACCAGTCACAGTATCCCGAACCCTGTCCCTTTTCCTGTATATCAACGAACTGAGGGAACTTTCTTCCTACATGATTGAAAACGCCGTCGAGGATGACGCGGATGCCGTTCTCGTGGAGCGTATCACATATCCTTTTGAATGAAGCATTATCGCCGAGTCTGCGGTCTATCATCTTGTAATCGGTAGTATCGTAGCCGTGTTCGACAGACTCGAATACAGGTCCGAAGTAAACTGCATCCACGTTCATTTCCTTGAAATGAGGTATCCATTCGAGTACCTTGTCAAGACGGTGGACAACTTCGCCGCCGTCGTTATACTTAGGCGCACCGCAGAATCCGAGAGGGTAGATGTGATAGATTATGGCATTATCGTACCAGTTCATATTAATTAACTCCTTTATAAAAAAATGATGTGCTTTATAATGCCGGGGGACTATTTGCCGCTGCTTCCCTCAAGGAAGTATGTAGCTTCCATATCTGCAACGTGGAGGGCAAATGCGAGAGGGTACATTTCAAGTGCCTTGCCGATAGTATTCTTGTCCTCGATGCCTGAGAAGCCCATATGCCAGCGGATAGCGAAAGCCTCGTCACGGGTGAGTCTTCCATCGCCGTAGAGGTAGCCTGATATGATGTATACCGACTTTTCTCCGTGACCGTAAGGCAGTGTATCATTTATGGTATAGCAGGGGACTTTTTCCCACACGCCTGCATCGTTCTTTTTGTTGCGGTACTCTATCGCGTAGAAATTGACCTTGCATATATCGTGGAGAAGCGCAACAAGGGCGATAGTTTCTTCAGAGAAGTCCATGCCGTATACTTCCTTTGTTCTGGGACGTGAGAGGTAGTCCTTCAGGCAGTGGTATACATTAAGGCTGTGCTGTACGAGACCGCCTTCATACGAACCGTGATAGCGTGTGCTGCTGGGAGCGGTGAAGAAGTCGCTTTTTTTGAGGAATTCCAGCAGTTTATCTGCGCCCTGACGCTTGATATTTTCGGTATATATAGAAATAAATTCTTCTTTTGGTGTCATATTACAGCTCCTTTCGGTGGAATGACGAAATGCAGGGACAATAACCGCCTAATGGCAGTTATTGAGTACACATTAATTATACCACCTATGATTTTTTTATTCAATAGCGGCGGCGAAAGTTTACAAAAAAGTTGAAAAAACAGGCGGATGCTGAATATTGTAATTGCTCCGCAAATGGTGAATTAAAAAACAGTCCTACGGACTGCTTTTTAAGAAGGAACGCCCTGCAAGTGAGGGCGCTTCCTGAAATTATAATTCTGTAAACGATTCTTTTACTGTTTTGCATACTGCCGAGAAGAATCCCATTTTTCTGAGCTTCTCCGCACACAGTTCCGCCTGTTCAACAGTCTCAAAAAGACCGAATACTGCCGAACCGCTTCCCGTCATATTGGCTTTCAGTGCATCCTTGTTCAGCATGATAGATATAATGCTGTCCACCTCTTCAAGCTGTACTGCCTGCTGGAAAAGGTTGCCGAAAAAGCGGTACGCTTCATCAGGAGATACCTTTATATTCTCTGCAAGCTTTTCGGCTTCGGGATGTACGGGTGCTTCAAGTGAGTCCACTGCACGGTATGCCTCAGCAGTTGATACGCCCTGACTGCCCTTTGCTATGACCAGTATCCTGTCCGAATAATCGGCAATGGGAGTTATCTTCTCGCCGATGCCCTCAACATAGGCAGTACCGCCTGTAAGGAAGAAAGGAACGTCCGCACCGAGTCTCTCGGTATGTTCCAGCGATTTGCCTGTAAGTCTGCTGAGACAGTAGATAACTGCGGCAGCATCTGTACTTCCGCCGCCCATGCCTGCCTGAGAGGGGATACCCTTCTTTATGCTGATATTGCAGCCCGAGGTCATACCGTTCTCTTCAAGAAAGAGCTTTGCGGCTTTATAGGCTATATTCCGCTCATCACAGGGGATAGGATCAGCGGCGGCGAACTCCTCTGGTACTTCACAGGTAAGGGAGATTCCCTCATCGGTAAGCTCTACGGTTACCTCGTCGTAGAGTCCTACGGTCTGAAAAACGCTTTTTATGTTATGATAGCCGTTCGGGAGCTTTTCCGTAACGTCCAGAGCAAGATTTACCTTTGCGGCTGTTTTAACCTTCATGTTTTTCAGCCTCCAGCTTTTTCAGGAATTTCTCGATACGGCCCATAGCTTCCATAAGGTGCTTGAAGGAGTATGCGTAGGAAATACGGATATATCCCTCTCCGCTGTCGCCGAATGCGCTTCCCGGAACTGCGGCTACCTTTTCCTCATAGAGAAGGCGTTCGCAGAACTCCTCACTGGAAAGTCCAGTGCTCTTTATGCATGGGAACACATAGAATGCACCCTCGGGATTGAAGCAGGTAAGTCCGAGACGGTTGAATTCGCCCACAAGGTAGCGGCGGCGGACGTTATACTCCGCAACCATTTTCTTTACCTCTTCATCGCATGAGGTAAGAGCTTCAACAGCGGCGTTCTGGCTTATGAACGGACTGCACATGATGCCGTATTGATGTATCTTGGCTATCTGAGTTATTATCGGTTCGGGTGCGGCTACGTATCCGAGACGCCAGCCTGTCATGGCATAGGCCTTTGAGAAGCCGTTCACGTATATTGTACGCTCACGCATTCCCTCCAGTTCAATTATAGAGAAGTGCTTCCTGCCGTATGTAAGCTCGGAGTATATCTCGTCTGAAAGGACTATTATATCTGTACCGCGGAGGAACTCTGCAATAGGTTCAAGATCCTCCTTTGTCATTATAGCGCCTGTGGGATTGTTAGGGAAAGGCAGTATAAGGAGCTTTGTACGCTCTGTGACCTTGTCCCTAAGGTCGTCAACAGTCAGCTTGAAGTTGTTTTCAAGGCGTGTGGGGACAGGTACCGCAACTCCGCCAACAAGCTCTACCAGAGGAGCATAGCATACGAAGCAGGGCTCAACTACGAGAACCTCGTCGCCCGGATCGATAAGACCGCGCACTGCAAGGTCGATAGCCTCAGAACCGCCGACAGTTACTATCATTTCCTTGTCTGGATCATATGTGATACCGTGCTTTTTGGCGATATTATCGCTTATAGCTCCTCTCAGCGGAGCGAGTCCCTTATTCGGTCCGTAGACGATGTGTCGGCGTTCAAGGACCTGTATAGCGGCTTTTCTTATTACCCACGGTGTATTGAAATCAGGTTCGCCGACACCAAGTGAGATAACGCCTTCCATAGTGCCTGCGATATCGAAGAATTTTCTTATGCCTGAAGGCTTTATCTTTTTGATCTTGTCCGAAAGGACCTTATCGTAATCTATCACGCTTAACCCAGTCCCCTTTCGTCCTTATCCTCACCATCGATGAAGATGCCCTTCTCCTTGTATTTCTTAAGGATGAAGTGTGTTGATGTTGAGAGAATACCGTCTATTGTAGCAAGACGCTCTGAAACGAAGAAAGCAACATCTTTGAGGTTGCTGCCCTTTACCTCTACTGCAAGATCGTATGCGCCCGAGGACATAAGGCTTACGCTTTCTACCTCGTCATACATCATGATAGTCTTTGCGATATCATCGAATCCGCAGTCTCTCTGAGGTGTTACCTTAAGCTCGATCGTAGCGTAAACGATTGATTTGTCAAAAAGGTCATCGTCCAGTATTACGCTGTAGCCCTTGATAATTCCGCTGTCCTCGAGCTTTTTTATCTCTGCGGCAGCTTCATCGGCTGAGATGCCGAGCATTTCGCCCAGTGCATGATTTGATATGCGGGCGTTCTGCTGTAATATATTGATTATCTCGTTTTTCATGGTATCATATCCTTTCGTATAATTTGTATCAGACTATATCTGTAAACTGCGGCTTTCTTCCCTTGAAGAATGCAAGACGTTTGAAGCCTGCGGCATATGCTGTTTCAGCGCCTTTTTCCACGTCCTTGCCGATGTCCTCAACAGTATGCGAATCCGAACCGATAGAGAGTATCTCTCCGCCGAGGTCACGGAACATCTTAACGTATTTGAGATCGGGGAAAGTATCACCGAAGCCCTGACGGAGTCCCGATGTGTTTATCTCGATACCTCTGCCGTTCTGAGCGAGATTGCGGAAGGTGTCGGCTATTATATCATCGAATCTGCTTATATCAGGACAAATGCCGTGTCTCTGCTTCATATAGCGCAGGCAGTAGGTGATATGTCCGATAACGTCAAAGAGGTCCGTGCGGCTCATTTCGTTAACTTCCCTGAAATAGCGCTCCAGAAGGTCGTAGATCTCGTCCATTGTCAGCTTCTCATAGTCGATATAGTAGAAGTCCTTCTCGCCCAGCACCTGATGAACAGAACCGACAATGAAATCCACTCTTTTGTCAGCATTTACTATTCTGGCGACCTCTGTATCGTGTAGTATCTGTCCCAGTTCAACTCCGCAGATGAGGTTGAGCTTTCCGCCGTACTGCTCTTTCAGCTTTGTTACAGCTTCGACCGAACCGTAGAAATCGTCCTTATAGTTGAAATGGTCAACATCGGGAGGAGCGGAGGTGTAGTGCGCTTCATCGTACCATGCATTGCATTCGCAGTGGTCAGTAATGGCGTAGGCGGCAAGTCCGAGCTCCGCGGCTCGCATGATGCATTTATTTATATCAGCTTCCGAATCGACGGAAAATTGTGTGTGAGTGTGACAATCGATAAGTTTCATAGTATGTCGTATCCTTTCGTATAATGACAGCTCAGTGCTGCCGATGCATTCATTGTACCACATAAGCGGAGCGATGTGGTATAATTACCCGATATGCAGGGAGCAAATCAAGGATTTGCGTATCTGCAAGGGCATTTAGACTAAAGTATAATGAATGTGTACATTCATTATACCACATAAGCGGAGCGTTGTGGTATAATTACCCGATATGCAGGGAGCAAATCAGAGATTTGCGTATCTGCAAGGGCATTCAGATAAAGTATAATGAATGCTCCAGCATTCATTATACCACATTAACGAATCTGTTTCCATAGTTTTTAAGATTTTTTACTGTTTAAAAATAAAAATTAAATATAGGACTTTATTTTTATCGCAGGATATGGTATAATTAAATGTAAATGTGCATCGGCAGGACTGTTTCTGTATCAGCTGCCGTGGACAAAAATCTATTTGCGGAGGTCAAATATATGAGAGCAGTTGTAACTGTAATTGGTAAGGATAACGTAGGCATCCTTCATAAGGTAAGCGGTATATGCGCTGAAATGGGTGCGAATGTAATAGAGGTGACACAGAGCGTTCTTCAGGATATGTTCGCTATGATTATGCTCATTGACATAACTGCTATGGACAGAGATTTCGCAGAGCTCGTAGACCGTATGACAAATCTCGGCTCTGAGCTTGGTCTTTCGATACATACTATGCACGAGGATATCTTCAACTCGATGCACACTATATAATCGAAACTATCAGAATGAAAGGATCTTTCCAATGCTTAACGTATATAATATACTCGAAACTATACGAATGATACAGGACGAGTGCCTTGATATAAGAACCATAACAATGGGTATATCGCTTCTGGACTGTATCGATACCGATATCGACAAGGCGTGTGATAAGGTATACAACAAGATAGTGGACCGTGCAAAGAACCTCGTTTCAGTAGGTCAGCAGATCGAAAAGGAGTATGGTATCCCGATAATCAACAAGAGAATATCGGTAACTCCTATAGCACTTCTTGCTGCTGCATGCCCTAACGAAAATCCTGTTAAGTTCGCAAAGGCTCTTCAGAGAGCGGCAGATACCTGCGGAGTTAACTTCATCGGTGGATATTCGGCACTTGTGCAGAAGGGCTTCAGTGCAGGCGATGAGGCGCTTATCCGCTCTATCCCAGAGGCTCTTGCTGTAACCGATAATATCTGTTCATCTGTAAATATCGGCTCTACAAAGTCGGGAATCAATATGGACGCTGTAAAGCTCATGGGACAGATAGTTAAAGAAACTGCCGAGCGTACAGCTGACCGCGACTGTATCGGTGCTGCAAAGCTTGTTGTATTCTGCAATGCGGTAGAGGATAACCCCTTCATGGCAGGAGCTTTCCACGGCGTTGGCGAGCCTGACTGTGAGATACACGTAGGTGTATCGGGACCGGGTGTTGTACGTGCTGCACTCAGCAAGTACCCCGATGCTTCAATAAATGAGCTTGCGGATATTATCAAGAAGACCGCATTCAAGATAACACGTATGGGACAGCTTGTAGGCGCAAGAGCTTCAAAGCTTCTCGGAGTGCCTTTTGGTATAGTTGACCTTTCACTTGCTCCGACTCCTGCTATCGGCGACAGCGTTGCCCATATCCTTGAGGAAATGGGACTTGAACAGTGCGGAACTCACGGAACTACAGCATGCCTTGCAATGCTCAACGACGCTGTAAAGAAGGGCGGAGTTATGGCTTCTTCCACTGTCGGCGGACTTTCGGGTGCATTCATCCCTGTTTCAGAGGACGCAGGTATGATAGATGCCGCTGTTGCAGGTACTCTCAGCATCGAAAAGCTCGAAGCTATGACTGCCGTATGCTCTGTGGGACTTGATATGATAGTTGTTCCCGGAGATATTGCTCCCGAGACTATTTCTGCTATAATCGCTGATGAAGCAGCTATCGGTATGGTAAATACAAAGACAACTGCTGTTCGTCTCATCCCTGCTATCGGCAAGAAGGAGGGCGAAACTCTCGAATTCGGCGGTCTGCTTGGAAGCGGCCCTGTAATGCCGATACGTGACAAGTCTGCGGCTAAGTTCATAAACCGCGGCGGACGTATCCCTGCACCTATGCACAGCCTTAAGAACTGACGTCAAAAAGTTTTAGTACAATATCTGATACAACAGGAACTGATGTTCCTCATAATAGAAAATGATCATGTTTCACGCTTAGCCGCTCATAGAGAGCGGCGCGTGACAAATATAAGGGTGAAAATAAAATGAATATTGATAACAGACCTACTATGGCAGAAAAAACAGCTCACGCTGTGGGACTTGTTTGCTCTGTCGGCGTTTTACTAACTGCTGCATTATACTTTGCAAAACTACTGCCTGAGAATGTAGACGGATTTTTCATTATGGAACCGCTCCTTTCCGTTCTCATGCTTTCACAGGGCATAAGGCTCTGGAGAAGATCCCGTGTTACGGCTTTTTTCTCATTCGCTGCGGCTTTATTTATAGCCGTTGTAACGTTCATCATGCTGTTTTCCGACCGCTCGGCATAAGATCGGAGATATAAAGATTATTCTGTGAGGTGCAGGTATGGAGATAGTTGATATACTCCGCAGATTCGGCATAGAAAACTGCGGCAGTATCTCAGGACTTGATAACGGACATATAAACCGTACATTTCTTGCGGAAACGCCCGAAGGCAGATATATAGTCCAGTCACTTAACAGTGAAGTGTTCTGTGTGCCCGAAGCGGTAATGGAGAATATCTCCGCTGTCTGCGGTGCATTCATGAAGCATCCTGACGAGTATGTATCTGTTCCGCAGTTCCTGACTGTCGGCGAGGACAATTTTATCCTTTGTGATGGTGAACTGTGGAGGGTTTATCCCTTTACCTGTGAATCAGGGGAGTATTCCCGCACAGAGAAGATCTTTTGTTCCGGACGTGCCTACGGATCATTTATCCGTATAATGTCCGAAGAGAAGCCTAAGCTGAAAACAGTCTGTGAGGGCTTTCATGACATCAAAAGGTATTTCGGCAGACTTCAGGCTGCAATGGCAGCTTCTCCGATGAAGAAGATAGACAGCGGTATAATTGCACGTCTCGGCAGTATCTGTGATACACTTGACCATGTATTTCCGGCCTCTTTCAGAAAGCGGATAATACATGGTGATGCAAAAGCGGATAATGTGATATTGGGAAACAAGTGCTCTGTTATCGATCTTGATACGGTGATGTACGGATATGCGGCTATCGATTTCGGCGACCTTATCCGTTCGGTCTGTCGCGGAAGTGACTATGACTACAGTGTGGTAAGAAATGCGGTAAAGGGTTTCGCCGAGGGACTTGGAGGTATTCTTTCCCCGGATGAGACCGATTCGCTGTATTACGGTATACTTTGGGTGACAGCAGAGCTTGCCATAAGGTATCTTACGGATTATATCAGTGAGGAGCATTATTTCCGTGACAAGACTCCTTCGGAATGTCTTGTAAGGGCGAATGAGCTTATTGTACAGCTGAATAATTTCATATTGCATGGTGATGAGATAACTGAAATGATATATGCTGCCTTCAGGAAAGCGCAGTAAATAATAAGCCATAAAGGAGAGTGATTCTTCTTTATGGCTTAAATTTTTTTGTAACGTAGTATTTCACCAATTTTGGATTCTAAATGGGTTTCACATCTTTAGCGGAGTCCGGAGGCAGTAACCGCCAAAAGGCGGTTACTGAGTACACATTAGTTATTATTTGAAGTAAGCTACGCCGCTCTCAAAGATCTTCTGATCCTTGTTTCCTTCAACGTTCTTGCAGATGTAGCTTCCCTTACGCTCTGAGTGTCCCATTTTACCGAGAACTCGTCCGTCAGGAGAAGTTATACCCTCAATAGCCTCAATAGAGGTGTTCGGATTGTAACGGATATCCATTGTCGGATTGCCGTCAAGATCAACGTACTGTGTTGCGATCTGACCGTTGTTTGCAAGACGCTGGATAAGGCTCAGAGGAGCTACGAAACGTCCCTCGCCGTGTGAGATCGGAACTGTGTGGATGTCGCCTACGTTAGTACCGTAGAGCCATGGGCTCTTGTTTGATGCGATACGTGTGTTTACCATCATGGACTGGTGACGCGCAATGGTATTGAATGTAAGTGTAGGTGACTCGTCAGTCATGTCAACTATCTCGCCGTATGGTACAAGACCGAGCTTGATAAGTGCCTGGAAGCCGTTGCAGATACCGAGCATAAGACCGTCACGGTTCTTAAGGAGATCGTGAACAGCGTCCTTTATCTTAGGATTGCGGAAGAATGCTGTGATGAACTTACCGCTTCCCTCGGGCTCGTCACCGCCGCTGAATCCGCCGGGGATCATGATTATCTGTGATTCCTTTATTGCCTTCTCGAAGTAGTTTACAGAGTCCTCAAGGTCAGCTGCGGAAATATTCTTGATAACGACTGTCTCGGCAGTTGCGCCTGCCTTCTCGAAAGCTCTTGCTGTATCGTATTCGCAGTTAGTTCCGGGGAATACAGGGATGAGTACTCTTGGCTTAGCGAATTTCTCGGAAGAAGTTATCTTCTCTGTAACAGGCGAAGAGAATGTAGCAGGAGTTGAGTCTGTAGTTCTTATGCGGCATGGGAATACAGGTTCGAGCTTGCCTTCCCATACTCTCTGAAGTGCATCGAGGTTAACTGTGTAATCGTATGTGAATATCTTGTAATCCTTGATAGTCTTACCGATGACCTTCTCATCGTCGGAAGCTTCACCTGTGAGCTCGATGATGAAAGCACCGTAGCAAGGCTTGAAGAGCTGTTCTGCTGTAAGTCTTGAAGTGAACTCGAAGCCGACCTTGTTACCGAAGCACATCTTAGCGATACCTTCTGCTGCACCGCCGTAGCCGAGAGTCCATACAGCATTTGCACGGCCTGCGGAGATTATCTCCTCAACCTTGTCAAAGCATGCCTTTATGCTGGAGAATACAGGGAGACCGTCCTTGTCGTATTCGGGAGCGATGTAGATAACGTTGTCGCCCCAGCGCTTGAATTCGGTTGATACTACCTTATCAGCCTTAGCTGTTGATACTGCAAAGGAAACGAGTGTAGGAGGAACATCTATGTTCTCGAATGTACCTGACATAGAGTCCTTACCGCCGATAGAGCCGCATCCCATTTCGAGCTGTGCCTTGAATGCACCGAGAAGTGCTGCAAGAGGCTTGCCCCAGCGCTTGGGATCGTTCTGAGTTCTCTCGAAGTATTCCTGGAATGTGAGCCAGCATTTCTTATATGTACCGCCTGCTGCAACTACCTTTGCGATAGACTCAACAACAGCGAGCATTGCGCCGTGGTAAGGGCTCTTCTCGGAAATATCAGGGTTGTAACCCCAACCCATGAGTGAGCAGGTATTTGTTTCGCCTTCGAGGACAGGTATCTTGGCTGCCATAGCCTGTGAAGGAGACATCTGGTAAACGCCGCCGAAAGGCATGAGAACTGTGCCTGCGCCGATAGTCGAGTCGAACTTCTCGATGAGTCCCTTCTGTGAGCATACATTCAGGCTGCCCATGAGCTCTGTCCATGATTCAGCGCTGTCAGCCTTGTCGTTGTAAGAGTACATCTCAGGCTGCTCAACAGTGATATCTGTGAACTTTGGAGCACCGTTTGAGTTGAGGAACTCACGTGAGAGGTCAACGATAGTATTGCCGTTCCAGTTCATTTTCAGTCTTGGTTCAGCAACAACGTCAGCTACAACAGTAGCTTCGAGGTTTTCCTTCTTTGCTTCTGCAAGGAATTTATCAAGATCCTCGGGAGCGATGACTACAGCCATTCTCTCCTGGGATTCGGAAATAGCTATCTCAGTACCGTCGAGACCGTCGTACTTCTTTGGTACTGCGTTGAGGTTGATGATAAGACCGTCAGTCAGCTCGCCGATAGCAACTGAAACGCCGCCTGCACCGAAGTCGTTGCAGCGCTTTATCATCTTTGTAACATCAGGATTGCGGAAGAGTCTCTGGAGCTTTCTCTCCTCGGGCGGATTACCCTTCTGTACCTCTGCACCGCATGATTCCAGTGATTCAAGTGTATGTGACTTTGATGAACCTGTAGCACCGCCGCAGCCGTCACGTCCTGTTTTACCGCCGAGGAGTATAACGATATCTCCCGGAACAGGTCTTTCACGGCGGATGTTCTCAGCAGGAGCAGCACCGAGTACAGCACCAATCTCCATACGCTTTGCAACATAGCCCGGGTGGTAGACCTCAGCAACATGGCCTGTAGCAAGACCTATCTGGTTACCGTATGAGCTGTAGCCGTTTGCAGCGCCGACAGTTATCTTTCTCTGGGGGAGCTTACCTGTGATAGTGTCCTCAACGGGAACGAGAGGATTAGCTGCACCTGTGACACGCATAGCCTGATATACGTATGAACGTCCTGAAAGCGGATCACGGATAGCGCCGCCGAGACATGTAGCAGCACCGCCGAAAGGTTCGATCTCAGTCGGGTGGTTATGAGTTTCGTTCTTGAACATGAGTATCCAGTCTTCGAGCTTGCCGTCGATATCAACCTTGATCTTTACGGAACATGCATTGATCTCTTCACTCTCGTCAAGGTCGGGGAGAAGTCCGTCAGCCTTGAGCTTCTTTGCCGCAACTGTAGCAAGATCCATGAGAGTTACAGGACGGTCATTTCTGCCAAGCTCCTCGCGGACGTTTATGTAAAGCTCGAAAGCTTCTCTTATATAAGGTGTATCTATATTTACGTGCTCTACATTTGTAAGGAATGTAGTGTGACGGCAGTGATCCGACCAGTATGTATCGATCATGCGTATTTCAGTGATAGTGGGATCGCGGCGCTCTTTTGTACGGAAGTAGTCCTGGCAGAACTTTATGTCGTCGTAATCCATAGCAAGACCGAGCTTGTCAACGAGTGCGTGAAGTCCCTGCTCATCCAGTGAAGTGAAGCCTGTGAGAGTATCAACTGTAGTAGGGATATCGTACTTTGTATCAAGTGTCTCGAACTTTTCAAGTGAAGCTTCACGGCTCTCAACAGGGTTTATTATGTAAGCCTTAAGGCGGTCGATGTCAGCATCGCTGAGGCTTCCGCTCACAATATATATCCTTGCGTTTCTTACACGGCAGCGCTCGCCCTGGCGGAGTATCTGTATACACTGCTCACAGCTGTCTGCACGCTGATCGAACTGACCGGGGAGATATTCAACTGCAAATACGTGCTCGTCATCACGGAGCTTAGGAAGCTCGTCGTAAACAACGTCAACAGCAGGCTCTGAGAAGACTGTGCTTATAGCAGCCTTGAAATCTTCTTCGCTGAGCTTATCTGCATCGTAGCGGTTGAGTATCCTGACGTTCTTAAGGTCAAGACGAAGTGCTGTCCTGACATCGCTCAGGACTGACTGTGCTTCAACTGCAAATTCAGGTTTCTTTTCAACATAAATTCTGAATACGGACATAAATCTGTTCTCCTGTTCTCCTCGTTATGAGGTTCAGTGTTCTTTTATCTCTCCGATACAGTGATCGGAGCGGTTCTCTTTTATTATAACACTAAATATGTGATTACGCAAACTTTTTTCGGAATTTTTTCTGTAAATTTTTATGAGAGTGTGATCGGGAGCGCATCCCTGATGGAATTCAGGCGAATTTTCGCGCTCGAAAAGCACTTTCACAGTTTTTCCAACCTGACGGGCAAGGTAACTGCTCTGAAGCTTTGCGGCAGCCGCTTTCATCCTGTCGGCACGTTCAGCTTTCACGGCGGAGGGGATCTGCTTCATTGAAGCCGCAGGAGTTCCCTTTCTCGGGGAGTACTGGAATACGTGTATCTTGGCAAATCCGACCTTCTCTGCAAATCTCAGGGATTCCTCAAAGTCCTCGTCAGTCTCTTCGGGAAAGCCTACCATTATATCGGTGGTGAACGCCGCATCGGGGAAGTGCTCCAGTATCCGGCGTGTGAGAGAATAGTACTCATCGGCGGTGTAGCGGCGGTTCATGGCTTTGAGAGTCCTGTCGCAGCCTGATTGCAGTGAAAGATGAAACTGCGGACATAGTTTCGGCTGTGCGGCGAGTCTGCGGAGGTCATCTTCAAGCAGCATTTCGGGTTCGAGAGAACCGAGACGTACACGCTCTATGCCTTCGATACTACAGCAGAGCTCAACTGCATCCGCAAGCCTGAGACCGCTTTCCATGCCGTAGAATGCAAGGTTTATGCCTACAAGTACGATCTCCTTGTGTCCCGAATCCGCAAGCATCTCCACTTCCTTTTTAAGTATATCTGGGGATTTGCTCCTGCATCGTCCGCGGGCATAGGGTATCATGCAATAGCTGCAGAAACAGTTGCAGCCGTCCTGTATCTTCACGAAAGCCCTCGTTTTGCTGAATGAACTGCGGTATTCCATAGACTCGAATGTATCGTGGTTCGTGTAGGGGACTATGTCCACGAGTCTGCCGTGTTCGGATATGAACCTGCTTACAAGCTCGGGGATCTTTTTTCGTTCATTGGTGCCTGTTATGACGTCTGCTTCGGGAATTTTTGCCTGTATATCGGGATCTGCCTGTGGCATACAGCCTGTCAGGACTATAACACTGTCAGGGTGATCCTTGCGGAGCTTCCTGACCGAATACAGCGATTTGCTGTCGCCGCTTCCTGTGACAGTGCAGGAATTGACTACTATAATGTCGCTTTCCTCTGCACTATTACATATTCCGAATCCGTTATCCTCGAAGCAGCTTTTCAGAGCTTCTGTTTCGTACTGATTGACCTTACAGCCAAATGTAATAAAATATACTTTATACATATTTCTCCTTAATTTAAAAATTGCTATCAAAGAGTTTTAAAAGCATCCATGTAAATACTGCACAAAAAACACTGTTTGCTTTTGTGGACATTAAATACTCTCTTTTCTGAATAAATTATCAAATTCAATGTCTCTTATATTATACTAAATTGACGAAAATATTTCAAGTGGCTTGACATTGGGTTTTTTTAGTGCTATGATGTAAGTGCGGTAAGGAAAGCCGCAGAAAAAGAAATAAACGATAAAAAACCACACATCCACACGTTATGGGAGGTATGAAAACAATGACAAAGACTACAGTTTCACTTCAGGCTATCAATGATGTAAAGGAATTCGTGAATATCGTAATGAAGTATGATTTCGATATCGATCTGGTTTCAGGCAGATATGCCGTAGACGCAAAGTCTATCATGGGTATTTTCAGTCTTGACCTTTCAAAGCCTATCGAGCTCAACGCTCACACAGATGACGCAGACAAATTCTTCAAGGAAATCGACAAATTCATCGTAAAGTAAGATAAAGATATCAATAAAAACACACCTGATAAACGCTGTCACTTTTGGCAGCGTTTCTTTTTTTGCCATGATTTGCCTGTATATCGCAGGGATTTGATGATATAATACCAACAGACGGTTTTCCGATGAAAACGTCAAATCCCGAAAGAAGAGGTGTTCTCAATGTGGGACAAGATCGCGCTTATCCTTCTCATTGTCGGAGGGATAAACTGGGGATTGGTCGGTATTTTTGAGCTGGACCTTATTGCGTGGCTTTTCGGCGGCGCAGGCAGCCTTATCGCAAGAACTCTCTACATCCTTGTGGCGATTTCTGCTGTGTGGTGCATTTCTTTCCTTTTCCGGAAGGAAGAGTCACTGGCTTACGATTCACCGAACCGATAAGACAATAAACGCTCCCGATGATGCCGCGGGAGCGTTACATATTTTGGAATGAAATCAGCAATATATGGGGAGAAGGAAGAAATTGACAGAAATACAGCATATACAAACAGTATTATTCTTGTGAGAATTTACTAAACCAATAACTTTGCAAGTATATATTTTTTATATGAAGGTATAAATATTTTTAAAAACGCCTATAGATAGCAAAAAAAATATTGACAGTAAATGTAAATGATGTTAAAATTAACACACGCGGAATAATTTTTGGTAAATGTTTTTAGGAGGTTGAAAAATGAAACTGAAAAGATTAATTGCAGCTTCGGCTGCGGCGGCGATGATGGCAAGCAATTCTGCTGTCATTACAGGCGCTTCCTTTGCAGCTGAGACCGCTGCTGAAAGCAAAGTCACCTACGGAGATGCCAATCTTGACGGAGATGTTTCTCTCGGTGATGCGCTGGCGATATTACAGTTTATAGCTAACAAGGAAAAATACCCTATGGATGAACAGGCTCAGCTCAATGCGGACTGCGTTGATCCCGGTTCGGGTATAACAGGTCTTGATGCGATCGCTGTACAGCTTATCGATGTGCAGTACATAAGCAGGGATGATCTTCCGCTGACAAGCGAGAAGCTTGAATCATTCTTCAAAAAGCCTTCAGACAGTGATACACCCGAGGAACAGGGCAATGCCACAGTTTCAGACGGTATCTACGCTTTTGGCGTGTATAACGAAGAGACAAAGTCCGTCGACATCGAATGGCTCGTGAACGAAGATGTAAAAACTGTTGAGCTCTTTGTTTCTGATGACAATAAGAAGTATGTATCCGCTGCTAAGGTTGAAGATGCAGACAGCTACAGCTATGCTCTTGAAGATATCAACGGTACAGTATACTTCAAGGTCGGCTATACTGACGACAAGGGAAATAGTTACGAATCATTCCCGTTCTTCATCACCAAGGAAGAGGATACATATATAACAGATTTCTTCGATGCTGATGAGGACGGCATTGCTGATATGTTCGAGTCCGCTTACGGCAGCGATATTGATTCCAAGGATACTGACAAGGACGGACTTACCGATTATGAGGAAGTGTATATCACAGGTACCGATCCTGCTGTTTCCGATTCGCACAAAAAGGGTGTTTCGGATGCAGAGGCTGACTGTGATGATGACGGCATCCCGAACAAGAAGGAAATGGAGCTTGGTACCAATCCTCTTGATAAGGATACAGACGGCGACGGCCTTACTGACGGTGAGGAAGTTAACGATCTTAAGACTGATCCTCTTGTTAAAGATACAGATGAGGACGGACTTTCGGACTATGCAGAGCATAAAATGGGTACTGATCCTGTTAATCCGAAATCCGTCGGAAATAAAGACGGAGATGTTTTCATTTCTCAGGCAGTAAGAGTTGATGCTCCTGTTCTCGACTTGGTTAATACTGAAGAAAATGCATATAAGCTTGCTGTTGATATGAACGTAGTGGGATTCGCTGAGGAGAAACTTACCGTATCTAAAAGCAGATACACCGATGTTATCGATGAAGAGGCTATTGTCGGAGACGTTATCGATGTTGTTGTTGATAAGGATGCAAAGCTCGATTCGATGAAGCTCAGATTCAATATCAAGGATGAATACAAGGACAATAAACTCGGTACTTATGAGGGACTTGAAGGCATAAAGCGCTTTTCTGTTTTCCAGTATAACGAGGATATCCATATGTTCATCCCGCTTGATACTTATTACTCCGAGTCTGAGAACAGTGTTATCGCTTACATAGACGGTACAGGCACATACTGCATAATGGACTCTGAGATCTGGTTCGATTCACTTGGCATCAAGCCTGAAGAAGAGGAGGATATTCCCGAAAAGTCGGAGGAAACAGGTACTGTTGAAAGTCCTGCGATGAACGGTGCGACTGATGTAAGTATCGAAGCTCAGGATGAGAGCTCGGCTCCGACAGTAAGAAACGAGGCATTCGAGCTTGCTTTTGCTATCCAGATGTCAGGTTATAACGGTGATGAAAATTTTGAATCTCAGAAGAAGCTGATCCATGATATGGGTGCGTATCTCTTCAAGAATTACGACGGTGTTGTTATCCATCTTATTCCATATGATATTCAGACAAAGGCTATGCAGCTTAAGGAAACTTCAACCACTAACGACTTCTCTGATCTGAAATCCCTTGATGCAGCTCTTGAAAAACTTGAATATCACGCTATGTGGGGGCCGGCAAACAGACTTATTGCATACAAAAAAGTGTATGATGAGCTTTTGGCTTCTTATAGATTTGTTAATAAAATATTTGTAGTAAATCTCATGAATGCAGGAACTCAGCCTACAAGTTTTAGAAGCGATGATTATACTGATGCTGATTATGTCTATACTTATTTTTGGGAAAATAATATGGATTTCTCAGAAATATACTATAAAGAGAAACCTGATGAAAATCTGAGTTATTACATGGAAAACGAGTATGGCGGACTGGATATTGAATTCGATCCGGATGCTAACTACAAGGCGCTTCTCAAACGAATCGAAAATAATGTTGAAAAGTACGCTTCATATGATATAGAGACCATAAACGGCAATATCAAGGTGGTCCTCAAAGGTGCACTGGGACCGAATTCCGATAATGATACCGACGGAGACGGAGTTCTTGACTGGGAGGAGCTTGACAGAACTTATATGATAATCTATCCCGACGGTACATACGAATTCCCGACATATACTGAACTCTTCGAGAAGGCTGATATCACTGTCGGCAAGAAGAAGGATGAAAATGACGTTCCTTACGGCCCTTACCAGTGGCATGATACTCCTTACGGACCAAAGCTTAAGGATTTCTATGATAACACAGATGTAGCTGTATGGGAATCAAATCCTACAAAGTCTGATACTGATAATGACGGAATCCGTGATGTATGTGATAATTCTCCGTTTGAAGCTCTGGATGATCATTTCCAGGTCGTTGATGACTACACTGCCGTTAAATACAGAGATCTTCTTTCAAACGGCTATGAGAAGGTAATACATGATTCGGAAACTTCATATCTTACAAAACCGATGACCGCTAAGATGTTTGCTGATAAAGCAAAGCTCAGGATTATGGCAGTAGGCGGAAAAACTAAACTGTCATCACTTCTGAATGGTACAGGCTTTGTTGAAGACATTCCTTCTTTTGTTGATGTAGTCGGAAGTACACCGAATGCTTCAAAAGCGCTTAGCCATTTTCTTAATGGAAAGGGTACAGATATGTGCTTTGATGATTTTAACTATGCTATCGGACTTACAACAGTCGGAAGAAGCAGATATTATGATAATATGAACTCCTTTATGGATATGGTCGAAAAGAATGTGAAATTAAACCATAAGTTTGATTTTTCTACTGTAAAGGACATTGAAAAGCCAAGAGATGTACATAAAACAGGTACACTTTTAGCATCTTCATGGAAATGTAATTATCATGAACTTGTATGTTCGTACGATTTGAATGCATCCATTGACTGGTGGCTTGCAGTAGGCGGCGGACAGAATGCACTCGCAGCAACGGTCGACTGCTCTAAAAACGCAGCAGGAGAAACAGTATACACAGCTAAGATAAAATATTATCTGCTTGATTATTATGACTGGTCCAATGACGGAGAGGCTGCTGCTTCTGATCTTCATTCAAGCGGACTTGCAAGATCATTCCTGTCCTATGGTTGTTATGAGACAGAGTTAGAATGGAAGAAGGGTTCGAGATATCCCGGAGATCAGTGGGGCAATTCAAGCCTTTGCGCTGATACAAAACTCGATGGTATCACTGATTCGGCATTAGGAGAAAGCCACTTAGCTGCAAGTATTTACTATAACGCTGTTACAAAAGCTTAATTATTCAAGAAATAATATAAAACAAATGATCAAAAAACGAAAGCTCCTGAATCGCTCAGGAGCTTTCTTTATGCCTTGAAAAAACTGAAGAATTGCTGTTATCCATGTTGGTTTGTCTATAATAGGAGCGGTGCTTCTCAAAGACTTCAAGATAGCGGAAATGTGAGTATTTATCTATGTCTGTATACTGGTAAAACTTGCGTCATTCGGTGCATCTCACAGCATATCAGCGGCAAACAACGACTGATACTTCATGATCGTTTGATAAACCTCTTCGTAATCAGCAATATTTTCAATTATGGTTTTGCGATAACGAGGTATACGGTGCTTTCCAGAATACATGATCTCGTCAAGCTTCAGAATAACATCACCCGTAGAAGTGTGTTTGTTAAAAAATGATTGTTTCGTATCAACGGAGATAATTTGCTGATAGGGAATGCGCTTAGTAGTCGTATTGAAAATTCCTTGCTGTATATAAACTGCCTGATCGGTGATGCAGTAGTTTGTTTTTTTGACACTCGGAACAGCGGTCAGCACGCCGCCAAGGTACAGCAAGACTGGCATAAGGGGACCTAAAAAAAATGGAATTAGGATTAAAAAGACGCTTTTATCTGTATTAGATGACGAATCAGAATGGGAAGATATTATCACCAACAAGATGAATCCTAATTCAACTATCCCCCATAACACCGCCTTCGGAAGCATCGGATTAAAGATTGATTTCATAACAGAAACCTTTTTATTTTGCGTTCCGGACCAGAGAATGTGCTCATACGGTTCAATATGTGATGTCAGTGACATAGTACTCATCCTTTCGTGTGAGAAATTTTGTTAACAGTATAGCATGACTTCGCTTAGTTGTCAAGGCAGCCATCACGGTTCACATGCAAATCAATTATCAATATTATATGTCATGAAATGAGCACATTTTGTAGTGGGCAGGCACGATCAAGTGCGCCGTCCCTACAGATTAATTATTCTAATCAACAAAATTGAACCCTGTAAATGCTGAAATTGATGTATTGACTTTGCGGAAGGGTTCGTGTATAATAAATAATGTATACCTTTGCGGACTCGGTGCATAATAAAAGTACGAAGTCAAGTGAGGTGTATACAATGGAAAACGATAAAAAGGACCGTAAGGACGAGGCGGAAAAGACAGACTCCATAGTTAAAACGGGAGAGACTGAGCCTTCAAACTCGAAGCATCTTATACACTGCCTTACGGTAATTGGACAGATAGAAGGGCACTATGTACTGCCCGAACAGAACAAGACAACCAAGTATGAGCACATTATCCCTTCCCTTGTGGCTATAGAACAGGACAGAAGCGTTGAGGGACTGCTGATAATCCTTAACACCGTCGGCGGCGACGTTGAGGCAGGACTTGCTATTGCTGAACTGATATCGGGGATGAAGACTCCTACGGTATCTCTTGTGGTGGGCGGAGGTCACTCTATAGGAGTTCCTCTTGCAGTAAGCGCAAAGAAGTCTTTTATAGTTCCGTCGGCATCTATGACCATACATCCCGTAAGGATGAACGGTACACTTATCGGCGTACCCCAGACCTTCTCGTATTTTGACAGGATGCAGGACAGGATAGTCCGCTTTGTCACAGAGAACAGTTCGGTGGACGAGAATGAATTCCGCAGGATGCTCATGAATACTGATGAGCTGGTAACGGACGTGGGAACAGTGCTTGAAGGCGAAAAAGCTGTTGAGTCGGGACTTATCGATTGTCTCGGCGGACTTGGTGATGCTGTTAGCTGTCTGTATGAGATGATAGAGAATACAGACAGAAGATATGCTGATGATGAGGTCAGTTAACGGGAAAAACTCCCGATATTGCTTCCGTAACGACGGTGATGCGTCTTGCGGAGCTGTACATATGCAGAACAAAATGGAGGATAGCAATGTCAGACAAAAAAAAGGCACAGATGTCAGAGCCTACGGCTCCGATAGAAGTGGTGGCAGGCTATGAAAAAAAGAAGCCTGCGCAGAAAAAAGTCAGAAAAAAGGCTTCGGGAAGCAGGACAGCTTCTTCACCGAAGGCTGCAAGTGCCAAGGAAAAGCTTGAGCAGAAACAGAACGAGCGCAACAGAACCACATCTGTTGTATTGTTCGCTTCAGGAGTTCTTATGGCTGCGATGGCTCTCATACCGGGAACATCGGGCTGGCACAGTATACACAGAGCATTTCTCGGTATATTCGGAGTATCTGTTTTCATAGTACCCGTTATACTTATTTATACATCCATACTTATAAGCAAGAACAAGACCGAAGAGGATATTTCTGGACGTGCTGCATGGGCAGTTGCACTTCCATTCGTAGTCAGTGCGGCCATAGAGATATTCTTCGTGGGAAAGCTTCCGGGACTCGGTTTCTTCAAGAACATTCCCGAGCTTTACAAGGAGGGCGTTGCACTTAAGGGCGGCGGAGTCATCAGCTACCTTATCGGCGGAACCCTGCTTAAGATATTCGGCGGGCTCGGCGCAAAGATATTCACTCTTGTGGTATTCTTCGTTATCATACTCCTTCTTACGGGCAAGGGTATAAACGAGTTCCTTGATATACTTTTCCGTCCCTTCACATTCCTTATGCAGTGTGTTGCAGGAGTTAAGGAAATGCTTGTGGACGGCGATTTCGACAGCGGCTTCTACGGAGTTGTCGGCGGTGACGATGAAGAGGACGATGCGGACGGGGAAGAGACTGAAGATGAAGTCATACAGACAGGCATCTCCTATCCCGACCGTGAGGAGATAGAGGCTATAAGTCTCCTGAACGGCAATATGTCCATGTCACAGCCTGTCAGAAAGCCTGAAAAGCCTGCTGTACGACGCGGCATCCCCGATGAGAACGGCTTTGTCATGGACGTTCCGCTTCCTGGCGAATCGGAGATAGCCTATGACGATCCCCTTGATGTGCCTATATTCATCGATAATCCCGACCTTGGGGACGAGCTTCCGCCTGCTGATCCTGTGGATCACAGCCTTGATGCTCTTATCAATAAGGCTGCGGAGAATCTTCCCGAAAAGACTGAAGAGGCTTCTGCGGAAGCTGTTGACGAGGAAACTCCCTCTGCACCTGTCAAGGACAAGACTCCGCTGTACATACTTCCGGGTATCGACCTGCTTACTCCTCCCGATATACGTTCCAACAGTTCGGATGCGGTAAAGGAGATGCACGACAAGGCAGAGACCATAGTAAACACCTTCAAGAGCTTCGGCGTTGAAGTAAAGATAAGCAACATATGCAGAGGACCTTCTATCACCCGTTACGAACTCCAGCCGGGAGCAGGCGTTAAGGTATCGAAAATAAGGGGACTTGAGGACGATATCGCCCTTAGTCTTGCGGCGCAGGGAGTGCGTATAGAGGCGCCTATCCCGGGTAAGCCTGCTGTAGGTATCGAGGTCCCGAATATAAACAAAGATACGGTAACTCTCAGGGAGATACTGGAATCCAAGGAATTCAGGAATTCCGCCAGCAAGCTGACATTTGCAGTCGGCAAGGACATCACGGGCAACGCTATAGTCGGCGATATAACCAAGATGCCCCATGTTATCATAGCAGGTACTACGGGTTCGGGTAAATCAGTCTGCACCCGTTCAATAATCATGAGCATACTCTACAACGCAAAGCCTGAGGAGGTAAAGCTCATACTCATCGATCCGAAAATGGTCGAATTCAAGGTGTTCGAGGGCATCCCTCATCTGCTCATCCCCATAGTCATCGATCCGAAAAAAGCGGCAGGTGCGCTTAACTGGGCAGTTAACGAGATGATGCGCCGCTACTCCACATTTGCGGATGTGGGTGCAAATGACCTTAAGTCCTATAACGAGCTTGCGGAAATGGATGACGAATTGCAGCCAATGGCTCAGATAGTCGTTTTCATCGACGAGCTGGCTGATATGATGCTGGTCGCAGGCAAGGAAGTCGAGGACTCTATCTGCCGTCTTGCACAGATGGGACGTGCCGCAGGTATGCACCTTGTTGTAGCTACACAGCGTCCTACCACGGACGTTATCACAGGTCTTATCAAGGCCAATATCCCGAGCCGTATCGCACTTTCTGTTATGTCGCAGGTGGATTCACGTACTATCATTGATATGGCAGGCGCGGATAAGCTCCTCGGAAACGGTGATATGCTCTATATGCCGATAGGTATGAACAAGCCTGTGAGAGTTCAGGGATGCTTTGCATCAAGCAAGGATATAAGCGCAACTCTGAACTTCATAAGAGCTCAGAGTCAGGTAGAATACGATGCCGCTATAACCGAGGCTGTGGACAGCTTCGTTCCCCAGAGCAAGGGAAATGACCGTGATGACAGCGATACTCCTGCTGTTGCTACGGATGAGGATTACGTTGAGCGCGCTATAGAGCTGGCAGTAAACAACGGTCAGCTTTCAACGACTATGCTCCAGAAGAAGCTGAAGCTTGGCTATGCAAGAGCTTCACGAATAATGGATGACCTGGAGGAAATGGGAGTTATCGGACCAAGCGAAGGCTCAAAGCCGAGAAAGGTCTATATGTCGAAAATGCAGTTTGACGAAAGACGAATGAGAATGGAAAACTGACGCAGGCAGGTGATATGCATGTATGAGGGGTTCCTCCCGACTACAAAAAAAGAGATGGACGAGCTGGGAATAGAGCAGTTCGATTTCATATACATAACGGGAGACGCTTACGTTGACCATCCGAGCTTCGGGGCGTCTATAGTTACCCGTCTTATCGAGGCAATGGGGTTCACGATAGGTATAATCGCCCAGCCTGACTGGCATACCGACAGGGACTTCCGGCGCTTCGGCGCTCCGAAGTACGCATTCCTCGTAACTTCGGGAAATATCGATTCTATGGTGGCTCACTACACCGCCGCAAAGAGAAAGCGCTCGGACGATGCCTATTCTCCGGGAGGTCTTGCGGGAAAGCGTCCAGACCGTGCGGTGATAGTCTATTGTCAGAAGCTGAGAGAATACTTCGGCGACATACCGATAGCTATTGGCGGACTTGAAGCTTCACTCCGACGTTTTGCACACTATGACTACTGGGACGACGATGTCCGTCCTTCAATACTGCCCGACAGCGGTGCGGATATACTCATGTACGGCATGGGCGAGCATCAGATACAGGAAATATGCAGGCGTCTTGCAGACGGCGAGGATATCCATGATATCCACGATGTAAGAGGTACCTGCTATATGACCGAACCTGTGAATACTCCCATAGGTGCGGCGCAGTGTCCCTCCTTTGAACAGGTCAGGGAAAGCAAGACCGAGTACGCAAAGGCTGTAAAGATACAGTATGACTGGCAGGACGAGGTCTACGGAAAGACTGTCATCCAGCGTCACGGCAGGATGATGCTTGTGCAGAATCCGCCTGCACTCAGCCTTACTACAGAGGAACTGGACTACATATACAGCCTTCCTTATACCCGTGCAGTTCACCCGAGCTATGATTCTCAGGGAGGTGTGCCCGGCATCGAGGAAGTACGCTTCTCCATAACCCATAACCGTGGATGCTTCGGCTACTGCAACTTCTGCTCCATTGCTCTGCATCAGGGCAGAAGGGTAACCGTAAGAAGTGAGGAATCGGTACTTAAAGAGGCTGAAAGAATAACAAAAATGCCCGATTTCAAGGGTTACATACATGATGTTGGAGGTCCTACAGCCAATTTCAGGCATACCTCCTGCGAAAAACAGCTCAGCAAGGGACTCTGTATGGGCAAGAAATGTCTTGCGCCGACTCCTTGTCCTGCGCTGAAAGCCGACCATACGGAATACCTTGCACTTCTCAGGAAGATACGTCAGGTAAAGGGCGTAAAGCGAGTGTTCATCCGTTCGGGAATACGCTACGACTACCTTATGGAGGACAAGAACGACGAGTTCATGCGCGAGCTTATAAAGCATCACGTAAGCGGTCAGCTCAAAGTAGCTCCCGAGCATTGCTCAGCGGTGGTGCTTGACAAAATGGGCAAGCCCCATATTGAGGCTTACAAGGCGTTCCAGAAGCGATTCTACGAGATAACAAAGGGCATCGGCAAGGAGCAGTATCTTGTTCCGTATCTCATGTCCTCGCATCCGGGAAGTACGCTGAATGAAGCCATAGACCTTGCTGTGTTCCTGAAGGAGAACAAGATACGTCCCGAACAGGTGCAGGATTTCTATCCTACTCCGGGAACTATCTCTACAGCCATGTTTTATACAGAGCTTGATCCGTATACTATGGAAAAGGTCTATGTGCCCAAGACTCCTAAGGAAAAAGCTATGCAGAGAGCGCTTTTGCAGTATTTCCGTCCGCAGAACAGGGAGATAGTCCTTGAAGCACTGAAAAAGGCAGGCAGACGTGATCTTATCGGAAGCTCGCCTAAGTGCCTTGTAGAAGATATCGCTCCGAGGGGCGGAAACAGAAAAGGCGGTGAAGGCTCTTGGCAGAAAAAGAACGGCGATCGGGACAGAAAACAGTCCTCACCGAAGAACAGGAAGAGCTTTACGCACAGCTCAGTGCAAGGGCAGCAGAAAAAAGGAAAGAAAAGCTCAGGCGGAAAAGGTCGCTGAGGAATCTGCTGGGGAACATTGCGTTCCTTCTGGTGCTTGCAGGTGCTGCGGCACTGTTTATCTACCTCAGACGTCCTCCGGTATATACCGCCGAGGGAGAGCTTTATGTGCATTATATAGATGTGGGACAGGGTGACTGTACCCTGATAACCGCAGGAAGAGAAGCTATGCTCATCGACAGCGGAGAGTACACCGAAGTCGGAAGCGTAGAGAACTATCTTGAAAAATACGGCATATCACGCCTCGACGTGATAGTATGTACGCATCCTCATTCCGACCACATGGGCGGAATGGCAGATATTATAGAGAGATTCGATGTGGGTGAAATATATATCCCGCATGTAAAAAGAGAGAAAATACCAACAGCAGTCTATTATGATAAGTTCCTTGACGCAGTGAACAGGAAAAGAGTAAAGCTTTCAGAAGTAAGTGCAGGAGAAAGTTTTACCGTCGGCGACGGACACTGTACCGTTGTAGCTCCCTGTTCAGATGACTACGAGGGCCTGAATGACTATTCCATAGGCATACTCATGCGTCACGGCAAAAAGAGCTTTTTGTTCACAGGTGATGCGGAGGAGGCTTCCGAGACGGAAATGATCCTTTCGGGAAGGCTTTCTTCCGTGGATGTGTACAAGGCAGGTCACCACGGAAGCAGTTCGTCCTCAACAGAGGGATTCCTTGCGGTGATACGTCCCGAATACGCTGTGATATCCTGCGGAAGAGATAATCCTTACGGACATCCTTCCGATCAGGTCATAAAGAGACTGCAAAGATATACAAAGAATATTTTCCGCACTGATCTGTGCGGCGATATAATTATTTGTTCCGACGGAGAAGAAATATCCGTCCGGACGGAAAGGGATGAAATAATATGAGGATCGACAGATTTGAAGGAGAGTTTGCAGTTATCGTAACTTCTGAAGGCACAATGAACATCCGCAGAGACATGCTTCCTGCGGCAGCACAGGAGGGCGACGTTATCCGTTATGAAAACGGTCTGTGTACCCTCGACAACGTAAGGACAAACGAATTAAGGGAGGGTGTTGAAGAGAAGATACGAAGGCTTCTCAGAGGAGAATATGACTGATACCATTATTGTAGGTGCAGGTGCGGCAGGCTGTATGGCGGCAGTACAGGCAGCAAGGTTCGGCAAGACCGTTTTGCTGTTCGAGAAGAATCAGCAGACAGGCAGAAAGCTCAGGATAACCGGCAAGGGACGTTGCAATGTGACGAATAATTCAACTATGCAGGAGCATATGAACAATATCCCCGTGAACCCGAGATTCCTTTACAGTGCATTTTCCAACTTTGATTCCTCGGATACCATGGCTTTTTTCGAGGAGTTGGGAGTTCCGCTGAAGACCGAAAGGGGAAACAGAGTCTTTCCCGTAAGCGATAAGGCTGAGGACATCGTAAACGCCCTTAACCGTGAAATGGAACGTCTTGGCGTTGAGATAGTAAACAAGCGTGTTTCAGCGCTCATCATAGAGGACGGCGTCTGCAAAGGAGTAAGGGCAGGAGGAAGGGAATACCTGAGCAATTCGGTACTTATAGCCTGCGGAGGATGCTCCTATCCGAAAACAGGTTCGGACGGTGACGGTCATACCCTTGCAGAGAGCGCAGGTCACACAGTTACTGAACTGAAGCCGAGTCTTGTACCCCTTGTATCTCCCGACAAGTACTGCGCCGAGCTTATGGGACTGTCGCTGAGAAACGTAACTCTCAGCCTTTACGACGGCGATAAGCTGCTTTACAGCGAAATGGGAGAGATGCTGTTCACTCATTTCGGAGTTTCGGGACCGCTCGTGCTCAGCGCAAGCTCGCATATACGCAGTATAGCGCCGGACAGATGCAGGATAAGCATAGACCTTAAACCTGCACTTTCGCCCGAACAGCTCGATGCACGTATTCAGCGCGACTTCGCCGAGAACCTTAATCGTGACTTCATAAACGGCATAAGGAAGCTGCTCCCTGCGAAGCTGATACCCGTTATCACAAAGCTTTCGGGAATAGCTCCCGAACAGAAGATAAACAGCATAACAAGAGAACAGCGCCGCAGGTTCGGTGAACTGATAAAGGCTTTCCCTGTAAGGATATCGGGATTCCGTCCTTTGGACGAGGCTATAATCACCAGCGGAGGAGTTTCCGTCAAGGAGATCGATCCGAAAACTATGGAGTCCAAACTGGTGAGCGGACTCTACTTTGCAGGCGAGGTCATCGATGTGGATGCCTATACAGGCGGATTCAACCTTCAGATAGCCTTTTCTACGGCTTATACCGCTGCGCTCTACATGTGAGGACAGTCTATGACAGATAAACGTATAAGGAATGTGTTCCGCTATGTTTTCGAGTTCGTTGCCGCAGGCTTTGCAGGCTGGATATACGAGGTCATAACGGTATGGGTGATGTGGCACTACTTCGATAACCGAGGTATGCTCCACCTGCCGATAATACCCATATACGCTGTCGGAGCCTTTATACTTCTTGCTGTGCTGAGGAAAAAACGGCATCCGCTGTTCATATTCCTGTTTTCGGCAGCAATAACCACTGTTTTCGAGCTTGGTGCGTCCTATCTGCTGGAGTTCATATTTCACCAGCAGTTCTGGACCTATGAAACGTGGCCGTTTTCGATACTCGACAGGTCCTCGCTGATATCAAGTGGTATTTTCGGTATACTTGCAGTTGCGTATTTCTACGGACTGCATCCGATTTCGGGCAGGCTCAGCGAGAAACTTCCGAAGGGTGTATGCATCGGGTTCAGTGTTCTGGCGTCCGCAGCGATACTGACTGACCTTGCTGTATCGGTGACGGAGCTTCTTAAGGCAAGATGAGGCTGACAAAAAGTTAAAACAAAGGAGAAAATGATAATGAGCAATATCAATATAGCTATAGACGGCCCTGCAGGTGCAGGAAAAAGTACTATCGCAAAAATGGTCTCAGCAAAGCTGGGATTCATCTACGTTGATACGGGAGCACTTTACCGCACGGTAGCTCTCTATATAACCGAGAACAACATAGCAGACGAGGATATAGAGAAGTCGCTTCCTTCCGCAGACGTTTCACTGGGATTTGCGGACGGCGCCCAGAGAGTTTTCCTCGGAGACAGGGACGTTTCGGACCTTATCCGTACTCCCGAGATATCTATGGCTGCTTCACGTACTTCCGCTATACCTGCTGTAAGAGCCTACCTTTTTGAGACTCAGCAGAAGATAGCAAGAGAGAACAACATAATTATGGACGGCAGAGATATCGGTACGGTTGTTCTCCCGAACGCTGATGTAAAGATATTCCTTACCGCTTCCGCAGAGGAACGTGCGAACCGCCGCTACAAGGAGCTCGCCGAGAAGCCTGACTGTCCCACATATCAGGAGATACTTGACGACATCATAAAGCGTGACTATCAGGACATGCACCGTGAGATAGCTCCGCTGAAGCAGGCTGAGGACGCTGTACTCGTTGATACCACGAATCTGGACCTTGAAGGCTCTGCAAATGAGATAATCCGCATAATCAAGGAGAAAACAAATGTACAGTGTGATTAAGTTCCTGCTGAGACTTGCTTTCAGAACAGCTTACAGCCTCCACTACGAGGGACGTGAAAATATACCGAAGGGAACGGCAGTAATATACGCTTCAAATCACCGTACAAACGCTGATCCGCCCCTTGTGGGTGCAGGTGCGAGAGGAAAGCACTCCTTTATGGCTAAGGAGGAGCTTTTCCGCAATAAGCTTTTCGGGTGGCTGATACGTTCTCTGGGCGCTTTCCCCGTGGCGCGAGGAAAGGGCGATACTGCCGTGATAGATACCGCAGTTGAATGTCTTAAAAGCGGCAGGAACCTGATGATATTCCCCGAGGGCACACGCTCCAAAACGGGAAAGGTCGGCAGGGGACACTCGGGAGCCGCGCTTATCGCCGCCAGATCGGGCGCGCTGATAGTACCCGTTGGTGTGTGCTTCGGCGAAAAGCTGAAATTCCGAACGAGAATAACCGTAAAATATGGCGAACCAATAGATCCGAAGGACTATGTTGAGATATCCGACGAGCCGAATCCACGTCAGCTGGTCAAGCTTAAGAACAAGTACATGGAGGAGATAAAAAAGCTCGTTGAGGGTGAACCCGAAAACGCCGCGGCAGAGGAGGTAAAAGAGGATGAGTAAGGTGCGTGTTGCCAAGTCCGCAGGCTTCTGCTTCGGGGTTGACAGGGCTGTTAAAATGGTGTATAATGAACTAAATACCAACACTAAAGTTGCGACTCTCGGACCTATCATACACAATCAGGACGTTGTCAGCGATATGCAGGCAAAGGGTGCAAGAGTCATCGAATCGGTGGAGGAGCTCCTTCCCGATGAGACCGTCGTTATCCGTTCGCACGGTGTAGGCAGGGACGTTTATGAGGCTATAGAGCGCAAAGGCAACCGTATGCTGGACGCTACCTGTCCCTTCGTTTCGAGGATCCACAAGATCGTGGCGGAGAAGACAAAAGAAGGCTATTTCATACTTATTGCAGGTGACGAGTCTCATCCTGAAATACAGGGGATTGTTGGTCATTGTGCACAAAATTACTGTGTTTTCAAAGATGATGTTGAGCTAAAACACGTTTTTCCGAATTATTACGGAAAAAAGCTTGCATTTGTAGCCCAAACTACTTATAATATATTATTATGGGATAAATGTTTAAAGGAGATTCCAAAGGACGATCCGAATATTGTAATTTTTGATACTATCTGCAATGCTACCGACGCGAGACAGTCGGATGCTGCGAAGCTTGCCAGGGAGTCAGATATCATGCTGGTTGTCGGAGGCAGACATAGTTCTAACACCGTCAAACTCTATGAGGTGTGCAGCCGTTACTGCAAAACGTATCATATCGAAAATGCGGACGAGCTTTCTTCACTCAGACTTCCCAGTACTGATAATATCGGTATAACTGCCGGCGCTTCAACCCCGGCTTATATAATCAAGGAGGTAGAAACCACTATGACAGAGAATACAAATCTCACAGCTAATCCGGATGAGGAGATCGATTTCGCAGAAGCTCTCGATCAGTCATTCAAAAAAATACATACAGGAGAAAAAGTCAAGGGCATCGTTGTAGGCATAGACAATGCAGAGATCACAGTTGATCTCGGTACTAAGCATACAGGTTACGTAAAGCTTGAGGACCTGACAGACGATACAACCAAGAAGCCTTCAGACCTCGTAAGCATAGGCGATGAGATCGAGCTCATCGTTATCAAGGTTAACGATGCAGAGGGTACAGCTGCTCTTTCCAAGAGAAAGGTTGACGAGCAGGCCGGTTTTGACAAGGTTGTTAAGGCTTATGAGGACGGCGAAGTTCTCGAGGGCGTTGTTCAGCACGTTGTTCCTAAGGGCGTTACACTCACATACCTCGGCGTAAGAGTATTCATCCCTGCTTCACAGACAGGTCTCCGCAGAGGTGAGGACCTCGAGCAGCTTCTCAAGAAGCCTGTACAGTTCAAGATCATCGAGGTTACAGAGGGCAGAAAGAGAGCAGTCGGCTCTATCAAGGCTGTTGAAAATGATAAGAAGGAAGAGGCTAAGGCTAAGTTCTGGGAGACTGCTGAGGTTGGCTCAACTTACACTGGCAAGGTTAAGTCTCTTACAAGCTTCGGTGCATTCGTTGATCTCGGCGGCATCGACGGTATGGTTCACATTTCTGAACTCTCATGGAAGAGAATCAAGCACCCAAGTGAAGTTGTCAATGTAGGCGACACTCTTGAGGTTTACATCAAGGATCTCAACCGTGAAGAGAACAGAATCTCACTCGGCTTCAAGAAGGCTGAGGACAATCCTTGGGAGATCTTCAAGGCTAATTACAGTGTAGGCGATGTTGTTAAGGCAACTATCGTTTCTATCACTTCATTCGGTGCTTTCGCTCAGATCATCGACGGTGTTGACGGCCTTATCCACATCTCACAGATCGCTGACAAGAAGGTTGAGAACGTTAAGGACATCCTTTCTGTAGGCGACGAGGTTGACGTTAAGATCATCGATATCGATACAGACGCTAAGAGAATCAGCATTTCAATGCGCGCTCTTCTCGATGGTTCAGAGGATGAGGCAGAGGCTGACGAGGCACCTGCTGAGGAAGATGCTGAGTAATTCAGTATACTATTATAAATAATATAAAGGCTGTACCGTACAAGGTACAGCCTTTTTAAAAAATGGAGGAACAATGAAAAAGATCTGTCCGTATTGCGGAGCTGAATACAGCGGCAATGAATGTAAAGAGTGCGGCATGAGGTTCTATGAGGATGACGGAGATTCGGGATATTCTACCGACCGTGACAGCGGTAAGACTGTTCAGAACTGGAAAAAATCGTCAAGGCCTGAGCCTTCCGTGAAAAAGCCGCTCAATAACAATAATACCCGTACTACAGCCATTACTGTTATAGCTTCACTGTGTATAATAGCTTTGATAACTGCTTTTGCATTGATAAGAAGCCTTATGACTGACATGTTTGTGGAGAAGATGGAAAGCTCGCCTGCTTTTTCCGAACTTGCAGATCCTGAGAGAGCTTCTGAAAAAGACGAGGAAGCGAAGAAGGATATAAACGAGGAACTTGGAATATATTCTGCGGGAGATTACCACATAGGAGAGGATATGCCTGCGGGAACATATCTTTTTGTTGCGAGCCTTGAAGATCAGATGTTCTATCAGGGAATCTACAAGGATCCTTATCAGCGTGAGCCTATATCGGAAGGCTGGCGCACGAAGTCCTATATAGCGGAGCTTCCCGAGGGTGCGTATTTACACTTCTCGTGGTCGAACGCTTATGACCTCTCCAAGAATGACATAACCAACGATCCTCATAAGGATCAGGGAATGTTCAGAGTCGGAAAGGGCCTCGACCTTGAACCCGGTACGTATCAGGTAGTTAAGGGTGATTTCAGTACTCTTATGTACGGCCCTGCCTGGACGATCTACAGTGACCTGAACCCTGTTGCGCCTGTTATCGCTGATTCGGGAGATGCAGGCGCTGAGATAACTGTATATGAAGGCGATTATCTTCAGCTTAATGGCTGTATCATAAAAGAATGATAATTAAGTGCGTTTGTTGTGAATTGGAACAATAAACGCACTTGCTTTTTGTGTGCATTAATGGTTTTTATGGCGAATATTACATGTTTTCTTGACTTTTTCCCAAAAATGATGTATCATTAAAATGTATAGGTGTGGAAGGACCATGCCTAAAGTATTATTAATGAGAGGGGAAATCATTATGAAACTCAAAAAATTAGCAGCAGCAGTTTCTGCATTACTGCTTGCATCAGGTACAGCATCTGCAATGCCTGTCGCTCCGACAGCTGATGCAGCAGGTACTTACAACTATGCGGAAGCTCTGCAGAAATCAATGTTCTTCTATGAAGTACAGCAGTCAGGCGTTCTTCCTGAATGGAATGAGGTAAGCTGGCGCGGTGACTCTATGGAGAATGACGGCGTCCCTGGCGGCTGGTACGATGCAGGTGATCACCTTAAGTTCACTCTGACAAACGCTTATTCAGCAACTCTCCTTGGCTGGGGACTTATCGAGTACGGCGATGCAGTAGACAAGGCAGGACTTGGCGATCTTTACAGAAACAATCTTAAGTTCGCTCTTGATTATATTGTTGCATGCGACAGAGGATCGGACATAGTTTACATGATCGGCGACGGCAATTTCGACCATGTATGGTGGGGAAGCGCTGAGGTTTACATGAGAAAATACAAGCTCAAGGAAGGCGCTGATAAGAGACCTGTATACACTTGTCAGGACAGCTGTATCGAAGGCCAGATGGCTGCTGCACTTGCTGCCGGCTATATGATCTATAAGGACGAGAATTATCTTAAGCACGCTAAGGACCTGTTTGAAAGAGCAGATGCTGAAAAGGCGCTCGGCGAAGATGCTAAGGAACATGCTTATTATAAGCCTTCAAGCTATATCGATGATCTGTTCTTTGCTGCAAACTGGCTTTACAAGGCTACAGGCGATAAGACTTATCTTGATAAGGCAACAAGCTATGTTCCTAATCTCGATAAGGAACAGCAGTCCACAGAGCTGAAGTTCACATGGGGACACTGCTGGGATGATACAACTCAGGGCGCTATGCTTCTGTATGCTCAGAATACAGGCGATCAGCAGTGGATCGATCAGGTATCTCATCACCTTGATTACTGGACAACAGGCTACGGCGGAAAGGTGATCGATAAGACTCCTAACGGCTTCTCATGGCTTTTCCAGTGGGGTTCACTGAGACACGCCACAACTACTGCTTTCTTAGCTTCGCTTGCAGCAGATACTATCTATAAGGATGCACCTGAGCTTCAGAAGAAGTATAACGACTTCGCTAAGTTCACAATGGATTACTGCTTCGGTGATAACGAAAATAAAATGAGCTATGTTCTTGGTATGGGCGAAAACAATCCGAAGGCTCCTCATCACAGAACAGCCAGCGGTATCCATGATGACCACTGGAACGAACTCGGTCAGAAATCAGGCGGCGACGAGGGATATCAGACAGAGTATGCACATACTCTCTATGGCGCTCTTGTCGGCGGTCCGAGCAGAGACGGCTCTTATAAGGATGTTGTTTCATCCTACGAGAACTCCGAGGTTGCTATCGACTACAACGCAGGATATACTGCTGAACTGTGTGCTCTTATGGCTGATTACGGCGGAACTCCTCTTGCTGACTTCCCCGAGATCGAAACTCCTAAGTGGGATGAGTGGCAGGTTGCTGCTGTACTTAACGGTCAGCCTGCAGACAGCTATACAGAGGTAAAGGCATGGGCAATGAACCATACAGCATGGCCTGCAAGAGTTGTAAAAGACTTAAAATACCGCTACTACTTTGATGTATCCGAACTCCTTGAGAAGGGTATGTCAATCGACCAGATCACTGTAGAGACCAAGTCTCAGCAGTACAGTGAGGGCGAACCAGGCTACGGCGTTGCATCAGGTCCTTACAAGTATGAGGGAGATCCTACAGGCAACACATACTACGCTGAGATCGCTTTCGAGGACGGAAGAGCTATAATGCCTACAGGTCAGAGCGAGCACAGAGACGAGGTTCAGTTCAGGATCTCTATCCCTGATGCTATTGACGGAGTTTCAACAAAGGGCGCATGGGATTATACCAACGACTGGTCATATCTCGGAGGACTTGCAGACGCTTCAGACCTTAAGAAGTCTGATTCACTTAACAAGCATATAACAATGTATGCTGACGGTGTGCTTGTATGGGGCGAAGAGCCTGACGGTACTACACCAACAGTCTCAACTCCTGTAAGACCAACACCTACTCCTGTAACTACAACAGAGGCTGCTCCTGCGCCTGTTACTACTAAAGCTGCTCCTGCACCTGTTACTACAGCTGCTCCGACAACAGCCGCTCCTTTACCTGCAACTACAACAACGGTTACACCTACAACTACTGCACCTGTTACTTCACCCGGAGTTCCCGGAAATCCCGGAAGCCAGGATATTGGCGGAAACGATGTGATCGTATGGGGCGATGCTACATGCGACGGAGATGTAAGTCTTTCCGATGCTCTTCTCATCCTCCAGTACGTTGCAAACAGCTCTAAGTATCCTATCACAGAAAAGGGACTGAAGCAGGCTGACGTTGACGGCGTACCGGGAGTTACAGGCATGGATTCCCTTGAAATACAGAAGAAAGATGCACGTCTTATATCTAAATTCCCGGTTGAATAAAACGAATTAATATTCTGTTCACAATTCGACTTTTGGATGTCTTTATTAATTTTACTTTTTTGCTGAAATGCACAAAAATGAAAGGACTGTATTAGAGAAATACACGAATTTCTGGAAAACTATTTACTTTTTTAAGCGGATATAATATAATATGAATGATGAGAAAAGGTAAGTGCAAGTCCTGTCAGGACGCCTCTCTCATCATTCCTATCAACACTGCTATAACCGCAATGTATGCACTGGCATTGCGTTATAATTACAATTCTTATTATATCAGGGAGGGTATAAAAATGCACAAGAAAATGGCAAAAGCTATTACTGGCAGCCTGATGGCTGCATCAATGCTGGCATCTACAGCTGCTCTGTTTGCTCCTATGTCAGCAAGTGCTGGTAGCCTGCTCGGTCAGAGTGACTTCGAGGAGGGTATCGGTCTTCCTTGGCACTGCTGTGAAACACAGCCTGCTAAGCAGAAGTTTGATATCGACAACGGTGTTTATAAGGTAACTATCGTAAAGGACGACGGTCCTGAGTCAAGATGGGACCTTCAGTTCCGTCACAGAGGTCTTAAGATCACTGCTGGCGATAAGTACAAGATCTCATTCGATATCACTGCATCTGCAGACGGTGAGCTTGCTACTCATATCGCTGACCTTAAGGGTGAGAATCCTGTATGGCTCAGTGGCTGCGCAGGAACAGAGGCTTGGAACTATGCAGGCAAGGAAGATCCTGACGGACACGAGCATACAAAGAACTCCGGTAACCTCGTAATCAAGAAGGGTAAAAACCACTTCGAGGGCGAGTTTACTGCTAAGAACTCAATCGATGTTGCTGAGTGGGCATTCCACTACGGCGGTGCTGGTGAATACCAGGATAACGACTGTTTCGCAGACGGAACAACTCTTGAGTTCGATAACATGGTTCTTGAGAACCTTTCAAGCGATAAGGACGACTTCGATGTTACAAACGAGTTCGGCGTTATCCGTCCAAGAAGCAACGTTCGTCTTAACCAGGTTGGTTACTATCCAAACCTTACAAAGAGAGCTTCTTACTGTACAGATAACAGCTCACCTTGTGAATTCGAGATCCGCGACAAGAGCGGTAAGGCTGTTAAGACATATACTGCTTCAAAGGTAGTTGAGGATCCAGAGTCAGGTAACAACGGTTCAGATCCTAAGAAGAAGAAGGACTCCGGTAAGTACGTTCAGATCCTCGACTTCTCTGACTTCACAACACCTGGTGAGTATACAATCTTCGTAAAGGATACAGTTGGTGTATCTGATACAGTCAGCGGTCTTCTTAAGGGCGCTTACGATACAACGCTCAGCGGCGATAAGCTCATGTGGACAAATCCTAAGTCCAAGCTTGAGTGGTGCATGAACGAGTCTCATAAATTCCGTATCGACGAGAACATCTATGATGATAAGCTCGTTAAGGACTCTATCAACTACTTCTATCAGAACCGTTCTGGTATCGATATCGAGTCTAAGTACATCACTTCAGGTGATGCTTCTACACTTGCTCATAAGGCAGGTCATACAACAGATACAGCTTACGTTCAGTCTAAGTGGATCAAGTTCTACGAGGGCGACTTCAGCGATGGCGATAAGAAGTACACAGTAGATGGCCCTGGCGGCTGGTACGATGCTGGTGACCACGGTAAGTACGTTGTTAACGGCGGTGTTTCTGTATGGACACTCCAGAATACATATGAGCTTTCTAAGAAGCTCGGCACAGATGCTAAGTGGACAGGCGATCTCGTTTCTATCCCTGAGGCTGGCGATAAGAACCCTGATATCCTCGATGAGGCAAGATGGGAACTTGAGTGGATGCTCAAGATGATCGTTAAGTCTGACGATCCTTACTACGGCAAGGAATTCGAGAACTTCGCTTACCACAAGCTCCACGACCACAAGTGGACAGGTCTTGCTACAAAGGCTTGGGACTACAAGACAGAGTGGGGTACAGAGCGTCTCGTTAAGCCTCCTACGTATGCTGCTACACTGAACGTTGCTGCTTGTGCTGCACAGGCTGCTCGTCTCTGGGAAGGCATTGATGATGCATTCGCTAAGGAGTGCCTCGATCAGGCTAAGAAGTGCTATGAGGCAGTTAAGAACTCCGGCGACGGCTACAAGGTTGATGCTGGTGAGTTCGAGAAGGCTGACGATACAAAGGGCACAAACGCTACAAAGGGCGATGCTCGTTTCGCACCTATGGATCAGGCTATCGGCGGTGGTCCTTACGGTGACTCTTATGTACTTGATGACTTCTACTGGGCAGGTTGTGAGCTCTATGCTACAACAGGCGATGAGGAGTACTACAACGATATCAAGGAATACAAGAATAATAACGACCGTTCAGGTAATGATAAGGCATTCAGCATAACTACTAACCTTGGTGGTGGTGAGAACAAGGGATCATTCAGCTCATTCAACTGGGGCTGTACATCAGGTCTTGGAACACTCACACTGTTCCTCAACAGCGACAAGCTTTCTGCTGATGAGTATAAGACTGTTGTAGATTCTATCGCTGCTGCTGGTAATAAATATATCGAGGAAATGAACGCCGATGACAACGGTATGGGTATCCCATATGTTGGTTCAACATTCACTGATCCTAACAACATCGGTAATGATGAAGAGACTGGTAAGCCTATCGAAGTTACAGGTTATGAGTGGGGTTCAAACTCATTCGTAATCAACAACGCAATGGTTCTTGCTTATGCATACGTTGCTACAGAGGACGGCGCTTACCTGAACGGTGCTGCTGAGGCTATGGACTACATCTTCGGACGTAACGGACTTGGCTTCTCATACGTATCAGGCTACGGCAGCTACTTCCTCCAGTACCCACACCACAGATGGTGGGCAAACGGCGTTGATCCTGAGTTCCCGAAGGCTCCTGCAGGAGTTCTCTCAGGTGGTCCTGGCGCTGGTATGCAGGATCCATACATCGGCGGACTTGGCTATAAGAGAGGCACACTTGCTTCACAGAAGAGCTACGTTGATAACGCTGAGGCATGGTCTGTAAACGAGGTTACAATCAACTGGAACGCTCCTCTCGTTGCAATGTCATCCTTCATGGAAGATGTTGTTGCTAAGGCTGGCGATCTTACAGCTGCTAAGACACCAGGAGAGAACACAACTCCTATTCAGCAGCCTACAGCTGCTACACCTACAGGTGCTACACCTACAGGTGCTACACCTACAGTTGATACACCTACAAATCCTGGTACTAATGTAGAAGCTGAGCTCTGGGGCGATGCTACATGCAACGGCGTAGTTGATCTTGCTGACGCTCTCCTCATCCTCCAGAACGTTGCTAACGCTAATAAGTACCCAATCACAGCTCAGGGTATTGCAAACGGTGACGTTGTTGACAACGGCGGCGGACTCACAGGTCAGGATGCTCTTGCACTCCAGATGATCGATGCTAAGCTTCTTAAGCAGTCAGATCTCCCTGTTAAGGCATCTGCTCTTACAAAGTAATCTGATTACTTGAATTGCACAAACGATATAAAGGACCGCTTCGGCGGTCCTTTTTGTTGTGTATAAATGAATTGCAGGGGAGAGCTGTGAAGCTTCGTTCCTGCCGTAAAAAGGGTACAAAAAAAGCTATACCGCTTGCGGTATAGCTTTTAATTTTACATCGGTCAGCCGATCAAACTCCGTACTTAGCTGTAGCAACCGGAACACCGGGGCCCATTGTAGAAGTTACTGTGCAGCTCTTGAGGTAAGTACCCTTTGCAGCTGCCGGCTTAGCCTTAACGATAGCTTCCATAAGTGTGTTGAAGTTCTCTTCGAGCTTAGCAGCACCGAATGATGCCTTGCCGATAGGGCAGTGTATGATGTTTGTCTTGTCAAGACGGTACTCGATCTTACCAGCCTTAGCCTCTGTAACAGCCTTAGCTACGTCAGGAGATACTGTACCAGCCTTTGGGTTTGGCATAAGTCCACGAGGACCGAGAACCTTACCGAGACGACCAACGAGTCCCATCATATCAGGTGAAGCGATAACAACATCGAAATCCATCCAGTTTTCCTTCATGATCTTATCAACAAGATCCTGACCGCCAACGAAGTCAGCGCCTGCTGCCTGAGCAGCCTCATACTTGTCTTCCTTGCAGAATACGCAAACGCGAACAGTCTTACCTGTTCCGTTAGGAAGGATAACAGCGCCTCTGACCTGCTGGTCAGCGTGACGTGAGTCAACACCCAGACGGATGTGAGCTTCTATAGTTTCATCAAACTTAGCCTTAGCGTTCTTGCAGACTAAGTCAAGAGCCTCAGCAGACTCATAGAACTTTGCAGAATCAACAGCCTTAGCGCTGTCAACATATTTTTTGCCGTGTTTCATTATATTTCCTCCTATTTAAGTGGTAATACCGGACGCCTATAGCGAACCGATTAGCGGAATTTTCCTCCCACCAATAGAACTCTGAAGGGGAAAGACCCTTTCATCATTCAAGTGATTAGTCTACAACTACTACGCCCATGGAACGAGCTGTTCCTGCGATCATGCTCATAGCTGCTTCGAGTGAGCCTGCGTTCAGATCCTGCATCTTAGTCTCTGCGATCTTCTGAACCTGCTCCTTTGTGATATTAGCGACCTTAGTCTTATTTGGAACTCCTGAACCGCTGTTGATATTGCAAGCCTTCTTGATAAGAACAGCTGCAGGTGGAGTCTTAGTGATAAATGAGAATGAACGGTCAGCATAAACTGTGATAACAACAGGGATGATCATACCGATGTCGTTCTTAGTTCTCTCATTGAATTCCTTTGTGAATGCCATGATATTAACACCGTGCTGTCCGAGTGCAGGACCAACAGGTGGTGCAGGAGTAGCCTTTCCTGCTGCGATCTGAAGCTTGATATAGCCTACTACTTTCTGTGCCATGTGTGCACACCTCCATAAATGTGGTAAATGGCGAGGCAAGACTTATATTTTACCTCTCCCACTGAAGCTCCTTCCGAGCTTCTTTTTTGACCTGAGTTGAGCTGATGTAGAATCAGCGGTTAATCCTCCACAGTAACGACCTGGCTTATAGGCAGGGTAGTGGGGGTCTCTCTGCCGAACATTGATACAAGAAGATCAACTGTACGGTCTTCGAGATTGATGTTCTGAACGATACCGATAAAGCCGTCCATAGCTGTGCCCGAGATCTTAACTCTGTCGCCCACTTTGAAGTTGACTTCAACAGTAGAAACGTCGATTCCGAAGAGCTTCTGAACTTCCTCATCGGAGAGAGCTGTTGGCTCTGAAGCGGGGCCGACAAATCCAGTACAGCCTCTGGTATTTCTTACGACATACCAGGAATCGTCGGTAACGATCATTTTGACCAGAACGTAGCCCGGATAGGTCTTACGCTTGATCTCTTTGCTTTTTCCGTCGGTAATCTCTGTTACCATTTCGGTAGGAACTCTGACCTCCTGGATAAGATCATGAAGCTTACGGTTTTCCACAACTTTACCTATATTCTGTGCTACCTTATCTTCATAGCCTGAATAGGTGTGGATTACATACCACTTTGCTCCTTCTGACATAATAATCCTCCTCAGATTTCCTTACTGCTGGTAGATCAGACGCATCAATGTGAGGAATCCCTCATCGAGTAAACCAACTAAAACTGCCGAGGCAACTACTACAGCAAGAACAACTGAAGTGTTATTGATAACAGTCTTTTTTGATGGCCATACTACCTTTTTGAATTCGATTTTTAAGTCCTTGAACCACTTAGCAACCTTGTTAGGTTCTTTCTTAGCCGAGTCTTTCTTTTTGGACTTTTTCTCTGAAGTTGTATCCTTAGCCATAAAAATACTCCTTCCGATTACTTTGTTTCCTTGTGAAGAGTATGCTTGCGGCAGAACTTACAATGCTTCATCATTTCGATTCTGTCGGGGTCGTTCTTCTTGTTCTTCTTGGAAACGTAATTACGCTGCTTGCACTCTGTGCACGCTAATGTAATCTTGACTCTCATATCGGCACCTCCTGAAAAAATTACTTCCTCCGTCGTGCGGAGGTAGGTTGTTTGCCTCCCTCAGACGGGGCAAAAAAATAAACCCCTAATGAGGTAACATAATTATAACATATAAAAACCTGTTTGTCAAGGCTTTTTTTCGTATTTTTTCGCGATTTTCCGTAAAAAGAACAGGCTGTCGGGGGGCAGCCTGTTCTGTGGAGAATTATATAATGTCCGGTCAGATCTTTGCAGTATATGTCATGCAAACCCAGCCTGAGTGTCCGCCGTGGAGAACGTTGCCCCAGATAGTACCGTCAGCCTTGCGTGCAGTTGATCTAACGTAGATCTGTGTTCCCTTTGAAAGGTAGTAGTAATTTGAGAAATTAGTTCCTGCACCTGATCTGAAAGCGAGACCGCTGTTAGCAGTTACCTTATAATTGCAGGGCTTTGTGTAGTTTGTAAGGCAGATCCAGCCTGTTTTTCCGCCGTAAGTTATCTTGCCCCAGTAATTGCCGTCGGGCTTGCGTGTCTTTGACTTTACAGTAAAGTTAGCAGCAAATGGGATCGTTCCTACCGATTTGAACGAAGTATCTGCACCTTTTCTGATGTTAAGACCGCTTGGTGTTGTAACAGCGTAGTTGCTGCTGCTTACAGCTGAAGCATCGAGAGTGCTTACTATAGAAAGCTTAGCGAGGAGTGGATTGTCTGAAACAGCAGGAGCAGCTGCTGAAGCGAAGATAGTTAATGCTGCGAGTGTTGATGCGATGAGTTTCTTAGTATTCTGCATTATAAGCCTCCGTTTTTTAGATTGTGTATGTTTTGTTAGTAAGGGTGTGTTGTACAACAATTAAATTATACATAGGACGGGAAGAAAGTACAAGCCATAAAGAGTGAACGGGAGAAAAAACGGAGCGAGCAGAAAATGAACGATCGCGCAAGAATTTAAGATTTAAAAGCACAATGTATCAGTACACTCGTATGATTAATCATTGAAAAAGCCGTAAAACAGCGATATAATATAGACAGTGGATAACAAATGCCGATGAAGGGGAAAACATCGGCGAGTTTAATTTGGAGGGATTCAGAATGAGAAACGTGTTGATGAAGAAGAGGATCGCAGCTGCTGCGGCTTCAGCACTCATATCGGTTACAGGTACAGTCGGAACACTTGGCAGCGGCTATATGTTCCCTATGAACGGACTGATAACAGCTTCTGCGGCAGAAAGCAGCGTGAAGTTCATCACAAGTGCAGGCTTCGGCGAGGGCGTGTACGCTGAATGGTCGGCAGTATCGGGCGCAGGCGGATACAATGTATACGTGGACGGAAAACAGCTCGATACCATGCTGATAAGACAGTACAGCGGCTACATGAGAGCAGATGCAGTTGGTCTCAAGGCAGGAAACCATACTATTAAAGTAGTACCTGTTATCGGCGGCAAGGAGGACTCCTCAAAGGCTGCGGAGATAACTGCTGAGGCTTATGCCCACGACAGAAGCGGCTACGGCTTCGTGAACGGAAGCTCATCGGGTGCTTACAACGATGACGGTACACTTAAGAGCGGCGCAACAGTAATTTACGTGACCAATGCAAATAAGGACAGTGTATCCGTTACACTCCCCGATAAGAAGGGCAATGATGTGAAGCTTACAGGCATACAGAACATACTGCTCAACCTTAAGAGCAATACAAAGGCAGGTCCTGTAGATGTAAGATTCATCGGAAACATCACAGATCCTTCTGTGCTTACAAAGGGCGACCTCTATCTCGACACGGTCACATGTGGTGTTACTATCGAAGGAATCGGAAATGACGCTACTTTCAACGGCTTCGGACTTGTTATGAAAAACAGCTCAAACGTTGAGGTAAGAAACATCGGCTTTATGAACTGCGACAGCTCAGAGGGCGATGACTGCGGCTTACAGCAGGGAAACAATCATGTATGGGTACACAACTGCGATTTCTTCTACGGCGATGCAGGAAGCGATGCCGACCAGGTCAAGGGCGACGGAGCACTTGATACAAAAACATCCTCATATGTAACTCATTCTTACAATCACTTCTGGGATAACGGAAAGTGTAATTTACAGGGCATGAAGTCCGAATCGGTCGAAAACTGCATTACCTACCACCATAACTGGTATGACCATTCGGACTCACGCCACCCGAGAATAAGAACATGTACTGTTCATATCTATAATAACTATTACGACGGAAATGCAAAGTACGGTGTAGGCGTTACAATGGGAGCATCTGCTTTCGTTGAGAACAACTATTTCAGAAACTGCAAGTACCCTATGCTCATTTCGGGACAGGGCAGCGATGTTGCTACAGGCGGTACATTCTCAGGTGAGGCAGGCGGAGTCATCAAGTCCTACGGTAATCATATCGAGGGCGCAAAGGCTTGTCTTACACAGAATGACAGTGCTGCCGATTTCGATGCTTACGAGGCATCTTCAAGAAATGAAGCTGTACCTTCCTCAATAAAGTCCAAGTCGGGCAGCACAGGCTACAGCAATTTCGATACAGCAGGCAGCTTCTACAGCTATACTCCCGATAATGCCGAGGATGTTCCTGCTATCGTTACTGCAAAGGCAGGCCGTGTGGACGGCGGAGACTTCAAGTGGACATTTACCGCAGAGGATGACGAGAGCTACGCCGTAAATGACGGACTCAAGAGCGCACTCGTTTCCTATAAGGACTCTATTACAGCTATAGGCAGCGGCTTCAAGGAGGATAATGCTCCTGCGCCGACTCCTGTAGTTACAACAGCAGCGCCTGCACCTGTAGTTACAACTATACAGACTACAGCTGCACCTGTTCAGACTCAGCCTGCTGCAACTCAGGCATCTGCTGCGCCTGTAAGCGGCGGAAACGTTATCTACGCTTCACCAAATGGAGGCGGCGACGGAAAGTCCGCAAGCACCCCTACAGACGTACTTTCCGCAATAAAGGCAGTTCCTGCAGGCGGTACTATCTATCTGCTTGAAGGCAACTACAGCTTCAAGGAGACTATCAAGATAGAGGAGAGCAACTCGGGCGCTTCGGGCAAGTATAAGACGATATCCGCATACCCGGGAGCAAAGGTAAAGTTCGACTTTACAGGTCAGGCAGTAAGCAATTCGAGCTACGGAATCCTTATGGCAGGCTCTTACTGGCACTTCTACGGCTTCGAGATCTGCAATGCAGGGGATAACGGTATGCTCCTTTCGGGCAACAACAATATCATTGAAATGATGGTGTTTAACGATAACGAGGATACGGGACTTCAGGTATCACGCTCCAACACATCGTACAGCACTATCGATAAGTGGCCTTCAAACAACCTCATAAAGAACTGTACCTCAAAGAACAACTGCGACGAGGCTACAATGGAGAATGCGGACGGCTTCGCTGCAAAGCTTACCTGCGGCAATGGAAACGTATTCGACGGATGTATGTCCTACAACAACTCAGATGACGGCTGGGATCTCTATGCAAAGGAAGCTACAGGACCTATCGGCGTTGTTACTATAAAGAACTGCATCGCATTCCGCAACGGCTTCACAGAGGACGGCAGAGGCTACGGAAACTGCGACGGAAACGGCTTCAAGCTTGGCGGCGGCGGAGTAGGTACCCGTCATAAGGTCGAGAACTGCCTTGCTTTCGAGAACCTCAACTGCGGTTTCACAGACAATAATAACCCGAAATTCGGCGATATGAAGAACTGCACAGCCTACAACAACGGCGTAGGCGGAAGCGGTAAGGGCAACTATTTCGTATATCGCTGCGATACATCAGCAACATTCAACGGACTGATGTCCTATTACAATACAGGCAAGGTCTCAAAGACCAATGCCCCCGGAATCAAGATAGCAAACGACAAGTTCGTAGGCGATATGACTGATTCCATATACTACAACAGCAAGTATTACTATGCTAAGTCCAAAACAGCTATGACAAACGGAGCAAAACTCGGCGACATTATCACTCCCACTGACTCCGATTTCATAACACTCAGCGTGGCTGCAATGGGAACAGATTTCCACACTGCATGGAGAAAGTCCGACGGCTCACCTGATCCCCGCGGCTTCGCTGAGACCCTCTCTGACGGCAAATACTCATCAATCGGCTATCACATGTCAGGCGGAGTTTCACAGCCTGTAGTTACCACACCTTCAGTTCCTGCAACAACACCTGCGGCTCCTACCACAGCAGCTCCACAGGTACAGCAGACGACTACAAAGGCACAGTCTGTAACACCTGTTGCAGGGGGCTATACTCACGATTTCACAGCAAACGGCAAGGAGAGCAGCTTCTATACTATCAACGGAAATCTCTCAACAGCCAAGGGTACAGTCAGCTACGGCGGAAAGACGCTTTCACAGGCACTTAAGATAGAAACAGCAACAACTATCGACTTCACAGCACCATCCGACGGAAAGTTCACCCTCGTATTTGCAGAGCCTTCCGCAACTATAAAGATAGACGGCACAAAGTATACAGCTGACGGCAGCGGTATAGTAACCGCAGACCTCAGAGCAGGCAGCCACACTGTTACAAAGGCTGATGCAGCTAACCTGTTCTATATGGACTATTCTGCAAACGGACAGCAGTCCGCACCGACAACTACTCAGCCTGTACAGGATGATATTGTATACGGTGATGCAAACGGCGACGGAGCAGCAAGTCTCTCGGATGCACTGGCAATACTCCAGTATATAGCAAACAGCAAGAAGTATCCTCTTACAGCTGAGGCACTGGACAGGGCTGATGTATTCAACAGAGGCGACGGCCTTACAGCTATGGATGCGCTTTCGATACAGAAGTTCGATGCAAAGATACTGCCTTCACTCCCTGAGTCGTATCAGCAGTGATATGACGAAGGTCCCTAATATAATGATATAATGAGAAAAGGAGCTTCCCCGAGCTCCTTTTTTCATGTATTGCCTTATTTTATCAGACTGAATGCCTGTTTAAGCGTCGAAACTGGTATTATTTCAATGCTGTAGTCCTTCGGATCAATGGAGGATGCGGACTGACGCGGTATCACGCACCTTCTGAATCCCATGCGCTCGGCTTCTCTTATGCGCTGAGCGGCATGTGAAACGGAACGTATCTCGCCGCCGAGACCTATCTCGCCGAAAGCGATAAGCTCCTCGTCTATCTGCTTGTCCATTATTCCCGAATACAGCGCCATTGCAACAGGAAGATCACCTGCCGGTTCGTCAAGACGGAATCCGCCGACTATATTCAGGTAAACATCGAGGGTACCCATGAATACCCCGAGACGCTTTTCAAGAACGGCGATGATTATATTCAGACGGTTGAAATCGAATCCTGTAGCCATACGTCTTGGAGCGGCATAGCTGGTTTTTGATGCAAGTGCCTGTACTTCGGCAAGTATGGGACGTGTTCCCTCGATGACACAGGCAACACATGTCCCCGATACATTGTGGGGACGTCCTGCAAGGAGCATCTGTGAGGGATTTGCGACTTCGGCAAGTCCCTTGTCCAGCATCTCGAAAACGCCTATCTCATTGGTAGAGCCGAAACGGTTTTTGACTGCACGGAGTATCCTGTAGCTCTGATGACGTTCGCCCTCGAAGTAGAGAACGGCGTCCACTATATGCTCCATGACTTTCGGACCTGCGATAGCGCCGTCCTTATTAACGTGACCGACTATCAGAACGGGTATCTCCTGGTCCTTGGCGGTGTGCATGAAGAGGTTCGTACACTCTCTCACCTGTGTAAGGCTTCCGGGACTGGAGGAGATGCCGTTTATGCTCATGGTCTGTATAGAGTCGATAATGGCTATATCAGGAGCGGATTCGGTAATAGTAGCCGCAATTGCTTCTGCATCGGTAGCTGTAAGGAGGTAGAGATTTTCCGAGTCTACTCCCAGACGCTGGGCACGGAGCTTTATCTGTCTTGCGGATTCCTCTCCCGAAACGTAGAGTATTGAGTGTTCTTTGCCGAGATACTGGCATATTTGAAGGAGAATGGTACTCTTGCCTATACCCGGTTCGCCGCCCAGAAGCACAAGAGAGCCCTTTACAAGTCCGCCGCCGAGAACACGGTTAAGCTCACCGATGCCCGTATCATAGCGTATATCGGTATCTGCGCCTATATCTTCAAGTTCGAGTATATTGTCGCTGAGACCGTGTACAGACTGAGAAGCTCCCCTTTTTGCAACGGGGGAGCTGTCCAGTGTTTCTTCTTCAAAGCTGTTCCAGGCTCCGCAGGAGGGACATTTTCCGTTCCACTTGGAGCTTTCGTATCCGCACTGATTGCAGACGTAAACGTAACGTGACTTAGCCATATCACTCAGCCTCGTCGGTCTCGGTATCGGTTCCGTCTGAACCTGCGGAGAGTGCTTTTTCTATGTTCTTCTCGCTGAGCTCAAAGAGACGTCCGCAGTCGATAATGCTGTCTGAAGCCTTATAATCAGCGGCAGAGAAGCTCTCTGCACCGAGACTCCAGTATGAAGTTCCTGTTGAACCAACGGAGTAGAATACATTGCATCCGATATCGAAGGATATCTGTCCGTAAGCGCCGTAGGAACCTTCAAGTTCGATGAGTTCTTCGCCGCTGAAGTAGTAGATGTGGCAAAGTGCGCCCTCTTCGGTGCCGTCGGAAATAAGAAGCTCGGGGATGAGGTCGGCGTTCAGGTCGCAGAACTCGAAAGCGGCATTGCGGTTTGCATTAACCGCATTGTTGTTTGCCTCTGTAAGGAGGTTCCTGCAAAGCTCTTTCTGCGAGTCGGTAAGAGCGCCGCCCCAGCCGTATGCACAACGTACAGCCTCGTGGATAGATTTCTCGCCGAAAGTGCATTTTCTGCCTGCATCGAAGGAGAAGTTGTTATTGAAGTCGGCAAGAGCCGCATCGAACTCTATACGGCTGACGTCCTCGCCGTTTATTTCGTGGAATATAGTAGCACCTGATGAAGCGGAAGCAGTGTTGTCGCTGTAGGACATTACCTCGTTGAGTACTCCCTCTTCGATATTTACGAACTTGCCGAGCATGAATCCTTGTCCCTCGTATTCGTTTCCGAGGATGTGTATATCGGGATAGTATCTGAAAGTTCCGTAATTGCCGATCTCGCCTGCAGGGGAGAGAGTTGAAGCGGAGTAGGTGTATATCTCGCAGGGTGTGGCAAGGTCTGTATCGGGAGATATTATAAGTTCGGGAGTATCATCGCCGTCCAGGTCACGTATCTCAAACATAGACTGTCCGATGCTGCCTTTTTTATTGGCGAGGTACTTATCAGAGCTCATAAAGTCTTTGAGCTTATTCTCGTAAGCGTTCTGCCAATCGAAGGTTATAGTTGCAGGATCTGTTATCTCAGGTTCTTTTACTTCCGACTCCGTCTGACTTGCAGAGCAGCCTGCGGTAGAGAGTAAACCTGTTACAGCTAAAGCGAGCAGTATGCATTTTGATCTATTCACGATATATTCCTCCGTAATTATACTATATATATTTTATATTGTATCATTTTTGCAGATTAATGTCAATTAAGATATTATTACAACTGGAAATAAACTCTGAAAAATAAGTGTCAGGAATGTGATAAAAATTTGCTGATGTACATATTCTTTTGGTAAGGGACGTTTTTCCTTGAAGGAGATGATGATATGACAGATGAGAACAGAGTGGAAGATGAGATGTATGAGGATGAGCAGACTGACGGTCTCATAGAGCTGAAAAAAGAGCCGCGGGCTGACGACTCTGCGGCTGTACAGGCAGTAGTATGCATAGTTATAGCGGCTGCACTGATAGGTATAAATATTTTCAGACCTGACCTCGGTGGAGAGCTTATCGCACTGCTAAAGGAGCTGAGCAGCCGAGAGGGATTTATAGAGGATCCGATAGGGATGATACTCAGGAGATGGATGGGATAAAGCTTGGCGGTACGGCTTTCAGAGTAAGGTATTCTTTCCTTGTGTTCAATGCGCTGATATTTCTTCTCAGGGACAGCAGAGTGATACTCGCATTTTATGGAGTATGTCTCATCCATGAACTGGGACACTGCATTGCGATACGTTTTTTCGGCGGAAAAGTCAGCAGTGTCGAGTTCAGTGGACTGGGTATCCGTATAACTGCACCTCCGCCCCGTTCGCTCAGGGAGGGGATAGCTGTTCTGATGAGCGGACCTGCGGTCAATATAGCCGCATTTCTGCTGCTGGAGTTGTTTGGCAGGAATTGTTATGCCGCAGAGCTGAATCTGGCTGAGGGACTGTTCAATCTGCTTCCTTTTCCTTTTCTGGACGGCGGAGCGCTTCTCCTGCTGATAGCTGAGGGCAGTCCCTCGGAAGCGCTGTGGAGAAAAATTATGACCGTACTGCAAGCGGTCGCTGTCTGTGTTCTGGTATATTTATTGTTTAGTCTGAAGCAGTAAATATGAAAGTATTTCCCATATAGGCGGTATCAGGTGTTCTTTATCTCGGTATAGTAAAACACTGCAAGCTGAGTTCGGTCACGGAGAGACAGCTTATCAAGGAGCGAACTGATGTAGTTGCGGACTGTTCCTTCGCTGAGGTAAAGCTCGGAGGATATCTCCTTGTTGCTTTTGCCCTCTGCCACAAGTTCGAGTATCTCTTTCTCCTTGTCGCTGATGCCGTATGAAGCGTAGTCGAAAGCGGACTTTGGCTTCATCAGTTCGGGAAGCTTGGTTACTATCTTGTCTCCGAAAACGCTTTGTCCGCCCATAACCGCTTCAAGTGCGGGAGCGATGCCTTCAAAGTCCTGTTTGAGGATATATCCCTTTGCACCGATGTTCAGTGCCTTAACTATATACTCGTCGTCGGAGAAGGTCGTGAGATAGAGGATTTTTGCTTCGGGGAAGTCACTAAGTATCTTCTCGCCTGCTTCAAGACCAGTCATTCCTTCCATACGGATATCCATAAGCATGACATCGGGGCGGACTTCCTTATATATACCGATCGCCTCACTTCCGCTTGAACCCATAGCCGCAACGGTTATTTTGCCTGTGCTTTCCAGGATAGTTTTCAGTGAAAGCGCTACAAGCTTGTCATCATCTATTACTGCGATATTCATACCTTTATTTCCTTTCTTTTACTCTTTCGGAACTGACATAAAAATGCGGAATCCCTTATCCGAAGGGTTGAAACTGATATTACCGTTTACAGCGGCGGCACGGTCCTCCATATTTCTGAGGCCGATGCCGCTTTCTTTTATTGTTCCGCAGCTTCCGTTATCTTCAATGAGAAGCTGATAGAATGCGGGATGCTCGCGAAGTATCACATGGAGTCTGTCTCCGTTTGAATGTTTCAGAGCATTTGATACGCCTTCCTTTACAATGCCTGCAAAGCAGAATTTCAGCTTTCCCGGGATGTCACTGCTGATATCATAGTCAAGGGATGTTCTGAATTTTTCATTGGCACTGCTGATGGATTCCTCCAGTATTTTTTTAAGGTCAACGGATTCGTCGTGAAGACCGTGGACACTTTCGCGTATACTTGTCATAGCGCTGTCAAGGGTGTTTTTCAGACTTGAAAGCGGCTCTTTCATATTCTCGTCCTTGTTTACTATCATGAGGGCACCTGCCTGAAGCAGTGAACGTGTCAGCATATGTCCCACGTTATCGTGTATCTCTCTTGCTATGCGGTTTCGCTCGCTTAGAGTTGCCATTCGTATCTCGTTATCCTGCGCCTCTGTAAGACGTTTGTTCCTTTCGGAGAGAAGTACGTTCTGTTCTTTTACCTTGTCACGGAGTTCGGTAACTTTTTGTAGATTCTGTTCAAATCCCGATATCCTGCGGTATATTATAACAGCGATAAGTATTCCTGCGGCGGTTATCATGTACTGATACGGTTTAAGACCTGTCGGCGTAATGAGAACTAACGAAGCAGGAAGTACAGCCCACCATTTCTTTTCGTACAGAGCGTCGTAAAGCATAAGGGGGACGGTGCAGAAACAGGACGGTATAACGCCGCATACAGCTGAACATACCAGAATTACTGCCGCAGCCTTTTTAGTGCCCGAGAATATCTGCACAAGCGAAGAGCCTGCCATAGCGATTAGGAGAGATGCAACGGGAGCTGCGATATTCTCCGATAGTCCCAGAGCCAGCAGGCAGAGAAGGAGTATCACGCTTTTGTCGATAAGTCTGCTCATGCTTTAAACCTCCTTGAATTCTTTGATCAATCTCATTATAACATATGACGCAGATTCTTTCAAGTGCGGGTATCGGGAGAAAGTTCATGACAAATGTCATGTGAAAATACTGACTGCGGACACTACCGCATCTGTTTTTCATGGTGTATAATGGATACATAAACCAAAGGAGGTACAACAGTATGGCAAATTCAGTTGTAAAGATAAATAACCTTGTTAAAAGATACGGAGAGCTTATAGCTCTCGACCATTTCAGTCTTGATATAAAAGAAGGCGAGGTATTCGGACTTCTCGGTCCGAACGGTTCGGGCAAGACCACTACGATAAACTGTCTGCTTTCACTTCTTGCCTTTGACAAGGGCGATATCGAGGTCTTTGGTAAGGAAATGAGCCCCACAGCCTATGACATAAAGAAGGAAATAGGCGTTATAATGCAGAATGTTGCGGTGTATGAGGAACTCACCGTCAGCGAGAATATCGACTATTTCTGCGGCCTTTACATAACCGATAAGGAGGAGCGCAGAAAGTGTGTTGAGGACGCTATAAAGTTCGTGGGACTGGAGGATTTCAGGAAGTTCTACCCGAAAAAGCTTTCGGGAGGTCTTCTACGCCGACTGAATATAGCCTGCGGTATCGCTCACAAGCCTAAGCTGATAATCCTTGACGAGCCAACAGTTGCGGTCGATCCCCAGAGCAGAAACAATATCCTCGAGGGCATACAGAAGCTTAACAAGCAGGGCGCAACTATTATATACACCTCTCACTACATGGAGGAGGTCGAGCAGATATGCACCCGCATAGCTATCATGGACAAGGGACGAAAGATAGCTGAAGGCACTAAGGATGAGCTGAAGCGGATGATACGCAATACCGAGACCGTGAATATAGAGATTCTCGATGTATCAGAGGATATCATCAAGGAGATATCTGCTCTTCCTCATGTATATGATACAGCCTACGACGGCGAAAAGCTGACGGTTTACTGCTCGGGCGGCAAGCACAATCTCATACGCATCCTTGATGTGCTTCAGAAGCACGATATGGCTTTCGGCAGAGTTTACAGCGAGCTTCCCACACTTAATGACGTTTTTCTTGAGATAACAGGCAAGGCTCTCAGGGACAAGGAGGATTAATATGTTTTTCCATGATCTTAAATACATGCTGATTTCGGGATTCAGGGTAAAGAGCTTCCTTTTCTGGCTCATGCTTTTCCCGATCCTGCTTGGAACTCTTTTCAAAGTTGCGTTCGGCAATGTTTACGAGAATGATGTGCTGTTCAGTTCCATTCCGACAGCAGTAGTTGAAACCACGTCTGATCCTGTCTTTCATCAGGTCATCGATTCTATTGAAGAATCCGACGAGCCGCTTTTAGATGTTGAGTATACCGATGAGGAAAATGCAATGAAGCTTCTGAAAGACGGCAAGGTAAGCGGTATAATCTATGTCGGCGACAAGCTTTCACTCTCGGTTACCGAGCAGAAAATGGATCAGGTGATACTGAAGACCTTCGTTGAGCAGTACGGTGTCAACGAGAAGATAATAAAGGAAACAGCTGAAAAAGATCCGTCGAAGATACAGGCAGTTGTGGGCAAGCTCTCTGAGGATGTTTCAGCATGCAGGGATATCCCTGTGACACACGGTGATCCTGATATCTACGTGCAGTATTTCTACAACCTTATTGCAATGGTGGCTATGTACGGCTCAGTAACAGGACTGCATATCACCGTTCAGAATCAGGCTAATCTCTCAGCTCTCGGAGCAAGAAAGAATTGTTCTCCTACACCTAAATCCGTCTCAATGCTTGCTGATCTTACGGGAAGCTTTATAATGCAGTCGGCTTGTATGATACTATGTGTTACGTTCACTCATTTCGTGCTGAAAATAGACTTCGGCGACAGACTGCTTCTTGTATATGCTGCGGCAATACTTGGAGGAATACTCGGAGTTTCATTCGGTTTCTTTTTCGGCGCTGTGAATCGTTTCAGCTTAGAGGCAAAGATTGGAATAGTTATGGCAGTATCGATGCTTTCATGTTTCCTGAGCGGTCTTATGATGGGACAGATGAAGGGTATCATAGCTGAGCACATCCCGTGGCTCAACAAGATCAATCCTGCAACAGTTGTGGCTGACTCGCTGTTCAGCCTGAATATGTACAGCGATTACTCACGCTTTATTTCAAGAATAATAACAATGCTTGTCATTACGGTTGTTTGCACAGCTGCAGGCATAATCATTACAAGGAGGAAGAGATATGCAAATCTTTAAGGTATTCATGAAGGTCCTTAAGAAAAGGATCAGATTTGCGATGCTCTATGTGGGAATATTCCTCGGTATAGCGATCCCTATGTCGCTGAATTCGTCAAATCCGGGTTCAACAAAGGAAATGTTCGCCAAAGAGAGCAAATCGCACATCGGTATATGCATATTCGATGAGGATAATACTCCCGAAAGCCGTGAATTTACAAGCTATCTTGCTGAGAAGTACACTATCAAGGAACTGAAAAACGACGACGAAGTTATAATGGATTCCCTTTTCTATATTGCAGTTGACCGTGTAATAAACATAAACGAAGGATTTGCGGACCGCCTTGCAAAGGGTGAGACTGACGGCATCATCGATTCAAGGCATATGCACGAGAGCTATAATACCATGCTTCTCGAACAGGACATAAACAGCTACTTCTCGTCTGTTTCAGCTTTTATTGCAGGCGGCGAGGACGCTCTCAGTGCATCTCAGAGCGCAAAAGAGGCTCTTCTGGAGGATGCGGATGTGAACGTTATCAGCTTCACAGGCGATGAAAATGAAGACTATCCACACGGTTTTGCAAGCTATTACCGCTATATGGCATACATCCTTATCGCAGCAGTTGTCGGTACTCTCTGCCCCGTACTCATGGCAATGAACAGAAAAGAACTTCGTTTCCGTACAAATTGTTCAAGCCTTGATTCATCCTCATACACAAAGCAGGTTCTTCTCGGCAGTGCAGTATTCGTTATCGGTGTATGGCTCGTATTCGTCATTGCAGGAATGATACTCTATGGAGGCGTATACAATGGCAGGGCGTGGCTTGCGGTCCTTAACAGCTTTATCTACGCTATGGTCGCAGGTTCGATAACAGTATTCCTTTCAACGTTCGTAAGCAACATGGATATAGTCAATTTCATAAATCAGGTTATAAGCCTTGGAATGAGCTTTATGTGCGGAGTGTTTGTGGAGCAGGAGCTTCTTGGAGCAGGAGTTATCGCAGCAGCACGTTTCATGCCTGCATTCTGGTACATCAAAGCTAATATGATGCTGGACGGCACAGAGGTTTTCAACAGCACGAAATTAGCGCAGTATTTACTTATAGAAGCTTCATTTGCAGTGGTTATGGCACTTCTTACGATAGTTATGAGCAAGGCGCGTTATAACAGTACAGCATTACAGAAAAAAGCGGCAGTTGCAGCAGTTAAAGGCTGAACGCACCTGTCGTTATAGGATGATAATTGAAAATTCGGAAAAAACAGGGTATCTTTCAGATGAAAGGTACCCTGTTTTCGTTACGTATTTTTTTGCGGTAAGCTTATATCGCTTATATATTTACCGTGTTTATGGACTTGTTAAGGTAGTTTGCAGCAAAGTCATTGAAGGTAGTTGGCTTCGAGAAATAGTATCCCTGGTAGACATCGCATCCGCATGCTGAAAGAAACTCTACCTGATCAGGGTGCTCGACGCCTTCTGTAATGACCTTCATATCGAGTGATTTTGCAAGATCAATGATAGTTCTGAGGATAGTACGTCCGCGTTCGGGATTATTGGTCTTCTGCAGGAAGCCCATGTCTATTTTCAGAACATCTGCATTGATATCCTTCAGTGAATTGAGGGATGATGTACCGCTTCCGAAGTCGTCTATTTCGACGATGAAGCCGAAGTTACGCAGCTTATTAACGAGTGGAAGCTGCTTTTCTGGAGAGCTCATTATAGCTGTCTCGGTTATCTCCAGGTGGAGGGAATGCGGATCAAGTCTGTATTTACTGATGAGAGAGGTAAATATCTCGTAAACATCAAGCAGGAAGAAGTCTTTTTTGGAGATATTTACTGATATATAGGTGTTTTTTACGCCATGATCGTTCAGGTATCTGAGGTAGATGCAAGCCTGTTCCCAGACATACTGATCCATTTTGCTTATCAGACCTGTTTTTTCAAATATCTTTATGAATGCCGAGGGAGGTATCTGACCTTCACGGGGATGTATCCATCTGACGAGAGCTTCTCCGCCGTAAATTACCCCGTCGGAGCAGACCTGCGGCTGTATATATACCTGAAATTCGCCCTTTGCAATAGCGCTGTCGAATTCACTTATCACCATCTGCTCGCGGATAGTATTTGCACGGAGAGAATCGTCGAAATACGCCACTGAATTGCGATAGTTGTCCTTGATCCTGCGGATAGCGAGGTTAGCTCTGTCCACCATGACTGATACTCTAAGGTCTCTGTCCCTGACTTTATAGACTCCGATATGGACGAAGACCTTGAAAGAACTGTTGTTCAGGAATGAAGATAAAGCCTCGAATCTTGAAAGTATCTCAGCCTCGCTGAATTCATTTTCCGGTATACAGATAGCGAATCTGTCCCCTGAAAGCCGTCCGTAGCAGGCGTTGCTTCCTGCTGCTTTTTCTACTGTTGCAGCGATCTGTTTCAGGAGTGCGTCGCCCTTTTCAACGCCGAAGATATCATTGATTATCTTGAAGTTCTTGATATCGGTCGTTATGATGCAGTAATCGGTATCGGGATTTTCCGAGATGCGTTCCTTTGCGGATTCAAAGAAATGATCCTTGTTATAGATGCCTGTAAGTGCATCGTGTGTTGCACGGAACTGTTCGATTGAAAAGCGCTGGAATTCGTCGGTCATATCGCGTATAAGGAAGAAGCTTCCGAGGTATTTCATCTGTGAATCGAAAATGCGCTGGAACTCTATCTCGTAATGATGTTCAACGCCTTCGATTCGGCGTACAGATTCCCATTCGTGGTAGTCATAGGAGCCTTTCAGCTGTTCGCCGAGCCATTTATTTACCTGTGTTTCGATGTTGTTCTTGTCTGTAACGGCATCGCAGTAAAGCATTGCAGGCTTATTGTAGTGGATACATCTGCCGTCGATATCGATACAGATGATACCGTCCTTCATATTGGCGACTGTAAAATACAGGAGTCTGTCCATAAGTCCGCGTGGGATATAAACTATTGAGAAATAGAGTATAACATAGGATAGGAGCGCATAGCAGATGAGCGAATAGTCGAAATTGAGAGAAGCACGTCTGTAAATGCAGTGGATCACTATAGTTATGCAGAGGGTTATGAGTATACTTGCGTATTTTACCTTATAGATCTTCGGAGAACGTGAGATCTTCTTAAGAAGGTCTATGATTATGATAAGGAGCGAACCATATACAATGAGTATATGGAATTTTCCTAAGATGCCCCGTTCCTTTATTATATTGAAAGAAAGGCCGAGTCCGTCGTGTATGGTACTGAGTTCAAACTCGGTATCCGTAAAAATATTGGCAATAAGGAATATACCGTCTATCACAGCGGCGATACTGAGTATAGAGGCTTCTTTTCTCAGATTCTTCGGCATTCCCGTATAACGCTTTATAAATACCATAAGGGATATCAGCGTTACATCGATGAAGAAGAAATATGCACCGCTTATGATAAGCGCGACAGTTTCGTTCTTGATAAAAATAGCTGTAGCATAGCATGCCACAGCTGCGGCACTTGCAATCGTTACGCGCCTTACGGGGTGTGCTATGACAATATCATAGGACCGCCGCAGGCTGAAATAGCAGCCGAACAGGATAAGACCTGCCGTAAAATACAGACAGATAATAAAAAACAATATCATATTCCATCACCCTTTAAATACCTCTTAGAAAAGTCCATGTGAGCTTTAATATTAAGAGGCCGTCATATCACCATAGCCGTCACTCATCCGACGGTATCATTCTATCTGAATTATACAATTTCATTTTAGCATACGTGAAAAAGGTTGTCAATCATATGTAATGTGTTTTTTAAAAAATAAATATTATAACTTGCTATTTAAAACGTATGGTATAAAAATGGGGCGATATTACTAAAAAATTTTGTATGCTAATTGACAAATAGTGATAATTGTAGTAAAATTATATTAGGATTATTATACTGCATATAGTATTGATCCGCGTCTGTTTCACGTACTTATCGTGCGTGATGCGCATCAGGACACAGCGCAATAAAAGGATGAAAGAAACTTTTTAATGGAGCAGAATATGCGTAGATCTATAAGAAACAATGTAAGCATGATAACTACAGTTGTTATGACCGCTTTCGTTATCTTTGGGTTTATACTTACTTATGTCTGCGTGAACAGGCTTGATTACAGGGATCAGAAACAATTAGCCGAAGCGTCTCTTGAATTTGCAGCTATAACTATCGATGCTGATAAGGCGAGAGAGTGCCTTTCAACAAGGATGCCCGATTCAGAGTATCTTGATACTCTGGAAAAGCTTAAGGTTTACCGCAATGATAACAGTGAATGGCTCAAAAGGATATCACTTGTAAGCTTCAACAGTACCAACGGAAGCTATATCTATGATACCGAAGGCAGCGGACTCGGAACTAAACTGGAGTTTGACAGATATAAATCATCGGTGAAAGCCGAACTTATAAACGGAAGAAAAACATGGACCTCAAAACTCAACGGGGCATACTATGCGTTTCGTCCCGTAAGAACGCTTGATGATGTTCTTGCGGGATATATAATCATAGAGATGGATACAGGCCATTCAAAGAATTACTTTGCAGCGATCGCATCGGTCTATGCCCTTGTGATGCTGGGAGGCCTTGCTTTTGCTGCCCTTCTGAAAAAATATATGTACAGCACTATATTCCATCCCATAGAGCAGATAACGGAAATGGCAGAGATCTTTTCTTCGTCCTCAGAACGAGAGGTGCCTGCGGATAAGGCGGATTTCATCAATTCCGATAATGAGGACGAGATAAGCGACCTCGGACGAGCTGTAGGCAAGATGTTCATGGATATAAACAGCGGTGAGGAAAGCCTTTCAAAGGCGATATATGACGCTAACCATGACGGTATGACTCAGCTTTTCAATAAGCGCTGCTATAATTCTATGGAGGGACTTTTCAGGAACAGCTCTGCTGTCTGTATCATCTATTTCGACGTAAATAATCTTAAGCTTATGAATGATACCCTCGGCCACGAACGGGGCGATATGGTAATAAAGAATGCCGCTGACTACATCAGGAAGTTCATCGGCGAAAATGACTATTGCTTCAGAATGGGCGGAGACGAATTCATGATGGTGATGACGGAATGCACCTACAGATCGATCGACCGTGTGATCGAATGTGTTGAAGAAGACTCTCCGTACATTCTTAACAGAAGTTCGGATTCTGTTAAGTGTGCGCTTTCTTACGGCTATGCCTATTCAAAGGCGCCTTATAATTACGATGCGCTTATGACCGAAGCCGAGGAAAACATGTATGCCAAGAAATCAGAGCTCAAATCACTGCTCAATATGCCTGAAAGGTAACGGAGGTATCGTTTTGTTCGACAAATTAATATGGAAAAACGGAGCTGCTGTCCTTTCGGATGTCAAGCTGAGGACAAAGATCCGTATCATCAATATCATATCGGTGGTAGCTGCGCTTGTGATGGCGGCTGCACTGATAATCAGCATGTTCGCTGTCAGCAGCAGAAACGAGAAATCTATGGAAAAAACAGCTATTTCAGTTGCGGACGAACTGCTTAAAATGGAACTTGACAATGCTGTATCCATAGCAAGAAACATCTATGCAGACAGCACTATGTATGATTTCTTTGATACAGAATATACGTCTTCTTCAAAGTATTATGAAGCGTATTATCAGTTTCAGAACAATAATCCGCTTACAAAGGCGGAGCTCAATACTATCAAGAGCTATACCGTTTATACCGAGAATCCCACTATCCTCACAGGAGGAATAATAGATACTATCGACAGCATAAAACGAAGCGAATGGTTCCAGAAGTATAAGAAGTATGACAAGGCTATGCTTGTTTACTGCGATCCCGAAACAGGTATCATATCGCTTGTACGTAAAATGGATTTCAACCGCATGACTCACGGTGACTGCTATCTTAAAATAGATATCAATACCGAACTGCTGAAAAAAGCCTGCGATTCCCTTGATTTCGACGGCGGTATACATATTTTCAGCGGAGGTACGATGATCTACAGCAACAGCAGTGAGGAACTGAGCGAGATCAGCATAGATCAGGGATACGAGTGCCTTACAAGGAACTATTATTCCGCCGACTTTGAGTACTATGCCAATGTTGAAGGCTATTCCATCGGCAGTATCCTCATGGAAAACCTGCCGTATTTCATAGTTTTCCTGCTTCTCATACTTGCTGTGCTTGTTCTCGGACAGCTTTTCGCTCATGATATAGCAAAGCGTACAGAGAAGTGCAGGGAGATGTTTGAGCATGAGGGAAATCTTTCTGCGCTTGCAAAAGGTGATATCGGTGCGGATGAGATAGGTCAGATGGCGGATATATGTGTTGAGCTGTCGGAAAGGCTTACCCTGCGAAGCAGTGAATATCAGCAGAAAAATGAGGATATACGTGCAAAGGATCACGATTATAACGACCTGTTCGGCACTGCTATGCGCCTTGATGCCGAACTCAATGTACGTGAACTCTTTCCTTCACTGGTCAAGGAGAGTTATTCCGAAATGGTGCCTCTTTCGGCAGAAGCTGAAATGGTAAAGCGTGTGGGCGAGGCTCATCCGAAGGCAAAGGTCTATGTATCGGAGGATACCAATAATAAAAAGGCTGTTCCTGCATACTGCCTTATGCTCATTGCGAACAATCTCCTCGGATATGAGGGAAATCCTTCACTTAACCTTGAATGTACGGGCAACAGAGTCATACTTCGTTATGATAACGATGTAAAGCCTGCTGCCACACGTATACTAAAGCTCAATGCTATATTTGAGGACGCTGATATCAGTCAGGAGTATTCATTCAACCACAGAAACGTCTATAACCCCTATCTCCGCCTTAAGCATTCCTTCGGAAATAATGCCGAGATAGAGATAGACGCCAAAACGGGTTTCAAGCTCGTTCTGACTATAATAGTTAATATGGAAATGAGGAATGACTGATGGATCTGAAAAGAATAGTGTCATTCACTGCGGCGGCATGTATGCTTCTGGCATCGGCCTCCTGCGGAGAGAAAATAAATGAGCAGAACAATGAAGTGCGTGTATATACGAGCTTTTTTGCCACTACGGGCAATCCTATTGCGGAGGATAACGATATACAGCAGATAATCGCCGAAAAGATAGGGGCGAAGTGCGAGGAGACATGGCTCAACGAAAAAGAGGACCTTAACTCCAAGTTTACGGATCTTATGGTGTCCAACAAATACCCCGATCTTATATATCCCGATTCAGCGAATATGAATAAGCTTATCGATGCGGGCGCTCTCATTCCTCTTGATAATTACTGGGACGACTACCCGTATCTTAAGAACTTCTTCGATGAAAAGACCTGGGACAGGATAAGGAATAAGGACGGGCATATCTACTATATACCGCTTTTCTCGAACGTTTACCTTCAGGACACCAATCCGAACCACACCGATGAGGCGTTCTGGATACAGCTCAAAGTCCTTGAATGGGCAGGCTATCCCAAGCTGTATACCCTTGATGACTATTTCGGACTTATAGAGGGATATATGGAGGCTCATCCCGAGGATGAAGCAGGTGATCCCTATATAGGTTTCGAGCTTCTTGCTACTGATACCATGTTTTTCAGCCTTGATAATCCGCCGATGTTCCTTGACGGCTATCCCAATGACGGCTGCTGTATCGTCGATCCAGAAACTCTCACTGCAAAGGACTATAATCTCTCTCCCACAGCTGAGAAGTGGTTCAGGAAGCTGAACGATGAGTATTCAAAGGGCGTTATCGATCCGGGATGCTTCATGCAGAATTCGGAGCAGTATTACGCAAAGATAAAGACAGGCAGAGTTCTCGGACTTGTGGATCAGAAGTGGAATTTTGATTCAGCGTCAAGAGATCTGCCCGTCGAGAGTACATATATACCTTTCGGCATAGTGGCTGAAAAGGGCATAGAAGAGCATTATCATTCGCGTCAGGCGTTCAACGGCTCGTCGGGAGTTGGCGTATCTATCAGCTGTACCGATCCCGAGGGAGCTGTAAAGTTCCTGAACGATATCCTTTCTCCCGAGATAATGAATCTCAGGTTCTGGGGCGTTGAAGGAGTGGACTACAGCGTTGACGAAAACGGTGTATTCTACAGGAGCGATGAACAGAAGAAGCTTTTGTCAACACCTGACTACGCATATAATCATAACTGCGTATACGGCTATCTGCCCTATGCTTTCGGCATGGCGCAGGACGGAATAAATGCCTATTGTCCTGCATATCAGCCTTACGAATACTATAAATCACTCGATCCCGAGATACAGAAATGCTTTGATGCTTATGATGCAAACACCTATGTGGAGCTTCTGAATCCTGCACCCGAAAATGAACCCTGGTACCCTATGTGGACGTTTTCAAATGCAATGGATGATTCAACTCCCGGAGGAAGAGTCATGGCTCAGATAGATGCGCTGAAGCATAAATATCTGCCACAGGTAGTAATGTCTGATGATTTTGAATCGGAATGGGCGCAATATAAAGAAGAATACGGAAAGATAGACTCACAGGTCTATTTCGATGAACTGACGGAGGAAGTCCGCAGGAGAAGCGGACTGTGATGAGGTGAAAGGACCGCTGTAATTTGCAGCGGTCCTTTTTTGCATATCTGAAGATATCTGCACAAATAATCTTCTCCGCATTGACGGCGGAGCTTCGGCGTGGTATAATGTGAGTAATATAATTGATAAGGAAGTTAGAATATGAAAAGAGCAGTAACTATTCAGGATATATCGTGCTTCGGCAAATGCTCGCTTACCGTTGCACTGCCGATAATCTCGGCAATGGGCATAGAGACCGCTGTTATACCTACTGCGGTCCTTTCAACTCATACAGGCGGTTTCAGCGGATATACCTTCCGTGACCTTACGGGAGACATCCCTGCTGTTGCTGAGCACTGGAAGAATCTGGGACTGAAGTTCGATGCGCTTTATACAGGCTATCTGGGCTCTATAGAGCAGGTGAATATAGTTTCCGATTTCTTTGATACGTTCGGTACGGACGATAATTTCATCGTTGTGGATCCTGCTATGGCGGACGGCGGCAAGCTGTACGCAGGCTTTACGGACGATTTCGTAAAGGCAATGGCAGGACTCTGCTCCAAAGCCGACTACATAATACCGAATATCACCGAAGCTTCAATGCTTCTCGGTATACCATATTCCGAGATACACGATGAGAAAAGCGTAAAGGAGATACTCCGCCGCCTTACTGAGCTGGGATGTCCTACTCCTGTGCTTACGGGAGTGCGCTTTGACGATGTACACCACGGCGCAGCTGCCTATGATTCGGAAAGGGACGAGTTCAGCTTCTATTTCCGCGAACACGTAAAGAGGACCATGCACGGTACTGGAGACATTTTCTCCAGTGTATTCACGGGAGCAGTTACTCTCGGCAAGAGCCTTGAACAGTCCGTGAAAATGGCTGTGGACTATACAGCCGACTGCATACACGCTACGCTTCCCTATGCGGATGAGGTGTGGTACGGAAGCTGCTTCGAACTTTGTCTCGATAAGCTGATAAAATACGTTAAGGAATGATTTCCATTTATTACCGCTGATTACATTTGTTGACTCTGTCCATAATAATACCACAGACAATTTACGGAAGAGGTATTGTTATGGCGTACAACAAGGTAGTAATATCAGGGATAAACACATCCGAGCTCACTGTACTCAAGGAAGAGGAGAAAACTGCTCTCCTGAAAGAGTACAGAGAAACAGGGAACAAGTCGGCAAAGGATAAGCTCATCAAGGGCAACCTTCGCCTTGTGCTCAGCGTGATACAGCGGTTCACAGGCAGGGGAGAGGATGTGGACGACCTTTTTCAGATAGGTGTTATCGGACTTATCAAGGCGATAAATAACTTCGACCTTACAAAAGAGGTGCGATTCTCTACCTACTGCGTACCTATGATAACAGGCGAACTCAGAAGGCATCTCAGGGACTACAGTCACGTTAAGGTGAGCCGTTCGCTCAGGGACCTTGCATACAAGGCGATACAGGCTAAGGAAAAGCTGATACTTCAGAATCAGCGTGAACCCGATATAGAGGAGATAGCCAATGAGATAGGCGAAAAGAGAGCGGACGTTGTCATTGCACTCGAAAGCATAGCCGATCCCGTTTCGCTTTATGAACCTGTTTACTCGGATTCGGATGATACACTCTATATCATGGATCAGATAGGCGATAAAAACGACGTCGAGAGCAGACTGGACGAGCTTTCTATCCGCGATGCTATAAAGGCACTTGGCGAACGTGAGAAAAATATACTCTATCTGCGCTTTTTGCAGGGTAAGACTCAGATGGAAGTCGCCCGTGAGATAGGCATATCTCAGGCGCAGGTCTCACGACTTGAAAAGGGTGCGATAAAACAGATTAAAAACAGCGTGTAGCGCTGTACGATACGGAGGAAGTATGATAATAAAAGGTTTAAACCGAAGATCTCTGCCTGTAGACATAATTACGGGCATAATAATAGCGCTTGTCTCGATACCAATATCCATGGGATATGCTCAGGTAGCGGGACTTCCGCCTGTTTACGGACTTTACGGTTCTATTTTCCCGATACTCATTTTCGGCCTTTTTTCAAGCTCTCCGCAGTTCATATTCGGCGTTGATGCGGCTCCTGCGGCACTTGTAGGAGCTTTTCTCGTATCATCGGGGATAGAGTCAGGCTCTGAACGTGCAGTTGAGGTAGTACCTGCGGTGACGTTCTTTGTGGGGATGTGGCTGCTGCTTTTCTTTGTGCTGAAAGCAGGAAAGCTTGTGGCGTACATATCTACTCCTGTTATGGGAGGCTTTATCAGTGGTATTTCCACAACTATCATACTGATGCAGATACCCAAGATACTCGGAGGTTCGAGCGGTTCGGGAGAACTGATAGAGCTTGCGGAACACATCGTACATACCTGCCGCAGTCAGCTGAATCCAATGTCACTGTTGCTGGGAGCGGTTTCACTTGCGGTTCTGCTTGTGTCGAAAAAACTCGTCCCCAAGCTGCCGATGTCCGTATTCGTAATGGCTGGGGGAGCGCTGCTCGGTTACTTCGGATTTGCGGACAGATACGGAGTTGCAAAGCTTGCTGCTATAGAAAGGGGACTGCCCTCGTGGAGATTTCCTCATTTTGAAGCGGATATGCTGACGGATATCCTTACAGTCAGCTTCACTGTAGCTATCGTTATAATGGCCGAGACTCTGCTTGCATCGAACAACCTTGCCAACAAGAACGGCTACAAACTTAACGAGAACAATGAAGTCCTTGTTTACGGACTTGGTAATATAGCTGCCTGTCTTACGGGATGCTGTCCCGTTAACGGCTCTGTTTCGAGAAGCTCAATGGGTGAACAGTACGGCGGAAAATCGCAGGTCATGTCCGTAACAGCATCCCTTACCATGATGCTGATACTGCTTTTCTTCACAGGATTCATACAGTATCTGCCTGTACCCGTGCTTACGGCGATAGTTATATCGGCACTTCTCGGTGCAGTCGAGTTTGAACTGATAGAGCGTCTTTACAAGCATGACCGAAGGGAGCTTTTCATTTTCTTCGGTTCGTTTTTCGGTGTACTTGTTTTCGGTACTGTCTACGGCGTAATGATAGGAGTTATCCTCTCTTTTGTATCGCTTATCTTCAAGACCGCAAACCCGAAACGTTCCTTCCTGGGTATCATCCCGGGCAGAGAAGGCTTCCACAGCATCGACAGGAATACATATTCTGTACCCCTTAAAGAGGTAGTGCTGTACAGGTTTTCGGGTAATCTGTACTTTGCAAATATAAACCTGTTCATTGCCGATATCGAGAACGCTGTCAAGCCTGAGACCAAGTGCGTTATAGTGGATTCGGGAGCGATATGCAATATCGACATAACAGCTGCGGACAGGATAGCAGCACTTCATAAGTCACTGGAGCGTTCGGGAATCAGCTTCTACTTCGCCTCGCATATTGGTTCGCTGAACGACCGTTTCCGTGAACTGGGCATAGGTTATCTTGTCGAGCAGGGACACTGCCGAAGGACTATTCCTGCCGCACTTGCCGCCGCAGGCTACCGTCCGCCCTATGAGCTTGCGGATAACGAGTTCAGCAAGGATGCGGTACTCAATGCGGGAAATCAGCGCAGACTGGAGTTTGAGTGGGCGTTCGGTTCGATGGCAGAGGAGGAGCTTGAAAGATACACAGAGCAGATGCTTGCCGAGATAGATACCGACAAGGAGAACGCTGAGGAACAGCTTCACCGCATAATCAAGGCTAAAGGCATATGGAAGGGCATCAGTGAGCTGGATCAGGAGGAGCTTCTTGTGCATCTCCAGACTCACCTGAGTGAATTATCCATGAAGCTTGGCATAGACGAGGACAAGATAGAGGAAGCCATAGAGCTGAGAAGGATAAAGCTTGCCATGCGCCTTGAACAGCACGATCCGAAGGCCTTTGAGACTGTCAGGGAGTACGCAAGGCGTTTCGAGAAGGAGCTTGAAGCCAATAAACCCGAGCTGTATGCGGAGCTTATCCGTCACCGTAATGAAGCTGCGGCGCATATCAGGGAGACTGATCCCGGGTATGCGGAGTATATAGACGAGCTGTACGGAAAGGCTGATAAAAGTTGAATTGTTAAAACGATTAAATATGTCTCTTTGCTATGGAAAAATAAACGTCAATATGATATAATAAGAAATACTATTGTTTTTTGGAAAGGTATGGTTCCCTTTGATTTATCTTGATAATGCGGCAACAACAAAGCCGTGCAGTGCGGCAGTAAAGGCAGCCTGCGAGGCTATGACTGATAATTTCGGAAATCCCTCTTCACTCCACCGTGCAGGGCTCAATGCTCAGCTTACAGTGGATGCCGCAAGGAAAACTATCGCTGACTCTATTGGTACTGAAAGCGGATGCATTTACTTCACTTCAGGCGCAACCGAGAGCAATAACCTTGCTATTCGCGGAGCTTCCGCTGCCTACGGAAGGAAAAAACACAGGATAGTGGCTTCGTCTGTCGAACACGCATCTGTGGACGAGACTCTTGCGGATATGGAGAAAAAAGGCTTCGAGGTAGTACGTGTTTCGCCCCGTGAGGACGGCAGATTCTGTGCAGAGGACTTCATTTCCGCATGCACCGAGGATACAGTCCTTGTTACGATGATGTACGTGAACAACGAAACGGGTTACATACTCCCCGTCAAGGAAGTCTTTTCCGCAGTAAAGAGACGTTTCCCCGAGACTGTTACCCACTGCGACTGCGTACAGGCATACATGAAGCTGCCTGTAAAGGTGAATCAGCTTCAGGCGGACCTGATATCGCTCAGCGGCCATAAGGTACACGGCGTAAAGGGATGCGGCGCATTATACATAAAAAAGGGGATAAGAGTTCTACCCATAATAACAGGCGGCAAGCAGGAAAAGGGTATCCGTTCGGGTACAGAGAGCGTACCGCTTATTGCGGCATTCGGTGCGGCAGTTAAGGAGCTTTCTCCCACCATTTCGGAGCGCTATGATACCGTTTCGGGACTTAAAAACAGTCTCATCAACAAGCTTTCGTCCGTTGATGGAGTTACAGTCAATTCACCTGAGGACGGTTCGCCGTACATAGTAAATATATCAGCGGAGGGAAAGCGTTCGGAGATAATGCTCCACTTCCTTGAAAGCAAGGAGATATATGTTTCCAGCGGTTCGGCTTGTTCAAAGGGACAGCAGAGCGGAGTTCTCGGAGAATTCGGCATAACGGGAAAACGTGCTGACAGTGCTGTACGCATAAGCATGACCGCAGAAACTACAGAGGAAGAACTGGAAATGTTCTGCGATGCCGTTCGTGAGGGAATGGAAAAGGTTAGAGGCTGACAATATACATTATTAATAGTATAGGAGAATAAATATGAAAGAGATCGTACTTGTAAAATACGGAGAAATGGTCCTTAAGGGACTCAACAAGAAAAGCTTTGAGGACATGCTGGCTAAGAATATAAAACGCAGACTAAAGGTTCTGGGCAAATTCAGCTATTTCAGCGCACAGTCCACACTTTACATAACACCGCAGGACGAGAATATCGACCTTAGCGACGTTCTGGAGCGTCTCAGCAAGATATTCGGTATCGCAGCATTCTGCCGTGCGTGTGTGTGCGAGAAGGATTTCAGCGACATTTCGGCAAAGTGCCTTGAGTATACAGCTGATATCCTCAGCGGTGCAAAGACCTTCAAGGTAACATCCAAGCGTGCTGACAAGGCATTCTGCATGAAATCCCCTGAGATATGTGCTGAACTTGGCGGAGTCATCCTCGACAAGTTCCCGCATCTGGAAGTGGACGTAAAGAACCCCGAAGTTACTGTTACAGTAGAGATACGTGATACAAACGCCTACGTTCACGCAGAGAATATCAAGGGTGCAGGCGGACTTCCTGTAGGCAGCAGCGGCAAGGCACTTCTCCTGCTTTCAGGCGGTATCGACAGTCCCGTTGCAGGCTATATGATGGCAAAGCGCGGAGTTCATATCGAAGCTATTCACTACGTGAGTCCTCCCTACACTTCCGACCGAGCACAGCTCAAAGTTGAGCAGCTCTGCGAGAAGCTTACGGAATACTGCGGAGGCATCGCATTTCACTGTGTTCCCTTTACCGAGATACAGGAGGCTATCAAGGATAACTGTCCCGAGGAGTATTTCACCATAATAATGCGCCGTCTGATGATGGAGATAGCTCAGCGCATCGCAGAAAAGGATAACTGCCTTGCACTTATTACAGGTGAGAGCGTTGGACAGGTAGCAAGCCAGACAATGGCTGCAATGGTATGCACGGACGCTGTATGCAGGATACCTGTATTCCGTCCCTGCGTAGGCATGGATAAGACCGAGATAATAGAGATATCCCGTAAAATAGACACATTCGACATTTCAACTCTCCCTTATGAGGACTGCTGTACAGTATTTACCCCTCGTCATCCGAAGGTTCGTCCCCGCCTTGAAGATATAGAGAAGGCGCAGAACAGCTTCGACTTTGAACCGCTGATACAGAAAGCGGTAGAGGGTACACAGCTTAAGACATTCTCATTCCCGAAATAAGGAAAAACACGTCCGGACACCTGCTGTCCGGACGTTTAAAGTGACAGACAAGTGATGAGAGTATGAATATTTTATCGTAATCCTTGACAAACCATATGCTTTTGGTGTACAATAAAGAGAATAGTAAAGTGCGATATTATACGCACTTGCAAATAAAAACTGCCTTTTCGGCAAATATTTATGATTGCTGAGGAGGCGAAAGGGTCATAATGAACGAGAATCAGAATCAGAACGATACAGAGGCTCTTTCCAGAGCCGAAAGAATAAAAGCAATAAAGAATTCGCTTCATAATCTTCAGGAAGAACAGGCAGAGAAAAGCCATGAAAGTGCAGAAGCGGCTGCTGAAGCAGAAGCTGTACCTCCTGTTCGGATACAGGAAGAGATACCCGCTGATGATGAGGAGCTTGCCAAGACAAGGATAATGCCTGTACCCGATGAGAGACCGCCTTCACCGCCGCCAGTAAGAGAAAATGTGCAGCCTGTAGGCACAATGCCCGGCGGACCTGTACCTCCTCCTATGCGCGCGGTACCCGAAGGTGCGGCAGCAGTGCCTAAAAAGAAGAAAAAGAAGAAGAAAAAGACCGTCGGACAGAATCTCCGCGGACTTTTCCCCGAAAAAGGTGACAGCTTCTTCGAGGTCCTCAGAAAGATAATATTCCTCATATCTATCATAGCTATAATAGTATGCGGATATCTTGTTGCGGATTATTACCTTGATCTCTGGCGCAACAGCCTGGAGAACAACAGCCTTGCAGAGCTTTACAATACTTATCCCGTAAACAATCAGCCTGCTGATGAGACAAAAGAGGAAAAGTACTACGAAATGCTCACTGGTGCAAAGAAGCTGATGGACATAAATCCCGAAGTTATCGGATATATGACTATCGAGGATACTCCTGTTGACCTTCCTGTTGTTCAGGCATCGGATAACGACAAGTACCTCAATATCAATTTCAACGGAGAGGAGTCCCGTGCAGGCGCACTGTTCCTCGACTACAGAAACCACTACGATGATGTTACAGATCATCATCTCAACTGTGAAAACTCGGATAACCTTGTGGTATACGGTCACAATATGGGCGATGACAGCATGTTCGGATGCCTTAAGTACTACTACCGCAATGTTGATTACTATGAAAAGCATCCCGTTATACAGTTCAATTCCAACTATGCGGCTTATACATATAAGATATTCGCTTTCTTCATCGTTGACGCCGATGACGAGACCGATACAAAGTATGACTGCTGGAATAAACTCGATTTCGCTGACGAGAAGGAATTCTATAAGTTCGTCAACGAGGCGAAGCGCAGGACTCTCCGCATTAATGATGTTGATGTGAAGTACGGCGATAAGCTGCTCACACTTTCCACCTGCAACGATGACGTTCTTGTGGACAGGGGAAGACTTATCGTAATGGCAAGGCTTGTACGTGACGGTGAAGATCCTGTCAAGGGTACTGTCGGAAGTCAGGCTAACCCCAACATCAAATGGCCGTCTATGTACTACGCAACAAAGAAAAACGAGAAATATGACACAGAAGCAGAATTTGTGCCTTATGGTCCCGAGAAATAACGGAAATAAAGGAAAGACACTTAGCAATGGATAAAAAGGCAAAAACTATCGCTGCCTGCGCAGGAGCACTTGTACTTATCGGAGCAGGCGTGATAACATACACAGTTACAAGAAAAGACAATGAGGAACCTGTATCGCAGTCCGTGGCAGAAGTTACAGAGGCTCCTACGGAAGCGCCTACAGTTCCCCTTTACGATTACGTCCCCTCAGAGGAGGGAATGACTGAAAGAGCGAAGATGCTCCTGAAAAAGAACAAGGATGTAGTCGGCTGGATAAGGATACCGAATACCGATGTCGATTATCCCTTCGTAAGAGATCCCGGCGCGATACCTGCCGGAAAGGATTATTACGGCGGCGAGGCTTATGAAGAAAACTCCTACTACCTTGACCACGACCTGGACGGAAGCTTCCTCCGCTGCGGAACACTGTTCATGGACTGGCGTGACAGGTTCGGTGCAGATGAGGACGATCAGTCCGAGAATATCATAATCTACGGACACAACATGGCAAACAACACCATGTTCGGTTCGCTGAGAAGATACCGTCAGGACTTCGATTTCTACGAGCAGGCACCTTTCGTTCAGCTCAGCTCCAATTACCGTGATTACGATTATGTTATCTGCGGATTCCTCATTACCAGCGGAAACTGGTACTCCGATTTCCTTTACTGGAATATGGAGGAACTCGACAACGAGAAGGAGTTCAAGGAGTTCATGGATACCGTTCATGCACGTCAGATGTATGATACAGGCGTTGATGTAAAGTACGGCGACAAGCTGGTAACTCTTTCCACCTGCTACGCCGATGAGGATAACTCACGTTTTATAATAGTTGCAAGAAGACTCCGTGACGGCGAAGTTGCAGGAGACCTCAACTCTATAGAACGTACAGAAGAATATAAAAAGGCACACGCACCTACCGAAGCTCCTAAGGAGACCGAACAGGCTGCTCAGGGACAGTAAGGTACTTATTTAAGATGGAGTGTATTTATGAATATCAAGAAACCATTTAAAAGAGCGGCAGCTCTGCTTGCGGGATTTGTGATATCATGCACGATGCCTGTAAGCTCGGCATTTGCCGCAGAAACTACAGCTGAAACTACGGCTGCGGAGACTACAGAGACTACCGCAGTTACTTCAACTGACACTGAATCAGCTACAGAAGCCTCTACAGAAGAGACTACGGCGGCTGAGGAAGATGAAAACAAGGAGATAGAGTGGTACAAGGCTGAACTTGATGAGTATGATGACAGCCTTTCACTCATCAGCTACGAGACTTCTCCCGAAGCTTCTGCCGACGGAAAGGCTAAGGCTAAGGACAAGAACAGTGCTAACGGCAAAAGTAAGGATCCTACACCTGTTGAACTTAACGTCACAGGCGGTTACGTCGGAGACATCCCGTGGTTTGAAAGTGAACCGCAGATAGACAGCGTACCGGGTAAATTCGCTGTCGTTACCTACGGTTGGGGACACGGAGTAGGTATGAGCCAGAATGGTGCAAACTTCTATGCACAGTACAGCGGCTGGACCTATCAGGACATCCTCTTCCACTATTATCCCGATACATACCTTATGAATACGGGCATGGCAGAGGAAGAACAGATAACTGTTGCAGGCGTTTCGGGTGATGTACTTTCAATGGTATCACAGATAGTTTACAACGAAGTCGGCGGAAGCATGGCTTACGAGGCTATCAAGGCTCAGGCTGTTGCAGTATATACTTATTGTAAGTACAACGGAAACGATTCAAGTGACCTTCGCTGCAAGCCGTTCCCGCCACAGAACGTGGTTGACGCTTGTGCAGAGGTACTCGGACAGGCCCTCTACTATGACGGCGATTTCGCCCTGACTATGTTCTCGGCATCAAGCGGCGGCGTTACTGCAAACTGCAGTGAGGTATTCTGGTCCGATCCTCCTTACCTCAGAAGCGTTTCAAGTGACTACGACAGGGCTTACGATCCGCATTACGGTACTGTTACATACTTCGATGACTTCCAGCTTAGAAATATGATACAGGCAGCTTACGGAATAAAGCTCTCGGATAATCCCGACAGGTGGATACAGCCAAGCTATTCCGACGAGACGGGATATGTCACATACGTAAACATCGATGATAAAAAGACGGTCAAGGGTTACGAGTTCAAGCTTGCTATGGGACTTAAATCCTCGAAGTTCAACGTTTACTATACTCCGAGACCTGACGGCGAACCGATACCTGAGGGCAGCTCGACTCCTGTAGTTGTTGATCCGAACTACGCACCAACTCCGTCGATCTACTACTCCAACGGTTATCCGACGGATATCGGCGGAAATATGATATTCCCGACAGAACCTGAGGATCCGAACGGAGAAGGCGGTACAGAGATGCCTACAGAGGCTTCTACAGACTGGGGCGTCCAGACTCCTACAGATCCTTCCGGCTGGACCGATCCTTCACAGCCTTCAACAGGCTGGACTGATCCAACATGGACTGATCCTTCGGGAACAGAACCTGCATGGAGCGATCCCGGCAACAGCGGATATACCGATCCGAGCGCCGCTTCATGGAGCGGAGACACAGGAGCAGCTGCATGGACTCCCGATACAGGAACACTAAACGGCGATATAGATTACAATTACAACGGATATTAATCTTAATAACTGATCTGAACTGATAAGATAAGTCTTTGAACGGGCGGAAAGAGAGTCCCGTTCAGAGACTTATTGCCGTTTTTTGGAAAAAGGGTGCTGAGAGGGGATAAAAATGCCCTGATGGGCACCAAAAGGCACCGAAAGGTGAAAAATCAAGAAAAAATTTAACCAAATAAAGAAACTTTGTTCTGCTTTTTGCTACGCTGACAGCAAAATCACTAAATCGGACTTTGCGATTTTAAACAACATTGTGTGAAATGTACATTGCTTATTTTGCTTTAATGTTATATAATATTTGTAGAGGTAAATTAAGGTGATGAAATCCAATTTAAAGTCATTTTGAGGTGATGAGTTGCATCAGTTTAGCAGAAAGTGAGGCGAAGAACATGAAAGAGCCATTATTTGGTACGTATACTCCAAGTATCGATCAGAAAGGCCGCATGAGCTTCCCAAACAAACTGCGTGAGATACTGGGCGCTGAATTCTACCTCTGTGTTGGCTATGAGAATAATTACATCGCCGTTTACTCTCCTGAGGAATTTAATGAATACTGCCAGAAACTCTACTCCATCGAGGGCGAGGTTGGTACCGCTTTAAGACGTGATCTTCTTGCAGGCACCGATAAACAGGTCCCCGATAAGCAGGGCAGAATTTTTCTCGCCCAGCACCTTAGAGACTATGCAGGTATCTCCGACAATGTAACGGTTGTGGGTGCTCTTAATAAAGCCGAGATATGGGATACAGAAAGATATCTTGCTGTTAAGAATTCTATCGATCCCGAGGCTAAAAAGGCTGCATTGGCTCACATGGTATTATAATACATTGTTAGTGCGCCTCTTTTGGAATGGTTTATGGTGCACCAAAGGAGTTATCTATGGAAATGGAATTCAGACATATTCCTGTACTGCTCAATGAGTGTATAGAGGGACTCGATATTCGTCCCGACGGCATTTACGCCGACCTCACAGCAGGCGGAGGCGGTCATTCCTCTGCAATTGCCGCAAAACTCAGCGATAAAGGACGACTTATCGCTTTCGACCGTGATCCTGATGCGGTAAAGGCTGCTTCGGCACGCCTTGCTGAATACAGCAACGCTATGGTGGTCCACAGCAATTATTCGGACCTGCGGTCTGTCCTTGACGACCTCGGTATCGATAAGGTCGACGGCATACTTATGGATCTGGGGGTATCTTCCCACCAGCTCGACGAGGAAAGCAGAGGCTTCTCTTACCACTCGGACGCTCCTCTCGATATGAGAATGAGCCAGACAGGTATGAGCGCCGCAGATATCGTGAACACTTTCTCAGAGCGTGAGCTCGCTGATATCATATTTGAGTACGGCGAGGAGAAATTCTCCCGCAGGATAGCTTCAAATATCATAAAGCAGCGCGAGATCGCTCCGATCGAAACAACACTTCAGCTTGCAGACATCATACGTGCAAGTGTTCCGCAAAAGGCAAGGAGAGAAAAAAACCCCTGTAAAAAAACTTTTCAGGCTATACGTATCGCTGTTAACGGCGAACTCGATCACCTTTCAAAAGGTCTTGACGAAGCTTTCTACAGCCTGAAACCCCAAGGCAGACTTGCAGTTATAACCTTCCACTCATTAGAGGACAGACTTGTGAAACAGAGGTTTGCAGGGTGGTGCAAAGGATGCATATGTCCGCCTGACTTCCCCCAGTGTGTATGCGGTCGCAAGCCGCAGGGAAAACTTGTGAACAGAAAGCCAATAGAGGCAAACGAACAGGAACTTGAAAGTAACAACAGAAGCAGAAGCGCAAAACTGAGAATAATAGAAAGGAGTGCGGAGTGCAATGGCTGAGAGAGCCTCTATCTATTATTACGACGATAATAGGTACAGAGCTGAGGCTGCCGAATATGCAAGATCGGGCAGTGGGCAGAGATTGCCGGAAGAGAGACCGCAGATCGAAATGAGACGTACAGAAGTAAGAAGCGGATCTGTGATAGCTATTATTCTTGGTTCATTAGTTGCAGCCGTGCTGCTCGGGTCTGTTATTTACAGTCTTGACAAGCGCAATACCGCATACAATAAGGTAGCGGCACTTAACGAACAGCTGAGTCTTGCAGAAGCAGAAAACGTAAGACTACAGTCGGAACTTGAAAGCAGAATGTCTGCTAAACACGTCGAGGAATACGCCGAGAACGTTCTGGGAATGAAGAAGATAGATTCATCACAGATAACGTATATCAGGATACAGACAGACGACGTGGTAAGTATCCCGCAGCAGGATGACGGGCTGATAGCCAAGGTAAAAAGATTTTTTGAAAGCTGTGTGGAATATTTCAGAGGGTAGTACCAATATATATAAATCAAAGGACTGCCAGCAACAAAACATTTAAATACTAACGGCATAAAAAATATAAACGCCGTAGTGATAGTAGAACACGGAGATACAGCGGGTGTCGGAATACGAGATCACCTCCCCGGTCTGTGGGCGCAGATCGGGGGACGGTGGTTTCACGCTAACGTCGTATCAAACAACAGGAACATCGCAAAAAATAAAAAAAGATGTTCAGGGGCGGGGCATGAAAATATCCCGCCCTTTTTATTGACTGCCTGTGGAATGTATGCAGACGTCAGAAAGGATAGTCTATGGATAATCGCGCTCCTTCGGGAAAAATGAAATTCAGGGCAAAGGTCATCATGACCTTTATATTTGTTATCCTGTTCACAGTCGTGGCGGGTAATTTTTTCCGTATTTCAGTGCTTAACAATAAAAAGTATCAGGAAATGGCTAACAATCAGCATTTCGGTTCTATAGTCATTTCTGCAAACCGCGGTTCTATCTACGATGCAAAGGGAACTCCCCTTGCAAAAAGTGCAACGGTATATAAGCTCATCATCGATCCGAAGAAGTTCCGTGAAGAGCTTGAGGACCTTCAGTCACGGATAGATAAGCGCAACGAAGCCAAGAAGAACGGCACATACCAGCCTGAGTTCGACGAGGAAACAGGTCTTGAAAAAAATTCTCTTCCCGAATCGGCAGAGACTTTCAAGAACGAGGCTGTGGCTCTGCTGTCCGAGAAACTGGGTATATCTCCTGAAAAGGTTCAGGAGGCGATGCTTGCGGACACTCAGTGGCAGATGCTTCAGGATCAGGTGGAGAAGCCTGTTTCGGACGAAGTTCTCGCTTTTTTCACTAAGTATGGCTTTATATCGGTAAACGTCGAGGAGGACACCAAGAGATACTATCCGCAGAATGAACTTGCCGCATCAGTTATCGGATTCACAGGTTCCGACGGATACGGTATCTACGGACTTGAAGCTTCCTATGACGAATACCTTGCAGGTATCGACGGACGTACTATCTCCGCAAAGGACTCTAACGGAAATGCCCTTCCTTACAGGTATTCAAAGACATATCCCGCTCAGGACGGCGATGATGTCTACCTTACACTTGATATGAATATCCAGTACATACTGGAAAAGCATCTTCAGGAAATGGTCACCAAAAACGAAGTAAAGAACCGCGGATGCGCTATACTCATGAACGCCAAAACAGGTGCGATATACGGTATGGCAACATATCCGAGCTTCGACCTCAACTCTCCAATGGAGCTTGCAGATCCTCTTGCAAAGCAGGCTATAGAAGGCCTTACGGGCGATAAACTCGATGCAAAGGTGATCGAGGAAAGAGAAAAGCAGTGGAAAAACAAATGCATCAGCGAAAGATATGAGCCGGGTTCTGTATTCAAGGTAATAACCAGTGCTTCGGCAATTGAAGAAAACCTCATTGACTTTGATGCAAAGGAGTATGTCTGCAACGGTAAGGTCGATTTCCCCGGAGTTGAAGATCCTGTTTACTGCTGGGAGAGAGGGGGCCACGGTGCACAGACCTTCCAGGAGGCACTTACTCACTCCTGCAACCCTGCATTTATGACGATCGGTGCAAAGCTTGGCATCGATAAGTTCCTTTACTACTTCGATGCCTTCGGAATGAGAGAACCGACAGGAATAGACCTTCCTGCTGAAGCAAACGGTTACAACAAGGATAAGACAAACAACCCCATGACGGACTTCGACCTTGCTATCTGTTCCTTCGGACAGTGCGAGACCGTAACTCCCATTGAAATGCTTGTGGGCGGATGTGCGACCATAAACGGCGGATATCTCCTTCAGCCGTATGTAGTTGATAAGGTCCTTGACGAGGATGGAAACGTAGTAAAGAAAAACGAGCGTACAGTAAGACGTCAGGTAATATCGGAAGAGACTTCGGCAAAGATGCGCGAGTGCCTTGAAAATGTCGTTACAGGCAACAACGGAGGAAACGTTACTATCAAGGGCTACTCCATCGGCGGTAAATCGGGTACTTCACAGCGACTCAGTGAGACTCGTCAGGGTGACAAGGAAGGTACAAAGCAGGAATACGGTGCATCTTACCTCTGCTTTACACCTGCCGACGATCCCGAGATAATCCTTCTTGTACTTGCTGATATGCCTAACGAGCAGATCGACTACTACGGAAGCAAGGTAGCTGTACCTTGTGCAAGAGATATACTTACGGAAGTGCTTCCGTATATGGGTATCAGTCCGCAGTATTCAGAGAGCGAACTTGCTAATCTTGATGTAAAGGTACCGCTTCTTGAAGGTTCCTTCGAGAACGCAAAGACCGAGCTCATGTCTATCGGACTTGAACCGCAGAGAGTCGGCGACGGTGCAACAGTAGTGGCACAGTGTCCCGAGCCGGGCGAGACCGTTGCGAAGGGCGGCACAGTATATCTGTATACCGATCCTACTCATACAGCGGACTTCACTACAGTTCCCGACCTGAGAGGACTCGATCCGCAGGTAGCAAACGATTCGCTGATATACTGCAACCTTAACTACGTATCACGCGGTGCATCAATAGATCACCCGGGCGCTGTAGTAAACAGTCAGAGCATAGAGCCGAATACAAAGGTGCCGAACGGTACTGTTATCGAGCTTGAATTCATAGTTGACGATCCCGGAGACTGATGCCGCGGGATCACAGAAAAGAGAGGAATTGGAATGAAACTTAATGATCTTCTTGAAAATAACGCCGTAACTTCTGTCGGCGATACAGAGATAACGTCCGTAACGGACGATACCCGAAAGGTAGTGGAAGGAAGCCTGTTCTTCTGCGTAAAGGGCGGAAGCTTCGACGGTCACACCGCTGCTGCCGAAATGCTTGAAAAAGGTGCTGCGGCTGTAGTCTGCGAGCATGACCTCGGACTCGGAGAACGTCAGATACTCACTGACAACTCACGTTTCCTTTACGGCAAGGTATGCTCTGCGTGGTTCGGACACCCCGAACGCCGCATGACTCTCATCGGAGTTACAGGTACAAACGGAAAGACTACCACCACAAACCTTATAAAGCACATCCTCATGTCAGCAGGTCACAAGACGGGACTTGTAGGCACTATACAGAACGAGATAGGTGACGAGGTGCTTCACACCGAGAACACCACTCCCATGACCTACGACTTCATGGCACTTCTGAAGAAAATGGCAGACGCAGGCTGCGAGTACGTTGTTATGGAGGTATCATCCTTCGGACTTGTACAGAACAGGATAGGTTCATCATGGTTCAGGACTGCGGTTTTCACGAACCTCACTCAGGATCATCTTGATTACCATAAGGATATGGAGGACTACTATCAGGCAAAGAAGATGCTGTTCGATATATGCGATATGGCGCTTATAAATACCGATGATGATTACGGCAGAAGACTTTACAGTGAAGTGAACTGCGAAAAGAAGTCCTTCAGCGTAAAGGAAAATGCAGACTGCTATGCTGACGGCATAGAGATAAAGTCCACGGGATGCCGCTTCTGTCTGCATGCCGACGACAAGGACTACGAGATAACCTCACGTATCCCGGGCATGTTCAACGTATCGAATCTTACGGCGGCTATATCGGTATGCCTGAGAGAGAACATCCCTGCGGAAAAGATAATTTCAGCTATAGCTGAGTACAACGGAGTCAAGGGACGCTGCGAAGTCATTCCCACAGGCAGGGACTTCACAGTTATCTGCGACTACGCCCACACTCCCGATGCAATAGAGAACATCCTCAGAAGCGTCAAGGAATATACCGATAACAGACTTATCTGCCTTTTCGGATGCGGAGGAAACCGCGATGCGGCAAAGCGTCCCAAAATGGCGGCGGCTGCGGCAAAGTATGCGGACAGACTTGTTATAACCTCGGATAATCCCCGAAATGAAGAGCCTGAAGCTATCATCAGCGACATCCTTAAAGGCATAGAAAACGACAAAATACCATACGATGTAGTGACAGACAGAAAAGAAGCTATATTTCATGCCTTGAAAATTGCTGAAAAAGGTGATATAATAGTCCTTGCGGGTAAAGGCCATGAGGATTATCAGGTGCTTGCCGGCATGAAACACATCCATTTCGATGAACGTGAAGTGGTTGCAGAGGGAATGAAATTACTGGATTGAGTCCCCTCGGAAGGAAATTAATAGATCAGGAGCTGTATATTTAAATGATGATGTCATACTGGATAATAAATCTGCTGACAGCGATGCTGTCATTTGTGATCGCAGGAGTTTCGGGCAAGTGGCTTGTACCGTTCCTGCACAGGATAAAGTTTGGTCAGCCTATAAAGACCGAGGACGGTCCACAGTGGCATGCCAAGAAACAGGGAACTCCCACAATGGGCGGATTTATGTTTATCATATCGACTATCATAGCGACTATGGCAGGATACTGGATATATCGTCTCAGGTCCGCACCTGATGTGACTGCTATCGCAACACATCATGCTTTCTACAGAGTGCTTGCCTGCCTTATATTCTCTCTCTGTTTCGGACTCATCGGATTCATCGATGACTACACAAAGGTTGCAAGGAAGAACAACGACGGCCTTACACCGATGCAGAAGATAGCTCTCCAGCTTGTTTGCACCGCAGGATTCCTGCTGGCGCTTTATAAGTTCGGAGACGTTTCCACAAGGATAGACCTCGGATTCTGGCGCAGTCCGTCACTGGGCATATTCTACTATATACTCATGGTGCCTGTGATAATCTACCTTACCAATGCGGTAAACCTTACGGACGGCGTTGACGGTCTCTGCGGATCGGTAACATTTGCGGCAATGCTGATATTCACAGTATGCTGTGCAATACTGAGACAGTTCGAGCTTTCATACTTCACTATGGCTCTTGCAGGCGGATGCCTCGGCTTCCTTATCTGGAACTTCAACCCTGCAAAGTGCTTCATGGGTGATACAGGTTCGATGTTCTTAGGCGCAGCTGTAACAGCTGTGGGACTTGTGCTCCACAATCATCTTCTCCTTCTTCTTGTTGCACTTGTTTACATCATCGAGGCTCTCTCGGTTGTTATTCAGGTAACCTACTTCAAGTACACAAAGAAGAAATACGGCGAAGGCATACGTATCTTCAAGATGACTCCTATCCACCATCACTTCGAGATGAGCGGATTCAGCGAGTACAAGATAGTTATAACATTCACTGTAACAGGCATTATTTTCGGAATACTGGGCATAATTACCCTGTTGGCATTCAATAAATAACCGATAAATCAGTCCCGTGCAAAGGGGCATTCAGGAGGAACTATGGCGGCATCTGTCAGCAATGAAAACAGAAGACGCAGAAGTCATGCGGGACTTTGGACCCGTTTTACAGGCGACAGCAGAAAGACTGATATGAGCCTTTCTTTCTTCGCCTATGTAATGATACTTCTTGTAGGCGGACTTGTAATGATGGCGTCCGCAAGCTATGCGTGGGCTTACAGCGAACACGGCGACGGACTCTATTACGCAAAGAGTCAGGCGAAAAATGCTTTATACGGCGTTATTGCCATGATCTTCTTCATGAAGATGGATTACCACAACTTGAAAAAGAAACTGCCGATATTCAAGGGCGTGAGCGTAGCTTCACTGTTCTTCATCGGCGTCGGAGTACTGCTTGCAGCAGTACTTTTCATCGGTAACGATGAGGGCGGCAGCATGGGTGCCCGCCGCTGGATCGATATCGGTCCTATCAACCTTCAGCCTTCAGAGGTAGCGAAGCTTGCAATGATAGTGTTCTTTGCCTACTGCATGGAACGGGACGGAAAGAACATGGACCGCTTCGGCGTCGGAATCTGCAAATACGTTGTGATAATGGGCGTATACGTTGTACTTATCGCACTGGAGAAGCACATTTCGGGTATCATCCTCATCGGTACTATCGCTATTGCTATGATACTCTGCGGAGGTGCGAACATCAAGCAGTTCCTTCTCCTCGGAGTCGGAGCGGTAGCTGCTGCGATCGGATACATTTCGTGGCAGGCAAAGGTACCTGACAGTTACGTACAGGTCAGAATAAAGTCATGGAGAGATCCCTTTGCTGATATCCTCAATGATACATGGCAGACTGCAAACTCCATAATCGCTATCGGTTCGGGCGGACTTTTCGGACTCGGACTCGGTAACTCGCGTCAGAAGTATCTCTATCTCCCAGAGACCAAGAACGACTTCGTTTTCCCTATCGTGTGCGAGGAGATAGGCTTCGTAGGCGCACTTGCGATAATAATCGTATTCTTCCTTCTCATCGTGGAAGGCTATTCTATAGCAGTACGCTGCAAGGACAGATTCGGTATGCTTCTTGCGGTCGGCATAACAACTCAGATAGGCATACAGACAGTGCTGAACCTTGCCGTTGTCAGCAACCTGATACCTAACACCGGTATCAGTCTTCCGTTCTTCAGCTACGGCGGTACTGCGCTTATAATGCAGCTTGTGGAAATGGGCATCATGCTGAATATATCGCAGCAGAGATACTATCCCAAGAAAACAGCAGCTCCTCCGCCTCCGCCCCCGAAAAAGGAAGAGGATATAACGGTAGAGGAGTTCCTTGAAGAACTTAAAAACGCATAAAGGAGCATGAATATGAAGGTTCTCATAGCCTGTGGAGGTACAGGCGGACATATAAATCCCGGTCTTGCTATTGCGGACATAATAAAAAGCAAATATCCCGATGCGGAATTCCTCTTTGCAGGAACTCCGAAGGGAATGGAAGCAAAACTCGTGCCGCAGGCAGGATACAAGCTTGAAACTATAAAAGTTGCAGGCTTCCAGAGAAAGATATCCCTTGAAAACGTGGGAAGAAACATAAAGGCGGCAGCTTACCTTGTAACCTCGGGCAAGAGGGCAAAGGAGATAATCGAGGGCTTCAAGCCCGATATCGCCATAGGTACAGGCGGATATGCGGCAGGTCCCGTTATCCGCAAGGCTGCAAGAATGGGAATCCCTACAGCTATCCATGAGCAGAACGCTTACCCCGGAGTTACAAACAAGCTCCTTGCCAAGGAAGTGGACTACGTTATGCTCACTGTTATTGAAGCACTTAAGTTCATGGATAAGGATAAGTTCGAGTACAGCGTTACGGGACTCCCCGTAAGAAGCAACATCAACACCATGTCCAAGGCAGAAGCAAGGGCAAAGCTCGGGTTCAATGACGACTTCACTATCCTCTCCTTCGGCGGAAGTCTCGGTGCAGGCTGCATCAATGAGACTATGACTGCGACTATCAAGTGGCATGTGGGCGAGGGACTGAATATAAACCACATACACGGCTACGGCGGAATGGGCAAGGATACTTTCCCGCAGGCTATGAAGGCGGCAGGTATCCCCCTCAAGAGCGACAGGCTCCGCATAACCGAGTACATAAACGATATGGACGTATGCCTTGCGGCTGCGGACCTTGTTATATGCCGTTCGGGAGCTTCAACTCTTGCAGAGCTTGAAGCAGCAGGAAGAGGTTCGATACTCATCCCGTCTCCGATAGTTGCAGGAAATCATCAGTACCACAATGCAATGGTTCTCGGCAAGGCAGGTGCAGCGGTAGTCATCGAGCAGAAGGATATGACCAATGAACGCATGATAGCTGAGATAAAGAAGCTTTACGAATCTCCCGAAAAGGCTGCGGAGATGTCCGGAAAAGCAGCGGGACTCTGCGTGAAGGATACTAATGAGCGCATACTTGCGGTCATAGATAAGCTGCTGGAGAAAAAGAAAAATGGAAACAGGTAAGAAAGTTGATGTGGGCGGAACCGTCCTCAATGTATATACCGAAGGAAGAGGAAACGTAACAATAGTATTCCTCGCAGGCGGAGGAGTTACCTGTCCCATGCTTGAATACAAACCGATATACCGCAGAATGTCCGATAAATACAGGATAGCTGTCATAGAAAAGGCAGGTTACGGCTTCAGCGGCGAAATGAAGACTCCGCGCACTATTGAAAATCTTGTGAGTGAGAGCCGTGAAGCGCTTATGAAAGCAGGGATAGAACCACCTTATGTGCTTGCCGCTCATTCCTATTCGGGCTTCGAGACCGTTTACTGGGCAAATACGTATCCCGACGAGGTAAAGGCTGTTCTCAGCATTGATATGGGCATACCTGATTATGCGGTGCTTCAGGGCAAGGAGATATCTGAGGATAAGCGTGAAAAGCTACTTGAAAAGAACCACAAACTGCTTAAGACTATTGCTAAGAACGGCCTTATAGCAAAGCTTTTGAAGAACAAGACTGAAAATGTCTCCGGACTTCTCACGTCTGATGAGTTGACAGAGGAAGAAAAGAAAATTTACCGACAGCTTTTCTATAAAAATCTCGCTAACAGGGAGTATGTGGAAGAGTCGAGGCTTATGACATCTAATGCGGCGAAGGCTGCGGGCACAGGTGCCCTTAAATGTCCTTCCTGCTTTTATATAAGCAATATGAAGGGCATGTGCAAGAGCAAAACATGGCGTCAGGCAGGTCTGGACTATGCCGAAAAATGCGGCGCAGAGGTACATTTATCCGATAAGGGACACATGATGTACGGCTTTATCTCCGACGAGATGTCTGAAACTTTCATGAAATTCCTTGAGACTAAAGGAATAACCTGACAGTAACAGCATACCTCAATACAGCATACTATATTAAAAATGCTGTGAGGTGGTATGATGCAGAAATTGATAGTAACGGGCGGAAAACGTCTGGAAGGCGAGCTGGTGCTTCAGGGCAGCAAAAACAGCGCCCTTCCAATAATGGCGGCAGCGCTGCTTGCGGAAGGCGAATGTGTACTTAAAAACTGTCCCCGTCTTACGGATGTTTACTCCGCATCGAGGATTCTTGGATGTCTGGGATGCAAAAGCAGCTTCTCGGACAACACGGTGACTGTAGACTCCTCTGCGGCGGATTGTGCTGTTATCCCCGAAGAACTCATGAGGGAGATGCGCTCTTCCATTATGTTCATGGGAGCTATGCTCGGCAGGATGAAGGAGTGTACCATAAGCGTCCCCGGAGGCTGCGAGCTTGGTCCCCGTCCCATAGACATGCACCTTTCCGCAGTGAGGAAAATGGGCGTTGAGGTAAGCGAAACAGGCGGACGTATAGTCTGCCGCATACCGTCGGGACGTCCTAAAGGTGCAAAGATAACACTTCCATTCCCGTCGGTGGGTGCTACCGAGAACGTTGTTCTGTGTGCTGTGCTTGCCGATGGTGAGACTGTTGTGAACAATGCGGCAAGGGAGCCTGAGATATGTGACCTATGCGGTTTTCTCAGGGCATGCGGTGCAGATATCACAGGTGACGGCGAAAGCCGCATAGTTATAAGAGGAAAAGAACATCTTCACGGCTGCGAGTATACCATAATGCCCGACAGGATAGTGGGAGCAACTTATCTTTCACTTATCGCCGCAGCAGGCGGTGAGATAATACTTAAGAATACATGCAGCGCTGAAATGGAGCCGTTCATTTCGGTGCTTGAACAGACGGGATGCAGTATTTATCCCGCTAAAGACAGGATATATATGCGCTCGGGGGCAAGACTCCGTGCGGTAAGCAGTCCCATAAGGACCATGCCCCATCCGGGATTCCCTACGGACGCTCAGGCTGTACTTATGGCGGCACTTTCAGTTGCCGACGGTACCAGCGTCTTTGAGGAGAACATATTCGACTGCCGTTACAGACATACTGATGCCCTTATAAAAATGGGTGCGGATATACAGGTGATGGGCAGGATAGCGGTAGTCAAGGGTGTGAACAGACTTCATGGCGCAGACGTCAGGGCAACGGACCTGAGAGGCGGTGCGGCACTTGCCGTAGCGGCGGCTGCTGCGGATGGCGTAACGGAAATAAGCGGAATTTCACACATAGACAGAGGATACGAAAAAATAGAGGAGGCATTCAGGCAGCTCGGAGGCAATATGAAGAGAGTCTGAGATGAAAACGACATGAATGATGTAGAAAAGACCAATATAGAAAGGAAAAACAGCGGTAAGCGCATGCGCCGCCGAAAGCGCAACATGAACCTGTATGCATTTGTGGTGCTGGCGATCGTTGCGGCAGGTGTAGTCAGTGCGAGCCTGACTTTCCTTTTCACTGTTGATAATATCGTTATCTCAGGCGAATCTGAGACCTATACCTATATGGAGATAATCAACGCTTCAGGCATAAATGCGGGAGATAACCTTATCCGTCTCAATACAAAAGAGGCTGAAAACCGTATACTCGACAACATGCTTTATGTTGAGACTGCCGATATAACCAAGGACTTCCCCTCAACTGTAAAAATCAATGTAACAAGATGCATCCCTGCTTTCAATGTACCATACGACAGCGGAGTTCTTCTCGTCAGCCGAAAGGGAAAGATACTCTCCAACAACAATTATTTTGTTGATGAATATCCGATAATATACGGCTATGAACCCGATGTTTTTGAACAGGGACAGAATATCAGTTCCTCAAACGAAAACAAGAACGAGGCGTTTGAGGCTATAGTTTCAAGACTCAACAAGGATAAGGACACTGATGAGTCACAGGCTGCAATTGCCAATATCGACATGACCGACGAGTTCAGCATAATCGTTAACTACAGAAGCGGCATGATCTTCAAAATGGGCAACTGGAACGATGTTGAGTATAAGCTGGAACTTGCTTCAAGCGTAATGAACGATCCTTCCGTAAAGGGCAAGAAGGGATATCTCACGATGATAGGCTCTAATCAGTGCAGCTTCCGTTCAAGCGGAGAAGCTGCGGACAGCCAGACGCTGATACAGACTCCAACAGGCGAGGCGGCAACAGGTACAGGCACAGCAACAGGTACCGATACATCGGCATCTTCAACTGCTGTTACTACCGAGACTACAGCTGTAACGACTGCGGCTGCCGATAACAGCGGCTACGGCGGTGAGAATCAGTGGAGTGCTGATACCAACAGCGGTTACGGCGGAGATACTCAGTGGAGTGCCGATACCAACAGCGGCTACAGCGGAGACACTCAGTGGAGCGCTGATACGAATAACGGCTACAGCGGAGACACTCAGTGGAGTGCAGATACCAATAACGGTTACGGCGGAGATAACCAGTGGACTGCCGATACAAACAGCGGCTATGGAAGCTACGATAATAGTGGCGAAGGATACAATGATAATGTTTATTATCAACAATAATTTTGTACAAATTAGCAGAAAATTTTTTTAGTATATTGTAAGATATGCAGAAAATAAAAAAAATACGATTCTCTCTTGAAAAAATCAAGCTGTTATGGTAAAATTATAAGTGTATTTATAGCTTGACTTTCATTTGAAGGCGGCAGCGCACAGCGGCTGATCTTTTTCGGCTGCCGCGCGGTGCTGCCTTATAGAATAAAATCAGGATAAATAAAAGTAGGAGGAGTTTTAATGTCAGATTTTAATTACGAAGAGGCTATGGAACCCGATGTTAATATAAAAGTTATCGGCGTAGGCGGAGGCGGCGGAAACGCTGTTAACTGCATGGTCGAGTCGGGTGTCAGCAATATTGAATATATCGCGATCAATACTGACGCAAAGGCTCTCAATAAGTCAAGAGCGACAACAAGGATCCCGATCGGCGCTAAGCTCACAAAGGGAAGAGGCGCAGGTAACAAGCCTGAGATTGGTCAGCGCTCTGCAGAAGAAAACAGGGATGAGATAGAGGCACATCTTAAGGGTGCCGATATGATCTTTATCACCGCAGGTATGGGCGGCGGTACAGGTACAGGAGCTGCTCCTGTAGTTGCAAGGATCGCTAAGGAAATGGATATTCTCACAGTTGCTGTTGTTACAAAGCCTTTCCTCTTTGAGAGAGAGCAGAAAATGGCTCAGGCTGAAAAAGGTATCGCAGAACTGAAAAAATATGTTGATTCACTCATCGTTATCCCTAATGAGAGACTTCTCGACGGCCTCGATAAGCAGCAGCTTACTATGAAGCAGTCGTTCTCTCTTTCAGATGACGTTCTCAAGACAGGTGTAAAGAGCATCTCTGACCTTATCGTTGAAGAGGGCTACATAAACCTCGATTTCGCAGACGTTTCAACTATCATGCGCGGTGCAGGCTATGCTCACATGGCTATCGGTCACGGCGAAGGCAAGGACAAGGCAAAGGAAGCTGCAAATGCAGTTATCTCCAGCCCGCTGCTTGAGACTTCTATCTCAGGCGCTAAGCGTCTCCTTATCAATATCGCAATGTCAGAAGATATCCTTTCTTCCGATGTGGATGCTGCTACAAAGATGATCACAGATACAGCTGCTGACGGCGTTGAGTTCATCTTCGGTACTGCTTTCAAGGAAGATATGCAGGATGAGATGACTATCACAGTTATCGCAGCAGGCTTTGATGATCCTAACGATCCTAACGAGGGCGATTTCGGTCTCGGAAACAACGAGGAAGAGGAAGTTATCCCGATAGATAATCCTCTCATCGACGGACTTGGCTTCGGCAACGACAACAGCAGTCCCGCTCCTGCTTCAAGACCACAGACAAGTCAGGACTATGATCTCGACGATATCTTCAAAATGCTCGGAAATTGATAGCGTATCTAAAGGCAGTCTCTTTCGTGAGACTGCCTTTATTGTTTATTCCTACAAATAATAGTATTAAACTTTGTGCAGTATTCAACCTGTTTTGTAGTAAAATGCACTAAAATCAACGTAATTTTTCTACATTTTAATGGTTGAATCAGATTATAAAATGTGTTATAATTATTTAAAGGCGCATTGTTCCTTAATTAAAGTCCGCAGTCCTCTGCGGGGAAATGGAGTGTATCATGGACGAACCAACCGTATTAAGAACCGCTCGTGTGGGCGGATTTGTAAAAGAGGACGTAATGACGTACCTCGATGAACTTAATTCAAAAATAGTTTCCCTTGAGGACGAACTGAAAAAAGCTCAGGAAGCTGGCGGAAACGGCCCTGCTGACAATCACGAGCTTACAAAGTACAGAAATCAGGTGGATAACCTTCAGGAGAAGCTCAATGCTTCAAATAATGCCCTCAGACAGGCTAAGAAGGAAAACGAAGAACTCCAGAAGCAGATCGCTTCTCTTAAGGCAGGCGGTGCAGTTCCTGCACAGGGCAACGCTCAGATCAATGCCCAGACTGCTGCTGCTTTAGAGGCTGCTAAGAAGGAGATCGATTCACTCAGAAATCAGCTCAGAGCTGCTGAGCAGAAGAACGGCGGAAATGCTGTTAACCCACAGGCTGCTGTTGCTCTCGAGGCTGCTAAGAAAGAGATCGAAACTCTCAGAAATCAGGTCAAGGCTGCTGAGCAGAAGGCTGCAGCTGCTGAACAGAAACTCGCTTCTGCACCTGCTGGCGCAGGCGGAAATGCTGCTGACAGCGCTGAACTCGCTAAGGTCAAGCAGGAACTCGAAAAGCTCACAGGCGACCTTAAGGCTAAAACTGCTGAACTCGAGTCCAAGACCAGAGAGATCGCTGATAAGAACAGCAAGATAGACGAGCTTACAAAGGCTGGAAGCAATGCTGTTTCAGCTGAGGATCTTGCTAAGAAGGACGATGAGATCAAGGAGCTCAATGCTCAGATCGTCAAGCTCAAGGAAGAGGCAAGCAATCCTATCGCTCAGATGGGCGCTATGTTTGCTGAGGCTCAGAAGAACGTTAACCAGATCAAGCAGGCTGCTCAGGATGAGGCTGACAAGACTGTCAAGGATGCTCAGACCAAGGCTGAACAGATACTCAATGAATCAAATATCAAGGCTGAAAAGGCTATCAAGGATGCTAATGCTTCAGCTGAAAAGTGCATAAGCGATGCTAACAGGATCGCTAAGTCTACTGTTGACGACGCTAATACAAAGGCTGACAAGATCAACGAAATGTCTTCAACTGTACGCAATATGCTCATGAACGAGATCGACAGCATCAATACAAAGTTCAGCGATATTACAAGTGCTATAAGCAAGCTCACAGGTCAGGCTTCTGACAGAATGAGCGAAGCACAGAATATAATCGGCGAAGCTCGCAAGGCTATCGGCGATAAGGAAAGCAATACAGTAAAGAGGGCTGAGGCTCCTGTTGCTGCTTTTGAAGCTGCAAAGGCTCCAACTGCTACACTTGATGATATCGGCGCTAAGAAGGTTGAATCCAAGAACAGCGATCCTTTTGCTGATGTTGCTTCAAGCTCATTCGGCGGTTATAACAATAACCACAGCAATAATAACAACAGTTCAAGACCTGCAAACAGCTCTGCTCCACAGCAGGAACAGAAGAAGAAGAGCGCAAACTTCAATTTTGATATGGCTGAACTGCTTAAGGCTGCTGAGGAAGAGGCTGCTAACAACCCCGAGGAGAACTGATCTTCTCATCTGAAAACGATTTTTTCCTGCGGTCCGTGTATTTATCCGGACCGCGGGAATAATAATTCTGATGCCGTCTTGTCGGTACATCGGTCATACTTGAACACTGTTACTGAATGTTGGGTGGATATCTTGCTGGATTCTGATTTTGATCTGATTGATTTTCGCGGGACCTCGGATGAGGAACTTGCAGTTATGGCAAAGTCCGATAAATCAGCGGCAAATGCCGTTGCACTGCGTTTCCTGCGCCTGATCTGCATTAAAGCCGAGCTTTATGCGGGTTCTGATATCGACAGCGACGATCTGCGTCAGGAAGGTCTTCTCGGACTTCTAAGCGCGATCGCTTCGTTCGATCCTTCAAGAGGTGTTAAGTTTTCTACGTTTGCAGAGACTTGTATCGTAAACAGGATGTTTTCTTTCCTTTCAAAAGCAAGAAAGACAAGCTCCGAAAGCCTTGATGACGCTATCAAGGAACAGCTTTCAGAGGATGAGACTCCCGAAAGTATCTACATCAATAAGGAATTCTATTCGGAGTTTTTCAAGTATATTGCATCCGTGCTTTCTGAAAAGGAACTAAAGGTGTTCAATATGTGCATACAGGGCAGTTCGTATAAGGAAGTTGCCGAGAAACTCGGTATGTCTGTTAAGGCAGTGGATAACGCCATGCAGCGTGCCAGACGTAAGATACGGGACCTTCCGGAAGAATTGCAATTATGACCGCATAGCTTAAATCCAGAGCGTTGTTTATCAAAGGTGCAGGTGAAAGTCCTGCCGTGGTCCAAATATTTTAAGCGAGGTATGTAAAATGTACGAAGACAAGACATTAGTCTGCAAGGAGTGCGGAAACGAGTTCGTTTTCACAGCAGGCGAACAGGAGTTTTATGCAGAGAGAGGCTTCACAAACGAGCCGCAGAGATGCAAGGCTTGCCGTGATGCAAGAAAGAATGCAGGCAGACCGGAGAGAGTTATGTATACTGCTACATGCGCTACATGCGGTGCTGAGGCTAAGGTTCCTTTTGAACCAAAGGAAGGCCGTCCTGTATACTGCAGCGAATGTTTCGCAAAGCTCAACGCAGAATAATTTCTGATGATCCATCGGCACAGCCTCGGCTGTGCTTTGGGTTTTTATAGAGAATGATGAATAATCATTTAAAAAGTTAAATGTGAAAGGAAGATGTATCATGCAGATCACAAAGGATACTATCATTGGCGATATCCTTGATGCTGATTTTGACGTTGCCCCCTATTTCTTAGAGATCGGTATGCATTGTCTCGGCTGCCCCGCTTCAAGAGGAGAGACCATTGAAGAAGCGTGTGCTGTTCACGGTAATGATCCTGAGCAGTTAGTAGCTAAACTCAACGCTCATTTTGCTGCAAAGGCTAACTGACGCTGTGCAGCTTTCTCCGATATTGCTTCGGAGTATATTATGAAGGCTTTTCGGCGTGTCGGAGCTTCGACACGCTTATTTTTTAGGGTGAGCCGCCTCGCTGCTCATTCGGAACGGAGTGGATCATGATAGATAACAGACTGAAAAAGTGTGCAGAGCTTGTAAGAGGAGAAGGCGTAGTCTGCGATGTTGGTACAGATCACGCCTATCTCGCTGCCGAACTCATTACCTCAGGCAAGTGCAGCCGTGTTATAGCCTCGGATGTCAGGGAGGGACCTCTCGAATCCGCGCGCAAGACCGTTGAAAAGTACGGTATCTCAGATAAGGTGGAGCTTGTCCTGTCCGACGGACTTCAGAATATCGATACCGACGGCGTATCGGATATCGTTATTGCAGGTATGGGCGGAGAGACTATTGCTAAGATAATCGGCGAATCGGATCGTGATTTCGAGAACGTAAGACTGATACTCCAGCCCATGACAAAGGCGGAATTACTGCGAAAGAAGCTCTACGAGTACCAGTTTGAGATAGTCGGAGAGTATGCAGTCGAGGACGGTGACAAACTTTACGTTGTTATGGTTGCGGAGGAGTCGGGAGACTGGCGTACTCTTACTGAGGCGGAGTCGCTTTACGGCTTTTTCGACGAGGATGATCCGCTTGGAGAAAAGTACCGCAAGCGTGAATCACAGCGCCTTGAAAAGGTGAGTGAGTCCCTTGAATCGGCAGGAAATGCGGAGGCCGCACAGCATTATGCTGCCCTTGCGTACAAAATGGATAAGGGTACGGAGATAGTCCGCATAAGCGACGTTTACAGCTATCTTGACTCGATTTACCCGTTCTCAACTCAGGATAGCTGGGACAACTCGGGACTTCTGATCGAGAATTATGATATGGAGTGCAGCAAGGTCGTGCTCTCGCTTGATATAACAAACAGGGTAGTTACCGAGGCATCGGAGAAAGGTGCAGAGCTTGTAATATCGCATCATCCCGTTATTTTTGATCCGCTTAAAAAGATCACGAGAAACAGTCCCGTTTTCGGACTTGTTGAGAGCGGTATCGCAGCTATCTGTATGCATACGAACCTCGATATATGCGACGGCGGCACCAATGGCGTTATTCTTGACAGGCTCCTTGAAAAGTACGGCATATCGGGCGAACCTGAGCCATTTGAGGAGCTTGGTGACGGAAGACACTACGGCTGGATAATCAACCTTTCCGAGCCTGTAAAGACTACCGAATTCGCCGAGGAACTTAAAAAACTTTTCGGCTGCGAGTACGTCCGTATGAGCAAACGCCGCATGAAGATTTCAAGGATCGCATTCTGTTCCGGTTCGGGAGGTTCAATGCTTGAATTAGCGATAGCTAAAAATTGCGACGGTTATATCACAGGTGACGTGAAGCATGATGTGTGGATAGATGCGAACAACTCACATATCGCACTTTTTGACTGCGGACACTTCCACACCGAGAACATTGTACTCACCGAACTCAGACGAGTGCTTGAAAAGAAGTTCCCGCAGCTTGATATCGAGATAGCGGATCATTCAACTGATCCCGTTCAGTACATATGAGGTGAAACATGAGCGTGTATATGTGTCCTGTGTGCGGAAGATCCCTTGAAATGGCGGAAAGAAGCTATGTCTGCGGGAATCGTCACTGCTTTGACCTTGCCCGCAGCGGTTACGTGAACCTGCTTATATCAAAGCATACCGCGAAGACAGTTCACGGGGACAATAAACTCATGGTGCAGGCAAGACGTGATTTCCTCGATAAGGGTTACTACTCGCCCCTTTGTGATAAGCTGTGCGAAACGGTGGTCCGGTACAGCAAAAACGATAATATTTTACTGGACGCAGGATGCGGTGAAGGATATTACACTTCAGCTGTGAAAGCAAGTCTTGATAAGTCCGATATTGCTGCTGAGATATACGGCATCGACATATCAAAGACTGCTGTGGACTACGCTGCAAAGCGTGACAAGTCCATACATTACGCCGCTGCAAGTGTGTTCCATATACCTGTTGCGGACTGTTCCTGCGATATGCTGATCACACTGTTTGCGCCCTACTGCGGAGAGGAGTTCGCAAGAGTCCTGAAAAAGGACGGCATCATGATAATGGCGATACCCTCCGAGGATCACCTTTGGGAACTGAAACAGGCTATTTATGACACTCCATATAAAAATGAAGTAAAGCCGTATGAACTGGAAGGCTTCGAGTTCCTTAACAGCGAACGCATTACCTTTACCATGCAGCTTGACTCAGCGGAGGATATACAGAGCCTTTTCTCAATGACTCCATATTACTACAAGACGGGAAAGACTGAACAGGAGCGACTGTGTGCCCTTAACAAACTGGAAACTAAAGCAGACTTTGAACTTCTGACTTATCGCAAGAAAGGGTGAGTTATGTGAAAAAGCACTTGTCATTTATTGCAGCACTTATTTTATCGCTGATCGTTGTGTACTGCTGTGCTGTCCCTGCTTCGGCTGATATGGGACCTAAACCGAGCATCGAGCTTCACCTTGAAAATCCTCCTGATGGCGAATATTACGTTGATATCCTGTATGAAGGCGCTCGGGGTTACTGTTTTCTGGATGAGAAGGAATGTGCTGAAAGAGGCCTTAATTATGAAATGGTACAGGTTCTTAAGAACTTTGATCTTAACGGGCAAAGACCTCGCTTTGGCGGAGCTAACAGCGGAGACAACACTATCAACAAACCTGCTGCAGTTTATGAGTTTACCTACGATGTGCCGTCGAGATTCCGCATAATATTGGTTACGGAGGACCTGCGTACTATCGTAAGTCCCGAGATAGAGCCATATAGCTATAATTCCGTCATTACTTTTGACATTGCAAAAATGGGTACAGACAAGGAGAAGCATGCAGTCCGTGAAGAAATGGGCAGAACTGTCCGCAAGACCGTCAAAGTTTTTCTGGTGACTCTGGCTATCACGCTGTTTATTGAGTGGATAGTCTTTTTATGCCATAAGATCAGCTTTGAACCGCAACACAATGCACTTGTATTTTTTCTTGTCAATTTACTGACGCAGATAATGCTCTATATTACGTTGATTATAGCTTATCAAGCGGAAATAAGCTTCTTCCGTTCGATGTTCGTTATCGAAATAGTCATAATAATTGTTGAGGTGGCTCTGCTTCGCCGATTCTTGAAAGATGTCGATAAAACACGAGTCGGAAGTGCGACGGTAACTGCGAATATAGTCAGTGCGCTGCTAAGTCTTCCTGTGTGGTTTGTGATAGAATTTGCAAAGCTTCTGCACTGACGGGAAAAGGAGATATCAAATGAAGATACTGGTCACAGGCGGTACAGTTTTTGCGAGCAGATTTACTGCGGAGTACTTTGTCGGCAAGGGACACGAGGTTTATGTACTGAACCGAGGAAGCCGTCCACAGTCCGAGGGAGTCCGCCATATCTGCGCCGACCGCTTCTCCATTGGAAATGAACTGAAAAGCATCAGATTTGACGCTGTTCTGGACGTAACTTCCTACAATGAGAATGATGTCCGAACGCTTCACGAAGCTCTTGGTGAGTTCGGGGACTACATTTTTGTAAGTTCCAGTGCAGTTTATCCCGAGACGCTTCCGCAGCCTTTCCGCGAAGATATGAAGTGCGGTCCGAACTCCATATGGGGCGGTTACGGTACAAATAAGCTGGCTGCTGAAAACTACCTGAGAACCAATGTACCTCATGCCTATATTCTGCGTCCGCCCTATCTCTACGGACCTATGAACAACCTCTATCGTGAGGCATTTGTGTTTGAGTGCGCCGAGGAGGACAGACCGTTCTATCTACCGAAAAACGGTCAAATGCAGCTTCAGTTCTTCCACATCCGTGACCTCTGCCGCTTTATGGAACTGCTCCTTGAAAAGCAACCTCAGCAGCACATTTTCAACGTCGGCAACGAGGAAAGCATAGACGTCCGCAGCTGGGTTGAAGTGTGCTACGGTACACTTGGAAAAACTCCCGAACTTCGGTATGTGACTGATGATATCCCGCAGCGGAGCTACTTCCCGTTTTATGACTACGAGTACAAGCTGGACGTATCAGAGCAGATGAAGCTCATGCCTGATACGGTACCCTTTGATACAGGTATTGCGGAGTCGTATGAGTGGTACGCTAATAATCGTGAACTTATCGTCCGCAAGCCGCTTAACGAATTTATAAGCAAAAACTTCAAGTAAAGGAATGATCTTATGGCTCTTGACGGAGCATTTCTCTATACAATAAAAACCGAACTTATGCCGCTTATAGGTGCGAGAGTCGAGAAGATACACCAGCCCTCACGAGAGGAGATAATCATATCCCTACGCACTAAGCAGGGCGGCAAAAAGCTGTTCATATCGGCAAATGCAGGCAGTGCGAGAGTACATATGACAGAGAAGGCTGTGGATAATCCCCAGACTCCGCCTATGTTCTGTATGCTGCTGAGAAAGCACCTTGGCAGCGGTAAACTCATCGATGTGCGTCAGGACGGTCTTGAACGTATACTGTTCCTTGACTTTGAATGCGTGAACGAACTCGGTGACGTAGTTACAGTAACTCTTGCCTGCGAGATAATGGGACGCTGTTCTAACCTCATCATTATAGGGAATGACGGACATGTTATCGACAGCATCAAGCGTGTCGGTGAGGATATGTCCCGTGAGAGAATGGTCCTTCCGGGAATGAAGTACACCATGCCGCCCCGTGATGACAGACTGAGTTTTCTAACTGCAACACCTCAGGAGATAACTGACCGACTGAGAGCTGTAGGCGGAACGGAGCTTTCAAAGGCGCTTATTCGCGTGTTCGAGGGTATTTCTCCTGTTCTTGCAAGAGAGTGGAGCTTCTTCGCAGGACGAGGTGCTCACCTTGAAAGCGATACCATAGACGGCGACCAGCTGGACAGACTGCTCTTTGCCATAAAGCGTACAAAGGAGCAGCTCCTTGAAAACGACTGCTGTTTCTCGGTAGTTATGGATAAGGAAGGTATGCTGAAGGATTTCTCCTTCATACGCCTTTCCCAGTTCGGTACGCTGATGTATACCAAGGAGCTTACGGGGGCATCCGAGCTTCTTGACTACTTCTACTACGAGCGTGACCGTGCTGCACGTACCAAGCAGAGGGCAAACGACCTGTTCAAGCTGCTTGTGAACCTTACCGAACGTACTTCACGCCGTATCGGCAATCAGCGTGAGGAGCTTTCTGCCTGTGCGGAAAAGGACAGATACAAGCTCTGCGGAGACATTATATCGGCAAATATGTACCGCATAAACAAGGGGGACAGCACCGCAGTTCTCGAAAATTTCTACGATGAGAACTGTCCCACAGTGGAGATAGCTCTTGATGTGAGAAAGACTCCGTCCCAGAACGCACAGCACTACTACAGCGAGTACAAGAAGTGCGTAACTGCCGAGACTATGCTTGCTCAGCAGATAGAAAAGGGCGAGGAGGAACTACAGTACCTGGACAGTGTTTTCGATGCACTTACCCGTGCGTCTTCCGAGAATGATATCTCACAGCTCCGTCTTGAACTCAGCGAACAGGGTTATATCAGGTCGGGCGGCAGCAAGAACAAGCCTCCAAAGGCGCTTCCGCCAATAGAGTACAGGTCCAGTGACGGTTTCAGCATATATGTTGGACGGAATAATTACCAGAATGACCGCCTGAGCCTTAAAATGGCGGAAAAGACTGATATGTGGCTCCATACCCAGACTATTACGGGTTCCCACGTTATCATAGCTGCAAACGGCGCAGAAATACCTGACAGGACCATAGAGGAGGCTGCGATCATCGCCGCAGTCAACAGCAGGGGACGGGGTTCAAACTTAGTACCTGTGGATTACTGCCTTGCAAGGTACGTTAAGAAGCCTTCAGGCGCAAAGCCCGGAAAGGTCATATTCAGTAACTATCAGACTGCCTTTGTGAAGCCTGATACAGAGCTTGAAGAACGTCTGAGGGTAAAGTGATGATACTGACAGAGGAATTCTTTCACAGGGATGTACTGGAGGTCGCTCCCGAGCTTGTGGGAAAGGTGATAGTACGCAGACTTCCCGACGGAAGCGAACTTCGTGTACGCATAACCGAGACGGAAGCCTACCGCGGTGAAGAGGACAAAGCCTGCCATGCCGCAAAGGGACGCACTAAACGTACCGAGCTGCTTTACGGCAGGAGCGGACAGATATATGTATATCTGTGCTACGGTATACACTGGCTGATGAACGTTATAACAGGCGAGGAAGGTCAGCCGCAGGGCATACTTATACGCTGCGGTGAGGGACTGAACGGACCTGCGAAGCTGACGAAGTACCTGAAAATAGACGGCAGCTTCAATAATACTCCCGTTTGCGGCAGGGATGATATCTGCATCGAGGATGACGGTTTCCGTCCCGTGATAAAGACTGCCCCGAGAGTCGGGATAGACTATGCAGGGGAGTACTGGAAGGACATAGAATGGCGGTTTATAGCTGATCGGGGTGATATATGAACGTTAAGACCATATGCAGCGGTGCATTTTACCATGAGGACTACAGCTACAGGGATGATTCCGTGAGCGGAGACCATATGCTGCTGCTTACGAGAAGCAGAGCGAGACTTGATACAGGGGAGAGGTCCGTAACAGTTCCCGAGTACACTCTCATACTGTGGAGCGGAAGCTGTCCCTACGGCTTCGGTGCTGCGGACGAATATCTTCTCTGTGACTGGATATGCTTCGATCCCGAAGGGGATAAGGAATTTGCTGAAATGTTCTCTGTGCCTCTTGACGAGCCCCTTATGAATGTGGACGGCGAAATGATATCGCAGCTCATCCGCAGTATTTCCGAGGAATTCTATACTATCAACGCAAGGCGCAGCAAGATGTTAGAGACCATGATGCGTATAGTACTGATGAAGGCAGGGGAGTCCCGCAATGTACGTGCCGATGCACAGTCGGCATCCGATCCTCATTACAGGCTGCTGGAGGAACTGAGAGGGAAGATATACCGCAATCCGCAGCTTAAGTGGAACGTGGACGCTATGGCGGCGGACGTAAACATGTCCCGTTCGTACTTTCAGCACATCTACAGCGAAGTGTTCGGTGTATCATGCATCAATGACGTTATAAACAGCAAGATAGAAAAAGCAAAGGAGCTTCTTACCGAGACCTCATGTACTGTTTCGCAGATATCCGCAATGTGCGGTTATGACAACGAGGAGCACTTCATGAGACAGTTCAAAAAAATAGTAGGCAAAACGCCTACGGGTTACAGGAAGAAATGATCGCTGAAAGGCGGCTGTCATTATCGGGAAATACTTTATACACTGAAAGGAAACCGGTTATGTTTTTTAAAAAAAGTAAAGTGATCGATCTCAGAAAAATCTGCTCCTTCGAGACAGCTCGTTTTGGAGATAAATTAAAAATATCCTATGATAGTAAAAACCTCGAGCTTAAGTATCTTATTGAAAAAGAGGGCATCATGTACGTCCTCTTCAAAAAAGACCAAAACGGAGAATGCCGTGAGGACTTTATGTATTTTTCTTTAGATGATTCGGTCTCGAATGAGAATATAGATATCCCCGTGTATTCTATAACAGGAAACGGCTCGGAAGCCAGATTTGAGGATAGATTCCTTGAGATCCCTCTGATAATGAGGGAAGTCATCGAAGGCTACCGTGACTATGAAACAAGGAAAAAAATGGGACTTCCCGCTGATTATTCAACAAAGGAAATTGAAGTTGAAAAGGATGATTTTCAGGGTTTAAATGTAACAGAAGGCGTTATAGAGCTTGAAAACCCTATAGGACCTTCTGCTCAGTCATCCCAGGATCATGAGGATGATCTTCAGGGTTTAAATGTAACAGAAGGCGTTATAGAGCTTGAAAATCCTATCGGACCTTCTGTTCAGTTATCTCAGGATTATGAGGCTGATCTGTATCCTGCAAGACCATACTATTCTAAATTATATGACGGCTATTTCATAACTGTCAAAAACAGGCTCATGGACTATTTTGCAGCAGCAAATTCTATACCGTTTCTCCCGTTCCAGCAGCAGGAATCGGCAAAAGTCCTCGTAAAAAGGATTGACAGTTTCCTGAATAAGCGTTTATTGCCGACTGTGGAACAATTCATTGATCTGTATTGTGAGGAAAGTCCTGATGAGAGAGTATTAAAAAAATTTATTCATGATAACATGAATGGAGAACACAAATTCCTGTTTGTCAAGAATTATTTTTTCATGGAATACCTTACCTTCAAATCTATGGAGGAAAACGCAGGGAAAAGCTACTATCCCAATGTTTCTCTTATGACTACTCTGCCTGCTGAACAGGTGTTTCCCGTCCTTCAGCGTTCTGCCGAGGAATTCGACAAGCTAAGCAGATGCCGCAGCAGAGCTGATTTTACGGGACTGCTCTACTTCAAGGGACTGGATGAATTATTTACAGCTGCTATGGACTGTCAGATAATGTTGCGTGTAAATAATTCTGAGGAATCTGCTGCTATTGCAACAATAAAACCAAACTCAGAAGAACAAACAAGGAGCATAGTAAGATTCTTTGAGCTCAACTGGGATGAAAAAACTGACGGATGCAGAGGAACTACATGCTATTTTAATGAGTTTACAGGTGAACCTGAGCTTACTTTCAATCTTAGCTTCGGAAAGAATGATCCTGCGGGCAGAGAACGTTTCCATCTGTATCGTATGGGATTAAAGCCGACGCAGTATAATCTGACACGAAGCATAGATATAACCGACAGAGATATTCCTCTTGATCTGTTTGACGAGCTTTTCAATAATGAGGAGATGTTGAACTGGATGAAGAAATCAACAGGTCTTCAATAAGCTCGAGGCCTTGCTGACGGAATGAGCAATAATGATAAGAAAAGACCGTCCTTACTGTTTAATGCAGTGGGGACGGTCTTATTGATCGTGATATTATTTCCCTGCGGAGTATGTCTCTTCAAGCCAGACTATCATTGAATCGAAGCCTTCCTGTGAGCGCTCAAACTCCTTTTCGTTCTCTATTTCAGCCTTCATGGAGCATAATCTGCCGTGCCACGTAAGGCATTTGAGAGTTTCGCCTGTGATTACCTTGTAGGAAAAATCATCACGGCTTCCAGAATAGTCGTTTCCGCTGTCAAAGTAGTAGAATTTAGGGATATCGAATATTTTGGATACGCTTGTGTCAGCCAATTTCACCGCTCCTTTCAAAGAACTCCACAGCTTCATCGAGACTGTTGTAAACTGCGTTTATATAGGGCATTATCTCCTCATCGGGAGGAGTCATATCGGGGATCATGATAGTTTTGCAGCCTGCGCTGTGAGCTGAACGTATACCGTTCGGAGAGTCCTCAAAAGCGGCGCACTCTTCGGCAGGCAGACCGAGTTCTCTTGCGGCAGTCAGATATATTTCGGGATCGGGCTTGCCGACTGTGACCATATCGCCGCAGATCACCGCATCAAAGCGTTCCGCAGCACCTATCATGCCGAGGTATTTCAGTGTGCGTTCACGGGGAGTTGCAGTAGCAACAGCGATCTTTCTGCCTGTACTCTGAAGGTAGTCAAGTAGCTGAAAGAGTCCCTTTTTTACGTCGAAGCCGTGCTCTGAGATATACTCGTTCATAAGTTCTGTGCGGTGCTCCCTGACTTCTTCCGTAGGAAATTCCTCACCGAAGAAGCCTTTCAGCTTGGGAATGGAGTATTTTCTTGCCAGACTGCGGATAGCGTAAACGTGTTCGGGCTTCATATCGTAGCCGAAGTCCTTTGCGGACTGTATCCAGAACCTGAGATAGAGCTTTTCGGTGTCTATCATAAGACCGTCCATGTCGAATATTGCGCCTTTTAACATTCTTAGACTCCTTTATATAGCTGTCATAAAAAGGGACGCCGAGAACGGCGTCCCGAGATCGTTTATCGCAGTGAAGGGACGTTTCCGCCCGTCCATAAGCTTACCAGTTTATCATCCAGCTGTACATGCCCTCGTACTGACGTGCGGAGCTGTTCCACGAGAAGTCTGCTTCCATGCTTCTCTTGACCATTTTATCCCACTGGTCACGGTGGTTGTAGTAGATATGCTTGGAGTAGTTGATAACGCCGAGCATCTCGTCACCGTTGAAGTTAGCGAATGAGAAGCCTGTACCTGTTCCGTCGAACTCGTTGTAAGGCTGGACGGTATCCTTAAGACCGCCTGTTTCGCGGACTATAGGAAGAGTACCGTAGCGGAGCGAAATAAGCTGAGTAAGACCGCATGGCTCAAAGAGCGAAGGCATGAGCATAGCATCAGCCGCAGCATAGAGCTTGTGTGCAAGGTCGTCGGAATAGAGGATATTAGCGGAAACTCTGTCGGGGTATTTCCACTGATAGTGCTTGAACATATTCTCATAGCGCTGGTCGCCTGTACCGATTATCACAAGCTGAGTATTCTCGTCGCAGATACGTTCGATAGCGTAGTTGACCAGATCGAGTCCCTTCTGATCGGTAAGGCGTGAGATCATAGCGATCATATACTTATCCTTATCCACGGGAAGTCCGAGCTGTTCCTGGAGTTTTTCCTTGTTTACAGCCTTTTTAGCCTTTGCTGTAGCAGGTCCGTATTCAGCGAAGATCTTCTGATCGTTTGCAGGATCGAAGATATTATAGTCGATACCGTTGAGGATGCCTCTCAGTGAAGCTGAACGTGCACGAAGGAGACCATCAAGCTGTTCGCCGTAGAACGGGTATTTTATCTCCTCTGCGTAGGTCTCTGAAACTGTAGTGATATAGTCGGCATAAACCAGACCGCCCTTGAGCATATTTGCACCCTGATGGAATTCGAGCTTGTCTGAAGTGAACATATAATCAGGAAGTGCGGTATTGTATTTGAAGGTATCTATATCCCATACGCCCTGGAACTTAAGGTTATGGATAGTCATTATGGTCTTTGTCGAGCTGAAGAATGGATTTGTAGCGAAAGTTGAGTGCAGGAAAACGGGGATAAGTGCGGACTGCCAGTCATGGCAGTGGATAATGTCGGGACGGAACCCGATAACGGGAAGTATAGCGAGAACTGCCTTGCAGAAGAAGGTGAATCTCTCTATATCCCATTTTATATCGTTGGAATATGGAGTGTCGCACTTGAAATAGAACTCGTTATCCACGAAGTAGAACTTTATACCGTTGTATTCGTATTCCATTATACCAACATGAACACCTTCGCTGCGCAGACCGTAGTCCATATAGAAATGAGTAACATACTTGAACCGGTCGCGGTATTCTTTTGGGATACATGTATAATACGGCATTATAACTCTGACATCGAATTCATCTTTGTTTATATATTGCGGAAGAGCGCCTGTAACGTCTGCCAGACCGCCTGTTTTGATGAACGGGACACATTCTGAAGCAGCGAATAAGATATTTTTCATATTGATAACTCCTTTAAGAAAGATTACTGCGGCAGCAGCTTTCATAAATATATTATATACCAAAATACAACATTAGTCAATAGAAAAGTATAATTGTTGCACAAATCATACTAATATTCTGTCGGTTATTTTGTCGATTGAATATACTCTTGGGAAAATAGCCTGCGGAATGCAGATGTACTCTTCTTTTATTCGATCACAAGACCTATCGGACAGTGGTCGCTGCCTAATATATCGGTGTAGATCAGCGAATCCTTAACACGCTCCATAAGTCTTTCCGAAACCACGAAATAGTCTATACGCCAGCCGATGTTCTTTTCTCTTGCCTTGAAGCGATAGGACCACCATGAGTATTCCACCCTTTCGGGGTAGAGTGTGCGGAATGAATCGGCAAAGCCTGCCCCGAGAAGTTCAGTGAACTTGCCTCGTTCCTCGTCCGAGAAACCTGCGTTTCCGACGTTGGATTTAGGGTTCTTAAGGTCTATCTCGTTGTGAGCGACATTAAGGTCTCCGCAGTATATGACAGGCTTTTTCTTGTCGAGTTCTGAAAGATAGCTTCGCATATCGTCCTCGAACTCCATACGGTAGTCGATACGTTTCAGCTCATTCTGAGCGTTAGGTACATAGCAGCACACGAAATAGAAGTCCTCATATTCGCAGGTTATTACACGTCCCTCGTTGGTGTGAGTACCGTGTATTCCGAACTCAACGCTTATGGGTTCGGTTTTTGTGAATACCGCAGTGCCCGAATAGCCTTTTTTCTCGGCACTGTGGAAATAGCGGAAATAGCCTTCGGGAGCAAAATCCGCCTGATCTGGCTGCATTTTAGTTTCCTGTATACAGAATATATCGGCATCTGCCTGAGCGAAAAAGTCGCCGAATCCCTTTGTTAGACAAGCGCGGAATCCGTTGACGTTCCATGAGATAAGTTTCATAACATTCTCCTTTAGTCAGGGTATGGGATTGGTAAGGCTGAACTTGTAACAGCCCGGGAGTCATCATTTTTTATGATAAACTTTAATACATATATTGTAACTCATTTTGCATTATTTGTCTATTAATAATCTGTTAACAATTTTAAAAACTGCCTGTAAATAGCCGAAAATTAATTTTTATCGTCAATTATGGTGAATAATAATGCGTGAAATAATGAAAGTTTAGTGAAATCGTAAAAATCCCTTGACAATTCAATGATTATATTTTATAATATTCTTGTAGCCGATTTGCAGAGTGCAATTATGGCAAGTTCGCTGCCGCACCTGTTGTCTCGGTATACATATTGCTGTGAGGGGTTCACAGCTGTATGCATTATTTTTTCAATACATGACAGGAGGATTTAAAAATGGGTGTATTTGGAAGACTTATCGATTTACTGAAGTCAAATGTTAACGATCTTATCGACAGGGCAGAAGATCCTGAGAAGATGGTCAAGCAGATCATCATCGATATGCAGAAGGAACTGAACGATAATACTCAGAAATACGGCAAGGCTAAGGCAAGCGAGCGTCTTGCTCAGAAGAAGTATGAAGAGGCTCAGAAGGTTTCCGCAAACTGGGAGAACAAGGCTAAGGCTGCACTTTCTCAGGGCAATCAGGAAATGGCTAAAGAGGCTCTCGCTCGTAAGGTAAAGGCTGACGAGGACGTTGCTAACTATAAGGAAATGTACGATTCTATCGCAGATCAGACCGAGGCTATCGGCAATCAGGTAGAAGTTCTCAAGACAAAGCTCGACGAGGCTAAGGCTAAGCAGGCTATGCTCATCGCTCGTTCACAGGCAGCTGATACAAAGAAGCAGCTTGCTAAGAGCGTTGGCGGTATCGATACAGCAAGTGCTATGGAGAAGTTTGACCGTATGGAAGAGAAGGTTCAGCGCAAGGAAGCTGAGGCTGACGCTTTCACAGAGATCGCAGGATCAGGTCAGGACTTAGAGCTTCAGGACTCATTCCAGAAGATCGAGAGCGATGCTAAGGTAGATGCAGAGCTCCAGAGACTTATGGCTGAAATGGGCCAGACTCCTGCAGGCGGTAACGAAGTTGAAGCTGATATAGCTGACGAACAATAATAAATAAAGCGAAGGTAATTTTATGAGCAGCAAAAAAAATGAGATCACTCCCAATAAGGTTCTTGATATGTTCCTTCCGATAGTGGGTGCTGTGTTCATAGCAGTAAGCGCTATTCTCTATATTCTGTATAAGAGTTGGAGCAATAAGGTTTACTTTGAAAAATGGAAGGACTATGAGGACTGCGGAGTATAATGCAAAATTACAAAGCCGACGGGTAAAACCGTCGGCTTTTTTGCTGTATACATGTAAATTAAAAGGGAGACCATAAGGTCTCCCATATTTTTATATCAGTCGCTTACGTAAGGAAGCAGAGCGATCTGTCTTGCCTTCTTGATAGCGCTTGTGAGCTCACGCTGATGGAAAGCGCAAGTACCTGTAACGCGTCTTGGCAGGATCTTAGCTCTCTCAGTCATGCACTTTCTGAGCTTAGCGAGGTCCTTATAATCAATTCTCTCGATTCTGTCAGCACAGAACATGCAAACCTTCTTGCGAGGCTTCTTCGCAGGACGTGGATTTCTTTCCTTTTCCATGACATTTCCTCCTATTCATATAAAGTAAAGTTTTTCCGATCAGAACGGAACATCGCCGTCACTGAGTATCTCTTCAAAATCACTCAGGTTGCCGTAAGACATACTGTCATTATTTGGTGCGGGCTGCTGAGGAGCTGCCTGCTGTGGAGGAGCCTGGAAGTTATTCTGGGGAGCGCCGTAGTTATTGTTCTGATAACCGCCGCCGTTACCGTTTCCGCCGTCATTTTTACCGCCCACGAACTCTACATTATCGACCATAACGTCCATAGTATAGTGAGTTACATCGGGATGATTCCTGTCCTGATAGTTGTTATTTCTGAGTGAACCCTCAATAGCGATGAGTTTACCCTTGTTGAAATAACGTGAAACGAACTCAGCAGTCTGTCTCCATGCGATACATGTGATAAAATCAGCCTGTCTTTCACCGGTGTTCTTATCAGCGAATCTTCTGTCCACTGCAACGGTGAATCTGCAAGAAGCAACGCCGCTCTGAGTCTGTCTCAGTTCGGGATCAGCAGTAAGTCTGCCGACTAAAATAACCTTATTCATCTGACCGCCTCCTAAATAATGAAGTAGAATTATTCAACAACTGTTACGAGTGAACGAAGAACGCCGTCTGCAATGTTGAGACGTCTTGAAAGCTCAGCAGGATAATCAGGCTTAGACTCGAATGTGTAGATCACGTAGTAGCCCTCTGTCTCGTCTTCTATAGGATATGCAAGCTTGCGCTTACCCCAATCCTCGTTGACCTCAACAGCTTCAGCGTGACGCTCGATTCTCTCCTTGAACTTCTCAACGAGAGCCTTCATGGGTTCTTCACCGTTCTTGAGGCTGAAAACAACCATTACTTCATACTTAGCGGATACCTTTGCCATTATGCACACCTCCTTCTGGATTTCGCCCGACAACCAACTGTGGGCAAGGATAATATGTACCGCACAACACGATACTTGAATATTATATCATGCCTGTCTGAAAAAGTCAAGCATTTTTTTATTTGTCCGCAAGATTTTTCTTGCGTTTCTTTTTTCTTGTTATACCGATAATAGCCGGGATGAAGAGTGCGAAAGTTCCGCCTCCTGCAACAGCAGCTGTTTTTACGAACTGCTCATCGCCTTTTCGCTCGGTGTACTTGATTTCGCTTCCGTCTCCGAGTATTTCAAGGAAAGCCTTGCCCTCGCTGTTGAATACGAGAAGCTTTGCATTTTCCGCACCATTGCTGCGAACTATCCTTACGTCCCTGCCGCCGAGGGATACATTTTCCCATTTTTTCAGCGGTCCGTTCTCGGATGCAGCTCTGTTGATGGTGATGACAGTCCTGTCGTCGGAACCCTGTTTCAGCCTGATATCATCCTTGCCGTCGGGGATGAAGATGAACTTGTCACTGCCTGCAAACCGCATGGTTGTGTTTATAGTGCCGCGTTTTTCGGTGTCTGTTATATCACCGTCTCCGCTTATGCTTATAAGGAGCGAGTCTGTCTCGGCGCAGGAGAGAAAACTGCTGCTTTTTCCCGATTCAGCGAAGTCCATATAGCTTTGCAGGAGACTTTCGCCATCGAGACCGTTCACGGTATATGAATGACCGTACTGCGAGAACAATTCAGCCTTATCAAATGGCTGAGAGTCCTTTGGGGGAGTCAGGTCCTGAGAGCTGTGGAGATTGTGGATGCCTGCGTACTGAACAGAGCGCTTGTCGGAAAGAACGCCGTAGTATACGGCTTTTGCAGGTGAAAACGTGTAGGTGCAGACCTGTCTGTTCTCCTCGGAGAAATCGGCTGCCACAAGGTTCACGGCAGCACCGCCTGTACCTGCACCTGCGGCAATAAGTCCCCATTCTCCGCCGCCGTGTGAGGAAATGTAATTTTCCGCGGTATGCTTCATGTCCTTATAGAGCGCATATGGAGTTTTAAACACTCGCCTGTAGTCATCGTCTGCGGTCTCCGTATCATCGGGGATGTTTTCGCCGCTGTCCGCAGATATCAGCATGAGGTACTTTCTTCCGCCGTATTCAAGAGTACCGAGTATGTACTTCTGTTCGTCCACTGAAAACACCTCGAAGCTGTCACGGACTCCGCCTATATCGACGCAGGACTGCACTCCGAATACCGTATCCTCGGAAGCGTCTGTAATTAGCTTGGCAAGGGTGTACATCATGCTGTCGGAGTATAACTCGGGGTGGTCGAGGTCGGTGATGCAGAAGTCGTCAGGATCGATTTCGGTCTCGGCAGCGGTTATGTACCTGTCAGGGTGATGACCTGCCCAGTCAAAGAGACTTTTGTATTCGTAGCTGTCGAAGAAACGTTTCTGACCTACTACAGAGGCGTTAGCATAGGTCAGCTTTGCATTGAAAATATCCGCACCTGTTATGAGCTGTCCCGGGATATCGGTAACAATATCGCTTCTGTTTATGATGTTTATGATGTTGCTGCAATCATTCTTTGTCAGCTCTCCCGAGGCGGTTGTCGGACTTGCATAGGTGTAAACGTAAATATCGTCCTGAGCTGTCTTGCCGAGGGAGAATTCGTCGCTGTCGAGGTACGCTCCGAAGAGGTTTGCGCCTGCCGCACCGAGACTGTGTCCCGTTACGAGTATCTTGAGTTTATCTTCTTCGGCGGCTTTTGTGATATCAGGATTGTTTCTGATGTACGCATCCAGACCTTTTACGGCCTTGTTGCTGAAATCCGCAAAGCCCGAACCCGCCATTCCGCCGAGGTATGATGCGGCAAAAGCGGACATGAGGTCCTTGCTGACGTCTGTATCGTTTGTATCGTCCGTACCTCTGAAGGTGATAGCCATAAGTGTAGTATCGCCGAGCTTTTTGCTTACGATTGAGAATGCAAGGGAGTCATCAGCCATGCCTTCAGTCTTGTAGGGATCGTTTTTCTTGTGGGAGCTGTAGCTGAAAAAAGCAGTCTTATCCTCGGGAAAACCCAGTGCCTTGTAGGCATCCGAAATAAACGTGCCTTTTCCGCGGGTATCGGCAGTATCGTAAGCGGAACAGGCAAATGCCAGAGCGAGCATACCTATATCGTGATGATAGACCGAGCTGTCCTGCAGAAACATTTTCTCATCGAGCTCAACATCCATGACTATGCGGTCGGTAGTGGTTATCTGTGCCGTTACAGGCTCATCGGCCTTTGCTGGTATGTTTGCGGCGGCAAAGGATGCAGTCAGAACGACCGAACTCGCCGCAGAGATGTATTTTTTTAATGCCATCAGCTTTCCTCCCTTATTGTTGTTTGTATCATCCTTTTTCATTATACCATATAAGCGAAGCGATATGATATAATTGCCCGATATGCAGGGCGTTCCCTCTTTCAAAACAGTCCACCGGACTGTTTTGAAATTCACCCTTTGCGGGGCGCTTGATGTAATGTGGGACGCTGTCCCACACCCTGCCAAAGGCTCTGCCTTTGGAATCCGCTAAAGGGATGGTATCCCTTTAGAATCCCCGAAAAATGACTTCAGGCTTTTTTTACAATCTCAATATAATGAATGCTATACATTCATTATATCATACCATATATATATGTGCAATTCAATCAGGAAAAAGAAAAAAATAATTTTATAAGGCGTTAGCTGAGGGTAACAAATTGTTATACAGCCATAACATCGGAGTATAATTATATAGTGTTTGTTGACGCAAACTATTATTTTACGGAGTTGGTCACATTGGAAAATATATGCGGATCGGAAACAGGATACGTAAGAGGATATGTCTCCGGAATCCGTGCCGGAAATGAAGTAATCAGCGGTATTTCCGTGGCTTTTGCGGAGTATGATACAGATAAGAAAGTCGGGGCCAAAAGCGGCGTACTGTCGGTAGATCACTGCCGTGAGGGAAGCCTTGATATAATATGCGGTGACCGTACATACCGTCTGTCCGCAGGTGATATATGTGTTAGTATATGCTTAGAGAAACGGTATGAGATAAGCCCTCAGAGCGGAAAATACAGCGGTGCGGCACTTCTCATCGATCCCGAAAAAGCTCCGCGGAACCTTTCATCTGTGATAGAGGATATAAACGTCAGCACCTCGGAACTGACAGAACGTTTCTCCGAACCGCTGATTCTCCGCAGGTCGAATACCGCAGAGCGCATATTTACCGAGCTTTACAGCATCCCCGAGGGAATAAGGACTGCATTTACCAAAATAAAGGTGATAGAGCTGCTCCTTTATCTTTCCTGCATAGACACAAAACCCGAAAATACTGCAGGATGTACCCGTTCGCAGATAAGGCTTGCTGAACAGGTATCGCAGTACATATGCGAAAACACAGGCAGCAGGATGACTATAGCCGAACTTTCCGAGCTTTTCGGAGTTTCGCCCACACAGCTGAAAAACAGCTTCCGTGCAGTCTATGGTTCATCAGTATATTCATTTGTCCGCAAGCAGAAAATGCTCTCAGCCGCAAAGCTGCTGAAAGAGACGGACAGAAGTATACTTGATATTGCAGGCGAGTGCGGATACGATAACGGAAGCAAGTTCTCAAAGGCGTTCAGCAGCGTGATAGGAACTACTCCGAGCAGATACAGGCGTGAAAATTTTTTTACAGGTGAAATGTCAGATAATTACTTGAATCATAGTAAAGGAACGGCAGATAATACTCTTGCGGCAGATGCCGCAAAAAATGAGTAAAGGCAGTTGTTGCCCATGAGATACACTGCTTTAGCAGCAGGACTGCTTGCTGCTGCCGTAATACCAAACGGTGCAGTATATGCAGCGGATACGACAGTTAAAGGCTACGGTCAGGGCGTTGAGACAGATAGTCTGAACCGTCCTGTGGGAGCGACCGAATTCACCGACAGATACCGTGAACTCGGGGCAGTTGCGTTGTCCTCGGATGCGGACAGAGTGATACTGACCTTCGATCAGGGTTACGAGAACGGCTATACCGAAAAGATACTTGATACCCTCAAAGAAAAGAACGTGAAGGCGATATTCTTCCTTACAGGCGATTATGCAAAAAAGGAAGAGTCCCTTGTCAGACGTATGATAAATGAGGGACATATCCTCGGAAACCACGGAATGAAGCATGCAAGTCTTCCTAAACTTTCGGACAGCGAAGCGGAAGATGAAATAATGTCGCTTCATAACTACGTCCTCAACAACTACGGTTACGAGATGCAGTATTTTCGGCCTCCCTGCGGAGAATACTCGGAACATGCCCTTGAAACGGTACAGAAATGCGGATACAAAACGGTATTCTGGAGCTTTGCCTATGTGGACTGGAAGACCGATCAGCAGCCTTCCCCCGATGAGGCAAGGAAAAAGCTCTCGGATTCAGCGCACGGCGGAGAGATACTCCTTCTGCACTCTGTATCAGCTACAAATGCGGAGATACTGGGAGATGTCATAGACGATCTCCGTGCAAAGGGTTTCAGGGTATAGGACGCTTTTTAACGGATAATACCGCAGCTTGACTACAGCGATCATAAGCCATAGTATTTCTGATGTGATATCGGGAGTGCTATGGCTTTTTGCTGATATATCGACATATAAACTGTGCCCCGAAGCGTTAAAAGGCGTTTCGGGGCTTTGTGCGGTGCTTCCTATATGTTTTTTCTGTACAGTTCGGGAACAAAATCATAGTAGAGCGAGTGTATCTGCTCTGTTATCTCTTCAAATTCATCTTTTCTGAAATCCTTATCCGAACATATCACTTCAAGTTCAACATCATCGTAGTACAGATACCATCCTGTTGAGACCATTCCGTTATTGAGGTAAAAGTTTCTGCGGCGAATGCGGTTTTCCGGGTTATCACATTCCTCGTGTATCGACTCGATCTCAATAACGATCTGTTTATCACCGTAATAGTCCTTCAGGAGGTTGAATGTTCTGCTGCCGTAACCTTTGCAGCGGTGTTCGGGCGCTATTGCAAAATAGCCAAGATAAGCAAGCGATTTATATCTTCTGACGGAGAAAAAACCGATAAGTTTATCCATATGATAGATGCCTAATATATCAAGGTCGCCTTTATCGGATGCAAACAGATCATCGATAGAAGTAATCTGCTCTTCTGCAAAAGCGGTTTCGTTGATCCTGTCAAGTATTTCTTTGTCAGGGGAGTCCTTGCTCATTTTTCTGAGGGACATATCGCTGGTAAGCGACAATTTCAACAGCGGTACCCATTCATCTTCGATGAACCGTTCACCTGTCAGCTTGAATCCGTTTCTTTTATAAAATGCGATGCCGCGCTTGTTGTACTCCAATGCCCATAACCATGTGATCTTCAGTTCTTTTACGGCATATCCGAGCAATGCCGCACCGATACCGCAGCTCTGAAACTGCGGCTCGACATATAGTTTCACGAGTTCATCGCCGTTGACAAGAATCATGCCTTTTACTACTCCGTCATCATAAACATAGGTGTTCTTAAGAGCGTCTGCATCGAAATCCTTTGCAACGTCGAACACATTCAGCTCTGAAAAATAAAATGATTCGTTATGAAAGAATTGAAAAAAATTCATTCTGTAGTTTACCACGATCATTTCTGCGATTCGTGACAAATCGTTTTCTGTTGCTTTTCGTATCATATCCTTTTTCATCTCCTGTACATCGTTTAATCGTTGAAACAATTATATCATAGTGTCAAATCACTGTCAACAAATGAGGTAAGTTCTGCTTTGTATGCATTATAGTGATGTGAATCGTCACAATTATGGAGCTTATAGTGCATATCAGCCTGATATCAACATGGAGAATGTTACAAATAAATTTCTTATATGGGTATATAATATATTGACTTTGTAAAATTATCATGATATAATTTAATTGCTGAATTATAGAAGTTTGCCTGTATCTGCGCTTTTTTGCGGATAAGGCAGCGGACCGTGAGGAACGGTTCGGGGAAAATAACAGGAGGAATAAAAATGAGTCTGAAAAAAATGATAAGCGGACTTGCTTCGGCTGCACTTGCAGTCACTGCTTTTGCAGGTGCTTCAATTGCTCCGACGAATGTGGAGATAACGGCTGAGGCAGCAACGGTCACAGACTGGAAGTTCGATTTCGGAGGCGGCGGTACCGCAGGAGGCTACACAGGCGTTTCGGCTTCGGACGGCTATAACGCAGGAAGAGGCTACGGCTTTGCGCAGACATATAACATGTCAAACGTTGGAGCTTCAGGCGGCGGAGCACTGAGCGATGCAGTACAGTTCAAGGATACGGGCAAGGGGAATACCTTCAATGTGGACCTTCCCAACGGACTGTATCAGGTAACGGTGATACTCGGAAATACGAACCGTACAAGCGTAAGAGCAGAGGGAATGCTCCAGCTCATAAACCTTACGGGCAACAACTGCTCCGAGACCTTCCAGATACCGATAACTGACGGTCAGCTCAATATACAGGCGGTTCCCGGAAAAGACGGCTATGCCTACACAATGAGCGCTCTGGAGATAAAGCAGATATCCTCTGATGCAACAATGAAGCCGACTATCTGGCTCTGCGGTGATTCTACCGTATGCAACTACTATAACACTGCCGATACTGCTCAGCACGGCTGGGGACAGTTCCTCAAAGACTACCTCAGTGATAAGAAGTATGAAGTAAGGAACATGGCAGCAAGCGGTCAGTACGCAAAGGGATTTGTCGATGCAGGACAGTTCGATGCGATAGAATACTACGGCAAGCCCGGCGATATATACATAATTTCCATAGGTATCAACGATATCAACTACTCCAATGCCACAGAATATAACAATGTAGTTACCGATATGGTAAAACGTGCAAAGGCAAAGGGAATGGAGGTTATCCTTGTAAAGCAGCAGGGACGCCGAGGCGATTTCCAGCGCAGTTCAAAGCTTCCGGGACGCTGGTTCGGCGGTGAGCTCGACAGTATCGGTGCCGCACAGAATGTAAAGGTGCTGGACCTGTTCAACAAGTGGCAGGATTTCGGCTTCTCGGTCGGATATGAAGGAATGGCTTCATACTATGCTATACAGGCAAACGGTGATAATGACGACCTTCATCAGAGCATGAAGGGTGCCAAGAAAATAGCGGAGATAATGGCTTCTATGCTGGAGCTTGGCTCATCCTCCTCACAGCCTGCAACAGAACCTCCTCAGCAGCAGTTCATAGCTCCCGAGGCAGGCGTCAGCTACATGATAAAAAACGTCAACAGCGGACTTTATATGGACGTTGCGGACGGAAAGGCTGAAGAAGGCACGAACGTACAGCAGTGGGGAGCTTCAGGTCCCTCTGCAAACAATACATGGACATTCAAACAGGCAGTAGGCGAGTACTACTGGGTATACTCGAATGTAGGAGACGGAGCTACCTATATGCTTGATGTTACGGACGGAAGCAAGGACAATGGCACAAATATTGCTATCCGTACCTCCAATGGCTACAGTTCACAGTATTTCAAGCTCCTTGACAACGGTGACGGTACGGTAACTATGCTTACACGCGCTTCAAGGGATGCAAGTGCAGTCGAGATAATCAATGCGCTTACAGATAACGGCGCAAATGTGCAGCAGTGGGAGGTAAACGGTCACAATTGCCAGAAATGGATACTTGAAAAGACCGATTACGGTTCAGCACCTGTTATCGTGCCAACTGAAGCGCCCACCGAAGCACCTACCGAGCCGCCGACACAGGCTCAGCCAAAGCAGCGCAGAGTAGTCGGAGACGCAAACGAGGACGGAGATGTAGGACTTCCTGATGCTCTTGCTATCCTCCAGTATATAGCTAACGCAAAAAAATACAGTCTTACTGAGCAGGGCATAATAAACGGCGATATTTTCAGCGACGGTCTCACCGCAGCTGATGCCCTGTACATACAGCAGGTAGATGCAGGAATACGTGAACTGCCTGTGGAAGAGGATATCCCCGCACCCACAGAGCCTGCAACAGAACCGCCTCAGGAACCTTCCGAGAAGATGTATCTTGCGATAGATCAGCAGTGGGACAGCGGTATGACCGAGACCACCAATGAAGGATACACCGACCAGAGAGGCTATCTTAATCTTGATAATGCACTTGGTTCAAGCGTGATATTCAGCGTAGATGCTCCTACAGAGGGCAACTACATGACTCATATCCGCTTTGCCAACGGTTCAGCAAACGACAGAAGCATGAAGGTCATTGTAAACGGTGATACCAATGCTTACTGGATGCAGCCGTTCCCTTCCACAAGTGCGTGGACACAGTGGAACGAGTTCGGAATAGTTCTTCCTCTTAAGGCAGGAAATAACAGCATAAAGTTCGAGTCTGCAACATCCGAGGGCGGACCTAACCTGGATTATATCACACTCAATCTGACCGATGAGCCTTACGCTGAGATATATCAGCCTTCACAGGAACCTGCAACACCTGTTTCGGATAAGCCTGTTGTTTATCTTGCAGGTGACTCTACGGTACAGACCTACGGTGAGAGATACAAGCCTCAGCAGGGTTGGGGATACTATCTCGGTAATTACTTCACTGATAATGTAAGCGTTTCTAATCAGTCCATGGCAGGTCGAAGCTCCAGAAAGTTCTATGAGGAAGGCAGATGGAAGACTATCGCAGATAGCCTCAAGAGCGGCGACTTTGTAATGATACAGTTTGCTATCAATGATGCAGGTGCGAACAATGCTGACAGATATGCTCCTACATGCGGAAATGTCGATAATCCTTCAAGCGGTTCATACGAGTGGTATATGACGCAGTATATCAAGGAGACCAAGGAAAAAGGTGCAACTCCGATACTTGTAACGACTACACTCGGAATGAAGGCTTATTCAAACGGCAGATTTGTTAACAGCTACACCAACTACATTGATGCCTGCAAGGGACTTTCGAGAAAATACAACGTTCCTTGTATCGACCTCAACACTCTTATGGTGAACCACTATAATGCTGTAGGTTATGATACAGCTAAGTCATATCACCTTATGGGTGCAGTTTCGGGTTCAACTGACGGAACTCACTTCTGTGAAAAGGGTGCAGATATCATAGCAGGTATCGTTGCCAAGGACGTTAAGGATCAGGGCATAACAGGACTTGCACAGTACGTGAAATAAACATCGTTTCGGGGGAAACCTTTCTGAGGAAAGGCTTCTCCCGATTTTTTTCGGTTTTTCTGCCTGCTTATCAATATGAAGCAAGGCAGTTTTTTAATATATTTATCCGACTTTTCCTATGGTGAAAATATACAAATTTCATAGTTAGAAGTTGCTAACAAAAATAGGTTTTCAACAAAGTTGTCCGACGTTCGTTTTTATCAATTGACATGCGGTCACTTCTGATATATAATGAGTTTAGTTAGAAAAATCTAACGATTTATAGACCATTTATTTGCGGTATAAGGAGGAAAATATGATGCCGTTATCGTTTGCTGAGATCGGAAGCGAGCTTACGATCATAAAAGTCGGAGGAACTCCGGAAGTGAAGAAACACCTTGAGAATCTTGGCTTCGTTGCAGGCGGTAAGGTCCGTGTAGTTAATACTGTGGACGGCAACCTGATCGTCAATGTCAAAGAAGCAAGAGTCGCTATAAGCCGTGAAATGGCGCAGAAGATCATGGTGTGAGGAGGAGAAAAGAATGAATCTGAAGGAAGTTAAGATCGGAGATACTGTTACTGTAGTCAAGCTTAACGGCGAAGGCGCAGTAAAACGCCGCATTATGGATATGGGTATCACCAAGGGCGTTAATGTAACTGTAAGAAAGGTCGCTCCGCTTGGAGATCCTATCGAAGTAACTGTCAGAGGCTATGAACTTTCGATACGAAAGGAAGATGCCGAGAAAATAACTGTAAAATAGTTTGTTGGTATTAACACAATTTAATAGCAGCCTGAAAGTGAGGAAATGTTCAAATGAGTATGAGGATAGCTCTCGCAGGTAACCCTAACTGCGGTAAAACAACTCTCTTCAATTCACTCACGGGTTCAAACCAGTTCGTAGGTAACTGGCCCGGAGTTACTGTAGAGAAAAAAGAGGGTAAACTTAAGAAGCATGATGATGTTATCATCACCGACCTTCCCGGTATCTATTCGCTTTCACCGTACACCCTTGAAGAGGTAGTTGCAAGAAATTACCTTATCGGTGAACGTCCCGATGCGATACTTAATATAATCGACGGTACAAACCTTGAAAGAAACCTCTATCTTACAACACAGCTTACAGAACTTGGCATACCAATGGTAATTGCTGTCAACATGATGGACGTTGTAAAGAAGAACGGAGATAAGATCAATATTTCCGAGCTTTCAAAGTCTCTCGGCTGCAAGATAGTAGAGATATCGGCTCTTAAGGGTGACGGTATAACAGAAGCTGCCGAGGCTGCAATAGCTGCTGCAAAGGACGGCAAGACCGTTCCGAAGCACACATTCTCGGGACCTGTTGAGCATACTATCGCTCACATCGAGGAAGCAGCAGTACACGATATGCCTGAGGAGCAGCAGAGATGGTATGCAGTAAAGCTCTTCGAGCGTGATGAAAAGGTGCTTGAACAGCTTAATATCTCCGCAGATGTCAAGAAGCATATCGAGGAAGATATCGCTGCTGTTGAAAAAGAAATGGACGACGATGCAGAGTCCATTATCACAAACGAGCGCTATGAGTACATAACAAAGCTCATCAAGGGAAGCTACAAGAAGAAAAGTGCCGGTAAGCTCTCCCTTTCGGATAAGATAGACAAGGTAGTTACTAACCGCTGGCTCGGACTTCCGATATTCGCCCTTATCATGATCGTTGTATACTTAATCTCGGTTACAACAGTCGGCGGATGGGCCACAGACTGGGCTAATGACGGACTCTTCGGAGACGGTTTCCACCTGTTCGGCATGAGCGGAGATTATGATGACGAGGTCGACAAGTGGGCAAATGAATTCGTGTTCACAGATGATGTAAAGGCAATAGTTGACGCTGCTGCTGCCGACTCCGACATCAAGGGTGCAGAAAAGCTTCAGGGCGCTGTCGAGGACGCTGACTTCGGCGCATTCGAGGAAGCTTACGGCAGCTACGTTGACGAGTTCTACAAGAACGAGGAAAACGGCGGCGCAGTTTACGATATAGACGCTGCTCTCGGTGAGGCACTCGACGAGGAAGGTGAGTTCACAGCTCCCGATCCTGCTGATTATGGCACATGGGTACCGGGCGTTCCTGTTGTTGCTGAAAAGGGACTGGATGCTATAGGATGCGGCGACTGGCTCAAGAGCCTTATCCTTGACGGTATCGTAGCAGGTGTCGGTGCAGTTCTCGGATTCGTACCGCAGATGCTCGTGCTCTTCATATTCCTTGCATTCCTTGAATCATGCGGATACATGGCAAGAGTTGCATTCATTATGGACCGTATCTTCCGCAGATTCGGACTTTCAGGTAAATCCTTCATCCCGATCCTCATCGGTACAGGATGCGGCGTTCCCGGTATCATGGCTTCACGTACTATCGAGAACGAGCGCGACAGACGTATGACTATCATGACTACTACATTCATCCCATGCGGAGCCAAGCTCCCGATCATTGCCATGATCGCAATAGCACTTTTCGGCGGTGCATGGTGGGTAGGACCAAGCGCATACTTCCTTGGTATGGCAGCTATCATAGTATCAGGTATCATGCTCAAGAAGACAAAGATGTTCGCAGGAGATCCCGCTCCTTTCGTTATGGAGCTTCCTGCATACCATATGCCTACAGTAAGCAACATCCTCCGTTCAATGTGGGAGCGCGGATGGTCATTCATCAAGAAGGCAGGAACTATCATCCTTCTTTCATCCATCATCATCTGGTTCGGTTCAGCACACGGCTGGCCGGAGGGCGGTGCATTTGCATTCGATCCCGATATGGAGCTTGCTGATTCTATCCTCGGTCACATCGGTGACGCTGTAAAGTGGATATTCGCACCTCTTGGATTCGACGATGCTGCTGCTACAGTTGCTACATTTATGGGACTTGTTGCAAAGGAAGACGTTGTCGGAGTATTCGGCGTTCTCGACTTCGAGGGACTTTCAAAGCTCGCAGGCTACTCATTCCTCGCATTCAACCTCCTCTGCGCACCTTGCTTTGCAGCTATCGGTGCTATGAAGCGTGAGATGAACAGTCCTAAGTGGACTCTCTTCGCAGTAGGTTATCAGTGCGTATTCGCTTATGCAGTATCGCTCATAATCTATCAGTTAGGATGCCTGTTCACAGGAAACGTACACATTGTAGGACTTATCGTTGCATTAGCACTCATCGCATTCATGATCTATATGCTCGTTAAGCCATACAAGGAGGCTACAAAGCTTACACACAAGGTAAAAACAGCTTCATAAGCTTCCCGTTAAGGAGGGATAAGCAATGGGAAATATCATAGTTGCACTTATCCTTATTGCCATAGTCGGAGCAGTGATCTACGGCATGGTAAAAGACAAGCGTTCAGGAAAATCAGGATGCAGCCACGGCTGCGAGAACTGTGCGATGCATGGTCAGTGCCACAGCATCGGAACTGAAAAGAAGTAAAGAAAGCCGCAGGGGAGCATAAAGCTTCTCTGCGGTGATTTTTTTGAAAAAAATAACATTGTGCAAACAGGAAAAGTGTGATATAATAATGATATTGCTTCATCAATTAAAATAATTCGTTTTCGAGGTGAACTATGAAAAAACGCTATCTGATACCTGTTATAGTGCTGGTAATATCCGCTGTTCTTACGGTCACTGCAAGGCTTTGCCGTCCTTTTGCGGACTTCTATGCGAATAATATATTCCCCGTTATCTCAACGCCCTTTGCGTGGCTTTCGGGAAGGGTACCGTTTTCGGTTGGAGAGATAATGATAATATGCGGTATACTTCTTGTTGTTATCGGACTTCCGCTGCTGATAGTACTCCTTATAGTCCGAAAGAAAAAGCGGATGAGTACTTTGTGCGGAGCACTTACGGTATGCCTGTGGGTACTTGCGTACATAGGCGGTACCGAGACTCTCAACTGCTTCATGCTTTACGGCTGTACACGTTTTTCCGAGCGGTATTTCCCGCAGGGAGAGCATACCCGAAGCGAACTTGTGGAGCTTTACGGTATGCTCATCGATGAGACTAACGCACTCGCCATGCAGGTGCCGAGGGACAAGGATGACCGCTTTGAACTGACTATTGATCCCGAGACCGAATGTAAAAAGGCGATGCATAAGGCAGCGGAGTCCTATCCGCAGCTTTCGGGTTATTATCCTCCGCCGAAGCCGATAAAGTTCAGCTATTTCATGAGTCAGATGGACCTTCTCGGCATGTACATACCATTTTCGATGGAGTCCAATTACAATAACGATATGGTCAGGACTAATCTCCCTGATACCATTTGTCACGAGTACGCACACCTGAAAGGCTTCATACAGGAGGACGAGGCGAGCTTTGTAGCCTTTGCGGCGACTTTTCAGAGCGACGATCCGCAGGTAAGATACAGCGGATTCCTTGATGCACTGGCTTACGTCCGCAATCAGATAGTAAAGAACGATATAACAGAAGCCGAGGAATATACCGAGAAGATATCCGAACAGGTAAAGCGTGACTGGTACAGATTTCTGCCTGATACCTACTGGGAGGACAATAAGCAGAAGGAAGTGTTTGATACCGAGACCGTCAATACAGTATCGGAAGCGGCAGCAGATGCAAGTCTGAAAATGAACGGCGTAGAGGACGGCATAGAGAGTTACAGCCGCATGGTAAACCTGCTTCTGGACTATTTCTACCCGTCACAGAAGTGATAATGAAGCGATTTTTTTAGGGATGTTTATGCAGATATTTCAGGCGTATTATTGGGGCAAAAGTCTTTGGGGAACCCTTCCCTCAGAAAGGTTTTCCCCCGATAAATACATATAAAACTTTTTTGTATAAGTACAGTCCTTATGGCGAGTACTCATATAGAAGTTATGCCCCTGAGCATTTCAAAATGCTCAGGGGCATAGTACTTATTGTTACTAAGCTAAATCAGAATTTGCCGCTGAGCGAGCGACGGCGCATACCACGCTTCGCTCGTAAACTCGCTTACTCTCTTGCAGTGCCGTCAGTCTGCTTTCGCTCACTGTAATTATTCGCATAAATCAGAATTTAACTTTGAGATGATGAATCCATATTATCCTCATATTGTTCCATATGCAATTCTATCAGCAGAAGAACCACAAAAAGATTTTCCCAAATGAAGAATGTCTGAAACAAAGGAGTAAATCCGATAAAGTAGAATAAAACGAACATGATCGCATAGAAAATCGAGAACGCAGATACAGTTCTCCGTTTCCGTATTCTGGTGAAAATACAAGTCAGAATGAATGAGAGTGTTGTCAAAAGCATCAGAACGATCGCAAAGCTGTTATGCAGATTAATTGTCATAGCCGTCGGTGTATCACTGAATGTATTAAACGGAAAAAAAGCTGTCGCAAGTATACAGATCAAAATCAGCACATAAACTATTCTTTTTAGCAAGTTAATTTTTGTTTTCGTAATGTAATAAGCAAGCATCGGAACAAAGAGCGTCGCTATGATGAAATACAAAACAGAGGTCACCCGAAACATTCCGACATATGCTGAAAAAGATATGCCAAAATCATACTGATGAATTCCCAGTATCCAAGCACTTGAAACACAAATTATATTTGCCAGCAAAAATAATATTCCCGAGACAACAGGTATTATTTTCCTGAATCCGCTCATAAATGATTTCCTCCGCAAATTCCGATTTTTGTTAGTAGCAATTATAGCACAGTATTGAAGGTCTGTCAATAGAAACGCCATAGTACTTCTGACTTTGTATCAGAAATACTATGGCATAAAACTTCTATATCAGCGCTGCCTTTAAAAAACAGCTTTTTTGATAAGGGCAAGTTCTCTGAGGTCGATACAGTTATCGAATCCGTCCTCATCGATAACAGCGAGCATCTCATCGATCTCAGCCCAGCACACGTCCGAGACCTCTGATGACTGGAGTACAAGATCCTCGATATGGACCGTTCCCCTGTAGAGATATATCGAACGAAGCTCGTTGTCATTTATGTCTCCCTCGGAGTAGTGGCTTTCAAGAAGTCCTATATGTTCAAGCTCACTGCCGTGTATTTTCAGTCCGAGCTCCTCGGCGGTCTCTCTTACGGCTGCCTTTCTGAACTCGTCGCCCTGTGAAAGATGTCCTGCAGCCGATACATCATAGCAGTCGGGACTTATCTTCTTTTCATGCGATCTTTTCTGGAGAAGTACGAATATACCCTGATCCCTTCTGCGTATTATCCATACATGAACAGCAGGATGAAGGTCTCCGTCACGGTGTACAAGGCTTCTCGGCTTGCTTGTATCGGTGAGATGAGCGGTATCGTCTATCAGGTTGAGGAACTCGTCCTCGATTATCTCCATTTTTACGAATTTACTGTTCTTTTCGCACTCGCGGAACACTTCCGTTATCTCGTCTATAGTCTCGTTCGGAATGTCCTCATTGGATACATAGAGTCTGAACTTGCTCTCGCTGTCAACATTCATGAGCGCGCCTGCAAGCTCGTTTTTATCGGTCACAGCATTGCTGCCGAGCTTTTCTGCAAGTTCCGCATAAAGCTGCTTTTCCGAAGCGAAACGGTTAAGGTAAATTTCAACGTCTTCCATAATAACTCCCTGCCTGTCATATTATATGACCTGTAATTCTTTCAGCGTTAGTTATTATATACCTATTGAGCGAAAAAGTCAATGGTTTTGCGTAATTTCGGACAATTCCACAATTATTGACAAACCTCGTCACAAAAACGGTCAGAAAGCGCAACGATCACTCCTTGTGGTAGCCTACGGTCTTGACCTCCGCCGCAATATTGCCAAGGTCATCCTTTACCTGTATGCGGTAACAGCAGACTGTTCTGCCGTCCTTGACAAGAGTTGCTTCGGCAGTTAGTTTTCTGCCCTTTACAGCGCCTATGAAGGATATATCCGTACTCAGCGCAACTGTGCCCATATGCCTTACGTTTGATGCCACTGCAAAAGCAAAGTCCGCAAGTGTGAAGTGAACTCCTCCCATAACTCCGCCCATAGCGTTCATGTGGCGTTCGCTGAGTACGACACTGCATTTAGCGTAGTCTTCACCTATCTCGTCTATTACCATGCCGTTTTCTGTTGCGAAACGGTCTTTCCGGAATAATTCTCTTACTTCTTCAAGCTTCATTTTTATTGGTTCTCCTGTTCTTAACGCGTATGCTTTTTGCCCTTTTTGACCTCATACATAAGTTCGTCGGCTTTTTTGATGACTTTATAGAGAGTCATTCCCTCTTCTGCCCTGACGATTATACTTCCTATGCTTACGGCTATATCATATGGCTTTGATATTATCACGTTTATCTGGTCAAGCTTTGCTTCGATAAGTGACTTAAGTGCTTCGTCGTCGCCTTCTTCAACTCCCATGTCGAAGATAACGAATTCGTCTCCGCCGAACCTCGCACAAATACTGTTTTCATTGAGTTTACATTCATTTATTACGGAAGAAAGACGCTGTATCGCAAAATCTCCCTCATCGTGTCCGTAGTTGTCATTTATGAACTTAAGTCCGTCCATATCGATAAAGCTCATCATTATGCGGGTTTTGTTCTCGGCGCACTTGTTGAAAGCCTCATCAGCAAGCTTTATGAAGCCGTTGCGGTTATACAGTGCACTCAGCGGATCTATCACATAAAGTTTGTTCAGCTCGTCAACAGCAAGGTTTATATGATGTATCTTGCGGATATTCTCGATCGAATTGCTTATATTCATTGAAAAGCTGTGACACTGAAGGCTCTCTATCGGGAAATCACTGTTTGTGATTATGCAGTAGCCGAAACAGCGTTCACGGAAATGCAGAGGCAGGAAGTAGTTGATATTTCCGCCGTCCTCGTCCTCAACAGGAAACATATTGACGCTCATGAAGCGCTTGCGGAAAATGCGTATCCCCTTATCCCATATCAGCGGCACTGTCATGATATCCTCGTATGTCTTGCCGGAAGGCTTTATGTTGTATGTATCATGCCAGTTCTCGCTGAGGCAGAGCGTGAATCTCTCGCACTGAAGCTCGGGGACAAAGTCGCCGAGTGCTGAGAACAGTGCATCATCAGTCTCGGCATCTGCAAGCTTAGCCGTCAGTATATTCAGGCTGTGAGTATTCTCATAGTTGCTTTCCAGCTTCTTGTAGGTACGCTTCTTATAGTCCCGAAGGTCTCCGCTGTTTTCGGGAGAACATCCGCAGCTCTCGGTGAATACGGGAGAAGCTTCAAGGTCGATGCAGTGCTCTGTTTCCTTCCCTTCAAGAACATCAAGGATCATCCTGCAAGCCATACGTCCCGAATCGAAAAGCGGTCTCGCCACGGAGCTGAGTGCGGGACAGTAATTCTGTGCGTTGTAGGTATTGTCAAAGCCCGTAACTATAACGTCCTCGGGCACTCTGTATCCCAGACGTTCCAGCGCACTTAACGCCGTAAGTGCCATTGCGTCATTTGCACATATGAAGGCATCGGGCATCGGAAGTCCGGATGCAGAGAATTCCTCTATCGCACGTTTGCCGTCATGGGTACGGAATTCGCCGTAAAATATGCGCTCCTCATCTGCCTCTAAACCGTTCTCTGCAAGTACGCTCCTGAAGGCTTCAAGTCTGTCTCTTGCCTCGGGATTCTGCATAGGTCCCGAAATGTAATTTAGTACCCTTGCACCGTGATGCTGTATGACATGGCGGACTATTTCCTCCATTGCCCTGCGGTTGTTTATGCGTATATTGTAGAACTCCGGCTCGTCATCGCAGTCGAATACCACCGCAGGTATCCCTGCCCTTTTTACTCTTTTTGTAACGCGTTCTCTGACGCTCTGATCGTTTATCGTATTGGTAAGGAGTACAGCACCGTCAAAAACATCGAAATTCGCCACATTATAGATACTGTATTCTCCCGCATCAAAGCGCTTGCTGTCCAGCATACCGCCAAATGCCGAGAAATAAGATACATTTGTATTATTCTCTTTTACAAAGCTGTTTATTCCTCGTATTATATTATTCTGATATTCCTCGTCAAGTCCTGCTGCTATAACTGCAATATGCGGAACCCTGTCTTTTTCCATTGTCATCTCTCCTTCTTAATGGATCTCAATTGTTTCACGTACAAAAATATCCATTATGACCTATAATAAATATTATAACATCATTTCGCCAAAAATGAAAGAAGCGCTCATGACGAATAATTATTTTCGTCGCGTTGCACATCAAAGCAAGCATTTTGTTGTGCATAAAAACGAAACGTTCTTGCGGATATGTCCGGATATTTCCATTTTCACAAAAAATCGTTCACAGGGTATTTACTTTTTGAGTTATATGTGGTAAAATATATTCATGATTTTATTACTTTACAGCTTTTGTGCTTTTGCATATAAAAGCTGTCAGGAAAGGACAATTGAAATGCCTATAACAGAACTACTTGCAAGAAATGCAGAACTTTACGGAAATGACGTTGCTCTCGTTGAGGTCAACCCTGAGATAACAGAGATACGCCGTGTTACATGGAAGGAGTATGAGCTCATAGAGCCCGATCCCATGTGCCACTACCGCCGTGAGATAACATGGAAGGTCTTTGACGAAAAGGCTAACCGCTTCGCAAACCTTCTCCTCGAAAGAGGTGTAAAAAAAGGCGATAAAGTCGGAATACTCCTTATGAACTGCCTTGAATGGCTGCCTATATACTTCGGTATACTCAAAACAGGTGCACTCGCTGTACCGCTGAATTTCAGATATACTGCCGACGAGATAAAGTATTGTCTCGACCTTGCAGAAGTTGATATACTTATGTTCGGTCCCGAATTCATCGGCAGAGTCGAAGAAATTGCCGAGGAGATAAGCCGCAACCGCCTGCTGTTCTACGTAGGTGAGGGATGCCCGACTTTTGCTGAGCATTACGACAGCCACGTTGCGAACTGTTCAAGTGAAGCTCCCGATATAAAGCTCACCGATGAGGATAATGCTGCTATTTACTTCTCGTCAGGTACAACAGGCTTCCCGAAGGCTATACTCCACAACCATGAAAGCCTTGTACACTCGGCTAAATGTGAGCAGATGCACCACGGTCAGACTCGTGATGACGTGTTCCTCTGCATACCTCCGCTCTATCACACAGGCGCTAAGATGCACTGGTTCGGAAGCTTACAGTCAGGAAGCAAGGCTGTACTCCTTAAGGGAGTCAAGCCGAAGTCTATCATTGAGACAGTATCAAACGAGGGCTGCACTATAGTGTGGCTGCTTGTTCCGTGGGCTCAGGATATACTCGACGCTATCGACCGCGGCGACATCAATATGGATGATTACGACCTCTCACGCTGGAGACTCATGCACATCGGCGCTCAGCCTGTTCCGCCTTCGCTTATCGCTCGCTGGAAGGAGCATTTCCCGAATCATCAGTACGATACAAACTACGGACTCAGCGAGTCTATCGGTCCCGGCTGCGTACACCTCGGTGTTGAGAATATACATAAGGTCGGCGCTATCGGCAAGGCAGGCTACGGCTGGGAAGTAAAGATAGTCGATGAGAACGGCAAAACCGTTGAACGCGGTGAAGTCGGCGAACTCTGCGTAAAAGGTCCCGGAGTTATGACATGCTATTACCGCGACGAAAAGGCAACTGCCGAAACCCTTAAGGACGGCTGGCTCTTTACAGGTGACATGGCTCAGGAGGACGAGGACGGTTTCATCTACCTCGTTGACCGTAAAAAGGACGTTATCATCAGCGGCGGCGAGAACCTCTATCCCGTACAGATCGAGGACTTCCTCCGTTCACATCCTGCTGTCAAGGACGTTGCTGTTATCGGTCTTCCCGATAAGCGTCTCGGCGAGATCGCTGCTGCTGTAATTTCCATAAAGGAAGGTATGACCTGCACAGAAGAGGACATCAATAACTTCTGTCAGAAGCTTCCAAGATACAAGAGACCGCATAAGCTTATTTTTGCGGACGTTCCGAGAAATCCCACAGGTAAGATCGAGAAGCCGAAGCTTCGCCAGATCTACTGCGGCGAAAGTCTCGTTGCAAAGCAGATAAAGAACTGATAAAACTGTATCTGCCATAGCGGCGATGCTTACACAAATGCTTTTAAATGTATTATTGAGGGAAACTCTTTGAGTAAGGGTTTCCCTTAATCATTTTCAGCCTTACATGGTGCTCAAATATTACTTCCGATTCAGTAATATTATGAGGGAGTACCCTGTAAGGCTGAAAAAATTATGAGCAGATTGTCATGCCCTTTCCTTATCCACTTGTATATTATAACATTCAGAGAGAGTTTACCGGTTTTCTTCCTCTGCCATTCTTTCAAGAGCGCGGAAATCCACTTTTCCTACGGCTGTGACAGGGAAGTCATCTATCACGCTTGTCTTTCTCGGATGAGCGTAGGCGGCAAGTTTATCCTCGTATATCTTCATGACAGCATCCTCCTCCTTGCTCGTCCATTCAGAATCTGGAGTAAGCTTCACATAGGCTACAGGTACATAGCCTCTCAGCGGATCACTGCGCTTTACTACCGCACTTTTCTCAACAAAAGGAAGCGTATTTATCAACTCCTCGATACCATCAAGGATTATCTGTTCACCGCTCGATTTAATCATTCTGTCGACACGTCCGATTATCTCAACTCTGCCGTTCTTGCGTATCATGGCGTTATCGCCGGTGTGCAGCCAAAGTTTTCCGTCGGCATGACGTCGGAGAACATTCTTGTTGAGATCTGAGTCTTCATAACCCATCATTATCTGCGGTCCTGAGAGACAAAGCTCTCCGAGCTGTTCATATCCCAGTTCGTTTTCGGTTCCGGCACCGCATATCTTAACGCCCACACTGAAATTCGGTATGCCGTCAAAGATAACTCCGCCCGACTCGGTCATTCCATAACCGTCATGCACTTCTGCCTTGGAATTATGCGCCCTGAAGAACTCGGTTGTACGCTCTCTTTCTGTACTGTCGATCATTGCACCGCCTGACAGGATATACTTAACGTGTGAAAGATCAGCCTTCCTGAAACGGGGATTATTGCGGATAGCCGGGAACATATTGGGAACACCTCCGAAAAGGTTGTCCTTTGCCCGCAGGAAAAGCTTGTCAAGTCTCTCAAGATCAACTCTGAGGATCACGTCAAGCTCCACTCCGAGAGTAGCCGCAACGTGTGTGCCTATGATAAGTCCGAAGGTATGGTTCAGCGGAAGAAAGGCAGCTATCTTGTCTCCGCGTCTGAATGCGTATCTGTCGTTGTAGAACTGCTTTGAAGCGTATTCAAGATTCTCCTCTGAGAGCAGCACTCCCTTAGGTTTGATGGTTCCGCCGGTGAAAAGCTGTACCGCCGGATAGCTCTTGTCATAGGAAGTATCAACTTCGATATGCGGAGCCTTTCTCGCTTCATACACCTTGAAAGGTATCATATTCGCTGAATACTCAGGTATAGTTATTCCCTTCTTCGGAGCAATGAACTTTCTGAAGGCAAAAGCAGTAAGCTTAGGCATCGAATCAGATATGGATACAATGATCCTCTGTACATCTGCCGGGAAGATGTCCTTGAATCGGTCACATACGATATCTGACATGAATACTTTTGTAGAGGAAAAACCGGCAGCTCTGTTGCGCTCACAGATGTTACTGATCTTATCCTGCATATCCTCCTTTGTTGACATCGGGAATATTGGAGCTATCGTAGCTTTGAGTCTGAAGAGCGCATATACTATGATAATAGCTTCCGGAGTATTCGCAAATATGAGGGGCACACACATACCCTTGCGAATGCCGTCTGCATACATTACATCGGAAAGAGTTTCCACACGACGGAAGAATTCGCCGTAGGTGATCTTTTTGCCGAAGTACTCCATGGCATATTCATCATGCCAGTCCTGATTGGAAACGACTATTCTTTCATAGGGGGAAAGATCTTTGTCATTCCATCTGAGGTCTCCCTTGCGGTAATACTTCATCCATATCCTTTCCTCAGAGGGAAGACCTGATGGCTCTGTATCTTCGGGGATGACAGGCTCCCTGTTCTTCTCTATAACAGCGTTTATACAGTCAAGTATCTCCTTTGTGCTTTTTCCGAATGAACAGACGCTGTCAGTGAAGTGACCAAGGCTTTCGCAGATCTGCTCCGAGGGTGTTACGAATATATCTATATGATTACGGTCTGCCGCACCTGTTATATCATCCTTTCCTATACAGGCAAAACGGAAAGACGGTACTCCGTCCATACCGCACTTCCTGAGAAATCCTTTTTTGTACTTTCCTGATCCTTTCCTGTCAAGTCCTGAAGGAAAGAAGATGAACAATTCATTGCCGGAGCTCTCGAGAGTGGCAAATAGCTCCCTGATGACGGCAGTGTCATCTGAGGTCACATTTTCCGTGTCACTTACCAGTGAACGTAAATCAAAACCGATCTTCATTATATACTTTCCTTTTTCTCTATTGAAGCAAGGTACTCTTTATACTTTTCCCTTACCTCTTTCAATTCATTTGTTCTGTTTTTCTTTGTCAGATAATACTCAAAGTTTTCCATGCTGAGCTTTGCTACTGCGGCTTCTATTTCGCAGGTCTTTTCAGCTATATCATCTGTGGGCGATACATATATCAGCTCACCGAAACGCACCAGTCCACGGCTGCCGAAAGAATTGCAGGCAACCGGAAGTATGGCTGCTCTTGTTTTCTGTGCGAGTACTGCTGTACCTGCCTTGAAATGGTTCTGGAATTTTGCTCTGCCCTCGGGAGTCTTGTTCTTCCTTGTGCCCTCGGGAAATATGAGAGATATCCTGCCGTGTGCCATGTGTGAAGCCATCAGTTCGGCGGCGTTGTGCTTATCAGTCCGGTCATTGCGGTCGATGAATATGCAAAGACCGGTAGAGTCAAACAGTCTTCCGCGGAAGGTATCTGCTATCTCCTTTGCCGCATACCCAACGAATGGTCTGTTGCCGAATGCAAGTCCGAAGCGGTACTGGTCATAGCTGTTGCAGTGATTGCATATAACAATGAAGCCGTTCTGATAGGGGATGTTCTTTTTGCCGAAGGCCTTTACATGAAAAAACAGCTTTAAAGGAAGATTCAGCAGCCTGTAAATCCTGCGAAAGCGGTTCTCTCCTTTTTCAAGCTTTTCATGATCGAATGGTGTTTCCTGCAAATGCCGCTGATAGAGCCGGAAATAAATATTCTTCTCCTTATCGCTCAGTTCAGCTATCTGCTCACGTTCAAGCCTTGTCCAGCCTTTCTCAGAAGGGACAGGAAGTGTGGTCAGTATTTCCTTGACCTCATCCCAATTGTGAACGCGGGTAACGTTCTCATGAGAAATATCCTTGTTGTAGGGGGCATCGAACATGAGAACACGTATGCCGTTCTCTGCAAGGTACATCACATTATCCGGCCTGTCCTCTATCATGGCATCGACTCCGAGCTTGCGGCAGGCCAGAAGTTTGTCTCTCGGACTCTGTTTCTCGCTGCATATTTGCACCGAGCTGAAATTGAATTCACGTTTCTTCAGCCATCCTGTTAGCCAGCTGCGGGAAAGATATCCGAGGATCCCGCGGTAATCCGCAAACATGCGGGCTGTTATCAGGTGAAAGTCATACCCATTGCCGGAAAGCTCGTTGATCACGCTGAGAGCTTTCTCACGGGGCGGTTCTTTCTGACAGTAGCGGCGGAATATACCAACTGCTTTTGCATAACGCAAGACCACCGGGATATCGCTGATGTCATATACCTCGTCAACTCCGTAGGCATTCAGATCGACAGGCTCACGTTGGAAAACCTCTCTTCCTGCACGTACATTATGGGTATACAGATCAGTAAGAACTCCGTCGCAGTCGCATCCGATGATGAATCTGTACATTCTCGCTCTCCTTTTACTACACGATCTATGCTTCCGAATATAATAAACCTATATATGATCGGATAATTGCTAATATCTTTTAATATTGCTCCGCCAATTAACTCTTGAAGAATTATAGTGAAGGACAAGCAAGACAATTCAATAGTTAGTTGGTGGAGCAATAATACACTATGAACAAAGTTCGGGGCAATAACCGCCTTTAGACGGTTATTGAGTGCACATTAATTATAACATAAAAGAAAAAGTTTTTCAATACTATAGCCGCACTGAGAAAAATATTTTGTTCTTTAAAAAATAGTTGTTTTTCAGCCTGTCAAAAAAGTCCAGCTTTCGGCTGGACTTTTAGTGGCTTTTTTTACAGCACGCTGTGCAGGCAGTTCAATATGGTTTATCTGATGTTCCTATTAGTGATAAGTCATGGCTTTTATTGCAATAATCACCTGTTTATCGCACTTTTTGGCTGTTCGCAAGGTGCTGGGGGGAGGGGGATCCCGATAAATACATATAAATCTTCTGTATGAGTGAAGTACATAAAACGTTATTCGCTGAACTCGGAACGTTTTTCTCTTGACATGAGCTTATTTACTGCTGCTGCCGGAGGAGCTCCGTCATATACAACAGAGTACACCGATGATATGATAGGAAGCTCAACTCCGTAAAGTGCGGAAAGCTTCATAGCAGGCTTAAGAGCGTTTATTCCCTCAACTACCATACCTACTTCCTTTATTGCGCTTTCAGCTTCGTAGCCCTTGCCTATGAGAATACCTGCCTGATAATTTCTGCTGTGTACGCTGAGGGCGGTAACTATCAGGTCGCCCATTCCTGCGAGTCCGTAGAAGGTCTGCTCACAGCAGCCTATCTTCATGCCGAGGCGTCTTATTTCGGCAAGTCCTCTTGTTATCAGGGCAGCCTTTATGTTGTCGCCGAGGCCGAGTCCTTTAAGCATACCCGAAGCAAGAGCGATGATGTTCTTCAGAGCACCGCAAAGTTCAACTCCGTGGATATCGGGGTTAGTGTAAACTCTCATGCAGGTGTTCATGAACACATCCTGTATTGTCTCTGCGGTTTTAAGGTCGGGGCAGGCAGAAAGGATGGTAGTCGGCATATCGCGTATTACTTCTTCCGCGTGGGTAGGGCCTGAAAGAGCTGCTATCTTAATGGACTTCTCCTTTATTATGTCTCCAAGCTCGTCAGCTATTACTTCGGTCATAGTCATAAGGGTATCTTCTTCGATTCCCTTTGCAACGCTTACGATTATCTGACCGTTCTGAAGATGAGGTGCTGCAGTTTTTGCAGTCGAGCGGATATACACCGAAGGTACTGCGGCGATGAGAATGTCCTTCTCACTGCAGGCTTCAGCTATATCAGCAGTATATTTAATTGCCGCAGGAAGTACCACGTCCCTGAACTTAGGGTGAGTATGTGTGCTTTCGAGAGTATCGATCTCTTCCTTGAGAGCGGACCACACTGTAACGTAGTGACTGCTTTCGCTGAGCATTTTTGCAAGGGCAATGCCCCATGTTCCTGCGCCTAAAACTCCGATTTTCATAATTCTTCTCTCCTTTATCTGATTATTTCATCCTTTTATATCCTCCGCATCATCGTCCTCTTCTTCAGCAGGGGGAGCGTTGATACGGGTTTTTCTTTTTTCGAGATTGCTTATGATTATTTCTCTGTAGATATAATCCAGTATCGCTGCGGAAGGGATAGCAAGAAGGATACCTACGATGCCGTATATCCTGCCGCCTGCGATTATCATTATAAGGATCCACAGTCCGGGAACACCGAGGGTATTGCCGAAAAGTTTCGGCTTGATGACATATCCGTCCAGGAACTGAAGGACCAGCGTGAATACGATGAATATGAGTGCATGTACAGGCTGTACCATAAGAAGTATGAATCCTCCTATGACTGCACCTATCAGCGGACCGAATGTCGGTACGAGGTTGGTAACGCCTACTACCACAGAAACAAGACCTGCGTACTGCATACCTAATGCGGACATGAAAACAGCGTTGACAGTTCCCACGATGAGACCGTCGATGAGGTCGAAAATAACATAGCGGTTCAGTATCAGATTGCAGCGTGTCAGAAAGGTAGAGACTGTATTATAGCGTTCTGTACTGAGAAGTGCGTTGAGGAATCGCTTTGTGCCGGCTTTAAGCTTGTTCTTTGCCGCAAGGAGGTAGATAGAAAGCACGAATGCGATGAACCAGTTGATAACGCTTTTTCCTGCGGTAGTGGATATGTTGATTATTTTCGAGGAGTTGTCCATAATATAGTCAACAACGGTATTGATGATATTATCCGATGAAAGGACTATATTCTGCAGGCTTGGCGACTCGTGATCCTCCGGCATGAAGTCGTGGATAAGTCCCTGAAGCGTTGCCGCATATGAATCAAGGTTGTTGATAAATGTGGCGACGCTGTCGATAAGCTGAGGTATGAGGATACTCATTATGAATATCAGGAACATCAGTACCGTTACCACAGCAAAAACGATCGAAAGCGACCAGCCGAGGGATTCCTTCTTTATCTTTCTGAACAGTAACCGCTGATAGAGTTTTGCAAGCGGATTCATCAGATAAGCAAGAACGCATCCTCCTATGATAGTGGAGAAATAGTTCATGAACTGAGTTATACCGTTCCAGACGTCATTGATATTAGAAAGAATTATAAAGAAAGCGACGGTTATACAGCCTGCAAGTGTATTCGCGAACCATCGCTTTTGAATAAGTTCATTAAAACGTTTCATTTTATGTCAGTCCTTTGTATATCCTTATAATCAATTCTATCACAATTCAATTATTAAATCAAGTGGAAAAGAGATAAAAGAAAAGATTATTTACCTGTTTTTTATCAGATGCTTGTAAAAAAGCGAGATCCTACAAGATACACTTGTTTTTTCGGCTTGACAATAAAATACGGATATGTTACAATTATTATGCAGTTTCGCGCCACGCGGAATGAATTTTATTATAATACAGGGGATAATTATTATGATGAATATTGCAGTTGCACAGTCGGGCGGTCCGACATGTGCTATCAACGCCTCGCTTGTAGGCGTATTCAAGGAAGCACTGAAGGTAGCGGAGATCGACGCCATATTCGGTTCTATCAACGGTATCGAAGGTATCATTGAGAATCATCTGGTTGACCTTAAGTCTACGATCCTTACCAACAACGACATGGAGCTTCTCAGACAGACTCCCTCAACGGTACTCGGTTCATGCAGATACAAGCTGCCGGACTGGTCCGAGGACGAAGAGGTCTACAAGCGTATGCTTGAAACTCTGAAACAGCGCAATATCGGAGCGTTTCTGTATATCGGCGGTAACGATTCCATGGATACGGTAAATAAGCTCTCTGCATATTTTGCAAAGAACGATATCGATATCAAGGTCATAGGCATACCAAAGACCATTGACAATGATCTCTGCATCACAGATCATACTCCGGGATTCGGTTCTGCTGCAAAGTATGTTGCTACAACTATGCACGAGATAACCCGTGACAGTATCGTTTACAGTATACCGTCCGTAACCATAGTTGAGATAATGGGACGTCATGCAGGCTGGCTGACTGCTTCAAGTGCAGTCCTTCACGCTATGGGAGAATCTGCACCGCATCTGGTGTATGTTCCCGAAGTACCGTTCTCACTGGAAAACTTCCTGAAGGATGTACGTCAGGAGATGTCCAAGCATAAGGCTGTTATAATAGCAGTTTCAGAGGGAATAGAAGTACCTGAGGGTGTACAGTCAGGAGTTGTGGACAATTTCGGACATAAATATCTTTCGGGAATCGGAAAATATCTTGAGGACGTTGTACGCAGTGAGATAGGCTGCAAGGTCCGTTCCATAGAGCTTAATGTAATGCAGCGCTGTTCATCTCATCTTGGTTCAAAGACCGATATTGATGAGGCAGAGGCTGTAGGTGCAGCAGGAGTTCGCTGTGCCCTTGAAGGCGAAACAGGCAAGGTAATGGTTTTCCGCCGTATAGAAGACATACCTTACACAGTTGTCATCGAAGCTGCAGATGCAGGAGATATCGCTAATAACGAGAAGTTCCTGCCAAAGAAATACATCAATTCAGCAGGAAACAATATCAGGAAATTCGCACTGAATTACTTCCTGCCGCTCATACAGGGCGATCTGAATCTCATTACCGAAAACGGCATACCTAAACACTTCACTCTGCACGAATCGGTATTGAAATAAAAGGAGGAAATATAACATGAGCAGGATACTACTCGCAGGCGGTGCTGGCTATATAGGTTCACATACCGCCGTAGAGCTTTTAGAGGCAGGCTATGAGGTAATCATAGCAGATAACTACTCTAACAGCTGTCCCGAAGCAGTAAAACGTATCGAGGAGATAACAGGCAAGTCCGTAAAGGCATATGAGCTGGATATAAAGGACACCGAAAAACTCGAGAACGTTTTCAAGGAGAATAAGATAGACGCTGTTATTCACTTTGCAGGTCTTAAGGCTGTAGGTGAATCCGTTGCAAAGCCTGTTCTCTACTACAGGAACAATATCGATACCACACTTTCTCTTCTTGAATGTATGGAGAAGTATGGCGTTAACAATATCATATTCTCATCAAGTGCAACTGTTTACGGCGAGGAGAATCCTGTACCATATACAGAGGAAATGAACCGCGGTACATGTACTAATCCTTACGGATGGACTAAGGTAATGATGGAGCAGATACTTGAGGATGCCGCAAAGGCAAATAAGGATCTCTCCGTTGTACTGCTCAGATACTTCAATCCTATCGGCGCACACGTATCAGGCAAAATAGGCGAGGATCCTCAGGGAATACCTAACAACCTCATGCCGTATGTTGCACAGGTCGCAGTAGGACGCCGTGAGCAGCTTACCATTTTCGGAAAGGACTATGATACTCCCGACGGTACATGCCGCCGTGACTATATCCATGTTACCGATCTTGCGATCGGTCACGTTAAGGCGATCGACTATGTTCTGGAACATAAGGGCGTTGAGATATTCAACCTCGGAACAGGTACACCTTACAGCGTTACTGAGATAGTAGAGACCTTCGAGAAGGTAAATGATATAAAGATCAATCACGTTTACGGTGCAAGACGTCCGGGCGATCTTCCCGAGAGCTACGCAAATGCGGACAAGGCACTGAAGGTCCTCGGCTGGAAGACAGAGAGAACTCTTGCAGATATGTGCCGTGATACATGGAACTGGCAGAAGAATAATCCTAACGGATACAATAAGTAAGGTGTGCTCATTGGCCGTCCTTTTTCGGTTGTTGACACGGCATTGAATAGCATTGAATCGCCCCGAAGTCAGTGTTTACACTGATCCCGGGGCGTTTTTGTGTCAGCAAATACTCATTTTCTGTCACCTGATATGAAGTCGTTTATCCCAGCGAACAAGGTCATGGCTACCTTCTGGCGGTATTCCTCGGTATTCAGCATAGCCGCCTCATCGGGGTTCGATAAGAATCCGCATTCTGCCATGACAGTCGGATTTTTGCTGTAGTAGCAGAGAAACAGTTCCTTGCCGCACAGCTTTATCTCACGCTGATTATCAGGCTGTAACAGTTCGGCGAACCTGCTTTGAAGTGAACGTGCAAGTGCTTCGTTCTTTTTGTTAGTTCCCGAATAGAACATCTGCGCTCCGCTGTAGATCGGATCCGTGAACTGATTCTGATGTATCGATACGCATATCGCATCGGAACGGCTGTTGAACAGCGCAAGCCTGTTATCCATGTCCGAGCTTTTCTGGGCTGCGATACCTTCAATGCCGTCGTCATGTATCGAGCGGTCGCTGTCCCTTGTAACTTCAACTGTATAGCCTGATATGGTCAGCATATCCCGCAGTCTCAGCAGGATATCGAGGTTTATCCCTTTTTCGGGGACTCCCTCTGCTGAAGTGCATCCACCGTCGATGCCGCCATGTGGCGAGTCAACTAAAACCAAGTCGCATTTTTGGCTTAAAATAGTCTTTTGTTGATTTGTTCATACACTTAATATCCTTTCAAAAATTCAATGGTAGTACCATTATAGCATTATTTCAGCGTGATTACAAGACTTTGAACAAAAATGAGTACGCCCAGAACAGTAGTGATATAGAAGTTTTTTCTCCATTAATTCAGGCCGCAAAAAAATAGACATTATGAGCATATCATAAGTGGTCTGCTTGCTCTGTATGATGATCTTACGCCTGCGTTCAAGGGCAGCTCTCACAGTCTTGTCAGCATTGTCGATCTTAGCTTTGGTTGTCGTTCAAATTTCCATGCATTCAATTCATTACATGTTTTAGTTTGGATTTTTAGGACAACACCTGATGATTATATTATAGCGCGCAATAAAGCTGTTTGTCCAGATGTATTGCGCACGAACTTTCTGTTTCGTTAGAGTTTTACGTTCGACAGATCGTTATGGGGAAATAATAAAGCTGCGGAGCGGAAATATATTCCGCTTCACAGCTTTTGTGTCGTACAGACATTGTGTATTATTCGATTGGAAGCTGAGGTTTCTTAGGGTTGAACGGATGAGCTTTTTCATAATCGGCAGCGGCGGAAGATAATTCTTCAACACTCGCCTTGTCGAAATATTCTCTGCGCCATTTTGTGTAATCAAATCGTTCACTCAGGATATAGGATATGAAACGCTCAGTTTCAATCGTACCGAGATGTTCAAACAGGCAGCCATATCCACGCTCAACGATCTCAGCTGTAGTAATGTTATTATTCATCATCTTCAGTCCCTCCTAATATCATAATAAATTCGGTCGGGTTGACAACTTTGATCTTATCGCTCTTATACTTCAAGAGACGGTCGTCGGTAGTCAGCATATAATCGCAGTGTGCAAGGATAGCGCAAGCGGTATGCAGGGCATCAGCAGATTTAACACCAGTAGCCATGATCTCATTTGCGATCACATCTGCCTTTTCACGCCATTCACTGCTGACATAAACAGATGAATAGCTTTCCATGAATGAAGTGATAGCGTTACGCTTTTCTTCAATGCGGTTCTTTGAATTTTCAAAAGTGAGCATAAACGAAGTTACAAGCTCCAGCTCATCGTTACGTATCATGCTCTGTATATGCATCTTCGCTTGTGCTTCAAGTGATATGCGAAGCTGTGACTGATCGTCATAGGGACGATTGTAGCAACAGTTATCAAGGTAAATCCGCATAGTTATCATCTCCATTCTCCAACAATATTATACCATAGCAGAGTAAAAAAGTCAATGACAATTTAGTCGTATTTCAAGGAATATGCTTGCACTTTCCACAAGTCAGCACCGCCGTAAACTGTTCGCATTATGAATAGAAATCCAGTGTTGAATTTAGGCATAAGGGGGGTACCGGCATGAACAAAGTGTAAATTACTCGGAAAATCATTAGCAAATCCTCAAATTTCACGGTAGATAAGCAGAGGGAGATTTTCACCAGAATGCTGCTCATCCAGTACGATAACTGCTCCGTACCAGTTTACTATTTAAAGTGTGATGATATAGAGAGAATCACGCAGTTTTTTACCCTCAAAAAACTGCTCGAAAATGGATTGTCTAAGTTATCCAATCTCGGCTCTTTTTCTTGAAAAGTGGGATACAAGCTGAGAGTACGCCCGATGCGGGCGTACTCCTATAGCTTCCAGTGTATATTTATCTCACGACCGCCGTTTTCATCGGTCATACCTATTTCAATGAAGTCGATGAACTCATCGGCGACAGAACGGTCGAGCTTGTCGAAGTGAGTATACTTTTCAATGATAGCCTTCTGACTCTCAGCGCTCTCCTGACGCTTACGGCAGTCCTCTATCTGACCTTTGACTTCCGTTATCTGCTCCGAAAGAACTGTTTCCTCATGGCTGAGATTCTGACGAAACAGAGAGTAGTCCTCATCTGAAATAATTCCGTCCAGCTTATCCTTGTACATCTTCACAAGACGTTCTTTGGCAGAACTATGCCTGTCCTCAAGGGTGGAGAGCCTGAGTTCAAGCTCCATGAGCTGTTTGGAGTGAATATCCGTTAGCTGTATCGCATCAGCCTGACAGTAGTTCGCAATGATAGCGTTCAGCTCTGTCAGGATATGCTTTTCGAGGATAAGACCGCTGATGCTCGATTTGTTGGGACAGTTCATGGGACCTGTCTTGTAGGTCGCACACTGGAGTCCGTAATACTTGATAGTCTTAGTCTTGTTGTAGTAAACGTTCCGCTTCATGGGACGTCCGCAGCAAGCGCATTTAACCTTGCCGGACAGGGGAGAGAGCTCCTGTGAACGTTTGCCGACTCTTGTATGACTGTTCAGCCTTTCCTGTGAACGTTCCCAGGTATCAGCATCAATAATAGCTTCGTGAGCGTTGGGGATACGCACCCAGTCGGCCTTATCCACCTTTTTCCGCTTTTTATTTTTGTAGCTGATGTGGTGACTTTTCCCCTGCACAAGTGTACCTGTGTACATTTCGTTGGCAAGGATCCTTGCAACAGTAGACTGAGTCCACATTCCCTTTGAACTGCTTGAATCTGCGTTGCTGTTGACATATTTTGAACCCTTCTGACGCTTGTACTCTGACGGACTGACTATTCCCTCATCGTTGAGACGTTGAACTATTTTGCGGTAGCCCTCTCCGTTTACGTACATATTGAAGATCGTGCGGACAACAGGAGCCGTTTCCTTGTCGATAACAAGGTGATGCTTATCCTCAGTGTCGATCATATAACCATAAGGCGCAAACGAACCGATGAACTGTCCCTGTTCACGCTTGAATGCAAGAGTACGCCTTATCTTAGCCGAAATGTCCTTGACGTACATTTCGTTGTAGGCGCTTGTGAACAGGCGCATCGTTGAGTAGCTCTCGCTGTCCGAGTCAGCGTTGTCCGCAACGCCGATGAAGCGTATTCCCCATTCAAGAAACTTGTCGTTTATGTACTGCTCTATCACCACTGTGTCACGCGAAAAACGGGACTGATCCTTGCAGAGAACGATATCGATCCGACCTGCCTCGCAGTCACGCAGTAGGCGGTTGAATTCGGGACGGCTTCGGTCAATACCGCTGTAGCCGTCGTCAACGTAGATGTCGTACACTGCCCAGTCACGCTCACGGCAGTAGTCCCTGAGCATTGCCTTCTGATTCTGTATGCTTTCGCTTACATCATCTCCGACCTTGTCCCTGTCCTCTATAGACAGACGGCAGTATATCGCCACTTCAGGCATTGACCTCACCTCCCTTCAAATCATTTTCCTATGGTCAGCCTTATTTTTTGATCTTAATGTTTATCAGCTTTTCTACCTTCTCGGTAACTGCCTTGCGCAGATGCTCGGTATCAGCTGATTTGAACGTGTTTTTTGTATGTATCATATCTTTCATAGTGCTTACTCCTTTCCTTGAATATTATGCTGTCAGGGTTCAGTGTATTACTGCTTGACCGATTATGAATTTTGAGCTATAATGTTATGTAACAGATGAGTCCGATCAATCGGTATTTGGAGTTCCTTCTTCTTTTTTGATATATTCATCGGCTGGGAAAGGATAAATATGACCGCTGATCGTAGTTTGTAAATTACGTCCCTCTTCCTTATTAAAGAGACTGCCTTTGATGATCGCATCACCGCGGTTCATAGAGTCAAAGCGAGCCATATCAGCCTTATTCCAGCGAAGCTCCGCTGCGACCAGATTAGCACTGTCCTGTGTCGGACGATGATGTATCTGCATTCCAGCCTTACCGAGAGCAGAGCCTATCTCTGTGCTGCGGGCGTAAAAATCCTGTGTAGCAGCTACGATAGAAAGATGATGCTTGCGCCCCTCTTTCAATATCTTACGGATAGGACTCGAAGCCGAAAGATTATGATTCTGAACTTCATCAATGAAAATGGATAACGGACGCTGAGGATTTTCACGCTTGTAATTGAACAGACCTGCAAGCAGTGCGTCCACGATCTGATTTCCGTTCCCTGAGAAGCCCTCGTTGATCTGAACTACATGTATTCTATGTTCACCGCTGAAGAAATCTTTCCAGGTTCCCTGCGTAAGACCGTACAACTGAATATCCTCAATGAAGGGTTCTAAACGATTACGAAGGCTCTCATATGTAGCTCCTTCCTTATTAAGGGCTCTCAACAGATTATCTGGAGATATGGACTTGTCTGGATCAGGCTTTTCGAGCTGTTCTGATACAACTGAACGGAGAGCGTTTGTCTGCGGGACTGACAATTCTCCGACACCAGCTACAATAATACCTGTTACCTCCCTTTTCTGTGTGGGCAAGCTTGCTGCGCGATCAGTGTTGAAAATATCAATATTTAAGGTTCCATCATCAAGGCTATGGAAAATGACATTCTTGTCCACAAACTCCTTTGAAAGGTTAGCGCACAAGGCTTCATAAGTGGCTGAATCGCTTGTGTCGAAGACTAATATGTCGTATCCGAGAGCGAAACGACCTCCCATGATTTGCTGTTCGGTGAAGCTTTTGCCCTCACCTGCCTGACCATATATAGCGATACTTTCATTTTCAATATTATCGTAGCAGAAGAGCTTGCCGGCAAATTTGCCGCTTTGGTCACATATAATTGGCAAGAAGCCGGGCATCTGTATTTCCTCTTGTGTGAGCAGAAACGCAGCTTTTTCCGGATTCTGAAGCATGTAGAGTACATCCTCGTCGAGGATATCCGCAGGGAAATCGTAGAAGTAAAGGCGTTGGTATTTGCCTGTACTGTCGTGTGAATCGAACGGATGCGTATTTCCGTCAGTGCAAATAAGATCGCCGTCGGTTCGGAAGGCGTTTATCACACTTTCACTGCTTTTAATACTGGGCATCTCCTGCACTACGTTGTCTATCATCGAAGAACTGGTCAGCAGACGATCGCCTGAAATAACAGCTGTTATTCCGTCATCGTCCAAGCGGAGATTACGCACCTTTTTTACGGCGGTAAAGACTTTTGATCTGAATTTTTCACTGAGTTTAGCATTAAACTCTGTCTTTATAATTGTATTTGCGTTCATAACCATTTCTCCTTTATTGCTAATTGTTTTATTATAGTACAAAAGTAAGTCCGTGTTTAATCGCTTTATTCCTATGAAGTTATCCAAAAAAGCATCAATAGTAAGCATTGCTGTGAGTGTATCGAGACTTGAACCTGATACCTCTCTTGATAATTCCTGACGGAACATGGAGGCATTTTGAGTGAAAAATGTTTGCGCCTTCATCGGATCGGAAAATGCTTTTTGGTACACAAGAGCAGTCATTTCATCGGCTATGCTCTCGAGCTTCTCTGCTGTACAGTCAAGCTCAATGCCCTCTGTGTCTATGACGATAGCATTTTCCGGAGCAAGCTTTGAAGCGGTATATCCGGCATTCTTTGAGAGTATCATCGATATGTTCCTGCCAGAGTTATTCTTCTGAGCACATCGGATCATTGTCTTGACTCCGTTGATTATTTTGTTTTTCTCATCGGCAAAGGAATTATCCTTTACTAAGAATACGCCGTCATACACTTCGGAATGAGCCTGCTCGATCGAATCAGGAGACGATATCAATGTTGGAAGTGGGTGTTTGTGAAAATTGTTGGTCGAGAGCATCGGTATCAGTTTTTCTTCCGTTAAGCCTATTTCTGTATTTGAAGGCTTGATACACAGAAAGTCCATGATGATAATACCTGCATGTTTCAGAAAATACTGCATTACCCCCATAATGTACCAGTTGCTCAGAAAGCATAGTACAGGATGCTGACAGAGGGTTTTTCTCCAGTTTTCTATTACTTGCTCCTCAGATACAAAGCCTACTAAAGGCTTGCGTTTGAGAACTCCGGGAGATATGTATTTTTCAACCTCCTTTATGAATCCGGGGTTACAGGCAAAGCTGATAACTCTATTCTCAAATTCACATATTCCTTGGTGTGGGAAAAGTTTCTGTTTCTGACAGGGGGCTGTTTTAATTGCGAAACCTATCAAAGCATTAAGTTCGGATTTGGAACAACCCGGCAAGCGTATAATACCTTCAAAATGTTTATCGAATTTTCCGGCATTATAATCCTCACCCGGAATAATGGTAACGTAATTGACTTTTCGCGTATAATAATGCAAAATTGCAAATGCAATTTCACCTGAGTCATTGTAATTCTCAACCACATTACCAATGCTGAAACCGTTAGTTAATCTTTTTATCTTGACTTTACCCTTGCTGTTTATGAATTCGATCTCCATTGTGTCGTCGACGGAGTTACGTTTGTAGGATGTGTTGTTGACAGTTACATCCAACTGCTGTGGGGTGTATCCGGTGGTCGGACTGCCGTAGGGATAACCGTAAAGAGTGGGGGCAGACATGTTAACCGCATTCCAGTCGGGAAAGCGTCCCTTAGTTAATTCATCAAACATAATTATTTCTCCTTTTAACTTAGTGAAAAAAGATTCTGATTTTTCTGAAGTGTAGGTCAGTCGAACGAGCTGTAATCAGAACTTTTGAAAATCCCGGGTTTTTCATAAGTTTTTTTGAAGTTCAATGTTTTCTGACCTACGATTGCAGAAATCTTAAAGAGTTTCTTATGTATTTCTGCTATGATTTCATTCTAACATAATACAGCCTATAATACGAGGAATCGTTTTTAGGCATTTCTATTCCTAAGATAATTTGACAAGAGGTGTAAAATATATGAGCGAAGAATATATTACTTTACAAGAGCTAAGCGAAGAAATATATAAAGAGCAAATCTCAGATAAGCAAACAATGAATGAGAGTTTTAGAAGAAGTATTAGTAACAAATATAATTTTCTGGTGAATCGTATTGTCATGCGTAGCAAACTTGATTGGCGATATAAGAATAAGGATAGGATACCTTTACGAGATAAAAGCATTGTTAAAGCGCTGCTTATAAAGTCATATTTACCAAAACCAGATACTGATGACGAGCTCTTTGTAAAATGGTTTAATAATAGCATAGAAGAAACAGACTTTGAAACGATAATAAACCTGGGTTTCCGTGTTGAAAGCCTAATCAAAGACGAAGTCGCTTATGATGATTGGGATCTGGACGATGTTACTATAGACGAGTGGGTAAATGCAATACATTCATCTATTAATTTTTCCAGGGCGTTAAGCGTAAAGGAATTCGCCTATGAAATGATACAGCTATATGATGCTTCCAATGTTCTTAACCATGATATCCCATTTGGAGATCTTATAAGAGGAAATGAATATGGGCAGCGTTCGTATATATGGAAAGGACTTCATCCCAGTATTGATACTTCCTTGCCTCTTAATGAAGTATTAAAGGGCTGCTTTTCTCAAGAAGACTATGCTAACATTGTTATGCAATTTATGCATGTTATATTGCAGGATTCCCAAGATAAAACTATTGATTTCATAAAAGCGTATGCAGAACTCAAAAAGAAGACGGGTTACTCATGTGCTGATGAAATGTTAGACAAAGAATCCTTAGCTTCTGAATATACTAAATTTTTCCAGAACATTTACGATTATCTGTATGACAGACCTGAACTGACAAAGGATATTGAGAATGAGATAGGAACTGAGAATCTGCTTAATTTCTTTAAGATGAAGGACAGGAATGCTAAAAATCCCAAAAAGGCGAATAAGGATAAGTAAGATTTTTCTGAGAATGGATACACTATTTAATTCAAATATGTATGACATCAGCAGCACTTGATTTCTTTCTGAGATAATGGTATAATAATCGAAAAGCACACAGGAGGTGAGAGCAATGAAGTACACTCTTATGCACAAGAACATTGCAGTTGCAGACGTTGAGATAGACGAAGACCTGGGCGTTATAACAAGCATTGATAATATATCAGCTAAGAAGCATCTGCCCGTGGGAGTTGTTCATCAGCTCCGCCGCGAAAAGACAGTTGACAGATACGCCATGAATCACTGGTGGGCAGGACGTTCTATTCCTGCAAGTAGAATGGGTGTTGCTGATGCTCTTGAAACACTCGGAGTATACAGTTCCATGCAGCTGCTTACTAAGTGTCTTGGACTCAGTCTTTCCGATCACTACTGGCTCAGACCTTATGACAGCAACATCACATGGGAAGCAGTCAACTTTTTCGATAACGACTTCTCCGACGATATAGGAGACGTGCTGTTTGGTACTAATACTAAAAATGATGGTTTCGACTTCGTATCACCTGATAACACATCTGACGGTAACTTGAAGAAGCGTTGGAAAATCATTGACGGAAAGCGCTGCCTGGTGAAATCCGGTTCTGATCCATACAGTCAGCAGCCGTTCAATGAAGTCATTGCTGCTATTATAATGAAGCGGCTCGGTATAGATCATGTATCGTACTTATTAACGTGGCTGAACGATAAGCCATACAGCGTGTGCGAGGATTTCATTACAAAGGACACTGAGCTTATCAGTGCATGGAGAGTATTGCAGCTTCGTCCTAAAGCAAACCACGAAAATGAGTATCTTCACTATGTAAATATCTGCAAAGAGTTAGGCGTTGATATCGTACCTGCCATTGACCGCATGATAGTTCTTGACTATATCATTGCCAACGAGGACAGGCACTTCAACAACTTCGGACTTCTCCGTGATGCAAATACCCTTGAATGGATAGGCGCTGCACCGATATTCGACAGCGGTACTTCTCTCTGGTATAACAAGTCAGCTTCACGTTTTATATCCAGTGATATCATCTGCAAGCCGTTCAAAAAGACTCACGGTGAACAGCTCAAGCTTGTTTCATCATACGACTGGTTTGACATCTCAAAGCTTGACGGTATCGAAGGTGAGATATTGAATGTGTTGTGCGAGGATAAGGCTGTACGCTATGTTGAAGCTGAACGTGCTAAAGCTATAGCTGCTGAGGTGAGAAAACGTGTAGATGCACTTGAAAATATCGTTTCAAATTGTTCAGCATATGATGTATCGTCAAATGACGGTGATGTCGAAGGAAACACCGCTGCAAGTTATAACTAATTAAGAACAGCCTGCCCCCATGAAGGGGCAAGCCTATACTTACTTCTGATTTTTATTGTAAAGCCTGTAGTAGCATGAACGGGAGATACCAAGCTCCCGCATAGCTTCTACAGGCTTTTTGTTTCCGCAGCGGACTTCCGCCAGTACCTCACGCCAGTTATCAGGCAGCGGCTTTGACGGACGTCCAAAGCGGACGTTTTTCTTTTTGGCAGCTTCTATGCCTTCACGCTGCCGGGCACGTATTTTCTTACGCTCATTCTCTGCTATAGCACCGAGGACTTCGATGAGAATAGCGTTTATCATTTCGAGTACCCATGCCTGATCCGGCGGAAAGTCTGTAAGCGTTGTCGGTATATCAAGTATCTTCACCCTGACTCCCATTTCCTTGAACTGTTCAAGCTCACGCTTGATGTCGGACTTGTTTCTGCTGAGCCTGTCCAGTTCCTTGATAACAAGTGTATCGCCTTTGCGGAGTATCTGACGTTTGAGGTATTGATAGCCTTCACGCTCCGTGTCCTTACCCGAAGCCTTGTCAATTATAATGTTCTGCTCAGGCACTCCAAACTTAGTCAGAGCTTCAAGCTGCCTGTCCTCGTTCTGCCCGGTGGTTGATACTCGAACGTATCCGTAGATTCGGTTATCCATAATGCTCCTTTCTGTCCCAAAAAGTGGTGGTGACTTTCGGAACGTCTCAAAAGTCAAAAACGGACTTTTTGGAATGCTTTTTTCGCTGTTTTTCAACTTTGCCATAAAGTATACTTTTTGAGACTTTAATTAAACAAAAATAGCCGCCATTAACTGGCGGCATAGTATTCATATCAAATTTTTTATAGTATCAAAGTATCTCCTCATCTCGGCATTGTCAGGTCCAATTTGCATTGCAAACGCAATTTGTCCGAGAAGGGAACGCAAGTATTTGTCAGAGGGAATATCGAGTCCCTTTCGGTTGATACTTTCAACAGCTCCGTACTTCTGACAGTAGTATACTTCCTGACGTATGGCTCTGCGCTGACTACGGGAGAGAACAGGCTTTTCGTTTACAACTATACCTGTTACACGCTGCTGCTGCGACGAACTGATAAACACTGTCTTTTTATCATTGAGCGTAAATCCCATATGATACAGCTTACTCCTGACCTTACTTATGATCCGACTTTCACGAATAGCTGATTTTGTCCCGGAGAACGTCATATCATCGCAGTAGCGGGTATAGGTGATATTGTTTCTGCGGCACCAGCATCCCAGCTTTTCGTCGAATTGCTTCATTACCAGATTAGCAATATATGGTGATGTAGGAGCTCCCTGCGGAAGTCTTGTCTTATAGGTACAGAGGTGCGTCAGCAGTGCAGTTGCGGGAACAGATAGTCCAAGATGCTTCATCACAAGATAGACCATATCATCATCAATGCTGTCGAAGAAGTGTGATATATCGAGTTTCAGAACACATTCCTTTCCGACGTGAGGTGAGGCGTTATCAAGCAGGGACTTCCCCTTGCAATAGGCAGTTGAATGATCCGAGACTTCAAGCTGATACAGATAGCATTCAAGTATCCTGCGCTGTACCATTTTAAGGAAAGCATTAGGTACACTGAGCCTGCGGTTCTTGTGTCCACGTCCGTGGTGAATGACTACCGTGTGATAGTTTTCGTATGTACTGCCACGGCGCTTCTTGCGAGGCTTATAATTGTTGCTGAGCATATATAGCTTATTTACGGGAACATCGAGCGCTTCCGATATTTTTATAATGTCAGCATCAAGCATACCTGAAGTCTCCTTCCGTTTTAAAATAAACAGCCGACGGCACAAAAGCATTAAAATGTTCGGAGCCGAATTTCTATTAACGAAGTTAATTCATGATTCGGTGGAGAACTTTTTATATCGGTAATATTCCTGAAATCATCCGCGGCGACTCGCCGCAGCTTTGCTTGTGCAAATTCGCTGCCGACGGCTGTTTTATTGATTATATCACATTAACCTTATATTTACAAGTGTTATTTCAAAATACTCCGAAGCATCCTTCATACACATCTTCTCCAAGCATATACTTCACATCACGAAGAGCCTCATGAAGCATATCGGTATCAAACAGCATCTGTTCGACTTCATCATAGCTGTAGTATTCAAGCAGGAGTTCAACGTCCTCGCTGTCTACTCCATAGAATCCGCACATCATAAGAAGGTCATTTTCATAATTCTTATCATTTGTTCCGTAATCGAACCAGTCATACAGACGGCGCGAGCGATATATATAATGAGGTTCAGTATAGTCGAAGCTGCTTATCGATAGTTTACCGCCGCTGTCAATGCGGACAATATTACCGCTTTCGACCTTAGTATTTTCACACACGGAATTAAAGCGTAATTTCTTGAAGGCATTGAAAAGTATCTCTGTTGTTGACGCATACAGGTAAAGTCCGTATTCGGGAAAATGCATGAGCGTTAGCGGATTATCGCCTTTCAAAAGGAACAGCGTATTATCGTCTCTCAAAACGGTGAACACAAAGCTGCCGAGGACAGTCTCCGCAACTGATTTCAACGCAGTACTGTCAACTGCATCCATTTTTTCTAACAGCTGAACGGCAACATAGGTGTCTGTTTCAATTCTGGTTGCAGGAAGATGATTGCTCTTCTGTATCTCTCCGTCATTGTATAGAACGCCGTTATGAGCAAGGGAAAAGCTATGTGACGTAGTTCTCCCCTCAAAAGGATGATTATTGTAATTACGCTTAGCGTCACCCTGAGTTGTCATTCGGTTATGACCGATAAGAGCCGTTGTGTCAGTAGGAAACACAAGCTTCATTTTGTGAGCAGGTTTAGCCTTCTTGAACGTGACGATCCTGCCGTTTCTGACATAGCTTATCCCTGTTGCATCTGTTCCTCTGCACTCGGCATTTACTGATATTTCGCGCAATATCCGTGTTAACAGCTTGTGAGGTATCTTTTTTCCGTAGTTTAAAAGCCCATATACAGCACACATTTTTATTCCTCCTTTTCATCATCATAGCCGATACTGTCTATAGCTCCGCCTGCAAGCAGTATCGTTGCAATAACACCGACAGTCTTAAGTACATCTTTTATATCTTTTTCAGTTTCTTCGTCAATGTCGAAAATGTCCGATAATAAGCCCATTTTACATGTCCTCCTCTGCATTGATATTCTCGTTGATATACAGCCGACGTTCCTTCAGGTATTGTATCAGCTCAGGCTCTGTAAGCGTACCGACAAACTCGCTCCAGCTCATATTAGCAATACCGTCGTCGGTCAGACTGATAGCAAGGTCACAGATAGTGTTTACAAGCTCCAGTGCGGCTATCAGGGTATTGTATTTGAGCGTACCTCTGAACAATCTAAATTCGATAGTTGAATAATTGCAAAGATTTACCGCGGCATAGCGTCCTTGACAGCCCTTTTTAGCCTTGTCCAGTATTTCCTTACCTGTTTTTTCGTATCCGTAACGAGCTGCCCAACGATTGATTGAATATTCGCTTCGACGTGAGAACTTGAGAAGCTCCGCCCAGTGAGTCTCAACGAAGAACAGGATACGGCTGATAACTTCGTCCTGCTCCTCACGTTCTTCACCAAAACAGTCTCTGTTTACGTGTATGTGCAGTCCGCAAGTTGAAGTCTGGTGCGAGCGATAACCCAGTGATATAGCCTTTTGCATTATGTTGTCCCAACAGAAGGTTTTGTGATATTCAAGATCCATGGGATGCGTTACGAGCTCTAAACCTTCATCGAGTGAACCGTCCGATTTGACATAAATATGCTCACCGTGAACGTTGGCGATTTCCTTGAGAAAACGGGCATTATCATTATCTTTTCCACCACAATCAATTTCAAGCTCGACGCCAAAGAAACGCTTGCCTTCGCCATAAAATATCGGTTCCGGTTTGTAGTTATACTCTTCAATTTCAGTGCTCATATCGTCATAGCATCTGTCACAGTACGGATAATCGTCACGCCAGTTGACGTGGTCATCATGAATTATCCTGTTACAGCATTCACAGCGGTGATAGAAATCGTTATAACAGCCCTGACAAAGAGTGATATCATCATCTTGTACCGCATCATCGATGATAATTCTTTCTCCGCATCTGTCGCAGATTACGGTATTTTCGTCTATGCAGACGTCGCACCATATCTGACCGTTGACGGTATCATAGTCCTCGTTTTCAATGCGGTCACAGCAATGAGCGCAGTATATTTCGTTTTGGTTCTTTTCCATTTTAGACCTCCGTAAATAGATTGAGCCGTCCCGAAGGACGGCATTCGTGTTTAATATTCGCTTGAAAGCAGCATGGTGCTGTGACTGTCGTCATCAATGACGTACAGCTTTTCCGTGATCGGATCATCCGACGGGAGCAGGTACTCCATACGGTATTCCGGCTCTTCTGAGGTGTGAGTGATACACTGTAGATTCCCCACAGGTTTAAGCTCGAAGACCTGTAAATAGTCCTTCGGCTCGGGGAGACGCTCAACGCACTCCCACATAAAAAGCTGAAGTTCTATGGGAATAGTGCTGTCAACTCCGCAGGTGAGGTATCGGCTGTTGTCAAACACAGGTTGTTCCTCCTTTCTGAATTTGATTACCACGAACATGGTATCGCTATAATAATATATATACAGAAAAGAGAAATTCTCGGAACAGGCTATATATAGAAAAAAATAAAAGCTTTCATTATGAAATAATTATTATTTCATAATAATTATATATATTTACAAAATTGAAAAAATAGGATCCTGTCATTGCACTGAAAGAAAAATGCACTTCATTTCAGCTTCACCGCCCCATTACGGGGCGGCGGTATATGAAAAAAGCTGTATCGATAGCGACACAGCTGCGAGAAAAAGATATTATGCATCGGAAAGAATTAACCGAAGCATTCTGCTTATATAATAGTATATGTTTATGGACAATTCTGAGATCAGATATGCAGAGAAATTGTGATACGCATAAGAATCAGCGGCGAACATTCAGCGGTCAAGGTATGGAGAGCATATCTGAGTGATTATTTTTGGCTAAAACAGTACATATATGTAATTCCGTAATACGTTTTCTCTATACTTATATCCTGTAATATATAATAGCAAAATATCTGTATCGGATACACAACATAAGTATGTTGAAGATGTATACGGAATAATATATACACAGGAGTGATCATTATGAAAGATCAAAAAGAAAAGAAAGTACCGTTACCAATGAAAGTAAGAGAATCAACATTACAAGAGTTGGATCAGATCGCTAAAGAGAAAGGAGTTCCACGTTCTGATATTGCGGCATACAGGATAGAGCACTATCCGATCCCTCTGACACCGGAACTTATGGCGGAGTTACAGAATTCTGCAAACAAGAAATACGAGGAGCTTAAACCTGATATGCCGGAAGAAGCTGTCAGGATACAGAGAAAGGTGATGGAATTATGGAAACTCTTAAAGTGATATTACATACAAACGGCAATGATAAATGTCTGAAGAATGTTGTGAACTATCCAATAGGAAAGGATCAGGTGCTGAAGGAAGGATTCGGGATAGATGCGGATAATCCCCGTAACGCATACGAACAGTTCAAAATAGCAGCACATTTTTGGGGCAACGAGAATAAGACGCCTGTATTCCACTATGTGACATCATATACGGAAGAGACTGCGTCTACACCGGAACAGGCTATGGAACTTACAAAGGCTATATTCAAACCGCTCACAGATACGCATCTTGCGGGAATAGGTATACACGAAAAGCAAAGGGACGAATGCCGATATCACGGTCATACCGCCATGAGTCCCACTGATTTGAAGAGTGGTGAGATGCTTTATGCGGATAACACTACAAACTACGGTCTGGCGCAGCGCATGGCTGATGTAACAGGAAAACCTACTCAGCTCATTGTCAGGAAAGAGGACGGAACTGAATGGATCTGCAAACAGAAGTTCGTTCCACATGAGGATGAATGATTATGATTTGCTGCTTCCGGCTTAATGAAGGATACTGAGGCTGCTGAAAGTAATACCGGTATTCCCTTGACAAAGAAAAATGAAGTATGATATAATTAATCTGCAAACATGGAACAGAGTTGTTTTCAAAATGTTTACAATCATTATATGATAAAGGAGTTGACAGCTATGCAGAAGTTTGTTATAATGCGACAGACAGGGCATAGCTATGTAAACTCGCAGAATAATGGTGATCAAGGCGCATTATGCTTTTAAGGGCATAGTGTGCCTTTTTATATTTTAAGGAGGAGAAATAATGAAAAAGGGTTTATTTGCAATTTGTATGGCAGCGGTCATGCTGACAGGCTGCGGAAATGCTGCAACATCGGGGGAAAGCACCGTAGATACAAGCTCAAAGGCTGATACGGCTTCTTCGGCGGTTTCAGATGACGAAAGCAAGGATGAAGCGAATTCGGAGACAGAAACGCCTACTGAACAAGCTGAGGAAGAATTAAACTATAGTGGCAGCATTTCTTACGATGTTGAAATTCCTTATCCTGCAAGGTTATATAAGCATACGGCTTCTTCTTGTGAGCTTTATGCAACAGATGAGGTATCAAATCCGGATTATAACGAGGATACTGTAGTGTATTTTGCTGTTGACTCGTCTTCTTATGATGTGCCTGATACCCTTGAAGATTTTTTAGAGAAGGCGTTTTCCACTGATTTAAGCTCTAATATAACAGATATTATTTATTCTGCTTATAGCGAATCAGCAATTGATTGTGTCATTGATTCAAAGGAAGAAAAAGAGGTGTTAGGCTATAAGGCGCTTCGTGTATCCGGAAGAGTTTCTTTGTATAATGATGACCGCCAAGTCAACTTTGCGGCATATGTTTCTAAATTTAAGGATTGGGACGGCAAAGAGGATGAGGCTGTTATGTGGATCGCTTTTACCATTTCAAATAATGAAAAAGAGCTTAATGATATGAATTATTTTGTTGATCTTTCGTTAACAAAAGCAAAGCTTAATGATGCGATGGAGTCCTACAAAGAAGAACAATAAGACAAAGCACCTGCTTCAGAGGTGCGCCGATATAGAAGTTTTGATCCTAAGAAAAAAGGCTGCGTAACTTGCGCAGCCTTTATCTGTATGATATTTGAAGTCTTTACGTTGTTTTCAGTCTACCCTGAGCCTTTCAACAATGCTTTCCCTGCATATCTTATTATATGCCATTGAGGGGATCAATGCTGAAAGAAATACGAGTATCGGGATGCAGATAAGTATCGGAAGCAGTGTAAAATGATATGAGAAGTAGGAAAGACCTTCTGTGACCATTTTAACGACTGAATAGCTGAAAACTGCGCTGAAAAGGAATGAGCATACAGCAGTCAGAGCTGCATAATGGATGCCTTCCCACATCAGCATGGAAGATTGCTGTTTACCCGTCATACCGACTGCATTCATCATAGCAAGTTCGCGTTTGCGTGAGAGGATACCTGTCACGACCGCATTTACAAAATTCAGGATACCGATGAGTGCGAGTATACCTGAGAGCGTACCTCCGACCAGCTTAATCATTTTCATGAAGTCGCTGTATTCTTCTGCGTAAGTCTTCTTGCTTTTAATGATGAGGTCGGAATTGTAACTGCCTGTCAGCATACTTATCTGACTATCCGCATCTTCAAAGTGTCCGTCTTCAGCATTCACCAGAACTGTCATCGCATTCGGCTGGTTTACCAGTTCGGAGTATGCTTTTTCGGAGATCATCACCTGAGCGCCGAGGGGATAGTAGGACTGGGTGCTTAATGCATAGGGCATTTCACAAATAGCCATAACTTCAAAGTCCTGTGTTTTTCCGTCCCAGGTTGAAAGCGTGAGAGTATCACCGATCTCATAGAACTGATCGTCTGTTGAATCCTCAGCAGCACCGATATAATCTGTCATAACTAAAGCATAATTTCCGCTTTCAAATTTCTTAATGTCCGAAATTCCTTCTGTTGACTCGAAATAGCGAAGAAGCTCCGGTGAAATACCGTAAATATCAGTGATTACCTCTCCGTTTGCTGCTTCTTCAAATGCATCAAACGAATCTGTATCTGCATAGGTGTCAAGCAAAGCATTAAGACGTTCAAGAGGCTTTCCGCCGAGCTTGAGTCTGCCCCATGCGAAGAATACGGGATCAACTTCGGCAACGCCGTCAGCCTGACGCAGAGAGCTTATAACTTCGGGAGATATTTTCTGATAAGTATCCTCGTCATTCTGTGAAGCCTGATCCTGCTTTATAACGAAATCACCGACTATCTGTGAGCTGATATATTTGTCAAGATCGATCCCGCGCAGAACAGTGAACATAGTGTTTACAAGTATCAGACTGAGTGAAAGGGAGAGAACAACTATCACAGTTTTTTTACGGCTGCGTGACATATTGCTTCTTGCTGTTGAAAAGGGACTGACTTTAACAGTCTTTCTTGTTTTTTTACCACAGGAAATATCTGTGTCATTATAGCGAAGGGCTTCGATAGGTGAAACTCTGCCTGCTATCCTGCATGGCTTGCGGCAGCTTGCCATTACAGTTGCAAATGTAAATACTGCGGCTATAAGACACATCAGGAAAAGAAGCTTTGCACTGATTTCATAACTGCCTTCCGATCTGATATTCAGCGTTCTCATGATCGAGCCTGTAATAAGTTTACCAAGGAGGGATCCGAGTATCAGTCCTGACGGTATGCCGATAACACAATAAACTACAGCCTGAATACGTACCATGCGGCTAAGCTGTCTTGATGTGGTACCGATTGTTTTCAGCAGACCGTATCTGCGGATATTGGACGAAATGTTGATGTGAAAGATGTTATAGATGATGAGGTATCCTGCTGCAAAAATGACCAGCAGAATGAGTATTCCGCCTGCAAGTGCTTCACCGTCTATATTGCCTGCGGAGTATGCCCAGTTTATACCGATATCGGGACGATTTTCAGAAGTACCGTAAATACGTGTGAGCAGTTTTTTCGCCTTGCCTGAGATATCCCAGCTGCTGTGGAAGTTGAAATCCACCATATAATAGCCTGTATACAGCGGAGACTGCGGAGAAAACGGAGTACTCGGAGTAGGGGCATATATATCAGCAAAGGCTTTTGATACCCAGCTTTCCTGTGCCATAGCGAGACGGTCTCCCTTCCAGTAGCCGCAGAGCGAAAAACTATGCTCTGTGATCTCGCCGTCCCTGTCAAGAATAATGGGGACCTCTGTTCCGAGCTCATGCGGAAGTCCGAGTTCATCAAGGACAAGTGTGCTGACTGCTATCTCGTTCTCTTTCTCGGGAAGTCGTCCTGTTGTGGGCAGGCAGAACATTGCTTCCGCAGCTTCATCGTTTCCTGCACAGTTTAACTCGACTGAGATCTTTTTCAGTTCATCATTCACAGCTCGTCCGACAATGATACGATAAACAACATCGCAGGCAGCACTGTCCGCTTTAACTTTTTCGTGATCTTCGGGAAGAACGCATTTCAGACCTGCCATTCTGTTTCCGCCGACCTGACGCATAGTTTCCTGCTGTATACCGTTTATCAGGCTTCCGCCTACAGAAGTAAGTGCAGTGAAAAGGATACAGGTAAGAACGATTGAAAGAATGACTACAACATTCATTTTTCGGTTCGCTTTCAGTTCACGGAACGCAAGACGTCTTATGACCTGACGGTTATTCACTTTAGTCATTTTGTCAGCCCCCTCATATCCGATGTCAGAATACCCTCACTCTCGGCAGAATCCAAACTCGTGTAAGGGCGACCGCCTTTGATGATATGACCGTCCTCAATGCGGATGATACGGTCTGCCATCTGTGCAATGGCTTCATTGTGAGTTATCATTACAATGGTCTGGCTGAACTTCTGTCCCGTAACTTTAAGGAGACTCAGTACGTCCTGAGAGGTCTTGCTGTCAAGATTGCCTGTTGGCTCGTCTGCAAGGATAATGGCAGGCTTTGCGGCAAGTGCCCTTGCAATGGCAACTCGCTGCTGCTGACCTCCCGAAAGCTGGTTAGGCAGACGTTCCTGCATATTTTCAATGCCGAGAGCATTTATTACCTCTCCTACAAACTTCTCGTCTACTGTATTATCGTCAAGCTGTATCGGGAATACGATGTTTTCGTACACATTCAGCGTAGGTACAAGATTGAAAGACTGGAATACAAAGCCAATCTTGCGTCTGCGGAAGATAGTCAGCGCCTCGTCCTTAAGGGAAAAGATGTCTTTACCTTCCACAAATACCTTGCCCGATGTAGGTCTGTCGAGTCCGCCGAGCATATGCAGGAGCGTTGATTTGCCGCTTCCCGATGTGCCGACTATTGCCGCAAATTCTCCCTGTTCCACACTGAAATATGCCTGATCCAGTGCTGTTACTTTATTCTGCCCTTTACCGTATACCTTGGTAAGCGCTTCAGTTTTTAAAATTTCCATGTTATCACCTCACAAAAAATGCAGTGAATTTCTTTCACTGCACTTATTGTAACAAAGGATCCTTTCGAGAATCTTTCTGAAATCTAACAGTTCTGACAGAATTCACTTTGGCAGGAACACTCTGAACACCGAGCCTTTTCCTGCGCCCGATTCTGCTGTGATATATCCGCCCTGTCCTTCGATTATCTGTCTGCTGAGGTACAGTCCGATACCGACGCCGTTCTGCTCACGGACATTCTGTCCGCGATAGAATCTGCCGAAAATACGGGGGAGTTCATTCTCTGCAATACCGATGCCGTGATCGGATATGACAATGCTGACGAACATCTCAAACTCCTTCACAGATACGGTGATCCTGCTGTTGGCAGGGGAATACTTCACAGCATTATCCAGAATATTGAACAGTGCTTCCTGTGTCCATTTGCGGTCGAATTTTGCGGTACAGTTTTCGGGAGTATAAGCAATCTCTATCTGTTTGCTGTCGGCTTTGGGAGTGATCTGCTCTATTGTCGGTCTTATGACGCTGTCAGTATCACTTTCACAGGCTGAGAACTGAAATGTACCTGTTTCCAGCCGTGATGTCTTGACCAGTGACTGTATCAGGAATTCGAGCTTTTCCGCCTGTGTACGTATCTCGTCGGCAAGCTCACGGCTTTGTCCGCTGAGTTCCTGTTCCTGTAAAAGCTGTGTGTACAGCAGGATATTTGAAAGCGGTGTTCTGGTCTGGTGTGAAATATCCGATACAAGTTCTTTCAGTTTTTCACGTTCCTGTTCTGTTTTCTGCGCAGAGAGCTTCGAGGAGGTCAGATACCTCAGCCACTTTGATTCTAATTTGGAGAGCTTTGTTTCATCATAATCGGATTCGGAAAATGTACCGTTGATACCGTCCTCCAGCATTTTGTCAAGGTGTGCGATAAGCTTTTTGTCAGTGAACATTATTCAGCCCTCCACACATAACCGATACCGTAGACCGTCTGGATGCGTTCCGAAGCATTCAGCTTTTTGCGGAGTCTGCCGACTGTAACAGACAGCGCATTTTCATCCACATATTCCGCACCGTCCGTCCATATCCTGTCAACGAGCTGTTCTCTCGTGAGTGTCTGTTCCGGATTCTGCGTAAGAAGCCGCAGAAGTTTCTGTTCCGTTTTGCTTAATTTTGCGGAAGTGCCGTTGACATTGAATTCCATTTTCTCAAAATCGAACATATAACATGAATCAGAATATACGCCCGATTTCGGACGTTCAGATTTCCGCAGCACTTTATCTATCCTTGCCCGTAGTACCATAAGACTGAAAGGTTTTGTGATGTAATCGTCTGCACCAAGTTCGAGTCCCGTGACTTCATCGGTTTCGAGGTCGTTTGCCGTAAGGATGATAACAGGAACATCCGATGTCTGACGGAGTTTTCTGAGGAGATCGAAGCCGTTACCGTCGGGCAGGTTGATATCGAGGATGATTAGATCGGTGGGTTCTGATATACGGAATTCGCCGAGTGTGTGGAGCTGTTTGAAAGAATAGTCTGCATGTTTCAGAGCAAGGACAATACCGTTGTTCAGACCGATATCGTCTTCAATGATAGTGATGTGCTTCATAGTGGAACCTCGCTGATAAGTATTGATATAATTGTATCACAGATAGTACGAAAAAGCAAGGGAGAGGAATTATGAGTCGGTCTTTTGCTGTATACTTGCCATTATACAAGAAATGCCCTCCGAATATCGGAGGGCAGGCTTATATCATTTTAAGTCACTTTCAGAAGGACTTTATCTCACCGAGGATGAACTTGTTGAGCAGCTTCAGATCATCGGCATTGATAGCGTCATCGCCGTTTAAGTCGGCAGCTCCGAAGATCTCGGCTTCACCCGATGCGGCTGACGATCTCATGATGCATACATCATAAGCGTTGATCTTTCCGTCACCGTTGAGGTCTCCCTTGGTGTATTTGACTGCGGGACTGTCAGGTCTCCACCAGTTTATATTGAAGAGATATCCCTCTCCGCCCTTGAATACGAAATAAACATCGTGTTTGCCTTCGGTTTTCTCAACGTTGCAGGTCTGTGTAGTCCAAGTCTGCCAGCCGTTCGTACCCTTAACGTCCATTCTGCCTATTACCTTGCCTTCGGGACTGTCAAGACGTATTTCAAGAGATGCCATTGCGCCGTCCGAACCGATACGGAAATCGATATTGTTTACGTTGGTAAGGTCGATATCCTTGAATCCGATATAGTCGTTATTCTCGATATATGCCACATCGAGACCGCCTTCGGAGCAGTTTTCGGTATCAACACCTGACTTGTAGTTACAAGTTTCAGCCTGAATTACCTTTCCTTTTTTAGCACTTCCTGTCTGTGCAGGAGTTGTAGTTTCAGCAGGTGCATCAGTAGCAGGCTGTGAACCTGTACCGTAATCAGCTTCTATCCTTGCATCTGCACTGAGTTTAACGCTGATAACAGGTGAATCTGCGCTTCCCTTGGTTATTTCGGCACCGCTGATATTCCAGTGATAGAAGGTGCTTCCTTCCTTGGGGTTTGCTGAAAGAGTTATTTCGTAATCGGGGTGATAATAGCCGCTCCACTGGCTTATATCGCCGAGTTTAAGGGTATTGAGGTCAATGCTTCCGCAGTCGGAAGGATTTACGATACTGAGTTTATGAGGCTCGGAGGAGAGCTTCATAGCGGACCTTGTAGTACGCTCCGCATATGAATAACGCTTTGCGTAGAAGTCGGTAACAGTTGCTATCTCGTTCTCGAATCTTCTCTCTGCATTTGCACCTGACATGCTTCCCGAGTAGAAACGTGCAAAGGTGTCTGCAACCTGCTGCTTGTAGCTGTTCTTGTAGCCTTCTATGACTGCCTTTGTTCTGTCGGGAGTGAAGTTATAGTTTGCAAGGTCCATGAGAGTTCTTGAATATCTCAGTCTGAACTCCTCATTGTTGATGAGTCCGTTGAACATCTTTGCAAGCTGACCGTCAGTCTGACGTAAACGTCTGTAGCAGTCCGCAGAGAATGACTTGTCCTCAGAACCGTAGAGTCCCTGTCCCGATTCCGTATCGAAGAGCACCATTCTCCATTTACCGTCGGCATAGGGGTTGGTCTCATCTATTGCATCCGAGCGCCATGCGATGACGTTTCTCTGGGGCCAGTCTGCATTGGACCAGTATACCTGAGATGCAAAGTAATCGATGAATCCCTGAACGTCCACCTTATTGCAGAACTCTTCATAGGACACTCTGCCGTCTGCAACTCCGCTGCAAAGCTCTTCCCAGTCTCTGAGGTCATTTTCGGTACCTTCTTCGAGTTCATCGTTCTTTATCATTGCAACGTCGCTTTTCTTAACGCCGTAATGCTCACTGATATAGCTGTCGTCAGTCTTTTCCATAAGCTGATAGATGCCCCAGAATTCGCCGTCCAGGAACACGATACATTCCGTAGTTGCCTGATAAGCGAAGGCTCTGTCCGTAATGAGGCTCTGATTTATGCTGTCACGGAAGAAAGCGGCAGTATTGTCGTTTCCGCCGTTTCTGAGAACGATGCCGTCATACTTCTTTATAGCCTTGCCGTTTTTAGCTTTAACAGCCTTGCCTGAGAAGAAGTCGTAATCGAATTCTGCTGCACCGTACTCCTGACGAGTGTATATGTTGAAGCTCTTCTGAGGGAGACTTCTTGAATAGTTGCCCTTTATTCTGATACCAACGTTCTGTTCAAGGATCTTTTCGCCGTTCTCGAACAATGTGAAGCTTGCGGGACGCTCCCATTCTTTTCCCTTCATAGAGTAGTTTGCGAGGTATTCCCATGAATTCCTGCGGCCGCCATTTCTGTTCTCCTCGAAGACTTTTCCGAGGCAGTATATGCCCTTTTCGTTATCGAAGAGATTATCGGGATCGGTAACGAGAGAGACTACCTTCATCTGCTTATAGTATCCCGAGTTGGTCTTGCCTGTGAAATAGGTCTTTGTAACAGGTTCGCTGATATTGCCCTTGCTGTCCACTGATACCGCACGTATAACTGCACCCTTGTCCACGTTCTCACGGGGCGCTTCCGCACCGTCGGGAGCGATATCTGTACGCTTGCTGAGGCGGTTCGGAGTCTCGGACATATCCTCAATGGTTATCGGTCCTGTGTACTTCTCGGACTCGGTAGTAGGAAGGCTTCCGTCTGTTGTATAGTAAATGGTGCATCCTTCGTCAGCCTGAAGTGTAAGAGCGAAGCTGCTGTCATAGTATCCGCTGTCCTGTGAGAAAACAGGAACGTGTACAGCTGCGCTTCCCTGAGGGGCACTGTTAGCCTTATCGGGGGTACAGCTGAAGTTATAGAACTCACCGCTGCCGTCGGGGTACTGTCCGTAGGAAGTATCGGAAGCGAGAGCGCCGAATGTAAGGGTATTTGCGGCATTTCCGCTTTTGTCGGTAAGAATGAGAGTCTCACCTGATGCAGAAAGTCCGAATGGAGCTATCCTGCTGTTGATTGCTGCTGCATCGCTGTCGCAGTAAACGAGCAGACGTCCGTTTGCAGGGATACGGGTACCGTCGGGGAAGACGTACCTGTAAGGTTCACTTTCCTTGTCGGAAAGTCCCCAACCCGAGATATCGGCTTCATTCCTGTCATTGTTGTAAAGCTCTATCCAGTCGTAGAAATTGCCGTCTGACGAGGGATAGGAAGTGTTTTTCGAGCACACCTCATTAAAGGATACCTTTGCGTTTGAGTCTGCATTTGCAGGGATATAAGCGGCGCTCTGAAGCAGAACTCCGAGGCTCATTATCCATGCGGCAGTACGCATTCTTGATAATTTTTTCATTGTTTTCCTCCACATCTCAATAGATACACCCAGTAAGCAGAGTAAGTTATTTATATTTATTTACAGAGCGTATTATCTGTTATATATATTACAGCGTAATAATTATATCACATACAAACGTCTATTGCAAGCGTTTTTCAACTTTTTTACGGACAAAAACATTGGTTTCTGATGAATGTGTACTGATGATTGAATAGTATATTTATTTTATAATATAATTTGTGAACTGTATATATTTTTGTAAAAAATACCTATGAGTTAGAAAATCAAAAGCCGGTTTTGGGCATTTGTCCGATTTTTACTTAAAAGACTATTATTTTCGTGATTTTTGCGCTATAATAATAGTAGTGATATGTTCGGCGCTGCAAGATGGCTTTTGAGGTTTATGCCTGTGCATCGCCGGTATTGACACACAGTTAGGGCTGTGTATCGATATTTCGGGGGGCAAATAATTTAATGGATAAAAAACCAATACGGCGTGATTTTTTCAGGTACATATTGGCGAATGTTATCAGCTCTTTAGGCGTATCGGTATATATTCTTATCGATACCTTTTTTATTTCACGAGGAATGGGTACAAGAGGTCTTACTGCCCTGAATCTGTCCCTGCCTGTTTTCAATTTCATGAACGGCTTCGGACTTATGCTGGGTATCGGCGGCGGAAGCAAGTTTTCCATGCTCTACTGCCGGACAGAGCGAAAAGAGACAGATGCAGTATATACCAACTCGGTCGCAGCTATGCTTGTAGTTGCAGCGTTTTTCGAGGTTCTCGGCATCTTCTTTTCAAAGACGGTAACTCATCTGCTGGGTGCGGACGAAATTGTCTTTGAGATGTCCCACAGCTACATAAAGACCGTACTTCTCTTTTCACCTGCATTTCTTATGAATAACCTTATGGCTTGCTTTATGCGCAACGACAGCGCTCCGCGGCTTGCCATGCTGGGTATGCTGAGCGGCAGTTTCGCTAATATCATACTTGATTACGTCTTCATTTTCAAACTGGATATGGGAATGGGCGGTGCAGCTCTTGCTACCTGTATTTCGCCTTTCATAAGCATGGGGATAATGAGCATCCACTTCATTACAGGCTGGAACGCTTTCAGTCTGCGGCTCATAGTTCCTTCGCTGAAAAGTATAGGTGAAATAGTCTCGCTGGGACTTCATTCCTTCTTATCCGAGGTCTCGGGCGGAGTTGTGATAATGCTTTTCAACTTCGTTATCTACCGCATCTCGGGAAACACAGGCATTGCCGCCTACGGAGTAGTGGCAAATGCAGCAATAGTCTTTACGGCTATATACACAGGTATCGCAAGCGGTATTCAACCGCTTATGTGCAGATACCACGGACGAAGTGATGCTTCCGCAGTAAAATATGTACTCCGTCTCGCTCTGTGGACATCGCTGATATTCTCCGTTTTCGCATATGCTGCTGTTTTCTTCGGTACACCGTATATAGTCACCGTTTTCAACAGCAGAGGAAGCTCAGTGCTGAGGAAGATCGCTGAAACCGGTCTCAGGGAATACTTCCTGTTCATGCCTTTCATGGGTACAAACACGATCATTTCGGTTTACTTCACATCGAAGGAAATGCCGAAACAGGCTCAGCTCATATCGCTTCTCAGAGGAACTTTCCTCGTTATACCGATCGCATTTTTAGCCTATATGTTAAGGAGCATGACGGGCGTTTGGCTTACCGTTCCCGCATCCGAACTGATAACCACATTAATCGGTATGACGATCCTTCTGATGACGTTCAGACGTTCATGGACGGAACCGCAGGATCCGCGCACGATATATCTGATGAGATGACTAACTTCCTTAAGAGTGATATACATTTATATTGCTCCACCAATTAACTCTTGAAGAAATATTGCGACGGACTGGCAGAGAAAGGCAAGGAAGAAAGCCGCAGGAATGCTGTCGCATTTCAAGACTTTCTGACGCAGTATTTCGCTGTCAGGACAAGCAAGAAAATTCAGGAGTTAGTTGGGGGAGCAATAATAGATATACGCAGGCGATAAGTAATTATCGGGGTAGATCCTTTCTAAATGGATCGCCCCGATTTTTGTTTCGGGAATGAACTGTGCAGGGACATCTTTTCAGCAGTTCACCGTTATGCATTTTTGATAAATGAATAGCCGCAGAGTAGTGCAATACGCCAAAAGCGGGAAAATACATTGACATCGTGTCAGGATAGTGCTATACTATGAATAATGACGCTGTGTCAAAACACTCGTTCAGATATGGGTTACGGCGGTATTAGTCCCCCGTAATCATTGAAATATGAAATGCGAACAGGAGGTTAGATCTATGCAGAATTTTGACTATATGACTCCCACACGGCTTATCTTCGGTAAGGGCGTCATCGAAAAGCTCCCCGAAGTCATGGGAAAATACGGAAAAAAGGTGCTTCTCACCTACGGCGGCGGAAGCATTAAGAAGCTCGGACTTTATGACAAGGTGAAGGAACTGCTTTCGGACTTCGATATCGTGGAACTTTCGGGTATTCAGCCGAATCCGAAATACGATCCGAGTGTCCTTGAAGGTGTCCGCCTTTGCAAGGAACATAATGTGGACGTGATACTTGCTGTAGGCGGCGGAAGCGTACTGGACTGTTCCAAGGCTATTGCAGCAGGCGCAAAATACGACGGGGACGTATGGGACCTCATTTCATATAAAGCCTTCGCAAAGGATGCACTTCCGATAGTCGATATCCTTACCCTTGCCGCTACAGGAAGCGAATATGACTGCGGAGGAGTTATTTCAAGGACCGAGACAAATGACAAGATAGGTTATGTGGATCCACATCTGTATCCTGTTGTATCTTTCCTTGATCCGACATATACTTTCACGGTTTCCAAAAAACAGACTGCCGCAGGCTGTGCTGATGCTATGAACCATATAATGGAGCAGTATTTCTGCGAGGATGCTACTCTCCTTAATGACGGCTTCTGCGAGGCAGGTCTGAAGAGTCTGATGATAAATGCGAGAAAATGTCTCGATAACCCCGAGGATTACAACGCAAGAGCTGAAATGATGTTCACCTGCACTCTCGGCTGCAATGGCATTTATGCGCTGGGCAACAGCGAGTCCGGCTGGCCTTGCCACGGAATAGAACATGCACTCAGCGCTTACTACGACATAACCCACGGTGAAGGTCTTGCTATCATAACTCCAAGGTGGATGAAGCATATCCTCAGTGAAAAAACTGTGGATCGTTTCGTGAAATACGGCGTGAACGTCTTCGGCATAGACAGCAGTCTTGAAAAGTTCGATATAGCTGAAAAAGCAATACAGGCAACCTACGATTTCTTCGAGTCTATCGGTATACCGATGCACCTTAAGGACGTTGGCATCGACGAAAGCCGCATAGGTGAAATGGCTCACCATATCGCCGTGAATGAAGGACTCGAAAACGCATACGCACCGCTTACAGAACAGGATATCACCGATATACTGAACGCATCACTTTAATACAAAGGAGAAAACCATCATGAGAAAAAGTATCAAAACTACAGAAGCTATCTTCCCTATGCCTGTACTTCTCGTTTCAACTTACAACGAGGACGGCAGTATTGATGTAATGAATGCAGCATGGGGTACTATGGTCGAGAGAAACATAGTCGCTCTGAACCTGACTGAAACTCACCAGACTGTTGCCAACATCAAAAAGAGAAAAGGCTTCACCGTTGCTATCGCAGACGTTAAACACGTTACCGAAGCTGACTACTTCGGCGTTGTCTCAGGCAAGGATACTCCCGATAAGTTCGCAAACAGCGGCCTTAATGCAGAGAAGTCCGAACTTGTTGATGCTCCCGTTATCACCGATTTCCCCATTGTGCTTGAGTGCGAGTTCATCGAATATCAGGACAGCGAGTACGGTCTCGGCGTTATCGGCAAGGTGGTAAATGTTACTGTAGACGAAAGCGTCATGAAGGACGATAAGGTCGATGTTGATGCCGTTAATGCTATCGCTTTCGATCCGTATACCCACGGCTACTACAAAGTCGGCGGAAGAGTAGGAGATGCGTTCAAGGACGGTCTTAAACTGAAGAAGTAATAAGGTTTTGGCATTATATCCTTAAAACCGTAAAAATTTAAACAGGCAGATACTTGCACTCGTGACATTTACGTCTTTGAGTGCTGTATCCGCCTGTTTTATTTTTTAAATAGTATTATTAGCTTTAATATATCCGGAACTCTCTAAGTGTATGATAGTGAAACTGTAATATACCGTTGATTATATACTCGGTGTATAATTGAGCTTCGGCCTTATGATTTCCTTGAGTGATACCGTGAATTTATTTCCTTCTGAAAAAATATCGGATTATAGAGAAAAACATAATATTTCCGACTAAAATGGTATTATTTTCAAAATGAAAAAACGGTTGACAAATTATACGATCTGATATATAATTGAAGTTGGCATTTGGCTTAAGAATGTTATTATCGATATTTGCTTTTTTGTTTATATATACAAATTGCGTTCGTAATCTTGATATAAACTTGACAAAAGAAAATGGATGTATTATAATATGCTTTAGTGCTTGTATTATCATCATTCTTTTGATTTGTTGAGCAAACAATTTACAAATTAGGGCTAAAGCTATGATCATACGGTCAGAATGGTGGTTTGATTTTAATAAATAAAAAATCCATTTAGTTCCATCTGACCTACTACAGGCGAATATGCTAATGGTGGGGAGTTTGACGGAGTGTTGGGGCGGTAGTTGGCTTTGAGCATATAAATTCGTGTGAATTGTAGAATATGTGCGAATTGTTAGGTAGAAAATGAACTTGTAGAGTTCTGACGATGAACGGGTGGGCGTACTCGTTTATTGTTTTATTTAGAGAATTGTGAAATATGGATTTTGGTGGTGAGATTGTGGTGAACTTGAGTAGCCGTGATTTGCATGTGGTATATGCATCGGATGATAAGTTTGCGGAGATTCTTGGAGTCTCACTTGTTTCTTTGTATGAAAATAGCACTGAAATGAACGGGATTCACATTTATGTTCTGGATAGCGGCATTTCCGATAAGAACAAGAATCGGTTGCTCTCAATTTGTGACAAGTATGATCGAGAGCGTATTCAGTTTATCTCAGCTAGAGATATCAGCAAAATTTTATCAATGAATGTCAATACAGATCGCGGTTCTTTGAGCCAGTATGCACGGCTGTTTGTTTCCAGAGATCTCCCGGAAACTTTGGAGCGCGTACTTTATCTTGACTGCGATATTATTATAAACGGAAGCCTATACGACTTGTGGAATCTGGATCTAAAGGGCAAAACAATCGCTGCCCTGAAAGATGCATTTAGCAAGCAGTACCGAAAGAATATTGAACTTCAGCCGAATGATGTTATGTTCAATTCCGGTGTCATGCTGATAGACATGAAAAAGTGGAAAGATAAGCATATTGAAAAGAAGCTTCTTTCTTTTATCAAGCGACATAATGGCGTTATTCAGCAAGGGGATCAAGGCGCACTCAATGCGGTGCTGTCGAAGGATACTTATTGTTTCCACCCGCGTTTTAATTCAGTCACTATTTTCTATGATTTTACTTATGAGGAAATGCTGGCTTACCGTAAGCCTGTAGATTTTTATAGTAAAAGGGAAGTCAAACAGGCTGTGGAGTATCCGGTTATCATCCATTATACGACGAGCTTTACAAGCACACGACCGTGGATTGAAGGAAGCAAGCATCCGTATAAAGACAAGTGGCTGTATTATAAAGGGAGAAGTCCATGGGCGGATGAGCCATTGTGGAAACCGTCAAAACCAGGAGGCTTGAAGGGAGCATATGTAAGTATGTCAAAAAAGCTACCTAGAAAGATGATGATTCATATATCAAGTTTGCTGCAGGTGCATGGAAGACCATTAATTTACAGTATGAAGAAATAATCATAATAGGCAACAATGGGAAGATAGGTACAGGTGATACTGACGCGCACGATGTTATGGATGGCGTGGCTGCGGTGTTTTGTAACACAACTATCGAATGAAGAAATACTGTAAAGGAGATTTAAGTGTATAGGATATTATTTATAGAAGCAACGTCATCCAAGGGCGGCATAGAAACTTTTATTCTAAACACATGCAAGTACCTTGATAAGGATAATTACCAAATCACTGTTCTTGCAAATTGCCCCGAATGCTCTATTGAGTGTGAACTATCGGAGATAGGTATTTCAATAGAACATATACGTCCTGCTGAACAAGGACTTATCGCATACTATCGTGACTTGAAACGGGTGATCAATACAGGTGGTTTTGATATTGTTCATATCAATAAGAATTCGCTGGCTGATCCGTTGACTCTATTATTATGTAAAAAGAGGCATATTCCCAAAATTGTTCTGCATTCGCATAATACCCATCCCACGAGCAGGAAGATATCAACTTTGTTGCATCAGGTTTTTAGAAAATTATTAGTAAATAAACATATTATAAAAATCGCGTGTTCACAAAAGGCTGCTGATTGGATGTTTTCAAATCGCAGCAGCGATAATTGCTTATTGCTAAAAAACGGAATTGAGACCGAACGATATGCTTTTCGTCAGGATATACGAGAATGTGTGCGCAATGCCTTAGGAGTGCTGCCAGATGAACTTGCTATTTGCAACGTTGGAAGGCTGTGTGAGCAAAAGAATACACTCTTTTTAGTCGAGATTATGCGTGAAATCGTCAAATTACACCCGGCAGCAAGGCTGTTCTTGATTGGTACAGGAGAAATGGAAAGTGCAGTTAGGGAGAAAGTACAGGAATTGCGTCTCTCTGAGCATGTAACATTTCTTGGAAAACGCACAGATGTTAATGAATTACTTCAGGGAATGGATTTGTTTTTGATGCCATCTCTGCATGAAGGACTTCCGATTGCCGCAATTGAAGCGCAGGCTGCCGGATTGCCGTTATTGATTTCAGACACAGTGGATCAAGAGGTGAAACTCTTAGAATCCACGGAGTCAGAGTGCTTGACTTCAGCACCGAATGTATGGGCTTCACATTGCTTAAAGCTGGTTGGGGCGAATCGGCGAGACGATGCATACAAAAGGATTAAGACGGCTGGATATGATATTTGCGAGTCAGTCATTCGACTGGAGAATTTATATTCAAAATAAGTATTTTGCCATAGCCGATTTATAAGGATAGTTAAAGCATGATTTATTTGGCTGTATTTTTTTTATCGTGTGGTTTTTTGATGATATCAGAACGACTTGAAAAGAAGGAATTAAACTTTCTTGGCGTTTCGCTTGGTAAAAAAAGGCAGAGCCTTTTTTATTATATTTGCGTTGCAATTGGTCTGTTGCTGCCAGCAGTATTGGCAGGGCTAAGAGATTCTTCCATAGGCACGGATGTTGAACTGTATGGAAACTATTGGTTCATATATGCAGGAAAGTATAGATTTATTCCCTATATGAAAATGGCTTCTGAACAATCGATTGGTCCTGTATATGCACTTATGAATTACCTTGTATCAATTGTGACGGATGATGTGAAGGTGTTCTATTTTGTCCTGTCGCTTATAGAAACTGTCTTGGTTTATTTCGGTATACGTGGGTTTAAAGATAAGATATCAGTACCTTTTGGAATGTTTTGTTACTATACAATTTTTTACAACAACACACTAAATTTGCTTCGTCAGATGTTGGCAGTTTCAATTGTCTGCTTTTCTTATCGCTTTTTAGTAAAAAATCAGTATGCTGTTTTTTTCATTTTATCACTTTTGGCAATATTGAGTCATTCTTCAGCTGTATTTGTTATTCTGTTATTTTTTGGGTGGATATATTTGAAAAAAAACCAAGCAAAATCTGATGTCTATTTCTCAAATATTATCATTTTTGTTGTAATCGCATTTGTCATGCTTGCTTATAAGCCCTTTCTGAAAATGATGATTTCGAGTCATATATTATCTGCTCGCTTTTTAACGTACTTGGAGGAAACGGTTGTTGGCGGCAGAATGATTCGGCTTGGGTTTTGGGTGATTTTAGCTTGCTTTGCGTATTTTGCATTCTACCAGTTGGTTAATTATGATAAAAGAAATAAGTTTATAATTAGTTGTATTACGACGTCCCTTGCATTTTCACTTGTCATGTTCATGGGGAATGTATATGCAATTCGTATGGCGTATTACTTTGATGGAGCGGCAATCATTTTGATTCCAATGATTCCAAAAGTATATAAATTGCAGGTTGATGGTACAGGCAAAATGAAATATCTACTTTATATTATTTTAGGCTTATTTCTTATAGTACGATGGTATTTGGAATATGTGCGCTCATTGAATGGTGAAACATATCCTTATCAGTTTGCGAGTTTTTAGTGTATTGAAGAAGGAGAGTATGATGATATATATTGTTACACACAAAAAGTATAATATGCAAGAACTGGATGGATATTCACCAATTCAAGTTGGCGCTGCTTTACATGATGATTTAGGCTATTTGAAGGATTCTGGCGGTGATAACATTTCAAAGAAAAACCCGAATTACTGTGAATTGACTGCTCTATATTATATTTGGAAGAATAGCACTGAAGAAGTGGTTGGAATGGTTCACTACAGAAGATATTTTTGCACTCAAAAAACTATTCACCCCAAAAAGCACCTGCTTTCTTATGCTAATGCAGTGCAGCTTCTTCAGCAATATGATATCATTCTTCCTTACAAGATGTATCGCCGCGGACGAACGCTGCGGGAGGATTATGCGCTGGCTCATAACATCAGGGATTATGATGTTTGTCGGGATGTGATCGGACAGATCTATCCGGATTACTTACGGGCATTTGATGAAGTGTCGAATCAGAAAACACTTTATCAGTACAATATGCTGATTTGTAAAAAAACGCTGTTTGATTCTTATTGCAAATGGCTTTTCGATATCCTGTTTGAAGTGGAACGCCGTGTGGACATCAGGAAATATGATGCGTATAATCAGAGAATTTTCGGGTTTCTTTCAGAGAGACTATTTAATGTCTGGCTTTATCATGAACAGCTAAAGATTAAAAAGTTGGAGGTCTATAACATTGAAGACTCCACGGCACAACTGCTAAAAGCAAACATCAAAAATATCATTAAGCCTATCGTGGGAGTGGAGAGATAATGAAAAAAATAGGAATTATTACATTCCATTCCGCATATAATTACGGTTCGGTGCTTCAGGCGTTTGCGACGCAAGAAACTGTCAGGGCACTTGGATATGTTCCTGAGATCATCAACTACCGCCTTGCGGAACAGAGAAGGGTTTACGCGAATCTGCGGTTTAAGTATGGCGTTAAGGAACTGATAAAGGATTTGACACTGCTTCCAATGTACAGGAAGCGTAATCAGAAGTATGCTGCTTTTGAAGATTTCTTTGCAAAGCATCTGTTTTTGACACAGGAGGTCGCAGGTGTGGAGGAAACCCTTGCGCTCATGCAGCAGTATGAGACAGCAATCAGCGGCAGTGACCAGATCTGGAATAAACATTCCCTTGAGCTTGAGGCAAATAGCTGGGACTTTATGAAGCCCTACCTTCTTGCAGACTTTGCAGGTAAAAAAGTGTCCTATGCGTCCTCTACCGCAAATATGAGCCATGAGGAGCTGGAGAAGATAAAGCCCTATCTGGATAAGTTTGCGCATATAGCTATGCGGGAGTCGTCCAGTGCAGCAGTCATCTCCATAATGCTTGGCAGAGCTGTAGAATCGGTCCTTGACCCAACATTTCTGCTTGATCGCACAGCATGGATTAAAGCTCTGTCTTTAAAAGACGAACCATCCAATAATATCGTGTACTATTCTCTTGGTGGCCTGAAACGTTTCAATGTGATTCGACCTGTGCTAAATGAGTTGGCAAAACGTGAAAAGTGTAAGGTAATAGTTATTACTCCGTTTTGTTATGTGGGTGGAAACAGAGTCTTTGAACCGCATCCGGAATATGGCCCTGTTGATTTTCTTCAGGCACTTCGGAATGCAAAAATGGTCGTAACCGATTCCTATCATGGTACGATTCTATCTGTAAATTTAGGCAAGGATGTTTATTCTCTCTGTAAAAAAGGCGGCTCAGAGTTTAGAAAAACGGATATTCTGAAAGCAGTTGGTTTGGAGGAACGAGTCATCTATGAGCCCCAAAAGTTGGTTGAGGTGCGTATGACTCCAATCGATTATAATGTCGTGCAGGCGTATATTGAGCAGCACAGAGAACAGAGCATTGCCTATCTGAAACATGCGTTAGAGGGATAACTATGGGAAACGATTTTTTATGTGATCCGAAGAACTGCACTGGCTGTGGAAGCTGTGCAAATGCCTGTCCTAAGGCGTGCATTCAAATGCGCGAGAATCACGAAGGTTTTCCGTATCCGGTAACGGATATGGAGCAATGCGTCCGCTGCGGAAAATGCGGAAAAGTATGTCATGTGCTTCATGAGGCCGACAAGCATGAGGGAAGCTTCTATATGTGTTGGAACAACAACCGTGAAATTTTGAAAAAGAGCTCATCAGGCGGTGTTTTTACAGCACTCGCTATGACTGTACTCAACAGAAACGGTGTAGTTTATGGTGCGTATCAGGATTTTGAACAAAAATGTGTCTATCATACGGTAGTCAGAAGCGAGAACAGACTCGATAAACTTAGGAAGAGCAAATACTGCCAGAGTGATATGAAAGCTGTCTGTCGTGAGATATGTGAACTGCTGAAAGCAGATACTCCTGTATTGTTCTGCGGTACTGCCTGTCAGGTAGCAGGACTTTTATCATATCTGAAAAATTCGCCGGCCATAACAAAGCTGGAGTTGCTTTATACTGTAGATGTGCTTTGTCATGGTGTTGCAAGCCAGAAAACAGTGAATGCATTCCTCAAAAGCAAGGAGCGCATGAAGCATAAGAAGATCAAGCGTTATTATTTCAGAGTTAAGGATACCGGTGTTGGCTGGAAGTCAGGCTGTACAAGAGTGCGCCTTGTATATGAGGACGATTCCGTTTACGTTGCGCCTCTGGGAGCTGACACATTTTTCATGGGCTTCAATAATAATCTGTTTCTGCGTGAATCCTGCTATCGCTGCCGTTACTGCGGCACAGCAAGAATTTCGGATTTTACCATTGCAGATTATTGGGGAGTTCCCGAGGAATCACTTCCTGAGGGACAGACCCGCTACGGTGTAAGCGTCATGACAGTAAATACTGAAAAAGCAGAAGCACTGATGCCTGAGTTGAAGGATTCTATGTATATAGAAAAAATCAATCCTGACATTGCCGTTGCTAATAACCGTTCTTTCAAGAAGCCGAATGACAGGCCTGAAAAACGTGATGAGTATTTCAGACTGCTTGATACTACCGATTATGATACCCTCATCAGAAAATTGCTCCGGAAGACTTACTGGAAGGGAAAGGTCAAGGCACTGATTGGTGCAGAAACCATCAAGAAAATCAAAAAAATCATAAAAAGGAACTGATAGTTATGCAGCAAAAGCCCTTAGTTGGGATCAAGTGTTTGGCTTATAATCATGAAAAAACCATTCGTCAATGTCTTGACGGTTTTGTGAAGCAAAAAACCGACTTTCCGTTTATTGCTGTGGTGCATGATGATGCATCGACAGATCATACGGCGGATATTATTAGGGAATTTGCAGAAAAATATCCGGATATTATCAAGCCGATCTTTGAAGAGAAAAATTTGTATTCCACGGCGCCAAAGGGAACGATTACAAAGATTGTAGAAAAGGTCATGGCGGATTGCAAATATGTTGCGATATGCGAGGGCGATGATTTCTGGACATCTCCGGATAAACTACAACGTCAGATCTCATTCATGGAGCAGAATCCGGAATATACAATGTGCTGTACAGACGCTGCTGTGCTGACAGAACATGGGGAGGAAGATTGGCGTATCTCTGACAACGATATTGATTTAACACTTGAAAATTTGATTCGGCGCGGCGGACTGTATTTTGCAACAGCAGGGATCGTATATAGGCAAAGTGTAAAGTATGACTATCCGGAGTGCTGTTTACAATGCAGTGTGGGCGATCATCCGCTTCAGATCATGTGTGGATTAAAGGGAAGAGTGAGATATTTCAGTGACAAAATGGTTGCTTATCGCTATGCGATGGGGAATTCATGGTCAGCAACAAGAAAAAACGTTGACATCGACAAGCTAATCGGTTCGTGGAAAACATCTATCACAATGCTTGAGGGGCTTGATGCATACAGTGATTATCAGTACAGCGAATACTTCAAAGCAGGCGAGATCAGCATCATTCTGCGGAATGCCAGCACATTTCCGGACAAGGCAGAATATATATTGAAGGAAATGCTGAATCTTTGCCCCGACAGCGTAAAGTATGCAGACGGAAAGGAAAAAATAAAGTTATTTCTCATACAGCATCACATGGCATTTATATTGGTTTGGATCAAAAAGATGAAAAGCTGATTGATTCAGCGTAAGAAAGGTCGCCAGTCAAATGAACAAAAAAAACGTATTTTCCAATTTTATATGGCGATTCCTTGAGCGCTGCGGTGCGCAGGGAGTCACTTTTGTGGTTTCAATTGTACTGGCGCGGTTGTTGGATCCTTCCGTCTACGGCACGATCGCACTGGTAACAGTATTTACAACGGTCATGCAGGTTTTTGTTGACAGTGGCATGGGTTCTGCATTGATCCAAAAAAAGGAGACAGATGATCTTGACTTTTCAAGCGTATTTTACTTTAATATGGTAGTATGCTGCTTTCTGTATTTGGTCATGTTCTTGACAGCTCCACTTATTGCTATATTTTACGATATGCCTGATCTGGTACCTGTGATCCGCGTTTTGAGTTTGATCCTGATTATCTCCGGCGTTAAAAATGTGCAGCAAGCCTATGTATCACGGCATATGCTGTTCAGAAAGTTTTTTTTCTCTACATTAGGCGGAACAATAGGCGCAGCCGTCGTAGGCATTGTAATGGCATACTGCGGATTTGGCGTATGGGCGCTTGTGGCACAGATGCTTTTTAATACCATCATCGATACGACAATCCTTTGGATCACAGTCAAATGGAGACCTAAGCGGATGTTTTCAATGGAACGACTGAAAGGCTTGTTTTCATTCGGATGGAAAGTGCTTTTATCCGCATTGATCGATACGATATATACGGATCTTCGTCAGTTGATTATCGGTAAGATGTACACAAAGGACGACCTGGCTTTCTATAATCAAGGCGATAAGTTCCCTAAGCTTGTTGTTACGAATATCAACACTTCTATTGATAGTGTTTTGCTTCCGACCATGTCAAGAGAGCAAAATAATCCGGATCGTGTTAAGGATATGACACGGCGCGCGATCAAAACAAGTACATTTATCATGATGCCGATCATGGTGGGACTAGCCGTATGTGCTGAGCCGTTAGTCAGACTGATTCTTTCGGATAAATGGCTTCCCTGTGTGCCTTTTTTACGTATTTTTTGCTTTACTTATGCGTTCTATCCTATTCATACAGCGAATCTGAATGCAATCAAAGCTCTGGGTCGAAGCGACCTGTTCTTGAAGCTTGAGATCTGTAAAAAAGGCGTAGGTCTGATCGTTTTGTTGTCTACCATGTGGTTTGGCGTGATGGCAATGGCATACAGTTTGCTTTTCACTTCTGTCATCAATCAAATCATCAATTCCTTTCCAAATAAAAAGCTTTTGCACTATAGTTATCTGTCCCAGTTCAAAGATATGTTTCCGCAAATTGGGTTATCGCTCGCAATGGGTGGGATCGTATATTGTGTTCAGTTTATCGGATTAAATGATATCCTGACGCTAATGCTCCAGGTAATCGTGGGAGTGGTCACATATATTGTGGGTTCTAGGCTCTTCCATATTGAAAGCTTTGATTATCTTCTGAATATCGCGAAAGGATTTCTTCATAAGGGAAAGAAGGGAGTAGAATCGTGAAAAGAATCTTAATGCTTGGTGGCTCACCGCAACAGGTCATTGCGATCGATACTGCTAAAAGGCTTGGATATTATACCGTATTATGCGATTATCTGCCGGATAATCCTGGTCAATATAAAGCAGATAAGTTCTATCTGGCAAGTACCACAGACAAGGAACTCATGCTGAAAATCGCTCAAGAGGAAAAGGTGGACGGAGTCGTGGCCTATGCCTCTGACCCCGCTGCACCGACAGCAGCGTTTATTGCTGAGAAAATGGGATTGTCTTCCAATCCATATGAATCTGTTGAAATACTATGTAACAAAGACAGATTTCGCAGCTTTTTAGCTGAAAACGGATTCGCTGCTCCCGTATCTGCTGGGTATGGGGACATGGAAACTGCTCTTGCCGGGCGATCAAGATTTAGACTGCCTGTTATTGTCAAGCCAGTCGATTCATCCGGCAGCAAGGGCACAACCGTTCTGCGTTCCTGGGATGGATACGCAGAGGCCTTGCGGTTTGCTTTCTCTTTCTCACGCAGTAACCGCATCATAGTGGAGGAGTTCGTTAAAAAGCAACATCCCTATTTAATTGGCGGTGATCTGTTTATCTGGAAGGGCAAAGTAATCATGTGGGGGTTAATGAATTGTCACAGAGATCAGAACGTGAATCCTCTGGTTCCAGTAGGAAAAAGCTATCCGCCGCAGCTTTCACCAGAGAAACTGGCAAAGGTGAAGGGGACGTTGCAGTCTCTTGTGGATAAGCTGCATATTCAAAGCGGTGCCATGAATGTAGAGCTTGTGATCGATAAGAATGACAATGTATGGCTTATTGATGTGGGACCGCGGAATGGGGGAAATATGATCCCCGACCTTCTCGGATATATATTCGGGGTGGATGTAGTAGAAATGACCATCCTTGCTGCCATGGGAGAGGTCCCTTGTACGCAGGTAGAACGGACAGTGCAGTCACCCTATTTTGCTACACATAATCTTCATGCAGACCATAACGGCAAGTTTATAGGTGTTCGTTATTCCAAGGAACTGCAGCCATTTATAATTCGTGAGTGTGTCTATAAGAAAAAAGGAGATATGGTCGAATATTTCGATAATGCATCAAAGGCACTTGGAATCGTGTTTTTTAAGTTTGACACGGAAGAAACGATGTGCAGGCTCCTGGGAGATATCAATCATCATATTGAGATCTGTCTTGAACCTGCAATATAGGAGGCAATATGAAGGAATACGGCGGCTACATAGAGCTTGACACTTACAGATCATTAATGCTGCACGACGGAGCAATCGCATTGAATTGCGGAAGAAACTGCCTTGCCTACTTGATCGAAGCAAGGCAGATATCCAAGATAATGTTACCTTATTATATATGCGATAGTGTACTGAATTTATGCAAACAATACGACATTGCGGTACGCTTTTATCATATTAACGATCGTTTTATGCCGGAGAATGTCATTATTAATGACGATGAGTGGCTCTATGTAGTGAATTATTATGGCCAGTTAACGTTGGACTATTTATCCGGGTTAAAAAGTAAATATGGCAGAGTCGTGATCGACAATGCCCAAGCCTACTTTGATGCTCCTATTAATGAATCAGATACATTGTACACATGCCGGAAGTTTTTCGGGGTGGCTGATGGTGCTTTTCTGTATACTGATGCTGTTCTAGAAAAGGAGCTGCCAGTTGACGAGTCATATGACCGAATGCATTTTTTGCTAGGCAGATATGAAAGAACCGCTTCAGAATTCTATGAGGAGTATAATGCTAACAATCATCATTTTGCGAAGGAACCGATCAAGCGGATGTCCCGACTGACGATGAATTTACTCCATGCTGAGGATTACGGATTTGTCAAGCAGCGCCGGACAGACAATTTTACAGCCTATCACGGACTCCTTGCAGATCGGAATCCACTGCAGCTTCGTGTACCGGAGGGAGCATTTGCGTACCCTTTTTTTGTTGAAAATGGCAGTAAAACCAGAAAAGCACTTCAGCAGAAGAAAATCTATATTCCGTTGCTATGGCCGAATGTACTGGAGCAGCACACTGTACAGGAGCTGGAATATCGGTTTGCAGATGGTATATTGCCACTACCGTGCGATCAAAGATACAGTGCTGAGGATATCTATTATATCGTTGAAAACTTGCTTGCGGTTGTATCATAAGAGGAGGAAAAAAACTTGAAAATTGCAATTATTGGTGCTGGTCAGATGGCAAAGATTTTTGCTGTCAAAGCTAAAGCAATGGGAATAGAATCGCATTGCTTTGCATGGGAAAAAGGAGCTGTGGCTAAGGAATTTGTAGACCATTTTCATCCTGTCTCCATTTTTGAAAAGGACGAGATCGTAAAAATTTCCCGTAAATGTGGGATTGATGGTGTGCTTGCCACAACAGAATTGACCGTAGCGGTTGCTTCATATGTTGCAAATGAGCTTGGGTTGCCATGCAATCCGCCGGCCATTGCAGAGCAGATCACTGCAAAGGAGTGGGTACGCCAGAAAGTGGCAGGAGCTAAGCATTTGCATCAGCCTGAATTTTGGTATCTGAAGGATCAGCGGCAGGCGGGTCAACTGAAGCTGTTACAGTATCCTGTCATTGTGAAGCCTGTGGCAGAGGGTGGAAAAAGAGGTATCACTGTTGTCAACCAGGCAGCAGAGCTACCAGTTGCATTACAGACTGCATTTGCAGCAGATCAGCGCGGCCAAGGCGTATTAGTAGAGGCATTTCTCGCGGGCGGTCAAGAATGCTCCGTAGAATCTCTGTCCTTTCAGAAAACACATCAGATCATTCAGATCACCGAAAAGATCAGTTCTGGTCCTCCGCATTGTGTCGAGTTGGGACACAGTCAACCGGCAAATATATCTTTAGAGATGCGTGAAAAAATAATAGAAGCCGTTACGGAACTGCTGGATTGTGTTGGATATCAAAATGGACCTTCACACACGGAGATCAAAATCATAGATGATCAGGTGTATCTGATCGAACTGAATTCCAGACCTGGCGGGGATCATATCGCCTATCCGTTGACCGAACTAAGTACCGGATATGATTATATTGGGGAGATCATTCACGCAGCAGTCGGGATCCAGCCAAAAGCCAGAAATCATAAGTCTTGCATAAAATATGCCGGTGTTAGGTTTGTAGCGAAGCAAACTGCCTTTTTGAAGGAAGTGTTCGATCACTGTGATGCACAGCCGTGGCTGTACGAAAAACATGTCGAATCTGAAACGCTTCAGGAGATCGACCATAACGACTGCTGTCACTTAAATTATTTTATCTATTGCGCGGATAAGAAGCTGGAATTTCCAGAATGCTAAAGCAGGAGGTATCGTATGAAACGAGTAGTTGTATTAGGGGCAACAGGTACATTGGGCTTGCCTATATGCAGACATCTTAAAGAAAAGGGATATGAGGTCATCGCGGTAGGTCATAACGGAGCCGGACGTGAGCTGTTTCAATCACTCGGCATAGCCAGTACTGCGATTGATATTACGCGAAAAGAAGATTTTGACCTATTGCCGCAGGAAAATGTTGAATGTGTAATTCAGTTTGCTGGTGCTCTGCCTGCTATGATGAAAGAAGAAAATGATAATACAATGTACCCGGATACAATCATCTGTGGTGTAATCCATACGCTAGATTATATGCGGAAGATCGGATGCCGCAAATTGATTTTTCCACAGTCTGTTTATGATCTACATCATCTGTTTGGCACACCTGAACCGATTTCTCCTGATGCTGAGCGTGTCAATCCGCTGGAGGGAGATCATTCAATCTACGTAATCTGCAAAAACGCAGCATTAGATGTTATTTCATACTATGAGAATACATATGGCATAAAAGGGATCATCCTGAGGCTTCCAGGCGTATATCAGTATCATCCGAAGCCGTTCATTCTGATCAATGGAACAATGCGGGTGAAATCTGAACGTATCCTGATACATAAAGCGCAGAAAGGCGAAACACTTGAAATTTGGGGAGACCCAAAGCGTGTTTTGGAAAGTGTATGTGTAGAGGATTTCCTTCAAATCGTTGAAAAGTGTGTTTCCTCTGAAACAGCCAGAGGAATCTATAATGTAGGAAACGGTGGTTCTACTTTGGAGGAACGTATTTTGGGAATCCGTGAGGTTTTTTGTACTAAGGATCATATTTCTGATATTGTGTATCGACCTGAGAAAAAGGATTGCACGCAGTATTTGCTCGACATTGAGAAAACTAAGAGAGAGCTTGGTTATGTTCCTCAGTATACATGGACAGATTACTTGAAGAAGCTCAAATGGCATATGGAAAACCAGCCAAATCGCTCTGTATGGGGCGCTTTTGAGGACTACTATCATTTATTGGAACGATAGGAGGATATTCGCTATGGAACATAATATCTTAGTCACCCGTTCCTCAATGCCTGGTTTTGAGGAATACTGCGAAGAAATCAAAGAATTATGGGACAGCCACTGGCTGACCAATATGGGTGTAAAGCACAAACAGCTTCAGGCAGAACTGGAGAATCTGTTGAATGTACCGCATGTAACGCTGTATACAAACGGTCATCTCGCCCTTGAAAATGTGATTGCGGCAATGAATCTTCCGCAGGGGGGAGAGGTCATCACAACACCGTTCACATTCGCATCTACAACTCATGCGATCGTGAGAAATGGACTTACGCCTGTTTTCTGCGATATCAATGCAGAGGATTTCACAATTGATACTACGAAAATAGAATCACTGATTACTGACAGGACTTGTGCGATCGTTCCGGTTCATGTTTATGGTAATGTCTGCGATGTGGAAGAAATTGACCGGATTGCAAAAAAATACGGTCTGAAAGTTGTGTATGATGCGGCACACGCTTTTGGCGTGAAGTATAAGGGGATAAGCACTGCCTGCTTCGGCAATGCTTCCATGTTCAGTTTCCATGCAACAAAGGTATTCAACACCATCGAGGGTGGTGCTGTCTGCTTCTCCGATGATGCGCTTGTACAGCTTCTCAATGACATGAAGAACTTTGGCATTCATGGTCCGGAAGAAGTTGCATTTGTTGGCGGCAACGCCAAGATGAATGAATTCCAAGCAGCAATGGGTATCTGCAATCTGCGTCATTTGGATGCAGCAATCGTTAAGAGAAAAGCTGTTGTGGAACGTTATAGAAGTCATCTTGACGGAGTAGAGGGGATTCAGCTCAGTCCGATCCAGGCTGATGTCGAGTCCAATTATGCATATTTCCCTGTTGTATTCGACGAGAAGAAGTTTGGAGCATCGCGCAATGAAGTCATGGATGCGCTTGCTGAAAACGGTATCGGTGCGAGAAAGTATTTTTATCCGTTGACGAATACGTTTGCTGCATTCCATGGAGAATTTGATGCGAACAAAACTCCTGTCGCTTTACATATCAGTAAGCGTGTTTTGACACTTCCGCTTTATGAGGAGTTAGCATTAGAAGACGTTGAACGTATTTGCAAAGTTATTCTGAATTGTAAGAAGTAATCATGAATCAAATTTTATGATGGATGAGGTGGTAAAATGAAGGGAATCATCCTTGCCGGTGGATCCGGCACAAGACTTTATCCGATTACAAAGGTGACTTCAAAGCAGCTTTTGCCAATTTATGATAAGCCTATGATTTTTTATCCGCTTTCGACATTGATGCTGGCAGGAATTCGGGACATTCTCATTATTTCCACCCCGTCAGACACACCGCGGTTTCAAGAACTTTTAGGTGACGGAAGCAGTTTAGGTATCAACTTATCCTATGCTGTACAGGAATCACCGGATGGATTGGCGCAGGCGTTTCTGATCGGGGAAGCGTTTATCGGAAATGAGTCTTGTGCAATGGTTCTTGGCGATAATATTTTCTATGGTGGTTGGTTCAGAAGAAATCTTTCTGAAGCAGTCAAGAATGCTGAATCAGGAAAAGCTACAGTGTTTGGGTACTTTGTGAAGGATCCTGAACGGTTCGGAATTGTTGAATTTGACCAGAAACGCAACGTGATATCAGTCGAAGAAAAACCAGAACATCCAAAGTCAAATTATGCGATCACGGGACTCTATTTCTATCCCTCTGGTGTCAGCGAAATGGCGAAAAAGGTGAAACCTTCCGCACGAGGAGAACTGGAAATTACCGATCTGAACCGACTGTATCTGGAACAGGATGCACTTAAGGTTCAGATCCTTGGTCGTGGTTTTGCTTGGCTTGACACCGGTACAATGGAGAGCCTGATGGAAGCTGCGGAGTTTGTGCAAACCGTGCAGAATCGGCAGGGGGTTGTCATTTCTGCACCAGAGGAAATCGCGTATCATGAGAAATGGATCTCCAAGGAACTGCTTTTACATACAGCAGAATTGTACGGAAAGTCGCCTTATGGTGAGCATTTAAGACGTGTAGCTGAAGATAAATTTGTTTTTTAGGGAGGCATATATGACCATCATCGTAACAGGTGGCGCCGGCTTCATCGGCTCCAATTTCGTATTCCACATGCTGAATACATATCCGGACTACAGAATCATCTGTCTGGACAAGCTGACCTATGCAGGCAACCTGTCCACGCTCGCTCCCGTCATGGATAACCCGAACTTCCGCTTTGTGAAGCTCGACATCTGTGATCGTGAGGGCGTATACAAGCTCTTTGAAGAGGAAAAGCCGGACATCGTTGTGAATTTCGCAGCGGAGTCCCATGTTGACCGCAGTATTGAAAATCCGGAGATCTTCCTCCAGACCAATATTCTCGGTACACAGGTGCTGATGGACGCTTGCCGCAAGTATGGAATTCAGCGCTATCATCAGGTATCGACTGACGAGGTTTACGGCGATCTGCCGCTTGACAGACCTGACCTGTTCTTCACAGAGACGACTCCGATCCATACCAGCAGCCCGTACAGTTCTTCCAAGGCTGGAGCAGATCTGCTCGTAATGGCATATCACAGAACTTACGGTCTGCCTGTGACGATTTCCAGATGCTCCAATAACTACGGCCCGTATCATTTTCCGGAGAAGCTCATTCCGCTGATGATCGCCAATGCGCTTGCGGACAAGCCGCTTCCGGTTTACGGCGAAGGTCTGAATGTTCGTGACTGGCTGTATGTTGAGGATCACTGCCGTGCAATTGACCTGATTATTCATAAGGGCAAGGTCGGTGAGGTCTACAATGTCGGCGGCCACAATGAGATGAAGAATATCGACATTGTCAAGCTCATCTGCAAGGAGCTCGGCAAGCCGGAATCCCTGATCACGCACGTTGAGGACAGAAAGGGACACGATATGCGCTACGCAATCGACCCGACCAAGATCCACAATGAGCTTGGCTGGTTGCCCGAGACAAAGTTTGAAGATGGCATCAAGAAGACCATCAAGTGGTATCTGGAAAACCGCGAGTGGTGGGAGACTATCATTTCTGGTGAGTATCAGAATTACTATGAGAAGATGTACGGCAACCGGGCGGAGGTCTGAACTATGAAATACGATTACCTGATCGTCGGCTCCGGCCTCTACGGAGCAGTCTTCGCTCACGAAGCGAAGAAAGCAGGCAAGAGCGTACTTGTCATAGACAAGCGTCCTAACATTGCCGGTAACGTTTACACACAGGAGACTGAGGGCATCAACGTTCACATTTACGGTGCACACATCTTCCATACCAACAACAAGGAAGTATGGGACTATGTAACTCAGTTTGCTGAGTTTAACCGTTTCACAAATTCACCTGTAGCAAACTACAAGGGAGAGCTTTATTCACTCCCATTCAACATGTACACATTCAACAAAATGTGGGGCGTGGTGACACCGGAGGAGGCTGCTGCAAAGATCGAGGAGCAGCGCAAGGAGATCACAGGTGAGCCAAAGAATCTTGAAGAACAGGCTATTTCGCTTGTCGGACGTGACATCTATGAGAAGCTTATCAAGGGTTACACAGAGAAGCAGTGGGGACGTGACTGCAAAGAGCTTCCTTCCTTCATCATCAAGAGACTTCCTGTACGTTTAACATTTGATAACAACTACTTCAACGCACTCTATCAGGGAATCCCTGTAGGCGGCTACACTCAGATGGTAGCAAATATGCTTGAGGGTATAGAGGTTCGCCTTAATACAGATTATCTTGCAAATAAGGCAGAGCTCGATGCACTTGCTGACAAGGTAGTTTACACAGGTCCTATCGATGCATACTTTGATTTCAAGCTTGGTACACTTGAATACAGAAGCGTTCGTTTTGAGACAGAGCTTCTGGATAAGCCTAACTTCCAGGGTAATGCTGCTGTCAACTATACTGACAGAGAAACTCCTTGGACTCGTATCATAGAGCACAAGTGGTTTGAGTTCGGCAAGGATAAGAACGGAAATGACCTTCCAAAGACTGTTATCAGCCGTGAGTATTCTTCTGAATGGAAGCCCGGTGATGAGCCGTATTATCCTGTAAATGATGAAAAGAACGGTGCTCTTTATGCTGAGTACAAGAAACTTGCTGACAGCGAGAAGAACATAATCTTCGGCGGACGTCTCGGAGAATACAAGTACTATGACATGGATGCAGTCATTGCTTCTGCACTTGATCTCTGCAAGAAGGAACTGTAATATATCCTGACAGTTTTTGACTTGACTTTCAATAACAATTATAGTATAATTAAATGAACGGTACGTGGAAATCCATGCACCGTTCATTTGGTATATGCAGAAACAATCAATAATATCGGAGGTTATATATGAAGCACAAAGTATCGGAGATGCTGAACATGCTTGAACAGGAGCATATCGTAAAGCATTTAAAGTCTCTCAGCGAAGAAGAGCAGCTTGAAATGGTATCACATATCGAGTCACTTGATTTCTCTGTACTTAATGCAGGAGACAGTGAAGAGAAGCGCGGAAAGTTTGAACCGCTTTTTGCAACTACACTGTCTGACATAGCAAAGAATCACGAACGTTATACAGAAGCAGGACTTAAAGCGATACGTGAAGGAAAAGTAGGTGCAGTTCTGCTTGCAGGAGGACAGGGAAGCCGTCTCGGATTTGATCATCCAAAGGGCATGTACAATATAGGAGTAAACAAGGAGCTTTATATATTTGAATGTCTTATCAATAATCTCCTTGACGTAGTAAAAGAGGCAGGAGCATGGGTTCCGCTGTTTATTATGACAAGTGCTGATAACAACAAAGAGACAAGAGAATTCTTTGAAGAACATAACTATTTCGGATACAGCAGTGATAATGTATGGTTTTTCGTACAGGAGCAGCTTCCTACTGTTGATACCAACGGAAAGCTCATGCTTTCTGGCAAGGGAAGGATCGCTATGGCTCCTAACGGAAACGGCGGCTGGTATGCTTCCATGGCAAAGACAGGAATGCTGAAGATAGTTCAGAATGCACACATCGAATGGCTGAACGTATTTGCAGTAGACAATGTATTGCAGAGAATAGCAGATCCATGCTTTGTGGGAGCTGTTATAGAATCGGGAAAGGTATCAGGTGCAAAGGTAGTAGCCAAGGCTGATGCTGAGGAGAAAGTCGGCGTTCTCTGTCTTGAGGACGGCAGACCTTCTATCGTTGAATATTACGAAATGACTGACGAAATGCTTCACAGCCGTGAAGCTGACGGAACTCTATCCTACAACTATGGAGTTATACTGAATTACTTGTTCCGTGTTGATAAGCTGAATAATACACTGTCCGTAAAGCTTCCGCTGCACCGTGCATTCAAGAAGCTTAAGTATATGACCAATGAAGGAGAGATAATAACTCCTACAGAGCCAAATGCATACAAGTTTGAGACTCTTGCACTGGATATGGTCAAGCTTCAGGACGACTGTCTTGCTTATGAGGTGGACAGAAACAAGGAGTTCGCACCTGTAAAGAACAAAACAGGTGTCGATTCGGTGGATACTGCCCGTGAGCTTTTAAAGGCAAATGGCGTGGAACTCTGATAAGACGATAATTGTAACAGGCGGTGCAGGATTTATCGGTTCTAATTTCATATTCTACCTGCGAAAGAAGTATCCCGATATCAGGATAGTTTGTCCTGATAAGCTTACCTATGCAGGGAATATGACCACTGTTGCGCCGCTTCTGAACGATGATAAATTCCGTTTCGTAAGACTTGATATATGCGACCGTAAGGGCGTATACGAGCTGTTTGATGAGGAGAAGCCTGATATAGTTGTGAACTTTGCTGCTGAGAGCCATGTGGACAGAAGCATAGATTCACCCGAAGTTTTTCTTCAGACCAATATCACAGGTACTTCCGTACTCATGGATGCGTGCAGGGAATACGGCAATGTACGCTTTCATCAGATAAGTACGGATGAGGTGTACGGCGACCTTCCCCTTGACAGACCTGATATGCTGTTTACGGAGGAAACTCCGCTTGATCCGAGCAGTCCCTATTCAAGTTCAAAGGCAAGCGCAGACCTTCTTGCAATGGCTTATTACAGGACATACGGACTTCCTGTTACCGTATCAAGATGCTCGAATAACTACGGTCCCTATCAGTTCCCCGAGAAGCTCATACCTCTTATGATAGTCAATGCGCTGAATAACAAGTCTCTGCCTGTTTACGGCGAGGGACTCAATATACGTGACTGGCTCTATGTTGAGGATCATTGCAGGGCTGTTGATCTGATATTACAGAAGGGCAGAGTCGGAGAAGTGTATAATATCGGCGGGAACACTGAAATGAAGAATATCGATATAGTAAAGCTGATATGCAAAGCTCTTGGCAGGTCCGAAGAACTTATAGTTCACGTTGAGGACAGAAAAGGCCATGATAAACGCTATGCCATAGACCATTCAAAGCTCAGCAGTGAGCTTGGCTGGAAACCGCTTACCGATTTCGGCAAGGGGATAAAAAATACAATAGAATGGTATGTTGAACACCGTGAATGGTGGGAACCTGTCATAAGCGGTGAATATCAGCGGTACTATGAGAAAATGTACGGTGAACGTACTTAGAACCACAGCCCAAAAAAGAAAGTGATAAAATGAGGATAGAAAACAAAAGAAAATTCATTATGCTCCTTTTCGGAGTTTACATGATAGGCGTACTCAGTCTCACCTTCATTGTCCGTGAGACAATGGTACTTCGTACTCCCGAAAACCGCGGAGTAATACTCGAACCCTTCCGTGAGATACAGGCTATGATAGACGGTCCGAAACATTTTTTCTGGTTCATGCAGATATTTCTAAACGTACTCCTTTTCGTACCATTCGGCTTCTTGCTTCCTATGGTACAAAAGCGTTTTAACAATGTATTTGCGGTAACATTGCTTGGATTCATATTCTCCTGCGGGATAGAGTCCATGCAGTACATAACGGGACGAGGCCTGACCGAGATAGACGATATCATAAATAATACCGCAGGTGCTTTCTGCGGCTATCTGCTGTATGCTGTATTGTCAGCCGTGTATCGGCAGTTAAAGGAATACTGAAAAAAGGGGGAGACATTCACGTGGTGTCTCCCCCTTAATATTTCGAGAATATAGATGCATACGATTATTTTTCTTCGGCAGGAGCCTTGTCTTCAAGGAGCTTCCTTGCAACGTGACTGCTGAAAAACTCTATCAGCGGTCCCATGAAAAAAGCGGTTATTATAGTTCCTATGCCTGCGATAGTGGGTATCTCTCCGATACGTCCGCCGCCTGCAATGAACATTACCGAACCGAGTATGACACAGCATACATCGGTGCAGATGCGGATGAACTTGAACTTGCCTATTTTCCACTTGTTAGCCATTATCAGGGCAACTGCATCATAGGTTGAAACTCCGAGGTCGGCAGTGATATAGAGTGAAGAACCGATGCAGATGATAACTATGCCGAGTATCAGGAAAAGGGCACGCAGAGGCATTGAGGGTTCGGGGACGAGCCACCTGAAAAGCTTATAGGAGTATTCTGTCACATATCCTAACAGGAAAAGGTTGATAAAGGTAGCAATGCCTATGTAATGGCGGTCGAAGATAAGACTGAATAACAGCAGAGCCGCATTGACGATGACATACAGGGTGCCGAAGCTGATAGGTATGAGGTTACTGATACCGCTCATAAAGGACTGGAACGGATCTACGCCGAAGGCTGCCATTTTAAAAATGGCTACACTTACAGCACCGATCATGACACCGAGTACGGACATAATTATTCTTTTTTTCATGTTTTCTTCTCTTTTCATATAATTTTTTCTATATGATTATAACACAGGCGGATATTTTAGTCTTGTCGAAAATTGCGGTTTTTACGGACGTCATCTACAGCTCGTATTTACGGCGGTATTTCCGCATATATTCCACGGTTTTGTGGAGAGTTTCATAGTTGTATATCTTGTCCAGATTTGAAGCAAAGTCCAGTCCGTAACGTTCCTGAAGGCGGCTGAGGAGAGTCTCTCGTATCCTTGCATCGGCTTTCAGGTCATCTGCTAACATGTCCTCGAAGGTGAGCTGACGCTCCTCATCTTCGCCTGAGAGATTATACAGTCCCAAACCTATGAGACGGACGGGACGCTGTTCAAGCTGTTCGAGCATCTGAGAGGTCTCCTGATATATCGTAACGGCAGAATCGGTAAGCAATACGGTACGTGAACGGGATATCTGCTTCATATCGGAATAGGTCAGCTTAAGAGTAACGCCCTTGCCTTTCAGTCCGACACGCTTTGCGCGCTGTTCAACGCAGACAGCAAGGAGAACAAGTATGTCCTGCAATACGGTATAGTTTGAAACGTCCTGCTGAAAAGTTACCTCACGTCCGATAGATTTGGCGTCCTCGGGACGGTAAGGCGTTACCTTGCGGTCATCGATGCCGAAAGCCAGCTGAGTGAGCCAGCGTCCGTGTTTACCGCAAAGACGTATTACTTCTTCCGCATTGGTCTGTATGTCCCTTACGGTGTGGATGCCTGCCTTGTGAAGCTTTTCCGCAGTTTTTGCTCCCACAGTGTAAAGAATACGCACATCACGGTCGATAATAAGCTTTACAAAAGCCTCAGCCGACGGTATCTCGAAGTAGCCGTTCGGCTTTTTTTCTTCGCTTGCCATTTTTGCCGCAGTCTTTGAATAGGCAAGTCCCACCGAACAGGTCAGACCGAGTTCATTGAGAGTGCGCTGTTTGATAGTACGGGCGATGACTCGTGCCCCTTCCCATGTTTTAGCTGTTTCGGTAACATCAAGGTAGGCTTCGTCCAGTGCGATAGTCTGCGAAGCTGCGGCGTATGTGTCCCAAATCTCGTGGAGCTTATCCGATACCGCCTTGTATTTGTAGAAGTTCGGATGCATGTATATCCCGTGTGGACAGCGCCTGTAGGCTTCCTTAATGTTCATTGCGGAGCGGACACCGTATTTTCTCGCTTCATAACTGCATGTAGCCACAACTCCTCGCTCATTGGGAAGCGAACCGATTATCAGCGGTTTTCCGCGCAGAGAAGGATCATCCCTCACCTCGACAGAGGCAAAGAACGCATCCATATCCACATGTATGATTATCTGATCCACAGACGCTGCCTCCTTGTAATTGGTATCGTAAATCCATTTAAATAAAATATAATGAATGCTATGCATTCATTATATCATATATTTTGCAATGGTGCAATAAACATGGACTCTTACTCACTTACACACTTCATGTAGGGGCGCTTTCCGAGCGCCCGTGATATCATCGATAACTTGAATAGAACATTGTAGGGACGGCGATTCGCCGTCCGCATTATACAATATATACATGTTCAACAACAAAGGACCGCCAAAGGCGGCCCCTACACATTGTTTAACCATATATGTTCGGTTATCTGCGGACGACCAATGGTCGTCCCTACAGGGTTTAAGGGTTACGGGCAATTGTACGTGTACCAACGGGCGCTCGGAAAGCGCCCCTACACATTGTTTAACCATATATGTTCGGTTATCTGCGGACGACCAATGGTCGTCCCTACATGAAAGCGTTCAAGTGGCTATATGCAAAATGATTCATTTTTTGCACCTTTTCTTCATTTTTTTGGTTGTGGAGCTCTTTTTTTTCTGATATCATTTAAGTAGGGGAAAATTATAAATTTTCAAAGGAGGTAATCAATGAAAAAGCTAACAGGATTTGCGGCGGCATTTATCGCAGCCGTTTCGGCAGCTGTCAGTGCGGTTCCTGCGGTAACAATTGCAGACAACCCGATAGTACAGACAAGCTATACTTCCGATCCTGCACCTCTTGTGCATGACGGAGTGTTCTACATGTACACTGGTCACGATGCGGACGGCGCAAAGGACTATGTTATGCCCGACTGGAAATGCTTCTCGTCCACCGATATGCAGAACTGGACAGACCACGGAACGATCCTTTCCGAGTCCACATTCAAGTGGGCAGGTGAGAACTCCGCATGGGCAGCGCAGTGTATAGAGCGCAACGGTAAGTTCTATATGTACGTAACTGTAGTTCCTGCAAATGGCGGAGGAAGAGCCATAGGCGTTGCAGTTGCGGACTCTCCCACAGGTCCATTTAAGGACGCAATAGGCAAACCGCTCTGCGGTCCCGACTGGGCGTTCATAGATCCGACTGTATTCATCGACGATGACGGTCAGGCGTATCTTTACTTCGGCAACCCGAATCCATATTACGTTAAGCTGAACGAGGACATGATATCGTATTCGGGCAGTATCACAAAGGTGGATATGACGGCTGAGGGCTTCGGCACCAAAGCCGACGGCGGAAGGATGTATGTTGAGGGACCGTGGTTCTATAAGCGGGGGGATATGTACTATCTTCTCTATGCGGCTAACGGCATCCCCGAGAATATAGCCTATTCCACTGCACCTTCGCCAACAGGACCGTGGACTTACCGCGGTGTCATAATGCCCTCTGAGGGAAGAAGCTTCACAAACCACTGCGGTATCGTCGACTATGAGGGACATTCCTACTTCGCATATCACAGCGGCGCACTTCCCGGAGGAAGCGGCTTTCAGCGCTCGGTGTGCATCGAGGAGTTCAGCTATAATGCGGACGGTACTATCCCGACCATAAAGATGAGCAGTTCAGGTCCCAAACAGTTACATTCACTTGATCCCTTTGTGCGAAATGAAGCGGAGTGCTTCTGCTGGGAGGAAGGCATAGAGACGGAGAAGTGTTCGGAAGGCGGACTTGATATTGCCAACATCGAAAAGGGCGACTATGTAAAGATAAAGGGAGTTGACTTCGCAGAGGGTGCGGAGAGCTTCACCGCAAGTATAGCATCGGCGGAAAATGGCGGAAGTATCGAACTGCATATCGACTCTCCCGACGGTGATATCATCGGCGTATGTGAAGTGCCCTCAACAGGCGGCTGGCAGGAGTGGCAGGAAGTCACCTGCCCCGTTGAGATAAGCGGCGAACATGACCTGTATATGAAGTTCACAGGCGGAAGCGGTTTCCTTTTCAATGTGGACTGGTGGAAGTTCGGCGGTTCGGGTGAAACTGCGGATGACGGTTCTCTGTACCACAGCACCTTTGAGCGTTCAGCTGACGGCTGGAGCGGCAGGGCAGGTGCAGAAATATCGGTAACGGACGAGGTTTCATTCTCGGGAGAGAAGTCCGCAAAGGTCACGGACCGTACAAGCTCGTGGCAGGGTATAGTGAAAAAGCTCGGAAACGCCTTCGCAAGCGGAAACAGCTACAGCTTCAGCGCAAGGGCAATGTGTCCCGATGAGGACACGGTATTCCACCTGACTTTCCAGTACACGGAGGGCGAGGAAGTTAAATACACAAAGATAGACACAGTTGACGCCGAAAAGGGAAAATGGGTGCAGCTGTGCGGAAATGATTTCGGCATACCGGAAGAAGCTTCGGATATGTACGTCTATGTCGAGACCAACAGCGGAATTGCTGATTTCTACGTTGACGAGATGACGGCAGCAGGTGAGGGTACAGACCTTTCCTCGCCCGATTTCATGAAGGTTATAAGGGGCGACGTGGACAACAACGGCAGTGTTACCCTTTTCGACTTGGTACACGCAAGACGGGGACTGACAGAAGGCTTCACGGATGCTTATTCGGAAAAAGCGGCTGATATAGACCGCAGCGGCAGCGTACAGGTAAACGACCTTGTGCTGCTTCAGAAATATCTGCTTGGTGCAGTGAACGGTTTCACTGCTGAATAAAAAAAGCACAGAAGGGGTTAATCAAATGAAAAAGACAATTTTAAACAGGCTTGTATCGGCGTGTTCCGCAGCAGCTGTTATGTGCAGCGTCGGCGGATATATGTCAACTGACCATGCATCAGCTTATGAAGCTGATATCACGGATTTTTCCATTTCGGACGTTGCTGTTACGGACGATTACTGCACAAACGCTCTCAACAAGGAATTGGAGTATCTCCTGTCCTTTGATACGGAAAAACTGCTTGCAGGCTTCCGTGACAATGCAGGACTCAGCACAAACGGTGCAACACGCTACGGCGGTTGGGAGAATACAAATATCGCAGGTCACTGCGTGGGACATTATCTCACCGCGCTTGCACAGGCTTATCAGAGACCTGATATCAGCTCCGAACAAAGGGACGCTCTCTATAAGCGCATGAAGACACTGATAGACGGTATGAAGACCTGTCAGCAGCACTCCCGCGGAAAGACAGGCTTCCTGTGGGCGGCACCTGTTCCCTCGGACGGAAACGTTGAGCGTCAGTTCGACCGGGTTGAAATAGGCAAGGCAAATATATTCGATGATGCGTGGGTGCCGTGGTACACCATGCATAAGCTCATTGCAGGTATAGTGGACGTTTATAACGCAACAGGCTATGCGCCTGCAAAGGAAGTAGGTTCCTCACTTGGCGACTGGGTATACAACAGAGTCAGCCGCTGGAGCCAGCAGACTCGCAATACCGTTCTCTCCATAGAGTACGGCGGAATGAACGACTGTATGTACGACCTGTACGCAATAACAGGCAAGGACAGCCACGCTTCGGCAGCTCATTCCTTCGATGAGGACGCTCTCTTCCAGAAGGTCTCAAACGGCGGAAGGGACGTTCTCAACGGCCGACACGCCAATACAACTATCCCTAAATTCATAGGCGCCCTGAAACGTTATACCGTTCTGGACGGCAAGACCGTCAACGGTCAGAAGGTGGATGCTTCCGCATACCTTAAATACGCCGAGAATTTCTGGGACATGGTAACGACTCACCATACCTACATCACAGGCGGAAACAGTGAATGGGAGCACTTCGGCAAGGATGATATCCTCGATGCAGAGCGTACAAACTGCAACTGCGAGACCTGCAACTCCTACAATATGCTGAAGCTTTCCCGTGAGCTTTTCAAGATAACCCATGACAGCAAGTACATGGATTTCTACGAGAAAACCTACTACAATTCCATACTCTCCTCACAGAACCCCGAAACAGGTATGACTACCTATTTCCAGCCTATGGCTACGGGATTTTTCAAGGTCTACAGCACTCGCTGGGACAAATTCTGGTGCTGTACGGGAAGCGGTATGGAGAGTTTCACAAAGCTTGGCGATACCATTTACATGCACGATGACGATACTCTTTACGTCAATTTCTATCAGAGCTCCATACTTGAATGGGCTGAAAAAGGCGTGACTATTACTCAGGAAAGCAGTATCCCCGAGGGCGCTTCCGTCAAGTTCACCGTAAAGGGCGATTCGGCAATGGACCTTCGCTTCCGTATCCCCGACTGGATAGACGGTAACATGAATGTTTCGGTAAACGGTTCAAAGTACAACTATAAGACCGTCAGCGGCTATGCGGATGTTTCGGGTAATTTCAGAAACGGCGATGTTATCGAACTGACGGTGCCCTCTAAGGTAAGAGCTTATCCTCTCCCTGATTCACCCGATGTATACGGCTTCAAGTACGGTCCTCTGGTACTCAGCGCAGAGCTTGGCAAGGAGGACATGAAGACCGACAGTACAGGTATGTGGGTAACTATCCCGAAGGAGAAAAAGGTCGCAAGTGAGACCATAAAGCTCGCAAAAACAGGACAGTCCGTGGCTTCGTTCATGGCTGAGATAGACGAACACCTCCTCCGCAGTTCGGACGGCCTGACATTCACCCTCAATGATACCAATACAAAGCTGACTTTCACTCCGCACTACAGGCAGTATCAGCAGCGCTACGGCATATACTGGAAATTCGTGCCGAACGGTACAGTCATCGAGGAAAAGCTTCCCCGTGCAAAGACTTCCGTAACAGATACTGTACAGCCGGGTTACGGTCAGTACGAGAGCGATAATCTCCACGGCATGTTGGAAGTCGGTTCTCTTGGCGTTACAAACGACAGCACCTACCGCTATGTGAAAAACGGAGGCTGGTTCACCTACAGAATGGCTGTGGACGATTCAGCACCTATGCTCAGACTGCATATAAAGCTCCGCAAGTCCGATAACGGAAAGACACTTCGTGTAAGAGTTGGAGATGCAGTACTTATGGCGGAAAAGCTCAGCTACAGCGGCAGTCAGGACGTATACGACAGGACATTTGTTATACCCCAGGATGTACGCGACCGCTGTATCTACAGCCTTACAGCAGACGGTACCGAACACAGCGTTATCGATGTTACATTCTCGGCTGACGCAGATGGTGAGGAGTCCGCAAAGGTTTGCGACTTCATCTATATGGAGGCAGTACGTCCCGTTTACGAGTCCGACAGCAGTATCGCATATTTCGTGGACTGCGGCGACCATAATTCCGATACAGTTACAGGCAGGGACAAGCTCGGTATGTACAACAGCGTGACAGAGCAGAGTTTCGGTATCGATGAAGTTACAGGCAGAAAATGGGGACTTATCGACGATACTACCGACCAGTACAACGGTTCATCAAAGAGCGGCGGTCTTTATACCGCAAATACATGGTGCGACGAGGCTAATACTGCGGACGGCGCAGACAAGTCCAGCAGCTTCCGCTACACCAAAAACCAGTACGAGAACAATATCGCAAGACATATCGACTACAGCTTTGAACTGCCGAACGGTACATACTCAGTGGAGATGAGCTTCTGTGATCCTTGGGGATGCTCCAAGAATCCGACGGTTTACGGCAACTACGGTAAAACAGGTGAGACGGTCCTCGTGAAGAATGCACCTGTGGACAGAACTCCCGTAAGCGGTACGGTAAAGGTCACAGACGGCGAACTGACGCTGAATCTCCGCTCCGACGACAAGGCGATAAACATATGCTACATCATCATTCGTCCCGTTGAAACGATCCCTGCTTCAACAAGCGGCAGAAAGGGCGATGTGAACCTCGACGGAAGTGTTGATACATCCGATGCAGTACTGATGCAGAGCTATCTCCTCGGAAAGGAAAGCCTCAGCAGTGAACAGGCTTATGCTGCGGATATTATTCCGGATGCAGTACCTAACGTATTCGATATGGTCATGCTCAGAAAAATGATCGCAGAATAAAGAAACAGCCATAGAGCGGTAAGCACCGTTCTATGGCTGAAATTTTTATATTATGTCGCTTTTATTTATTTCCTTGTCTTGCCTTGAAGAAGTCTTCGGACTTTGTTGTTCCGCCTGTTGATGCGTGTGAATAGTATTCAAGTACCAGTGTTGCATCGCTGGCATCAAGGAGACCGTCCTTATTGACGTCACCGAGAGTTATGGACTCCTGTGTTACGTCCTTGCTTCCAGTTGAAAGCTTAGCATAGAGACCGAGTATCATTGTTGCGTCGTTTGCATCGATAAGCTTGTCACCTGTGAGGTCGCCAAGCAGTATGTCTGTAACTTCCATTGTTTCGATCTGTGTTTCAAAGCTTCCGTTATCGTCAGAGTCAACTGAAATGCCGATCTCGTCCTCGGTTATCTCGTGGATGAGTACCTTGTCGTAGTCTGTTGAGAAGCTGCATGCAGGCTCGTAGGTATTGCCGTTTGCAGAGACCTTTACATCTGTGAGGTCATCGCCTGAAAGGATGTAGCCGTCATCTGTAAGTCTGAACTCGACCTGAGCGCTTTCACCTTCAACATCTACCCTGTGCCAGTCAGCAGCCGAATATTTTACGTTGGATGCTGTTGATATGTTGAAGCCAGATTTCTCTCCCGTAACCTTTATCGTTCCGGAAGGATCAATTATAACTTCATCAGCATTTTCAAAATCAATATTGATAAGTCCGTTATCTGTATCAAGTGTCAGACCGATATCTTTTTTATCACCCGGTTTTAAAAGGTAAGCTTTGCTCTTGTCATTAAGGTAATAGTTGAGATGCTGAAGACCACTGTCATCATCATCGTCGAAAAGCGGCAGTATCTTTATATCCTGCTCTTCATCAGGACATATTGTATATGAACCGTCGTTGTTAAGGTCTATTTTCTGAACTGTACAGTCGGATTGTACTGAATATGCAGTCAGAACCGGTGCGAATTCATAATCCTCGGGGATTTCGTTAACTACAGAAGCAGATAATGGATTAGTATATGCTGGCGTTTCAAATAAACCATGATAATTCAGATAATTGATATCAGATGAACAATTTCCAAGTTTTGCACCTAATTTTGAATCAGCGTTTTTATTCAGATACCTTGGTATTATCCATGAGCCGTCATTGGTATTGATATATACACAAGCTTCATCATTATATTCAATGCAATTCGGATCGTATGTTATTATTTTTTTATTGTATTCTGAACCGTTAAAGCTATAATTACCATCTTCAATATCATATCCTACTATTGCATGACCGCCTCTCTTGATATTTCCGTTTTCGTCAGGATAATAGTATTTAAAAGAGATATGTGTAGGTAAACCTGCTGAAACCTGATTTATTACAAATCTGGTTTTTTGCGCTTCACTATAGTCATCATATCCTATTGTGCGGAGTTCACTGATTTTATCGGTACACTGGATTACGTAATAATAACTTATTGCTGAAAGAATTTCATATGTCGGAGGAATTGAAACATTATAAAGTGTTGTAGCATTATAATCACGTGTTGACGGATCAAATATACCGTAACATGAAAGAACTGCAAGAGATGACATACCATAGCATGCACCGTGCCATTCTTGCAATAACATATAACTGAGACGTGATCTTTCTTCATCGGTAAGTCCTTCCATTAGTGCGCTATAGTCATCTTGATTTATATAATAAGGAAGGTAAGTGTCGTTTTTAAAATTTGAAGATGAATTATTGAATCCCCAGTTATTGATACCATCTCTGAACTTTCCGTCAGGAATTATGACAGGAATAGTTGTGGTAGTAGTCGTAGTTGTAGTAGTAGTGGTTGTTGTGGTTGTAGTAGTGGTTGTAGTTGTAGTTGTAGTGGTTGTAGTAGTTGTTGTGGTGGTGGTGGTAGTAGTTGTCGTCGTGGTAGTTGTAGTAGTGGATGTAGTAGTCTCCTGACCTCTGCGGATAGCGATATATCCGTCACAGTAGGAACTAACTCCCATAATATCGGATGGGTGTGGTTCAAATGTATTATTGTATTCTCTGTTGTGAATACCCTTCGTGAAGAGATAAGCCTGCATCATTCTGCTGGCGAGAGTATCAGGTCTGTCGTTCTCAAAATAGCATAATGGAGTGTATTCGATATCAAGCGGGAATGCATCAGGATAAGAAGCGTATGAAGGTATCCTTACCTTGATCGTTACTGCTGTACCGGTATGGCTCTTCTTTTTGTCTCCTGAATAGTGGACGTAGATGCCTGTCCAGTAATCGGACTGTTCATCGGTAACTATCTCATATCCGAAATCGTCTGCATCAGCAATAGCCTCGCCCTTTTCGATGAGGTATTTTCCTGTTGTTTCGTCCTTAAGGATCTCAAGGCTTTTATCGAGTTTCAGATAGAGATTGAATTTATCGTACTCATTTTCACAGTCTGCCAGTGACAGTTCAATGGTGTATTCGCTTCCTGCGCGTGATTCATAGAGCAGATCGCTTGACAGAGATGCTATTGGTTTTATCGTTGCTTTGTCCAGCTCGCTCATACTGAAACCGCCGTCAGCTGTTGGCTCGGCAGTTGTTGCAGGTGCGGTGGAGGTAGTAGTTACGATAGTGCTTGCAACAGTACTTGTAGTAGTAGGTTTATTTGTTGTGGTAGTTGTACTTGTGGATGTGGTAGTGGGTTTGTTCGTTGTGGTGGTTGTGCTTGTGGAAGTAGTTGTGGGTTTGTTCGTTGTGGTAGTTGTGCTTGTGGATGTGGTTGTAGGTTTATTTGTTGTGGTGGTTGTGCTTGTGGATGTAGTTGTGGGCTTGTTTGTTGTGGTGGTTGTGCTTGTGGATGTAGTAGTAGGCTTGTTTGTTGTGGTGGTTGTGCTTGTGGATGTGGTAGTGGGTTTGTTTGTAGTAGTTGTGCTTGTGGATGTGGTTGTAGGTTTGTTTGTTGTAGTAGTTGTGCTTGTGGATGTGGTAGTAGGCTTGTTTGTTGTAGTAGCAGGTTTATTTGTTGTAGTAGTAGGCTTGTTTGTTGTAGTAGCAGGCTTGCTTGCGGTGGAAGTAACAGGCTGTGTTGCTGCCTTTGTAGTAGTCGAAGGCTTAGCCGTGGTTTTAACTGCTGTAGTTACAGGCTTTGTTGCTGATGTGGTAACAGCAGGTGTCTCGGCGGTATCCTCGATAGCAATATATCCGTCGCAGTATAAAGGAAGTTCTGCAAGCTTGCTTGCGCTTTGGATATCATCAGCAGATGCTTTGAACTGAGAATTGTAGTCCTCGTTATAAATGCCATTGGTGAAGAAATATGCCTGCATCAGTGCGGCACGGTCCTCGGGACTTACAATGCTGGTGAATCTGTCGCCGGGACGGTAGTTGATGTCGATCGGATAAACATCGCCGGGCATTGCGTTTTCAGGAATCTTTACGGTGATCTCGGCAATAACGCCGTCGGTGCCTGTGTTATCGCTTTCAACGTTCATAAGGTAATACTCGTTCCAGCCTTCATCGGGTTTAGCGTATTTACCTGTGTTGAGTGCGGGACAGTTCTCCAGTGCAGAACCCTTCTTGATGCTGAGTTTTCCGCTGTTCTCGTCAACGGGTATCTCAAGACGGCTGTCCATTCTGAAATGTGTTGCGAATGTACTGTATTCACCATCGCAGCCTGAGAGTGTGTAGTAGACAGTGACTGTATCTCCTGCGCTGTCAGCAGGGAGTACGAGCTTTGAAAGGCTTGCTACAGGCTTTACAGGAGAAGCTGCTATCTCGTCAGCGGAGAATCCGCCGTCAGCCTTTGGTACGGTAGTTGATACGGGTACTGAAACAGTTGTTGAAACTCCGCTGTTTACAGTTGTTACAACTGATGTTGAAGTGGCAGGCTTAGCAGTGCTTACGGGTGCAGTGGTTGAAGCGCTGTTCTTTGTTGTGGAAGGAACTGCTGTAGTAGCAACTGTTACGGTAGTAGTAACAGGCTTTGAAGTTGTTACAGGAGAGGTTATAGTCATAGGAGGCTGTTCCTGATATGGCTTTGAAAGATCGAAGCTGTAAACGCTTCCGTCGATCGGTATAGTGAACCAGCGTGATTCGGAAGGTTCATAGCCGTCAGCCTTGCAGACTACCTTCCAGTCGCCGTAAGGGATCGACCATACATATTCGCCGTGTTCATCTGAATATGTATGTGCCTTTTGACCGTACTTAGTCATATCGCAGGTATACTCTTTGCCGTCCTTGTCGATACCTACGAGGGTAAGCTCTGCACCTGTTATCGGGTGCGCGGTATCTTTGTCGTATACCAGTCCGTTAGAGCCGTAAGAGAAAATGATTCCGCTCGGATGAGAATAGTATGTATCGTTGTAGTTGATATCAACTCCATTTTCAATGTCCTCCTTTGGTACGATAAGAACGTTGAAATCATGAAGTTCGTCAGCTATCCATGTTGAGTAGTTGCCCTCAGCGATCCAGAGTCCGCTTTCCTCATCATAGTGTCCGTTGATAGTCGCACGGACATTACCGTACAGTCCGACCATGATGACCTTGCCTATCTTGTCGGAATTGGTTATATCGAGAGTGAAGCGCATATCCTCGTCTCTGCGTGTGCGTATTACAGGAGTATCGAGCCCTGTAAATGCACTTGTCACGTCCACATCGCCCTCGGAAGGTGATACGCAGAGCTTGATGCTCTTTATGACAGGTTCAGACTTTGAATAGGTAAGTGTATGTTCTTCGGTCTTAACGTCATCGAACTGTGAATAGAATGTAAAATTGGTACCTTCCTTGGTATCCTTTGGAAGATCTATCTTTGCGGAGTACTGACCGGTTACTGCATCGCTCACAGGTGAAGCAGCGAGCTTGCCGTTCATATAGATGTCAACAGGTACACCCTTTGGTCCCTTACCGCTTATCACGGGACTGAGATCTTCACTTATCTTTGGAACATTTATCTCAACAGGCTTAACGGAGAATCCCTGAATGCCGATTGGAGCCTTTCTGGAATTGTTTCCGCCGCGTGTCATAAGCAGATCGGCAGATATGTTGAAATCGCTGTTCTCGTTTACGGTAGCTGTAAAACTGATGCTTCCGCTGTCCGATGAGAATGGAACGTGGAAATATGTCACCCAGCCGCCGCCGAAATCAGGATCTCCCGAAGCTGTTCCTGATAATACCTTGACGGATTCCTCATCTACGTCAAGCCAGTAAGGAGTATTAACGGATATTATCCTGTCTGTACCTTCGTCCGCATATCCTTCAACAGCATCAAAGGATATGGTGCAGGTTATCTTGCTTCCGCTTGTAAGGCTTGTTCTGTCTACAGTTATCTTTGAACCAGGATAGTTGAGGTTTGTGAATCTCGGATCCTTAAGGGAGTAGCATCCGTGGGCTACGTTATACATATTTCCCTCTGCTATAGCTTCGTCTGAATAAATAACTTCATTGAGCTTTGTGCAGTTGTTGAATGTAGTGTTAAGAGCAAGACCGTGATCGGGAAGTATCACTTTTTCAAGGTTAGAGTCGCCTGTGAAGCAGTTCTGACCTATAACGGTCACGCCTTTACCGACAACAGCATTTTTGAGGCGTGTACAATTCTGGAATGCAAAATTCTTTATCTCGGTAACGCTGTCGGGTATCACTATGCTTCTCAGACCGCTCTTTTCAAAGGCTCTTCCGTTGATGAGTTCAAGACCTTCGGGCAGTGTAATGGTCTTAAGAGAGGAAGCCTCCATAAATGATTCGCTTCCGATGGTCTTTACTGTAGAAGGCAGTATGACATCTGTGAGATAACTTGCGCTTGAAAATATATTATGAGGTATATTCACGGTACCCTCTGCGAATGTTACCTTTTTTACACGAGAATCCGCAAATGTATGGTTTGTGTTTGTAAGTGAAGCAGGGATAGTTACTTCTTCAAGACCTGCATCACGGAAAACCGATGAACCTGCGATCTTAAGAGTTTCAGGCAGCTTTAAGCTTTTAAGGCTTGCACAGTATTTGAATGACTCTCCGCCTAATTCCTCAAGACCTTCGGGCAGGTTTATGGTCTTAAGAGCTTTACAGCTTTGAAATGCATAAGAGTCTATCTTTTTAACGGAATCGGGAAGTACAGCTTCTTCCAGCATGTATGCATCGTCCATACAGTTATAGGGGATAGTTACCATTCCGTCTGCAAATGTGACTTTTTTAAGCGTACACTCATAGAAAGCACGGCATGATGTCAATGTAGAGGGTAGAGTTACCTCCTGAAGTCCTGAATGGGAAAAAGCTGCATTGCCAAGTGTGGTTATTCCTTCGGGAAGGTCGATGGCTATAAGGCTTTTGCAGTAATTGAATGCGTCCTCACCGATATTTGTTACGGTATCGGGGAGGATAACGGTTGCAAGTTCTTCGGCACCGTACATTGTGTCATTCGGTATCTTTTCTATGCCTTTTGCAAATGTTAACTTTTTGACCGCACTGCCGTCAAAAGCCTTATCACATGACTTAAGTGTTGAAGGAAGAGTTATCTCTTCAAGTCCGGTCAGATAAAAAGCATAGTAATTTATAGTTGTAATGCCTTCATGGAACGGGAATTCTTTGAGGCTTCCGCAGCTATAGAAAGCTTCGGAACCTATAGAAACCACTGAATCGGGAACTACAACTGTCTCCAGACCTGTGGCGTTCTTAAGACAGCCTTCAGGGATAGCAGTCATACCGTCGGGGAAAGTTACCTTTTTCAGTGCTTTACAGTTGTAGAACTGGTTTTCGCATGAAGTCAGGGTTGAAGGGATAGTGATCTCTGTTACAGCAACACTGTTGAATGCTTCTGAACCTATAGAAGTGATTCCTTCATGGAGCTTGATGTCCGAGAGGTTTGAACACAGCTTGAATGCGTTTCTTCCGATCGATGTGATCGTTTCGGGCATTTTCAGCGACTTAACTGCGTCGTTGCCGTAGAACGCATCGCTTCCTATGGCAGTTACAGGCTTTCCGCCAAGAGTTGCAGGAATAGTGACGGCTTCATCGCTACCTGTGTATTTTGTGAGTGTAACGCCGCTGTCGTTCTCAACATAGGTGAAGTCACCTTCAGTGAGGTCTTCGGCGTTTGCAGTGAATACCTTCGGAAGGATATCCGCACTGCCTTCAGGCAAGTATGCGAGACTGCCTGTGCTCATTGCAGCAGCCAGAAAGGCGGCAATGAACCGAGAGACTTTTTTCTTCATTTCATGTTCCTCCAATAATATATTTGCGATTTTGATACCGCAATATATATATTATATACCAATCGGAAGAGAAATTAAATGCTTTTTTGAAAAATCGTGTATGTGCTTAAATGAACGGGTAAACCGTCAGTATTGATTTGTGGAATGTGCTTTAAAAATAATGCGGATATAGCGGATGATTTGTTCATAACAGCCTGTTATTAACAAAAAAGCCACTCCTGTGGCGTACACAGGAGCGGCATTAATACCAACGACAGATCGGAAACATTGAAAACAGACTGATATTCCAATAAATGATCGGTCAACGGTTTATCGGATGGAATGTTGCTTTAAGATATGATATGTATGTTTTGAACTTAACAGCTATATTACCAGTTTAACTGATAGATCAGTCTGTAGATGGTCTTTGAATTTAATAATGATAAAAGCATTCTTAAGAGAATACAGGGAGATGAATAAACTGCATTATTCGGTTCTGGAGCCTTTGGCTGCTGTATTGTGAAATCGATGCTCTTTGTACCTGTATAGTCGTTTATTCCATTTATGATCGCAGTAGCAGTTCCTGCTGCGTTGTTGTTCAGATAGCTGATAGTGTAGTCCTTATCGGGCACGAGGAGAGTATCGCCGTTCTTGACTGTAACAGCGGGTTCAGCAGCACTGCCTGAATAGGTAACAGCAGGGATATCGCTGAATGTGCAGTCGTTGATATCATAAACTGTTTTTTCGGGAGCGTTCCAGTGTTCAAGTGAGAAGTACTTCCACCAGTTGTTATAGATGCCTGTTTCTTCGTTTTTGCCCTCAGCGTGGGGGAGATGTCTGAACCACCATTTATGGTGCTCGGTAATATCACCGTTACCCCATTCGGAGCAGTTAACTGTCTTAGCCTCGCCTGACAGGTCAGGGTATGAGAGCCAGTTATCGCAGTAGGACTGTACATCTGTAGGATTGCCCCAGTCATAGTCCGACTTGCTGTTAGGGGAGAAGTGTACATTTCCTACACCTGAATTACCTTCGGATACAAGATCGTAAGCTGTGAATTTCTCCCAGTCGTTATACTCGGAATAGTCCTTGCTGTAATTTGGCTTGCCGTATACCTGATCCATTATTCTTTCTGCACGATGACCTGCATCCTCCAGCATTTCGCCGAGTCCGCGCTCGTAGTTGAATCCGTAAGTGATGAAGTTGCGGCAGTCCTCTTTTACCAGTGCATTGCCGTTTACCCAGAACGCATCCTTACCTGTCATCATGGACTCGAAAAGTGTTGTTCCCGAAACAGGACCTGCAAAGAACCATACTTCATCGATCGCTCCGCTGTTTACTTTCTCGTAAACGTCATATTCTTCGAAATACTTCTCATAGTCGAAATAGAAACCGGAGTCTCTCCAGCCCGGGTAGGACCAGTACCTTCCGCCTGTTGCATTGCATGCCTCGATGAGTGTATCGTAGTATTCTTCTGTTGTGTATGAATTTCCGTCCTTGTCAGTAGGTAACTCGTTCAGCTCGATAGTTTCGGCAATTGTGTAATTTACATTGCCGTAGCTTATCTCGGACATTGCATCCGCAAACTGATCTGCAAGTTCATAGGGATCGTTCCATTTCTTAAAGAATTTTTCCTTTACATCTATAGCTTCCATAAGATCATGCTGTTTTACCTTCTTGCCATTTACGTCAAAAACAGGATCAAAATTGATGAGCAGAACTTTATACGTATTATCTTCAGCCATTGCCGCACCTGAAACGGATACCAGCATTGATGTTGCAGCAACTGATGCTGTTATTATCAGAGCTGATACCTTCTTTAATAACTTCATAATTATTACTCCTTTTCATTATACACCGATCGATCTGTCCCGAACTTTGATGAGCGTTCGGACTTTGAGGATAACATCTGTTTTACAATATTATTTTCTTAATCTGTCGAAAATATTTTTCAAGGTGCTATGATATATATACTTTTATTAACTATCTTTTTAATTATATCAGGTGACAGCATAAAAGTCAATACATAGAGCTAAAAAAGAATAATTTGTTTACTAATTCCTCCGCGATAATGCATCCGCCGCTTGCCGGTATAGCAAAGGAAACCGCCCGGGCTCGGCTATAGCGCTGAACTCAGGCGGTAAATTAGGATAATGAAGAAATGCTGAATCACAAATGGATCATTTGTATGAATATGGGAGAGAATCAAAAATGGCCATTATAACATCTTATCGGGATAGGAGCAACTCAGTTTTTGTTGACTCGCCATGTCCTGCGTCCAGGATAATAACGGGAGGAGCGGTGTCAATATCGGTCAGTGAAACGGGAAGAGCTGCATCAGGTGTCTTGGCTATCAATCGGGATGAACCATAAAGCATAAGGAGACTTATACCTCCGAGAATAGCACCGCTTACAATTTTTCTGTGGATCCTGTTCATATAAAAAAACTCCTTTCGATATCTTATAAAATAATATCAATGAATGATATTCAAAAGGGGAGAGATATATGAAAAAAAGCAGAATAAACGCTCATCGGAAAGAATTTTAAAAAAGATCCGATGAGCGTTGTTTATGTCTGTTTAAGTGTCAATACTCATTTAACGTTTTTTGTCGCATCCCATTTCTGTAATTCAAGAGCGTCCATAGGAGTAACGCCGTCGCCTGTATTGTATACATCGGCATTGAATTCACCTGTTTTGCTTAAGGGGTATTTCTGAGAGTTGGCATTGTTCTGAAGGATAATGAGGGCATCTGCAAGACCTGTTTCATTATCGCAGTTTGCATCGCCTGAGCGCTCGATATCGAGCTTTGAGAGTATCTGCATATTCTGCTCATAATTATCGCCTTCAAGGAGCTGATCCATGTCTTCGTTAGTGATCACTGAATCATTTGTAGCGTAGATGTAGAAAATGCCTATTGTTGTATCATAGATATCACCGCTTATGCCGTTTCTGTTAAGATCAAAGTCATTGTTGAGCTTTTCCCATTCCTGAGCAGTAATGAATGTATTTGATTCGCCTGGATATTCTTCACCTGAGTGTAATTCAAAGAACATGAGTACATGGATATCATTTATATCAAGAATACCGTCACCGTTGATATCAGGCTTCTGCATTGTGCCTTGTTCAACTTCATCAAGATATCTATTTGTATAGACTTCATACATTGATTTGCTGTATAACACATCTCCGACCTGCATTTCTGTTTTGGAAGAATCGTAATGATATTCGCAATATATACGTACAAGCTTGGATGTTTCAACAGCGGCGTGGAAGCTTGGAATTATGTTCAGGTAATAGGCTTCTTCAAAGCATTCGGGAGAAACATCAGCATCCCTTAATACATAATCGAGTATATTATCAAGACCTGCTATGCTTTCGGCAAACATAGCATTTTCTATATCATCAGACTCGAATAAATATTCTTTGTTATCATATTTGTTATAGAACTTTTTGCAAAGCTCAAATTCTTCTTCTGTTACTGCTTCCTTGCCTATGAGTTTTATGTTTTCATATTTATCTGATTCACTTAAAGCTTCTTTAGGATCATAATCATCTTCATGAGTAGACATGTAGTCGCCTATGACTATCATTTTGTTCCATAGATACGTGTCGTAAATATAGTAATCATCAACATTGAAAACGCCGTCGCTGTTAAAATCAATAGTGATATCTGTATTACTCATTATATCTTCGATAACAGTGTATGAGTTCGGCGGCTCGATTTCTTTGGTTACAACAGTATAAGCCATTTTGTTATTGACGTCTGTGATAGTTTCCGCATCATTTTCAGCGTGTGCGGTAAGTATGCTGTCATAGTTGTTTTCGTAATATGAAACAAAACCGTAGTCTGCTTTCATACCGTGAGTAAAGAGGAAATGATCGATGAAAAGATCGGGCAGATCAAAGCCGTCAAGATAACCGTTCGCCTTATTGTCGAGACTTTCCTTGAATGCGGCACATGAAGCAGCAAGGCTGTCATCGATCCTGATATTATCATATTCGTTATAAACAAAGAATGCATAGCAGTCTTTAAGATCATATATTCCGTCGTTGTTGATATCCTTGTTTATATCTTTAGCATCGATGTAATTCAGTGCTTTGATGTAAGGTCTGTAGTCCTGATGGTTTACGTAGTATTCTGAATAACCGAATGTGTTCATATCTGTATCAGCTGCATCTGTCGGAAGAGGTGTGAGATTTGTTCCTATTGACATTGCAGCAAGAAAAGCTGTTAATTTTTTCATGATAATACTCCTTTCGTCAATGATACTTTCAGCTTCTGTAGTGGTAGTGAAGTTCACCTGTACAGAGGATGCAGGAAGACTTGTCTGAACGTTAGTTACAGCCGCAGTATTCAGGGCGGCGGCAGGACGAGTCTCATTCCTGTTATCGTTTATGCTGTTCGGATCATTAGCCGGTTTTGCGCTTGCTGCGGAAGTTTTAACTTCTTTGCGGTCGGCGCTCTTTTCTGATACCAGCGAGGAGCGTACAGAGGAAACGGCAGCGGTCCGTGTTTCATTTATCAGAGAAGCATTCTGCGTAAATGGTACGGTTGTTGCGATATCTTCTGATGCGGTAACTGTTGTTGCCATAACTGTTATGTCAATATCGGGATAATGCTGATCAATAATATCCTTTCTTGCAGATATCCCGCCCCATACACCTATGACAGCTGCAGCTGCGGCGACAAATGTTGTGCATCTTATTATGGTTTTAGAGATGCCGCTGCCGTTTCTGCAATCTGTTTCACTGACTATTTCAGCCATTTTCTTTTCAAATTCGGGCGAGAAGGAATAATCGGGAATGTCACTGTTCATAATGTCATTATAAGAGTCCATGAGCTGAGCTTCGAGGGCTTTTTTTAATTTCGTATCCATTATTCTCTTCACCGCCTTCCAGTTCTTTTTTCAGAGCAGACTTAGCTCTTTGTAGTCTTTTATAGACATTTTCGGCACTGATGTTGAGCATATCCGTGATCTGTGAAACTGAATAGCCATAAACAAACCGCAGCATAAGTATGTCTCTGTACTCATCCTTAAGCTGTTTGATAGAGAACACCACAGAGTCGAAAGAATAGCTGTCGAAGCTTACTGTTCCCGAAAGTTCTTCGGGAGCTTCGGCTGCGAAAATCTTTTTGTTGGCTCTGTATTTATCGATCGAGATGTTTCTGACAATTATAACGAGGAGCGAGGTCTGTTTTGGACAGTCGAGAGAAGAAAATTTTTCAAAATTTCTTGCGGCTCTAAGAAAGGCCTCTGATACGCAGTCTTCGGCGTCTGAGCGGTTATTGAGTATCTGCATTGAAATATGCATCATGATATTGCGGTTTTTAAGGTACATCTGTTCAAACATATTTTTCTGGGAATTGTTTTTCAGAAGTGAAAAGCAGGCGGCGATCAACGTATTCAGCTCCTTTCATTAAGATAGGTGTTAGAGATCATCGGAAATAGTTCTATTTACACCGTACACAATTCATAACGATAATTTTAGCATATTTTGGACAGTTGATTTGTAAACATTTTGTGAACAAAAAAAGAGCGGACATTTCTGTCCGCCCCTGTATTAGTCTTCAGTCGTGTCTTCGTCCTCTGTGTCTGTTACTTCATCGAAAATAACTGTATCGGCTGCATCTGAGTATACCTCTTCATCAAAGGTCTTTTTCTCTGACTTTGCCTCAACGGCAGTATCTTCTGTCTGCGGCTTAGCGCTTCCGAGGAAGCCAGCAAGGAGTGATCTGATGTCAACTCCAGTAGCCTCTGTAAGACCGTCGGTTATCTTAGTTGTCGAACCTATGATGTCGCCTACAAGTCTGCTTGAATTGCCTTCGCCGTACATAGTGATCTTGTCAACACTTGAAAGAGGAGCAGCTGCGTTCTTTACTACCTCAGGCAGTGCCTTGAAGTACATTTCGAGTACGGCAGCTTCACCGTATTTCTTCATAGCCTCAGCCTTAGCGTTGATACCTTCAGCTTCAGCAAGTCCCTTTGCACGGATAGCGTCAGCCTCTGCCTTACCTACGGCAGCGATACCTTCAGCTTCCTGCATCTTGGCGAATTTCTGAGCTTCAGCCTCAGCCTTCTGAGCCTCAGCTTCCTGTTCACGCTGGAAACGGTCTGCTTCTGCTTCTTTTTTGAGCTGATAGAGCTTTGCATCGGCTTCCTGCTGAGCCTTATAGCGGTCAGCCTCAGCCTTTTTCTTGATCTCTGCGTCGAGAGCTTTTTCCTTTACCTCAGCTTCCTTAGCCTTAAGGTCGATAGCCTTTTCCGAAGCTGCGATATCAGCGTTAGCTCTTGAGATCTCAATGCTCTTACGCTGTTCCTCCTGCTGTATCTGGTAAGCCGCATCAGCAATAGCGAGCTGAGTATCGGCATCTTTTTTCAGTTCAGCCTGACGGATAGCGAGTTCGTTGTTTCTCTGAGCAACTTCTGTCTCGGCAGTTACACGAGCATCATTTGCTTCCTTCTTTGCGAGAGCCTTAGCGATCTCGATCTCCTTTTCGGACTCTGCCCTTGCGATAGCAGCCTTTTTCTGTATCGTAGTAACGTTATCGATACCGAGGTTCTCGATAAGGTTCTGGTCGTCGGTGAAGTTCTGTACGTTGAATGATACGATCTCGAGTCCCATTCTGTTAAGGTCGGGAGCCGCATTTTCCTGTACCTTTTCGGCGAAAGCCTTACGGTCGTTTACCATAGCTACGAGAGTCATCTGTCCGACGATCTCACGCATATTACCTTCGAGCACTTCACGAGCTACCTTAGCGATGTAAGCTGTCTCTTTATTAAGGAAGTTCTCAGCGCCGAGCTTGATGAGCACGGGATCGCTGCTGACTTTAACGTTAACGTTTGCGTCAACGTTTATGTTGATGTAGTCTGCTGTAGGAACAGCGCTTGAAGTTTTTACGTCAACTGCGATGAGCTGGAGCTTTAATTTATCGACTCTTTCAAAGAAAGGTATACGGATGCTTGCTTTACCGATTATGATTTTTCTTCTGAGTCCCGATATGATATAAGCTGTATCCGGGGGAGCTTTGATATATCCCATAATGAATATGAGTATAACAACTATAGCTGCGATCGCTATTGGTATGATTGTGCCTAAATTCAGTTCCATAAAACATTCCTCCATTTCGATCATAGGCATTGCAATGTATCAACTGCATGTCAGTATTATACTATGCGGGAAGAAAAATGTCAATATATCGGAGGATATGAATTATATAAAAATAAATATAACTGAGGATAAATTCAGGCATATTTGCTGAACTCAAAATGAGTTCAGACGAACTCAAAATGGATAGTATTGATTTGATGAACTGCGGATAATGACTGCGGAATGAGCTTTATCATATTGATTCGGTTATGACGTTATTCCGACAAAATATGCGTCCTGAATATGGTATACTTTTCGGGAAAGCGTTTCAGAACAAAAAGAGAGGAAGATAACTATGATAAGAATCAAAGGTATGAGGCTGAGCCGTGCTTCGGAGGCTGCGGCAGGATTCATCGTTTCACTTGCGGCAGGAGCCCTTCTGTCGGGGACCGGTATCGCAGGAGTAGCATCATTTGCGGATATATCCCTTTCAGGTGCGCTTCCTATGCCCTATTCGTCAGCTGTACTCGTGGGAGAGATTGCAAGCTGTGTACTTAGCGGAACCGTCGGAAAAAATATAGTAAAACTCTCCGCAATGATAATAATAATGATAGCAAAGCTTTTCCTTGAAAAAGCGGACGATCCCCGCACCTGCGGCATAGTCACGGCGGTGGGAATAATCATTTCGGGCGGAGCGGTCTCGTTCCTGATCGGGGACATAGTGTACAAGATAGGGTTCTATGTGTTTTACGGCGGAGTTGCAGGCTATACTGCTTACTCCGCAGCTTCCGCTGCTGCCTGCGTAAGGCGTGAGGGAAACGTTGACCTTACAGAGCATAACGGCTGTACCTATGCGGTACTGTATACGGTGTTTATCTCCGCACTGTGTGCTGTGAAGCTGCCTGCGCTGAATGCAGGCGTTATTGCAGGTTCGGCTGTAACTCTTCTTGCAGCGTATTATTACCGTTCGGCAGGAGGTGCGCTCTGCGGCGCTCTTACGGTCTGTGGTGCCTTTCTTGCTTCGCAGGATGCAGGTATGACGGCAGTTGTACTCCCTGCGGCAGGCTTCCTCACAGGCTGCTTCTCGCGAAAAAGAACGCTCTATTCCGCAGGACTCTTTGTTTTCCTTTGCTTTGCATTTGCTGTTCTTGCAGGCATGAAGGGGGATAGTGCCGCACTTATTGCAGATACTGTCATTGGTGGACTGCTTTTTCTTGCGCTTGCGCCGAAGTATTCGGACAGGTGGATAACTGCTGGCTCGCCCTCGGCGGAAACGGTGGCATCTCTCATCAAAGCAAGAATGGATTTCCTCAGCGACTCTATCGGAGTTATACGCAGCGAAACTGCCAAGGTATCTCTGCTTCTGGACAGGGAAGAGCCTGCGGAAGAAATATCGGATGACAGACAGAAAAGCGTGTGTGACAGCTGCTACAGGAAGTGCGACTGCTGGAACGAAAACAGAGCTGAAACGGAACGTGCATTTACCGAGCTTTCAGGGATGTCCGAGGTCACAAAGGAGAACTTTCCCTGTGCCCTTGCGGACTGCCTTCGCAAGGACGAGCTTATCAGGGCGTTCGGTGCAGCTGCCCGTGAACGCATTGCAGGGAGAGTGATGATGCTGCGTCAGACGGACGGCAGAAAACTTCTTGCAGAGCAGCTTCTTATGACGGAAGAAATGCTTGCGCTGGCAGGGGAGTCGGTGGACATGCGCTGTTCAGAACCTCTCAGCAAGCAGATAGCCGCAAAGCTCATGCGTCACGGACTTGCGGCGGAGAAAGTTGCGGCAGGATATGGTGAGGGCGGAAGAATACGTGCGGAGCTTTACTTCTCTGCGGAAAATGCCCCCGACAGTACGATAAGGGTATGCGACCTCATATCCGATGAGCTTGGAATACGACTTGAAAATGCAGGACAGGTGAGTGCCCTGAGACAGGTGAGGATATGCTTGTATGAACCCTCGGCACTTATGCTTGAAGTCTACGGAGCATCTTCCTGTGCGGACGAAAGCAGTGAGAGCGGTGATACATCGGCGGTATTCTATGACGGTTCAGGTGCAGGCTATGTGGTGCTGTCGGACGGCATGGGCAGCGGTAAGGAAGCAGCTGTGGAATCACGTATGGCAGTACGCCTTTTCCGTCGGCTGATATGCAGCGGTGCGGATGTGCCTTCCTCTGTGCGCCTTATCAACTCGGTGATGCTGACAAAGTCACGCAGCGAGCTGTTTGCAACTCTTGACGCTGTGAGGATAAGTCCCGACGGAAGCTGTGTCACGGTTATCAAGTCGGGAGCGGCTGCAACTCTTATCAACAGCGGAGGAACTCTCAGGAAAATATCGGCTCCGACCTTTCCCATAGGCATCTATGAGCAGTCCGAAGTCTACATATCTGAATATACAGTGGCATCGGGGGACATGATAATAATGTTCTCGGACGGCGTATGCGAGAACGAGTATCCCTTCATAAGAGAACTGCTTTCGGGCGGCGGAGACCTTAAGCATATCGTGGACGAGATATGTGCAAAAGCGGAGGTCTTCAACCCCTCTGTAAGAGCAGATGATGTGACCGTTATAGGGATACTTGTTAACCGCCGCTGATTATATCACAGGGGACATTTGTTCACTTCTTGTTTCTGTTCATAGTTTGTACAGCAAAAACGGCAAATTGCACTAAATGATACAGCAATTTTTAGTGTAACGTCTAAAAATTGGGCGTGTATACCAAAAATACTTGAATAATAGTTCTGTTTCTGTTAAAATGAATATAGCAAAGGAGGCTGAATTATGGCTGTTAAATCTAATAACAATCCAAATGATTTTCCGCTCTATCTCTTCTATCAGGGAAAGAACTATGAAGCTTACAGATTCTTTGGTGTACATGCGTCAAAAAAAGGAAGAAGCAAGGTCTTTACGTTCAGAGTTTGGGCTCCTAATGCGGTAAGCGTTTCAGTTGTCGGTGACTTCAACAACTGGGACAGAAACTCGGATCCGATGCAGCTTATTGCTGACGGCATCTGGGAAGTGTCTGTACCTAAACTGAAACAGTTCGACGCTTACAAATACAGCATTGAAACAAAGGATGGAAATATTCTGCTCAAATCAGACCCTTATGCCTCACATTATGAAACACGCCCCGGAACTGCTTCCAAGATTTATGAAAGCAGTTATGAATGGGGCGATATGTCGTGGTATGAGGAGAAAAAGAAGAAAATAATATACAAAAGTCCTGTGAACGTGTATGAGGTGCATCTCAGCTCGTGGAAGAACTACGGCGAAGAGGTATTTATGGATTATATCACCTTCGCTAAGGAGATAATACCCTATCTTCAGAAAATGTCCTATACCCATGTTGAGTTCATGCCCCTTACAGAGTATCCCTATGACGGCTCGTGGGGATACCAGGTCACAGGTTATTTTGCTCCTACATCACGCTACGGTACTCCCGATGACTTCCGTGCAATGGTGGATATGTTCCATAAAGCAGGGATCGGCGTCATCCTCGACTGGGTACCCGCTCACTTCCCGAAGGATGCATACGGACTGTATGAATTCGACGGTACATGCTGCTATGAGTATTCCGACGACCGCAAGAAGGAGCATAAGGCGTGGGGAACGAGAGTTTTCGACTACGGTAAAGCCGAGGTCTGCTCGTTCCTGATATCAAGTGCGAATTACTGGTTCGATGAATTCCACGTTGACGGACTCCGCGTCGATGCAGTGGCTTCCATGCTCTACCTGGACTACGACAGACAGGACGGCGAATGGGCTGCGAATATCTACGGCGGCAACGAGAACCTTGAGGCAGTTCAGTTCCTTAAGCACCTGAACGAGGCGATCTTCTCAAAGCATCCCGATGCCCTTATGATAGCTGAGGAGTCCACCGCATGGCCGCTGGTGACACGTCCCACAGATATCGGAGGACTCGGCTTCAACTTCAAGTGGAACATGGGCTGGATGAACGATATGCTGAGCTATATGTCGCTGGATCCGATATACCGTGCATTCAATCACGACAAGCTGACATTTTCGTTCTTCTATGCATTTTCAGAGAATTATATACTGCCTATATCTCACGATGAGGTAGTACACGGAAAATGCTCGATGATAAACAAGATGCCCGGAGAGTACGGACAGAAGTTCGATTCATACCGTGCGTTTCTTGCCTATATGATGGCTCATCCCGGAAAGAAGCTCCTCTTTATGGGACAGGAATTCGGTCAGATGAAGGAATGGGACTACAAGTCCCAGCTTGACTGGGGACTTATGGAGTATGATTCCCACCGTGATCTGCTTAAATTCAACGAGAAGCTTAACAGGTTCTATCTGGAGAACCCGCCGCTGTGGGAGAATGACGACTCATGGGAAGGCTTCAGCTGGATATCAAACGATGACTATAAGCAGAGCGTTATATCCTTCCGAAGGATAGACGATAAATTTAACGAGATAATAGCTGTATGCAATTTTGTGCCTGTAGAGCGAAAAGGCTACCGCATAGGCGTTCCTGCAAAGGGCACGTATAAGGTAGTGTTCAATTCCGACGATAAGGAGTTCGGAGGAAGCGGTATAGCCGAGAAGTCCTACAAGGCAGAAAAAGAACCGATGCACGGCTTTGATTACAGTATATCAATGACGCTGCCGCCTCTCTCGGTCATGTACCTTAAGGCAGCGCCTGCACGTAAAACAGCGAAGAAGTCCGATGATACGGCGTCTGCGAAGACTGCTAAGAAGACTGCGGCTGCAAAGCCCGAGACAGCGGCAAAGACTGCAAAGAAGACTTCGGCTGCAAAGTCCGGGACAGCAACTAAGACTGCAAAGAAGTCAACGGCTGTAAAGTCCGAGACAGCGGCAAAGACTGCAAAGAAGTCAACTGCTGCAAAGTCCGAGACAGCGGCAAAGACTGCCAAGAAGTCAACGGCTGCAAAGTCCGAGACAGCAACTAAGACTGCAAAGAAGTCAACGGCTGCAAAGTCTGGGACAGCGGCAAAGACTGCCAAGAAGTCAACGGCTGCAAAGTCCGAGACAGCAGCAAAGACTGCAAAGAAAACTACTTCTTCCAAAAAGAACAACAAATAGTACCAATATATACAGGAGGTTCAGAACAATATGAATACAAAGAAAAGAGTCGTTGCCATGCTGCTTGCAGGCGGTCAGGGCAGCAGACTGTATGCCCTCACCAAAAACGTTGCTAAGCCTGCCGTACCATACGGCGGCAAGTACCGGCTTATAGATTTCCCTCTCTCAAACTGCACTAACTCGGGTATCGACACTGTAGGCGTGCTTACCCAGTATCAGCCCCTTGTACTTAACGAGTACATCGGAAACGGCGAGCCATGGGACCTCGACAGGATGAACGGCGGTGTACACGTACTTCCGCCTTACGAGACTCAGTCAGGCGCTTCATGGTACGAGGGTACAGCTAATGCGATATACCAGAATATCCGCTTCATCGAGCGCTACGATCCCGAGTATGTTGTAGTTCTCGGCGGTGACCATATCTATAAAATGGACTACTCGAAAATGATCGATTTCCATGTCCGCAACAATGCAGACTGCACGATCTCGGTTATCGATGTACCAAAGGCTGAGGCTTCACGTTTCGGCATAATGATATGCAATGACGAAGGCAAAGTCACAGACTTCGTTGAGAAGCCGAAGGAGCCTAAGTCCACCCTTGCATCAATGGGTATCTATGTCTTCAGCTGGGACAAGCTCCGCAAGTACCTTATCGAGAACGAGAAGGATGCAAATGCAAAGCGCAAGGCAGGTCAGCCCTGGTCCAAGGACTTCGGCAAGGATATCATCACGTCTATGCTCCGCGACGGACAGAGCCTCTTTGCTTATGAGTTTGAAGGCTACTGGAAGGACGTCGGAACTCTCGATTCCCTCTGGGAAGCTAATATGGATCTCATCAATCCGAATGTTCCACTCGATCTCTATGATCCGAGATGGAAGATATATACACGAAGCAGTTATACTCCTCCGCAGTATATCGGCGAAGACGCAAAGGTAGAGAACTCTATGGTCGCAGAAGGCAGCAATGTTGACGGCGAAGTTGATTTCTCTGTACTGTTTGCAGGTGTCACAGTTGAAAAGGGTGCCGAAGTAAGGTACAGTATCGTTATGCCCGGAACTGTTATAAAGGCAGGCGCAGTTGTAGAGTATGCCATTGTAGGCGAGGACTGCGTTATCTGTGAGGGCGCAAGAGTCGGAAATCCGCCGGAAAAAAGCGGCGACCGCGATGACTGGGGCATTGCGGTAGTAGGCCATAATGTGACTGTTTCAGAGGGCAAGTCTGTTGCCCCGAAAGAGATCATAAGCGATAATGTCTGAGCGGAGGTTTTAGTATGAGTGTTAATTTTAATGTTTTAGGACTTATCTTTGCAAGTTTGCACGACAGCAGCCTGCGTGAGATGACAGAACTGAGAACTATGGGATCTGTTCCCTTCGGCGGAAGATACCGCCTTATAGATTTCCCACTTTCAAATTTTGTTAATTCGGGTATTTCAGAAGTGGGAGTTATCACAAAGCATAACTACGGATCGCTCCTTGACCATATCGGTTCGGGACGTGACTGGGATCTTGCCCGTAAAAGAGGCGGAATACACATTCTTCCTCCTTACAGCCGTACAGATAACCGTGAAGGTATGTATACCAGCAGACTGGACGCTCTCAAGAACGTCTGGAGCTATGTGGATCATTCCAAGGCTAAGTACGTTATCCTTTCAAACGCCAATTTCGTAGCTACTATAGACTTTGATCCGATCCTGGAACAGCATATCTCTACAGGTTCGGATATAACCCTTGTTTACGGAACAGGCTATTACGAAAAGGAGAAGCGTACACATCCCGCAAAGAATACCGTTCTGGAATTCGACAATGAAAACTACTTTGTAAGCGCAATGGTGGATCCTGATTTTTCAGGCGAGTGCAAGATTTGGCTCGAAACAATGATAGTATCCAAGAACGTGCTTTCAAATATCGTTTCATCTGCTTCAAGCAGCGGTATCTACAGCTTTACAAAGTCGATACTCCAGACAAGCGGACATGTTTACAAGATAATGGGCTACGAGCATAAGGATGTGTTTATGCGCATCGACAGCATGCAGAGCTTCTATAAGGCTAATATGGCACTGCTGGACGCTGATACGAGAAATGCTCTCTTCCCCAAGGGCAGACCTGTCTTCACAAAGGTAGGAGACAATGCTCCTGTTCATTACGGCATAGATGCAAAGGTCAAGAATTCCCTTATTGCTGACGGCTGCATCATCGAGGGTACTGTTGAGAACTCGATACTGTTCAGAGGCGTCAGAGTCGCAAAGGGCGCTGTAGTCAAGAACTGCGTACTCATGCAGGGCACTATCGTAGGTGCGGACAGTGATATAAACGCAATGATTACAGATAAGAATGTTGAAGTGCAGGAAAACGCTGTACACACTTGCTCGGTACAGCATCCTCTGTTTATAGGAAAAGGCGGTAAAGCCTGAACGGCGGTGATCATATGAAAATATTATTTGCTGCCAGTGAGGCAGTTCCGTATGCAGCTTCGGGCGGACTTGCAGATGTGGTAGGTTCGCTTCCCAAGGCAATCAGCGCCAAGGGACACAGCTGTGCGGTAGTAATGCCGCTTTACAAGTCGGTAAGCGAAAAGCTCGGCGGAAAGGCGGAGTTTATTACAAATATAACTGTGGATGTTTCGTGGCGGAAGCAGTACTGCGGGATATTCAAGACAGAATGTCTCGGCGTTACATACTACTTCATAGATAACGAGTATTATTTCAGCCGTGAGGGACTCTACGGTTTCTATGACGATTGCGAAAGGTTCGTCTTCTTCGACAGGGCAGTGCTTGAAATGCTTAAGCATATAAAATTCAAGCCCGATATTATCAGCTGCAACGACTGGCAGACTGCTCTCATTCCTGTCTACTATAATGTCTATTATAAGTATCAGCAGGGCTATGACGGACTTAAAACAGTATTTACCATACATAATATAGAATATCAGGGCAAATACGGTAAGGAAGTCCTCAACGAGCTTATGGGAGTTCCCTCCTACAACTCGGGACTCCTTGAATATGACGGCCATATCAATATGCTGAAAGGCGCTATCGAGTGTGCGGACAGGATAATCACAGTCAGTCCGAGCTACGCATGGGAGATACTTGATCCGTGGTACGCTCACGGTCTGGACCGTATACTCGTTACAAAGCAGTATAAGCTGAAGGGCATACTCAACGGAATCGACACCGATATGTATGATCCCGATAATGACATATTCATTGAAAAGAACTATTCATCTGAAGATACTTCGGGCAAGGCTGAGTGTAAACGTGCGCTTCTTGAAGAGGTCGGACTTGAAGACAACGGCGAGCCTGTTATCGGAATAGTTACACGTTTCGTAAAGCATAAGGGTATCGACCTTATCCGCTGCGTTTTCGATCAGATAGTAAGAAGCGGAGTCAAGTTCGTGGTTCTCGGAAGCGGCGAGAAGATATACGAGGACTTCTTCGTTGAGATGTCCCGACGCTACCCCGACAGGGTATCTGTGACACTGGGATTCATCCCCGAGCTTTCCCACAAGATATATGCGGGAGCTGATATGTTCCTGATGCCTTCACAGAGCGAGCCCTGTGGACTTGCACAGATGATCGCCATGCGATACGGTACTGTGCCGATAGTCCGTGAAACAGGCGGACTTCGTGACACGGTCCGTGATAACGGCGGAGAGAACGGCAACGGATTCTCTTTCCTGACATACAATGCGAATGATATGTTCGATGCGATAAAACGTGCTCTTAAGGACTACGCTGATAAGAAGGAGTGGTCGGCACTGGTTAAACGTGCAATGGAGTGCGATTACAGCTGGTCGGCTTCGGCGGATATCTATATCGATACCTTCGATGAGCTGGTTTCGGAATAAAAAAGTAAAAGGCAGGGATAAGTCCCTGCCTTTCAGCATATTGAGGTATATATAATCATAGGAGATCTGCGGAGTGTGATATGTGCTTATTCATAGTCCACTACATTTACCCATGAGAGGAGAATGTCCTTTTCCTTGTCCTTTTTCTTGACAGACTGTGATGCAGCAACTATCGGCATCCACGACTGCACATATTTCTTTGCGGTAGAACTCTTTTTGCAGAACAGGTCGAGGTATTTGCCTGCTCCTGCAATATTTCCTTCAAGGCAGAAGGTAAGGTAAGTTCTTGCAGCATCTGCTGAAGCGTTGCCCTGTGTAGCGTGTGCCCAGTCAAGGATATAGGGCTTGTTATCGGGAGTGATGATTATATTTGAAGGAGTATAGTCTCCGTGGCAGAGCTTATTGTGCTTCTTCATGCCGTCAAGACGTGTGTGAAGATCGTACTTTGTTGTATCATCCAGTTCTGTAAGCTCGATTTTTCGGTTCATCTTGTCCTTGAGTCTGCTAAGGAGCGGACAGCTTCTTGACTGGATATCAAGCTGTATATCCACGAAGAGTTCCAGGTATTCTGCGTATTTTTTCGGGTTTGCAGCTATAAGGTCCGAGAGGCTCTCACCTTCGATGTATTGCGATACGATCGCCCATTTTCCGTCTATTCGTGTTACCTCATAAAGCTCGGGGACATTCAGACCTGTTTCCTCAACTCTTGCGTGATTGAGAGCTTCATTGAGTACGTCTGACTTGGAGTAGACCTCATCAAACAGCTTTATGCACTTGTTTCCGTCACGGATGATCTTCTTGTTTGTTCTTTCTGAGATACAATTATCAAGTTTCATAGCATTTCCTCCTTCTTAAGCCTTTGGATACTCTTTTTCGGTAAATGTTCTGCCGTAGTATGCATTGAGGTATATCTGCTTTATCTCGCTGAAGAGAGGATAACGGGGATTTGCGCCTGTACACTGATCGTCAAATGCATTTTCTGTCATCTCATCAAGAGTAGCCATGAAGTCCTCTTCTGAAACACCGTAATCGGCGATCGTATCCTTGATGCCTATTTTATGACGGAGCTCTCTTATAGCGGAAATGAGCTTTTCAAGCTTATCCTTCGGAGTCTTTCCGCCGAGTCCGAGATAGTCAGCGACTTCGGCATAGCGTTCAAGTGTGTGCGGATGATCGTACTGTGGGAAAGTACCCATCTTTGCAGGAGCTTCCGCAGCGTTGAAACGAAGTACGTCTTCAATGACCAGTGCATTTGCGATACCGTGTGGGATATGGTGGTAAGCACCGAGCTTGTGTGCAAGAGAGTGGCTTACTCCGAGGAAAGCATTTGCGAAAGCCATACCTGCCATTGTAGCGGCATTAGCCATTTTTTCTCTTGCTTCGGGATCGTTCGGACCGTTGTCGTATGCACGGGGAAGGAACTCGAAAATGATCTTAAGTGCTTTAAGTGCAAGTCCGTCTGTGAAATCTGTTGCCATTACGGAAGCGTAGGCTTCAAGAGCGTGAGTTACTGCATCTATACCTGAAGCGGATGTGAGTCCCTTAGGAGCGCTCATGTGAAGGTCTGTATCGATTATAGCCATATTCGGCAGGAGCTCGTAATCGGCAAGAGGGTATTTTACTCCTGAGCTTTCATCGGTGATAACCGCAAATGGTGTTACCTCAGAGCCTGTACCTGCGGAAGTCGGGATAGCTACGAAATAAGCCTTTTCTCCCATTTTCGGGAAGGTGTAGACTCTCTTCCTTATATCCATGAAGCGCATTGCCATGTCAGCAAAATCAACCTCGGGATGTTCATAAAGCACCCACATTATCTTTGCGGCATCCATAGCTGAACCGCCGCCGACAGCTATTATCACATCGGGATTGAATATGGATATCTGAGCTGCACCTTCTTTAGCACATGCAAGTGTAGGATCGGGAGCAACGTCGAAGAATGCGGCATGCTGTATGCCGAGCTCGTCGAGCTTGTCGGTGATCGGCTTTGTAAAACCGTTTTCATAAAGGAATTTATCTGTAACTATAAAAGCACGTTTCTTGTTCATTATTGTTTTGAGTTCGTCAAGAGCTGTAGGCAGACAACCGCGCATCATATATATCTTTTCAGGTGCTCTGAACCAAAGCATATTTTCTCTCCTTTCGGCAACTGTCTTGATATTGAGCAGATGCTTTACGCCAACATTTTCGCTTACGGAATTTCCTCCCCATGAACCGCAGCCAAGTGTCAGCGACGGAGTCAGGCTGAAATTGTATATATCGCCTATACTGCCGTGAGATGAAGGAGTGTTAACAAGGATACGGCAGGTCTTCATACTTTTTCTGAATTCTTCCAGTTTATCCTGCTGAGTAAGAACGTCGAGATATATTGAGGATGTGTGACCGTAACCGCCGTCGGCGATAAGTTTTTCGGCTTTGTTGAATGCATCGTTTATATCATTTGCCTTATACATTGCAAGAACAGGGGAGAGCTTCTCGTGAGCGAATTCCTCTGAAAGCTCAGTGCTGTCTGTCTCGCCGATAAGTATCTTTGTACCCTCGGGAACAGTAACACCTGCAAGTTCAGCGATCCTGCATGCGCTCTGACCGACTATCTTTGCGTTAAGAGCGCCGTTGATGAGGATAGTCTTGCCGACCTTCTCCTTTTCGTCCTTTGAGAGGAAATAGCAGCCTCTTGCTGCGAATTCAGCCTTCACCTTGTTATAGATGCTCTTATGAACGATAGTTGACTGCTCGGAAGCACAAATCATACCGTTATCAAAGGTCTTTGAGTGGATTATTGAATTTACGGCAAGAATGATATCGGCGGATTCATCGATTATAGCGGGAGTGTTTCCTGCGCCTACACCTACGGCAGGCTTTCCGCTTGAATAAGCAGCCTTGACCATTCCGGGACCGCCTGTAGCAAGGATGATATCAGCCTCAGCCATAACAAGGTTAGTCATTTCAAGGCTCGGTACATCTATCCATGAGATTATGTCTTCGGGAGCGCCTGCTGCAACTGCTGCTTCAAGCACTATTTTAGCAGCTTCTATGGTAGACTTTTTAGCTCTCGGATGAGGACTTATGATTATTCCGTTTCTTGTCTTAATGGCAAGAAGGGACTTGAAAATTGCAGTTGAAGTCGGGTTTGTGGTAGGGATAACTGCTGCTATAACGCCGATCGGTTCAGCTATCCTTGTGATGCCTGCTGATTTATCTTCCTCGATGATACCGCAGGTCTTTACGTTTCTGTAAGCGTTATAGATGTATTCTGAAGCAAAGTGGTTCTTTATTACCTTATCCTCAACTATGCCCATACCTGTTTCCTCGACAGCAAGCTTTGCAAGGGGGATCCTGTTTTTATTTGCAGCGGTAGCGGCTGCAAGGAAGATCTTGTCCACCTGTTCCTGAGTGAAAGAAGCAAACTGTTTCTGGGCGTTTTTAACCCGCTCGATCGTTTTTTCGAGTTTTTCGGTACTGTCTGTTATTTCATAATTCTTTTTAACCATATATTCCTCCGTTTGGTCTGTTATCAGAGAACTGAACAGCTCCCCGAGATCGCTTCGTATCATTCTTTACGAAGCGTGATTTCTGACAATGACTGCTGAAAGGCTGTTCATTCTATTATAGCCGTCACTAAGCCTGTCATGCATAATTGCTCCGTTATCTGAACATTGTCGGTTAATGGTTGGAGCAAAACACTATCGGATCACCCACCTTGATATTTTTTTGTCAATACAATAATACCACATTGATATTTTTTTGTCAATATATGTTAGCTTAGTCTAACTATGTGCGAGCATTTCAATATCAAATAAAAAGGCTGTGCAATTTAGCTGCACAGTCCCAATTGGTCAAAAAGTATGAATTTATCAGGGAACGCCCTCTCTTGCAGGGCGTTCCCTCTTTCAAAACAGTCCACCGGACTGTTTTGAAATTCACTCTTTGCTGAGCGCTTCGTATCGCAGGGCTCTGCCCTGCAACCCGCCAAAGGCTCTGCCTTTGGAATCCGCTAAAGGGATGGTGGCCCTTTAGAATCCCCGAATTAATAATATCAGGCTGTGCAATTTAGCTGCACAGCCTGTATCGGTTTTATTTAATTACTTCTCTGCAAGGAGTTTCTCAGCGCTTACGAGCTTTACGCAGATAACGAAGAGCTCCATAGCCTTCTGAAGATCCTCTATCGGAGGATATGTAGGTGCAAGACGGATGTTCTTGTCATCGGGATCAACGCCGTAAGGGAATGTAGCACCTGCGCCTGTAAGTGTAACGCCTGCTTCACTGCAAAGCTGAACTATGCGCTTAGCACAGCCGTTAAGAGCGTTGAATGAAATGAAGTAACCGCCCTTTGGATCAGTCCAGCTTCCGATGCCGAGCGGAGCGATCTCCTTGTTGAGTATATCGCATACGAGCTTGAACTTAGGAGCGATGATAGCCATGTGCTTCTTCATGTGAGCGAGCATATTGTCGAAGGTTCCGAAGAACTTTACATGACGGAGCTGGTTCATCTTGTCGTAGCTGATTATGCTGATGCCGAGATGCTTTTTCAGATCGTCTATATTCTTCTTGCTTCCGCCCATTACTGCGACACCTGCGCCTGGGAATGTTATCTTTGAAGTTGAACCGAAGATGTAAACGATATCCTCGTTGCCGACTTTCTTTGCTTCTTCGAGAATGTTGAGGATGTACTCGGGTGAATCTGTAAGGTGATGGATGCAGTAAGCGTTATCCCAGAAGATACGGAAATCCTTTGCAGCAGGCTTAAGAGCGGCAAAACGCTTTACAGTCTCATCGCTGTAGCTGATGCCGTCGGGGTTTGAATACTGCGGAACGCACCATATACCCTTTATGGAATCGTCCTCTGCAACGAGCTTTTCGATCATATCCATATCGGGACCTGTTGATGACATGGGGATATTTATCATTTCAATGCCGAAGAATTCTGTCACCTTGAAGTGTCTGTCATAGCCGGGTACGGGACAGAGGAACTTTACCTTATCAAGCTTGCTCCAGGGAGTTCCGCCGAGAACGCCCTTGTTGAAAGCGGTCTGAACTGCGAAGAACATTGCATTAAGGCTTGAGTTGCCGAAAATGATTATCTCATCCTCGTTAACGCCGATCATTTCAGAGAAGAGCTTCTTTGCCTCGGGAATACCGTCGAGCATACCGTAATTGCGGACGTCTGTACCGCAAGAGCTGATGAAATTTCCGTCATCGAAAACATTCAGCATATCAACGCTGAGTTCAAGCTGTTCCTTGCAGGGGTTGCCTCTTGCCATATTCAGACAGAGTCCCTGACTTTTAAAGGAATCATAAAGCGCCTGATTTTCGTCTCTGAAAGCTTCGAGCTGTTCTTTAGTCATCTGAGATAAATTCATTCCCATACCTCACCTTTCGTATATTGAGCGGAAAACCGCATAATTTGTGCATGATCCGAATCGTCCTGAATTGCAGCAGTACTGCGAGGACGAGACTGACAATAATTTACCAATAAAAGTATACCATAGCACAGCGAGTTTTTCAAGGTGATAAGATGACAAATAATATGGCGGAAAACAGGTTTTTTTTAGCGCTTTCGGCATATTAAAAAAGGAATATGTCTATATTCGGCGGTTTAGTGTGCGCCAACGGCGGACAGCTATTTGTGGAAAATGTATGAATTTTTGCGTTTTCTATTGACTTTTAACGTCGGATTTGTTATAATGCAAGTAGATATATAACTTTTTCAGGCGGTGCTGTCCGAACACAGTGTGTGTCCCGTGAACAGTGATATGCCTGAATATGGGGTTGGGAAAGTACTGATAATCAGGAGGTTTTCATTATGAAAAAATGGTTCAGATCAGGATTTTCTCTTTTAACTTCTCTTGCAATGGTAACAGGTACAACATCCTTTACAGCGTTTGCAGATTCGATAACTACAACTTCAGGCGTTATCGATATGTCAGAAGAGGAGATCAATTTCGCGGAATTCGAGGAAATGGGACTGACTATCCAAGATATTCCTGCGATCAAGGGTAATTATAACGATGGGGCTTATAATTACGGCTATTCACTTGACGAAAACAACGCCGAGGTCTATATGGCGTTCATGAAGCTCATCAATCCTTCAACGGATGAAGTGACGGTAACGCTTCCGAATCCTGTGAAGTTCAGCTCTTCTACAAGGAATTTCGGAACAACAGAGGGAAGCGCTTTCTACGAGGCGGTGTTTACTAACTGCAAACCGGGTATGGACTGTGCAAGCTTCGACCTGCCCGAGCTTTTCTGGCTTGACGAGGTAATGACAAATGTAAGGGCGACTCAGATGCCTTATACCTACAACTGGCTCACCCGTGAGTATACCTTCACTATCGAGACACTGACATTCTCTCCCGCGATAAAGAGCGGTTACGGAGACCTTGAAACAGTCATTGAAGCAAAATCACAGCTCGATGACAAGGTGAACGAGATAGCGGAGATAGTTACAAAAGACGCAGATACAAGATATGATATCATCAAGAATATCCATGACTATATCTGCCTTAATACATACTACACCACAGAATGTATCGACTATTCTTCCGCATACGGAGCTCTTGTGGACGGAAATGCAGTCTGTGAGGGCTATTCCAAGGCTTTCAAGATAGTATGTGATGCACTTGATATCCCATGTGTTGATGTTTTCGGCAACTGGGATAAAGAGGACTCCACTGCACATATGTGGAATTACGTTCAGATGGAGGACGGCATATGGTACGCTATCGACGTTACATGGGATGACAACGACGGCAAGGACGGCAGAGAGATAGTTTACAGATACTTCCTTGACGGTTCGCTGCATTTCCTTACAGCGCATGATCCTTCCGAGGACTTTGATATAACTTACTTCACTTATCCCGAGATATCAAAGACTGCTTATGATCCGAACAAGGCAGTTCCGGGAACTACCGCACCGATAGTAACTACCACCACAAGTACATCTACAGTTACTACAACAACTACGACTCAGCCAACCACAACGACTACAAAGCCGACAACTACAAAACCCACTACTATTACCACCAAACCCACTACAACGAAAAAGGTGACTCAGACTACTCTCACCACAACAAAGAAGGGCGGAAGAAAAACTACAACTACCACAGTACCGCCCGTGACAACAGTGCCGGCTACAACTGCAACTACAGTGCCTGTACAGCCTCTTAAGGGCGATGTTAACCGTGACGGAGTAGTAAATATGGCTGATCTGGTATATTGTGCAGAGGCAGTAAACTGTATGATAAAACCCGAATATTCCTGCGATGTCAACGAGGACGGACGTATGAATGTATTCGATGTTGTTGTAATGCGTCAGCTTATCCCGACGTATTCAGTGGCACCTGCTGAAAAGCCTGTGATAACTGTATAACGGGAGATCTTTTTAAACGAATCTATGGCGGAACCTTTCCTGCGAAAGGCTCCGCCTGTTTTATTGTATTAAGGCGTGAAAAAAGGGAAAACCCTTCCGCAGAAAGGTTTTCCCCGATAAATATTCATATGATCTCTTAGTCAGTACGCTGTATCATCAAGTGGTTCCCTCATCGTTCTTGACTCTCTGGAGTATGACCTTGCCTGATGAATAGAGCCAAGCGTCGGAAGGAGCGCTGTTCAGCGTATAATTAACGTTTGCGCTGTACTGCTCGGTAGTTGAATTAGCCGAAACGGAGCTTGCAGAGATGAAGCTTATCTCAGCCTTGATATCGTCTGCGGTTATCTCGTTGACTATTTCCTCGGGACCGATAACAGATACATCAAGACTCTGTGTCACAAGGGAATATGTGTAACTGTTGTCGGTTATATTGCTTATCTCGACCTTTGAAGGATCAATGGAAATGTTCTTCTTGATTAGTCCCGAACCATCGAATGAAACGATAACGTTTTCAAGCTCGGAAACGTTTGTAAGTTCGTCTGGGAGAACCTTGCTGAGCTGGAAAGTACCCGTATAGTTGAGGTCGATATCGCTGAGAGGTATCTTGCCCAATTCAAGCTCATCCGGTATCTCGTCCTGTATGTTATCCGAAGCAAGAACTACGCTGTCCGCAGAGAGCTTGAGCCTTGAAAGCAGTTTTTCCTGATCGAAGCCGTTTGGAGTACCTGATATTCCGACTTTAAGCGGAACAGTCTTCTGACGTATAACAGGTATCGTTATATTGAAGCTTGTGCTGCTGAATTCCAGACTGGACTGGTCAACAAGTGCATCGTCAACGGTATAAAGCTGGAGCTCGTCATTCTGTATCGAAAGTGTCTGGTCAAGAGTGCGCTGCTTGCTGAGAACTGCATTGCAGGTGTCTATGGTGTCAAGAGTAGCGGAAGGACCTGTTATCTTTACCTTGTTCGGTACGCAGGTTATCTCGTCATAGTTAAGTGACATGCCCTCTGCGTAGGTTATGTTCTGGAGGTAAGGTATAACAGGAAATTCCCTTGTTTCTATCTTGTCAAGGAGTACGGTAGCTGTGGAAGGCCTTATGGATTTTACCTCGTATGTTGAGCCTGTACTGCTTTTGACCTTGATCGAGAGCTTTTTCGTACCCGAAGTTGTAACGTTGTCCGCATCGAGATATGCAACGAGGTTATCGCTTGTGATATTGCCGACCTGAGTACGTTTTCCCAGGAGTTCCACCTTAACTTCCTCTACATCGCAGTTTATAACGCTGAGACCGTTTGCTTCCGCAATGGTACCTGCAAGATCGGTAGAGAGAACGATGTGGTCAACGGTTATCTGCTTTGAAGGGAACTGTGATATCGATACCGTGAACCATACTGCAACGGCAATGATTATCGAAAATATTGCAAGAGCGAAGTTGTTGTCGAAAAGTCCCTTTTTAATCTTATTGCTGTTCATTTCTTCTTCCTCCTTTCAAAAAGAGAGGAGAATTTCTTTTTTTCGTTCTGCTGAGCAGTGCTTTTAACGTCATATATTTCGTCATGCAGGAGAGTTCTGAGCTTCTCCCTTGTATAGTCGCGAGTGAGTATGCCGTTCATAGCGACCGATATCTGACCTGTCTCCTCTGAAACGACTATTATGATAGCGTCCGAGTTTTCGCTCATTCCGATAGCGGCACGGTGACGGGAACCGAGCTTCTTGTTGATGATAGCGTCGTTCTGGGGTTTCGGAAGGAAGCAGGCTGCGGCGAGTATTATACCGTCGCGCATGATAACAGCGCCGTCATGAAGGGGAGTTTTCGGATAGAAGATATTGCCGAATACCTCCTTGCTTGGAGTTGCGTTCAGTATCGTGCCTGTTTCTATCTGTTCGCCGAGACGTACCTGCCGTTCAACAACGATAAGAGCGCCTGTACAGCTTGCGGAAAGTTCAACGCATGAATCGCATATCGCCTCGATAGCGGTATCCCACTTCTGTGAAAGTTCATCGGAGCTGAGATTCAGTCCGAGGGCACGGAGTCCCACTCTTGCACGTCCGAATTTTTCGAGAGTTCTTCTCAGCTCTGGCTGGAAGAGTATGAGTACGGCAATAAGACCGATGTTCAGTGCCTTTGAGAGTATGAACTGCATTATTTTAAGCTTCAGTACGCTGCACAGAAAGTAGCCTGCAACGAGAAGCACTATACCCTTTACCAACTGACCGGCTCTTGTTTCGCGGATGAGTTTCAGGAGCAGGTAGATTATGTATGCAAGAACTATGATATCTATAAAGTCTCTGAATTCGAGTGTCTTTAGTATACTGAAAAAAGCATATTTCAGATTTTCCAACGAGGGCATTTTCTCACGTCCTTTCGTTTGTTCTGAATACTCTGCGGCTGCAAATAAAAGAAGCAAGGTGTCGGAGGAGATGATCCCTCCGACTGAGTGCAGAGTCCTACATATATTATTGTACCACAAATTCAGATAATTTCAATAGTTTTTTAATAATTTCGCATGTTTGTCACATTTTTTATCGCTGAAGCAAGGCGTGAAACGTCCTCGCTGCGGCTGAAGAACGATGGCGAGAACCTTACTGTTCCCTCTTTAGTGCCAAGCTGTGCATGTGCAAGTGCGGAGCAGTGAAGACCTGCACGTAGACAGTAGCCCTGTTTTGCGAGTATATCAGCAGTTCTGCCTGAGGGCATACCGCGTATATTGAATGAGACTATCGGCATATATGAGGCGCTTTTATCACGGTAGACAACTATATCGGCGATGTCGGATATCATGCTGATGAACTGCTCGCACAGTTCTGTTTCGTGCCTGAAAATATAGTCCGTACCTGTGCGCTTTACGAAGCTGATGCCTGCTTTCAGGGACATTATTCCCGTGGTGTTGAGAGTTCCGCTTTCGAGACTGTCAGGCAGCAGATCGGGCTGTATCATACTTTCGGAGCTGCTGCCTGTTCCTCCCTGAATTATGGGATGTATCGGATAGCTGCCATCCGAAATGAGGAGTCCCGTTCCTGTAAGACCGTAAAGGCCCTTGTGTCCCGAAGTGCAGAGGATATTGATTCCGTCACCGAGACTTACGGGGATAATACCGCAGACCTGTGCGCCGTCCGCAATGAAGCATATTCCCCGTTCTCGGCAAAGCTCCGCAATACGGCGGTATGGCAGAAGCTGACCTGTTACGTTGCTTGCGAGGGTACAGATGACGGCTTTTGTGTCATCGGATATTAGACGACGGAAGGATTCAATTGTCCTGTCATCATCGGGAAATACCTCTGCAACTGAAAGTGATGCTTTTCCCTGCCTGACAAGCTCCGCAGCAGGTCTTGCAGAGGAATTGTGTTCGAGACTGCTTATTATCATGTGACCTCCGCCGTACATGACTCCCTGTATCGCCATGTTGAGAGCGTGGGTGCAGTTCAGCGTGAAAACGGTATTCTCAGGTTCTGCACCGAAAAAATCGGCAGCCTCTGCCCTTGCCGAGTATACTGCCTCGGAAGTTCTTGCTGCAAGTTCGTGACCGCCTCTTCCCGAGTTTCCGCCGTACCGGACCATAGCTTCACGGGCGGCACGGATCACGCTTTCGGGCTTTGGAAAAGTGGTAGCCGAATTATCAAAGTTTATCATGATCTTCCGCCTCCGCTTCTGTACGGTATGGGATATCATAGAGCTTAAGCACCCGCAGTGCTTCGCTGCAGCTACGGGATATAATAAGCCTGTAGCCGCATCCCCGTTCCGTTCTTACAACTTCGCAGGGGAAGCCTCTTGAACGAAGCAGCCGCTGACTTTTAACTGCGTAGGTGTATGAGGGCATTTCTGCAATACATTCCTTCATGGTATCACCCCTTTATGACTCTGCGGAAGCATGGTACACTAACATTATATGCGAATGAACGTTTACTGTGATTTGCCGATCATACGCAGTTTTTTCAGTTTTTGAAAAAATTTTCCGTAAATGTGTTATAAATCTGTTTTGCCGTGCGAGTGTAGTAAGTGTCAGAGCAATACAGGCTCTATTTTTATAAATGATGGAGGTTGAAATATGAAAAAATTACTATCAACGGTCGCAGCATTATCATTGCTTTTATCCGGTGGGACAATACTTCCGGAACAGGCATCATTTGTTGGAATGAATGCCTTTGCTGATACCGTTTCTGCTGAGGAAGCAGACGAAACAAGAAAAGAAACTATAGGCGACTTCGTTTATGAGATCTCAGACACAGAAGCTAAGCTCTGTGAGTGCAATAACAAGGACATTGTTGATCTGGTGATACCGTCAGAAGTAAACGGACTTCCTGTTACAGAGATATTGTGGTTTACATTTAGCGATATGACGAGTATCAGGTCTGTGAAAATACCGGATACTATAAAGCATATTGATGATTTTGTTTTTTCCGGCTGTACTTCACTTACAGATGTAAAACTGCCAGATAATTTTGAGAGTATGCAAATATCAGCATTTACTTTTATGGATACGCCGTGGAGAAATATGCAGGTAAATGAAGACGGATATTTCATTTTGGGAAGTACACTTGTTGATGCACTTGACTGTACAGAAGAGAATGTTGTGGTACCTGATGGAATAACCAGAATAGCAGCTGATTGCTTTTCAAATACAGATGACAGAACCGGTACTAAAATCAAGAGCGTTTCCTTGCCTGATTCACTCAAGGAGATAGGAACTATGGCTTTTTGCCATCTTGAAGAACTTGAAAGCATCGATATCCCTGACAGTGTTGAAACTATCGGTACAAGTGCTTTTTCAGATTGCTATAAGCTAAGTAAAGCTAATCTTCCGAAAAGCCTTAAAGAGATATCAGGCGGTTTATTTAGTAACACTGCTATTGAAGAAATAGAAATTCCGGAATCGGTAAAAAAAATAGGCGGTTCGGCTTTTTGTGAAACACGTATTACCAAAGTTGTTATTCCATCAACAGTAGAAGAAGTTGAGGACTATGTTTTTAGTGACTGTCATCATCTTGAAGAAATATATTATGATGCTCCTGAGCTAAAATACTATATATCTCAAGGAACTCCTGTAAATAAGGTGGTTTTGGGTGAAAATGTCAGAAAGGTTAACAGAAGCGTTTTCTGGTTTTGTGATCAGCTTAGCAGTATTACATTCCTTAATCCTGATTGTGAGATAGATGACCGCATGATAAGCTGCTGGATAGGACCGACCGGTTCATCTCCCGAGAGTACTACCGTTACCGAGAGCAAAACCGAGTCTGAAGCAGCAGACGATCAGACGGATGAAGGTCTGCACAAAAAAGATGTGAAGATATTAACTTCTTTCCCTGCTGGTTTTACAGGATATCTCGATGATTCAAACTACAAGTCACGTATAACGATATGTGGTTTTAAAGGTTCAACAGCAGAGCTGTTTGCGGATAAAAACGGATATTATTTTTCAGAAATAGATGGGAATATTGTAAATGAAACAAGTATTAATGTTGAGGAAATGACAGTCGATAATATAGGCGATGCCAACGGAGATAACGAGATCGGACTTGCAGATTCACTCGTTATCCTCCAGAATATAGCCAACAGCATCAAGTATCCGCTGACAGAGGAAGCTCTTGACAAGGCTGATGTATTTAACCGTGGGGACGGTATTACAGCCAATGATGCGCTCAGCATCCAGAAATACGATGCAAAGATCATAAGCGCGCTTCCCGAGTCTTACATGAAATGATATAGTTTATATAGGTTAAGAAAGAGATCTTCAGCGGACGTCTCTTATGATGACGATGCCCGCTTACAGGATAAAGAAGAAAAGTGATGGGTTTGCAGGAGGCGCAATTAGTGCGCCTCCTTGCATTTTCTGTTCATGAAGCACAAAAAGAAAGGCTGCCCCGAACAAGTCGGGACAGTCTTTCATTTGAAAAGGTGTGTTATGATTAACGCCAGGAGGTATAGAAGGCGTTGATACGGTTTTGTTCTTATTTCTTTTTCTGAGTATATTATAACTCAAAGATGCAGATAATGCAATAACAGGCTGATATCAGCTGGAATACAAAACAGTTCCGTAAGGTTACACAATAATAACAAGATCTGACTGTAAGAAATTTCTTTGTAGCTTTTTGAGAAAATCTGCATAGAATATATTAAAGAGCAGTGTGATACAACTGTCTTGCGGCAGTTCCATTACCGAAGGTGGCTGATATCAGTAAATGCTTGTATGCCCGCGGATAGCCTTGCAGGTGTGTATGAGTATCAGACTGCTGCTTTAACATAAAGACAGTCCTTAAGGGGACTGTGGTACGGACGTTTTATCCCGGACGTCCGTACTTTTTTTGCTCTGCAAGACGGCGGTATTTCTGTTTTGTAGCCATTCCGCCGCGGATATGCCTTTCACGTTTGTTTATTTCAAGGATGTTCCTGACTTTTTCGTACAGAGCAGGATCTTCTTTTCTCAGTCTGTCGCTGACGTCCTTGTGGACGGTGCTTTTGGATATGCCGAAATGCTGTGCGGCATTTCTGACAGTTGCGTGGTTCTCGGCTATGTACATCCCGAGGGTGACTGCACGCTGTTCGGGCTTTTCTTTCATGTGTATCAACTCCACTGTTCTATTTCTGCGGACAGTAATTAATATGCATCGATCCCGCATTTAAGAATCAGCTGCGTCAACTTAATTGGAAAGTCGCTTGTTTTATTGGTGCTAACGAATAATTTGGCTGTGAATCTTGACTTTTAAGGTAATATGTGGTAAAATAAAAGCACATTATTTGATTCGGAGGTTGTTAATATGGCTTTTTGTAAATTCTGTGGAAAAGAGATCCCTGAGGGCGGAGCTTGCGACTGTGCTGAGAGCATAAAGGATGCAGCAGCAAGTGCCGTTGAAGGATTAAAGGAAAAGGCAGAGAATGCTGCTGAGGCTGTAAAGGACAAGACTGAGGACGCTGTTGAGGCGGCTAAGGACAAGGTCGAGGACGCTGCCAAGGCAGTAAAGGACAAGGTCGAGGATGTTACAGAGGCAGTAACAGACAAGGCTGAAGACGCTGTCGAGGCAGTAAAGGATAAGGCTGAGGACGTTAAGGAAGACGTAAAGGATGCCGCTGCTGAGATCACAAAGTCCGACAAGAAAAAGGAAAAGAAGAAGAAGGAAAAGAAGTCCGATGCCAATGACGGCGAAGGCAAGAAGAAGGGCAAGACAGGCGCAAAGGTGATCGCTGTACTGATACTGGCTGTTCTTCTGATCCTCGGTCTTCTCATATGGAGCGGCATAAACAGTATTGCAAGAAAGAAGCCTGTTAAGCAGTATGTAAAGGGTATCAACAAGACTGATATCGAAATGGTGATGGAATCTATCTATCCCGAGGAGCAGATCGCTGTTATCAAGACAGGTTACAGCTATGATGCACTGGATTCCGAGAAATCATTCAAGAGCAATCTTGAGAGCACTGGCTTCAAGAAGGCTAAGGTAAAGTTCTTAGAGGGCGAAAAGCTCAAGGATGAGGATTTCGACCGTGCAGCTGAGTACTACAACTCTGTAAGCGGCGGTTATGGTATAGACAAGGCGTACAGATACAAGGTTGAGGTAACTGTTAAGACCAAGAAGGGCAAACAGCCTCCGAGAACAGGTTATGTTACCGTTGTAAAGCTTGAGGACGACGACTGGAAGTATTTACCATACGGCGACAGCTCGGGACTCAGCACTTACTTCTCACTCTACTGATAAAAGACATAATTCAGGGACTGCATTTCGCAGTCCCTTTTTATGGGATAAAAAATATTGGAGGTTTTTTGCTTGGCTGAAACTATACTGAGACAGACTCTTATTATGCTGATACTTATGTTTATCGGATTTATATGCAGTAAAACGAAGATAATCAGCAATGACGCAAATAAGGAGCTTTCCCGTTTTGTGCTTCAGATAGTCAACCCTGTTGTTATTTTCATGTCATATCAGACCGAACTGCACGGCGATCTTGTCAGGAATCTGCTGATAACGTTTCTGCTGTCCGTGCTGGCATTCGCGGTTGTCATACCTGCTGCATACCTTATTATAAGGAACAAAAAGGAACGTGATACTTCCATAGAGCGGTTTGCTTCTATCTATTCCAACTGCGGATTTATGGGAATACCGCTGATAAATGCGATGTTCGGCATGGAGGGAGTGTTCTATCTGACCGCATTTATAACGGTATTCAACCTTGTGGTTTGGACTCACGGCATCATCCTCATATCAGGTGAAAAGGACTTCAAACAGGTAATAAAGGTCTTCTATTCGCCGACTATTATTGCGATAGTTCTCGGTATCGTTACGTTTTTCCTTCAGATACGGCTTCCCGAGATACCATATGCGGCGCTCAATTATATCAAGGAACTCAATACTCCTGTGGCTATGATAGTATCGGGCGTTACAATGGCTGGCACGGACCTGCGGAAGCTCGTAAAAAAAGCAGGCGTTTACAGAGTCTGTGCGGTTAAGCTTCTTGTGCTTCCGTTTATAGTGTCATTAGTTCTCTCGTTCCTTCCTGTGGACGAAAAGGTAAGACTTATCGTTGTAGTCGCTTCTGCGGCACCTCCTGCGGCGATGTGCACATTGCTAAGTCTTAAATATGGTAAAAATTCTATCTATGCATCCGAAATTTTTACCGCTGGAACTATACTATCCGTAATTACTTTACCAATTATCACAATGACTACGGAATATTTAACAAAAATGGTGAAGTGACTTTGTTTATTACGCTGATTTTTAGAAATTTAGCGCAAAACAGTTTGAAATTTAGTTGGTTTGTGTTATAATAAATGTATCATAACGGACAATTCCTTTACAATTGTTACGGTGATGGCCTTTATGGGCAATTAGGTGATAGGCATTATATTTTATGAAACGGAGTTTGAGAATTATGGAAAAAAGAGGAATAAGCAAGCTTGATCTAAAGCGGCGCAACAGAATGCAGATTTTGAGAGTTATCAGAGAATCGGGACCGATTTCAAGAGTCGATGTGGCGAGCGCACTCGAAATTACCCGTGCTGCTGTAACTATCATCACTAACGAAATGATCGAAGAAGGAGTTCTCGTAGAGATCGGAGAAGCTCCTATCAATACCGAAAAGCTCCAGAAGGGCAGAAGAAAGATACTTATCGATATCAATGTGAACAGCCGTTTTGCACTGGGCGCAACCGTTGATGAAAAGGAAGTTAGTATCGGCCTTACAAACCTTAATTCAGAGGTGCTTGATAAATCAAGCATGGTCATAGACGAGCGTACCACAAGCAAGGATATCATCAATTACATCATAAAGACAAGCAACACTATGATCGAGAACAGCGCTCTTACAAAGGATAAGATCCTCGGCCTCGGCGTTGGCGTTGTACCGTCTATGTGGGGTAAACTCAAGATATTCTATAAGGACGGCGTACTTGATTTCACAAACTTTATCGACAAGCTCCAGAGCGGACTTGATATCGATATCCACTGCGGAAATGCTATCGGTCTTATGGCTCTTGCAAGCAATGATTTCCGCACCCAGAACGGCTACCAGACAAATACAGCATTCCTTCATAACGGCAATCAGGTAAATCTCGCTATCGTTAACAAGAACGAGCTTTCAAACGACTATGTTTCATATACCTCAATGATAGAGAAATATATCGTTTGTCCCAACGGAAGAAGCTATGAAGGCTATCCGAACGGCTCCGTAAAGGCTGAGCTTTCACGTTCTGCTATACTCTCTGCCTTTGCTGAGATCTATTCAAAGGAAAAGACTCCTGTGCTCTATGAGCTTACAGAAGGCGATAAGAGCAAGATCAATACAGATAATGTATTCGGCGCTCTTATGAGAGGCGAAGAGCCTGTAAAGAACCTTGTTGACGACCTGATAGCTAAGTACACTGTGCTCCTGAACAACCTCGCAATAAGCCATTTTGCTAAGAAAATAGTGCTTCATAACTATCACCTGAACGAGAAGCAGTTTGACTATATCAAGCGCGAAATGATACGTCTTGTAAGCGAAGAGATAGCTGACAGAGTAGTTCTCAGCAAGCTCGACGGAAAGAATAATTTCCTCGGCGGCTGTGCTCTTATCATTCAGGATAACTTCTTTGTACGCGGCGGTATGCAGTAATAAAGAATATGATGGCTCCCGAAAAGGGAGCCATTTTTTGCAATATAACATCCAATAAAAATGAACAAATAATATACCTTTTGTATATAATTGACCTTCTGAGCTGTTTTGCTGCTTTTAAAAAAATCACAGAATGAAGCCGCTTAAATCTCCGTTTTGCTACAAAATGCTAAAAATTATTAATAAACAATGACCAACTATTGAAATCGGTCTTTGAAAGCGCTATAATGAACAATATCATTAGTATTGTGCCGTATTGCGCCCTTTTTGCAGTATGGCAGGGGTGATTACTCCGAAGCAGCGCTTCGGAAGAAAAAGATAGGCGTATCTGTATCTAAAAGGATAACGGGTGCGTACAGAAGGAGAAGTTATGAAATTAGAGAGGTTTATCGCTTCTGCATTGTCAGCGGCGGTTGTGGGCATTTGTGCGGTGTCTGCAACGGCTTTTGCAGAAGAGGAGATCGATATCGTTCAAAGTCAGGCGATATCGGGCCGCGGAGCGGTGGCTGACATTCTGGCTTCGGACAAAAAAAGTTCGCTGGGCGATGTGAACGGCGACGGAACTATCGATGCAACGGACGCTTCCGACATCCTTGTTGAGTATTCGATACTCTCAACAGGCGGAACAGGAAAACTCACCGGTGAAGCTTTCAGAGCCGCCGATGTTAACAAAGACGGCGTCATCAATGCATCGGATGCATCAAATGTACTTGAATACTACTCGTATCTTTCAACAGGCGGTAAGGGCTCGCTTGAAGCGTATTTCGGGGTTCAGCCTGTTGTGACGACAACTGCGGCAGCAGCGGTTCCAAAGACTACTGCAACTACAGCGGCTGTACCGGTTACCACAGCAGCACCTAAAACCACAGCGGCTCCACCAAAGACTACTGCTGCTCCACCGAAGACTACAGCGGCACCGCCAAAGACAACCGCTGCTCAACCCAAAACTACAGCAGCACCGCCAAAGACAACCGCTGCACCGCCTGCAACAACGGCAGCGCCTATTACTACAGCAGCTCCGCCTGCAACAACGGCAGTACCTTCAACTACTGCACCTGTTACCACAGTTAAACCTGATGTAATTACGGAACCTTCAAATAAGGTATCCTCAATAAAGCTCAGCAAGACAGAACTGAATCTTTCTGTGGGCGAAGGTGATATCTCATACGTAACAATGCTTCCCGTAACAGCATGGAACAAGGCAGAAAAGTGGACCTCCTCCGACGAGAGCATCGCAGTCGTAGACGGCGAAGGCTGGGTAGTCGGTCTTAAGGAAGGCACCTGTGTGGTAACGGTCACAAGTGTGGACAATCCAAGTGTCAAGGCTGAAATAAAGGTCAATGTACATGATCCGAATAAGGTAACGGGTATAAGAGTCAGCAAGACTTCGCTTAATATCGCCGTAGGAGAGGGCGATATCTCCTACGTTACAATTCTTCCGGGCAGTGCTTCGGATAAGGGCGAGATATGGACTACATCTGATGAGAGCATCGCAACTGTTGACAGCGAAGGCTGGGTAGTCGGAAAGAAGGCAGGCAAGTGCGTAGTTACTGTTGCTTGCCACGGAGATCCGACTATAAGCGCTGATATCATCGTAACAGTTTACGGTAATAACCCGCCTGTTACTGAGGTACCTGTTGTTACAACTACAGAGCCTCCTGTTACCGTTACAGAACCTGTGGTTACAACAACTCAGCCTGTTACAACAACTCAGCCTGTAACTACTACAAAGGATCCTTCGGCTGTATCAGAGATAAAACTGGATAAAACATCCATGAATTTAGAAACAGGCAAGGGTGCAGGCGCAAGAGTAACTATTTTACCTGAGACCGCTGCGGATAAGAGCCTTGTATGGGAAAGCTCCGATGATTCGATAGCTTCTGTAAGTTCCGATGGATGGATCATGGGCAAGAAGGAAGGCTCGTGCGTCGTTACCGTAACAAGCTCTTCAAGCAGGGACGTTAAGGCTCAGCTCATCGTTAACGTTAAGGCTCCCGATCCGACTAAGGTACAGGAGATATCACTTTCACGCTATGAGGTAGAGATACCTCTTGCAACATGCGATCTTTCTGCATGGGTAACGATGCTTCCCGCAACAGCCTACAACAAGGCTGAAAAGTGGGTGTGCTCGGATGAGAGCATTGCTTCTGTAGATCAGGACGGCTGGGTATACGGACGTAAGCTCGGCGAGTGTACAGTAACTGTCTCAAGCGTTGATAACCCCGAGGTAAAGGCTGATATAAAGGTAAAGATAGTTTCATCACTGTCAACTACATCTGCAACAACAACTACAACAACTACTACCGAGTCAACACAGTCGCCTGTGGTAGTTATTGATACAACAACAACTCCTACAGTTATCCCGATAAGCGTTGAGAACCACAATGTTGAGGTCAGAAACGGTGTTACCTACATCGACGGTATGCTTATCGTAAATAAGACCTATGCGCTTCCTCAGAATTTTGCTCCGGGAATGAATTCAACTGCTTCCAACCAGTTCAGCAAGCTTTCAGCAGCTGCTGCTGAGGACGGTCTGAATATCTACTTCACATCGGGCTACCGTTCATACATCGCACAGCAGGAGTTGTATAATAACTATGTTGCTCAGGACGGTCAGGCTGCTGCCGAGAGATATTCCGCACGTCCGGGACATTCAGAGCATCAGTCGGGACTTGCCATAGACGTAAATAACCCCGATGACAGCTTTGCAGGTACTCCCGAGGCTAAGTGGCTTGAGGAACATGCTCATGAGTACGGATTCATCATCAGATATCCCGAGGGCAAAGAGAGCATTACAGGCTACAAATACGAACCGTGGCACATCAGATTCGTAGGCATACAGACTGCTGCAAAGATACACAACAGCGGCAAGTGCCTTGAAGAATATCTTGGGATAGATTCATTCTATCAGTCATAATACAGCTTCAGAAGCCGATACCCGGGAGGTATGTGAGCTTTCGGAGCAAACGGACAGGAGAGAGTTCTCCTGTCCGTTTTTTATGTGGAGAAAAAATAAAAGAAACCACTTGACAAGTGTGTATATACATGTTATACTGTGTATAGTGTATATATACAATTTCTTCGGAGGAAACTATGGATATCATTTTAAGAAACGAATCAGATGATCCGATCTATCAGCAGATCATCGATCAGATCAAGGCTCAGATAATCGAGGGGAAGCTCACAGCAGGGGACGCTCTGCCGTCAATGCGTACTCTCGCTTCACAGCTCCGCATCAGCGTTATCACTACTAAACGTGCGTATGAGGAGCTTGAACGTGCAGGCTATATCGAAAACTTTACGGGAAAGGGTTGCTTTGTCAAACAGCAGAATACCGACTTCCTGCGTGAAGAAACACTGCGTCAGACAGAGGAAATGCTTGCTCAGGTCTGCAAAAAGGCAAGGATATGCGGACTTTCTGCCGATGAACTGAAAGAAATGGTCGATCTTATATATTCGGAGGATAATGAAAATGACTGAATATGAAAACGCTATTGAAATAAACGGTATTACCAAGAAATACGACGGCTTTACTCTTGACAATGTCAGTTTTACTGTACCAAAAGGCTCTATCATGGGTTTTGTCGGTCAGAACGGCGCAGGCAAGACTACAACAATCCGTTCTCTGCTGAATATAATCCGTATTGACAGCGGAGAGATAAAGCTGCTTGGAATGGATCACATAAAGGATGAATATGCCGTAAAGGAGCGTATCGCTGTAGTTTTTGACGAGCTTCCTTTCCACGATTCATTTACAGGTGAGGCACTGTCAAAGATGTTCTCGGGACTTTATAAGTCGTGGAACAAAGAGGAGTTTTTCAGACTTTGCGACAGATTTGCTCTGCCTGTAAAAAAGAAGCTTTCAAAGTTTTCAAAGGGCATGAAAATGAAGATTCAGATAGCTACAGCACTCTCCCACAATGCAGAGCTTCTTATCATGGACGAAGCAACAACGGGACTTGATCCTATAGTTCGCAGTGAGATACTTGATATTTTCCGTGAATACCTCATGGACGGCAACAGGTCCATACTTATGTCTTCGCATATCACAAGCGACCTTGAAAAGATAGCCGACAGCGTTACTTTTATAGACAAGGGTAAAATACTCATCTCAGGCTACAAGGACGATATCCTTGATACTCACGGAATGATAAAGTGTACAAGGGAAGAATACGGTGAAATAGATAAAGCTGATATAGTCAGTGCAAGGCTCAATGACTTCGGCGCTGATATAATGACTTCTGACCGCAGGACTGCTGCAAAGAAATACTCGGGTGCAGTTATCGAAAAGACTACGCTTGAAGAGATAATGCTGTTTTATGTAAACCGCGAGAAAAAGGAGTGGTCTTAATGAAAAAGAGTTCATTTGCAGGACTTCTTTACCGTGAATTTTACTTGGGAAAACCAAGCTATATAATTCAGCTCATAATTTTTCTCATGTTTGCGCTTGTTGGATTGCTTGCGGTTCTCAGTATGAATTCAGGTAACCTTAAACTGCTTCTTTCTGAGGATGTCATCGCTGACAGATCTCAGGCGGAGGAACTCAGAAAAGCACTTATTAGTTGTATAAGGTTATTTCCGGCGTCCATGATCGGAACTTTTATCTTTGGTCCAGCGGATGTTGCTTCTAAGGATGCGATGATATTATGGGAACGTTATGAGCACTGCACTCCTGTTACTCCGAAAATGTATGCTTTAGTAAAGCTTACAGCAACTGTTGCTGTATCTGCGTTTGCTTTTCTCCTTTCTTTCCTTTATTTGTTCGTGACTGATATAGCTTTAGGCGAGATAAGCACAAACTTCGGATATATTTTTGTTTTTTTACTTTTAACATTTTTTATAGTGTTTAATGTGCTTGCACAGATCTTTATAACTTTTTTCAGAAGCAGGGATATTGGCATGATTGTGTCAATGCTTGTTATGATAGGCGGATTATCAGCGGTTTCAGTTTTTATCAACAGTAAAGGGGAAAGTATGGCAGATGATCAGGTGATGGATCTGTCAGAAATTGCTGAAGCAATACATGACAAGCTTCCGATAATGCTGACCTTGATCTTTCTTGTATATGTTCTGTTTTTTGTTTCAATGTATCTGCTTTACAAAAGGAGGGAGAAGTAATGAAGGGACTCCTTTACAAGAACTTTCGCATTAATTTTCTGTCCGTGATCGCTGTTGTTGTAGTTACACTCTTATGCTGTGTCAGCGAGATAATTACAGTTACATTGATCAGTAAGGATGGAATAGATGATGAGACATTTCCGGAATTAGTTATGATATCTGCATCGCTGTATTATTGTGTATTTCTGTTTGCTTCAATGACCATGGGGTTTGTATTTCAGGCGGACGAAAGCAAAGTCTGCTCAGCCTTTAACATGTCCGTACCTCAGGGCGGAAGGGGACATATCAAGTCAAAATACCTGTATATCCTGATAGTGTATTCTATCGTGCTCTTTATGGCATTATTGACGGATGCGATATCCTTCGGCATCCTCAAAGGAAGATATACCTCTGCACCATTTATCTTGTTCATGTTCTTCTACAGGCTCTTTCTTTCTGCTGTAGAGGTTCCGTTCATTATACGTTTCGGCTCGATTAAAGGCACAAATATAAAGGGACTTGTTGTATTGGGTGTATCTTTTCTCATGCTTATCTACTTTATGTTCGGTGATATATCATGGCTCATCGGAAGTGATGATGTTTTTGCTTCGTTTACGGACTGGCTGAAAAGCGGAAAGGTGCTGATACCGATATTAATGTTCCCGTTTTTCACTATTGGTGCTTACTGGCTGTCCTGTCAGATATCGATAAGGGTATTCAGAAAAGGCGCGGAGAATTACGAGCAATAAAGCTGTATTACGTAAAACATAAGAAAAACAAAATGCCCTGAAGCGGTACTGTGAAATGCTTCGGGGCACAACTTTTTTGCCATGCGGCTTAGGAAGATTTTCAGTATGTAATTATGACTTATAGGGGAGTGTTATAGCTGAATAAAAAATGTTTATCCTGCCGAAACTCATTTTTTACTATTGACAACCTGACACTAAATTGATATAATACATATAGGTTAAATAGGGATAAATGAAAGGAGCAATTTCTATGACGCTTCAACAGCTTAAATATACTATAGTTATTTCCGAAACAGGCTCGATGAACAAGGCTGCCGCACAGCTTTACGTTTCCCAGCCTTCTCTTACTTCGTCGATACAGGAACTCGAAAAGGAGATAGGCATAAAGATATTCAACAGAAGCGGCAGGGGAGTTACTCTTACCAATGACGGTGCTGAGTTCATACAGTATGCACGTCAGGTGTGCGGACAGTTCGACGTTCTGGCAGAAAAATATATGGGCGGAGTGAACATCAAGAAAAAGTTCGGAGTTTCGACTCAGCACTACTCCTTCGCAGTAAAAGCCTTCGTTGAAATGGTAAAGAAGTTCGATATGGCGAAGTATGAGTTTGCAATAAGAGAGACAAAAACTGCCGAAATAATCAGCGATGTGGCAAATATGCGAAGCGAGCTCGGTATAATCTACCGCAACGACTTCAACCGCAAGTCCATTACAAAGATGCTGTCGGCAAATGGTCTTGTGTTCCACCCTCTTACGGTTTGCGGTGCATATGTCTACCTCTGGAACGGTCATCCACTTGCAAACGAAAAGTCGATAACCTTCGAGCAGCTTATCGACTATCCATGTCTTTCATTTGAACAGGGCGATCACAGCACCTTCTATCTTGCGGAGGAGATACTCAGCACCAACGAATACCAGCGTATAATCAAGGCAAATGACAGAGCGACCATGCTCAATCTCATGATCGGTCTGAACGGTTATACACTTTGCTCGGGAATCATCTGCGAGGAGCTGAACGGAAGCGATTATAAAGCAGTGCCGTTTGACAGCGGTTCCGATGAAGAAACTATGGAGATCGGCTATATAACGCTGAAAAACGTGATACTGAGCCGTATGGCGGAGATATATCTGGATGAACTGAAAAACTACCTCGGCATCTCGGATGAACTCATTTCCGCTGATAAATAGGATGAAATTCCGCCGGCACTGCGTCGGCGGTCTTTATTTTACTCCGATTATCTTAAGGCTTTTCAGATACTCCTTATGCTCGTCGGTCACGCGGAAACTCTCCCTTGCTTTCTGTATCGCCTTGTTGTGTACCCACGGTGCAAGGCGGCGCTCTTCGATGTACTTCACCGCAGTATCGTACTGTTTTGCCAGTGCTGTTGCGAAGTACCACGCTGTCATCATGTTGACGTAATACTCGTCACTTCTTACGGATGCCGCAAGGTCGGTGTATTCGGGGAGGAAGTCCGAATCGAGGTAATGTACCATGAGCATACCAAGTCCGAAGCGCTTGGTGTAGGTGTGCTCCGAGGCTATCCAGTGTCTTACGTGTTCAATGAGTTCTGACCTGTGCTTCTTGAAGGCGGTGGGACGAAGCTGGTCGCAGGTCGCCCAGTTGTCAACGTATGGCAGGAACTGCTCAGTAAGATCCAGCGCCTTGCTGTAGTCTTTTATTATCGATATGATAAATGCATGGAGCTGATACTCCTCGAAGTAGCGGTGGGGAAGCTCTGCAAGGAAGTCCTCAGCCCTGCCATCCGAGACAAGTTCCTTTGCAAGCGCCTTTAGTGGCGGAGTCTTTACACCGAGGAAGAGTTCTCTTTCCTTATCGGGGATAAGTTTTGCGACGAATTCGGCGTCTTTTTCATTTGCGTACTGTTTTATCATTTCGGTAACTGTCATGGCGGTTCCTCTTTTCAAGTAGTTTATATTATTGTATCATATTTTGACTTCAATAGCAACAGAAAAAGCATGAAACCATTAATTCGGGGATTCTAAAGGGATACCATCCCTTTAGCGGATTCCAAAGGCAGAGCCTTTGGCGGGTGCAGGGCAGAGCCCTGCAATACGAAGCGCCCCGCAAAGGGTGAATTTCAAAACAGTCCGGTGGACTGTTTTGAAAGAGGGAACGCCCTGCAAGAGAGGGCGTTCCCTGATGGATCCAACCTTTTTGGAAAGCAGAAAGGACGCCGCAGGGACGTCCTTTTTGTTATTAATTCCATACAGTCGGATACATTCCTACTTCTGTTCCATGTTGTTTGAGATAATCTATCTGTGTTTGTGTCATGTATCCTTCATGATGCTCTTCAAATGCGCCCATATCGGGAGTTCTTCTCCATACCCAGCCGCTGCTCAAATTCAACCAGTATATGGTTCCATCAGGAGCATTAAGCACATACTCGGGCAGTCCGTCACAGGTGTAAGGAGCGTAACTCAGACCTGCAAGACTATTGAAGATATCGAAGTTTGCAAATTCATCAGGTTGACTTACTATTGGCTGAGTTGGTGTTTCATCTGACTGTATGATCATCTGACTTTCTGTGGGTTTCGGAACTATTTCTCTCAGCACAAGGTCGTTTGTTGTTGAAGGTATCTGCTCGGTTTCTTCCGTTATGTCTCCCACAGTAGTCTGTTCGATAACTTCCTCCTCTGCCTTTTCGTCGGGCTGAGTTTCCTTTTCGGGTTCGGTCACAGCAACAGTCGCCGAAGCTGTCTGTACGGCGGCTTTTTCGGTTTTTACTGCAACAGCGGCTGAACTCGGCTTCTCTGTATGTACCGCTTCAGTCTCCTCAGCGGTCCGTGGTTCGGTAGCTGCTTCAGTTGCAAATGGCATGGTCGGAGTGTCATCGGGGAGCATAGGTGCGCGGTTGTCGATCATAAGCTTTCCTCCTGCACCAACTCCCGCTATCAGCAGGAAGGATGCCGCTATAAGTGCGAATCTGCGCCATTTATTCGGTCTGTAGGCTTCAACTCCCGTAACAGAGATATTTTCGCCGACAGTCTCATCGGCAGTATCGGCATTGACCGAAGCTTCACCTATGAGCTCGTCATCCAAAAGGCTCATAGTTTCTATAATTTTCACTTTATTCATATTCATAGCCCTCTTTCCTCAAAAATTCTCTCAGTTTCTTTCTCGTGCGGAAGAGATATGTAGCTACAGTTTTCTCATTGATGCCGTAATGTCCCGATATATCCGCCAGTGAATCGCCGTACCAGTACCTTCTGATGAATACCTTTCTGTATTTTTCGTCCTGTGTTTTCAGAAATCTGCTGATATCTCCGGCAAGCTTTCTTGCGGAGATACTGTCGTCGCTGTCCGCAGGTAGACATTCCGCAAGCTCGTCCAGTGAAACAGCCATAGTGGGATTGCGCTTTTCTGCGAAGTTGTATTTCAGCTTGTCTATCGCCTTGTTCTTCACGATGCGGCAAAGGTAGGTCTTAAGGTCTTCGGGGGAATCTGGAGGGATATTGTTCCACACGTCAAAATATGCGGAATTCACGCACTCCTCGGCATCCTCACGCTGAGAAAGAAGGTTTCCTGCAACGCATAAGCACAGCTTATCGTATTTCCGCTTGAGTTCAGCGAGCGCTCTTTCGTCCCTGCTGCGGAGCAGTTCCATTATCAATGCATTATCCATTGGATAAGCCTCCTTTCGTAAGGCTTTGAGGTCCTCTCACTAATATACTCGAATTTGCGGAAGGAATATTTCACTGAAACAGAAATTTTCCTGAAAAGGGGATAAAAAAACCGAGGGTAATAAATACCCTCGGCTGAATTAAAAGCTATTTATTAGTTAACGCTTCTCTTTACGTAAGAAGTGTGGAGAACCTCGTGAGCCTTATGGCTGCCTGGCTTCTCGAAGAATTCCTCGTAAACCTGCTTGATAGCCGGATTGTTATGTGACTGACGGAGAGGCATTGACTTATCAAGGTTGTAGAGAACCTTTGCACGCTCCTCACGGATATCAACGAAGTTTCTGATACCCATTGCAACCTGTGGCTGACCGCCGCCGTTTACACAGCCGCCGGGACAAGCCATGATCTCGATGAACTGAGCATTGCAGCTGCCGTCTCTGATGCTGTCGAGAACCTTACGTGCATTTGCAAGGCCGCTTGTTACGAGTACGTTAACATCGAGGTCGCCAACCTTGTAAGTAGCTTCCTTGATATCCTTTGTACCACGAACCTCAGGGAGGTCTGTAACTGTCTCGCCTGTAAGAGTATGAACAGCTGTTCTGAGAGCAGCCTCCATAACACCGCCTGTAGCACCGAAGATAACGCCTGCACCTGTTGAGATTCCGAGCGGATCGTCGAACTTCTCTTCAGGAAGTGCGTTGAAGTTGATGCCTGCGCGCTCGATCATTCTGCCGAGCTCACGTGTTGTAAGAGCGAAATCAACGTCAGGTACGCCTGCAGCGCTCTGATCAGGTCTGCCGATCTCGAACTTCTTAGCTGTACAAGGCATGATAGATACCATAACGATATTCTTAGGATCAATGCCCATCTTCTGAGCATAATATGTCTTAGCTGTAGCACCGAACATCTGCTGTGGTGACTTACATGTTGAAAGGTGATCGAGAAGATCAGGATAGTAGTGCTCGCAGAACTTTACCCATCCAGGTGAGCATGATGTGATCATCGGGAGCTTACCGCCGTTCTGAACACGCTCAATGAATTCGTTAGCTTCTTCCATGATAGTAAGGTCAGCAGAGAAGTCTGTATCGAATACCTTATCGAAGCCGAGTCTGCGGAGAGCTGCAACCATCTTGCCCTCTGCGTTTGTACCGATAGGATTGCCGAAGCACTCGCCGAGACCTGCACGAACAGCAGGAGCTGTCTGTACGAGAACAGTCTTCTCGGGATCTGCGATAGCAGCCATAACGTCCTTAGTGAAGTCCTTCTCAGAGAGAGCACCAACAGGACATACAGCGATACACTGTCCGCAAGATACGCAGCTTGTTTCGCCAAGGCCCATATCGAAAGCAGAGCCGATGTATGTCTGGAAACCACGCTCGTTAGCACCGATAACGCCGATACCCTGAGTCTTTGCACAAACTGCTACGCAGCGGCGGCAGAGGATACACTTGTTGTTATCGCGGTACATATGAGCAGCAGTATTGTCAACTTCATAAACGTTGTTAACGCCGTCATACTTTGAAGCATCCTCAACACCGTAGTCGCGGCAGAGCTTCTGAAGCTCGCAGTTGCCGCTTCTTACGCATGAGAGGCACTTTCTGTCGTGAGTTGAAAGGATGAGCTCGAGAGTCTTTTTGCGAGACTCGATAACCTTAGGTGAGCTTGTGAGAATTTCCATATTAGGAGAGCAAGGATATACGCAGGCAGCAACAAGGCGGAAGCCTCTGCCCTCGTTTACCTCAGTAACGCAGATACGGCAAGCACCGATCTCGTTGATCTCTTTCATGTAACAAAGTGTAGGGATCTCGATACCTGCCATATGAGCAGCCTCAAGAACAGTAGTGCCCTTAGGAACGGAGATCTCAGCACCATTTATTTTAACTGTAATATTTTCCATTGATTAATTCCTCCGCTTACTTCTTGATGATCGCCTTGAACTTGCAGGTTGCGATACAAGCGCCGCACTTTACGCACTTGTCCTTATCGATGCTGTATGCAGGCTTCTTCTTGCCGGGTGCAGTGTAATCTGTAACAGTGATAGCCTCAGCAGGACACTGCTTAGCACACATTCCGCAGCCGAAGCACTTATCCTTCTCGATCTCGTAGCTGAGGAGGTCCTTACATACGCCTGCAGGACACTTCTTGTCAACAACGTGAGCGATATACTCATCACGGAAGCATCTGAGTGTGGAGAGAACTGGGTTAGGAGCAGTCTGTCCGAGACCGCAGAGTGAGTTAGCCTTGATGTGGTAAGCGAGTTCCTCGAGCTTATCAAGATCCTCAAGAGTACCCTTACCCTTGGTGATGCGGTCGAGTATCTCCCACATTCTCTTAGTACCGATACGGCATGGTGTACACTTACCGCAGGACTCGTCAACAGTGAATTCGAGGAAGAACTTAGCGATATCGACCATACAGTTATCCTCGTCCATAACGATAAGTCCGCCTGAACCCATCATAGAGCCGATGCTGATGAGGTTATCATAGTCGATCGGGATATCGAAGTGTTCAGCAGGGATACAACCGCCTGAAGGACCACCTGTCTGAGCAGCCTTGAACTTCTTGCCGTTCGGGATGCCGCCGCCGATCTCTTCGATAACTTCGCGGAGTGTAGTACCCATCGGGATCTCAACGAGACCTGTATTCTTGATCTTGCCGCCGAGAGCGAATACCTTAGTACCCTTTGACTTCTCAGTACCCATTGAAGCGAACCAGTCAGCTCCCTTGAGGATGATCTGTGGGATATTAGCATAAGTCTCAACGTTATTGAGGATAGTTGGCTTCTGGAAAAGACCTTTTTCAGCAGGGAAAGGAGGTCTTGGACGAGGCTCACCGCGGTTGCCTTCGATAGAAGTCATAAGAGCAGTTTCCTCACCGCAGACGAAAGCACCTGCGCCGAGACGGAGGTCTATATCGAAGCAGAAGTCTGTGCCGAAGATGTTCTTGCCGAGCATACCTGCTTCACGAGCCTGCTTGATAGCGATGTTAAGACGCTCAACAGCGATAGGATACTCTGCACGAACGTAGATGTAACCCTGAGTAGCGCCTATAGCATAACCTGCGATAGACATAGCTTCAAGAACAACGTGTGGATCGCCTTCGAGAACTGAACGGTCCATGAATGCACCCGGGTCGCCCTCGTCAGCGTTACAGCAGACATACTTCTGATCTGCATTAGGAACGATATTTCTTGCAAGCTTCCACTTCATACCTGTCGGGAAGCCGCCGCCTCCTCTTCCGCGGAGACCTGAATCGAGGATAGTCTGGATTACATCCTCAGGAGTCATCTCTGTGAGCACCTTGCCGAGAGCCTGATAACCCTCACGGCCTATGTACTCATTTATATTCTCAGGGTTGATAACGCCGCAGTTTCTGAGAGCAACACGGTGCTGCTTCTTATAGAAATCGGTATCATCAAGAGCCTTGATATTGTCGCCGTCAACAGTTTCCTCATAGAGGAATTCCTTTACAGGATTACCCTCAACGAGGTGTTCTTTAACGATACGCGGGATCTCATCAACATTAACACGTGAATAGAAAGAACCCTCAGGATAAACGATCATGATAGGACCTCTTTCGCAGAGACCGAAACATCCTGTCTTTACGATCTGTACCTTTTCAGCAAGGCCGTTTGATTTGAGTTCTTCCTCCAGCTTCTCTATGATCTTGGGGGAACCTGATGATGTACATCCTGTACCGCCGCAGACAAGTACATGTCTTTCATATTTTGAAGAAGCGTTGCCATGGGTTCTGAGAGCAACCTCGCCCTCCATTGATTCTCTGACAACCTTGAGTTCTTCAAGAGTCTTCATAAGTTAACCTCCTATACGGTAATTATAGTTTATGCAGTATATTTATTGAGTATCTTTTCTACATCGTCAACAGTAAGACGTCCGTAAACATCTTCATTGACAGTGAGAACGGGAGCGAGTCCGCAGGCACCTATGCAGCGGCATGCTTCCAGTGAGAATTTACCGTCAGGAGTACATTCGCCGCCTGCGATACCGAGCTTTTCCTGGAGCTTATTGTAGATATCTCCTGAGCCCTTAACATAGCAGGCTGTACCAAGACAGACAGAAATGGTATACTCGCCCTTGGGATAGAGTGAGAACTGAGCATAGAAAGTAACTACGCCATAGATCTTCTCAAGGGGTATACCAGTGTTATCGGAAATAATTTTCTGTACCTCTATCGGGAGATAGCCGTATATTTCCTGTGCTTTCTGAAGGATAGGCATAAGTGCGCCCTGAGTATCCTTCTTCTCCGCGATAACTGCCAGAAGCTGAGCTTCCTGTTCGGGAGTGCCCTTAAAAGGAACAGTAGATTTAGCTGAATTCATGTGAGATGGACCTCCTTTTTATTCTGTGAAAGAAATAACGATTCCATATAGCAAAGCATATTTCATTCCACATATCTTAATGTATTATAACATATAATAAGAAAAATTTCTATCAACAAAATGCACTAATTCGCAACAAATTTGATGTGCATTTTGCACAAGATAATACAATAAAAATAGGTTAGTATGTACTAACTAACTAATTAGCCAACTGCAACAAATGCCGTAAATTTGCATATCACAGCATGATATGACAGGCGATTGTCTTGTGCCGAAACTCTTTGACCGAGGGTTGCTTTATAGCCGCTCTGACGGTCATTTGCAAAAATTGCTGTTTTACAGGTTGTTTTGCCATATATTGCGGGAAAATTAAATCATCAATAATTTTGCTTAATAAATTGTTTTTATATTTATTGACAGCATTATGCTTTTTGCTAAGTTTTACTGCTATTTCCATATATGCAGAATTGTATCTTGATTTTACTTATTGCTTAAAAGTTAACATTTAGGCTTACTTGAAATATATTGACAAATTGCTATTAGTATTGTATATTTATTTTTGTAAGAGATACGTGATTTTGTGAGGTTTGCACTGCTCCTCACTTTGCGGCGGCAGCTGTTCTGCACTGCGGCTGCTGATCGGGTTCAGACCTGTCGAAAGGAGGCAAGATTTTGAGTATTCCAAATGATCCTGTTATACTTCTGAGCTATATCAATACAAAGCTGAGAGATGAGTTTCCTTCTCTCGAAGAGCTTTGCAAGACGCTCGGTGTCGATCAGGCAGAGCTTGAGAAAAAACTCGCCGCTATCGGGTACTGTTACAACGAAGAAACCAATTGTTTTAAATGACGATAAGATGCCTGAGCGGCATATCGTCAGAATGGGAGGGACCAATGAATAAATTCACAAGAAAGGCCGTAGCTCTGTTTTCTGCGGCTATTATGTCGGCTTGCTCGGTCGGAACTGTTTTTCCTGCTACAGCACTGGAAACAGGTGACGTAACAGTTATTTTCGACTGCTGGAGCGATGATATATCATTCGCTGCAAAGACCGATCCTACATTGTTCGAGACAGCTGTTCTCAACACAGGCTATGTTAAGATCCCCGAGGGTAAGCTCGAAAAAGACGGCTATCGCTTCGAGGGATGGACTCTCGACGGCATTATCGCCATGAAAGCCGGCGATATCATAGATTTTGAGGACGGTACTAAAGAAGTCAAGATCGAACCTGTATGGACCAAAGATGACGATAAGGAGTTATATTCACTTAAGTATATTCTCGACAGAGAGGATGCTGTAAGACCTGAAGACCTTATCGACAGAAAACCTACTTTAAAAGAAAATCAGGTCATCGGTATCTATGAGAATAAGATCGAGGCAGGCGATTATTTCACAAAGGGCTGGACAGACGGCGAGCATAATTACGTCGGAGACGGTATGACTCCTCTTTATATTATAATGCCTGCACATGACCTTGAATTAAAGCCTATCTGGAAGCACGTTACATCGCTCCGCTATATAACAGGTGATGTTGACCGTATCACAGGTATGGAAGAATTCGTTACTGCAAGCAACGAGGATACTCATACCGAGCTTGCTGCTGCAAACCGTTTCACAAGAGTCGGATTCAACCTTGTCGGCTGGAAGAGCGATCTTGACGGCGAGACCTATGAACCCGGAAAGACTATCACTGTACCCGGCGAGAATGTAACTTATACTGCTGTATGGGCTCCGAGGGACTATGTTGTAGTGTTCAACGGTGGTACAGGAAAGACAGCTGATATCATTAAAGTACAGACCGCTACCGATGAAGTTATCAAGGTGCCTGAGTTCTCGGGAACCAAGAGTGGATATGTATTTACAGGCTGGAAGAACAACTCTACAGGCGATATCTATCAGCCCGGCGATGATTACACTGTTTACGGTGCGCTTCCGGGAATGGGAATCAGTTTCGCAGCTGTATGGGCTCCCGAGGGCTCTGTTCCTGCAACAACTGCTCCTGCAACTGCTGCAGTTCCTACAACTACAACAGTTACTAATGATGGTGTATCAAGCGCCGGTATACCTACTGCAACTGTCCCGAATCCTTCAGCAGGCATACCTACTGAAACTCAGCCTACACTCTGTCCTACAGGCATTCCTGTTTCAACTCAGCCTGTAACAGAGGGCGACACTCACGGAATACAGACTGAAACTCAGATTGCAACTACTCCTGCAGCAACAGGTTTTCCTGTTCAGACTCAGAATGGTGAAGCAAAGTTCGTAAAGGTCAAGACATACCCTACAAGGACTACATACACAGAGGGCGAGAAGATCAGCTTCGATGGACTCGTTATCGAGTATGAGACAGCTGTAGAGTACACAGGTGAGAATATGGGCAAGATCGTTTATAAGAACATGCCTGCCGAGTTCAGACCTGATCCATCGAGTGTAGTCGTAACATCAAAAATACCTGAATGGGAGTATATCTATGATGCTGACTCTAAGCTGCCAAGCGGAGACTACACTGTTAAGTTCAGCGGTGATGCAGTTATCGACGGTATCCTCGTAAAGGGAATCAAGTTTGAGTATGATATTGAAGTTGTACACGTTCTGCCTCCGAACTACGGTGACGCAACTCTTGACGGCGATGTAACCCTTGCAGATGCACTGGTTATACTCCAGTACGTTGCAAACAGCCAGAAGTACAATCTTTCGGAAGAAGCTCTTCGCAATGCGGATGTATTCGATAACGGCGACGGAGTTACTGCTATGGATGCACTTGCTATCCAGCAGCTCGATGCTAAGATGATAAAGAGCCTTCCTTACTCTTATCTTATCAACGGCAAACAGGTACTCAATAAAGACAATCAGTAATATACTTTTCTAACATTAAAAAAGGCGGACGCAATGTCCGCCGTTTTTTTACAGTGCAGCTTCCACAGCCTCTGCAACCTTCTTCATTGGTACAGTTGGCTCGAATCTTGCAAGTATCTTTCCGTCCCTGCTTATGAGGAACTTGGTGAAATTCCACTTTATAGCGCTGTTGTTCTTGTAGTCCTTGTCCATTTTCTTGGCAACTGCGTTCATGGCAAGTCCTGCGGGACTCATTCCGAAGCCCTCGAATTTGCTGTTCTCTACCAGATACTTGAAAAGCGGAAGAGCGTTCTCGCCGTTCACCTCGATTTTTGAGAACTGCGGGAAAGTAATTCCGAATCTGCCTGTGCAGAAGGAGTGTATTTCCTCGTCATCTCCTGGAGCCTGTTCGCCGAACTGATTGCACGGGAAATCGAGTATTTCGAGTCCCTTTTCATTGCATGCCTCGTAAATGTCCTGAAGCTCGTCATACTGGGGAGTAAATCCGCAGCCTGTAGCAGTGTTGACGATAAGGAGCACCTTGCCCTTATAGTCAGCCATTGAGACTTCCGAACCGTCCTGAGCCTTGAAGCTGTGATCGTAAATAGTCATAATTATTCCTCCTTGATTTAGCTTGATTTAATTGAGTTCAATCTATCTGTTACAACTATTATATCTTATTTTTTCTCATTTGTCAAGCATTATTAATAAAAATTTGATTTCTTGACTTGAAACCGTTTTTATGGTATATTTTATTCAGATGACTAAAGAAAGGACTTTTTAGCAAATGAAGCGGCATAATAAGCAGGATTTACCTAACCGTAAAATCAAAACGGTAGTTGATATGATGTTCGATGATATCCCTTATTCCGAGGAGATATCAAAGGCGCAGGATAAGATAGAACAGTCACTTAACGCAGAATTCGACAAGCTGAAAGGGGACAGGCACGAGGACGAAGCCTTAGAGGAGCTTCTGGGGAAATACGGCAGACTTTCGCAGATGGCGGAGCTTGCAGGTTATCCTGCGGACAGTGCTGAAAAGTGGCGCGGGGACAGCGAAGCTGTAGATATCCGACCGCTGAAAAAGGAAATATGGCATCAGAGGGTAAGAGTGTATATAACTGCGGCATTCTGCGTGTTTGCACTGCTTCAGGTGTTCTGGATAATTTACAACATAACTGCAAGACCTTCCGCTGTTATCGGCAATATAGCAGTTATGGCGGTGGACCTCTTCATAGCGTCCGTACCATTCAGGAAGTATCTCAGGACCGAAAAAGCCGCTGAGGGAAGCAAGTACGATACGGACTCATATAACTACCTGAGAAGCAGGAGCGATAAATACGCCAAGCGTCTGCTCAACAGTATCGCACTGCTTTTTGCGGTGCTTTTCACATTCTTTTTCTCGGAGCTCAGCTTCTACATATTCGGAAACTCGAAATCAGCGGAGTTTGCGGAAAACTTCTTCAATAACAGCATAGTGATAGAGATACCTGTTTTTCTGATACTTAAGAACATCTTCTGTCTCAGGATATTTCAGAAGCGCATAAGACTTCCCGAAAAATCAAGGTACAAAAAGCACGTTATCGGCATTACGGCATTTTCCGCAGTATACTGGCTTGCAGTAACTGCTTTTACGGTACTTGAAAAGAAAAACATTTCCTATCCGGGAAATGTCTTCATGACAGCAGGTGTAGTTTTCGGACTGCTGATACTCCTGTATAATATCACTCTTAGAAAGAAGGTAACGTTCAGAAATATAGCGGTCAATAAGCCGAGAATAGCGGTCTTTGCCGCAGCTGCTACTGCGGTTTCAGGATTTACCTTCCTTCAGCAGGATACATGGTACACACAGAGCTACATCAATTCCGTTCCCGTTGTTGAGCATAACACTCACAGGATAGATTACAATGATGACACAGGCGTTTACACCATTACCAAAACAACGGATGATTTCAAAATACTCCACCTGACCGATATCCACATCGGCGGAAGTCTCTACTCTTACCGAAAGGACATGAAAGCACTGAAAGCATGCTATGCGGAGATAGAACACACTCACCCAGATCTTGTTGTCGTAACGGGAGATCTTTGCTTTCCGCTCGGTATCATGTCCATGTCCCTTAACAATACCGCACCTGTGGGACAGTTTGCGGCATTTATGCGAAATACAGGCATCCCGTGGGCATTTACCTATGGAAATCACGATACCGAGACTCTTGCCTCCGCAAATAAAAAGGAGCTGAATGACGTATACAAATCTCTGTCCTATAAGACCTCGGGAACGCTTCTATATCCCTACAAACAGCCTGATATCATGGGTAGGAACAATCAGCTCATCGAGATACGCAATGCCGACGGTTCGCTGAATACGGGACTTTTTATGATAGACTCCAACGCATATACGGACGAAGGCATCAACGTCTATGACTATATCCATGACGATCAGGTTGAGTGGTACGCCAAAGAGACAGAGCGAATGAACTCCGAGGCAGGGGACAAGGTCAATTCTATGGTATTCTTCCATATACCGCTTCAGGAATACAAGACCGCCACGGAGCTTTATTTACAGGGCAGCGATCAGGTTAAATGGTACTTCGGAGAGAATCCCGGAGATCACGGCGGTATTACCAACGATCTTGTCTGCTGTTCCGATTATCCCAGCAGTATGTTTGACAAAGCGCTTGAACTTGGCTGTACTACGGGATTCTTCTGCGGACATGACCACTACAACAATGCATCCATTGAATACAATGGCATACGCCTTACCTACGGCATGAGCATTGATTATCTTGCAATGCCGGGTATCGAGAAGGAAACGAAACAGCGCGGCGCTGAACTGATAACGCTTCACTCCGACAGCAGCTGGGACCTCAAACAGATACCACTTACATCCATAACATAAAAAAGAAGGTGATACAGAGGTTATCCGTATCACCTTTTTGTATTACATATTTGCTCTTGCTTTAGCATCAAATGAAGTAAGGTCCTTTATGACCTCACCTGCGATTATCAGACCTGCAACAGAGGGAACGAATGCATTTGAACCGGGAGCAGTCTTTTTTCCCGTTCCTTTCCTTGTGCCGGGACTACTGTCGCTGTTTGCTGAAAGCTGTTCGTAAGGCTTTATGGACTGCTCTGTGGAGTATACCACTTTGAGCTTTTTTACTCCGCGCTTTTTCATTTCGTGTCGCATTACCTTGGCAAGGGGACACATTGATGTCTTATAGATGTCCGCAACTCTGAAAGCTGTTGGATCGACCTTGTTTCCTGCGCCCATACTGCTTATAACAGGCGTACCTGCGGCCTTTGCGCGCATTATTATCTCTATCTTGCCTGTGACGGTGTCTATGGCGTCGATTATGTAATCGTATTCTGTGAAGTCGAACTGATCGGCAGTATCAGGCATATAGAATGTCTTGTAAGTCCTTACCTTACAATCTGGAGCGATGTCCTTTATGCGTTCGGCAGCAACATCGACCTTATACTTTCCAACAGTACTGTGAAGGGCGATGATCTGGCGGTTGAGGTTGGAAAGACATACTTTGTCATCATCGATGATGTCCAGAGCACCGACTCCCGAACGTGCAAGCGCTTCAACGGCGAATCCGCCTACACCGCCAACTCCGAACACGGCAACCCGTGAAGCTGCAAGTTTTTCCATAGCTTCACTGCCGAAAATAAGTTCTGTCCTTGAAAATTGATCCAACATATGTTCCTCCTGTACTGACGCATAAAAGCTTCGACTATCCGCCGAAGCTTTTTATGTTATATATTCTTTGGTATTCTTTTTATTATGAGTTCGTAAATAGCAACCGAGCTTATAACTCCCATAAATCCCTGAACAAGGTCTCCGTAAGCTCCCGAAACAGCTGCTGCAAAAGAGCCGTAAATGAATGTTTCATAGAGCACATATCCCGCTGTCATGATTATTTCAGCTGAAACAGCGGCGATTATCCTTGCGGGGAATGTACGGTTAAGGTGCTTTTCGACTGTTTTGAATACATGAAATGACACAACTGCCATAAGTGCCTTTATTACGAGAGTTGCAGGAGCGAAGACAGCATATCCCGAAATGATGTCCGCAAGTGCCGAGCCTATACCTGCTGCGGCTGCACCGAACAGCGGTCCGAGAAGCCATGCGGAAACATTTACTATACAGTCGCCTAAATTAACGTATCCCTGACCGGGAGAAGGTATCTGTATAAGCATAGTGGCAACGCAGGTCATAGCTGCCATTAAAGCCGATAAGGTAAGTATCCTTGTTTTATTGTTTGATGTATGGTTCATAAAAACACCTCTTTTTCAGGTTTATGACACACCTGAGACATACAATCATAACACAAGGGAGCATAAGCTCCCTTGGAATTATACCGCATAAGCGAAGCGTTGTGGTATAATTACCCGATATGCAGGGAGCAAATCGAAGATTTGCGTATCTGCAAGGGGATTCAGATAAATTATAATGAATGCTTTGCATTCATTATACCACATTTCGCATTATAATGCAAGTATTACTTTACTGCATCAAAACCGTGCTGAAGGTCCGCAATAATATCGTCGATGTGTTCTGTACCGATAGAAAGACGGACTGTGTTAGGCTTGATACCTGCTGAAAGCAGTTCCTCTTCGCTCATCTGTGAGTGAGTTGTTGAAGCAGGATGTATAACAAGTGACTTGACATCCGCAACATTTGCAAGGAGCGAGAAGAGTTCGAGACTCTCGGTGAACTTCTTTGCATCCTCTGCACTGCCTTTCAGCTCGAATGTGAATATTGAAGCCGCACCGTTAGGGAAGTATCTGTCATAGAGTTCCTTTTCTCTGCCTTCTGCAAGTGAAGGGTGGTTTACCTTCTCAACCTGTGGGTGTGACTTAAGGAAGTCAACTACCTTGAGAGCGTTTTCGGTGTGACGCTCCAGACGGAGAGAAAGTGTTTCAAGTCCCTGAAGGAGGAGGAAGGAGTTGAAAGGGGAGATAGTTGCGCCCTGATCTCTCATGAGTGTTGTGCGGAGTTTGAGAATATAGGCAAGGTTGCCGCAAGCCTCGGTGAATACGACTCCGTGATATGAAGGATTAGGCTTTGAAAGTCCCGGGAACTTGTCATTCTGTGCCCAGTCGAACTTGCCTGAATCGATAACAACTCCGCCCATTACTGTACCGTGTCCGCCGATGAACTTTGTAGCGGAGTGTACTACGATATCAGCGCCGTGCTCGATAGGTCTCAGGAGGTAAGGTGTAGCGAATGTATTGTCGACGATAAGTGGTATGCCGTGCTTATGAGCGATAGCGGAGATAGCTTCAAGGTCGATGACGTTTGAATTCGGGTTGCCGAGAGTTTCAGCGTAGATAAGCTTAGTGTTTTCTCTGATAGCCTTCTCGAAGTTTTCGGGATCGGAAGGATCAACGAATGTTGTAGTAAGTCCCTGCTCGCGGAGAGTGTTGGAAAGCAGATTATAGCTTCCTCCGTAGAGGTCAACTGATGAAACGATATGATCGCCTGCTGTAGCGATATTCTGTATCGCATAGGATATTGCCGCAGAGCCCGAAGCTGTAGCCAGTGCACCCACGCCGCCCTCTAAAGCTGCGATACGCTTTTCAAAAACGTCCGAGGTAGGATTCATGAGGCGGGTGTAGATGTTGCCGCCTTCTGTAAGGCCGAAGCGTCCAGCTGCCTGAGCAGAATCCTTGAATACGTATGAAGTTGTAGCATAGATCGGGACTGCTCTTGCGTCCGTAGCAGGATCGGGAGACTCCTGACCTGCATGTATCTGTATGGTTTCAAACTTATAGTTACTCATTATAACCGACTCCTTTTTATTTAAATTCCTACTTAATAGATAAAGTAAGTATACTATATCATACATTTCCTACTTTGTCAATAGGATAACTACATATTTAATGATTTTAATTTGATTCTATGCTTATAAGTCCTTTTATCCGTCGCATTCGCTTGGTAAGGAGCTGAAATTCTGCGCTGTCGCCTATATCAAGGACTGCACGGAAACTCGAAACCGGACAGCCGCTGCGGTCCATAGTAACTACAGCGCCGTGCTTGACAACACCGATGCCGAGATTTTTTATTATGCCTGTTATTTCATTTACGAGACCTATCCTGTCCCTGACTTTAATGTGAATCGTTGTGTTCACGACTGTCACCTCTTTTCTGATGTTATTATACCACAGCTTTCGCAATTTGTGAAATATCGGTATTTTATCATTGGTTATAGTATGTATCTATAAAAAAACGGAAAACATCTCTGCTTTCCGCTTATCGTATCAGTTTTTTTCAATACGGGCACGTATATACTTTTCAAGCATATCTACAGTACCCTCAATGCCGAGGCATGAGCTGTTTATCGAGAGGTCGTAAAGTCTCGAATCGCCCCAGTGTCCCGAACAGTGATAGTTATGATAGCTCTTTCTCTTTTTGTCCTTTTTCTCCATGAAGCGCTTTGCGTCCTCTTCCGAAAGCTCGTAAAGCTTCATGACTCTCTTGACCTTTTCTTCGTGGTCGCCGAGAATGAAAAGTGAGATGAGCTGCTTGAAGTCATTGAGCTTAGTCTCTGCACAGCGTCCCACAACAACGAATGAATCGCCGTTTTCAGCATGCTGTCTGAGGAAATTGAACTCCATTTCAGCTATATTATCCTCTATTGAGTTGCTGTAACCGTTTACACGGCGAGAAAATATCTTCATCTTGGGCTTTTCGTCATACTTTTCGACTTCTTCGGGAGTAAGTCCCATTTTCTCGGATATTTCGTTGATAAGATATCTGTCGTAGAACGGTATGTCGAATCGTTTGGCAAGTTCCTCGGCGATCTCTTTTCCGCCGCTTCCGAACTCTCTTCCCACTGAAATAATTATCTGTGACATATACTGACCTCCTTACAATTCAGGGTATCATAAATATCTTACGAATATATAGACTGTTGAAATAGCAAGTACTATAACTGTTGCAGGTGCAAGCTTGCGGCAGTATTTGCCCCAGCCGATAGGATGACCGTTCTTTGCGGCAACAGATGTTCCAACTACGTTTGCAGAAGCTCCGATAGGTGTAGCGCTTCCGCCTATGTCAGTACCGATAGAGAGTGACCACGCAAGGGTGTGAAGATCGACACCTGCGGTAGCTGCAAGGCTTTCGATGATAGGCACCATAGTAGCAGCAAACGGGATATTGTCAACAAAGGCGCTTGCAATAGCAGAGAGCCAGAGTATGATAGCTACCATGACGTAAACATTTCCGCCGCTTATCTTTCCGATGAAGTCAGCGATCAGTTTAAGTATGCCGGTTTCTTCGAGTCCTGCAACAACGACGAAGAGTCCCACGAAGAAAAGAAGTGTCTTATAGTCGACCTTTTTGAGCAGCTCGGGGATGTGCTTTGCATTTGCGATAAGGGTTATCACAGCGATAAAAAGTCCGATAGTTGCTACAGTAAGGTGAGTAGTTGCGTGAGTTACGAGAAGGATAACAGCGATACCGAAAATGATACTGCTTATGATGAAATCCTTTTTATTTGTAATAGCCTCGGAAGGCTTCGGGAATTTCGACATATCCACATCCGAGCCGCCTTCTGTGACGATCTCTTTGCGGAATACAAAATAGAAGAATATAACAGAAACGATCAGGCTGATACCGGCGACAAGACCTGTATTCATCAGGAAATCGAAGAATGAAAGTCCGATAGAAGTTCCTACGATGATATTCGGAGGATCTCCGCACATAGTTGCCGAACCGCCGAGGTTCGCACAGAAGATCTCTGAAAGGATCATAGGTACGGGGTTGAACTTAAGCAGCTGAGCAAGCTCGATAGTTACAGCTGCAAGGAACATGATAACTGTGATACTGTCGATGAACATTGAAAGCACCGCAGACATTACCATAAAGGTGATGAATATGGGAATGGTCTTACATTTAACAAGGTAGGCTATCTTCATGCAAAGCCATCGGAAGAATCCTGCTTTTGCCATACCCTCGACCATTACCATCATACCTGCAATGAAGAGGATAGTCGCCCAGTTTATACCTTTGCTTTCGCTCTCGGTGACCTGATACCAGAAACTCGTCGCGGCGAAGTCTTTGATCGCAAGAGTGTCCCATACCGCCGAACCGCTTTTCATACATATACCGAATACAACGATAAGAGTAAGCAGTCCGCAGCCGAGAGTAACGATGTGTCTTTCGATCTTATCCATAACGATGAGAAGGAACATCGCAACGAATATGATCACAGCGAAGATCTGTGCTGCTGCCATAAAAATACCTCCAAGCTGAACGTTCAACGTTCATGATACTGTTTCCTGCCAAGGCGGAAAACGCACTAAATCGAATTATATCACAAACCGCAGCTTATTTCAAGGAAAAAAATGCTTTTTTTCCTTAATTTCTCAAATTTCACGAAAAGCATTTGTTTTTACTGACTGAAGGTCGGATTTTTGGGCAATATTCCATTTTGTATCATCCGTAATACATATTATTATATATCTTGAACAGCCTGAGAGCAGCTTCGGCAACGGTATTCTTATCGTATATCACAAGGTTGCTTGCTTCTATGAAGGATTCTATCATTTCTTCGTTTTCAAGCTGAGGATCCATGCGGCTTATTATATAGTTGTTTTCCATCTGAACAGCCGCATCATACTGAAGTCCTTTGAGCATACCCTTGCTGTCAAGGTAGTTCCTTGCGTGAGTGCTTATGGGAACGCCCTTGTCGAGTCCCTGATAATCAGCCATATCGCTGCTGTTAAGGAGAAAGTCCATAAGCATTGCCGCTTCCTGCGGATGTTCGGTATTTCTGCTTATGGCATACAGAGTTGCAGGCTTAGCGAACCAGCCTGAGCCTGCTTTTTCGGGCATCCACGCTGTATATGGTGCAACGGTTATCTCGCTGCCGTTATCAATCGCCTTGCCGTAATAGTTCATGGCATCGCTTATCCAGCCTACAGTGCCTGCATATACGCCGTTATCTATGTTCAGCTTATTGAAGTCCTCGACCTTCGGAACGACATTTCCCACTACAAGACCTACATAGAAATCGATCATTACCATAAGCTCATTGACGTTGAAGCGGATATGTCCGTTATAGTCCATGATGCTTTTCTGGCAGGTCTGTTCGGCATACGCTATGCTGTAGAGCCACATGGACTTTTTTGAGCCTGCCAGCGGATATACTCCGTCAGCTCTCATTTTTTCTGCCGCTTTGTAAAGATCATCCCATGTATCTGGGACATCGAGACCATACTTGTCATAAATGGACTTGTTTATATATACGGTCTCGGCATTCATTGCAATGGGAAGGGCGTTGAGTACGCCGTTTTTTCTGCCGTAATCCAGCATATTATCATCAAAACCCGAAAGGTCGATATGGTCCTTCAGCATTTCAAGGTCGAAATAGCCGTTGCCGTCTGAAGAATATTCATCGAGCCAGCCGATATTTATCTGCATAACGTCCTCTTCGGTACCCGAGAGCATACGTATCCTGTTGCGTTCCTCGAAGCCTGTCCACTCGGAATAGCTGCACTTAACATGGATATCGGGATGAAGCTCCTCGAATTTTTCTATAGCGGACATGGTGTATTCATTTCTGTAGTCGTTACCCCACCACGAGAAGGTTATCTCGGTCTTTTCGGTTTTTGTGTGGACTACCTGCTGTTTTTCTCCGCAGGAACAGAGCATTGCACCTGCCAAAGCCATAGCAAGGGGTATCCTTATGAATTTTTTCATTGCTTGTCCTCCTTGTTATGTCCGCCGTCATAAATGGTGTAGGTGTCTTTGCCTTTGCCCTTTGAGTAGTAAAGAGCCTTGTCCGCAGATGAATAGATATCCGCGAAATTATTGCCGTGATCGGGGAAAATAGCGGCACCGATACTTGCTGATATCTTGTATTTTCCGTCATCGCCTGTATAGTGAGTGCTGAAAGCATCGCAGAGATCGGCACATTTCTGATTGAGAACGTCGAACGAGCTCTCGTCATCGAGACGCATGAGAGCACCGAATTCGTCACCGCCGAGACGTCCGCTGATATCGGTATCATCGGAGAAAACAAAGCGGAGGATACTTCCCGTTTTAGCAAGGACACGGTCGCCGTATGCATGACCGAGATTATCGTTGACTCCCTTGAAGTTATCCAGATCAAGAAGAATAAAGGCGTATTTTTCGGAATCCTTCCTGTTTTCAAAGTGCTGATTAACTGCGTCCTCGAAGGTCAGCTTGTTGAATACGCCTGTAAGCTGATCGATACTTGCCTTGGTATCAAGGTGCATGACCACATCGGTCACGGGAGCAGTTATACGGAAAGAGAAGCGGACTGCTATCAGTGCAGAGAGCAGAGCCGCAATAGCCGCTGTTAGATATATATAAATATGCATATTGTTTTTTTCGTGAAGGAGAGAAGCAGTATCAATGGTAGTGACTATATGCCATTTTCCGTTCTTCTCGATAGATATAAGGTACTTATCGTCCATCATGACCGCCGAGTTTTTATCTTTGGTCCTTTCGGTTATAGCAGTGTCTATCTCCGTACCGATCTCATCCCTTTCAAAGGAATAGATGATATTATTCTGGTCATCTACAAGGCGAACGGTCATATTCCCGTTTATCTCCGAGCTGTCGAATACAGATTCCAGCTCTTTTACGTAGAACGAGATAATGAGGATAGCGTTGCTGTGGACTCTTTTTACGTAGTATATGCGTCTGTAATCGCCTTTGCATCCTGCTGCCCAGCCGTCGTTAGTACGGTGACGGGTTATCATGGAGCTGAGTTCCTTGAACATATTCTCTCCGAAAAGCGTTGTGGTACTGTTGGAGATCTTTCCGACGCTTCTGTTATTGCTGTAGATTATACCGTAATCCACAAGGTTATCCATGATACAGAGGCTCGAAAGCTTATCTGTTATTCGTTTTTCTGTACTTATAGCCTCATATTCATCATTTGAGGGATCGGTGGCATCATAGCTGTAGGTGGTTTCGTCGCCGAAAGCAAGTGCACCGATAGTTTCGATACGAGAAAGATAGCCTTCGAGGTTCAGCTTCATCTGAGTGCTGAGAGATGAGGACATTTCTGTTACCTTGTTAATAATAACTTCGTCGGTCTTTTTCATATAAAGGAATGATACCGACATGATAGCCGCGATAAGTATAAGAACATATCCGATTATCATATAGAATTTCAGCCGACGTATGGTTTTGATACTCGGCTTTCCGATAGTACGCTTTGACATTTCAAGCTCCTTTGTTTGTTATTATTGCTCCGATTAATTAAACTCTGACGGAGATGAGGAAGAAATGCTGTTTTGTATGGCAAGGTTTAATTCGTGAAGCAATAAGCCCTGAATATACTGATGATCCCCACGGCAGTCCGTAAATGCAGACACGCCATAACGCTGACAGGTTATTTTTTACCTTTCAGCTGTTAACAATTTTCCTTGTAAATATAGACTTTTTTTGAACATGCAAAACAATTATACCATAATGCTCCGACAAATTCATGGACATTATGTGAACAATCGTCATTTTCTGACAGCAAATGCAAACTCTGAATTATCTGTTGACTGTAAAAGAAAATACAGTTATAATAAATGTATACTCAATAACCGCATCCAAAACACAGGAAAGGAATGAAATCTATGAACGGTAAACTTCTGAAAGGACTTGCGGCTTCTGCGGCGCTGGTACTATCTTCATTAAGTGTACAGGGTACTGCGGCAGCGGAAGCAGGAATGAAGGACAGCGGTATAAGCTACAGAGAGACAGTAGAAACGATACAGAACCCTGCCGCAGGTTACACCTCTACGGTCTGGGCTTACTGTTCTCCGGGCAAAACGAACGTTTACAGTCCCACAGGCACTTTCGTTCTTTTTTTCATAGATATAGGCGGATTTTCCTGCGGTGCGAACGGTACTTCTTCCGATGACGGCACCTATACCGAGGGTAAGGACTATCCCCTTGATGACACGTTCTTCTCTGCATGGCGTCAGACTCTTGAAAACTGCCGCAGGAACGGATGCATGGTGGGAATGAGGTTCAGGTACGATGCCAACGGAAAAGAAAACCCCGAACCTGCGTCATTTGATATGGTCCTTTCGCATATAGACCAGATAAAGAAAAGCGGCATACTTTCAGATTACAGCGACATAATAACGCTTGTCGAGTCGGGATTTGTAGGCAAATGGGGCGAACAGCACGGCGGTAAATATACTTCTTTGGAGTACAAGGCAAAGCTGCTCGATGCGCTCCTTGATGCTGTCCCGGATAACATACCCGTTACGGTAAGAACTCCCGATACCTTTGCAGAGTGGGCAGGGATAAAACGCTCACAGCTGACGGATGCCGACTTATACGAAAAGGCACGTCTCAGCAGTGATTCCGTAGATCAGCGTATCCTTTCCCGACGAGTTGGTATGTACAATGACGGATATATGGGCAGTGATTCGGACCTCGGTACTTTTGCCGACCGTAAAAAGGAAACGAACTGGCTCAGCAGTGTTACTCCCGAGACCTACTACGGCGGAGAGTTTTCGGGAAATATCGATTTCGCCAGAAAGTACGATACCTACCTGCCCGAAAATGCAATACCCGAGATGTACAAGACTCACCTGAGCTACATCAACGGCAATATCTTCGGACTGTACAAGGACTATACCTTCAACAGCGCACTTGATACAGTAGATGCCGATAATTCCGCTTATTACGGACAGAATGTGTTCACGTTCATCAGGGACCACTTAGGCTACAGGTTCGTACTCAGAAAATCGGAGATTTCGGACAGCGTACAGCAGGGCGGTCTTCTGAAGCTGAAATTCAGCGTGGAGAATACTGGCTTTTCTGCACCTGTGCCCCATACACAGGGATATATCATACTCGAAAGAGACGGCGTTTACATTAAGGTACCCGTTGACCTCGACTGTCACAGCTGGGACTCCTGTACCGTGACCGATAGTGAGCTTACCGTAAAGCTGCCCGACAATATCAGGACGGGAAAATGGAACGTCTGCCTTAAGGAAACTATGGGCGGATACAGCGATGAGTTCACGGAGCTTCCGCTGAGGTCCATACGTTTTGCAAACAAGGATGTGTGGAAGTCCGAACTTGGTGCTAACTATCTTGGAAGTGTGGATATAACCGCTTCGGACAGCAAGGGTGCCGATAATTCGATGTACGGGATAACTCCTCAGGGCAGAGGACTTTCTTCCGATGAGTTCCTCTGTTCCGAAAGCAGGACTGTTGTGGACGGCATTATGACATATAACAGCGAGTGGACGGATGATATGCTTCTTGCAAAGAACGAAAACGGTACTTCATTATCGGTTAGGGCAGATGAGAAATACCTCTATGTGATGAGCCGTATGCCCGAAGGTTCGTCCGCCCCTGTTTACAATATACAGTTGAATGTACCGAAGAATGATAATGAATATTTCTGGCTGTACTACGCTTCAAACGGATTCGTTTACTTCAATCACGACAACAGGGATGGATGCGAGTGCAAGTGGAAGGGCGATATGGTAGAGTTCAGACTGCCTTTTGATGTATTTGGAATCAGTGCAGGAGATGAAATAAAGAACCTGAGAGTCTTTCTGCAGGACAGCGGAAATGACTGGAAGCTTATGGGCGATGCAAAGGCTGCGGAGCTTACAGTTCCCGCGGATATGACGGTTTACACTGCGGAAAAGGATATTGTTTTAGCTGAGGGCGAAAGCAGTACACTGAGAGTAAGGACTCCTGTTGAAAATGTGTCATATCAGTGGATGAAGGACGGCACAGCATTGAAGAACGGTTCCGGGGACACTTATACTATTAATAAAGCGTCAGCATCCGACAAGGGAGTTTACACAGTAAAGCTGACATCGGCGGACGGTATCGTCAAGGAAGTTACAGCGGCTAACGTACTGGATGTCATAAGCGGCGGACTTACAGGTGATACGAACGGGGACGGAGCGATAACATCAGCGGACCTTGTACTGCTGAGCAGGTGGCTGATGAACGCAAAAGACGCAAAGACTCCGCAGAATGCCGACATTATCCCCGACGGACGTATAAACGTCCATGACCTTACTGCTCTCAGGAAGCTGGTTATTTCCTGATTTGATACGGAAGAAAGGATAGTAATGAAACATCTTAGAAAAATAATATGTGCAGCTTTATGCGTATCTGCGCTTTATTCTTGCAGCGCTGATATAAATGTTATTTCGGGCAGTGATGAGCCTGCGGAGGCTGTTCGGGAGTCAGAAGAAGTTACCGATGCAGAGGAGTTCACCGAAGCGGAGACTACTCAGATGACAGAGGAAGTCGCTGAAGAAGAACCTTTTACAGAAGCGGAGACTCTCCCTCCCACGGAACCTTCATCGCTGTTATCTTCTCCCGAGGATATCGGACTTTACGATGCGGACGGTCTCGGACAGAATTATGTTTTCACCTATGACGGCGAGGAATATTACGCATTGTGCGAGCCTGACAACTGGCACATAACAGATTCATACAAGATACAGGATGAGTATGATATACTTACAATATGTCAGGCGCTGAACAGCGTACACATTGTACCAGGTGCGGACGGAACTTCATTCAGAACTGCGGAGGATATGGCTTACGAGTGGGTGCAGCACAACATTGCGTATCAGCTTCTGCCTGATGATTCACCGTGGAAAGAAAGTGCCAAGGATGTTGACCTTGATTCAAAGGATCAGGGTAAGAGCGCATATCAGATGCTTATAGAAAGATTGCAGTAAAGGAGGAAAAAATGGAAAATGCATACTTTTTTGTGACCGCTGCTTTTGCAGGTGCACTGCTTATTTACGCAGGGATACTCTATGCGGCTAAGTCCGTGGATCTGATACCGAAGAGTCAGTTTGCAGACATAAAGGACAAGAAAAAATACGCAGTACAGTTTGCGAAGCTCATTGCAGTGATAGCTCTGGCGCCTCTGATAAGCGGTATTATCAGCCTGTTTGCACCGATACCTGCTGCACTGGCGGTGCTTGTAGTCGGAATTGTTGCAGCAATAAATGCAGGAAGACTTCTGATGAAGGATGTATTATGAGCGGAAACTACTGTAATGAAGAAACTCCACAGGATAAGTGAACCGCACCACATTGTGCGTACAGCACAAAAAAGCCCCTATGGCAAATAGAATTAAGCTACGAACTGGCTTCGCAATTCAAGCGGAGTCAGTTTTGTTTTGAGTTGAATGCGCTGGTGATTGTAAAAGTAGATGTAATCATCGATGAGCCGTCTTGCATCGGCAAATGTTTTGATCTTTGTCCTGTGAATACACTCTGTTTTTAGGATCGAGAAAAAATTTTCCGCTAAAGCATTATCATATGGGTTCCCACGTCTTGACATTGACGGCGTAATGTTGTATGATTTAGTTAGGTT
>FPJT01000019.1 GCA_900119535.1 Ruminococcus sp. XPD3002
CATTTCCAAAGCTTTGATCTTTGCGTCTTTACGAGCAATTATGTATTTGAGCTCGTTGACCTTATCGGTCTTGGAATACTTGCTGTCCTTAGGTGGGCGTCCTTTCTTCCTCAAAGCTATTCCTGCTGCTATCTTGCGTTCTTTCTTATGTTGCCGCTTGATAAATCCTTTCACTTGTTCTTTCGTGAAGCCTAAACGCTGAGCTATATCATTTTGCGTTAACCCTTTTTCTTTCAGTTCATTTATTTCTTTCTCATACTGCTGTATATGTCTGTAACTTCTTGCCATAACAAAACCTCCTATGGTTTCTATTATACCATAGGAGGCTCTTTTTGTCATTGTACGTTTTTAATGGTGCGGTTCACCTGTTCGTATCGGGGAGTAATTTTATATTCGTTTGTACATATTACACGTTAAACTGCCGTAAGCGATAGCAGACTATCCATTTTACATAGAGTGAGCGAGTTTACGAGCGTCAACGTGGCAAGGCAGCGCGGACACCGCGCCGCTGCTTACTTCTCAGCGAGCTTTGTGAGATACTCGTAACGATTAGCTGCTGTCTTCTCAGCCTTCGCGAAGAGCTCCTTAGCACGATCAGGGAATGAACGTGTGAGTGCGCTGTAACGAGCTTCGTTCATGATGAAGTCCTGATAAGACTCTGTAGGAGCCTTAGAATCAAGCTGGAATGGGTTCTTGCCCTCAGCAGCCAGACGAGGATCATAACGGAAGTTGTTCCAGTAACCGCACTTAACAGCCTTCTCCATCTCAGCCTGACAGTTAGTCATACCGCCCTTGATAGAGTGCATCTCACAAGGTGCATAGCCGATGATGAGTGATGGTCCCGGATAAGCCTCAGCTTCCTTGATTGCCTTGAGTGTCTGGTTCATATCAGCACCCATAGCGATCTGTGCAACATAGATGTAGCCGTAGCTCATAGCGATATCAGCAAGACGCTTCTTAGCGATTGCCTTACCTGCTGCTGCGAACTGTGCAACCTGACCGATGTTGGATGACTTGGAAGCCTGTCCGCCTGTGTTGGAGTAAACCTCGGTATCGAATACCATGATGTTTACATCTTCACCTGTTGCGAGAACGTGGTCAAGACCGCCGAAACCGATATCATAAGCCCAGCCGTCGCCGCCGAAGATCCATACGGACTTCTTGGAGAGGTAGTTCTTGTTCTCAAGGATGTCTGCCTTCTTATCGCACTTGCAGTCGCACTTCTCGAGCTCAGCAACGAGTGCAGCTGTTGCAGCGGTATTCTTTGCGCCGTCGTTAACAGTTGCGAGGTACTCATCAGCAGCAGCCTTAACTTCTGCAGATGCCTTGTCGCTTGCAGCTATTTCCTTAACTTCTTCGATGAGTCTCTCACGGATTGCCTTCTGACCGAGATACATACCGAGACCGTGCTCAGCGTTGTCCTCGAACAGTGAGTTAGCCCATGCAGGACCGTGGCCGTTTGCATCAACAGTGTAAGGTGATGTAGCAGCAGGACCGCCCCAGATTGAAGAACATCCTGTTGCGTTAGAGATATACATTCTTGAACCGAAGAGCTGTGTGATGAGTCTTGCATAAGAAGTCTCAGCACAGCCTGCGCATGAACCGGAGAATTCAAGGAGAGGCTTCTTGTACTGGCTGGAGATTACATTAGCGTCTGTTGCAACGTCTGTCTTCTCTGTAACCTTAGCAACACAGTAATCGAATACTGCCTGCTGTGGCTCCTGTGACTCTCTTGGAACCATCTTGAGTGACTTGGTTGGACATACACCGATACATACGCCGCATCCCATACAATCCATAGCAGAAACAGCAAGTGTGTACTTGTATTCTGTCTTTGCGATCGGCTTAGGAGCGATCTTGATGTTCTCAGGAGCAGCAGCAGCTTCAGCTTCTGTCAGAGCGAAAGGACGGATTGTTGCGTGAGGACATACGAATGAACACTTGTTACACTTTGCACAAGTATCCTGATTCCACTCTGGAACCATAACAGCAACGCCGCGCTTCTCGTATGCGGAAGCACCCTGCTCGAATGTACCGTCAACGTGATCTGAGAATGCAGAAACAGGAAGTGTATCGCCGAGCATCTTACCAACAGGGTTCATGATGCCGTCAACCATCTTAACGAGCTTCTCTGGGCCCTCGAGCTTAGCAGGTGCGGAATTATCAACAGCGTTTGCCCACTCAGCGGGAACGTCTACTTTAACGTAAGCAGTAGCGCCTGCGTCGATAGCCTTCTCGTTCATCTGAACGATCTCGATACCCTTCTTCATGAACTTCTGAGCCTTCTCCTTCATGTAGCCGATAGCCTCAGCCTCGGGAAGAACCTTTGAAAGTGAGAAGAATGCAGACTGGAGAATAGTGTTGGTACGCTTGCCAAGACCGATCTCCTGTGCAAGATCTATAGCGTTTACCAGATAGAGCTGGATATTGTTCTTTGCGATATACTGCTTTGTATCAGCTGTGAGGTGCTGATCGAGCTCCTCAGGCTTCCACTGGCAGTTGATGAGGAATACACCGCCGGGCTTAACATCGTTGACCATCTTGTATCCCTTGAGGATGTATGATGGGTTGTGACAGGCAACAAAGTCAGCCTTGTTGATGTAGTAAGGGCTCTTGATCGGATTATCGCCGAAACGGAGGTGTGAGATAGTGATACCGCCGGTCTTCTTTGAGTCATACTGGAAGTAAGCCTGAACGTACTTGTCAGTGTGGTCACCGATGATCTTGATAGAGTCCTTGTTAGCGCCAACAGTACCGTCGCCGCCGAGTCCCCAGAACTTGCACTCGATCGTGCCTTCTGCTGCTGTGTTTGGAGCATCTTCCTCAGCGAGTGAGAGGTTTGTAACATCGTCAACGATACCGAGTGTGAACTGTGGCTTAGGATCAGCCTTAGCAAGCTCAGAATATACAGCAAATACAGATGCAGGAGGAGTATCCTTGGAACCGAGACCGTAACGTCCGCCGATAACCTTGATACCGTTTCTGCCTGTAGCATTAAGAGCAGCTACTACATCGAGGTAGAGAGGCTCACCGAGAGCACCTGGCTCCTTGGTTCTGTCGAGAACAGCGATTGTCTTTGCAGTTGCAGGAATAGCCTCAACGAGCTTTTCAGCAGAGAAAGGACGGAACAGACGAACCTTAACGATACCGACCTTCTCACCCTTCTTGTTCAGGTAGTCGATAACTTCTTCAGCAACGTCACAGATAGAGCCCATTGCAACGATTACGCGATCTGCATCGGGAGCACCGTAGTAGTTGAAGAGCTTATAATCAGTACCGAGCTTTTCATTTACCTTGCCCATGTACTCCTCAACGATTGCGGGAACAGCATTGTAGTAGGAGTTGCAAGCCTCACGGTGCTGGAAGAAGATATCTCCGTTTTCGTGAGAACCGCGCATTGTTGGGTTTTCAGGATTAAGAGCGCGCTCACGGAATGCCTTAACAGCATCCATATCGCACATTTCCTTCAGATCCTCGTAATCCCATGTCTCGATCTTCTGGATCTCGTGAGATGTACGGAAACCGTCGAAGAAGTTGATGAAAGGAACACGGCTCTTGATGGTAGCGAGATGAGCAACAGCAGCAAGATCCATTACTTCCTGCGGGTTTGTCTCAGCGAGCATTGCAAAACCTGTCTGACGGCAAGCATATACGTCGGAGTGATCGCCGAAGATGTTCAGTGCGTGAGAAGCTACGCAACGAGCGGAAACGTGGAATACGCAGGGAAGAAGCTCACCGGCGATCTTGTACATATTCGGGATCATGAGGAGCAGACCCTGTGAAGCAGTATATGTAGTTGTGAGAGCACCGGCATTCAGAGAACCGTGAACGGTACCTGCAGCACCGGCCTCGGACTGCATCTCTTCAACCTTAACGGTTGTGCCGAAAATGTTCTTGACACCCTGAGCGGACCACTGATCTACATAGTCTGCCATCGGGCTGGAAGGTGTGATCGGATAAATACCGGCAACTTCCGTGAAAGCATATGAAACATATGCAGCGGCATTATTACCGTCCATGGTTTTCATTTTTCTTTTGATTGCCATTTGAAATGACCTCCTGTTAGTTTTTTTCAGGGGTTATAGAGCGTTGTAAAACGCATATAACTTCACAGACCATTATAACACAGAATATCATTTTTGTAAATACCTTTTTTAGATTTTCCAAAACTTTGATACAGCTTTAACAAACTTTTGGGTATCGGCTTTGTGAGCAAGAAAAATCGTCGTTTTTTATTTAATTCACATTTAATTCGTGATTTGCTTCTTTTTACAAAAACCATCGGTCAGATTTGTTCATCGGCACGAAAATCAGCCTATATCGCCGATTAGGGAGATTTATTCATTGAATTGGGACGAAAAGTGTATTATAATTAAAGTAACATCAATAACCGCCTTTTGGAGGTTATTGCCCCGAACCTTGTTCGGGGGCGCAAATTCTTTATAATAGTGAATTTGCGCGTTACATTACTTTATGTCAAGCTCATTTTGCCCTTTCGGGCAAAACAAAATGCAAGAAAGATTTTCCATATTTTTTCTTACATTTTGACAACTTAAAATCGACTAAAACAAAGCGTATATAGCCGATTTTAAGTTGTTGAGCAGACATTAATCAAAGTAACATCAATAACCGCCGGAATGGGGACTATTGATATTATCTACTTAACAGACATAGCTCATAACAGAAAAACATGAAAGGGCGTGGAAAACATGAAGGGATATTTCAGAAAAACTATAGCAGCCGCATCAGCACTGGTGATATGTGCGTGTTCGGGTGCGGTGAACGTCAGTGCGGAGGTGACTCCCAATCCTGTTATCAGCAGGGGAGTGCCTGCCTATTCCGAGGCTAATCCTGCAACTGCAACTGCCGCAAACGATGAACACTATTTCTCGTTCTGGTTCGGAACTGCTCCCGACTATATTGCGTATGATTTGTCGGAAGTGCCTAAGGAGCAGAAAAAAAGCGTCATAGCGGTGTGGTATAATACCAGTTCCTATGACAGTATCGGTATGTACGTCAACAGCAATATGGTGCCTTCGGACTATACCATAGAGGTCAATTCTGCTGAGGGCGGAACCTTCCCGAAGGACGGCTGGAAGGTCGTTGCTGAAGTGAAGGACAATACACTCGGCTCTCGTCAGCATCTTGTTGATATGGAGGACTATAACTGGATACGCATGAACATATCCAAGGCGGACGGCGCAGCAGGTAAGCAGGCAAGCGTCAATTTCGATATCCACAACGTATCGGAGGGCGTTACCGACAGCTGGCTGTTTCTGGGAGATTCTATCACCGCAGGCGGTATGAACAACTGCTACGGAACAGGCTTCGCGACACATGTCAATAAACTGGACAGCAGATATTTTCCCGTACAGGAAAACGGCGGCATAGGCGGAATAACCTCTACAGACGGAAGGGATAATATCGACCGCTGGCTTGAGGGAAGTCCCGTCAGGTACGTAAGTATCGCATACGGCACCAACGATGCATGGGGCAACCCGAACAACGTGGATAAGTTCTACAACAACACCAAGTACATGATAGACGCAGTACTTGCGCTGGGAAAGATACCTGTACTTCCGAAGATACCGGGTTCCACGAACAGCGATGTAGCGCCTAATGTGCCGCTTTACAATGCCAAGGTAGAGCAGCTTTATGAGGAGTACGGCGATAAGCTGATACAGGGACCTGATTTCGAGAAGTTCTTCACCGAGAACCCCGACCTTCTGAGTCAGGACGGTGTTCATCCCAGCTCGGAAGGCTATGAGGCTATGCGTAAAGAGTGGGCGGAAACTATGTACAGGAATGTATATCAGGCGGAGTCCTCTCAGCCTGAACCTACCGCACCTCCTGCAACAACAGTTGAAGCAACAACTGTCCCGACAACTTCGGTACCTGCGGAGACGACTACGGTCAGTGCGGCTCCCGGAATCGTTTACGGAGACGTTACTCTTAACGGCGAGGTGGGACTTGCCGATGCGCTGGCTATACTCCAGTATGTAGCGAATGCAGCGAAATATCCGCTTACCGATGAGGCGATCAATGCAGCCGATGTCTATGACAGAGGTGACGGAATTACCGCTATGGATGCGCTGAGCATACAGAAATACGATGCGAAGCTGATATCTGAACTCCCCGAATCGTATCTCAAATAAAGCAAAACAGCCATAAAGGAATTGTTAGTTCCCTTTATGGCTGTTTTTTATCAGTCACGATTGCTGTATTTAGGTTCACATGTGAGGTTTATACCGAGTCTCTTGAAAATCCTTTCATCAACGGGAGAAAGGATAACAGTTGAGTGAACTTCGCATCCGCGGAGGTTGGATATCTGCTCCATAGCCTTCTTTGCGTTGTCGTCTGTGTTTGCACAGATAGAAAGTGCGAGGAGAGTCTCGTCGGTGTGGAGACGAGGGTTATTATTGCCGAGGTGCTCAACTTTAAGGTTCTGTATCGGCTCGATAACGTGTGGAGACATAAGGAGTGTACTGTCATCAAGTTTTGCGAAATATTTGAGGGCATTGAGGAGAAGTGCGGAAACTGCACCGAGGAGTGCAGAAGTTCTTCCTGTGAGGATAGTACCGTCAGGAAGCTCCATAGCTGCTGCGGGAGCGCCTGTAGCCTCTTCCTTTTCGAGAGCGGCGGCGACTACCTTTCTGTCGTCGGGAGTAACGCCTGCCTGCTTAAGAAGCAGCTCCAGCTTGTAAACTTCTTCGTCGGAAATAAGTCCCTTACGTCTGTCACAGAGACCTACGTAATAGCGGCGGATAATTTCGTCCTTAGCAGCTTTGCAGACTACCTCGTCGTCGATAATGCAGTTGCCTGCCATATTAACACCCATATCCGTAGGGGACTTGTAAGGCGATTCGCCGAGGATGTTCTCGAACATAGCGTTGAGTACGGGGAATATCTCTACATCACGGTTGTAGTTTACGGTAGTTTTATTGTAAGCTTCAAGGTGGAAAGGATCTATCATGTTAACATCGTTAAGGTCGGAGGTAGCAGCCTCGTAAGCGATATTTACAGGGTGACGGAGCGGAAGGTTCCATATCGGGAAGGTCTCGAATTTAGCGTATCCGACGTTGCGTCCGCGCTTGTGCTCATGGTAGAGCTGTGAGAGACATGTAGCCATTTTACCGCTTCCCGGACCGGGTGCGGTAACTACGACAAGACGTCTTGAGGTTTCGATGTAATCGTTCTTTCCGTAGCCTTCGTCGCTGATTATGTATTCAAGGTTTGAAGGATAACCCTTTATATTATAGTGGTGGTATACCTTTACGCCGAGCGCTTCGAGTCTGCTCTGGAAAGCATCTGCGGTAGGCTGGTTCTCATAACGTGTAAGAACTACGCTGCTGACATAGAGACCTATCTTTGTGAACACGTTGAAAAGACGGATAACATCAACGTCATAGGTGATGCCGAGGTCTCCGCGGACCTTGTTCTTCTCGATGTCTGCCGAGTTTATGACTATGACTATCTCTGCTTCGTCCTTAAGCTGGAGAAGCATCTGGAGCTTACTGTCTGGCTTGAAACCGGGCAGAACTCTTGAAGCATGGAAATCATCAAAGAGTTTTCCTCCGAATTCAAGGTAAAGTTTGTCGCCGAACTGTGCTATTCTCTGTCTGATATGCTCTGACTGTGTCTTAAGATACTTTTCGTTATCGAAACCGATCTTGCCTTTGTTGCACATAAAAATACCTCCCATAATATATACGCTTCTTAGTAATACAGTAAATATTATATAACATTTCTGAAGGAATTGCAAGAGAGAATCATACATAAAAACAATTTGTCAAAAGCCGTTAAATATGTTAGTATCTCTTAACCCTCTGAATTCAAACATACTTTGAACCGAAGACATATAATATAGTACTGGAATGAACAGCGCATCGAGTGCTGTATATTTCAGACCAATATGACAATAATACTATCAGCAGCTGCTTAATATACTTGCCTCTGCTGCAAAATGTGCAATGTGATTTTTGCGATAGCGCAGAGTATAACATATCTGGAGATAATTACTATGTCAGTAAAAAGAGGAGAGATCTATTATGCCGACCTGAGTCCTGTGGTCGGTTCGGAGCAAGGCGGCGTAAGGCCTGTACTTATCGTACAGAATGACGTTGGGAACAAGCACAGTCCCACGGTTATCGCCGCTGCTATAACGAGTCAGCGTGACAAGACACGGCTTCCGACTCATATCGAAGTACAGGCGGAGAAATGCGGACTTGCAAAGGACAGCGTGGTGCTTCTTGAACAGATACGGACACTTGACAAGACACGTCTTAAGGATAAGACGGGAGAGCTTGATCTTGGTTCGATGAATAAGGTCGATACTGCGCTTTCCATAAGTTTCGGACTCGGCATAACATGAAAAAACAGGCGGAGCTGTTCCGCCTGTACATATCTGAGTTTCTTTATAGTTTTTAACGATGCCTAAAAAAGAAATAAGCCGGGTAAAAACCCGGCTTTGAAATGAATTGAAAAAATAAATATGTGTAGAACAAAAGAAAGGAGACAACAAAACGAGTGTTAATAATTAAAGATTATTTAACACTAATGATATTATAGCCGATTTTATACTTTTCGTCAAGCGAAATCAGAAAAAAATCATATTAAATGCATAAATTCTGTCATTTTGCACAATTATCTCGTGTTGAATTGAAGCGATATAAACATCGACGGACGTTTGCAACAATGGAAAAATTGCAGAACGTATTACGGCTTGTGAATTCTTTACTCTGACAGTTTATTGCACTAAAATCAAAAGACTGCTGCTGACATCGGAGTACATACAGCGCTTTGCCTTAAACGGTGTCTTGACACTTTGTCCCGTAATGTGATAGAATAAAGCATATCAATATACCGAAAGGAGACGTTGCAATGAAAAAGCTGTTCGTTACTGTCGCAGCAGTCGCTGTTTACCTGTTTATAAGCGTAATGACAGGCGGCTGGGCTTTTACCTGGATAATATGGGTGTTTTATGCGGTCTATATGATATATGAGGTCTATAAGGCTAACCAGTGACCGCATACTGTCATTAGTGAAGTAAAGTATTGACATTTTGCCGCTAATGCGTTACAATATAAAAGAATCAATTTGATCTGAAAGAGGTATGATTTATGCTTAAGAACAATGAAAAAGTTATGGACAGGATCGTTGACCTTTGTAAATCCAAGGGATTTGTTTATCCGGGTTCTGAAATATACGGCGGTCTTGCTAATACATGGGATTACGGTCCTCTTGGCGTTGAACTCAAGAAGAACATCAAGAACGCATGGATGAAGAAATTCGTTCAGGAGAACAAGTATAACGTAGGTCTTGATTCCGCTATCCTTATGAACCCACAGACCTGGGTAGCTTCAGGACATATCGGCGGCTTCTCCGATCCTCTCATGGACTGTAAGGAGTGTAAGACTCGTCACCGTGCGGACAACCTCATCGAGGACTTCGACGGCACTAACGTTGCTGGCTGGTCCAACGAGCAGATGATGGACTACATAAATGAAAAAGGCATCGTTTGCCCTAACTGCGGCAAGCACAACTTCACAGACATCCGTCAGTTCAACCTGATGTTCAAGACATTCCAGGGCGTTACAGAGGACAGCAAGAGCGAACTCTATCTCCGTCCCGAGACTGCACAGGGTATTTTCGTAAACTTCGCTAATATACAGAGAACTACACGTAAAAAGGTACCTTTCGGTGTTGCACAGGTAGGTAAGTCTTTCCGTAATGAGATAACTCCAGGTAACTTCATCTTCCGTGTAAGAGAGTTCGAGCAGATGGAGCTTGAGTTCTTCTGCAAGCCCGGTACAGACCTTGAGTGGTTCAGCTACTGGAGAGAATACTGCAAGAACTTCCTCCTGAGCCTCGGCCTTAAGGAAGAGAATATCCGCCTTCGTGACCACTCGGCTGAGGAGCTTTGCTTCTACTCAAAGGCTACTACAGACTTCGAGTACCTCTTCCCATTCGGATGGGGCGAGCTCTGGGGCGTTGCTGACAGAACAGACTACGACCTTACTCAGCATATTAATACAAGCGGCAAGTCTCTTGAATACTTCGATCCCGAGACAAACGAGAAGTACATCCCTTACGTTATCGAGCCTTCACTCGGCGTAGAGCGTCTGTTCCTTTCTGTCGTAACCGAGGCTTATGATGAAGAGGAGCTTACAACTACCGACAAGAACGGCAACGAGAAGAAGGACGTTCGTACCGTTATGCATTTTCACCCTGCACTTGCTCCTTTCAAGGCTGCTGTACTGCCTCTCGTAAAGAAGCTCACTCCTAAGGCAGAGGAAATATACGATATGCTTTCAAAGAAGTTCATGATCGACTTTGACGAGGCAGGTACTATCGGTAAGAGATACCGTCGCCAGGACGAGATAGGTACTCCATTCTGCATCACAGTTGACTTTGATACTATCGAGAAGGACAACTGCGTTACAGTCCGTGACCGTGACACAATGCAGCAGGAGAGAGTCGCTATAGACGATCTTGTTTCATTCCTTGAAGGAAAAATGGAGTTCTGATTGTAAATAACCGAAAATATAAAGCCATAGTATTGCATGATACCATGGCTTTTTTGTTGACTTTGTAGCAGTCCTGTGTTATATTGCTCTCCCAACTAACTCCTGAATTTTCTTGCTTGTCCTGACAGCGAAATACTGCGTCAGAAAGTCTTGAAATGCGACAGCATTCCTGCGGCTTTCTTCCTTGCCTTTCTCTGCCAGTCCGTCGCAATATTTCTTCAAGAGTTAATTGGTGGAGCAATACTGAGTTATTAACTTATTTACTGGAGGCGGCTTATGAGATTAGACGGATTCGGACTTTTTGTCAGTGATATGGGTAAAATGATACGTTTTTACAGGGACGTTCTCGGCTTTGAAATAAGAGAGGATGAGGATACTTCAAACGTTTATCTTATCAAGGACGGAACTTTGTTCCTGCTTTACGGACGAAGTGATTTTGAAAAAATGACGAGCAGAAAGTACGAGTATATCAAAGGAATAAATGGTCATTCCGAGATAGCACTGTATGTTGATACATTTGAAGAAGTTGATGCCGAATATAAAAAAGCTGTTGAAAAGGGTGCTGTACCGATACTGGAGCCAACTACCGAACCGTGGGGACAGCGTACCTGTTATATTGCCGATCCCGAGGGCAACCTGATAGAGATAGGCTCCTTCAACAGACCTTTTGAGCGCTGAGTATTATAATGCCCCGAAGTATAAGGTGTGTACTCATATAGCAGCTTTATATGTAATTATCGGGGGCAAACCTTTCTGAGGAAAGGTTCTTCCCCCGTACCCCCTTTCCAAAGACTTTTTGCTCCAAATTTTCAGCCTGATATATCCCTTACAAAAATATTTGCTGTTTATTTTATATATCAGCAAAGGGATATATCAGGCTGAAAATTTAAGGCGAAAGTTTTAGGAAGGGAGTTTGAGGGTGACTCCCCGCAGTGCGGGGAGATGTCACGCAGTGACAGAGGGGACCGCCTCCGTCAGAGGAACCCTTTTTCAAAAGGGTTTCCCTCAATATCCCGTGTAAAAACTACTATAAGAGTACCGTCCTTAAGCTTCGGGGCATGTTTTATCATACTATATCACGTATTTTGGTGAATGTCATGGTGTGTCCTTCTATATACAGCGAAAGGGTAGTATCGTTGACGGTGTAGTCGCTCTCCAGTGCGGAATTAGGCGGCAGTCCGAGAGCCTGAAGTCCGTTGCTGAGGATATAGAGCTTGCCGTCCACAACCGAATACTTGCTGAGCATAGCGCCTATGAACGTTCTGTTTTCTTCGATGTAGACACTGCATTTGTTTACGGCTACACCGAGGACCTTTGCAAGAGGATCGAGCAGTATGCCTTCCTCGCACTTGTATTCGCCGTAAGCGGAATCGGGATTCGGTGCGCCTGTTCTTTTCAGTTTCAGCATTACCTGACCTTCAAGCTCGATAGTTATAGTTTCGCCGTCGTATGTGGTATATTTTGAATAGTCAACATTCGGATCGTTGGTATGAACAACGCCGTTCTGATCGAACCATAGCTGTGAAGTGCTTTCAAATTCAAGTCCGAATTTACGCTTTTCACCGAAAACGAAGCGGTTCTCTGAATCGGGACTCTCCCATACTCCTACGAGTGCAGGATCGGCTTTCTTGTCCTTTGAGACTTTTTCTTCCTTTTCTTCTTCCGCAGCTTCTGTTTCTTCTTCGGTCGGCGGTTCAGTCTCAGGTTCTGTAGTTTCTTCCTCTATAGCAGCTATCTCTGTTCCGAGGGGAGAATACTCCTCGTCTTCCTCAGTTGTTTCTGAAGATGCTGTTTTGCTTTCTTCAACAGAGGACTTTTCATCTGTATCGGCTTTTCCGCAGGCTGTAAGCATAGAGGCTGCGGTAATAACAGCCGCAAGTATCGTAAGTGCTTTTTTCATGGGATATCTCCTTTATGTGTCAGTCTTTAACTCGGGTAAGAACTTCCTGAAGCGGTTCCTGAGAAGCTTCCGAAGAAGCTGATGTATCGGTGGTGTCATCGATGTATGTGAGTGTGAGGGTATCGCCGTCTATCTTGTAGCTGTACTTTACGGAGGTTGCAGTCTCGTCCACATAGTTCATATTCTCGCTGAACATTTCAAGGGTATCATTGTTTCTGGTCTCGAAGTTACAATAGTCGACAACGGTTATGCTGAGTTTTTCACCTTCGACATCTGCTGTAACGCTGATTTTTTCAGGTTCTGTACCGAGTCCCTCGGCGATGTATTTCAGATAAGCGCCGCTTACGAAGTTATACTCGCCGTCCATAGTGGACTTATCCTCAGCGCCTGTTCTTTCGAGAGTCATTATATCGAGTACCTCGTCGAATTCTTCATATTTGTGTGTTAGCTTGATAGTTTTTCCGTCAAATGAAAGGTCGCCGTCCGCGTATTCTATACCTTCCGAAACGGGGTTGCCGTCCTTATCGAAGTGTACGGAATCGGAGAAGTCCATAATAAGTGAAACTTTTCTGTCCTCCTGAAAACGGTATCCTGTTACATCTCCTGACCATGTACCCAATATAGCGGTATCGATAGGTGCAGAGCTTATGCGGCTCATACGTGAAGAGCTCTCCTCGGAAGGAGCGGCGTTGCTGCATGAAACGCAGCATGTGACAGCTAATACAAAAGCAGCGGCTATTCCGCATATCTTATTCATTGATAGATCCTCCGTAACAAAACAAGTAATAATGCTCCGAAAAAAGTTGATGTTAAGCAGTATCGGAGCGACACAATGGTATTATAGCATATTTTTTCTGCGATTTCAATAGCGCTTTGCGTTAAATCTCCGAAACCGTTTCGGCGGTAAAAATACCCCATAAAATCCAAAAGGCTCCTCCGCGGACGGAAGAGCTTTCTGGAGAAACATTGTATTGTTAGGGATGAAGATAGCTTTAATTATCTTTGCCGTTCTGGACGGCTGTATAGTTCCATACGTTTCCTGTGAAAACGGCGGTCATTCTGTATTCATGATGACCAAATGAAAAATGCATCCCTGTTGCAGAAAGTACGGGCTTTAAGAGGGGAGGACACCCGAACCTGCGGTAAGCGCCTATTCATACCGAAGGCTTATACTCTCTGACAGGTAGCAGATCGGCTTGACCGATCACGGCACACGATATATATCGTGATCACAACTATATTATAGCTCTTCGGATATATATTTTCAATCTATAATGGTATCTAAAAGAGAAGATTTTTTTCATTTAGGGAAGTATATGTTCAATATAGTCTTGCGTTTCGGTTAAGAATATGATAGAATAGTATATAAAGAAAAATGTACCAAGAGGTGATAACGTGAAGAAAAGGCTGCTTATCGGAGTTATAGTAACAGAATGTCATATCGATTTCCAGGAGGAGATACTGGGAGGTATTATTTCACAGGCTTTCAGAAGCAAATGTGATATAGCGATAATATCTCCGCTGTACAATTTTTTCTCGGACTCTGTTCACAGGTCCGCCGATAAGAAAATTTTCGATCTTATACTCTCTGAAAAGTTTGACGGCTTTCTTTATGACAGAAATTCGTTCTTTGGTGACGGCATAAGGAAATATATAGACGATCAGCTTAAGCGCTCCGGCAAGCCTGTAATGCTGCTGGATTTCGAGGAACACCGCAGTTTCGAGACAACGTCCATCGACGATTCCGAAGCTTTCGAGGCTATCACCGACCACCTTATAGAAGAACACGGTTTAAGGAGGATATACTGCCTTACAGGCCCCAGGAACCTTTTCGTATCTGAGGAAAGGCTGAAGGGCTATAAAAATTCGATGAAGAAGCACGGCATAGAGGTTGCCCGTGAATGGTGCAGATACGGAGATTTCTGGACAGCTTGCGCCCAGTCACTGGCAGAGAGCATAGCTTCGGGAGAACTTGAAATGCCGCAGGCTGTTGTGTGCGGAAACGATGCAAGTGCGATACAGCTTATAAAATCTCTGGCTATCAATGGGATAAGAGTACCCGAGGATGTGGCTGTTACGGGCTACGATGCTTCTCTTGAAAGCTATACGAATCATCCTTCCGTAACGACTTACCGCCGTCCGAACTATCAGCTCGGTGCGGAGTCCTTCCGACGCCTTTACCGTATCATCACAGGCAGGATATGCAACAAGATACCGAATGAGAAGGGTATGCTGCGGCTCGGAGAAAGCTGCGGATGCGGTAATCATACGGGACTTAAAAGCTCCGTAAGGCGCCGTCTTAAAATAGGTGAACGCTTTGAGCGCACGATGCTTTACAGTGATATGCTGTTTGACATATCAAGAGTGTCTACTCCCGAGGAGTTCGCCGACCGCCTTGACAATTACACCTATTTCATATATAAGATGTCTCATTTCGATCTCTATCTTACAAGAAAGTATATAGAGTCCGCATCGGGAGACATAAATGAGAAGCTGACTTTCACTACAGGGGATGAAGTGCGTCCGATACTTTCAAAATCCCTTGTGCTGAGAAGCTATTTCCCCGATGAGTATATCAGCAGCAATGATATACTTCACATATACGGTGAGGACAGGAAATATCCCGTTGCTTACTACATAACTCCGCTCCACTATAATGACAATTTCTTCGGGTATGCTGCGGTGTCATTCGGAAAAGATCCGATCGCTTATGCTCCGCTTTACATGCAGTGGATAAATTACGTGAGCATCGCCCTTGAACAGGTCCGCATAAGGGCAGTAATGAACAGGACTATTTCCGATGTCAACCATGATATGCTCTATGACAGCGTTACGGGTACACTCAACCGCAGAGGTATAGAGCGCACTCTTGAAGAACGGCTCGGACAGGGCATACATTCCGCCGAGGCAGAGTGCATCCGCATCAACCTTACGGGAATAGGCAAGATGTACTATCAGAGCGGCGAGAAAAAATGCGACCAGCTACTTAAAAATTTCACTGCCGCAGTAGAGAACTGCGTGAAGAACGGAGAAATATACGGTATCTGGTCCAATAATACCATAGGGATAGTGTCCTTTACCGCAGGACGTTCCGAAAGCCTTTACCGAAGTCTTTGCACGTATATAAAAGAGTCGGAATACGACGAGAAGCGGAATTGCAGCGTGGATTTCACTCTCGGAAGCTGTACCATGTCCCTCAGACGCAGCTATGACCTTTCCGATTCGATGTACAAAGCTGCCGTAAACAGGCTCTATACATACAATATTTCCGATAATACGGGAAATCCGCAGTTCGAGAAGCTTTGCAGGCTCAGGAACGAGCTGAGGAGCGCTCCCGAAAAGCAGTGGAAGATATCCGATATTGCGGACGAGCTGTTCCTCAGCAAGAGCTACCTGCAAAAGATATACAAGACCTATTTCGGAAAAAGCATCATCGAGGAGATGATACAGTTCCGTATAGACAGGGCGAAGGAGCTGCTTCTGAACACCGATATGACCGTTACCGAGATAGCAAGGGAATGCGGTTATTCATCCTATAACTATTTTGCACGTCAGTTCAAGACCATAGAAGGCATTTCGCCTTCGGACTACCGAAGCACTGCTGTTCCCGAAAAACAGCGTCAGAACGGAGGATCATAATGAAAAAGAATAAAAACGGAGCGGTATACGTTCTGATAAGCATCATATTATCCGCACTTTCCGCTGTATTCATGCCATTTGTTGTGAAGCGCGGAGGTTCGGCAGTATATAACGCAGGAAGCAAGCGCAGGATAAAGAAAATGGAAAACCGCGAACCTGTGGTCATACGTACAAGAAAGAAGGGGTAGTGCTATGGAGTTCAATATAAACCATATGGCTGAGGAGGCTATCCGTGCCATAAACGAGAGAGTAAGAAACCTTAAGCACCTTAATATCGCTGTAGTAGGAAAGACGGGTGCAGGAAAGAGTACACTGATAAACAGCGTTTTCCGCGAGAATCTCGTCGAGACGGGTATAGGAAAGCCTGTTACCTCCACTATGAGGAAGATATCAAAGGAGGGATTCCCTCTTTCAATATATGATACTCCGGGTTTCGAGCTTGGTGAGGACAGACAGAAAACTGTCAGGGACGAGCTTATCGGTGAGATACGCAAGGGCATAGCTTCAAAGGATATCGATAAGGCTATACACTGTGTATGGTACTGCATAAATGCCAACTCAAACCGCATCGAACCCAAAGAGATAGAATGGCTGAGAGAGTTCGCAGAGGAAAATAATGTAACACAGGTACCTGTAATAATCGTCCTTACGCAGGGCTTTCTCAAAAGCAAAACGAAAGCCATGAAGAAGGCTATAGAGGCTGAAAATCTTGACGTTATCGGAGTAGTTCCCGTTCTTGCACAGGAGCTTATCGAAGAGGACGATGAGGAGACTATCGTATACAAGTCCTACGGCCTTGATATACTTATCGAGCTTATGAGCAATAAGCTTCCTAATGAACTGCGTGATACTCTTCAGAACGTGCAGAAAGCGTCTCTGGAGTCCAAAAAAAAATACGCTCAGGCTGCCGTGGCAGCGGCGGTAACTGCGGCATTCGGTGAGGGATTCACTCCCGTACCGTTTGCGGATGCGGCTATGCTTGTGCCCACACAGATAGCAATGATAGCTTCTATAACGGCTATATTCGGACTTGAAGTGAATAAGAGCATAATCACGGGATTTGTCTCGTCAACAGTAGGAACAGGCGGAGCAACGGTACTCGGAAGGACTGTAGTATCAAATATAATGAAGCTTATCCCCGGAGTCGGCACTGCTGTAGGCGGTGCAATATCGGGAGCAACTGCGGGACTTATAACGACCGCACTTGGCGAAGCTTACATCAAGCTCATGGAGATGATGTATAAGGGAGAGATAGGGAAGGATACGCTTCTGACCTCCGACGGACAGGCACAGCTCACACAGCTTTTCAAGGATGAACTGAAGAAGAAAAAATAACAGAAAGACCGTCCATTTTCAGGACGGTCTTTCTGTTATTGCTCCCTCAATTAAACTTTGCCAAAAAGTCGAAATCAGAAAGGGAATTTATCAAGGAAGGAAAATGCAGAAATACTGGCGTATTTCAAGTTTTTCTGACGCGGAGAAATTTCCTTTATGACGAGAATTTGACGGCAAGGTTTAGTTGGGGAGCAATATATAATGAGGAAGACATGAGTGCGATCATTCTTCGGGTGCATCTACTTTGTCAAGTGTTACCTTGGCTGTATGCTCTTCGCCGTTTCTTACGTATCTGAGCTCTACCTTATCGCCTGCAGTGTGCTTGTTCTTTTCTGCGTTGAGTTCTTCGGATGTGGTGATATCCTTGTCATCGATACCTGTAATGATATCGCCTGCCTGAAGTCCTGCTGCCTCAGCTGCGCCGTTCTCTGTAACTGCTGTTACATAAACGCCTACAGGAAGATTATACATGTTTGCGATGGTTTCTGTAACATCCTGACAGCTTATACCGAGCTGCGGCTTGTCAGTAACATAACCGTACTTCATAAGCTGGTCAACTATTCTCGAAACTACATTTGAAGGGATAGCGAATCCGATTCCTTCAATAGAAGCCTCGCCGTAGTATGTTGAAGACATCTTGGATGAGTTGATACCTATTACCTGACCGTATTTATTTATGAGAGGTCCGCCCGAGTTGCCTGAGTTGATAGCAGCATCGGTCTGGATGAGTGTCATATCAGTATCGTTGATAGAGATGTTTCTGTTGAGACCTGATATCATACCGCCTGTAACAGTGTTCATAAGGTCGAATCCGAGAGGGTTGCCGATAGCTGTTACAGTCTCGCCGAGACGGAGTGAATCGCTGTCGCCGAACTCAGCGGCTGTAAGTCCCTTTGCGTCTATTTTCAGAACAGCAAGGTCAAAGTCTACCTCGTAGCCTACTACCTCTGCATCGTATGTTTTGTCGTCAAGGAGAACAGATACGCTGTCTGCAAGCTGTCCGCCGTACTCGCTGTCGTAGATAACGTGTGCATTTGTGACGATATAGCCGCTGTCTGTGATGACTACGCCTGTACCTGTTCCTGTAGCTTCTGAGGTAACAGGTTCTCTGTCTCCGCCGAATCCGAAGAAGAATCCGCCTGTGTTCTGTGAAGTTACTGTGAATTTGGATTCAACGCCGACTACTGAAGGAAGTACCTTGTCAACTATCTCCTCTGTGGTGAGAGCTTCGCCTGAGTCGGACTTCTCTGTCTTGATGAGGCTTACGTTATCAACGTTGATATTGCTTTCTGATGTTTCGTCCCCGGTCTCTACTGCCGCAGTCTGTACAGCAGCTGTTCTTGGAGAAATGCGGCTATAGATGCCTATGGAACCTGCTGAAACAAGAGCCATAGCCATGAGGGATGCTGTTATCTTAAGTCCTGTGTGCTTTTTCTGCTTTTTGGGAGGGACCACATTTCCGTCTGCACTGAAACCTGTGTAACCGTTATTTTCCTCTTTTATCTCTTCGATATCGTAATTATATTCTTTCATGATATTCACGTTCCTTTTCATTTATTCTTTGTGAGGTCTTTTCCTCAACCTGTGATTATATTATATTCGGCTTATGTGAAAGGTATTTGCGGCAATTGTATCGTTTTGTAAAATATCATGTGTAAGATTTTTCACACCGTTGACAGAACTGTGATGAAATGTGAAAGGTATGTTATGCTTTTTCGTCACACAGATAACACAAAAGTTGAAAAGTCGAGAACTTTCCACTTTATTGGTGGAGCGATACTGTTCCTTTGTAAAATGTATATAAAATCATAGACAAAACAGGACAAGTATGTTATAATATATAGTATAAGTAACATGCTTTGTGAAAAGCGTGATAAAGATCGGAGGCATTAAGTATGAAAATGACTTTTATAGGAGCTGCTCATGAAGTTACAGGCAGCTGTACATATATCGAAGCCTGCGGAAAGAAGTTCCTTGTGGATTTCGGAATGCAGCAGGGAGAGGATATCTTCGAGAACGTCAAGGTCCCTACAGCTCCCGGAAATATCGATTTTGTTATTCTTACCCATGCACATATAGACCATTCGGGTATGCTGCCATATCTGTTTGCAGGCGGATTCAAGGGCGAGATACACTCAACCGTTGCCACGGCTAACCTCTGCAGTGTTATGCTCCGTGACAGCGCACACATACAGGAATTTGAAGCAGAATGGCGCAGCCGTAAGGCAAAGCGCCGCGGTGAAGCGGACTATGAACCTCTTTATACTATGGATGACGCTCTCGGAGCTATCGAGCTCTTCGTTCCTCATGAATACGAGAAGGAATTCACCATAAGCGAGGGCATTAACGTTTCATTCCGTGATGCGGGACATCTTCTCGGTTCGTCCAGCATAATACTCACCCTCACAGAAGACGGCGAGACACGCAGGATAGTATTCTCGGGCGATATCGGCAATACCGACCAGCCGCTGATACGTGATCCGCAGTACGTTGATTCTGCGGATTATGTGGTAATAGAGTCCACTTACGGCAACAGAGTACACAACCGTCCCACAGACTATGTTACTGCGCTTACAAAGGTGCTTCAGAATACATTCGACCGCGGCGGAAGTGTGATAATCCCTTCATTTGCAGTAGGAAGAACTCAGGAGATGCTCTATTTCATCCGTCAGATAAAGGAAGACGGACTTGTCAAGGGACACGACGGCTTCAAGGTCTATGTGGACAGTCCCCTTGCAAACGAGGCTACGGATATATTCATGAATAACCGTGAGAGCTGCTATGATGAGGAGGCACTTTCCTTTGTGCGTCAGGGCATAAACCCTATCTCTTTTGAGGGACTTATCCGCACTGTAGGAAGCGATGATTCCCGTGCTATAAATAACGATACCTCTGCAAAGGTCATCATCTCCGCAAGCGGAATGTGCGAGGCAGGACGTATCAAGCACCACCTCAAGCATAACTTATGGAAGCCTGAAAACACCATACTTTTCGTAGGATATCAGGCATCGAACACACTCGGAAGATCCCTTGTTGACGGCGCAAAACGTGTAAAACTGTTCGGCGAAACTGTCAGCGTAGGAGCTGAGATAAAGCAGCTTCCGGGCGTAAGCGGTCACGCTGATATGAACGGTCTTATGAACTGGGCAAAGGCAGTCAAGGGCGTTAAGAAGTTCTTCGTGAACCACGGTGAAGCAGCATCTGCGGACAGCTTTGCACTTAAGCTGCGTGAGGAGCTTGGTGTGGATTCATATGCGCCTTACAGCGGTGCTGAGTTCGACCTTATAAGCGGCGAGATAACTGTCGATGCAGAGCCTGTACTCATACCGAAAAAGCGCAGCAATGCAAATATGAACGTATACTACAGCGATCTTACTGCCGCAGTTGAGCGCCTTTCTGCACTTATCAAGGAGTCCGAGGGACGTACAAACGAGGATATGCGACAGCTGACAAAGAAACTGAATCAGATCTGCGATGACTGGGAACTCTGATACGATTTATAGGGGAATGCGAAATGAATAGCAACGATGAAAGAAAATACTACAATAAAAAGCTGATAAAAGAGACGTTCAAGGAAGAGATAAAAAAGCCGAAAAGCTATTTGTGGATAGATTTCCTGTCTGCCTTTATAGGCTGTATCATGGGTAATATTCTGTTACGTGTCACAGGGATAGAAGAAAAGTTCGATATGAGCATACTGAGCATGGGATTTACAGTTATTTATTCTGTTATTTGTATCTTCCTGATGAAGGGAGCTATTATCGGTATCAGGAAAATAATTGAAAGGAAAAGAAACTCGTGATAAAGAGATGCATCCTTATCTCTCTTGGCAACGTGATGATCATTGCAGCTGTTTTTGCAGCATCATTAGCTGCTTCATGGGGGAATGAAATGCCGGCTTCCTTTTCTTGGAAGGTGTTCGGCAGATCACTGCTTATTTCTTCGCCCTTCATTGCAGCAGGTATTGCACTGATATGTTATAATTCACGTTCGCTGATCATCGATAATGCTGTTGAGAATAAAAAGAACAGAACAGGAAGAATGCTGCAGCAGCTTCTGTTGGTCGTTTTTTTCAGCAGTATTCTACCATTGATATTTTTGTTGACTATCAAATAAAAAAGTCCGGAAGCAGTTGTATTACTGTTTCCGGACTTTTTTGTGACGTAATTTTATTATTCATCCAGTTCTATGAGCTTTTCAAAGTTTTCGTCTATCTTCTGTTTAAGCGCATCTATCTCGGCACATTTGCTGTTCATGAGTTCATAGTCGGTATAGACCTCTTCCTTTGAGATCTCCTCGGTAAGAGCATCTATCTGCGCCTGAAATTCGTCTATCTCCTTTTCAAGACGCCGCATTTCGTTCTTACGTGCGGCATCGGCACTGCGCTGCTGCTTATTGCGGTATACACGAGCCTGTTTTTCCTTTGCGGCTTCCGCAGCCTTTGCGAATTTCTCGGCATCTGCAATTCGTTTCTGCTCAGCCTGTTCCGCTCTGAGCACATCGAGATACTTTTCAAATCCGTAGTTGTGCTCACGGTACGAACCGTCAGTCAGTTCGATAAGGCGGTCTGCTATCTTGCTGAGTAGATATCTGTCATGGGATACGAATATAACGGTACCTGTATACTCCTTAAGAGCATCCTCGATAGCCTCCTTGGAGCTGAGGTCCAGGTGGTTAGTAGGCTCATCGAGGATGAGGACGTTTCCGTGCTCCTGCATCATTATTGCGAAGCAGAGCTTTGCACGTTCGCCTCCCGAGATAACACCTGTTTCCTTGAATACGTTCTCGCCCACTAATCTTACCTGAGCAAGAAGACTTCTTACTTCAAGGTCGGAAAGTGAAGGGTAGCGGCTGTGAAGCTCTTCCATAACGGTGAGTTCACGGTTGAGGTTAGTGCTTTCCTGTTCAAAATAGGATATCTTTATATTGCTGTTCCAGTGGACCTTGCCCTTGTGTGGGAGCTGTTCCTGTATTATTTTCAGAAGGGTGGATTTGCCTATGCCGTTGTCGCCGATTATGCCTATTTTCTCACCTCTTCTGACCTCGAAACTGATTGTATCAACAAGAGTTTTTCTTGCTGCGCCCTCTCCGACGGAAATATCGACGTCCTTGACCTTAAGTACGTCCAGAGGCGGTTCCATAGCGTAGGTGAAGTGAATTTTTGCATGTTTTGTGTCATGCACCGGCTTTTCGATGAGCTCGGTCTTTTCGAGCTGCTTGCGGCGGCTCTGAGCCATTTTTGTAGTTGAAGCACGTACCAGATTACGTGCGACATAGTCCTCCATTTTGGCTATCTCTTTCTGCTGGAGCTCATATTCCTTCTCCTGACGGGCATCGTTCTCCTCACGCTGACGGACAAATGCGGAGTAGTTTCCTCTGTAGCGTTTCAGCGTACCTCTCTCTATCTCGCAAATGGATGTACATAGACGGTCCAGGAAATACCGGTCATGGGATACGATGAGAACAGCGCCGCGGTAGGTTCGCAGATAGTCCTCGAGCCACATTATGGTCTTGAAATCAAGGTGGTTGGTAGGCTCATCGAGTATCAGCAGATTAGGCTCTTCAAGGAGCAGACGTGAGATGCAGAGACGAGTCTTTTCTCCGCCGCTGAAACCTGATACCTTTCGATCCAGTTCGGCTTCCGAGAAGCCCATACCGTTGAGGATAGTACGTATTTTAACATCGGTGTTATAGCCGTCGTTGGCTTCTATCCAGGATGAGAGCTGCTGGTATTCGTCTGCGGAGGAATTATCGCCCATTTCTATTTCCAGCTCTATCTCACGAAGGCGGTCAATGGCGTTGTGGATAGGAGCGAATACCTTGTTCATTTCCTCCATGACCGTGTTTTCCGAGTCGAGACCGCCCATCTGTTTGAGATAACCGATAGTAGTCTTGGCAGCAAGAGAGATGATGCCGTCCTTTTCGGTAAAGCGGTCGGGCTCCACCGAACCCGTAAGTATCTTAAGGAGGGTGGATTTTCCGCAGCCGTTGTTTCCGACAAGACCAATTTTATCGCTTTCGTCAATGGTAAGCGAGATGTTTTTCAACACTTGATTGCCGTTGTAGAATTTATTTATGTTTATCAGACTTGCAAGCATAATATCTTCCTTTACGAGAATTATACCGCTCATGGAGCAGCATTTATATGATACCATATTTTTCAATTCAATTCAATGCTTTTTTGCGGGAACTTTGAAATTCAGTCTGTTATCAGAAAAAAGGGGAAGAGTTTTCATGGAAAACTGCTTCCCCGCAATTGTTTTTTGTTCTGTTAGACGATTACTTTGCTTCGATACCTGCAAGGTTGCAGAAGTTCTTGTATTTACTGATGATGTCGTCAAGGTCATAATCAGCTATAACACCGATATATTTGCCGTCCTTGAATACATAACCTCTGTTTTCAGTTTTGGTTGGCACGAGCATAACGGAACTCTTGCTGCCGTCGTCATCAGTGAATTCGGCACTGAATACTGCATCAGCCTTATCGGGCTTAGCGTCTATATCTATCTCGTCGGACATGATATAGTTCACGCTGTTGAATAATGCCTCGAAGCTGCCTGAAAGCTCAGCGTTTGAAAGGTCTATCTCTTCGCCGTCGTGACTGCATTTCTTTTCCTGCATGTCGACCTCAAAGCTGTCCTTTGTGTCGCCGCAGGTGAAGCTGAAATCTGTAATGGTGTAGAGGTCAGCTCCCTGAGTCTTGTTAAGCACGTAATCTGTGATAGTATCATCGATGAAAGCAACAGAGCTTCTCGTTATCATAAGCACCTGATTGGTATCGGTGTAGAGTACGTAAGCGTATTTTTCGGAATTGAAGCCTTTTCGGCTTACGAGGAAATTGCACTCTGTACCGTCGAGTCCCTTTATGGTAACTTCAGCATCGGGATCATCAAAGCCGTATTTTGAAAGGTCGGTGAGACCTTTTTCAAGCATCTGATCGGCATCAGCACGAGTGATGATCGACATTGTGCTTGTAGCTTCGGACTGTTTTACCGTAAGCATGCTGTACTTATCAGGAAGTGACCATAGACCTGTCTGCGGATCATAGGTTATCGAGTAAGTGAGTTCTCCGTTCTTTTTGACTGCGATCTCCTTGATCTCGAAATCCTTGTAAGGGATGAGGTCGTTGGCTATGATCTCGTTTTTGTCTGTAAGGAGGTAATCACCTGCCCTGTAGGGGATAGCATAGATCTTGTTTTTTCCTTCTGCCATAGCATAGAAGTAGTCGTTCGTCGGACTTGCGGAACCGATATAAATGGTATAGTCCTTTGAGCCGTCTGAAACGGTGAGCTTATATGGATCAGCAAGTCCGTATGAAGCCTTGTTTTCCTCTGTAGCCTCGCCGTAGCTGGTATCTGCGCTGAGTGATGAGATATAGGTGCAGATACTTTTCATTGTTTCCTGATTGAGCTTGAAGTTATCTCCGTCGGAGGCTTCTTCAAGCAGCCATTCATTTGCTTCTTTATCAAGCTTAGCCTTGTAGGTGCCGTCAGCACATTCAATGGTTATATCGCTGATATCGCTGTAATTGATATTGAAAAGCATGTTATCTGCGATAGCCTCATTCTGTTCTTCAACTTTTTTGTCGTTTTTATTCTTGACTGCAAGGAAAGCTCCGAATGAGCCGCCTGCCGCGATCACGAGACCTACAAGAGCGATTATCCGCTTGTTCATTATGCATATCTCCTTTTAAGCCATACTGCAACTCCTGCAACAGCAAGAACCACAGGTATGATCATGAATATCCTTATAGTTGATGTAGCCTGTTCTGCACTGTCGAACTTCATAGTATCGTAAGAGTTTTCCTTGTTGCCTATACCCATATCGACATCACTGTCAAAGAGCCATGTATTCGAGAAAAGTGCAAGTATTCTTGAACCTGCGGTATGCATTGAGAAGTTGTTGTCATCGATAATATCGTCAGAACCGATAACGATGATCTTTCCGCCTGTCTGCTTGTTGTAGGAATAGAATCCCATACAGAGAGGGGAAGCGGTGAGCTTCTTTGCAGCTTCCTTTGTATCACTATCTCCGCCCATAGGTTCGCTCTTGATAGTGAACTTATCCATGTTATTCATATCGATAGGAAGGTTTTCGATTATAGAACCCTTTTCGATAAGTGCGCTTCCCGAAGCCATGTAAGATATGCTTCGTGCATGGGATATACCCGGCATGTAGCTTGTCATATCGGTAGATACAAGGGTGTTGATATCAGTTGTGAGGTCCTCTGTGCTGTCCTCGTCAGGGAGAGGGAATGAAACACGGAAGTATTTGTCGTTCTTTTCTCCGTCACGGTCATAGAGGATGTAGTCGCTCTGAGTCTCGCTAAGGATGTTGTAATCCATACCGAGCTCGAACTTTGCAAGGAGGTACTCGATATTCTTGAATCTGCCCTCTGTTTCACATGGAGGCAGGAACATCGACATTGAACCGCCGTTATCAAGATAGTCGCTGAGGATTTCCTTGTCGGCGTCCGAGATGTCCTTCTGAGGAGCAGCAAGATAGATGATAGCTGTATCCTCTGGTATCTTCTTTTCTGCTGAAAGGTCGAGAGTGCCGACGTTGTAGTTATCGTTTCTAATAGCGCTTGCATAGCCTGCATAGTCCTTTTCAACGGTCTTGTCGCTGTAGCCCGAAAGGAAGTATACAGTAGGAAGATTACCTGTTGTGCAGACATAGAGTGCGCCTGCGATAAGCTCTTCACCTGCGTATTCAAGGATGCCTGCCGAGTCGGTCTGGAAGCACTTCTTGAAGTTTATCCATTTTGTAGTGTCTGTCTCTTCGCATCTTACGAAGATATCGCCGCTTCCGACTGAATAGCGTCCTGTAGGATTGAGTTCATCGGGCGGATTGAGCTTTGAAACGAGGTCTGGATTTTCGTTAGGATCAAAGCAGGTGAGAGTGATGTTATCACGCTCTTCAAGCTTTGTGAGAGTGTGGTAGAGCGGAAGGAAACGAGGAGTCTCCTTAAGCTCGTTGAGCTGTGCAAGGAAGTAGATATCTATCTTCTTATCCGAGACCTGGTCGAGAACTTCGATGGTCTTTGGATTGAGAGTGTATTTGCCTGAAGGAGTCATATCGATGACCTTATCGGAGTATGAAAATATAAGGTTGAGCGGTATGAATATAGCAAGTACGAGAAGAGCTAAAAGCAGGGCAATAGGTCCTGAAAGGTTGAATTTTTTCTTCTTTTCCATGTGAGCTTACCCCCTGTTCCAGCGTCTTTTTTCGATGGAGATGTAGTTCCATGCGAGACACACGATGATTGCGGAAATGAAGAACACAAGGTCTGAGATACGGATAAAGCCCTGTGAGAAATAGCCGAATCGCGGACGTGCGGCAAATGAGTTGAGCACGTTCTGAAGAGTCGGATGCTGCGAGATGAAAGCGGTCTGTGAGAAACGGTCGATGAATATGAAGATGAACATGACCAACTCACCGATTATAGCAGCGATAATGGAGTTTTCGGTGAATGATGAGATGAGCATACCCAGTGCGATGAACATGCAGCCCCAGAAGAAGAAGCCGATGTAAGCGCAAACCAGCTGACTCATTACTACCTGTCCGTTTGCGGCTGTGATTATCGGGAAGACAAGCGAGCAGGCAAGCATAAACAGGAAAACGGTGACGTTTGCAAGGTATTTTCCGAGAACGATCTTCAGTACGCTTACGGGCGAGGTCATAAGAAGGACCTCTGTGCCGAATTTACGCTCATCCGCATAGGACCTCATAGTCATGATAGGTATGAGGAAAATGAAGTAGAAGGTCATATTGTAGAATATCTCGGGGAATGTGAACTTGAATGTATCCGTATTCATATCACCGATAGCACTGTTGAACTGAAGTGTGAACAGGAACATGAACAGCGCTGTCAGAATGTAAGCGAAGGGTGTGAAGAAGAAGGACTGCAGTTCCTTTTTATAAATTGAGAACATTATTCATCAGCCTCCTTGTCATTATCGTTATCTTCGTCCTCGTCGGGAGCAGGTCCGAGCTCATCAAGAAGGTCTGCGAGGTCGGAGTCCTTCTTTTTGGCGTTGATGAGCTGTGAGAATACAGCTTCGAGGTCGGGCTTTTCGGTAAATATCTCAACGATCTGGATGTTGTTTTTCAGAAGCTCTGACATTATGCTGTTTCTGACTGCATCGGGATCACCGTCCACAGCAATGGTGAAGGCATAGAAATCGTTGCCCTCGGCGTCGATAGCAGTGATCTCCTTGACGCCCTCGGTCATCTCTATGATAGAAGCAGCAGGGCCCTTTGCACCCTTGATCTTGATATGCTGTATGATATTGCCTGTATAGGATTTTTCAAGGTTCTCGATAGTATCCATTGCCTTGATATCACCCTTGTTGATGATAACTACCCTGTCGCAGACAGCCTGTACCTCGGAGAGAATGTGGGAACTGAAAATAACGGAATGATCGCGTTTCAGGTCCTTGATGATGCTTCTCACCTCCATAACCTGATTCGGATCGAGACCGACTGTAGGCTCATCGAGGATAAGGAACTTCGGGTTGCCGAGGAGAGCCTGAGCAAAGCCCACACGCTGTTTATAGCCCTTTGACAGGTTCTTGATGAGCTTGTCCCTTACGTCGGTGATCTTCAGAAGATCGGAAACACGGTCGATCTCCTTTTTGCGTTTATCCGAGGGGATGCGCTTGAGGCCTGCACAGAACGAAAGGTACTCCTTCACGCGCATATCTGGATAAACAGGCGGTATTTCGGGAAGATATCCGATGTTCTGCTTAGCCTTTACGGGGTCCTTTGTGATATCGGTACCGCAGATAGTTACCGAACCCGATGACATGGGCAGGTAACCTGCGATCATGTTCATGGTAGTGGATTTTCCCGCACCGTTCGGGCCGAGAAAACCAAGAATCTCATTATCGTTTATTGTAAAACTGATATTGTTCACAGCTCTGTTGCTGCCATAGAACTTTGTAAGATTTTCAATAGTAATCATGAGCTTCTCCTTTCTATATTATAAATAGTATAGAACATACGGGGACGTGCTAAGATCCCTTGTGTACGTCCTTGATAAAAAAGGGCATAATAATACATTATACTGTAGTATTATCGCAGATAAATATTGACGTGAGATTAATATGTTATGAACGAAATGTTAATTCAAAGAGAGCACGATTGTTCAATCTATAGAAAAATGTTACCAAATTCATGTGTAAAATATGTGAAAGACTGTTGTTGATGAAATGAATCGTTTGACTAAATGTTTACATCGCGAAATTGTTCATAAGTCGTTCATAAATCAAAAATTGCCCGCTTTTGACGGGTGGACAAAATATACAAAAAAAGGATTGATTAGCTGTGCATTGCAACAAAAAAATCATTTCAAAAAAATGAAAGTAAATCAAACTGTTGACAGGAGAAGAAATGTGGAATATAATTAGTTATGAAAATAGTTTGAGGATTGCGCACCGTTCGTGAGGCACGTCCGGTATGCAGTGTACGAAGTATTTTCGTATGCATCCCCACAGGATTCCTGCGGGGGGTCTTACATTATCCATTTTTAAACCAAAATTTTATGAGAGGGGTTAAAAACAATGATAAGCAAGAAGAATAAGGCTTTATCAGCCGCTATCCTCGCTGCTGCTATGTCAGCAACATCTGTAGTTCCTGCTTTCGCTTCAGCTGGCGAAAAGTCATCTTACGCTACAGAGTCAACTTACGCTGAGATGTTCTCATCACTTTATGATGACGTTATCACAAACGGTGAAAAGAACGGTTACCTCAGTAAGAACAACAACGGTTCCGGTTCATTCGGTATTCCGTACCACGCAAGAGAGACACTCGTAATCGAGGCTCCTGACTACGGTCACGAGACAACTTCAGAGGCTATGTCCTACATCGCTTGGGTTACAGCTATGCATGATGTACTTGCTGACAAGGGCATCATCAGCGGCAGCACAGGTGATCTCCAGAAGGGCTGGAAGACTCTTGAGGCTATCATCCCCGGCTGGTCACCGAATGCTTACGGCGCAGATACTCAGTATAATACATTCTGGGATATCGCTGCAGCTGGTAAGATAAAGGCTGATGCTCTCTCAGAGCAGCCACAGCCTGAGGATTATCCTGATAAGCAGCAGAAGGGCGGCGACGCTTACAACCCGATCGCAGCAGACTTCGCAAGCGCTTACGGTTCTGATAACGGTTACTACCTCATGCACTGGCTCGCTGACGTTGATGACTGGTATGGTTTCGGCGGCGGCACACCCGGCGGAAACAGCGGACAGTTCACATTCATCAATACATTCCAGCGTGGTGAGCAGGAGTCTTGTTTCGAGACTGTTCCTCAGCCTTGTCTTGAAGAGCTGAAGTATGGTATGGAAACTCCTGAGGGTAAGGATGACGGTAACGGTATCAAGGCTATCTTCAATGGTATTGATAAGGTTCCGAAGCAGTATGCGTTCACAAACGCTCCTGACGCTGAGGACCGTGCTATCCAGGCAATCTATTTCGCAAGCATGAACGGCCTTAACTGCGGCGATCTTACAGGTCTTGCAGCTAAGATGGGTGACCAGTGCCGTAACGACATGTTCGATAAGTATTATAAGGCTCTCGGATGCCAGAGCATGACTGCTTCTTCTGAAAAGGATAAGGAGAAGAGCCAGCACTACCTCATGGCTTGGTATACATCATGGGGCGGACAGCTCGAAGCAAGCTGGGGCAAGTATGAGTGGGCATGGCAGATCGGATGCTCACATGCACATCAGTTCTACCAGAATCCTCTTGCAGCTTATGCACTTGCATATGATAAGGTAATGAGCGGGGAAATGAAGGCTAAGAGCGCTGTTGATGACTATAAGATGTCATTCAAGAGACAGATCGAGTTCTATCTCTGGCTCCAGTCTGCAAACGGTCCTTTCGCTGGTGGTGCTACAAACTCTAAGAACGGTAACTACTCTAAGTATGATTCAAGCGATGCTATGTTCCACGACATGGTATACGTTGAGCACCCTGTATATGCTGACCCGGGATCAAACCACTGGATCGGTAACCAGGTATGGGCTACACAGCGTCTTGCTGAGCTCTACTACTATGTATGCAGGGACGGCGATGCTACTGGTGGCGAGACATTCGGCGGTCTCTCACTTAAGGAAGCTCTCGAGGCTCTCCTCGACAGATGGGTTGAGTGGTTCATTGAGAATACTCAGTTCAATTACACAGACGACAAGGGCAACACAGTTGAGTATGCTATTCCTTCAAACCTCGACTGGAGCGGTAAGCCTGCTGACTGGAATGAAAAGTATGATCCCGATGCAAACAAGGGACTTACATGTAAGATCACAGGTTACGGCCAGGGCGACCTCGGTTGTGTATCTTCACTCTGTAATACACTTATTTACTATGCTAAGGCTAAGGATGTTCCTGCATCAGCAGCTATGACAGACGATAATACAGATCTCGCTGCTAAGGGACTCCGTCTTGCTAACAAGCTGATGGGCATGCAGTGGGAGCTCGGCCGCGATGAGTACGGTATCTCATTCGAGGATTGCAACGGAAGCCTTAAGAGAGTATTCGAGCAGGAAGTTTATATTCCTTCTAAGTACCACGGCACAATGCCTGATGGTTCTAAGCTCGAGAACGGCGCTAAATTCAATACTATCCGTGAGATCTATGCTCAGGATCCTATGTATCAGGAACTTGAGAAGGCATACGAGGATTCAGGTAAGACATCTACAGAGGGATACAAGTATCACCTCCACAGATTCTGGCATGAAGGCGATGCACTCATGACAATGGGTAACTTCGCACTTCTCTATCCAGATGTTAAGCCTTATACTCTTGAAGAATTCAAGAATGGCTCATCTACAACTACACCTACAGATCCGCCTGTAACTCCTACAGATGCTCCTAAGCCTACAGATCCGCCTGTAACTCCTACAGATGCTCCTAAGCCTACAGATCCACCTGCAACTCCTACATCTCCTGCAGTTACAGCTAACCTCTGGGGCGATGCTACATGCAACGGCGTAGTAGATCTTGCTGATGCTCTCCTCATCCTCCAGAACGTTGCTAACGCTAATAAGTACCCAATCACACCTCAGGGTATTGCTAACGGTGACGTTGTTGACAACGGCGGCGGACTTACAGGTCAGGATGCTCTTGCACTCCAGATGATCGATGCTAAGCTCCTTACACAGGGTCAGCTTCCTGTTAAGGCTTCAGATCTCACTAAGTAATTAAATACTTAGATTTGCACAAACGATTTCAAAGGACCGCTTCGGCGGTCCTTTTTGTTATATCTGAAACGAATATTACTATGGGTTGTTTTTTGCGGAAAAGACTTGCATTTTTCAACAGGTAGTGTTATAATATAATAGTATAGTTATGCGATTATACAGACTTTTAACAGAAAGCAGGCGATATGGTGCTTAAAAGTATGACTGGCTACGGCCGCTCACAGATGCTTCTTAACGGAAGAGAGATACTCGTAGAGATCAGATCGGTAAATCATAGATATTTTGAATATTCTTCTCGTATCCCGAGAGCTTATAATTATATTGACGAAAAGCTTAAGGCTCTCCTGAAAAAAGGTATCTCTCGCGGTAAGGTCGAGGTTGCTGTAACTATCAACAATATCGAGGGAAAAGACTCCGTTATCGCTATCAATAAAGGCGCTGCGGAAGGCTATGTTACGGCACTCAGAAGCATTGCCGACGAACTTTCGCTGGAGGATGACCTCTCGCTTTCAAAATTGATAAAGCTCCCCGATATATTCAATATACAGAAGGCTCCCGATGATGAGGAGCAGATATGGAACGACGTTTCACTTACAGCTCAGGAGGCTCTCGAAAGATTCGTCAGCATGAGAAGTATCGAGGGTGAAAAGCTCAGAGCCGATATCGTCAGCAAGGCGGACGGTATCATCGGTATGGTTGCTAAGGTCGAGGAACTTTCTCCCAAGACCGTTGAAAACTACCGTGCAAAGCTCACTCAGAAGCTGAATGAGATACTCGAATCAAAGGATATCGATCAGCAGCGTATTGTCACAGAAGCCGCTGTGTTTGCGGAAAAGATCGCCGTGGACGAGGAAACTGTCCGCCTCAGAAGTCACATCGCTCAGCTTAAGGATATGGCTGATTCCGATGAACCTGTCGGCAGAAAGCTCGATTTCATCGTTCAGGAAATGAACCGCGAGGTCAATACCATCGGTTCAAAGGCTCAGGACCTCGATATCACCAAGATCGTTGTGGATATGAAGGCTGAGATAGAAAAGATCCGTGAACAGATACAGAATATCGAATAAGGTGGAACTATGAAACTGATAAATATCGGTTACGGCAATATGATATCGTCCCAGAGGATAGTCACTATAGTAAGCCCCGATTCTGCGCCGATAAAAAGGCTCGTTCAGGAGGCTAAGGACGATGGACGTGCTATTGATGCCACCTATGGAAGAAAGACAAGAGCGGTTATTATCATGGACAGCGGACATATCGTCCTTTCGTCCCTGATAACCGAAACTCTTGCGGCAAGGATAAACGGTACAGGAGGTAATGACGAAAATGAACAGAGGTAGACTAATCGTCTTTTCTGCGCCTTCGGGATGCGGAAAGGGTACGATGCTTGCCGAGATAACAAAGAACGAAAAGTTCTGCTGTTCAGTCTCGGCTACAACACGCGATCCCCGTGAGGGAGAGATACCAAACGTAAGTTATTACTACATCACAAAGGAAGAGTTCCTTAAGAAAGTTGAGGAGAATGCTTTCCTTGAACATGCACAGTATGTTGATAACTTCTATGGCACATACCTCAGTGAGGTTGAGCCAAGACTCGAAAAGGGTATAAATGTTATACTCGAGATCGAAGTACAGGGCGCTATGAGGGTACGCGAGGCTCGTCCCGATGCACTGCTCATATTCGTTCTTCCGCCTTCTATCGCTGAACTCCGCCGCCGTCTCAACAAGAGAGGCACCGAGGAACAGGATGTTATCGAAAAGCGTGTAGCTCAGGCTAAGGAGGAGATAGAATACGCTCCGAAGTACGATTACGTTATTGTCAACGACGCTCTTGAGGACGCTGTGGACGACTTTTTCAGCATTATCCGTGCTGAGGAACTGAAAGCAGCAAAATCAGGCGAATTAATAAATGAGGTGAAGAAAGATGCTTAGACCAGCAGTAAACCAGATCATATCCAAGAATGAGAGCTGCTATTCTCTCGTTATCGCTGTTGCAAAACGTGCGAGAGAGATCGCTGAGGAACTCTATGAAAACGGCGAGACACTCGAGGAAAAGCCTGTAAAGACCGCTGTTGAGGAGCTTGCAAGCGGTAAGTGCAAGATCGTCAGCACACTGAACGAGGAATAATATGTCCCGTATCGCGGAAGTTGCCGTAAGCGGAACTGCTTACTCATTTGATATGCTGTTCAGCTATGCTGTCCCCGAGTGGTTAAATATCAGAGAGGGATGCAGAGTGCTGGTGCCCTTCGGCAGGGGCAATAAGCGCAGGATCGGCGTAGTTATGAAGATATCGGAGGGTGATACCTCCGCTCTCAAGCCGCTGGCCGATGCTGTGGATGCCGAACCTGTCATATCGGGTGAGCTTCTGGAACTGGCGGTATATCTCCGCGAGCATACCTTCTGTACATACTTTGAGGCTGTGAAGATAATGCTTCCCCCGGGTATGGGTGTGAAGGTCAGGGAAAAGTATTCCATTCCGCGAAACAGCGCCGTTCAGGGAGAGATAAGCGATGAGGCACGGGAGCTTTTCAGCTCTCTTGCATGTGCTTCGGGCGAAAAGGAACTGAACGAGCTGATCGAAAACTATATCACAGAAAACGGCAGGCTTCTCATCGATGAACTCTGCGAGGCAGGTGTACTTGCCTCGAATAACGTGTTCAGGCAGAATGTAGGGGATGCCTCTGTGAAAATGGTAAGGCTCTCGGAGAAGTATCTCAGTGATCCGCAGAGCTTCAGCCTTACTCCGAAACAGCAGAAGGCTGCGGTATTTCTTGCGGAATACGGTTCGGCGTCGGTAAAGGAAGCCGCATATATGTGCGGAGTCACCGATACCGTGATAAAGCGCCTTACAGCAAGCGGAGCGGCTGTAGAGTACGACATGGAGGTCTACAGACACGTAGAGGACGGCTCGGAGGGATCATGTGATCCCGAGGATACTGTTCTTTCCGATGAACAGCAGAAGGTACACGATGCTGTACTCGGACAGATGTTCGAGAGAAAACCGTCTGTATTCCTGCTTCACGGCGTTACTGGAAGCGGTAAGACTTCCGTTTTTGAGAAACTAATAAACGATACCATAAAGCTCGGACGTCAGGCGATGCTTCTGATACCCGAGATTGGACTTACTCCTCAGATGCTGAGGAGGTTCAGGTCGCTTTTCGGCGAAAGAGTAGCAGTTATACACAGCGGTCTTTCACTGGGACAGCGTCTTGATGAATACAAACGTATAAAACGCGGCGATGCGGATATCGTAATAGGTACAAGAAGTGCTGTTTTTGCACCTCTTTCGGACATCGGACTCATTATTATCGATGAGGAGGGCGAAAGGACTTACAAGTCCGAAAGCTCACCGAGGTACAGCACCCACGATATCGCGAAGCAAAGGTGCGGAAAGCATGATGCGGTACTGCTCCTTGCCTCTGCAACGCCTTCCATAGAGAGCTATTATCTCGCCGAAAGGGGAGTATACAAGCTCCTTGAAATGAAAAAAAGATACAGCAGCAGTCCTCTGCCCGAGGTAACAATGGTGGATATGAACCTCGAAAGGGAAGAGGGCAATCCTTCGGAGTTCAGCCGGCGTCTCGTTGAGGAGATAAACCTCAACCTGAAAAACGGCGAACAGAGTATACTTCTGCTCAACCGCAGGGGCTACCACACTATAATAAGCTGCTGTGACTGTCACCAGCCCGTGTATTGTCCCAACTGTTCGGTGCCGCTTACCTTCCATAAGCGCAACGGCAGGATGATGTGCCACTACTGCGGCTATACAGGCGAACCTGTGAAAAAGTGTCCCTCATGCGGCTCGGAAAAGCTCATAAGTATGGGCTTCGGCACACAGCGCCTTGAAGAGGAACTCGGCACATATTTTCCCTCCGCAAGGATACTCAGAATGGACGCTGATACCACTTTTTCCCGCTATTCCTACGAGAAGAACTTCGCCGACTTCAGAAACGGCGAATACGATATAATGATAGGCACCCAGATGATAGGCAAGGGACTTGATTTCCCGAATGTCACGCTGGTTGGTGTACTTTCCGTTGATAAGGCGCTTTACGCAGGAGATTTCCGAAGCTATGAGCGTACCTTTTCCCTGATAACTCAGGTAGTCGGACGAGGCGGAAGAGGCGAAAGAAAGGGACGTGCAGTCCTTCAGACCTTCATCCCCGACCACTACATCATGAATCTTGCCGCAGAACAGGACTACAAGGGATTCTACAGAGAGGAGATTGCTATACGCAAAGTAATGGTCTTTCCGCCCCTTTGCGATATGTGCATCTTCTGTTTCACCGCCGATGACGAAGTGACTGTGAAGAACGGTGCAGATGCGGTCATCGCTCTTATGAACGTCCGTCTTAAGGAGCTTCAGCCGAAAACTCCCGTGAGAGTTCTGGGACCTGTAAGGTGTTCCTATGGACGAATAGGCGGCAGATACCGCTACAGGATAATCATGAAATGCAAGAATACCGCAGAAATGCGCGGATTTATAAGCAGAGTCCTGACAGAAGGGGCAAAGCTGAAAGAAATGGCAAAAGTCACTCTCTATGCCGATATGAACGGCGATGTGGGAGTATGAAAGGATAGATACCAATGGCATTAAGAAAAATACTCACAGATAAGGATGAAATGCTCCACAAGGTATGCAAGCCCGTTGAAAAGTTCGACGAAAAGCTTGCACAGCTTCTGGACGATATGCACGAAACCCTCGACAAGGCGCAGGGACTTGGTCTTGCTGCACCTCAGATAGGCATTTGCCGCCGCATATTCATCATGCACCTTGAGGAAGGCAGTTTCGAGGCTATAAACCCCGAAGTTACCATGAAAAAAGGCAAGCAGCGCGTACAGGAGGGCTGTCTCTCATGCCCGAATGTATGGGGATATGTAACACGTCCCAAGAGCTGTCACCTTAAGGCTCAGGACAGAAACGGCAACTGGTACGAAATGGACTTCACCGACCTCGGAGCGCAGTGTACCTGCCACGAGAATGACCACCTTGACGGCCATGTATTCACCGAGATAGTTGAGGAGTTCTTTGTGCCAGAAGAGGAGGAGTGACCTTGAAGATAGTATTTATGGGAACTCCCGATTTTGCGGTGCCGTGCCTCAGAACACTTGCTGAAAGCAGTCACGAGGTAGCGGCAGTCTTTACTCAGCCCGATAAGCCGAAGGGAAGAGGCTACAAAATGATACCTACTCCCGTAAAGGCTGCTGCGGAGGAATACGGTCTGCCTGTATACCAGCCGCTGTCGCTGAGAAAGGGCGAGGATGCAGAGGAAGCAATGAATATTTTGAAGGATATTGCTCCCGATCTCATCGTTGTAACTGCCTACGGACAGATACTGCCGAAGGAGATACTCGAACTCCCGAAGCACGGATGCATCAATATACATGCTTCACTTCTGCCGAAATACCGCGGAGCTGCGCCTATAAACTGGGTAATACTCAACGGCGAGACCAAAACAGGTGTTACCTCCATGCAGATGAGCGAGGGACTTGATACAGGCGACATGCTTATCAAAAAATCCACTGATATAGGCAAAAACGAGACCTATCAGGAGCTTTATGCACGCCTTTCAGCAATGGGCGGAGAGGTCCTTGCAGAGACTCTGGATGCAATAGAGAACGGTACGCTTTCTCCCGAGAAGCAGGATGATTCACTTTCCTGTTATTCCCCGATGATACGCAAGGAAATGAGCGCACTGGACTTCACATGGTCCGCAGAGAAGGTACACAATACCATCCGCGGAGTTACAGGCTTCACTATGCTGGGCGGAAAGCGTCTCAAGGTATTTGCGTCTGAGATCTCGGACAATATTGCTCACGGCGAGGCAGGTACTATCGCCGATCCTAAATGCTTTGCAGTCAACTGCGGCGACGGAGTTGTAGTATTCCGTGAGGTGCAGCTTGAAGGCAGCAAGCGAATGAAGACCGAGGATTTCCTCAGAGGAAAGAAACTCGAAAAAGGTGAAAAATTAGGCTGACAAGGAGGATGAATATGGATATACTCTTTTATATCGTCATTATAACTCTGCCGCTTCTGGCATCACTCAACGTAAAAATGACGTTCAAGAAGTACAGTACAGTCGAGAATTCAAGGGGACTCCGTGCAGAAGATGTTGCAAGAAGGATACTCGATGCAAACGGTCTTTATGACACTAAGATCGAGCATGTCGGCGGCAATCTCACCGATCACTACGATCCTACAGAGAACGTAGTCCGCCTTTCTGATGCGACTTACGGAAAAACTTCCGTTGCAGCTATCGGAGTTGCTGCTCACGAATGCGGACACGTATGTCAGCATGCCGAGAATTACACTCCCATCGTTATAAGAAGCAAGATCGTACCTGCTGTGTCGATATGCTCTAAATTCTGGTATTTTGCATTCCTCATAGGTGTTCTGGTATTCAACTATGCAAGATCGCCTTTCATGATATACGTAGGTATCGCTATGTTTTCAGCTGTAGTTCTGTTCCAGCTTGTAACTCTCCCTACAGAGCTAAATGCAAGCGGCAGAGCACTGAAAACTCTCGAAACTGAAAGCATACTCGAAGCAGACGAGATAGCTCCTGCAAAGAAGGTGCTGACAGCAGCTGCAATGACCTATGTTACAGCACTTGTCACATCTATACTCCAGCTTCTCCGTATGCTGGCAATGGTCAACAGAAGAAGATAATGACAGATCCGAGATACCTTGCTGTCAAGCTTCTGAACAAGACTTTCAGGAACGGCAGCTATTCAAATCTACAGCTCAGCGCAGGACTTGATTCCGCTGAACTCAGCGACAGGGACAAGAAACTCTGCTCTGCTATCTACTATGGAGTGATACAGCGCAGGATAAGTCTGGACTGCGTCATAGACAGGCTTTCAAGCCGTCCCGTTTCAAAAATGGACGATGCGGTGGTAAATATACTCCGTTCGGGTATATACCAGCTTGCCTACATGGACTCCGTACCCGATAACGCCGCAGTGAACGAGAGCGTATCACTTGCGAAGCGTTTCGGAAAGACAAGTGCTTCTGGCATGGTAAATGCTGTGCTCCGCAGCTTTATCCGTCAGGATAAGGCGATTTACACGGGAAAGACTGAGGATGTAAAGTCACTGTCGATAGTTTATTCCTGTCCCGAGGAAGTGGTCCGCAGTCTTGAAAAGGACTACGGCAGGGAATTCACCTTGAAATTCCTTGAACGCTCTGTGGGAAAGGGACACACTTACCTCCGCAGGAATCAGCTTAAATGCACAGCAGAGGAGCTGAAAAATGCTCTCGGAGGGATAGACGCCGCTGAAACAGGCGATGAGCTTCCCGAATGTATGTGCGTAGCCGACGGCGGAAATATTACAGCTACAGAAGCCTTCGCAAAGGGCTTCTTCCATGTGCAGTCACAGGCTTCGCAGTACTGCTGCCGTGCGCTTGCGCCGACAGAGAGCGATACTGTGCTTGATATGTGTGCAGCTCCGGGAGGAAAGACCTTCACTATGGCGGAAATGATGAACGGCAAGGGCAGGATCTACGCTTTTGACCTTCACGAAAAACGTGCAGAGCTGATACGCAGGGGAGCCGAAAGGCTCGGACTTGAAAATGTCACTGCTGCGGCAGGAGATGCGACAAAGTTCAACAGCGAACTGCCTTCATTCAGCAGGATACTCTGCGATGTGCCCTGTTCGGGACTGGGCGTTATAGCGAAAAAACCCGAGATAAAGTACAAGAAGCTTTCGGAATTTGAAAGACTTCCCGAGATACAGTACAGCATAGTTCAGAACGCTCTGAACTATCTGGAAGCAGGCGGAGAGCTTGTCTACTCCACCTGTACCGTCCGAAAGGCGGAAAACGATGAGGTCTGCGACAGACTTCTAAGGGAGCATCCCGAGGTAGAAGCGGTTGAGCTTCCGGAGATGCTCGGAAAAAAATTCGGATGCCGTGCGACACTTTCGCCGCTGGACGGCTTCGATGACGGCTTTTTCATTGCAAAGTTCAGAAAGAAAAAATAAGGCGGTGATCAATTGGAAAAAACGGATATCCTCAGTCTGTCTCTTGAAGAAATAGAGAAGGTCCTTGTGGCAAACGGAGAGAAAAAATTCAGGGCGAAACAGGTCTTCCAGTGGCTTCATGTAAAAAGAGTGTTTGATTTTGATAAAATGACTGATATATCTGTCCAATTGAGAGGGCGGCTGAAAGAAATTTTTTGTATAAATGGACTATTTGTGCAGAAAAAGCTTGAATCTCATATGGATAATACGGTAAAATATCTTTATGGGCTTTCAGACGGCAATTTTGTCGAGACTGTTCTCATGGAATATAACTACGGTCACAGCATCTGTGTTTCAACTCAGGTGGGGTGCAAAATGGGGTGCAGGTTCTGCGCTTCGGCTATCGCAGGATACGTCAGAAGTCTTGAACCTTCAGAGATCCTCATGCAGATATATGAGACGGAAAAGAACTCGGGCGTAAAGGTCTCGGGGATAGTCCTTATGGGCATCGGCGAACCGTTGGATAACTACGATAATGTGGTGAAGTTCCTTAAGCTCCTTTCCGATAAGAACGGCAACAATATGAGCCTGAGACACGTTTCACTTTCGACCTGCGGAATTGTTCCGAGGATATACGATCTTGCGGAGCTTCGGCTGGGACTTACCCTTTCGGTATCGCTCCACAGTGCGGATAATATCCGAAGAAGTGAAATAATGCCCGTCAACAGAACATATAATATAGAAAAGCTCCTTGAAGCCTGCCGGTACTACATCGACAGAACGGGACGGCGCATAACATTCGAGTATGCCGTTATCGACGGAGTCAATTCATCAGAGGCGGATGCGGACAAGCTTGCATCACTTCTGAGAGGCATGAACTGTCACGTTAACCTTATCCCTGTGAATAAGGTGAAAGAGAGAAATTATCATACCGCAAGATCTGGAGTTGTTGAATTTGCAAAGCTCCTTGATAAATGCGGTATAAACGCTACCGTGAGAAGAACTCTCGGAAGCGATATAGAAGCGGCATGCGGTCAGCTGAGACGTGATGCCGCAGAACAGAACAGAAATGAGAAAGGAGGTGCGGATCGGTGAGATTCAGATTCGGTACGGATATCGGTCTGAGGCGAGAGGAAAATCAGGACGCTGTAAGATGTGAGTATTTCGGTCACAATATCCTGGCTGTCGTGTGCGACGGCATGGGCGGAGAACGTGCGGGCAAAGAGGCAAGCAGCCTTGCGATCGACGAGTTCTTCCAGCATTTTTCAGAGAGCTACAGCGAGAATCTCGACGATGAAGCGATCCGTAACCTGCTGATTAAATCAGTCTCGGCGGCAAATACCGTGATCTATACCCGCGCAAGGCTTGATTTCAAGAACTTCGGAATGGGTACGACCTGTGTGGCTGCATTTGTAACAGCGAATACGGCTTATATCATAAATGTCGGCGACAGCCGCGCTTATCTTATCGCAGAAAATGGTCTGCACCGCATAACTACCGACCACAACGTTTCTACGCTGCTCTTTGAACAGGGTAAGATAACCGAGGAAGAGGTAGAGAACCACCCCCAGAAGCATATGCTCGTAAGGGCGGTAGGCGTTGAAAAGACCGTTACTGCTGACACATTTATACTTGACTACACAGATAAGATCAGCTTGCTGCTCTGTTCTGACGGTTTGTCGGGATATTGCAGCGATGATGAAATATACAGCGTTATCGCCAAAGCGGAATTTGACGATATTGCACAGGAATTGATCAATCTTGCTCTGAATAAGGGCGGCCGTGACAATGTTACGGTTGCGGTAATTTCGGACTGATACAGGAGGAAGGAAACAATGGATAAGTACATTGGCAAAAAGCTCGATGGCAGATATGAGATAACCGAGCTGATAGGCGTTGGCGGAATGGCTGAGGTCTATAAAGGTGTTGATGTTATCGACAACAAAGCGGTAGCGATCAAGATACTCAAAAAGGAGTATGCGGAAAATGAGGAGTTCCTGAGAAGGTTCAGGAATGAATCAAAGGCGATCGCAGTTCTCTCACATCCTAACATAGTAAAGATATATGATGTGGGATTCTCAGAGAAAATACAGTATATCGTCATGGAATACATCGACGGTATCACTCTCAAGGAGTATATCGAAGAGGAAAAGGTCCTCACATGGAAGGATACCGTACACTTCGTTATACAGATACTCCGTGCACTTCAGCACGCTCACGACAAGGGTATAGTTCACCGTGATATCAAGCCCCAGAACATCATGATGTTCAACGACGGCACTATCAAGGTCATGGACTTCGGTATTGCCAAGTTCGCAAGAGAAGAAGGCAAGACAGCTACCGATCAGGCTATCGGAAGCGTACACTATATCAGTCCTGAACAGGCAAGCGGTGCAGTAACAGACGCAAAGAGCGATATCTACTCAGTGGGCGCTATGATGTACGAGATGCTCACAGGCAAGAAGCCTTTCGACAGCGACAACCCCGTTGCTATCGCTGTTATGCATATGCATGATATCCCCGAAAGACCAAGAGCTATCAATCCCGATATCCCCGATGGTCTTGAAGAGATAGTCCTCAGAGCTATGGAAAAGGATCCTGATGACAGATACCAGACAACAGCAGAGATGATATCTGATATCGAGAAGTTCAAGAACGATCCTAAGATGACATTCGGCTATTATGAGGAAGAAACAGAAGAGACCGAGGACGTAAGATACTTCGATCAGCAGAAGGCTCCCGAGGCTCAGGCGCCTCAGCAGAACTATCAGGCACAGCCTCAGCCCGCTTATGCAGGTGCGGGTGCAGGATATATGGCTGATCAGCAGTACGGCGGCGGACAGCCTCCGCAGCAGCAGGCTTACGGAAACGTTTACAATAACGACGATTACTATGAGGACGAGGAAGAGGAAGAAGAGGAGGAGCGCGGTTCACTCGTTGTTCCTGTTCTTACCGCTGTAGTCGTAGTAGTTATCATAGTTGCAGTTATATTCATTGCAACACTTCTCAGCGGACTCCTTAAGGGCGGCGACAAGAGATCAAAGCTTGAAATGCCCGATGTTGTTGGTATGGACTTCAACGACGCTGTGAACATGTGGGGTACAAACCTCCAGTTCCAGGAGGACGGACAGGAATACAACCCTGCTGAACCGGGTACTATCATTTCCCAGAGCATCGAAGCAGGTGCAGAGTTCAGAAAGGGCGACGTAGTAAAGGTAAAGATCAGTAAGGGACAGGAAACAGTCGAAGTTCCGAACTGTGTCAATATGAATCAGGAAATAGCCAAGGATCAGCTGCGAAAACGAGGGCTTGAAGTTGAAGTGCGAAACTCCTCCAGTGCAGAAGTCCAGAAGGGCTATGTAATCAGCTCTGAGCCTGAGGCAGGCACTACAGTACACAAGGGACAGACGATCCTTCTGTACGTAAGTATGGGTGCTGAGGCAGGTCAGGTAAAGGTTGACGATTACGTTAAGATGTCCGTTGACGACGCTGTAACAATGGCAGAGTACAAGGGACTTAAGCCTAAGACAGAGCTCGTTGCTTCTTACGAGGACGAGGGCAAGGTCGTTAAGCAGTCCATCGACAAGGGCGAAAAGGTAGAGATCGGTACAGAGATCGTATTCCAGGTAAGTAACGGTAAGAAGCCTGACGGCGTTATCGCATTTACAGTTCCGTTCCCTGCTGAAGCAAACGGAAGATTCGCTATCGACTTCATCCTCAGAGATGAAGAGGGCAAGGTTAAGCCTGTATCATCAGGTAACTTCATCTGCCCTGAGATGTCATCCATCACAACAGATATCGAGGGTTCAGGCGAGCATGTATCAGTACAGGCAATGCTTACAAACCTCAACAATAACGCAAGAGCTCAGATCGGTTCTTACACATTCAACTTCGCAACACAGAGCTACAGCTCTGACGGTAACGAGGATATCTGGGGCGCATTCAGCCAGGTAGGCGGATTCAATATTCCTACTGAAGCTCCAGTTGTTGAGACACCTACGGAGCCTCCTGTTGTTGAAGCACCTACAGAGTGGGTTGATCCTAATCAGGGACAGCAACAGCAGCCTCAGGATCAGAATGTACCCGGTGTCAATGGTGATTATGTAAATGGTGAATGGAAACCTTACATTGTTAAAGGAAACGGTGATTATCGTGATGGAGTATGGGTATGGTATGATGATACAAATGGTAGCTGGACTGGTCCTGGTGGAACATGGCAGTGGAGCGAACAGTGACAAACGCTAAAACAAGCGGAATAATAACGAAATGCTTAGGGGGACTCTACACTGTAGAGTCCCCTGTGGGTATATATGAGTGTAAAGCGAGAGGAGTATTCCGCAGCAAGGGTATAAGTCCCTGCACAGGCGACCGTGTTACCGTTGAAAACGGGGTTATCACGGAGATAGAGCCTCGCAGGAACCATATCATAAGACCTCCTCTGGCAAACCTTGACCAGATAATATTCATAGTGTCCACAGTCAGTCCTGCACCGAATTATCTGCTGCTGGACAAGTTCATAGCCGTTGCGGAGTATAAGGGGATAACTCCCGTTATGATAATTACAAAGACGGACCTCGGCGACAGCAGCGGCATACATGAGATATACGAGAAAATTGGTATAGAAGTCCTTGAAGCGGACTACGGCGATGAAAGCTCTATACAGAAGGTTAGAGAATTGCTCAGCGGCAGGATAAGTGCCTTTACGGGCAACTCGGGTGCAGGAAAGTCCACTCTGCTCAATGCGGTTGAACCCGAACTCAATATAGCTACGGGAGAGATAAGCCGCAAGCTTGGCAGAGGAAGACACACTACTCGCCACGCAGAGCTTTACAAGCTCAGGGACGGCGGATATATCGCAGATACTCCGGGTTTTTCCACCTTCGAGACCAACAGGTACGATATAATCCGCAAGGAGGAGCTTGCAGGCTGCTTCCGGGAGTTTTCCGAGCTGACTGATAACTGCCGTTTCCGTGACTGCTCACATACCTGCGAAAAGGGATGCGCCGTAGTGGAGGCGGTGGAGTCGGGAGACATACCGAAAAGCCGTCATGAAAGCTACTGCACTATGTACGAGGAAGCAAGACAGCTCAAGGAGTGGGAATTGAAATGAAAAGATGTCACATTTTTGCAGGCGGAGACCTGGGAAAGATAGCTGATTACTGGTTCCCGAACCACGGCGGCTATGTTATATGTGCCGACAGCGGATACAAACACGCAAAGAAGCTTGGACTTGTCCCTGACCTTCTTGTGGGAGACTTTGATTCGTACACAAGGAAGCTTCCGAAGGGTGTTGAGGTGTATCGTTCCGTGCCAGAAAAGGATGATACCGATACACTTATGGCAGTCAAGATAGCAATAGAGCGAGGATATACCAACATTTACCTTTACGGAGCACTTGGCGGTCCTCGTTTCGACCATGCATTTGCCAACATACAGACTATGCTATACGCCCGTGAACACGGTGCGGACCTCATCCTCATCGGTAACGGCACACTGCTTCTGCAAGGGGCAGGTGAGGCAATGTACACCGAGGAAAGCAAGCGCTGGGGGTACAAGTACCTTTCGGTTTTTGCGATTACCGAGACCGTGAAGATAAAAAGTCTCAGGGGAGTGAAATACCCTCTGGAAAACTACGAAATGAAGTCCTCATTTCCGATCGGAGTCAGCAACGAGATAACCGACGGACAGGCTTTCCTTGATATCGAAAGCGGACTTGCACTTGTGATGCAGTTATGAAGTAACATGATTCCTTCTGCTGAATATAATGAAATATACGTTCAGCAAAGGAGGAGAGCAGATGAAAATAGTAGTCATAAAGAGTCCGAAGGTGCTTTCGGGGATACTAAGAGTGGTATTCGGCATAAAAAAGGAAGAAGAATAGCAAAACGGCGGACAATGTCCGCCGTTTTATTTTGTAGCCTTAAGTTTTTTTTCGTGAGCGTATGATCGTAAATAACAACATAGTTAAAAGAGTACCTGTAAGCGCTCCCGATGTGTCTATCAGTACATCCGTGAACTGACATGAGCGTCCCGGGACGAAATACTGGTGAAGTTCATCCGAACACGCATACAGGAAACAGAATATCATGTTCACCGCAGTACCTTTGCTTAGCAGCTTACGCCTGCCCACCGTAAGGGACGAAAAGAATCCCAGTGCGGTGTAAACGGTGAAGTGAGCAAGCTTTCTGATGATGTGTTCCACCTTATCCATTGTCGCCTGCTGCTGTGCAGGAGACATCTTGTCGTAATCGGGTGCAACTATTGATATGACTGCTCTGGTTATCATTCCGCTTTTATCCGATGATTCGTCCGAATTATCACAGGAAAACATGAATATAACTGCCATGCATACAAGTGTCATGAGTCCTGCCGCAAGACGAGCTGCAAGTTTTTTGGTATCCAATACAGTGACCTCCGAATAATTATTTATCTTTGAACATTATACTACAGACTGAAAAAATTGTAAAGATGTGAAAATTGTAACCATTTAGTAACCATTAATTTGAAAAATGCCTTGTAAATCGCAATTGTTCATGGTATAATAATTTATATATGGATTATTTTGGTTTCAGACATGCTGAGAAACATACCTCGCAGCCTTTTTCTTACGGGGTGATTCGCGCTCTCTGCGGCTGATGGTACAGTGAATGTCTGCATATCTTCGGAGGTAAAGATGAAGGGACTTTTTTCAAATATATGGACTAAGCGTTTTTTTGCCCTGATCGGCGCACTGTATACCGTGGGCGTTTGTAAGCTGTGTTACTACTCGATCTTCTACAACATACATATAGATTCGCGCGGTTCGGTATGTCTTGCAGTTTCGGCAGTTTCTCTGCTGGCACTCATCATCATGCTCTATACGCGCAAACAGGTGATAACACGTATATGCAGCTTCGTTATACTGGCTGCGATGCTTCCCGTGGTCCTGCTGTATTTCGGCGAATGGGAACTGATCTTCCCGATAGTCATAACGGGAATCATAATACTGTTGTTGTCAGGCGCAGGTGAAGGAGCTAAGACCGCGCTCGGTACGATAATCCTTCTCATGTACATCTTCGGAGCGCTTGGTTACTTCCTGTTCACTTCGTTCTTCGTTTCCTCCGCAAAGCAGGAGGTCGTTGAAAAGGGAGTTTCACCTTCGGGCAAATACCGCTACGAGATAGTCAATACCGAGGACAGCTCCAACGGAAGTACGGCTGTTTATGTAGAGCCGAACTACGCAGATGTGACCTATCCGAACGTTACATTCACACTTAAGAATATATCAAGAGTCGTTTATCTCGACCGTCCGATATGCCAGGAGATCAATATCGACTGGAATACACAGACACGTAAGGAAGTTACAAGTCAGCTTAACAGCATATCAGATAACATAAAGGTCAATCTTTCAGACAGTGAGCTTGAAAAGCTCGGCCATAGCTGTGACAGCAGACTTCAGCTTGCTAATGTCAATGTTTACGATCTCTTTGCTATAGGAAAGACTGCTCACGATGTTGATCCTATCAGACTTGATACACTTGATGAAAAACAGCTTGCACACTTTGGTGTCGGCAAGGACGCTTCAGGCAGATATTACGTGCTTGAGCCTTCCGATGAGCTTCTTGAAGAAACAGAGATTGAGAGAGGACAGACAGTGTTCTTCTCCGAACTCGACAGCAAGGGATTTGCTCAGTTCAACAAGGATAACCGTGATGAGTACGGCAGCGAACTCTATACGATCGAGAAAGATAATTCGATAGAGCTTGCTTCACTTACCGATGAACAGCTTGCCGAACTCGGCGTATCCGACCAGGGCGACATAATGACGTTCAACGGAAAGATATGCTTCCGCTTCTATGTTGCGGAAATAGAGGACTACTTCAATACAGAAAAAAGAAAATTATCAGTAGATCTTCTCAACTCTTAAGTTTACAAGGGGCGCAGCTCCTTGATATAGAAATGAAAAAAAGGCGGAAAGACCGCCGTATGTGTAGACCGCGAAAAGCGGATTATGAAAGGAAACAAAATAATGGATGAAACTATGATCTTTGACGGGCATGGTGTATCTGCGCCCGCAAACACTCAGACGGAGTCTGCTCACGCATCAGAAAATGATACAGCAACAAAAGTAATATCAATGAAGGCAGTCAGACTAAAGAAAAATTTCAGGAACAGTGAGGCAGCGTCCCCTATGGAAGCTACAAAGAATATCAATAGCGAAACAGAAAAAGTACAGCCTGCCGAACAGGCAATGGCTGAACCTTCTCAGCAGGAGGAGCAGATACAGGAAACTGTAAGCGAGTCCGCTGAAGTTAAAACTGCTGAAAAAAAGCCTGTAAGCAAGGCTAAAAAGAGAAAGCTGAAGCTTTCATGTCCTGCAAAGACGATATTCATGTCATTTGTTTTTGCAATGTGGATCTTCGGAAACTTCTTCGTACTGGCAAACGATATGACTTTCCAGTTCTATTTCTCATTCCTTACTATGTCGGCTACTTTTGCTCTGCTTTGTCTTGAACGCTGGTTCGTTCGCATGAGATACATCGGCGTGAGCATTATCATACAGCAGATAACTCTGATAGCTGCATGGGTATTTTACATACGCCATGCTTCCGAGCCTGTTTCACACTGGATGGCTCTTATGTATGCAGGCTACCACCTTGTAATGCCTTCATGTATGCTCCTTGTTGGTCTGGTATTCAGAAAGATCGGAAGAACTGTACAGGCTCTTACAGACAAGTTCAACGCAAGAGTTGCAAAGGTAAAGGAAATACAGGCGAGACGTGCTGCAAGAGCAGCTGTGGCAGCTGTACCTCAGCCAGCAGGCATGGAAGTTCTTACAACTCCCGAGGTCGCAGAAGAAGCTGTTCACAATCTTTCTGCAGCAGAGGACAAGCACGAGTCGACTGAAAGCAGCTCGACAGTTGCATAAGATATTATATCAATGTATATAACGGGCGGAACTGCTTTACAGTTTTCCGCCCTTATGAATAAAGGGATAACAGAATGATGTAATGGTGTATAGATCAGGAAAAGGTATATGAGCAAGCTCATATTATCAATAAATTACGGACTTACCTTGTAGGTCCTGAAAAGGAGTGCTATTATGTCATACGTTATTGGAGTGGACTGCGGTACCAGCGGTACAAAGACAGTCCTTTTCGATGAAAAGGGAGCCGTTATCGCTTCCAAAACAATTGAATACCCCATGTATCAGCCTAAAAACGGCTATGCTGAACAGGAACCCTCTGACTGGTCAGATGCTATGGTCAATACCATAAAGGCTGTTATGGCGGCAAGCGGCGTAAAGAAAGAGGACGTTAAGGGTATCGGTATTTCGGGACAGATGCATGGTCTTGTTATGCTGGATAAGGATAACAATGTTCTTCGCCGTTCGATCATCTGGTGCGATCAGCGTACAGCTGCTGAGGTAGACGAGATGAACCGTATAGTAGGCAGAGACAAGCTGGTAGAGATAACAGCTAACCCTGCACTTACAGGCTGGACTGCTGCTAAGATACTCTGGGTAAAGAACAACGAACCTGAGGTCTACTCAAAGGTAGCTCACATCCTTCTTCCTAAGGATTATCTCAGATTCATACTTACAGGCGAGTATGCAACTGAAGTTTCAGACGCTTCAGGTATGCAGCTTCTTGATGTTCCTAACCGTAAGTGGTCCGATGAACTTCTTACTGCTTTTGAGATAGACAAGAACTGGCTCGGCAAGGTTTACGAGTCCTGTGAGGTAACAGGTAAACTTACAAAGGCAATGGCTGAGACTCTCGGACTCTGCGAGGGCACTATCGTAGTAGGCGGCGCAGGAGACAATGCCGCAGCTGCTGTTGGTACAGGCGTTGTTGAGGACGGTAAGGCTTTCACAACTATCGGTACTTCAGGCGTTGTATTTGCTCACACTTCCGATATCTCTATCGACAAGCAGGGCAGAGTTCATACATGCTGTGCTGCTGTTCCTAATGCTTGGCACGTTATGGGCGTTACACAGGGTGCAGGACTTTCACTGAAGTGGTTCAGAGATAATTTCTGCATGACTGAAAAGGAAACAGCTAAGCTTATGGGCGTTGATGAGTATTACCTCATGGATAAGCAGGCTGAGACTGTTCCCGTAGGCGCTAACAGACTTCTCTATCTGCCATACCTTATGGGTGAAAGAACTCCTCATCTTGATCCTGATGCAAGAGGAGTATTCTTCGGACTTTCAGCAATTCACACACGTAAGGATATGCTCCGTGCAGTTCTTGAGGGCGTTACTTATTCTCTCCGTGACTGCGTTGAGGTATTCCGTGAAATGAACGTAAATGTAAACGATATGATGGCATGCGGCGGCGGCGGTTCTTCACCGCTCTGGAGAAGCATGCTGGCTGACCTTTATAACTGCAATGTAAAAACAGTTGCTTCAAAGGAAGGTCCCGCACTTGGTGTTGCTATACTTGCAAGCGTAGGCGCAGGTATCTACAGCAGCGTTACTGAGGCTTGCGGAGCTATCATCAAGACAGATAAGGTACAGGAGCCAAAGGCTGAGAACGTTCCCGAATATGAGAAATACTATCAGCTCTACAGAGAGATCTATCCTGCACTTAAAGCGCAGTTTGCTAAACTTGCTTCACTCTGATGATTTAAGGCAACGCCGCACAAAGCACACCTGATGGTTTGCACTGAATATGCTTGCATATTTTCCGCCATCTTGCACAGAAATCCCTTGACATACGTAAGTATGCCGGCGGAATTTCTATACAATCTTACGAAAAATCTGTCAGCGCATCTTCAGCACAAGCTTTGTGCGGTGTTGCCTTAGCAAGTCCACCGTTTTTTGCGGTGGACTTTTTCGCTGTTGATAGCATGTATGATATTGTCGTTCAGAGACGTTTTTATGCGATATTGACTAAATTGCAGAAAGTACTTGAAATTTGCAAAGAGTTGTGATATAATTGCTACAATGGATGTTTGTATAATTTTGTACATATTTCAACAGTGCCATATGTGCATTTTATTGCGGACATTGAATACTTGGCTATCGTTAAAAAGCAATTATTGGTCAATTCAAATCTGAAAAGGAGGAATTAATATGAAATTAAGAAAAACACTCTCTGTCCTTGCTGCATCGGTCCTTTCACTTACCTGTGTGCCTTTTTCTGCTGTTGCCGCAGATGTGGATACCGTTTCAGAGGCAGAATCAGAACCTGAAACAATTATCCCTGATTTTCCCGATGAGGTCTTTGACCAGTTCAACTTGAGCAAAGAATACGGAATTGCTTCAAATCAGTATGCCGAGGATACAGAAGGATATTACTTCGGATGCTATCATGAAATGAAACACAGCGGAGGCTATGCTTTGTTGACCGAACAGGGGTATGATTCCGTTAGTTTCGGTGCGGACTGGTATAACTGCGATGAAAGTATCTTCTGCTCTGATAAAGCTTATTACAGTGTTGAAGATACGTCAGATGATTCGCCTGAACTGCGTACTGAAATGTTCTATAAAGCTAATGATAAAAGCACGATCAAGGCAGGCGTTTACCTGACAATGAACGGCGGTAAGACGCATCTGTTCATCGTAGAAAGCACCATTGCTTCCGATAACTATTCAGAATACGAGAAGATAGGCGAGTATGAGCTTAAAGACGAGCATTATGACCTGTACAAAAACGAGGACGGTTCGATGTATTACTCGGTCAAGGCTTCTGGTATTATTTCCGCTAAGGATGTGGATGATTTCAGAATGGATGACGGAACAGGTTACATAAAATTCAATACCTCCATTGCTTTACATGCGGTCAATTTCGATAAGATAACAGGAGAGGGCGCAAGTATTTCAAGGATGGGATTACGTGCCGAAAACAGCGGAGGAATAGGAAGAGTCTTTTTCAATTCGGAGGTGGGTACTTTACTTAATATGCCTGCAAAATACGAGCTTGAGACCGATGAGAACGGCGATCCTGTAAAGTATGAGCATAACATCGTAAAGAACATAGACGGATGTATTTATCAGCTTAATACAGGCGATGATAAGTCCTGCATAATACCAAAGGGCAACGGTGCATACGAGGCTGAGCTTACTGACAGCTATATGGCTTATGTCAGCTCAGGATACCGCTTTGAAGGAAACGAGAGCCTGCTGGAGCATAATTACCGTGTAGACTGCGAGTACAAGACTGACAGTGACATTACTCCTGCGGTAACGGTATGGATGATGTCTCCGAATGTACGGATCGATTTTGTAGACATTCCTGATTATTCTTTCGCTCATTGGCCGAATATAGGAAGCGTAACTCTGGAAGGTCAGCAGTACAATGTTTACCGTGATTCTATAATTAATGTCGATACAGCACCTGAAAAAAGTGACAGCTATCAGAAATTTACCATTGACCGCGCAGATTCCGATGCAGATGCTGAGACTGAGGGAGAAGTAAAGACTGCTTTTGTTCCTGTCAGCGAGATAGCAGCAATAGCATCGCGTCTTGGCGTTAAAATAGGAAATGTTACAGCTGTTGATACAGGTTTCCGTATCAACAATTCCGAAGCTAAGGTTGAAGTTATCAAAAATCAGCTTGCAGATGCGGAGATATCGGAACTTGATTATGACCTTGGAGCTGTAGTAGGCAGAGGAACTCCCATTAATATCGATGATTACAGCTTCGACGCATTAGGCGTTAACTGCTATGCCAAGGCAAATGGCTGCGTTTCTCTTAATGGAATGACAAGCTTTTACAATTACTGTTCTGCTTCTAAAAAAAGTAAGGACGGAGCTTTTGAAAATCTTGCAGAGTACAGAGTGGAAGCAGGTCCCGATAACGAATGCGGATACAGCGTTGAATATGATGTGTACAGTGTTGAACCGAAAGAAAAACTTAAAGGCGATGATGGTGTATACTACAGTTCTGTGTGTCTGAAAATAATCGAGAAAACTGACGGCAGAACTCCGGATGAATATATGAAACCCGGACGTCCTTTAGGAATAGGAATGTCAAATGGTTTGCGAAGCCAGGAGCTTGTAGCGACTTATACATCAAACGGACATGAATACGATCTTTATGAGTGCGTATACAGAACAATAGGATGCTTTTCATCGTATGACGACTGTGTTTATTACAGCTTCAGAAAAGATCAGAGCGAAGATACGGCAGTTCAGGAAGGCAAGGTCGATTTATCAGACCATATTGCCGTTATCAAGAACAATGGATGCTGCTTCGGAGACAAGTATCTCGTTGAATATTACATGGACCTGGAAAACCAAAAGAATGCCGACATAAATGTTGTTAAGAATGATTTCAGCACTTCTGAAAATAAGACGGTTCGCGGAGATATCAACAGCGACCAGCGTGTAAACGCCCTTGATATCGTATCGGCAAGATCTCTGTATCTCAACCGTGATTCGCTTTCAGAGGAAGAAGTTACTTCTGTGGACCTTAACATGAATGGTACATTTGAGATCGCAGATGTTGTTATTCTGCATTCGTTTGTACTTGGCAAAGCAAATGGCTTTACGGTTCAGAAATGAATAATGCTCCGCTGATTATGGAGTGAAAAAGTGACGCCGTTCGTTACAGCTGCATTTGCGGCATGTACGGACGGCTTCCTTGATTTTGTTTTATGGTTATGAGGAGATGTGGATAAAGTGATTCAGAAAAAATAAACCCGACAGTTTCCTGTCGGGCGTTTCTGTCTGGGCATGACTTAATTGATGACACATGTAAAATGGCTATTTTACGCCAAAATCTCTTTCGCCTGCGACCTTATTTATCTCCTGCATCATAGCACGGCGATTGCAATACAATTCTTGCCACCTGTCTATAATCATATCTACTGTTTCAATTCCGCCTTTTATTGTTTTCATATGTCTTAGTTTATCTGCCCAACGTTTGTAAGTCGAACGTTCAGCTGTATTTTCTGCGGCTTTATTAAGCTCGTTTGCATATGCCTCAAGAACAAGCTCAGAATAGCTTTCTATCAGGAGAGATTCATATTTTTCTATAAGATAGGTATTATTATTTGAAAATACATAGTTTGCAAGTCTGTCTGTCAGGTTTTCTTCGATAAAGTATTCGGGAAGCATTGCCTGATATTTCATTGAGGAATAAAGCTGTTCTCTTGTTTCTTCCCATTCATCACCATCGAAAAGTGATTTTAATTCAAGATAAACAGACTTTTCAGTAATATTAGTCTCTGTAAGTATAGTCCAGAGTTCCTTTATATAATTCTTTTTATCCGACTGCTGCTTATAAATATCTTTCAGCTTCAGATGAATGCCTTCAGAAATGTACATGTTGTCTTTTTCAAGCTCAAGCGATTCTTTAAGGACGGCTATTGCTTTATCGGTATCACCGCTTTTCAAGTACCTGTCTGTCAGGAACTGGCGAACCTCAATGATATCTCGATATTTTTTGCAGAACAGTTCAATAGCCTCATCGGAATATCCAAGCTTATCCATAAGCTCCATGTGATACAATATCCATTTTTCATGTTCATAATTGCTGATATTATTCTTTGAAATGATCTTATCAGAGCATTCAAGCATTTTTTCGAGAAATTCTTCTTCATCAAAGCTTTCTTTGATAAAGTCAAAGTATAGCTCAGTGAAGTAGTCAAACTTTGTATCTAACTTTCTGAAAGCGGAGTTAAATAGCCTATGTTTTGTTTTTATGTCCGACTCATCAGCGATAGTCGAGAGCATTTCAAGACAGCAGTTTTGAAAATAACTAATATCTCCGTCATCATCAAGATCGGTAATAAGTATCTCATCGTAATAATAGCTTACGATCTCAAAGGCTTCAAAATAACATTTCCATTCAATAAGACTATCTGTACACTCCTCAAGAAGTTTGACCGCTTCATTAATAAACAGAGAAACGTTTTTCCAGTTTATAAATCCGCTGTTATCAGAGTATTGACCGATCAATGATTTAAGCTGAGACTTATACTCAGCTATGTTTATGCTACCGTTTTCACCGTCAATAAAGCGGATAAAGCGCTCTTCCAGTCCGGTGTCATATCTCATCGCATTTATGAGAAATTTCTTTATCTGCTCAGGAGATGTACCTGCAATAAGACTTTCAATATCTGTATAATGTGGATTTGAATGACTTTGTAAATCCTCTAACAAATATAATACAGCAGCCATATGCTTACATTTATTACCGTCAGAAGCATACGGACAATCGCAGTACATATCATCAATTCCTCCGTCAGAGAAGTAAATGTTTACCTCATAGTCGTCTGAGCCTGAAACCACTGCATTTACTTCATCAGCCGATAAGTTAAGTATCTCAGCTTTCTTATTTCGGTGATAATCAAATCCTCGTTCAAGGATAACGGGATTAAATAATTTCTTCCAATCCATTGCTACTCCCTATTGCTCAGCTGCGGTCATAGTGATGCTCAATGATCGCTCTCAGATTATCAAAAATGAAAGACTGTGCCTGCACTGAATACAGATTAAGATAATACTCTGTTCCTCGCTGACTTGTTTTAAGGTGTGATGAAATTCCGATATCCTCTCCTGTAGAGGTTACTACTCTGTTTCCGTCGGCGTTTTTGGTCATCATCCCTATACTTTCGAGCCAGTCATTTATCCAGGCAGCCTGCATTTTCTTTGTACCGTTATCAGCAATAACCCTGTTTATCTCATTAGCAATATCGCTGACCTTACATTCTCCGTAATTAAGCTGCAACTGCGAAAACTGATCATCATTTATGAAAACTCGTCTTCGTCTTGGCTTTTCCGAAGCCGCAGGTCTGTTCTCAAACGATTCTATCTTCCATTCAAGCACTCTGGAAATATACTCAAAACAGGCTATAACACGACTGTCACGAACAATATCATCTTCATGAACACGCATTCCCGAATTCGGATCAACGCCGTTAGATAGCTTGTCCATATATAGCTTTGCTCGTTTAAGTTTATCTATCTCATTCATTTATCGTCGCCTCTTTTCAAAGTAGTCGATAAGTACACCTTTAATGAAGTAATATTTGCGGGCATATATGCCTATGCTGTTCATTGTTTCACCTGATGCCGTAGTTGTTTTCTTTATTATATCATACAGATAACTATGATTCAAGGCATATTATTGAAACGTTTTAAGTTTGATTATTCTTTAAGATATGCTATAATTATTACTATGTCCGCTCAGGGTGCCATGAGCAGGCAAATTCAAAAAAGGAATAGTAATAATGAAGAAAATTTCAGAGTACAAAAAGAAGAGAGCCATTAAACGCTATCTTGATGGTGAAAAAGTCAAGCAGATAGCAGGAGCCATGAAAATATCCACAAGTACTATTTATTCATGGATAAGGCAATACAACGAAAAGCGCAATAGTATTGCCAATGAGGTGACTGAGCTGAGAAAGCTGGCAGAGCGTCAGCAGAAGATGATTGAGATCCTCAAAACGGTTGATTGTACAGTAAGTGCGCCGCTTAAAGAGAAGCTGTCCGCAATGGAAAAGCTGTATGGAAAATACAATAATCACCTGTTATGTGAGACTATGGAGGTGGACCGAGGTACATTTCTTAACCACATCAAACGCAGCAAAGGCGAGAATAACTGGTATAATCAGCGCCGTGAGGAATTGAAAGTTCATATACAGAAACTCTTTGAAGATAACAACCAAATCTATGGTTCCAAGAAGATAACAGCACTGCTGCGAAAGCAGTATGTTAATGTTAGCGAAGAAATGTTCAGAGAGCTTATGAATGAATTAGGCTTGAAGAGTGTGCGAACAAATTCAAAGAAAAGCGGAAAAAGAATATCCTTAAACAGCAATTCAAAGCTCATTCACCGAATAGGGTGTGGGTGAGCGATGTTACCGTTTTCAGTTATGGTGATTATTATTACTACATATGTGCAATAATTGACCTGTTTTCGCGCAAAGTTGTAGCATACCACATCAGCAAGCATAACAGCACTCAGCTTGTAAAGACGACCATGAAAAGAGCAATCACATCAAGAAAGCCGTCACCCGGTCTGATCTTTCACACGGATAATGGAAGCAATTTTTGTTCAAAGACTTTTGAAAACTATCTGAAGGAGAATGAGGTAGTTCATTCGTTTTCACGTTCTGGCACTCCTCATGATAATGCGGTCGCAGAGTCCTTCTTTTCTTCGTTGAAGCAGGAGGAACTGTACCGAAGGAAAATAAACAGTGAGGCGGAGCTTTACAGGATAATTGAAAATTATATCAACTTCTATAATTCCGAGCGCCTACATTCAGTCAATCATTATAAATCGCCAGATGAATACGAAGAAGAATATTATAAAAAATGAAAAAAGTGCAGAACACTTCGATTTATATTTACAGAATTCAGATTTTTAGTCGTATCATAACCAATTTTTTCATATAAAAAGAAAAGCCGTAATTGCCAATATATAGGCAACAACAGCTTATAAATGAAAAACCTTTCTGAACGTGCGGGTTCAGAAAGGTTTAGTCATATCCAAATTACAGTCTGACATTTACGCCTTTGAGCTTCAGTTTGAGCCATTCATACTTGCATATTACAGGCGAAGGCTCGTAATAGTTGCCTGTTGTAAGTTTATTGAGGATAAGACAGCGCTGCGTAATACAGTACGGCTGATATGTACAACCATTACATTCCTCGGGCTTTTTTCTGTTGAGGCAGTTTACCTCTTCAGCGATGCTTTCATCGATTCCGTCAAAAATGTTTCCAATCGAATAAGACGGGTCATTTGCTGTATACATACAATGATACAATGAACCGTCTACACCTATCTGAAATCCGTCAATGCCGATTTCGCAGTCGCCCATTCTTTTGACCTGGTCATCAATTATTGCAATGCGGATGTTTTTATCAGACCAGTTTTCCTGTCTGTATTCTTTTATCCTTATCGCTTCATCATAGAGAAGTCTGAACTTTTCATCGTTCCAGTCCTTATTGAAGAAGTCGATACAGGGAACGATCATTGTGAATCCCAATGAAGCGGCATACATAACATTGTCAAAGAAATCTTCAGTGTTATCGGGAGTTACGACCATTCTTAAACGGATATCGTTATTCTTAATTTCCATGATCTTTTTTATGTTTCCAATGATAAGGTCATAGGTCCCCTCACCGTTTCGTGTGATTCTGTTTTTGTTGTGCGACTCTTTTGCTCCATCGAGACTAACACTGACCTCACTGATACGGTTAATGATATCTTCGTCCATAACAGAACCGTTGGTAGTCATAGAGGTGAAATAGGTTATCTCATCATCTGCTTCAAACATATCAAGAAAATACTTGATGATGCCTGTGTTAAGCATCGGTTCGCCGCCATGAAACCCTATCCAGAGCGATTTTTTGTCGCTGTTTTTTGCCTGTCTCCTTATGTATGCAAATACTTTATCCGCTGTTTCTCGGTCCATGTAATTTGAAGGTTTGTTTTCGGTCTCATAGCAGTATTTGCAGTTGAAATTGCAGTACGATGTTGTCCAGATTGTGAACGCGAGATATTCACCGTCAACAACATAGTTTTGTTTACTTAATCCCATAAAACTGCAAGCTCCTTTTTCTTTTGGTTGCAGTACTGCTGACATTTGGAATGATTCTTCTGAAGGTAGCAGTACTGGAGACAGGTAACGCAGTGGAGTTTTACTGGACAATCTGCGCATTTTTTACTCTTTGCGGGATGTATATCGCAGAAGTTTCTGTATCCTTCCGATTTTTCATATTCTCTCTTTTCAAAGAAATCCTTCAAGGAGAGGATATCCTTGACATTACCGAGCTTGAATTGCTCCTTCTGAAGGGTGTTGCACGGGAAAATATCACCGTTACTTCCAATCGTAAATGTAGTAGTACAAGCGTTGCATGATATTCCTGTGGGCATAAGGTTTGAAGCGAAGGATTTTATTCCGTCAATAGGTTCGGGAAATTGATGTGTAAAATTTTCATCCTCTGTACAAGGCATAAGGTCAATATTCTGCTTACCTCTTCCAACAAAATCAAAATGCCTCAGGATCGGTTTGGCATCGATAGATTTGCACAAATCGAGGAATTCTTCTATGTGAGGAATATTCTGCTTTATATTTGTCATAGACAGCGAGAACGAGTTCATACCGTTTGCCTTCATAAGATCAACGTTTTTCATTACTTTGTCAAAAACGCCTTTACCGCGTACGAATGCACACGTTTCTTCATCAACACCGTCAAGGCTGAATGAAAATTCTTCAAAAAGCGATACAAGCTTTTTGGCGTTTCCTTCATTGATAAGCAGTGAATTTGACATCAGCAGATAGGATGATTTTATCTTTGATCTTGCATATTCTATAAGCTCAAAGAAGTCATCTCTAATCATGGGCTCGCCGCCTGTAAAGGACATTGATTTGACTTTCAGCTCCGAGAGTTTTTCGAAGGTATCATTCCACTCCAGAGTTGTGAGCTCGTTTGTTGAGTTGTCGGAATCAGAAACGTGCTGTGCATCTGCGCAGCAATGGATACATCTGAGATTACACTTGTTTGTAAGTGAACAGCTGATATCATATTCGTATTCCTCAGGCTCCGAAACAAGGATTGTTTTTTCATTCATACTTGCAAGGATAGTCTCGAAATACTTCATATCATCTTTGTCTTCAAACCAGCTGAGACACTCTTCAACCGATACTTTTTTGGAAATAAAAGTATCAAGGATATCAAAGCATTCCTTTGTAAGCTTAAAAGTCTGACCGTTTTCGGTATTTGCGATTATTATCTTGTCCTGATATTCACTTTTTGCAAAAGATCGGCAATACATTAATGTTTTTTTCTTATCCATCATATTAATCATCGCTTTCATTTTTGTTTATAACGTTTTCAAAAAAAAGATATGAATACTCCAGATTTCTCAGGTTATCCACATCAATCGGTTTCTGAAATATATATTCCATATATCTTAGGAATTCTTCTATATTATGCCATAGATACGAGTTATTCTCTTCCATTAAATAAGCGGTTCGCATACGTTCGGGAGAATTGATCTTAAAGAATTCACAAAGTGAATATAAAACCTGATGATACCCGATACTGTTTTCTACAAGATATTCTTCCTTTTCATGGTCGAATACGGTTTTATTAATGGAGTCAATCTCGCGTCCGAATGGCTTGTTTTCTAATTTATCAGCGTAACAGTTTCTGTTTAGATAAGCTGTTACATCCGAACCGTATATATTATTTTCATACATTAATTTGGCAATAAGACCTGCAGCAAGTGATGTAGCCTTACTGTTTCCGTTGTATACACTTCTTCTGCCGTAAAGTGCCTTTACAACAGCTGTTTCGGAAGAACACTGTAACTGGATCTTCTGTCCCTCGTTCCAGCGCAATTCGTCATTTGGTATATTTCCACCTATTACACCTATAACACTTTCAAACTCTGCCGGGATGGATGTCTGGTCTCCATTTCTAAGAGAAAAAATCAACAGCTTTCCGTCGCTGTGGATTTTATTGCATATTTCTTCAAGCTTTTCAGACTTCAGAGATGATTTCAGACTTGAGCTTGATACAATTATATCTACATCAAGCTTTGAAGCATATTCCAGAGCTTTTTCCAGAACTGATTCATTTGTCAGACCTGAGACTCCCAGAAGCTTAACAATATTAAATTTTGTATGCGGGCAGATTCTGTCGATAAGTGCGACACTTTGGGTACCGTGCCCGTTTAGATCTTCTACACGATCATCACAAAAAACTGTTTTGTAGTAATAATCATATCTAAAGCCTTTACAGCCTAATATCCTGTTCTGCTGTAAGAGCTCATCATATAATATTTTGTCAATCCCCGTATCCAATACAGCAATTCTGATATCAGACATATTTTACCTCCGTTGAATAAAAAACGAACCATATGATATTTTATGTTTACTCAATTCAGCGGTAAACAGCCCAAAATGAAAGCTCCCCGCTGAATTGAGTTGGTTTTACTTTACATACAATTATGATGCAATAATTATTTGATTAGTTTCTTGGAGAAATGAAGCTTGTCCATACAGAAATTACACGGCAATTTGTAGGCAACCCGTGACTATCAATTCTTGATAAGTTGTTGACCCACGCAAAACCACCCGGGCAATCATAGAGGCAGGGACGCTTCTGAGCTTCAACATTAAATTCAATTTTGTTTGAGAGTTTTTCGATTTTCATTTTAAATTTCCTCCTTATTCTTTAGATAAAATCTTGGCAGTTAGTTTGATTAGTTTCTTGGAGAAATGAAGCTTGTCCATACAGAAATGACATGGCAATTTGTAGGCCACCCGTTACCATCAATTTTTGATAAGTTGTTGACCCACGCAAAACCACCCGGGCAATCATAGAGGCAGGGACGCTTCTGAGCTTCAACATTAAATTCAATTTTGTTTGAGAGTTTTTCGATTTTCATTTTAAATTTCCTCCTTATTCTTTAGATAAAATCTTGGCAGTTAGTTTGATTAGTGACTTGGGGAAATGAAGCTTGACCATAGAGGCTTGACAAAGCATGTTTTTAGATTAGGCAAACTAATTAATGCGGTGTTGCCAACAAATGTAAAACCAGCCGGGCAATCAGCGTTGCAGGCAGCCTTCTGAGCTTCAACATTAAATTCAATCTTGTTTGAGAGCTTTTCAATTTTCATTTTAAATTTCCTCCTTAAAAAATATTTATCAGAACCCTGATTGGCATTGCGCGCCATACCAATAAGGTCATGACCAAGAATACGACTATAGCATCACAAAATGTGATTATAGCCTATGAAGCGGATACATAGCCGTTATGCGATTATATCGGCTATCTCCTTGTCTGTATGGATGAGATTCCTGTTTCGTAATTCCAGAATCTCATCACAATTGTAAAGTATCTGTTCATCGTGAGTTATGATAATAAGAGTTTTATCGGATAGTTCGTTGTAGATGGTTTTCATGACTTCCTTTTCTGTTTCTGAATCTATCGAAGAGGTTGGTTCGTCCATGATAATGATTTGCTTGTCGCTCAGCAGTGCCCTTGCGATAGCAAGACGCTGACGTTGACCTGTGGAAAGAGTTGTGCCGTTATCGCCGATGACACTCTGAATATTGTCATTCAGCTTTGTGATATCATCATAGAGCTTTAGCTTTCTGAGCATATCATATATCCTCTCTTCGTTGATATCGGTTGAATTCATGACGATGTTATTGTATATGGTATCATTAAACATTATCGGATTTGCTGAAACGTACATAATACTCTCACTGATACTGTTTTTGTCAAGATGGTCGATTTTCTTGCCTCCGATGAGTATCTTGCCGCGGGAAGGCTTCCATAAATTGAAGAGGAGTTTGATAATCGTGCTTTTACCTTCGCCTGTTTTTCCAATAATACCGTATTTTTTTCCTGTTTTGAAGCAACAGTTTACATTACGTAGTATTTCAGTCCCTTCATCATAGGAAAAATCAACATTCTGAAATACAATATCATTCTGATCGCTACTGAGCACCAGTTCTTCATTATCTTCACTTGTGTAATTGAGATAATTGCTTAAACGTTTATAGATTGGTTTGACTTCAGAGAAGTCAAATGTGAGGTCGGATATTGAAGCGATAATTTTGATCAGCTTGTCCGAGCTGCTAATGAAAACAACGAGTACACCTATGGTCATTTTTCCCTGTAATACAAAATAGCCGCCCAGACCGATAACGAGGCAAGTAGTAAATGCTGAAAGGAACTGAATGATATGGGCACTCAGCGAGTGAACAAATGAGAGCGATTTTCCCGAATCGTATGTGTCATTTATGGATTTCATGAGCTTTTTGAAGCTTTTTTCCTTCATTCCCGACATTATCAGTTCAACAGGATTTGAAATGATTGTCTGAAGGATAGAATCATATTTTACATTGTTGTCGCGGTGTTGCTGGCTTTTTTTCATAATCTTCGGAGCAAAGATTAACTGAAAGATAAGAACGAGCGGTTGAATAGCCATTATAGCCAACAAAAGTTTCCAGTTAAGTATCGCAAGATAAGTTACATAAAAAGCAAGCAGACTAACGGTATAAAGAATCGAAAAGATATTGCTCATAATAAATCCACAGAATGAGGATGTATCCGACTCGATTGCAGTATATAATTCGCCGTATTCATTGTTGGAAAAGAACTCACCGCTGCGAGAGAATATTTTATTAAGGCAGAATGTTTTTAGTTCATTTATAGATTTCAGAATAAGCTTACTGTTGCAATATCCACAATAGAAACTGATGCAGTTCTGGAAAACAACAATGGCTATATAAACAAAAATATCAACGATTAGTTTGTCCATGGAGATCCCGGCAGTGACGCTGTCAATTATTTTAGCCATTTTAGATGCCGTCAGGATCGTGAGGAATGAAGAGGTGAGGAGCATCAGTGATATGAGTATAAGGCTGAACATCCTTTTTTTCAGTATCACGTTGTATATGCTTTTTAGTTGCTTTGACAAATTTCGCCTTTTCACATTCATTGCTTTGATTTTACTCAAGAATTATCTCCCCTTACTGAAGCAAAGCGAAAATATTACATAAGAAATGTATATGTTATTACATTAAATCGCTGCGTCTAATATTCTAATAATTTATTATACCTGATTAAACTAAAAAATGCAATAGTATTTACAATAAATTGTAAATACTAAATAAACAAGTTGAAAATCTATATGCAAACACAACAGTTTATCTTTTAACTACAAAATGCTGTGAATATTGTGTAACATATGATAGAGAAAATTGAAGAAATTTAACATACAACTGATTTGTGTAAAAAAGGAAAAACAATATGCACACTGTGAAAAAAATGTAAATCAGCAACAAATCCAGAATCGATTTTGCGTATGAATAACACAACGGACAAGCAAGTTGCATAAATATTTACTAATTCGGTTAGCTCTTTTTTATCATAATAATATTGAATTTATTTGCTAAATATGGTATAATATTATAAAAGATTTGAAAACTAATTGAAGAAAATGGATTAATTATACCACAATTAAAGTATATGTTAGGATTAAAATGACGAATATTCGGCGCTTTTCGCTTAATCCATTTATTATAATAAAATTATCATAATAAAAATATGTTCAAAGATGGTGGACCATGATTTTAGAAGTAAGTGACTACAAGTATAAGATTAATCACAAGATCAACTGCTTCGTCAATGCACTGATATATGCATTGAAGAATAAAAATATCACAATTACGCCTGTTGAAGCTATGCTGTATACACAAGCAGTACATTTCACGGCAAGGATAGATTTTGAAGAAAACGGAGTTCCGACTTTGGAGATTATCCCAGTTGAACTGGATTTTTTCAATAAGTTCGCAGAGGCGTCGAATATCAGACTGGATTATTATTCCGCTCTGGAACGTGATGCTGACATTAAGTTGATTTCTGATGCTATCAAGGAAAACACCTGTGTGACCGCTGTTTCTGATCAATTTCAGATAGGATTTGCAATCTCCGAGGTTTATAAGAAGCTTTTTCCGGCCGATTTGCGTATGCCCCATCATTTTATCACCATTCACGCCATTGAGCCCGAAAGCGGCAGGATGTTGTTTTCGGAGCCTTCATTCAGCCTCAAACAGCATGACCATTGGATAGAATACGATGTTCTTGAGAAGGCAAGAAAGAGTAAGTGGTATCAGCTTGAGATAAATAAAGACTTGTACATAGTGAAGGATGTTTCAGGTTTTTCGCTTCCTGATGCTGCTGAGACGTTCAAAAAGCAGATATCTTTGCTTATTGAACAGATAAGAGCTAGCCTTGTAGTCATGAACGAGTTCTTTGAGAAATACATATATGGTCATGACGATAAAAAACTTATCGAAACGAATTATTCGGGAATTGTTACCGCTTGTTCTATGTTTGATCAGGGCGGATATGTTTACAGGGATTATCTGTATAAGGAAGCTTCTCAGTACATTAAAGACAAAAAGATATGTTCTGCGTATAAGGCACTTGAGAAGAAATGGCACTCTCTGACTAAGAATATCCAAAAGATGTGCGATAAAAGCAATATGAGCTATGACGAATATTGCGAATTATTCGTTATGCTGAAGGATCAGGTAAATTATGAACTCGAAACGCACATCAAGGTAATCAACATGCTGCAATAATCAATGCATTATAGATTTATTAGTAATAATCAATGATATTATAGATCTATCATTAATTTTATGAAAGGATAAAGCATATCTCTGCGTGTAATACCGATTTTGGGGTATGCTGCAATTAAGAAGTGAAAAACAAACCGTTTATCAAGCTTTATCGTTCACCCAGAGGATTCTATTTCTATGACGTCAACAGAGACACTATTGTCGGAATCAATGAAAGTGTTTATTATTATCTTTCTGAAACTTGCCTGTATGAAGAACTCAACGAAGAGGATAAGGCATATGTTGAACATCTTCGTGAAAAAGGCTATTTATCAGACAAGCGTGTTTCCGAGATCAAGCATGAACAAACTGACGAGATAGAAGAAATGTTGTCAAGCCAGTGCCATCAGCTTATTTTGCAGGTAACTCGGTTGTGTAATCTTGTATGTTCTTATTGTCCTTATGCGAATAAAACGGATAATGTATTGCAAAGAAATCACGAAAACAAACACATGAGTTGGGAAGTAGCAAAAAAAGCAATCGATTTTTTTGCTGAACACTCTTCTACATATGACTCTCCTTCAATCTCTTTCTATGGCGGCGAACCGCTTATTGAATTTGAATTGCTGAAAAAATGTGTTGAATATAGTGAAGAACTGTTCCTTGGTAAAAATCTCAGCTTTTTCATGACAACAAACGCAACGCTGATGAGTGACGAAATAATAGATTTCTTAGCTGAACACGATTTCAAGCTGCTCATAAGTATGGATGGCCCTCCGTCTATACACGATATCAACAGAAAAAGAAGCGATGGAACGGGCAGCTTTGCAAGTGTTTTTGAAGCCTTAAAAAAGGCATATAAAAGATACGGTGATAATGCTGCTTTGGGGGTGGAGATTAACATGGTTCTTGCTCCGAATAATGATATTGACGAAGCGTTCTCGCTGTTTGATAATGAATTTTTCAGAAACAATTCGGTTGGCGTAAGTTCGTCGGTTGCTGATGACGAATATCTTGAATATAAACTTGAATACCCAAGCGAGTTCAAAGCTAAGTACAATTACTACTTCTTCTTAGCTTTCCTTAAATCGATGAAGCTTGTTGAAGGGATAGATATTCCTGAATTTTATAACCAGAGTATGTTCATGCTTAAACGTAATTACATGCAATATAAGCGAGGAATAAATTCACTGCCAGATACAGGGTGTCCGGGAGGTCCTTGTGTGCCGGGCCATACAAAATTCTTCGTTAATGTTTACGGAGATATGTTCCCGTGCGAACGAGTAAGCGAGATTTCAAAATGTATGAAGATCGGATCTATCTATGATGGATTTGATTATGATGCTATAAAAAAACAAATGAATGTTTCTCAGCAAACATCAGATAAATGCAGGGAGTGTTATGCTCAATTGCATTGTTCGCTTTGTCAGGCATATTCAGATGGTGGCGATGAGCTTGTTTCCGAAAGGAGATTGGCAAATTGCAAGATGTCATGTTCAAGGTTTGATTCAATACTGAAAACCTGTATTTTATTTAAAGAAACTAAAACACACTATACTTGGAGACCGTAAAATGAATTGTATTATTTATCCCTGTTCAAACGAATTGATCCCCTTCATTGATTATATAGACAAGGTAGATAATGATTTGCATATAGTAAAAGCGGTTTGCCCCGTTGTTTGCAGAAGCATGGTTTCAGACAATCTGGGCTGTGATATCAGTACTGATTTTGATGCATCACTTGAAATATGTGACACCGTTATAATTTGTGATTATAAGAACATCAGTTCAATGTACAAAGATATCGTAAAAAAAATCATTCTTTCTTTAGAAAAAAACAAGAATGTTATTTGCTGTGCTGAATTAGATGAGAATGATTTGAAGAAAGCATACAGGCTTGCCAAAGAAAAAAAACTTGTATTCCGATACAAAAACAAATACGAGATACCTAAAGTTGCTGATTTTTATACGAAACAGGAAAGCGTAGTAATCGGAATAGGAAGTATGTTTTCTCCATTGAATACAGATATGCTGTATTGTGATCTTATCAGGCATCTCAATGAAAGCGGATATAAAACAGTAGGCATTGGGACAAGCAATAATAATATGCTCATTAACAGCTATACACTGCCCAAGGAATTATTCCGTTCTTCAATAAGCAGCGATGAGAAGGTTTTCTTCCTGAACAATTTTATCAACGATATTGAACTATTAAAGTGTCCTGATATTATTGTGGTCCAATTCCCGGGAGGAATGTCAAACTTTGCCGAAGAAGTGCTGGATGGCTACACAATCGATGCCTATACTTTTTCACAAGCTGTTTCAGTTGATTATTTTATCCTTGGCATTCCTGTTAATGTTGTAACACCTGATTTTTTACCCGAGCTAGATACTGAATATAAATATAAGTATAACTGTCCGATTGATGCTTTTGCAATCAGTAACATCGAAGTTGATATTGAATTGAGTTTTGATCTCGGAGAGGTCGTAATAACTACGTTGGATAAAAGCCATGCTTGGAATTATATTGAAAAGTGTTCTGATATAAAGGACTATCTTTTCTGTGATATGAACGATAAAAGCCGGAATGCTTTGGTATCTGATTTTATTGAAAAATGTTCCAATAATGTTGAGGAGTTATAAAATGAGTTTAGACAGAGGTCAGATAATAGACAAAATAATAGGTATAATTAATGAGGTTCGCCATAGTTCTGAATCAATATCCGAGAATGATTATGACATTCCTCTCATAGGTGATCACTTTGGTATGGATTATCAGGATCTGGTATTTGTCTTTTTAGAGCTGATGGAGGAATTCAAGGTCAAGTTTGCTTTGGAAGATGTTAAGGACTATGGATTCAACTCGATAAACGGTATTGCAGACAGTATTGAAAGAAGAACTGCGAATCATACCACATAAATAATCTTATTATTCAAGGTTGATATTACATATTATGCTATCCGTCATAAAACTAATCACTGTAATAAAGGGGGGAATGAGAGATGAAGAAGCTTTTCAAGAAGAATACTAAGGACAACAGAATCGTTAAGGCATTCAAGAATTGCTCTAATTGTGTATGCTGTTCATGCGCAGGTAAGCCTTCTGCTAAGAATAGCTCTGATTTAAAGAGCGGTCTTAACTAATCTTTAAGATTGATTTTTGATCACAAATTATTTCTATTTAACGAAGTAATTATTATTTTACAAACTTAAAAACTGACGAATCGTAAATGTAGTATTAATAGGCATAAGCAATTATGCTTCATACAATGAAGCTGATTGTTTTTTTTAACAATCAACTTCATTGTATATTTATATAACGACATTTTAAAAGGATGTTTCTTAAATGGGAAAAAATCGTATAAAAAAAAATAAATTGAAACAGGCTTTTAAGTACTATAAACCTGTTTTCGGACTGCTCTTCAACTATAAGAAGAGAGTCGCTGTTATTTTTTTGTGTATGATTTTTTCATTTGTGATTGGCTTTGTACAGCCGCTTGCGTCACAGAGACTTATCGATATAGGAATTGTTGAGAAGGATTTTAAGAACCTTTCGCTTATGTGCGTCATTCTGATGTTGCTTTATGTTATCCACTCTCTGTTTGATTATATAAAAGAGAAAATAAGGCTTCAGATCTATAACAATATTCGTTTTGATCTTGAGGTGAAGACCTTTAAGCATTTGTCGTCGATAAGGATTGATTATTTTAAGGATAAAAATATTTCGTCTATATGTCAGACAATAAAAGAAGACATACTCAGTATTTCAAGTATTGCACATTCGGAATCATTTGAAATCGTAAGTGCTTTTCTCGGCGCAGTCGGCGGCGGAGCATCGCTGCTGATAATGGAGTGGAGGCTTTATTTGCTGACGCTTGTATTTCTGCCGATCAATGGCTTTTTGACCTTTTACATGATGAACAAGAATATGCCGATACTTCATAAGTACCTTGATAAATCACGTGATTATTCCGAGGTGTACGGCGATTACATAAACGGCATCAAGGTTATACGTCTTTTCGGACTCCAGAGAAATAAAGAGACAGCGATACGAAGCAGAGCTGATGAATTGAAAACTCTCAATATGGACCAGTCGTTGATAAGAAAAAAGAACGACCTTATCCAAGGGCTCGTTATGAATTTCTTCTCAATTTCGATATATTTTGTATCAGGCTTGATAATGCTAAAAAACGATATTTCTGTCGGAAAGGTCGTAGCGTTCGAGACTTATGCATTAATGCTTTCACAGCCTATAATCGTCGCCTTTTCGATGATATTTGAGCTTTCTGCCCTTCTTCCGTCGATAAAGCGGCATATGGAGTTAATGAATTATCCCGAAGAAGCTCCGAACGGTATAGATTCGTTTGGTAATGGTGATATCATTTTCGATAAAGTTTCGTATAGCTATGACGGAGTTGAGGATACATTATCGGATCTGAGCTTCAAGATCAAAAAGGGTAGCAAAACGGTCATCTGGGGCAAAAACGGCTGCGGAAAGACTACTCTCATCAATATGATACTGAGGCTGATTTCGCCGGATAAGGGTGAGGTCATTCTTGGCAACAATAATATAGATAAGCTTGATATCAATCGCTACCGTGCGTTGTTCGGAGTTGTAAGTCAGGATGTATATCTTTTCAATGCAACTCTGATAGATAATATTTTTCTTGACAGAGAAATTGATAAGGAACGTTTTGAACATATACTTGAAATCCTTAATCTTAAAGGTCTTGTCGAAGAAAAGGGATACGAATACAATGTCGGTGAAAACGGAAGTATGCTTTCTGGAGGTCAGAAACAGAAAATTGCTCTTGCTCGTGCATTGATCACTGAAAAGCCTATAATCATTCTTGATGAGGCGACTTCAAATCTTGATATTGAGACAGTTGAGCATATTAAAAAGCTGTTCAATACAGAACTGAAAGAATGTACAGTGATTTGTGTTACACATTCCGAAGAGCTTGTAGGTTATTTTGATAATGTAATAAAGCTTCATTAATTCAAAAGGTCTGGGAGAATATCATGATAGTGGCAATCCTTGATGACGGAATATGTCAGGCAGAGGTAAAAACTAAGGTCGAAAGGTACTGCGTCGGAAACAGCGTTAACAGAAACAGTGTATTCGACGATAAGAATTCTCATGCTACTATCTGTGCAAAGATCATTGAAAAATACAGTTCTCCGGAAAAGATATATGATATCGTTTTTCTTGGAAATGATGACATGGCAGCTCCTGAGGATATTATTGCTGCTCTGGAGTTCTGTCTCAGACTCGATATTGATGTTATCAATCTGAGCAACGGTATAGAGGTTTGTGGAATTGATAATTCCTTCAGCCATCGGCTCAGAGAAATCTGCGAAAAACTGAAAAAGAAGGGCGTGTGTATTTTCGCTGCTCAGAGCAACAGCGGAATGCTGACTGTGCCCGCACTGTTTGACAGTACAATCAGCGTGGAGCAGGTCGGACTAAGCAGTCTGATGAGACTTCCGTACAGGCCGTCCGACGTTTATACAAAAGGCGCTCATTTGATACGCTCCAACGGAAAAAAGTGCCTTACTATCAGGTGCAACAGCTATGCTTGTCCCTATGCAGTAGCGAAATATATCAATAATGGCAAGCTTGACCTGCACAAAGTCACCTGTGACGTGAGGCTTATGGATAAAAAGCCGAAGAGAAAAGGCGGTAAGTTGATTGGCTTTGAAATATTCAGTCCTTATTCGGGAGAGAGCCAAGGATACGTTTTTTTTGACAGGCTAAGTCCGGCGAAAAGAATGTATTACCGCTCCTGCGGACAGAGGTTCCGCTCATTGCATTACGGAAGGCTGTTTTGTTCATGGTTGTTGCTGAATTCTTTTTTATACAAAAAGTGTGACATCCCTGTTGTTTGCATCAAAAACAGAGATGGAAGCGGAAGACTCGCGAGTATGCTTTTGTCTAAGTTGTCATCAGACGGATATAGCGCAGCATTTCTATCCATAAACAAAAAGCATTATTATTACGGCGCCTGCTATGTTCCTAAGACGCTGATAATGAGCTATATCAATTATTATTCGGCTGTTAATTCTCCCGATATCATTATTGCTGTCAATGACAGATGCAGAGCCGACGACATAATAATAAGCTGCGAAGAGTACGGTTATAATGTAATATCCGGGAACAGAATACAAAGCTGTTCTGATATTTCGGATGTAAAGGACGCAATTTATCGTTTTTACGAATAAGATCAGCAATGTATGTCCGAATACAAGGTATAGTGTATAGATAACTACGGCAGAGGCAAGGCTCAAATCGGAGCTATCATAATCTGCATTATATGTGGATTCATCGGTATCAAAGTGAATATGATAACAAGCTTTGCTGCTCAGAGCAGTAATATCAGAATTATTGTCAATCCGACACTGAAATCCATAATCGTTTCATTGCTGACTTCAACGTTCAACGGTGTTATCTTTGGATGTTATCCTGTATGAAATGCCGCAATGCTCAATTCGATAGTGGAATTGAGATCTTACGGCTAAAATAAGAATCATATTATAATAAAAAAATAGAGGGGTTTTTACAATGGAAATGAATGCAATTATTGAGCTCATCAGAACAGAACTTGATGAGGAACTCAAGGACATTGAGATCACTGAGGATACTGATTTGAAGGAGGAGCTTCAGTTAAACTCTTTGGATATGCTTGCTATTGCAGATGAGCTGGAATCAGAATATGATATATCTCTCGATTACGATCAGTTGAAGAGCATCCGCACAATTAAAGACATAGAGAAGTATATCGACCAGATATCTTCACAGAAGAACTGATAAGCTATGCGCAGAGTTGTAATTACGGGTATGTCTGTGGTCTGCTCGCTCGGAACAAACCACGAAAAAGTTTTTGAAAGGCTTTGCAACCGAGAAAAGGTCGTAGTGCCCATTGATAAGTCGGACGATTTATTAAAGAGCATCAAAACGTCATATTATACACCTATTGCGAAAATAGATGAAAGCAGGTTCAATACTAAGCTTAAACAGGTAAAGAGCAAGGCTTCCGGTCTTTCATATTATACTGCTTATGCCGCATTGAACGCAATAGAAGATGCTGAGATTGAAGATGTTGAGGATGCTTCTGTGGTAATCGGATGCGCTGTTCCTCTGATAGATGGCATTGTTGACAATTATGAAAGCTTTAAAGAAAAAGGCCGTATAAGTTTGATGGGTGTACCGTCACTTATGGAGAACTCTCCCGCCTCTTGGTTGTCTGTTGTATTGGGCAGCCACGGACGCAGCTTTACGGTGAGCTCTGCTTGTGCATCTGGAACAGAAAGCATCGGTAAGGCATATGAGATGATACTTGCAAATAAAAGCGATGTTGTAATTTGCGGTGGCTGTGATAAGCTGCGTGACAGATCATGGCTCACTTTAAAGGGATTTGAGAATCTGAAGGTTGTATCGCAGGATAGTGATGGCGCTTCGTATCCGTTTTCTGAGGAGAGATCAGGTTTCCTTTACAGTGAGGGAGCAGTAGCAATGCTTGTCTTGGAGGAGCTTGAGCACGCTCTGAAGCGAAATGCAAGGATATATGCCGAAATAACCGGTTTCGGACAAAATTGCGATGGATACAGTATTCTTGCGATGCCTGAGGACGGAGAGTACATTTCCGCTATGCTAAAGAAGCTTGTAGGAGACAGGAAAGTGGACTATTATAATGCTCACGGAACGGGCACAAAGCTTAATGATATTGCCGAGGCAAACGTAATAAGAAATGTTTTTGGAGATTGCTTTGCTCAGCCAGCCATCAATTCGACCAAGGCTTTTGTTGGACATACCATTGGTGCAAGCGGTGCAATCGAAGCTATTGTGTGCGTTGATTCTATTAATCATAATAGGGTACACGGCAATATTTGCAAAACAATTTTTGATGATTTGAATTATACCGCTGAAACGCGGGATATTCAGGTCGAACGTGCTGTTTCTGCGTCCTTTGGATTCGGCGGACATAACGCTGCATTGATGATAGAACGATATAAATGATACCGTTGGCAAGACTTGCGCCGATTTCGGCGGAGTCTGGAACTACGCTGTGATAGCTTCGGTAATTGATATCAAAAGTTCGAAAGTGATAAGGGGCAGAATCTGTTCGGGGAAAAAGAAAAATTATAGAAATGAATGTAATAATATATGAATAGCCGACTTGCAATCTGAACTTGCCCCATCTTGTATGTAAAGCACAAAAAGCCCCTATGACAAAATGAAGTAAGCTACGAACTGGCTCCGCAATTCAAGCGGAGTCAGTTTTTTTGAACCCCCAGTTAAACTGGGGGTTCAAAAAAACTTTAGCTATGAGTAGAAAAAACAAACCTCCAATGTTAAAATAGTTATGGTCTGCCAACCAAACTAAGAACAGAACCATGAAATATATGAAAGAGAGCCGTGACAAGCTCACACTGAACCTTCCGAAGGGCAAGAAAGATGAATACAAGGAATATGCTAAATCCAAAGATCAGAGCTTGACAGAGCTGATAATGAGCTTGATTGAAGCAGACATGCAAAAGAACTCAAAGAAATAACTTTTCTTTTTCAATAGGGATACTATTATAAAGGTTTGAAAGAATGGCAATCTGACGGTGAGAAAGGATTTCTGCTTGATACTTGTCTTATGATGCAGGATAAGATGAAAGCAATCCTTGATTACTTCAAGATAGAATATGACCACACCGAAATTACTTCTCGTGAGCTTCTGGATCGAAGCGGCAGAACACTATAACTGATTAATCAAGGAGTATTATATGACAAATAAAGAGATAATTGATAGAGATACTTATAAGAAGATTAAGAAAATGGATCGTGAAACTCTGAC
>FPJT01000041.1 GCA_900119535.1 Ruminococcus sp. XPD3002
GGGATAAATCGCCTGCTGAAGTTTTTTGTTGCACTTGACTTGACAATCTGCCGAATACCCATTTCTCAATCTCACATCGTTTGGTGTTGTGATCGGAAGCCTTGTGTATCAGCTTACCGTTCATGTAGAATTTGTTCATTTGTTTTCCTCCTGTTACATAATTATTCCATAGACAGCAGGCGTGATCTGCTTTCTATGTATCTGCCTCACAGGAGGCTCAAAAATCGTTCACAGCGGCTTTATTTGCTCTCGGTGGTGCAGTTTCCCGACCTGCAACCGATGCCGTCAGAAACGGCTCACAAATCGCTGATAGGTTTTCTATCATTTCGTTTTCGGGGAAACAAAAAGGACTCGATTCCAGTGTTTTCACATTTCGTGAAAGCCACTAAAACCGAGCCCGAAACTTTGTATACTATTTTTTGCTGACAAAATCGAGATTCGCCTGTATTTAGACCTTTGGAGGGGACTAAATTTGCACTTTTGAGAGTTCAAATCCTTACACATGGCTAAAACAGCTCAATGTCATCTATGAAAATCGAAGTAAAATTTTCAAGATTTGGGTAGCAAAAAAGCCCGATATTTCGGGCTTTTTGGGCATGCCATCAATTATGTTATGCCATCATGGCAGGGGCAGAAGGACTTGAAGCAAATGGACATACGCTTCGATTTGCATATATTTCGGGAAGTATGGGGCGCTGAATTACTTCCGTGTGAAGTTCGTGTGAAAAAATAATTCAAGCAGCACCATCTGTTTTTTCAGTGCGAGTGCTCCTTATAGTTGCATACATATATTCGTCAAAAACCTTAAGGCTATCACGAATTCTTTGCTTAGGAGTTCTTATGTACACGCTATCAAGCACTTTTGAATTAGCCCATCCACCTAGTCTTTCGAGGACTTGCTTTTCAACGCCGAGTCCGTTCATAGTTGTTGCGAACTGAGCTCTTAGATCATGAAATGTCATTTGTAAACCATGCTTCTTGAGGAGTCGGTCGTAACGACGTTTCAAGGCACCATAATTCTCGCTGATAATGAAGTCATCTTCATTTTTATGAGGAACTTG
>FPJT01000036.1 GCA_900119535.1 Ruminococcus sp. XPD3002
TAATAACGGTATATATTACTCTTGCTGATATTACTTTTTTCTGCGATCTGTTTCAGTGATGTATTCTCATATCCTCGCTTGATAAACAGTCTTTGTGCCGTTTCGAGTATCTTGTTACGGATATCATCTTTTTTCACCTGCATATTTGTTTTCCCACCTTTATCTCATGACTCAAAAGTGACTATTCTTCTTTACACATTATATCATCTGAGCGCAATTATTACAATACCTGTGGTTCAAAAGCGACCATTTTCTCAGAATGTTATCATATGTGTATTATTCTGTATCTCTAAACGATCATCATAAACTATCTGGGATCAGATACATAGACTGGTATTTCTTTTGTACTAACCATATGAATACTATTAAAAATAGGGCTATGCCTTACGTACACAGGTTACGGAGGACATAGCCCTTTCCTTATGCTGTAATTATATCAGTCCTGAATCTCCTGTATCATAGTTGCACCGTCCTTGAAACCGACCTTGTAGGTGGTTCTCGTTTCAGCGTCGGCGGTTTCGCTTACGCAGTCAAGTATCTTGTGGAACACATCAATCTGCTCCTCGCTCAGCGAGTCTTCAAACGGTATGCAGAGCTTGTTAAACTCATCGGAGAACTCGGCGGAGTGGATTTCACCCTGTCTGTAATTATACATCGCATCAATCATTTGTATCTGTCCTTTCGGTTTTATTGCTGTAAAACCAACCGTCCAAACTTTACCAAATAATCGTTGTTAAGGTGTTGCTTACGGCACTACGGTGAGGAAATAATGGCTTGTATCGTTCTTCAGGACGGAGAAACAGCTACGGAACAGGAGATCAAGGACTTCTGCTTTGCAAGAATGGCAAAGCACAAGTGCCCGAGATACATTGATTTCGTAGACGGGTTCCCCATGAATGCCGCAGGAAAGATACTCAAGTACAAGATTAGAGAGCAGGCAGTTGAAAAGCTCAAGCTCCATATGGCAGACAGCATTGTTACTGCTTAAAGAATACTCGTATTATTTATACAGCAAATAGAGCTTTTTATCGCTGTTAATAATTTTGCCGAACGTAAACCGTAACTTCAAGAAGACGGTATGTAAAAAATATGTATTTTATTTTCTTTAAGAACAACAGCTCCCTGACGGGAGCTGTCCTCTTTAGTAACGTTTATACCACCGATTGCCGTGTGAATTTCGTGTGAAAACGTGTGAAAAACAACTGATTTTTCTCACACGCGACTGCATATTTGCAGTTGTAACTGTTTTTTACAGGTAAGAGAAAAGCCTGTATTTCGGTACTTTTCTCGAAATACAGGCTTTATCGTTCTGGCAGGGGCAGAAGGACTTGAACCCTCGGCACGCGGTTTTGGAGCAGAGCCCGATGTTTTTTAGGAAGTGTCAGCACGTTCTAATTGGTGTCGGAACGCATCAGCCTATCAGGCAATAAATGGCTGTGTTTAGCCAAGTGTGAAAATCTAAGCTCCGCAATTGCCTATATTAACGTATTTGACTGATAGCAATATCTGAGCAAAAATAGTGAAAAAAGCCTCAAAAGTGTTAGAAAAGTATTAGATACAATTGTGAACGATTTTTGTGTACGCCGTTAACGAAATATGTATAATTTCGCTTCAGCAACAAAATAATTCTGAGGAATGAGGAAGTATAATGAAAGACATAAGTTACACCGATTGGGAGCTAACTTCGGCACAGATAAGGACAGTCGTAAAGCTCCGAAAGCTGTATTCAAATTACCCTGACGCACTCGGTACAAAGGACGTAATGAAGATGCTGGGAGTCGGCAGAGCTACTGTATTGAACCTGAAAAACTGTGGTATGCTGCGCCACTATAACTTAGGCAATCGTCTGATATATCCGAAAGAATGGGTGCTTGAGTACCTTGCGGTCTACGCTGTCAGTGACAAGCCTGATGTCCGTGACTATCAGCGAGAAGTGCTCCGCTACTGCCGCACTCGCAGAACGATAACCGAGATAGCACAGCACCTGAATCTCGGTGCAGTATTTTGCCGGGACTACCTGCTGAAACCGCTGTGCGAGCACGGTGAATTGAGGTGTGAGATAGACAAGCAAGAAGTCAGCAGGCACTGTTATATAGCTGTAAGATGAATTATGCCCTCCGTATTAAAATGAACCGCACCACATTGTGCGTACAGCACAAAAAAGCCCCTATGGCAAATAGAATTAAGCTACGAACTGGCTTCGCAATTCAAGCGGAGTCAGT
>FPJT01000020.1 GCA_900119535.1 Ruminococcus sp. XPD3002
ACACCTACAACACCTGGTACAACAGATACTACACCTACAGGTCCGGTTACACCTTCAACTACATCAGTTTATGCTGTAGCAGAGGTAAATGACGGTTACTACTTCAACCACGATCCAAGAGCTTACTCAGTAACTAACCACATTAAGTCACTCAGCCTCAAGGTCGTAAATGAAGACGGTACTGAGAGTGATGTTCCGCTCGATATGAGCAAGATCACATTCAGCGATTCTGTAAACGGTTCAGACGTACCAATGGATACTTACAGAGAGGATCAGGTAGATCACACTTACACAATCAATGTACTTTATGAGGGCAAGCCACTCCTCGATAAGGACGGCAACGCAATCAGCTTCAAGGTATTCATTGGTGTCAAGGGTGACGCTAACCTCGATAACAAGGTAGACGCTGGTGACGCTACAAACGTTCTCGTTTACTACTCAGCACTTTCAACTGGCGGAGATCCTGAAAAGACTATCCTTGCCGGCGAGAGTTGCGAGGCTGTAAAGGCAAATCCTGAACTGGATAACCTGGCAGCATTCCTTGCTGACGTAGACCTCGATGTTTACTCAGAAGGCAACTGGAATACAAAGAAGAGCGGAAGAAAGCTTCTTGCTGATGACGCTACGACAATCCTTGTATTCTACAGCACAATGTCCACAGGCGAGACAAACCGCTATAAGGGATGGAATTCATCTCTTGCAGGCCGTGAAGAGAACATGAATAATTCTCTCACAGCTGCAGAAGTAGCAAAGGCTCTTGCTCAGGGCGGAAAAAACTAAGTAACAATTAAGTTATAGAGTTTCAGCCGGACCTTAGGGTCCGGCTTTTTTCCATTATTTGTGGATTGATTTGTATAAAACACAGTGGTATAATCTTATTGAAAGCTGAAATAAAGCGAAATAATGAAGAAAAATAACATTAGTTTCAAAAATTGAAAAAGTTACACTACTTATCTTTATATATTGTGAAATACATACAAAAATGGATAGAATTAATCGTCAATTATTTTTGAAGAAAATGTCCCGTTTTTCTTGACTTATTGAGATTTGTGTGCTAAAATGTAAGTATGAATTTCCAGGTGAGGTGTAGCCTAACCACGCATCAATGCCTGAAATTCGCCCTGCAAGGCGTCTTGGATGCCGCTTGGACGGGGTCAAATAAAAATGTTAGAGAGGTATAGAACAATGAAGAATTCATTATTCAAGAGAGCAATAGCCGCAGCAGCTGCTGTACCGCTTGCGCTCACACAGTGCCTGACAGTCGCAAATGCTGCATCTGTAACAGACGCTGCACCTTCCTTAGCAAAAGACACAGCAATCACAGCAAGTGAGAGCAAGACAATTACTCTTAAAGGCAGTGAGAACAGTCTTCTCTATATCGAACCTAAGGAAGTCGGCAACGAAAAAGAGGATAAGTACCAGCAGATCGCTGCAGACACATTCATCAAGGATTCACTTTGGAATCAGACAGCATACGGTTATCTTAAGGCTGCAAAGCAGTCCGGAAAGATTGATCCTACAGAGATCGTTAACTTCGTTCTCAAGAAGGCTCGCGGCTATAAGGCTGCTGCTGAAAAGACTTCTGAAAAGCTCGAGGATTGCACATACGAGATCGTTGATGACACTATCATAGTAAAGGGCCACATTTCTAATGCTAACTTCAACGGTGACGTTAAGAAGACTCTTGGCGCTAAAATGTGGGAGATCGCAAGAAGATCAGGAGATATGAGTCTCGTTTCCGGTTCATACGCTGACAAGGTTGACGGATCCGGTGATTTCACAATCACTATCCATACAGAATACCTTGAAACTTCTACAGAGATACCTGTTGAGTTCAAGTATGTTCCAACAAACAAGAAGCTCGGCAATGAGCTTGACCTTGGTCAGCTCCCTGAGTTCACAGTAGACCTTCTTGAAACTCTTACAGCTGAAGCTGTAGCAAGAATCAATGCAAGTACTGTCCTTACAGCTGCTGAGAAGGAAGCTGATATCAAGGATCTTACTGATTGGATGAACAAGAATTACATCAACAGAGCTAAGAAGGCTCAGAACTATGTTGACAGATCACTTAAGTTCAAGGAAAGAACTAAGGAAGCTGATAACATTTCTGAACTCATCGCAGCTGTTAACAAGCAGATAACAAAGAGAGGCTATAAGCGTCAGATACCTGCTACAGGTTCTGCAATCGCTGCAAACTCGCAGGTTGCTAAGGCTTATAACAAGGCTGTAGAGCGCTTCAACAACGCTACATCTTATACTCTTAACATCGCTGCTTCAGAGCTCGGTGCAGAGGCTGATACAATTTACGATATCAAGGCTGATGCAAAGGGCGGCTATGCACACGGTACAGCTAAGTACAGAGATGACGAGCAGGAAGCTGTAAAGGCTTACTTCGCTGCTACACCTGCACTTCAGCAGTACAAGGTAGTTGATACATGGAAGGAAATCGAAATAACAGCTAAGTTTGACGGTATCAAGGATACTTCAACACGTGAGTCTGTTGACGTTAAGTTCCAGAGAGTTGTTAAGGTTGAGCCAATAGTTACTACAACTTCAAGCACAACTCCATCAACAACATCTTCAACAACAGTTGTTACATCTGACACAGACACAACTCCTTCAGGTCCTGTTGATACAACTCCAACAGATACAACACCAGTAACACCTGGTACGGACACAACACCTGTAGATACAAATACTACACCTGTTGATACAGATACAACACCTGTTGATACAAATACTACACCTGTAGATACCAATACTACACCTGTTGATACAGATACAACACCTGTTGATACAGATACAACACCTGTTGATACAGATACAACTCCTGTAGATACAGATACAACACCTGTTGATACAAATACTACTCCTACAGACACAGGTACAACACCTATAGATACAGACACAACTCCAACAGCTCCTGTTAACCCAACAGTTTCAACTACAAGAACTGTAGACGTTGTTGCTCCTGTAATCAAGGCTGATACAACAGTTGGTTTCTACCTCGACATTGATGAGAAGTTCAATGATGAGCAGATCAACAGCCTTAAGTATTCAGTAGATCTCGTTCGTCAGTACATCGACGAGGATGACGTTGTAGTTGGCTATGAGTCACTTAAAAAGGGCGAGCAGGTTGATATCCTTGATAAGGTAAGCTTCGGTACAGCTACTCCTGTAAACACATATGTTGAGGGAAGCTCAGAGTTCGCTCATCAGGTAGCTCTTATTGCTACAGAAGATATCACAGCTGCTGACGGTACTGTTATTGCAACAGCAGGCAGCACACTTAAGAACCCTGACGGTTCAGATGTATCTGTAACAGTTTACATCGGTGTTAAGGGCGATGCTAACCTCGACCACAAGGTTGATGCCGGTGACGCTACAACAACACTTATCTACTACTCAGCACTTTCAACAGGCCAGAAGGCTGCTGAAACACAGTTCTCAAACAGCGCACTCGTTGCAAACGCTGAAGACATTCTCGATCATTTCGCTGCATTCCTTTGCGATACAACAAATGAGCCTATGAAGGATGAGAACAACTGGAAGCTTATGAAGCCTGAGAGAAAGATCATGGCAGACGATGCTACATTCATTCTCTCTTACTACTCAGAGCTTTCAATCAAGGCTGAAAAAGGCAGACCTACTTGGAACCTCGTAATGGGTATCCAGTAATCAATAATTAACAAGCATGTTTAGTCTGCCGTCGGACAGGCGGCAGACTACATAATAAAAACTAAATTATCTGAAAGGAATTAAATTGAAATGAAGAAGAGTTCATTAAAGAAGATAGCTGCAGCGCTCGCAATGTCAGCTGTAGCAGTTACTGCATCTTCTGTTAACGCATTTGCAGAAGCTAATAACGGTTATTCTGATGACGCTATCGCTGCATCTGATGTTCGTCCAGTTGCTACTGTAACTAAGGAAGTTATCACACTTGACGAGGCTAAGGCTAACCCAGGCAGAACAGTAAACATCACAATCAGCGGTGGTACAGACCAGAAGTGGGCATCATCCGGTATGCACGTTTACTACGATTCAAGATTAACACTCGCTAATACACCTGTTGGTACACCTGACGTTGAGAGCGGTACAGCTACAAAGTACCTCAGCATGAACGTTAAGGCTGATCCTACTGCTTCAGAGCAGAACATGAAGGGATTCTTCGTAGCAACAGCTGGTACTGGTGACTTCGGTCTCGACGGTGTTTACGCTACATTTACATTAACACTTCCTGCTGATGTTAAGGAAGGCGATGTATTCCCGATCGACATTTTCTACAAGTCAAACGAGAATGCAGAGGATATGTTCCTTGATGCTCAGCGTGCAAAGGGTGCTATGCAGGGTTACTTCTTCACAAAGGGTATCTACAATGCACAGACAAATCCTTTCTCAGCTCCAGCTGAGGATGTAGCTAAGGTTTCTGCTCTTGCTGATATCAGCAAGGATGCTGACGGCTATATCGCTATCGAGGGCGGCACTCCTGTTGTAACAACAACAACACAGGCTCCTGTTACAACAACAACTCAGGCTCCTGTAACTACAACAACTAAGGCTGTAACTACAACAGCTACAAAGGCTCCTGCTACAACATCTGCAACACAGGCTCCTGTTACAACAGTTACAGCTACAGCTACAGCAACAGCTTCTGCTACAGATGCTAATGCTTCTGGCACAAAGACAACAGCTAAGACAACAGCTAAGACAACAGCTAAGACAACAGCTAAGACTACAGCTAAGACAACAGCTAAGAACAACAACTCACCTAAGACAGGTGTTGCTGGTGTAGGCGTTGCAGCAGCAGGTCTTGCAGCAGCAGTTGCTACAGCATTCGTTCTTAGAAAGAAGGAAGACTAATTAATTAGTCAGTGTTCTAACGGATATAAAAGAGGACCTCTTCGGAGGTCCTTTTTGTTATTAAAAAGGGGAGCGCTTGCTCCCCTTTAGTCATCTTCCCGTACAGGCGGTACGTAGTTTACTCCGCCCCAGCCGTCGATATTGGCTCGGCGCATGGCACCGAATATCCTGTCCTTGAACCCGTGATCGTTCCGCTCCATTTCCGCAAGGAATTCTTTTGTGCGCTGTCGGTTTGTGTGACCGTCCGCAGGACAGGCGGACTTCACAATCTGTATATTGCTTCGCCTTACACCTCGTTTTATGTCCTTTTCGGGTGCAAGTATAAGAGGACGTATCATGATAAGGTTCTTGCGTGTTAGCTTCGTAACGGGCGAAAAACAGCCGATACGTCCTTCGCTGAACAGGTTCATAATGAAGGTCTCAACCGCATCATCGTAATTATGTCCCAGTGCGATCTTATTGCAGCCGAGCCGAACAGCTTCATTGTGGAGTGCACCACGGCGCATATGGGCGCACAGACTGCATGGATTGGATTCCTTCCTGACATCGAAAACTATCTCGCCGATCTGCGTATCAACAACATGGTATTCGGTATCGTTTTCCTCACAGAACTTACGCACACTGCTGTAGTCGCCTCTCTTACCGTTAAATCCGGGATCAAGTGTCAATCCTACAACGGTATAGTCGATACCTATGAAGCGTCTGAGCCATATCAGACCGTATAGAAGTGCGAGACTGTCCTTGCCTCCCGATACGCCGACACATATCCTGTCGCCGTCATGTATCATATCAAATTCATTAACTGCCTTACGCATATAACCGAGAATCTTCTGCATTTGTGCCCTCCTGAGCCATTTTTACAGCATTTTACTGTCGAAATAACGAATAATAGTGATTTTTCAGTCATTATTATATCATATTTATAGGAAATTTTCAATTATATCTTGCAAAATCCTGAAAAATATAATATAATAATAGTATCGATTTTATGCGGTTAATATGCTATATTTCCTTATGATAGAGAAAGGACAATAATCTGATGACACCTCAGCTTAAAAATCTGCTGATCATACTTGGTGTGATCGCAATAATTCTTGTGCTGATCATTCTGCTCTTTGGTGGTAGGAGTCCGATCAGACGCTTTATCAACCTCTTCCTTGAAGAGACTGATGTTAATAACGGACGGGGAAGCGCCGTAAGAACTGTAAGGACTTCTTCACCGTCATCAGGCGCTGTAAGCCGTTCAATGGGCGATAACTATACAGAAATGAGAAGCAGTGAGCCCGCTGAACCTGTACAGAAAAAAACATCCGAACCCGTTGTCGTTATGGCTACGCTTATCCGTAAGTGTGATGACCGTCTTCGTGTTATCGAAAGCAGCGGACAGGTAAAGCTCATCGACGAGTATTACGAGCTTATGTTCGTGACGAGAAAAGGACAGAAGCTCAAGATACAGTGTTCAAGGGATGCTTATGAAAAGGTGCCCTTCAATCAGGAAGGTTCACTTACATATAAGAGAAATACACTTGTAAAATTCAAATATTACGAGGATACAGTATTTAACAGCTAACTAAATGGGCGGCTTTTGCCGCCCGTTATTTTCATTTTTTAAAAAACATATCTTACATATATGCAAGGAGTAATTATGGTTAATTTCGGCAATGATTGGGACGAGCTGCTGAAGGATGAGTTCACTAAGGAGTATTATCTCCGACTCAGACAGACTCTCATTAACGAGTATAAAACACAGCGCATCTTCCCCGGAATGTATGATATTTTCAACGCAATGAAGCTCACTTCCTACAACGATGTGAAGTGCGTTATAATCGGTCAGGATCCCTATCACGGCGAGGGACAGGCTCACGGTCTGAGCTTTTCCGTAAGGAAGGGTATAGCTCCGCCGCCCTCTCTGGTGAATATTTTCAAGGAGATAAGGGACGACGTAGGCGTGGATAATCTTGGCAAGCACGGAGAGCTTACAAAGTGGGCTGAGAGCGGAGTTCTGCTTCTTAATTCCGTACTGACCGTCCGTGCAAATCAGGCAAGAAGCCATCACGGTATCGGTTGGGAGCAGTTCACTACGGACGTTATAAAGCTGCTGAACACCCGTCAGAAGCCGATGGTTTTCATGCTCTGGGGCGGTGACGCAAAGACCAAGCAGCAGTTTATTACAAACCCGAACCACCTTGTACTCAAAGCGGCACATCCAAGTCCGCTTTCGGCATATAACGGCTTTTTCGGATGCAGACATTTTTCAAAGGCAAACGAGTTTTTAAGACAGAACGGACTTGACGAGATCGACTGGCATATTGATTAATTTTCGGAGGTTATTATGAAGATAAAGGATCTGTTCAGGGATAAGACTGTTTTCTCTTTTGAGGTTTTCCCGCCAAAGAAAACAAGCTCAATTGATGTAATTTACAATACACTTGATGAACTCAGTGACCTTAAGCCTGATTTTATCAGCGTAACATTCAGTGCTGGCGGCAGCGGAAACGGCGGTTATGCCTGTGATATCGCATCGAAGATAAAGGAAATGGGGATAATACCCGTCCTGCATCTGCCCTGTATAAACTACACTCACGAAGAGATAGACGCTACACTGGACGAGGTCAAAAAGCGCGGTATCGAAAATATACTTGCCCTGAGAGGTGATATCAACCCCGATATACCGCCTAAGCGTGAGTTTCTTCACGCAAGTGACCTTATAACCTATCTGAAAACAAAGGGAGATTTTGACATTTCAGGTGCATGCTATCCCGAATGTCATCCCGATTCGGACACTATCGATGAGGATATCGATAACCTTAAAATAAAGGTCGAGGCAGGTGCGGACCACCTGATCTCGCAGCTGTTCTTTGATAACGAAAGTTTCTATTCCTTCGTTGAGAAGGTACGTGCAAAGGGCATAAATGTACCTATCGAGGCGGGAATAATGCCTGTTGTCAACAAGAATATGATCGAACGTATGGTAACTACATGCGGTGCAAGTCTTCCGCAGAAGTTCGTAAAGATAATGCAGAGATACGAGCACGATCCCGAAGCTCTCCGTGACGCAGGAATTGCCTACGCTATCAATCAGATAGTTGACCTTGCTGCAAGCGGTGTGGACGGAATTCACCTCTACACCATGAACAACGCCTATGTTGCACGTAAGATAAGTGAAGCTGTTTCGGGCATATTGAAGCATGATAAAGCTTGATCCCATCGATATACGCGAAGCTGCACGTTACATGGGCGTCAGGGGAGAACCTGACAGCAATACTCTTGCACTTATAGAAAAGTGCGAGGCAGAGGTCCGCAGACGTGTAAGACCGAATTACGTATACCGTGAATCGGAAATAGATACGAGCGGAGAGGATGTCTTTCTTAAGGATGCAGGTCTGCGGCTTAAGGGGGAGGATATCCGCCGTCACCTCAGTGGATGCAGGAAAGCTGTTATATTTGCGGCGACTCTTTCCTCCGAGGCGGATAAGCTCATACGTCAGACCGCAGTAACGGATGTAGCTGCTGCCCTTGCGGTGGACTGCCTTTGCAGTGCAGCCATAGAACAGGTCTGTGATAAGGCGGAGGAGGAAATATTCTCAGAAGTTGCTGCCGAGTACAGAACATGGCGGTTCAGTCCCGGATACGGGGATCTGCCAATAGACGTACAGGGAGACTTCCTGCGGAGTCTCAACGCTCAGCGCAGGATAGGGCTTACAGTAACCGATAGCTGTCTCCTGCTTCCTACTAAATCCGTAACTGCGATAATAGGCGTTTCGGACGTGCCCATGCACAAAACAACAGGCAGCGGATGTGATTCATGCGGAATGAGGGATCGTTGTGCATTCTCGAAAAAAGGCGGATGCAGCAATTAATTATTCAGTTACCATTTCAATAGTAAAAACTATGCTTTTTATTTACATTTTATCCAAAAAAACTCTTTTAATTTAGCATTGTGACTACATTTTAACTATATTTATATATAAAATGGATATTGACAGTGTGTGTGAATTAATGTTATAATTAATTATAATAAAAACAAGATCAATGGTGTGAAGATCGATACGGAAAAATAAATTGCTCTCCAAACTAAACCTTGCCAAGCAATTTTAGTCATAAAGAAAATTTCTCTGCGTCAGAAAAAACTTGAAATGCGAATGCATTACTGCGTTTTCCTTCCTTGATTAATTTCCTTTCTGACTTCGCCTTTTTGGTAAAGTTTAATCAGTGGAGCAATAAGAAGGAGTTTTGAGAATGAGAAACATGAAATTGTTTAAAACTGCACTTCTGCTTACTGCGATTACTGTGTCGATGACTGGCTGCGGAAGCGGAAAAACAAGCTCTTCAGAAACATATGACAGAGATGTTGATTCCGAGGTCAGAAATGAAGTAAGGGAAAATGTGCAGAATACGGATCTGCTAAAGGGTGAATTGGAAAATAAAACTATAAAATGGCTTTCACACTGGGATATCAATCCCGATGTAACAGGCAAGAACAAACCTACCGAGCTTGTCGCCTTTGAGGAAAAATACGGCGGAAAGATCGAATGGATCAACGTTACATGGGAAAAACGCTACGAAAAGCTTGCGGAAATGATCGCAAACGGTGAAGGAGTTGACTTCTTCCCTGCAAACGATATGGACGCTTTCCCTAAGGGCGCTGTAAGAGGTATGTTCGTACCTGTTGACGACTATATCGACTTTTCTTCTCCCCTCTGGGAGGACGTTAAGGATATCAATGACAGCCTGATGTGGAACGACAGCCATTATTGTACTGTCCTTCAGGCTACAGGCGATAAGGTCGCCTGCATCTATAACCGCAAAACTATGTCAGAGGCAGGCCTTGAAGATCCTGCCGACCTGTACGCAAGAGGCGAATGGGATTGGGACGCTTTTGAAAGTATGCTGAAAAGCTTTGTTGATCCCGCAAATCAGCACTACGGTATAGAGGGCTGGTGGTTTGAGTTCGCACTTATGAATACTACCGGCGTTCCTGCTGTGGGACTTGAAAACTGCAAACTTGTAAACAATCTTTCGGATCCCGCTATAGAGCGTGTACAGAACTGGCTCTATGATCTTAATACTTCGGGCTGTATAGCTATCGGAAGTGCAGACTACGGCTGGGATTCTCATCCCGAATACGTGGGTGAAGGCAAGGTCCTTTTCTACCCTGTGGGACTCTACGAGCTGTATAAGAGTGAGGCCGACTGGAAGAAAGTCTACGGCGAAGATGCCTTCTTCGTACCTATGCCCCGTGATCCCGAGGCTGACGACTACTACATCCCTGTGGGAATGGAGTCTTATGTCTTCGTAAAGGGCGGACAGAACCCCGAAGGCGTTGCTAAGTTCCTGGACTGCAAGCGCTTCGCTATCCTCGATGAGGCTACAAAGAGTATTGCGGATCAGCAGTTCCGTGATGATTACGGCTGGACCGATGAAATGGTCGAGATGCAGCACTCTATGCAGGAGCTTGCCGATGCTAATCCTTTCTTTGATATGTCTACGGGCGTTTCAACCGACTGTGCGGAGATACTCGATAATCAGCTCAGAGCTGCTGCACGCGGTACGCCCTGGAATGAGACCTATGACGCTATATACAATACAGTGGATACCTTCATAAATGAGATCAATGCCGATCCTATACAGAATACTGCCGAATAACGTTGCAAATGGCTAACAAACATAATTATTATTGCATTATTCTGAGTTTTGTGTTATAATAATCTAATTGAAAAGGAAAGATGAAGGAGGGTATGAAATATGTTAACTGCTCTTGTTACTGGCGGTAATGGACTTATCGGTCAGCATATTTGTTCAGGTCTTCTCAAAAAAGGTTTTGCCGTTATATGTGTTGATACCCGTGAAAACGACTATAATGTGGGAAAACTGAACTACGAGTTCATACAGGCTGACCCGAGAGATAAAAATGAGATGGGCGATATTTTCGAGAAAAAAGAGATAAATATATTGATCCATGCAGCTTGTACAGTTGATAATGACCTCGATCCTATCATAACCGAAAAGGTTATGAGCGATTCAAAGGAATGCGATAAGTTCATTTATCGCTACGCTATGGAAGCAAATGTAGAGAAGATAATCCTTCTCAGCACCGATCAGGTGTATGAATTCCCGAAAACCAGAGAGCCTATCCGTGAGGACAGCGAGCTTAAGCCGTCCACGAACTACGCTCAGATGAAGCTTGCTTCCGAAAAAGCACTCATAAACGAGATGCAGCATCATCCTAATACTATATGCTGCGTTATACGTTATGCTCCCGTGTATACCAAGAACTATACCGATAATCTCGTCGCTAAGCTGACAGATCCGAAGGACGGTACAAAGTTCGTATACGGAAAGGGACAGTATGGCTTCCAGCTCTGCTGCGTTCATAATCTTGTAGATTTTATCCTGTGCTTTGCTAAAAACGCAGATGATATCAAATCAGCAGGTGTTTACAACGTAAGCGATAAGGACCTTACAACAGCTGCCGAGATAATAACCTTTATGAGAGAAAATCACCACCTGGGACCTGTTCTTCAGAAGTCTCCCGGAGGAGCGATATCCAAGTTAAAGGGACTCTTCAAGGGCAGCAAGGAAGAGAAAACGAATTATCGCTATCTTGACCTCAGCAAGCTTGAAAACAATAACCTTCTCGACGGAACAAAGGCTGCAAAGCTTGTAAACTTCCGCTGGGACATCCACAACACAAAGTAATAAAATACCTCCGATATCTGTCGGAGGTATTTTAAATTAAATTGAAGGGAAATGTTACAATGAACGATTCAGCAACAGTTAAACCAAAGAAACCACGCAGGATATTCAGAAAAATACTCAAGGTTATCGGCATCATACTTGCGGTCATACTTATTATAATTGCAATTCTGTCGGTGCGTAACCTCATTCTCTGCAAAAGGGACAACGAACTTGTAAAAGATGCATACGGAGAATACTTCACAACATCAAACAGCGCTCGGATGAACTATACTTTATGTGACAGCACTTCGGATAAGGTAGCGGTTATACTCCCCGGCTATGGCAGTCCTACAGTTCACTATGAATTCGATGCCGTTGTAAACGGACTGAAGGACAAGTATAAGATAGTTATCGTTGAACCTCTCGGCTACGGACTAAGCGATGAGACCGACAGTCCCCGTACAGTTGAGAACTACTGCGAGGAGCTTCACAGCCTTATGGAGTATCTCGGGTATGACAGATACACGCTTATAGGTCACTCTATAGCCGGACTTTATTCCCTTTACTATGCAAATACATACACTGATGAAGTTGAATCTTTCATAGGCATAGATTCATCTGTTCCGCATCAGATAGACAGGGATGACTGGTCTGCGAAGCCTGATAACGTATACCATATGTATGAAGTTATGCGGTGGCTCTATTTCAGGACAGGAATAAGCCGTGTTCTCTATGAGCTTTCTATTGATGAAGAAATGGCGAATATACCTACGCTTACGGAAGCGGACAAGGATAAGGTTCTTGCAATGTACTGTTCAAAGCAGTTCGGCGACACTCAGATGAACGAAATGAAGCTTCTTGGACGCAATATTGAGAAATGCTATGATATGAAGTTCCCCGAGTCTGTACCTGTGCTTTATGTACTTGCGAAGGATAACTGCGACATGATGCCTGAGTGGGAGGGCTATCATAAGGATATTGTGACTTCTCCCGAAAGCGTGGTTACTGTCGTTGAGGGACAGCATTATGTACACTTTACCAATCTTAAGGAACTTTTAGAAATTATAATGGAGTGGAAGTATTAAGGATATTACCACTCTTGGATTCTAAATGGGGACCTTTAGCGAAGTCCGGAGGCAGCGCCCTGCACGAGAGAGCGTTCCCTGATAACATAATATCGCAAATAGAAAAAGCAGCCGTAAAGAGAGTTCTTTACGGCTGTTTACATTTATTCTATTACAGTGTAATTATCCGCAGCGTTTTCCTTTGTGGCGTGTTCGGTTACGTTCAGCACCTTGACCTTAAGAGGACGCATTCCCATATTGATCTCGATTATATCGCCGACCTTCACGTCGTATGAAGCTCTTGCGACTTTTCCGTTTACGGATATCTTTTCGGCGTCACAAGCCTCGTTAGCAACAGTTCTGCGCTTTATGAGACGTGTAACTTTAAGGTATTTATCAAGTCTCATGATATCTCCTTTCACAAAAAGGGGACGGCTTCGGACCGTCCCCCACATTTTTTGCTATTACTTGTTAACAGCTTCCTTAAGACCTCTGCCAGCCTTGAAAGCAGGTGCCTTGCAAGGAGGGCAAACCATCTTCTTCTTAGTCTGGGGGTTGATGCAAGTCTTTTCGCCTCTCTCACGAACCTCGAATGTACCGAAGCCTGTGATGGAAACCTTATCGCCCTTTACGAGAGCTTCCTGGATAGCAGCGAGTGTAGCCTCGAGAGCTGCACCTGCGTCCTTCTTTGTGCAATTTGCTTTATCAGCGATAGAATTGATTAATTCAGTCTTTGTCATTGTTATTTTCCTCCATATTTATTTTTTCTTTGGCTTTATCCCAGTAAACATCAAGCTTTTCGATAGGAAGTGTTTTCATATCGATATTATCCGCCTTAGTCATTTCTTCTGTGATCGAAAAGCGTTTTATGAATTTCTCTGTAGAGTCTTTAAGAGCCTGTTCTGCATCGATACCGAGGTGACGTGCAGCATTCACGCATGAGAAGAGCAGGTCGCCCATTTCCTCATAGATATGCTGTTTATCGCCTTCAGCAACAGCAGAATCCAGCTCGGCTTTTTCGTTTGATATACAAGCGATAGCGTCGTCGGCGCAGCGGAAGTCCATGCCTGCGCGCATGGCACGTTTGCCGACCTTCTGTGCCCGCATGAGGGCAGGAAGTGATTTAGCAACGCTTTTAAGGGTTTCTGTATATGATTCCTGTCCCTTAGTCTCCATTTTGATAGCGTCCCAGTTTTTAAGCACCTGATCGGTGTTTTCAGCAAGGACGTCGCCGAAGACATGGGGATGACGTATTATAAGCTTTTTGCAGATGCCGTCACAGATGTCATCAAATGTGAAGGAACCTGTTTCTTCCTCTATTCTGCAATGAAATACGACCTGGAGAAGAACGTCGCCGAGTTCTTCGCGGAGAAGCTCGGTATCCTTAAGGTCTATAGCCTCGATAGCCTCGCAGGTCTCTTCGATAAAATCACTTTTAATAGATTCGTGAGTCTGTTCTCTGTCCCAGGGACAGCCGCCTTCACCGCGGAGAAGTCTCACGATGTCAAGCAGATCGTCGATAGAATAATGATCTTTCTGCTGATATTCAACCATAGGAAAAGCACTCCTTCTATGATACATTAAATTACACCAAAAAGCAACAATTTTTTACATTTTTGGCGGTTGTGTACAAACTATTATACTGTGGTCGGCGTATTTAGTTATATTGCATAGAATACTCTCTCCGTAAGGTCAACGGAGAGAGCTGAGTGTATCATGTTCTGTCAACGAAGCCCACCTTGTGGTAAACCTTTGATACTATACGCTGTGAATAACGTAAAGCCTTTTCTGCACCCTCTGTGTAGCACTGCTTGAGGTATGCCTTGTCTGAAATGAGACGGTCGAATTCTGTGCGGATAGGCTCAAGGTGATCTGCAACAGCTTCACCAACAGCGATCTTGAAGTCGCCGTAGCCCTTGCCTGCGAATTCTGATTCGATAGAAGCGTAGTCCTTGCCTGTAACAGCGGAGTAGATGGACATAAGGTTGTTTATGCCGTCCTTGCCCTCGCGGTAAGCGATGACAGCTTCGCTGTCGGTAACTGCGCGCTTGAATTTACGGATAATGGTATCCTTGTCATCAAGGATGAGGATACATGCATTGGGGTTCTCGTCCGATTTGGACATCTTCTTTGTCGGATCCTGAAGGGACATTACCTTAGCTCCGACTTCGATTATGTAAGGCTCGGGAAGCGTGAAGAAATCGCCGTATCTCTGATTGAAACGCTGAGCGATGTTTCTTGCAAGCTCGAGGTGCTGTTTCTGGTCAACGCCCACGGGTACGAAATCCGCATTATAAGCAAGGATGTCCGCAGCCATAAGTGAAGGATAGGTGAACAGACCTGCATTTACATCGTCGGGGTGCTTCTGGCTCTTGTCCTTGAACTGAGTCATACGTGAAAGCTCGCCGAACTGAGTGTTGCAGCAGAGTACCCAGTTAAGAAGGGCATGAGTAGGAGCATGACTCTGTATGAAGAGTATCGACTTCTGGGGATCGATGCCGCAAGCCATGAGCAGAGCGTAAGCCGCAAGAGAATTCTGGCGGAGCTTTGCAGGTTCCTGCTTTACTGTGATAGCGTGCATATCTGCAACGCAGTAGATGCAGTTATACTCGTCCTGAAGCGGCGACCAGTTCCTTACTGCACCGATGTAGTTGCCGAGAGTGAATGTGCCTGTTGGCTGGATAGCGCTGAAAATAAGTTTCTTATCATCCATATTGTGAGCCTCACTTGATCTCAGGAGTGAGACCTGCATCGTCCTTGAGCTGGCAGCTTCTCAGTTCGTTGAGAACGCGCTGATAGAGAACGTATAATGTACGCATCTCAGGCTGATCCTCGGGGATAAGGCCTGGATTGAACACAACTCTGTAAACGCCGCCCTTTGTAAGGAGGTGTACATAGTGAGCTCTTCCTCTTGGAAGGTCGAAAGCATTGAGCTTTTCAGCCTTTGGTAAAACAACGCCTGCGTTTGCAACGAGGTTATGTGTTGCCTGAACGAGGTTTCTGTACTTCTGTGAAGCACCTGAATACTCGCCGCCGTTGTTGAAATAGAGGTTTGCTGCACCGTTGATGAAACATACCATAGTTGTGAGTATATTAGATGTCATAGGCATGTCTATAACAACACCGTAAACATCGTTTTTCTTGAAGTTTCCGTCAAAGAACTTAACGGGGAAGCTGAGAGCCTGAGCTCTTGTCATCAGGTATTTCTGAGTGACGGGATATCTGTCTGTAGTTGGCATAATTGATCTTTTCCTTTCATTTATACTCTGCGCTGTTGCAAAATATCAATTATGATATTTTGCGATACGCCGATTTTGGCGGCGGACGGCGCATTGCACCGTGCACGCTCCGTTTATACTGCATCTTCAAAGCCGCATAGCAGCCTTCAAAAGGTACAATGTACATTTTGCGATAGAGGCAGGTATATCAGATGTTACAGGATGAGATTCCTGTAAAGATCCCGCTTCTGATTTTATCAGAGGGGAGAGTTTTTTCAGTCGAGCATTTCCCTTGTCATGCGGGCAAGTATCTCCATACCCTTGTCTATCTGCTCGTTTGTAGGAGTAGAATAGTTGAGGCGGAATGAGTGGCTTACCTCATTTTCGTCGATGCTGAATGAATTTCCCGGAACTACTGCGATCTTATAGTCCTGAACAGCCTTAGTGCAGAATGCGTTCATATCGCAGCTTTCTGGGAGAGTACACCAGATGAAGAGTCCGCCTTCAGGTCTGATGTATGTGATCTTGTCAGAGAAGCCGTTGTCTATGTGGTCGCACATAAGACCGCACTTCTTTCTGTATATATCGCGGAGCTTGTTGAAGTGAGCTTCGCGGTCAACAGTAGTCATGAAGCGGTGTGAAACGACTTGCGCCCAGATATTTGAGTGAACGTCGGATACCTGCTTGCAGACAACTATTTTCTGTATGATAGGTGCAGGAGCTGAAACATATCCTGTACGGAAGCCCGATGATATCAGCTTTGAGAAGGTGCTTGAGTAGATAACTCTGCCCTCTGTATCAAGGCTTTTGATAGTCGGGATGTTTTCGCCTGCGAATCTCAGCTCGCCGTATGGATCGTCCTCAAGGATGATGAAATCGTATTTGCAGGCAAGCTCGTAAACAGCCTTGCGCTTTGCAAATGACATAGTGCGTCCTGTCGGGTTCTGGAAATTCGGGATGAGATAGAGTATCTTTACGTTTGGCTGAGTTTTCAGCGCATCCTCGAGCTTTTCGAGGTTTATACCGTCATCTTCCATTTCAACGCCAACAAGGTTTACGTTGTAGGAACGGAAAGCATTGAGCGAACCGATGAAGCTTGGCGACTCGCAGAGAAGTGTATCGCCCTCGTTGAGAAGCACCTTGCAGGAAAGCTCGTTAGCCTGCTGACCGCCTGATGTGATGATGAGATCATCGAATTCTGGGTGGAAGCATCCCTTGCTCTTCATCCAGTCCTTAAGGAATTCGCGGAGGGGAGTGTATCCCTCTGTTACGCTGTACTGGAGCGCAAGGATAGGATCATCACGGAGCAGTTCTGCGGATATCTCGGCGATCTTTTCCTTCGGGAAAGCTTCGGGAGCAGGATTTCCTGCGGCGAATGATATAACTTCGGGGTCTGCGGTGAACTTAAGTATCTCTCTTATAGCGGAAGCCTTAAGACCGCTGACCTTATCGGAAAATTTATATTCCATGTCTGACCAACCTTTCAATAGTCTTATGGCAACACCGCACAAAGACCGCCTTACGTCTTTGCACGTCATTGCCTTAGAGTATAATAAACCATCTAACATTATACCATAAAGTTTTGAAAAAATCAACTCCGCATTGTAAATTTTAACTGATGTGGAATGTGCATAATAAGAGGGCGCTGTTATTGTTCAAAACAGAGATTATCCCCGAACGTTATTGAGAGCTGTTTTTCGGATGTGATATAATATAAGTACCATATTTTTATTTAGGAGGATGAGAAATGAGAATGAAGAAAATATTAGCGGTGGCTATTGCGTTTGCTGTTGTCAGCGGAGGAACTGCTCCCTTTGCGGCAGAAATGCCTGAAATTTCACTGACGGTTAATGCGGCGGATGTTGTTGAAACAGGAAAGCTTGGCGATGATATTACATATACGCTTGACAGTGAGGGAAAACTTACAATCAGCGGTACGGGGGATATGGCGGCTAATCTTTATTATAAAAGCCCATTTTCTAATAGAAATAAGATAAAATCTGTTACTATCGGAAACGATATTACAAACATAGGAAGTGGGGCGTTTTATAAATGTTATTCACTTGAATCAATAACCATCCCTGACTCTGTCACAAGTATCGGAGATTCTGCGTTTGACTCGTGCGTGAAACTTGAATCAATAATCATCCCTGATTCTGTTACAAGCATCGGTGATTATTCGTTTAAATCGTGCTCAAAACTTGAATCAATAACCATCCCTGACTCTGTTACAAATATCGGAGGTTGGGCGTTTAGTGGAACAAACTGGCTTAAAGAAAATACGGATAAAACCCCATTGTTTATTGTCAATGGTATACTTATCGACGGAAGAAAATGCTCAGATGATGTAGTAATTCCCGATTCGGTTACAAGTATTGGAGAAAGTGCGTTTTATCATTGTACGAATCTCAAATCAATAACTATTCCTGATTCTGTTATAAGCATAGGAGCTGCTGCGTTTGAGTCTTGTGATTCGATTGAATCAGTAGCTATTCCTGATTCTGTCACAAGTATCGGAGATTCTGCGTTTCGCTCGTGTTCAAAACTTGAATCAATAACTATTCCTGATACTGTTACAAGTATTGGGAGTTATGCGTTTTTTGGTTGTTCATCCCTTGAATCAATAACTATCTCTGATGCTGTTACAAATATCGGAGGTTTAGCGTTTAGTGGAACAAAATGGCTTGAAGAGAACACTGATAAAACGCCATTATTTGTTGTCAATGGTATACTTATCGACGGAAGAAAATGCTCAGATGATGTAGTAATTCCCGATTCAGTTAAAAGTATCGGGGAAAGAGCATTTTATCAGTGTACGAATCTCAAATCAATAACCATCCCTGACTCTGTTACAATTATCGGAAAAGATGCGTTTGAGTCTTGCGATTCAATTGAATCAATAAGTATCCCTAATTCTGTTACAAGTATTGGAATTGGTGCGTTTTCGGCTTGTTTTTCACTTGAATCAATAGTTATTTTTAATCATGACTGTGAAATTTATGATACCCCAAGTACCATATCCAATGGTTATGTAAACGGTATTGGTGATACATACGTTGGTGTAATAAAAGGCTATGATAATTCCACAGCACAAGCCTATGCAGAGAAATATAATCGCAGATTCGAGTCCCTCGGCGCTGCTCCAGAAGATAATGCAACAGAGTCAGGCGACCTTAACGATGACGGCAAAATAGATGCAAACGATGCTACACTTGTCCTCGTTAACTACTCGCTGCTGTCAACAGGTGAAAAGATTCAGCTTACAGAGAGTCAGCAGAAAGCCGCAGACGTAAACGGCGACGGAAAGATAGATTCCTCCGATGCTACAACTATACTGCAATACTACTCCTACCTCTCAACAGGCGGTAAGTACTCCTTTGCGGACTTTATGGCTTCACAAAAATAAAACACAAGGCGGAACTCAGAGGGTTCCGCTTTTGCATATTTCCGCACAGGTCGGCATATTATTGTTTGAAATAAATGACGAAATGCGGTGATAAAGATAAGAAAGCAGGATTTTCTCAAAGGCTCGCTGATACTCATGCTGTCCGCAGCCGCAGCAAAGGTACTGGGAGCGGTTTTCAAGATACCTCTCACGAATATGCTCGGGGGAGTGGGGATGAGCTATTTCAGCTGCGCCTACAGTCTGTTCCTGCCTGTTTATGCCCTTACGGTAACAGGCATTTCTTCGGCTGCGGCACGTCTTACGGCTCAGGCATCGGCACTTGGTCTGTACGGCGATGTGAAGCGCATCCGACGAGTGGCACTTGCTATTTTCTCGGCTGTTGGAGCGGTCGGAAGCGGACTTGTATTTCTTCTTGCACGTCCGTTCAGTGTATTCTCGGCAGGCGGTACGGAGGCTGCACCTGCTATCGCAGTTATAGCTCCGTCTGTTTTTTTCGGCTGCATAACGGCAGTTGAACGTGGCTGCTATGAGGGACTCAATGACATGTATCCTACCGCTGTTTCACAGGTAATCGAGGGCGCAGTGCGTGTCGGCGCTGGACTGTGGCTTTGCAGCTATGCACTCGGCCACAGTGATGCACTTGCGGAGTATCTTCCCTTTGCAGTGGACGAAAGAGCACTTGCTGCGGCAGCAGGTATGCTGGGAGTTACACTTTCTTCCGCTGCGGCGGCGCTGTTTTTTGCGTTGGCGAGATTGTTTGCCGTCAGGGACAAAACAGGGGGAGAGTGCGCACAGTCTACGGGTGATATTGCAAGGGAATTGCTGTCTACGGCGCTGCCTACGGGTTTAGGTGCGGTAGTTACGAACCTCACCGCAGTTATCGATATGTGGACTGTGATATGGTGCATATCCCGGTTTGGCGGGTACGAAGCACCTGTGGGGACGGATGCATCGGATGTTCCGCAGTTCGTATACGGTTCGTTCGCCGGTATAGCGATAACGGTGTTCAACCTTGTGCCTTCGGTCACGAATATGCTCGGCAAAGGCATACTTCCCTGTGTTGCGGAAGCCTGGACTTCAAAGAACTTCGCATCCCTTGCCGCACGGAGCGAACAGGCACTTTATACTGCGGCGGTAATAGCTGTACCTGCTGCCTGCGGAATGGGAGTCCTTTCGGGTGAGGTACTGGGAGTTCTTTTTCCGCGGCAGTCCGACGAGGTTGAAATATGCGTGGGAGCTTTCAGGTGCATGATGCCGGGAATGGTTTTTCTGTGCGTGAGTTTTCCGCTTTTCAGCATGCTTCAGGCAATAGGACGTGCAGGAACTCCGCTGAAAATAATGTCCGCAGGTACTATTGTGAAGCTTGCAGGGAATATGCTGCTCATCCCTGTCATGGGAGTTGAAGGGGCGGCGGTATCTACTTCCGTATGCTACGGAGTTATACTTGCGGCGGCAGCATTTGCCTATTTCAGGACGTCAGGTATATCCGTGGACTACAGACCGTTTGTGTCCCTTGTCTACTCGGGGACGATGTGTGCAGGTGCAGCGTGGCTGACGGCTGATATATGCCGCAGGGCAGGTCTCGGAAGTATCGCTGTAATACTTGCCGCTGCATTTTTCGGCGGAGGAGCGTACTTTCTCTCACTATGGCTCTCATCGGGAAGAACCGGACTTGGTGTACTGAAAGGCGCAGGAGGTCACGGTATACATTAAAAATACCCGAAGTGATCTGCGGACCGCTTCGGGTAATGTTTTATACTCGGTTATTCTGCACGGAAGTGTAGAGCTGCTTTCGCTAAATGAACTATTATCATAAATCAGAATTTAGCGGAGCTAAATTCTGATTTAAGCCGTTAGCCCATAGCCATTAGCCGTTAGCCTGATGTAGGGGCGGCGTTCCGCCGCCCGATAATAAAGCGGCGAAGCCGCTTCCTAATGGCTAAAAGCTAAAGGCTAAGGGCTTCGGAATTTAATACCTTCGGTGTTAAATTCCGATTTATCTTAGTGATATTATACTTCCGAAATAAATAAATGTCAACAGAAAAGCCATAGTATCCCTGAGATCGTATCAGAGAGACTATGGCCTGAAAAATCTGTTTTCGGGACGCCCTTATTTAAGGTCCGAAGGCGGAGCTATCATATCAACTGCCTTAACGGGACACTTGATAACTACATCTTTGTTATTGTCATTAAGTGTCGGGAAGAAGCATACTGTGAAATCTGTAGCGCTCTCGGGTACGAGGAAGCCTCCGATATATCCTGTAAATGTGCTGTTTGCAGGGATATCCATAGGACTTGAAGTATAGTTCGAGAAGTTGTTCTGAGCGTATATCTGTGTTCTTATATCGTAGTGAGCTTCGGTGCTGTCGGGGAAAAGGATATAGAAGTTGTTGAGCATACTGAGGTGGAAATCCTCGTTTGTGTTATTTGTGATAGTTGCGTTAAGATATACGAAGTGCTTGTTATCGTCGGTCTTGTTGCCCGAATCTATTACAGAATTCAGTGTGAAACCTGTCTTGTTTTCGTTGGCTTCCTGAGCCATGCTTACCTGAATCTCGCTTGAAGCAAGGCCTTCCTGGTTGGATTTGTTTGAACGGCTGTCCGAACTGCTTGATGATGCCTTTGGTGTACATGCTGTAAATACTGATAATAACGCAGCTGCGGCAAGAGCAATGGCTGCTGTTTTTAATTTTCTCATTGTTTTCCTCCGAAAGATCGTTTATATATTTTATGGATCGAATGATCTTAATGTATAATAAGTATATCACAATGCCGATGAACTTGTCAAGGGCGTTATAGATACGATATCGGCATAAAAAAAGCTGCCGATGAACGGCAGCTGCAATTTATGTGTGTTATTACTCAGCAGAAGGAGCGCCAACAGGACATACACCTGCACAAGCACCGCACTCTACGCAAGCGTCAGCGTCAATAGTATACTTTCCGTCGCCTTCTGAGATAGCGCTAACAGGACATTCGCCTGCACAAGCACCGCAGCTAACACAATCGTCTGAAATAATATATGCCATAAAAAGCACCTCCGTAGGTTATTTTCGGGAAGTGTATCCCTTAGATACATTTTAACATAAATGCAGAAAAAATCAAGAGATTTTTGTTAGCCTGTGCTTACTTTTTGACGGCAGTAGGCTAATCTCTTGCATTTGCCTTTTTTACGCGGATTTTAGAGTTTTATCAGCCTTGACAATTGCTTGTATGATATAGTATAATAGTTCTGACATAAGTCCGCCGTGAGGTTCGGCGGCGAAAGGAGTATACTATATGGATCTTTTAAAAAAGTCTCTCTCTGCAATGGCTGCTGTATTATTTCTGGCATCTGCGGTATCATGTTCTTCGGGCGGTTCGTCATCCGAATCGGTAACTTCCGCGGAGTCGGCAACAGAAGAACCTACGGAAGAGGTCAAAGAGACTGATATCAGCGGTCAGACCATAACATGGCTTGCTGATTATGATATAAATCCTGCCGTAAAGGGACAGGACCGTTCCGTAGCGCTTTCCCTGTTTGAGGACGTCTACGGAGCTTCGGTGAAGTTCGAGCGCTGTGAGGCAGGCGAAAAGTACGAGACACTTTCAAAAATGCTGCTCTCGGGAAAAACTGTTGATATGTTCCCCTACGATCAGCAGGCTATACCGTATGGAACTGCAAAGGAACTATTTGCCCCTCTTGACGAGTACTACGATGTGCTTGACATGGATTCCGAAATGTGGGAGGGAATGTCGGAGCTTACCGATTCCCTTGCATACAACGGAGAGCATTACGTTATCCCATACAGCCTTTCATCTCCGCAGCTTCTGATATACAGCCGAAAGCTCATTCAGTCTGAGGGACTCGACGATCCTGCGAAGCTTTACGCAGAGAACAAGTGGGACTGGGACGCCTTCATGGGAATGATGAAGAAGTTCAAGGAAAAAGCTCCCGAAGGCGTTACACGTTACGGAATAAACGGCTGGTTCGGACAGTCGGTGCTCAATTCCTCGGGCAAGACGGTCATAAGCAGCGATAACGGCAAGCTGGTCAGCAACCTTGCCTCTCCCGAGATAGAGAAGGCTGAAAAGCTCATGCAGGAAATACGTGACAGCGGACTCTATTATCGTGACTGGTTAGGACATTACGCAAAGGACAATACCATACTGTTTTTTGCAGCGGCTGACTGGGCACTGGGCGAATCGAACCTTGTAACTCCCGATGCGGACCTTATGGCAGTACCTTTCCCGAAGTCTCCCCTTGCAGAAGACTACGCACTGCCCTGCAATATAGGCGCAAGGATGCTTGTAAAGGGTTCGGAACATCCCGAAGCTGTTGCTGCTTTCATAAAGTGCGAGAGAATGGCGGCAACACAGCCTGAGTACACTGCAAAGGCAAAGGAGGAGGCGCTTAAGGGCAGTGTCCGTTCAAAGCTGACTGAGGAGCAGTATGATGCTATACAGTCCTATCTTTCCGATGTGATGCCTGTGTGCGACCTCGGATTCGGAATGAGCGGAAAGATGTTCACTGCTGAGAGCCGTTCCTATGATACGATGGGTGTCATGAATAAGCTTGAATCCGCACTTCTTGATTATCCCGACAAGGCTGAGAACTGGGAAAAACTCAGGGACGCTGTCAAGGGAGATATCGATTCAGCTCTTAAGGAATACAACAAATAGAATGACGTTAAGTACCTGCGCCCTGTGTGCATAAACAGGACGAAAAATACGTGAGCGGAACATTCCGCTTCAGGAGGTCCGTTAATGATACTGATATATCTTCTGCTTTCGGCGGCAGTACTGCTGATAACAGCTTCGGTCTGCCGACGGAAAAGACTCGGCACACTGAAATTTGCAGGCGCAGTTTTTGCTGTTGCTGTTATTCTTGAACTGACCGTTTTCCAGTTCCCTTCATATCGCCTTGCCTTTGGCAGTTATCCCCGTCAGACTCTTTATCCCCGTGATGCGGCGGAAACGGTTTCTGAGGAGTTTACGGTAAGCGGTGGCAAGGAAGCTTCGCTGACATACAGGGATATAAACATCCCTGTGGGAACTGTCAGGGCAAATATCCGATTTGACAGCGGCGAACTCAAAACAGTAGTGATGAATGCCGATATGACCGATGATACAGGCTATTACTACAGGATGAGCATAGTCAGCACGGAAATAGTTAGGGACTGTCCGAGGTCCGCAGACTCTATGGTATTGCTTTCGGGCAATGCAGGTTCGGCACGTTTCAGATTTCAGGGTGGGAACGAAGAGGACAGTTTTACGGTAGAGAGCATAGAGCTGAATACACCCATACCCTTTGATATCCTGCCGCTCAGGACGCTTGCTATAACTCTTATTGCGGCGTTTGTCTATGCGGCGTTCAGGTCCTTTACCGCTTCGAGAAAAGCTGAGGAAGTACCGAAGCTGTGCAGGTGGTCGGCTGTGGCAGTTACAGCTGCGGCGGTCTGTTGCATGGCGCTGATAACGGCTGCAAAAATGCCCGAGGGCGGACTTGCTGGAAGGTTCTCGCTTGAAAACGGCGATCAGATAACGGAAGAACTGGTAACTGCCTTTGAAAAGGGACACGTCTGGCTGGATGCCGAACCCGAACCCGAACTCCTTGCTATGGAGGATCCCTATGACTGGGGAAAACGTCACTACGATGAGATACCTTACAGGTGGGATCATCTGCTCTACAACGGACGTTACTACTCTTATTACGGAGTCGCTCCGCTGATACTTTTCCTGCCTTATCATCTGATAACGGGACATTTCTTCCCTACGGATATAGCGGTATTGCTGTTTTCTTCGCTTGGCATGGCTGCGCTTGCTTTCCTGTACTGTTCAACAGTAAGAAAACGTTACGGGATGATATCCTTCGGAGCCTATATATCGGGACTTGTGATACTTCTTATGACCTGCGGAGCGTGGTTCTGTGTATCCCGTCCCATGTTCTATGAAACGGCAGTTTCATCCGCATTCTTCTGCCTTACTGCTGCGGCATGCTGCTTTACTGTTTCGTGCAGAGCGGAGAAAAAGTCGGTAAAGTATCTGCTCAGCTTTCTTTCATCACTTATGCTGGGACTTTCAGTACTCAGCAGACCGACAATGGCAGTCTATGCAATTGCAGGAGCTATGTTTTACGCAAGAAGTCTCACGTCCGATAATAAGGCGAAAAAGAACTCAAAGCTCATAACTGCGGCATGTCTGTTCCTGCCCATTGTTATCCTCGGAGTTTTCCAGATGTGGTACAACTATGTCAGATTCGGTTCCGTATTCGATTTCGGTATAAAGTACTCCCTGACGATAAATGACTTCACTCATTCTCAGTTCCACATCCATTTCGTTCTTATCGGACTGTATAACTTCCTGTTTGCACCTCCTGCGTTCATCCCCGACTATCCTTACATAACAACTCCCTTTTCACAGCTCGGAGTCAACGGCTATTACTACAAGGATGACGGTAATACCTCGGGAATTCTTTTCCTTGCGCTTCCTGTGTTCGGATATCTGTTCGGCGGACGGCTGCTTAGATACTGCAGAAAATCAAAAGCTTTTGCTGAGTATGCACTGCTGTTCGTGTTCTGCGTTGCAGCACCTCTTGCGATAATCTTTTCATCGTGGGAGAGCGGATATGCACTACGATACACAACGGATTTTTCGTGGGAGATAACTATAGGCGGAATCCTTATACTGTTCGAGGTCTTCGGCAGAAAAGGAAGTGAACTTCAGCGTGTAAGGCTCGGAAGGTTCATGATGCTGTCGGGACTCTGGGCGGTGCTCATAAGCGGTATGCAGATATACAATTACGCCTTCGGAAAAGCCGATTACCCTCAGTTTACAGAATTGCTCCGCAGACACATGGAGCTATGGCATTGACAGTTTTCTTTATGTGAACCGCCAAAAATCAAAGGACTGATTTGGCAAAAAGCAACAAAAAAGTACCTTATTATATGTTAAAGGGGTAAAATTTTAAAAAAGTACGTGACTTTTTAAAGGTGTTGTGATATAATGGTTAATAGGAAATTTTTCCTCAAAAAATAAATAAATATATGAACAAAAGGATGGCTTAAAATGGAGAACAACTATAATCCGCAGAGACCGCGGAAAAGAGTCTCGCGAAAGGTACTGAGACGCCGCCAGTTCTCGGCGCTTGCTGTTATCTCGTTTATCATACTTCTTATCGTGGTGCTTGCTTCAAAAGGCTGCCACAAGAGCGAAAACAGCGGAAAAAATAAAAAGGACAACAAAAATAATCAGACTGCTGTAGTTACAACTATCACAGTACAGCAGGACGATGTGACATTCACTATGCCTCCTACAGAAACTACAGCCGTTGAAGCAGAACCTACTACCGCAAATCCTGCGGCTTCAAAGGTACAGCTTTCAAAGCGCGAGATGTTCCTTGATGTTGGTGATACAGACGTTTCGATTATCCGTGCATACCCCGAGGGTTCTACCGAAGCCAACGAGCAGTGGAAGTCCAGCGATACTTCTATCGCAACTGTCGATAAGCAGGGCTATGTAACTGCTGTTGCACCGGGTTCATGCTACATTATACTCAGCTTCAGCAATCAGCCTGATATCGAGATAGAGATAAAGGTCTCTGTCGCAGATAACGGTGTTACAGCACTCCCTAAGTCTACAGAGAGCGCTACTGATGAGGCTGCTGAGGGACAGAGATTCAGCGGAAGCACTGACAGCTCACTTGCTTACGAGAATAACGTCCTCGTATCAAACGACCTCAGAAACTGACAATTGTTTATCGCTGCAATGCAGCAGTGTTGATACAGAAACTATAAGCCATGGTATTCCGTACAGACAGTCGGAAGTACTGTGGCTTTTCTGTTTTTAGGAGATTTGATCATGAAATGCTTTAAGTGGAAAAATATAACAATTCTGATGCTTGCAGTAATTTTTGCAATTCTTATTAATGGATGCGATCAGAATAAAAAAGATGAAGATGATGAGTTATCCATGTCTGTTTCGCATACGGATGAAGTCGTCAGAGAAGTTTTTATACATGAGACAGGAGGAGAAGATGGCAGGAATATTGAATGGAGAGTTTATTCTGAAAACGGCAAATATTTTCTTTCATATTCAGGCTCTAACTGTCAGCCTTTGTCACATGATTTTGGATTGCCTTTAGATGGCGAATTTGAAATAACAGAACAGGAATATAAAACAATAATGGATGCAGATTACAATAAATTTATTGCTGAATATGATGCGGACTATCAGAAAAATATTGTAGATGCAGTTTGCTTTCGATCGGTTTTAAAATATGATAATGGTTCAGAAATTAATACAGAAGCAAATATGACAAGTGTTGCCATAAAATTGATTGATCTGGCAAGAAAATACAGTGAGTAAATCTGGCATTTCTTATTGCTGAAAGGTGTTATGATCAGAATGGTCAGATCACCATTCGGACATTCCCTTTATAATAAAGAAGATTTTTTGAAAAAATTCCCGAAAACACTTGACTTTTCGGATATAAGCGTGATATAATATAACATGATGATAGTTAGACTAAAGACCGGAAGCTTCCGGTCTTTCGTTTGTAATGGGGAATTTGCTCCCCAAAGGCTATTCAGTATCAGACAAGGAAAGGAGAGTCTTAATGAAGCTGAAGAAATTCGGAGGGACAGAACAGAAGGTCTATGACCTCGTTAAGCCTGTTACCGACGAGCTGGGATACTTCCTCTGGGATGTATGCTATGAAAAGGAAGGCGCTATGTGGTACCTTCGCATATTCATAGATCAGGACGAGGGAATATCCATCGATGACTGCGAAAAGGTCACAGAGCCCGTCAACAGGATACTCGACGAGGCCGATCCCATACAGCAGCAGTATGTGCTGGAGGTCGGTTCGGCAGGTCTTGAAAGAGAACTTCTTAAGGAAGAACACTTTGAGGTTTGTCAGGGCGACAGGGTAAGGATCCGCTTTATCAGGGAAACAGACGGCGAAAAAGAGATATCTGCCGTGCTGAAATGTGCGGACAAAGAGACCGTTACGGTGATTGATGATGAGGATGAAGAAAAGGTATACAAGCTTGCGGATATTGCGTTCGTGAAGCTCTGGTTCGATTTTGAATGATAAAAATATCAATATAGAATAATTATTACTGGAGGAAAAAACAATGGATAACTTTTTCGAAGCGCTTGAAATGCTCGGAGAGGAAAACAGCGTTGAGACAGGTCTCCTTATAGAGAAAGTCAAGTCTGCAATGCTCAAGGCAGCTAAAAGAGCCTATCCCCACAGCGAGGAAAGACTCAGAGTCGAGATAGACCCTGCAACAAAGAAGTTCGCTATGTATATCGAGCAGGATATCATCGACGACCAGCCTTTCGATGATAACGAGATCAATATCGACGTTGCAAAGACCAAGGATCCGAATGCTTACGTCGGCGGAAAGATGCTCAAGGAGATCGACATCTCAAAGCTGGGCAGAATGGCTGCACTCTCTGCAAAGCAGTCCATAAAGGGCGACCTCAGAGAGATCAACCGTGAGCAGATGCTTGCAAAGTTCGAGTCGAAGGAGCATGACTGCATCGTTGCAAAGGTATCTCAGGTAGATCCCGGAAGAGGTACTGTTACCGTTGAGTATGACGGCACAGAGCTTTACCTTTTCAGAAACGAGCAGATCCCCGGCGAGAACCTCACAGAAGGCAAGTCTGTAAAGGTCTATATCACAGGTATCATCGGCAAGACAAAGAAGCCTATCGTTAAGATCTCACGTACTCACAAGGACCTTGTAAAGCGTCTCTTTGAGATAGAGGTACCCGAGATTTACGACGGCACGGTTGAAGTGAAGTCGATCTCCCGTGAGGCAGGCTCTCGTACAAAGATAGCTGTATGGAGCAACGATCCCGATGTTGATGCAGTAGGTGCATGTATCGGTGCAAAGCGTTCACGTATCACAGCTGTTGTGAATGAACTGAACGGCGAGAAGATAGACATTATCCCGTGGAGCGAAAAGCCCGAGGAATTCGTGGCAAGAGCACTCGCTCCCGCAGAAGTTCTCAAGACTGTTATCACTTCCGAAGAGGAAAAGACATGTACAGTCGTGGTTCCAAACAATCAGCTCTCACTTGCTATCGGCAACAAGGGACAGAACGCAAAGCTTGCTGCTAAGCTCACAGGCTACAAGATCGACATCAAGCCGCAGTTCGATACAGTTACAAACGAGGAAGCTCCCGAGCTGAGTCCTGATTTCAAGGCTCCCGAGACTGCTGCTCCCATAGCTGAGGAGGAGACAGAAACTGCTCCTGTTGAGGAAACTGCTGAGGCAGCAGCTCCCGCTGAGGAGACTCCTGCTGAGGAGACAGAGGCTCCTGCAGAAGAATGAATATGAAGCCTAAAAAAATACCCATGAGAATGTGCCTCGGATGCAGCGAGATGAAACCCAAAAAGGAACTTCTCCGTGTTGTGAAGTCTCCCGAGGGCGAGATAAGTCTCGATTTTGTAGGCAAGAAAAACGGCAGAGGCGCTTATATCTGCCGCAGTACAGAGTGCTACGAAAAGGCGCGCAAGTCAAGACGTTTTGAAAAGACGTTCTCATGCAAGATAGAAGAAAGCGTTTATGAGGTGATGGCAGATGAACTCAGATCCGAAACAGAAAACAGCTGACCTGCTTTCCATATGCTTCAAAGCAGGAAAGGCAGTAAAGGGTTTCGACAGCGCTGCGGATGCAGTTAAAAACGGAAATGCGTTCTGCGTTCTGCTTGCTTCGGATGCATCGGCAAAAACAGCCAAAGAAGCAGATTTCATCTGCGGCAAGTACAGCGTACCTGTTATAAGGACGGGACTTGCAAAGGCTGATATCGCAAAACTCTGCCGTAAAGAGACTGCCGTTATCGCAGTCTGCGACAAGGGCTTTGCGGACAGATTCGCCGTTATAGTTTCAGAATAAAATATACATCTTCGCTGCCATGCGGCGGCATACAAATTGAATAGTCCTGCCGTGACAGAAACGGCATTGTGAATGGAGGTACTACAAACCTATGGCAAAAAAAATAAAATTAAGCGATGCAGCAAAGGATCTCAATATCCCGTCACAGAAGCTTATTGATTTCTTCGCCGAGAAGGGTGACACCAAGAAAAAGGCAGCTACAAGCCTTACGGAGGAAGAAATGAATCTGGTGCTCGAGCACTATACAAAAGAACATGAGGTAAAGTCGCTGGATGAATACTTCGCATCAAAGGACGATCCGCGTCCAGAGCCTGCGAAGGAAGAAACTCCGAAGGCTGAACCGAAAAAGGAGAAAAAGCCTGCCGAAAAGAAGAAGCCTGCACCTGCAAAGGAAAAAGCTGCAGAGCCTAAGAAGGAGGCTGCTCCGAAGAAGGAGGAAAAGCCCGTGGAAAAGAGCGAAGCTCCCGAAAAGAAGCCTGAGGTAAAGGCTGAACCCGAAAAGAAAGAAGCTCCTAAGCCCGAGGCAAAGGCTGAGCCCGAGAAGAAGGAAGAGCCGAAGACTGAAGCTAAGGCCGAGCCTAAGGCAGAACCTGCAAAGCAGGAAGCTCCCAAGGCTGAAGCACAGGAGACAAAGCCTGCTGAGAACCATAAGCAGGACAAGAAAAACAAGAAGAAGGAGCAGGCGAAGGCTCAGGACCGCGGCGAACGTACAAAGTTCAATGCTTCATTCAGTTCCGAAACAGCTCAGACCTCCGGTCAGAGAAGAACTGTTGATACCCGCGGAAGCTACGTTGACCTTGATAAGTATAACGAGCGCTATGAGCAGATAGCTCCTGCAAATAAGCACAAGAACGATAACTACTCATCAAAGAAGCAGAAGATCAACCAGAAGTCTGCTCAGAGAAACCGTCAGCAGTTCTCTAAGAAGGAGAGCGAGGCTGAGAAGCTCAAGAGACTCGAACTCGAGCGCGCAAGAAAGCAGCAGCTCAAGGTAATGATCCCCGACAGCATAACAGTCGGTGAGCTTGCTACACGTCTTAAGGCTACAGCTACAGACGTTATCAAGAAGCTCATGGGACTCGGTGTTATGGCTTCTATCAATCAGGAGATCGACTTCGATACAGCTTCACTTGTTGCTGAGGAACTCGGTGCAAAGGTAGAGAAGGAAGTTATCGTTACTATCGAGGAGCGTCTTATCGACGATACAGACGATGACGATACAAACCTCGAGCCACGCTGCCCTGTAGTTGTTGTTATGGGACACGTTGACCACGGTAAGACTTCTATCCTCGACCGTATCAGAAACGCTCACGTTGCCGCAGGAGAAGCAGGCGGTATCACACAGCATATCGGTGCTTATCAGGTAAACGTCAACGGACAGGATATCACTTTCCTTGATACTCCCGGACACGAAGCTTTCACTTCCATGCGTGCAAGAGGTGCGAATATCACTGATATCGCTATACTCGTTGTTGCCGCTGATGACGGTATCATGCCGCAGACAGTAGAGTCTATCAACCATGCGAAGTCCGCAGGCGTTCAGATAATCGTTGCTATCAACAAGATGGATAAGGAAGGCGCTAACCCCGACCGCATCAAGGAAGAACTCACAAAGTACGACCTCGTTTGCGAGGACTGGGGCGGAGACGTTATCTGTGTTCCCGTATCCGCAAAGACAGGCGAAGGCATCGAAGAACTCCTTGAAAACGTTCTTCTCGTTGCTGAGGTACAGGAGCTTAAGGCTAACCCGGACCGTCTTGCAAAGGGTACTGTTATCGAAGCTCGTCTTGACAAGGGCAGAGGTCCTATCGCTACACTTCTCGTACAGAACGGTACACTTAAGCAGGGTGATATAATCATCGCAGGTACTGCTGTGGGAAGAGTTCGTGTAATGACAAACGACAAGGGCAGAACAGTAAAGTCCGCAGGTCCTTCCGTACCTGTTGAGATAACAGGTCTTGCAGAAGTTCCGAGCGCAGGTGATACTTTCAACGCTGTTGAGGATGAGCGTCTTGCTCGTGAACTCGTTGACCAGAGAAAGCATGAGCAGAAGCAGGAGCAGTTCAACGCTTACCGCAAGGTAACTCTTGATAACCTGTTCAGCCAGATCGCAGAGGGCGAGATCAAAGAACTTCCTATCATCGTAAAGGCTGACGTTCAGGGTTCTGTTGAGGCTGTAAAGCAGTCTCTCGAAAAGCTCTCCAACAATGAAGTAAGAGTAAGAGTCATCCACGGTGCAGTCGGTGCCGTAAAGGAAAGCGACGTTATGCTTGCAAGCGCTTCCAACGCTATCATAGTAGGCTTCAACGTTCGTCCCGATCCTGTTGCCGCAGAGAATGCTGCCCGTGACGGTGTTGATATCCGTCTCTACCGTATCATCTATGATGCTATCGAAGAGATATCAACTGCTATGAAGGGTATGCTCGCTCCTAAGTTCCGCGATGTTGAACTCGGACGCGCAGAAGTAAGACAGGTATACAAGATATCCAACGTTGGTATGGTAGCAGGAAGCTACGTACTCAGCGGTAAGGTAACACGAGGCTGTCAGGTGCGTATAGTACGTGACGGTATCATAATCGCTGACGATAAGATCGCAGGTCTGAAGCGTTTCAAGGACGATGCAAAGGAAGTTGCAGAGAGCTTTGAGTGCGGAATCAGCCTCGAGAAGTTCAGCGACGTTAAGGAAGGCGATATCTTCGAGGCTTACACAGTCGAGGAGTACCGCGAGGACTGATAATAAACTTATCTGACAGGAGGAATGTATTATGGACAACAGCAGAATGAGCAATGCTGATATGCTGCAATACTGTGACGAAGCACTGGCGTGGGAAGATTTCGGACCTATTGATATATTGTTCTTTGAGTCCGTAAAAAAGATACTCCTTGGTCAGTGCAGCCCGATAGAAGAACCCGATTACGAACCCGATGATCTTATGGGACTGGAAAGACCTGTACGTGATACCGAGCTGGAACCCGAATACTGCAACTATGCTGATATCTACTACGGCGAGGGCGACGACGATCTTCCCGACTACAGCACCATAAAGATAAAGGAGAATTTCCCTGCTGAGGTGTTCGGAGAGGGCTTCTTCGGATCGAATGAAAAAGTGGCATACGGCACCAATGAGGAAGAGACTGAAGAAAAAGACGAGGGATTCAAGGTAGAGGTAGACTGATACCCCTGCCGCCCCGTTCGCATTTGTCCGAAACGGACAGAAAGGAATATAATGCCGAATTTCAAGAACAGCCGTATGGCAGAAGATATTAAAAGAGAACTTACCGCTATCCTGCGTGAGCTCAAGGATCCGAGGATCGACAAGATGCTCACTATCGTAAGAGCAGACCTTTCGGGAGATATGTCAAACTGCAAAGTTTACGTATCGAGCCTTGAAGGTATGGAGCGCACAAAGGAATCGGTCAAGGGACTCAAAAATGCTTCGGGATTTATCCGCAGAGAGCTTTTTCACCGCCTTGAGATGAGAAAGTCTCCCGAACTCAGCTTCATTGCGGATAATTCCATTGAACGAAGCGCAGAGATAAGCAAGAAACTCAATGACCTGCTTTGATCGGAAAACAGGTCGGATAGATATGAAAGAGGTGTGATATGTTTATTGGATTCAGCGAGGCAGAAAGCTTTCTCCGCAATTGCAGAGACGCTGTCATAATCACACATCAGTCGCCTGACGGTGACTGTATCGGCGCAGGCTTCGGTCTTAAGGACATTCTCGCAGAACTCGGCATTAGAAGCAGGGTAGTTTGCAGCGATCCCTTCCCGAAGCGCTATGATTTCATGACTTCGTGCGGCGCAGGTGAGGATTTCGAGCCTGAGACCATTATCGCAGTCGATATAGCCGATGAAAAACTTATGGGAAGATACGAGGCGATATACGGCGGAAAGGTGCAGCTCTGCATCGACCACCATATCTCCAACAAGAACTATGCGGAGAAAACACTTCTCCGCGGAAACGCCACTGCTGCCTGCGAGATCATTTATGATCTTGCACAGTATATGGGCGTAAGGATAACAAAGCACTGCGCTACATGCCTTTATACAGGCATAGCTACCGATTCGGGCTGTTTCAAGTACGATTGCACTACTCCCCGTGCTCACGAGATAGCAGCAGAGATGAAGCGAAGCTATGATATAAACTTCGCAAGGATAAACAGGTATATGTTCGATGTCAAGTCTATGGGACGCATGAAGCTCGAAGCTAAGGTGACTGAGCTTATGGAGGAGCGCCTCGGCGGAAAGCTGGTGCTGCTTGCTGTAACTCAGGATATGATGAAGCAGCTCGGAGTCGCTATGGAGGAGCTTGAAGGCTTCGCACCGCTGACTATACAGCTGGAGAATACCGAAGTTGGCGTTCTTATGCGTGAGCGTGAGGACGGCGTGTTCAAGTGCTCGTTCCGCTCGGCTGACGAAGTAAACGTATCCGAGATATGTCAGACTCTCGGCGGAGGCGGTCACGCCAAAGCCGCAGGCTGCACGGTTGAAGGCAGCGTAAGCGACATAAAGGATACAATTACCGAAGCAGTAAGAAAGGCTATCGGCTCATGAACGGCATACTCTGTGTGAACAAACCGCAGGATTTCACATCCTTTGACGTAGTGGCAAAGCTGAGGGGCATACTTCAGATGAAGCGCCTCGGTCACGGCGGAACTCTCGATCCTATGGCTACGGGAGTTCTCCCTGTGTTCGTCGGAAATGCCACGAAAGCATGTGACATAATGCCTGACGATACAAAGAGCTATCGTGCAGGTTTCAGGCTTGGCGCTGTTTCCGATACTCAGGACGTCTGGGGCGAAGTCAGCGAAAAGTCGGATATGGCTGTCAGCGGTGAAGAGCTTTCGGATGTGCTTCCGCTCTTTACGGGTAAGATAATGCAGCTGCCTCCTATGTACTCGGCAGTACAGGTAAACGGTCAGCGCCTTTATGACCTTGCAAGAAAGGGAATAGAGGTAGAGCGTCAGCCCCGTGAGATAGAGGTAAGCAGCATCAGCCTTGTTGAGTATGATACTGCTTCACGCTGCGGAATCCTTGATATAGCCTGCGGAAAGGGTACTTACATTCGCACTGTTATCAACGATATCGGTGAAAAACTCGGCTGCGGCGGTATAATGACTTCACTGGTAAGAACTTCTTCCTGCGGATTCACTCTTGATGAGTGTCACACATTGGAGGAGATACAGCTTGCCAAGGATGAGGGGCGTCTGGAAGAACTGATACTTCCTATAGAAAGAGTATTCGCTTCCATGAACAGACTGCGCCTTAACGAAGCACAGACAAGGATGTACCGCAACGGAGTTAAGCTGGACCTTTCAAGGATACATGACGTAAAGCCCGATACGGATGAATATGCTGTGTACGGCTGGGACAGACAGTTTATCGGTACTGCATCAGCCGACCGCGAAAACGGTGTTCTCCGTGTCGGTAAGAATATGGGGTGACAGTATGGATAACAAAAAGGCTGTTGCTCTGGGACTCTTTGACGGAGTTCATCTGGGACACCGTGCCGTTCTTTCGGCTGCATACGAGCAGAGCAAAAACGGACTTACAGCTTCGGCTTTCACATTTGTGCCCGAGACCGCAAGCTATAAAAGCGGCGGCTACATCTACGGCACTAAGACAAAGCTGAGACTTATAGGCGAATGCGGTATAAAGCAGACAGAACTTCTGACGTTCACACTCGTCAGAGGAATGTCCGGTGAGGAATTCGCTGAAAGGATACTCTGCGAACGCATGAATGCCGCTTTTGTCTGCTGCGGAAGTGATTTCCGCTTCGGAAAGGATGCTTCCTGCGGAGTGGATGAACTGCGAGAATTCGGTGAAAGATACGGATTCAAGGTGCAGGTAGTGGAAGCCGTAAAGCAGAACGGCGATGTGATATCATCAAGCAGCATAAGGCGTCTGCTCAGTGAGGGCAGCATCGAAAAGGCAAATGAACTGCTTGGAAGAAGCTATATCATATCGGGAACTGTTGCCGACGGCAACCACATCGGCAGGACTATAGACTTCCCTACAATAAATCAGAACTTCGGAAGCGGTCAGCTGGTACCTGCTTACGGTGTATACTCCGGAAGGACTTGCATAGACGGCATAGTTTACCGCACAGTCACCAACATAGGTGTAAAGCCGACCATAGCAGGTGAACGTTCGCCCCTTGCCGAAACTCACATACTCGGTTTTTCGGGCGATCTCTACGGCAGGGATATACAGTCGGAGCTTACCGGCTATATACGTCCCGAAAGGCGGTTCGGTTCGGTCGAAGAACTTAAACAGCAGATAATCAGGGACATTGCTGCGGCAGAAAATATGCCGTGAAAATCAAATAATATTCGCAGTACTTTCACTGCATTATCACATTAAAGAAGTACCATTATTATTGGCGTTTTATCCTGATGCGCTGTGTTGCCGCACGGGCTGAAGGATGTTCCTATATTGATATCAGGAGGAGAGCAAATGATAGAGGTCAGGAACCTTACTAAAAGATACGGCGACAAACAAGCCGTAAACGATATCAGCTTCAAGGTCGAAAAGGGCGAGATACTCGGCTTCCTCGGACCTAACGGAGCAGGAAAATCAACTACGATGAATATGCTTACAGGCTATATCTCATCTACCTCGGGTCAGATACTCATAAACGGTACGGATATACTCGAGGATCCGATAAAGGCAAAATCCAACATAGGTTATCTCCCTGAGATACCTCCGCTTTACATGGATATGACTGTAGATGCTTATCTCAGCTTCATGTACGATCTGAAAAAGTGCAAGCTCCCGAGAAAAGCTCACCTTAAGGACGTATGTGACCTTTGCAAGATAACTGCTGTAAGGGGACGTATCATACGCAACCTTTCAAAAGGTTACAGACAGAGAGTAGGTCTCGCACAGGCACTTATCAACAATCCGCCCGTACTCATTCTCGATGAGCCTACTGTCGGACTCGATCCGAACCAGATAATCGAGATAAGAACTCTTATCAAGAAGCTCGGCAAGAGCCACACAGTTATTCTTTCTTCTCACATACTCCCCGAGATACAGGCTGTCTGTGACAGGATCATCATTATCAACAAGGGCGTAGTTGCAGCGGACGGAACTGCGGACGAGATCGCAAGAAATATTACAAACGAGCACAAGATGACTCTCCGTATAGAGGGCTCTACTCATACTGCTGCCGATAAGCAGGAGATAGTGGACGCTATAAAGTCCATCGGCGGTATAAAGTACGTCCGTGCAGACATGGAGAGAGAAAGAGGCATATACGATTACGACGTAGAGGCTGACGAAAAGACAGATGTACGCCGTGCTATCAACGACATCTGCCGTCAGAAGGGATGGAATATCCTTATGCTCCAGCTCTCGAACCTCACCCTTGAGGATATCTTCCTTAAGATAACTATGGGCGACGGAGTTGATCAGAAAAAGCCTGAATCAGCTCCGAAGATAGAGCTTTCCGTCAAGGACGGCGAACTTATCGCTTCCACAGGCGAAGCAAAAGAGCAGAAAGCTGCGGAATCTGATACGAAAACAGAGACTTCCGCTTCAAAAAGCGAAACAAATAATAAAAACAAGAAAAAATCAGGATCCAAGAAAGGATCGGAAAAAGATAATAAAGGAGGCGAGCTTTAATGGGCGCTATTTACAGAAGAGAGATGCATGCCTTCTTTATATCAGGAGTAGCATACGTATTTCTGACCGTATTTTTCCTTCTTTCGGGAATATTCTTCTATAACGGTGTAATAACTTCAGGAACATCAGATACATCGCCTATGTTCGGCTCGATGTTTATGATCGTACTGTTCCTGATACCGATACTCACCATGAAGCTCCTCAGCGAGGAGAAGAAAAACCGCACCGATCAGGGACTGCTTACAGCTCCCGTTGGATTATGGTCGATAGTCCTGGGAAAGTATTTTGCAGCTCTTACACTTTTCATCATTGCTGAGAGCATAGTGTTCGTCTATGCGATAATACTCAGCTACCTCGGAAGCGTTGTATGGACAACTCTTCTCGGCAACTATTTCGCAATGCTCTTCCTCGGAGCAGCTTTCATTGCGGTGGGACTTTTCATTTCCTCACTTACAGAGAACCAGATGGCTGCGGCTATCGCAAGTATGCTGGCACTCTTCATGCTTTACCTTATCGATAACATCGCACAGACTGTATCGAATGAATATATCAGCAAGGCTATGCTCTCGCTTTCGTTCTATACAAAGTTTATCGAGTTCACACGAGGCGTATTCAGCCTGTCAAGCGTATTATTCTTCCTCAGCACAGCATTCCTCTTCAACTTCCTGACTGTAAGAGTTCTGGATAAGAGACGCTGGGGTTAATGTGAAAGGAAGGTATAGTTCAGATGAGCAATAAAGAAAAAAACGGGCTGAATCCTGCTGCTGAAACTGCCGCAGAAGCTCCCGAGAAAAAGAAGCACAACTTCAAGAAGCTGAAATTCGGCTCGATGTCTGTTATCGTGCTTATACTCGTTATCGCTATCGTTATCGTTATAAACCTTATGGCAGGACTTCTCAGCAAGCGCTATCCTCTTAAAGTCGATCTTACTCCCGATAAGAGATACGAGCTTTCCGATGAGTCCATAGAGGTACTTCAGAATCTCGATAAAAATGTAGAGATAACTGTTACGAATACCCGTGATACTTTTGCAAGCATGAGCGCATATTTCGAGCAGATGTATCAGCAGTACGGCGTAAATCTTGAGATGCCTTACGAAATGATACCTGAGATACTTGATAAGTATAAGCTCTATGCTGAAAGCAGTAAGGGCGGCATCGACATCAAGTATGTTGATATGAACCGCGATCCTGATATCATAAGCCGCTATAGCAAGTACTACAACGGTGAGATAAAGGAAGGAAGCATAGTTGTTTACTGCAACGAGCGTGTAAAAGTCATAGCAAGCGACGAAGTAGTCAACATGATCCGTTCCCCTCAGACAGGCGGCGGACAGGTGCCTACAAGCATGAATTTTGCAGGTGAGAGCGTTATTACTTCTGCTATCATGTCCGTAACAGACACTAACCCGATGAAGGTTGCAATTGTAAAGACTATGAACGGCAACGCTCTTTATGAGACAAGACTTGAACCGCTTTCCACATCTCTCGAATCGTTCCTTTCAAAGAACGGATACGACTGCGTTGATGTAGATATAGCTACTGATGAGATCAGTCCCGCTGACTATGATCTGCTTGTAGTTCAGATGCCGAATGTGGATTTCTCTGCTGATATCATCACAAAGCTCAGCGATTTCCTCTACAACGAAGGAAACTATCAGAAGAACCTTCTCTACATCCCGAGCCTTACAGCAACAAATCTTCCTAATATAGACGAATTCCTTGCTGACTGGAGCATAAAGGTAGAGCCTTCTATCATCCTTGATGATAATATGATATCCGCTCCTTTAGAGACACTCGGAATGAATGATGCATCCCCTGTTATGTCTGTTTCAGACGCTGAAAGCGTAGGAACCCTTGCAAATGAGACACTTCCTATAGCTGCACCTTACACAAAGGCACTTACCGTTATAAGCAAGAATAACGAGAGAGTTGTTAAAGAGGTCCTTAAGTCTTCTCCTACAAGCTACCTTACAGACCTTTCAACAGGTGAAAAGGGCGAAACAGGTTCATTCAATGCTGCACTTCTTTCATCAAGAAGCAAGGCTGACGGACTTGATGTAAACACAAGTAATCTGCTTGTTCTCGGAAGCACATTCTTCGCAGACAATGCACTTCTCACTTATTCAAACACATATAACAATGCAAATGTTCTTATCAGCATGGTCAACAATATGACAGGCAAGGAGAACGGCGTTGTGATAGCTGAAAAAGCACTCCAGCAGTCCAATATCGCTGTAACAGGTACAGAGGGCAAGGTAATAAGATGGATAGTTATTGCAGTTATACCGCTTATTGTTGCGCTTGCAGGAACTATCGTACTGTTAAGGAGAAGAAATAAATGAAAAAAGCAGTTAAAGGCATTCTCGGTCTTACCGCACTGCTTGCGGCGCTGGGCGGCGGATATGCCGCTCTGAGACTGAGTGAGCCGACGGGTGAAAATATTGTGAACAGCTCGGAAACGAGTACTGAAGCCACAAAAAAAGAAGTTGTCCTCATCAAGGATGTAAATGTAACAGCTACAAATCCCGAGACAGGTTCGGAAGAAATGGGCGTTGTTGAATCGGTCGACGTAGTTAATGCTACCGAGACTCTTCACGTTGTACATTCCGGTACTATCCCCGATTCCACTGCTCCGAGATATGTGTTCAGCGGTTACGAGAATGTTCCTATGGATTACGCTGTTATAGGCACTCTTGCAAACAACGCGAACGGTCTTACATCCAATGATGTGATCGAGGAAAACTGCACGGATATGTCCAAATTCGGACTCGATCCTCCTGCAATAACAGTTGATGTTAAATTTGAAACAGGTTATGAAAGCAAGCTCCTTATAGGAAATGAAACTCCAAAGGGCGCAGAGAACTACGTAGCTGTTGAAGGCAGCAATACGGTATATACCGTAACAAGTTCAAGATTAGCAAATTACAGCAAGACACTCTTCGATTTTGCTGACAAGACTATCCTTGCAGAGCCTTCACAGGACGAATATCCGGGAATATCAAGTCTCAGGATACAGCGTGAGGATCTTGACTATGATATCTATATCGCACATAATGAAAAGACGGATGATCCCGATTATCAGAGCGGTACGATATCAACACAGCTGATGCTTGAACCTGTTGAAGCAAATCTCGCAGTTGAGCGTTCCACAGAAATAACAAACGGTATGTTCGGACTCTATGCAAGCGGCATTTACAGCCTCAGATGCAAGGAATCGGATATCGCAGAGGCAGGACTCAAAGATCCTTTCTGTACCGTTGAAATGAAGACCGATGACGGCGGAGACTACGTTCTTTACCTCAGCGAACCATTCACTGACGGCGACGGAAAAAGCTGCTATGCAATGATGAAGGACGGTAAGATAATCTATATCGTCAATGCGGATGATGCAAAGTGGGTAAGCGTAATGCCGATAGACATCGCTTCAAAGATATTCATAGGCGAATACGTATGGAATATCAGCGAGCTCAGCATAAAGTGCGACGGAGTTGATGACAAGTTCATCATCAAGGCTAAGGAGCCGAATGAGGAAGTTGATACACGTACTTCTGAAAACTATATCACCACACTCAACGGAAAAGAATTCGACAGCGAGAGATACAGATTGTTCTACAGCTTCCTTATAAGCGCGAATGCCGAGGAGTTTGCTGTCAATGTGGATAAACCCGATGCAGAACCTATGGCTGTTCTGGAATACACCGAGTCCTACAGCAATAAGACGAAAAAACTTGAATTCTATGATTATTCCAATATGACCGCACTCGTTGTTGTTGACGGTCAGAGCAGATATTTCGTTACAAAGTCATATGTCGAGACCATGATAGACAACGCTAAAAGGATCGAGACAGGCGAGGACTATGTAACTACATGGAGATGATCATTTACCACACCTAAACCATACTAAGGAGGATCAGGAATATGAGTGAAAAATTCAGCACATATAAGGGGTTTCCGCTTGTAAGATGCGGAGATGAGATATATTACGGATATATGTCCGATCCATATAAGATATGGATAAGAATACTTGATGCCAAGGAAGAAGACGGTGAAAAGTTCACAACAAACGTAAGAATAACCCTTGTTGATAACAATGAGGCGGATCTTTTCAAGTCCTTCGTCAAGACAGCAGAGCGTGAATGCGGACTGTATGAAGCGCTTGACTTCGCTGATGTATGGCTCAGAAAGGCACTTGCAGAAAAATGATCTTTTACAGGGATGCATGATAATGCATCCCTGTTTTTATGTCATAGATATAATTAGTGCCATTACTTTACTGTTTTCGACACATATCTTGAAATATTCCGCAGAATGTGTTATAATACCTTCACAGGAAATGTTTGAAAGGAAAATGACATAATGGATCTACGTAAAATATCGGCACTACTTATGTGCGGCATGCTGCTTACGGGCTGCGGACAGACATCTCAGGTGCCGGAATACGATAACAGTTCGGCTGTTTCGGCAGAAGCAACCGAGGCAGCTTCAGAGGAGACAGAACCCGTGAAAACTAAGCCTTCGGAAGAGGATAAAACTGTTGCATCAAGCAGTAAAAAAGAGAAGAAAAAGAAAAAAACTTCCGCAACAGAAGCTGCAACGGAAGCCCGTACAGAAGCTCCCACAGCAACAGCGGATATTTCCGGAGGACACAATAAAACAGCTACGGCAGATACTTCCTCTGATGATAACACGGACTATGACGATACAGGGTATCATTACAGCGGCAGCAGCGGAAACACCGGCAACAGCAGTAACAGTAACGATAACTCCGACTACGATCAGACAGAGTATGTTTACAGAACAAACGCTGCATCAAACAGAAATACTGCACAGACTACATACAGGACAACTCCCGTAAAACCTACGGCTACAACTATCGCATTTCCGAAGGATGCCGATCCTGACGAGATGCTTGATTTCCTCAGCCTTGAACAGAAGGTATACCAGATGTTCATAGTAACTCCCGAACAGCTTGGCGGCAGCAGGTGCTCAACAGAGGCAAGAAGCGAACTGTCTGCGGCACTGAAAAAATATCCCGTAGGCGGTATTATCTACTTTGCTCAGAACCTTACTTCGCAGTCCCAGACAAGGAACATGATAAGCCGGACTCAGGAATATGCAAAGTCGGATTGCGGCGTTGGCATGTTCATCGCAGTCGATGAAGAGGGCGGACTTGTTGCAAGATGCGCAAAGAAGCTCGGTACCACCGCTTTCAGCAATATGGCTGTATACGGTAAGGACAACGACGGCGATACGGCTTATTATATAGGTCAGACTCTTGGAAATGACCTCAGCAGTCTCGGCTTCAATGTTGATTTCGCACCTGTAGCGGATGTTAACATAAATCCCGGCAACGAGCTTGGAAGCCGTATTTTCAGCAGCGATCCCGAAGTTGTCGCAAATATGGTAAGCCGTGTTACAGAGGGACTTCAGGATGCAGGTGTATGTGCAACTCTGAAGCACTTCCCTGGACTCGGTGCGGAAAGCGGAAATACTCACACCGATTCATTCGTTGTAATAGACAGGACCATCGATCAGCTCAGGGAGAGCGAGTTCGTGCCATTCGGTGCGGCGATAGATGCGGGTGCTGATTTCGTAATGGTTGGACATCAGATAACCTCGGGCTTCGGAGATGATCTTCCTGCGGACCTTTCCTATACGGCGGTAACGGAAATGCTCAGAGGTGAACTCGGCTTCGACGGCATTGCGGTTACGGATTCACAGATGATGAATACCATAGCTAACGTATACGGATCGGGAACTGCGGCAGTAATGTCGGTAAAAGCAGGAATGGACGTTATACTCATGCCTGCTGACATAGAAGAAGCTGCAAATGCGATATGCAATGCAGTAAGGAGCGGAGAGATATCCGAGGAACGTATCAACGAGAGCGTATACAGGATACTCAGACAGAAGTATGAGCTCGGATTATTCTGAATAATGGTAAAAGGCGGACGTAAAACTCCGCCTTTTTTCTCACCCTTTTTATCAACAAGAAATATAAAAATAATAACCGCTTTTTTGGCTATACGAAAATGGTGTCGATTTTTCTCACTGGTATTTTTTACGATTTTTGATATTTTGATTTGGCGCAAGCGCCGAAATACAGGCAAAAACGCCGAATGTTCACAAAAGGTTAACATTTGTGTTCTGTGGGGTTTGTATAATTAAGACATAGGGGGAACAGTCCCCGCCACGGAAAGGAATTGGCTACGACATTTTTACAGATACGAAAGGAGAATTATTATGTTAAGCAGATCTGAGATCAAAAAAGCTGCAGCAGCATTTGTTGGAGCTGTAACAATGGCAGTTGCACTTCCAACAGCGTTATATGCAAATATTACCGTAAAGGCAGACGAACCATCCGAACTTCCTGTTATTACACAGTCTACAGTTACTACAACTACACTTCCGGCATCAGTGTATAACAGTGATCTGTTCAAGAGCTATTACAGTGTATCGGATACTGCACTTGTAGGTTCAACTATTGAATTGGAAACAAATAGTGCACCGGGTGTAATGTTTCCTGATAATATGACATTCGTTGAGGACGGCGAAGTCAGGGAAGTAAAAGCTGAAAAGCTTGATAACGGAAAAAGAAAGTGGAAGGGTAATTTCATTGAATTCACTGTTGAAAAGGACAGCTCCGTTGCAGTCGTAACTGTACTTAAAAAGGGTATGACAGACTGCCTTATAGGCTGGGGAGAAGAAAATGGATATGACGGAAATGAGCTTTATCCCTACAACACATTTTTACATGTTGATGCTATGGAAAAGGCTGAATATGAGGCATATCTTGAGGATTTAGACAGGCCTTATCCGACTGTACAGCCGACAACTGCCATTGGTGCTAAGGACGGGGATGAGCAGTCAGCTCAGGGTGATCCTGCAGAAGAGTATTATTATCCATATGATTATCGTGAAGAAGTCGGCTTACCTGATGTATGGTCATATTGTGTTGGCCAGACATTGCCTTTTGAAGTGAAGGATCCGTCTGTTGATCTTACGTTCACATTTGAAGATACGATCAATAAGTTCGATGGGGCAACTGCGGAATCGGATACATCCAGATATATAGACGTCAAGAGTCTGGGCGGAGGAAAGTTTGAACTAACTGCAAAGGCAGAAGGTCATACAATTATGTGGATTGGCGCTGACAAAAAAAGATACGTTAATATTGATGTCAGCCAGGCGAGTCTTTCAGGTAATTTTGGTTTACCCCATTTGTATTCAGATGGAACAGATGATGAAAAAACATTAATATATGATCTTGCTGATTATTTTATTGATCACGATGAAAAGGGCGAAATGTATCATCGTGATATTGATGATATAGTATCAGTAGAATCAGTAGCATATACAAATATTTTAAAAATGAAAAAAAATCCGGTACCTGTTGCGTCAATTGAGCCTACAGACAAAAAGGGCGTTTATAAAATAAAAGCGCTTGAACCGGGTTGCGAATTTATTTATTTTATCGATAAAAATGGTATAAAATGGGAAATGTGGATCATTGTGACCTCTCATGCTGCAGAGGAGGCAGAAGAGGAATATAGAAGAACTCATCCTACAGATGCCTGCGTTGATACAACGGCATTCAGCGGAACTGTTGGCGAAACAAATCCTGCTGATACAGTTTCCAAAATGATGGGCGATGTGAACAACGATAACGATATTACTCTTGCGGATTCACTGGCAATACTCCAGCATCTTGCAAACGAGAACAAGTACGGACTTACCGGACAGATGCTCCTTAATGCGGACATAGTTGACCGCGGAGAGGGAGTAACTCCTCAGGACGCTCTTGCGATACAGAAGATAGATGCTAAGGTGCTTAGCATCTCAGCACTTCCCGTAAAGAGCAGTCAGCTTTAATAATGCTTTCCAGATTAAATTATACACCTTTTCTTTACTGCCGCACTTTCGGGTGCGGCGGTTCTCTTTTTGAGAAAAATAATTTTAAACATATATTTTGTGAATAGGATAAAATAAATATAATCGCTTAAATTATCGTTTAAGCGATCACTTTGTGATATGTGTACAAAGAGACCACTGATATTTGGATATATTGGAGAAAATATGAAATAAGAGTTAAAATTAATCTTATTGTAACCTTTTAGTAACCATTGCGTAACCTATTGCTGTGGAAAAACATGTATAATAGAAATGGCAGACGTATTATAGGCAAAATATCATTTTATTGAAGAAAGAAGTGTGAAAACATGCATACAAATCTTAAGAAGATCAAGTCCGCTATCCTCAGCGGTATGATCGCAGCAGTTTCTGTGGCAAGTTCACTTTCTACTGTATCAGCCCCCTCTCTCTCAGCAGGTGCAGCAGACAGCGATAATTATGCCAAGCTCTTACAGTATTCACTGTATTTTTATGACGCAAATATGTGTGGTGATAATTCTAAGGGCGGACTCAGCTGGAGAAGCAACTGCCATATGGATGATGAAGTTCCCGGCGGTTTCCACGATGCCGGCGACCACGTTATGTTCGGTCTTCCACAGGGTTACACCGCAGCAGCACTCGGACTCAGCTACTATGAGTTCAAGGACGCTTATGAAGCAACAGGTCAGGCAGATCACATCAAGGTTATCCTCGATCATTTCTGTACATTCTTCCGTAATTCCACAAAGCTCAGCGGCGACAGCGTAAGCAATTTCCTCTACCAGAAGGGTGAGGGTAACGCTGACCACGGCTACTGGGGACCTCCGGAGACACAGGGATCAGGCCGTAAGATGTACTGGACAAGCAACGGCGCAAGTGATATCGCTGCAAACTATGCAGCAGCTCTTGCTATCAACTACAAGAACTTCGGTAATGCTGATGACCTTAAGTATGCAAAGGCTCTTTACAATTTCTCAACACAGTACAATCAGTGTGCAACAGTTGGTCCTGATACATTCTATGCATCATCAAAGTGCAAGGATGAGCAGACAATGGCAGCAGGTGCTCTCGCACTTGCAACAGGCGATTCAAGCTACAAGAACGCACTTTCATCAGGCGTTGCTGATATCGGCGTTTGGTGGGCATACGGCTGGAACGATGCAAACCTCGGTGCAGCTGTAATGAACGGTATCGTTAACAAAGACTGGTCTGCTGCAAACGGATATCTCAGCAGCAAGTGCACAGGCAGCAACTATCTCTTCCTTGATAAGTGGGGCAGTGCAAGACTTAACTGCTCAATGCAGTTCACAGCACTCGTTGCTACTAAGGAAGGCGGCGGAAACTATACTGACTGGGCACAGGGCCAGATGAATTATATCCTCGGCAGCAACCCTGCAAATACATGTTTCGTAACAGGTTTCGCAAGCAACAGCGCTAAGAATGCTCACCACAGAGCAGCTTCAGGCTACACAAGCTATGACCAGTTCAATATGAACGGCTGGGATGCAGGCGGAGACCACATGAGTCCATTCGCTGCTTACGGTCCTGACGCAAAGCCACTCATCGGTGCTCTTGTCGGCGGTCCTTGCGACGCAGCAGGTTCATACCACGATAATATGGCTGACTATGTCTGCAACGAGGTTGCTATCGACTATAACGCTGGTCTCGTAGGCGCAGCAGCAGGTCTTTACCACTTCAAGAAGACAGGTTCTACAGAGTCTTCTATCCCCGGTGTAACAAAGATCTACAGCGGAAGCGCATCTTCAACACCTACACCTCAGCCTGCAACAAATGCTCCTCAGCAGCCTGTACAGACAACCGCTCCTACACCATCTGTTACACCTACAACAACAAAGGCTGTAACTCCTACACCTTCAACAAATGATGGTGATATCGTTCTTACTCCTTCTGACATGACAGTCAAGACAGAAAAGGGCGATGACGGTGGAATCAATAACTATGCAGAATTCAAGCCACAGGGCGCTAAGTCTGCAACACTTTACCTCAAGGTTAATTCAAACGACACAGAGGTTTCAGGTGCGTTCGGTACATGGAACGGCGAGTGGGTACAGGAAGACTTCAAGGGAGTAAAGGTTAACTCTGACAAGACAGTTTCTGTAGACTACACAATTCCTTCAGATGTTGGTTCAACAGTCAAGGCAATGGTATTCTGGCCACATGGTGATGATGTTACTATCGAGAAGGTCGTTCTCCACAAGAGCGGTTCTTCAACTGTAACACCTGCAAGAACAAATGCTCCTACACCTTCTGTTACACCTACAACAACAAAGGCTGTAACACCAACTCCTTCAAGCAATGGAAATGATAAGGTTCTTACTCCTTCTGACATGACAGTCAAGACAGAAAAGGGCGAGGACAATGAAATCAATAACTATGCAGAGTTCAAGCCACAGGGCGCTAAGTCTGCAACACTTTACCTCAAGGTAAATTCAAACGACACAGAGGTTTCAGGTGCATTCGGTACATGGAACGGCGAGTGGGTACAGGAAGACTTCAAGGGAGTAAAGGTTAACTCTGACAAGACAGTTTCTGTAGACTACAAAATCCCTTCGGATGTTGGTTCAACAGTTAAGGCAATGGTATTCTGGCCGCACGGTGACGATGTTACAATCGAGAAGGTAGTTCTCCACATGGACGGCTCATCTTCAAATACACCTGCTGCAACACAGGCTCCTGTTACAACAAAGCCTGTAGTTACAACAACTAAGGCAGTTGTTACTCAGCCACCTGTAACACAGCCGCCTGCAACTCAGCCACAGCAGAATCAGGTAAAGGCTACAGTTTACGGTGATGCTAACCTCGACGGCAACGTAACACTTGCAGACGCACTTGCTATACTCCAGTATATTGCAAATTCTCGCAAGTATGACCTTAACGATCAGGCTATAGCAAATGCTGATTGCTGCGGAAACGGCGATGGTATCACAGCAAATGATGCTCTCGTTATCCAGCAGATCGATGCAGGAAGAATCAACAAGAATAACCTTCCTGTTGCAGCACCTATACAGTAATTGAGTAATTGCTGATCACCAAGCCCTGCGGTTCGCCGCAGGGCTTTTTGTGCGCCTTGACTTGGATGTGACATTCTGATATAATATTGATGAGCAAAAGACTCGGAAAAGAATTATCATGAGAGGAGCAGCATGCAATGCCCAGATTTTTTGTTGATGAGATTAATGAGGAGAATATAACCCTTATCGGCGATAATGCTCACCATATCGGACGTTCCTTGAGGATGCGTACAGGTGAGGAGATAACCGTGTGCTGCTGCGGAGTGGACTACAATTGCCGCATATCTCAGATAACCTCTGATACAGTCTATCTCGAACTGATAAACAAGGAACGCTGTGCTGCTGAGCCGAGTGTTCAGGTGACGCTGTTTCAGGCTGTTCCTAAGCTCGACAAGCTGGAGCATATAATCCAGAAAAGCGTGGAGCTCGGAGTTCATCGCATAGTGCCCGTGCTTACAAGGCGCTGTATATCCCGTCCCGACGAGAAGGACTTCTCCAAAAAGCTGGTTAGACTGAATAAGATAGCCGAAGAAGCCGCAAAGCAGTCTGGAAGAGGGATGATACCCGAGGTGAAGCCACTGGTGACGTATAAACAGGCTCTCGCCATGATGAGCGAACTGGACAGAACCATTCTCCTGTATGAGGAACAGGGAGGCTGTTCCTTCGGAAATGCCGACCTTGAAGGTGCAAAAACAGTGGGACTGGTCATCGGAAGCGAAGGCGGTTTTGATGCGGAAGAAGCAAAGGCTGCCGTTGACATAGGAGCGATACAGGTCTGGCTTGGTAAAAGGATCCTTCGTTGTGAAACTGCACCAATAACAGCCCTTTCAATTTTGATGTTTTTAACAAATAATATGTGATCAGTTGAAATTTGTAAAATAGTGTGATATAATATATTTAGCTGATCTTAACCGATCGCAAGCGGCTCGGCATCTCAAATTTCTATTATAACTTGCGAAGAAAAGAGGATTAAAATGAATAAGCTTTTATTAGGATTACTTGCAGCAACTGCAGGTGCAGCTGTTGGATATGTTGTATCAAAGATGATGAGCGATAACGGCGACTCGGATTATGAGGACGATGTCTATGATTATCCGGATCCTTACGATGAGGACGAGTCTGTAGACTTCGATATCAGTGATTCAGCTAAGGATCTTGCTGACGACGTTAAAGACGCAGCTGAGGATGTAAAGGATGCAGTTGAGGATGCTGTTGACGAAGCAGCAGACAAGATCGATGATGTAAAGGATGCTGTCGAGGACAAGATCGACGATATAAAGAAGAAATTCTAAGTTGAATATAGCTGCCGTGGACATACGGCAGCTATTTTAATCACAACAATTGGCACAAATGTTGACGGGAATTGTAACAATTTACAAATCTGTGGTTTTCTATTGACAAACCGTGCTGACTCTGGTATAATATAAAAGCTGTCTGATTCAAACGGTCGATAACGAGGCGTAACTCAGTTTGGTAGAGTGCTTGGTTTGGGACCAAGATGCCGCAGGTTCGAGTCCTGTCGCCTCGACCATCATCATTTCCGACAGAAAAAACTTTTTTGAAAAAATTCAAAAAAGTGCTTGACAAACGGTTTGATTTGTGGTATAATAATTAAGTCAGTTAAGCTGGTGTAGCTCAGTTGGTAGAGCAGCTGATTTGTAATCAGCAGGTCGGGGGTTCGAGTCCGTCCACCAGCTCCAATTTTACCGATATCAGTCGGTAAATTTTTTTGAAACAATATGGGAGAGTTCCCGAGTGGCCAAAGGGGGCAGACTGTAAATCTGTTGCTTTTCAGCTTCGGTGGTCCGAATCCACCCTCTCCCACCAGCAAGACCCCGATCTTATCGGGGTTTTCTTGTGTCATTACGGCTTTTTTGTGTTGACATTGCCGTTTTGATGTGGTATAATTGAGTTATACTTTTTTTATGGAGGTTTTGAGTTATGAACTGGACAAAAACAGTCAAGGATTTTGCAATTTTATTACTGCTTGTTCTTGCAGCTCTCGCTCTTATCAGCGACATCATCAGCCTTATCCGCTATCACGGCAGCGGCAGCATTCTCTCAACACTCATCAGCCTTGTTAAGGAGATCTGCGGTTATATCATCAGAATCGGCGCACTTCTCGTACTTGCTGAGATCTCTGAGAATGTTTACGCTATCAGAACAGGCGATAAGTCATCTGACAAGTAAGACTAAGCTGACGAAAATGGCTGCGGATGCAGTCCCGAAAAAGTTCCCTTGCTCACGAGCAGGGACTTTTTTATGTTAGGAGGAAAAGTGCTTTTGCACGGAAATCGGCTGATATTGTGCAGAAAAGTATATGAGGTCACAAGGAATTGCTGGAAAAAAGGGGATAAACTTGATATTCGTAAGGTAAATAAAGAATTAATATACAGGAGAGATAAGTATGATCAGAAACGATTTGAGAAACATTGCTATTATTGCCCACGTTGACCACGGTAAAACTACCCTCGTTGACGAGATGCTCAAGCAGGGCGGAGTTTTCCGTGAGAATCAGGCAGTTGCAGAGCGTGTTATGGACTCTAACGACATCGAGCGCGAAAGAGGTATCACAATCCTTGCGAAGAATACCTCTGTAATGTACAATGACATAAAGATAAACATCATCGATACTCCCGGACATGCTGACTTCGGCGGCGAGGTAGAGCGAGTTCTGGAAATGGTCGACGGCGTTCTTCTTCTGGTAGACGCTGCTGAAGGTCCTATGCCTCAGACAAGATTCGTTCTTTCAAAGGCTCTTGAAATGGGACATAAGATAATTATCGTTGTTAACAAGATAGACCGTCCAGATGCTCGTCTTGACGAGATCGGCGATGAGGTGCTGGAACTTCTCCTTGACCTTGATGCAAGCGAGGAACAGCTTGAAAGTCCGCTCCTCTTCTGCTCTGGAAGAAGCGGTACAGCTTCACTCAGCCAGTATGAGGCAGGTACAGACCTTAAGCCGCTGTTCGATACTATCATCAACTATATCGAACCTCCTCACGGTGAAGAGAACGATCCTCTCCAGATGCTCATTTCTTCCATTGACTACAACGAGTATGTCGGACGTATCGGTATCGGACGTATCGTAAGAGGCGGTATCAAGGTGAATCAGCAGGTAACTGTCTGCGACTATACAGGAAGCAAGAAGAATTACAACTCCAAGATCGTTTCACTTCTCCAGATACAGGGACTCAACCGTGTTCCCGTACAGGAGGCACATGTAGGCGATATCGTATGGATATCGGGTATCGAGAATATCACTATCGGCGATACTATCTGTGCAGTTGACGCTCCCGAGCCGCTTCCTTTCGTAAAGATAAGCGAACCAACCGTAGAGATGACATTCTCTGTAAATGACAGTCCTTTCGCAGGAAGAGAGGGTAAGTTCGTAACTTCCCGTCAGCTTCGTGAGAGACTCTTCAAGGAACTCCTCAAAGACGTTTCCCTCCGTGTAACCGAGACCGAGTCTACAGACTCCTTCCGTGTTGCAGGACGAGGCGAGATGCATCTTTCAATTCTCATCGAGAATATGCGTCGTGAGGGCTATGAGCTTGCAGTATCAACTCCCCGTGTTCTTTACAAAGAGGACGAGAACGGCAGAAAGCTTGAACCTATCGAGAGACTCGTTATCGACGTTCCGGAGGATTGCGTAGGTTCTGTAATGGAGAAAATGGGTACACGTAAGGGCGAACTCGTTACTATGCACCCGCAGGGAAGCCGTATGCGTATCGAGTTCCTTGTACCTGCAAGAGGACTTTTCGGATACAAGAGCGAATTCCTTACAGATACAAAGGGCGAAGGCATCATGAGTCACGTATTCGACGGCTATCAGCCTTATAAGGGCGATATCGACCGCAGAAGCACAGGTTCACTCGTATCATTTGAAACAGGCGAGGCTGTAACTTACGGTCTGTTCAATGCACAGGAAAGAGGTCAGCTCTTTATACCTGCAGGTACTCCCGTATACGAGGGAATGGTAGTAGGCGCTTCACCTAAGACAGATGACCTTGTAGTTAACGTGTGCAAGAGAAAGCACCTTACAAACACCCGTGCAAGCGGAAGCGATGACGCTCTCCGTCTTGTACCTCACCGCATACTCAGCCTTGAAGACTGCCTTGAATTCCTTGCTGATGACGAGCTTCTTGAAGTAACTCCCGAGAGCCTCAGAATACGCAAGAGAATACTCAGCAACAGTCAGAGAGCAAAAACAAGGGCGAAATCCTGATAAATATACTGAGATTTCATAAAATCAACACATTCATAACATATTGCTTGCAGATAATGGAGATAATATATAATGAAGAAGATCATTCTTGCGGCTATGGCTGCTATGATATTTTCGGCTGCATGGAGCTGCGGAGAAAAGGCAAGTGAACCCGTCTCCGAAAGCTCTGCCGATATTAGCGAAGAAGCAACAGAGCCCGAAACAGAACCGCTTATAATAGATCCCGAGGGCAATATCCTTTTGGAAAAGCCTACCGAGCGTGAAAGAGATATCGAACAGACTGCCGATTTCTCCTATGAGATCATTGACGGCGGTGCTGTGGTAACAGGATATACAGGCGAGCTTACAGATGTTACCGTACCTGATACTCTTGGCGGTGCTCCTGTTACGGAAATAGGCTATTATGCTTTCGAGGCAAAGTATGACATAACTTCCGTAACGCTTCCCGAGTCTGTAAAGATCATCGGTGAAGGCGCTTTTATGGACTGCGGTTCTATGGCATCGATCAATATACCGACTGCTCTTGAAGGAGTGGACCGCGGCGCATTTGTTTCGTGTACATCGCTTACTTCTGTAAGACTTCCGGCAACAGTGAAATATGTTCATGAAGAAGCGTTTACCGCTTGCGAGGCTCTTACAGAGCTTTATATAGAAAATCCCGACCTTGCGTATGAGAACTGGGGACTCGAAGAACTCCCTCAGCTTACAGTATACGCTCCTGCAGGATCTGCGGCATATAACTGGATCACCGCTAAAGGTCTTGCTGCACAGGAGCTTTCTTGATCGGAGGAAACACCTATGAAAGGAAATAGTTTAATATCAGCACTGCTCGTATCTGCGTGTCTTGTTGTAACAGGCGGATGCGGTCTGCGTCAGACGGATATCTCGGTGGATACTGATGCCATACCCACTTCAGGTGTAGGCGAACTGGTAGTACCTGCTGAGGATTCCGAAGAAGCAAGCCTCGGAAACTACAGGATAAGTGACAGCGGTATAAAGCTGTATTATGACGATCAGAAATACAGCGATGACGTGATCCTTGCACTTGAAAAGTATTTTCTGAGCTTTGAACACGGCGATTTTGATACGTATAAGAGTATGCTTCTGCCTTCATATGCAGAGAAAATGGAAGCTTACCTTCAGGAAAACTATAACTATGGCCTTGAACATTCCTTCGAGAGCCAGTGCAAAAACCTGAAAGAGCTTGCAAAAGGCGATGACTATACCATAACACGTATTCGTGTCACCTCTCTCGAGGACGAAGCTGAGGAAAAAGGAACTGCTGAGCCCACAACGGATGAAAACTATGATCCGTTTGCAGGATTTTTCGAGTCGCTCGACAATATTTTCGAGACCGATTACTATGAAGCAGTGAAAAAAGAGTGCGATTCAATGGATATACTTCTGTTTTCCGTCATGACCAAAGCAGGTGAAGAGGAAAACCTCAGTATAAGCGACTATGAGATAGTTTTTGCCGAAAAGAACGGAAATTATTATACTTTCGGCTAAGGAGGAAGTAAAATGAACAAAGGTCTGATAAGAACTGCGGCAGTTATACTGTCCGGTACTATCCTTGCAGCATGTGCAGGATGCAGCAGCGGGAAGAATTCGTCAAGCAGTTCACGCAACAACATGGTTTCTGCCAATATCCCCGAGGGTGCTAATGTTGCGGCCGAGGACATGCCTTACGGTGCAAGCGTAACACAGCTCAAGCCTGAAACAGACAGCAATATCCAGCTGTGGATAGAGTTCGATAACCGTTACCTTAAACGTGAAGAGGACGGTACCTATCCTTCCGTTTATCCTGTGAACGACTATTTTGAAGCTGTTAACGAAAAGAGCGGAGAGCTTATGGAAAAGGCTTATTATCCTGCTTCTTTCAAGGACATATTGAGCAAGGCGAATGCGGACACCTCCGACGCTTTCATGGCAAATTATTACGATATATTCAAGGATACTATCGGTGAGGACTTCGAGTTCGATTACATAATGATAGACAAGTGCATTGTATTTGACGGAAGCAATAATGAGTACGGCTTCGATGTCAAGGACGATGAGCTTAAGGAGCTTGATCCTTCTGTAATTGACAAGATAACAGAGCGATATGCGCTCGAGGTCGATGCAACATACAAGAACAATAACGGCGATTCACTTCTCTTTTCAAACCGTTCGGGAAATGCGCTGACATTATACGAGTATAAAATAGACGGAAAGTATTATATTGTATAAAACGATCACAGGGAGCAGTTTTTACTGCTCCTTTTTCTTTTTCCAGATCAAATGATATATTCAACATCTGTGCCGGAAAAACTTGTTTAAATTGTATTCAAACAATGCTTTATGCTTGACAATTTTGGTGAAATAATTTATAATAGTATTATCGTTCCGATATTGTACACTCAGTATTGTATAATACTTACAGACTGCGGCATATCGCCGCAAATACACCGCATCGGAGTAATAAAAATGAAAGAAGGCGGAATATGGATTACAGATTCTCAGCAGTAACACCGGAAATAGCACGTCTTGCAGAAAAATCAATGGACGGCTACAGGATAGATCCTGAATTATACACACAGTATGACGTTAAACGCGGTCTGCGTGACATCAACGGAAACGGCGTAGTGGCAGGACTGACTAATATAAGCACTATCAAGGTCCTCGATACGGGTGATGATATGCCCAATCACGGGGACGGTAAACTGTATTACCGCGGTATAGATGTAGAGGACATAGTCTCGGGCTTCATCAAGGAAAAGCGCTTCGGCTTTGAAGAGACTATATACCTTCTCCTTTTCGGAAACATGCCTACAGAGCATGAGCTTGCGGAATTCAAGAAGCTTCTTGCAGATTTCCGCTCGCTTCCTTCTACATTCACAAGAGACGTTATCATGAAAGCTCCCAGCGACAACATGATGAACACCCTTGCAAAGAGCGTTCTTGCATTATATTCATACGACGATAATGCAAATGATATATCGATACCAAATGTACTCCGCCAGTGTATAGAGCTTATAACACTTTTCCCTGTTCTGGCTGTGTACGGATACAATGCGTATAAGTATTCCCGCGACGGAGGAAGTCTCTTTATCCACGATCCGAGACCTGACCTTTCTATTGCCGAGAATCTGCTTTACATGCTTCGTCCCGATAAGCAGTTCACAGAGCTGGAAGCTCGTATACTCGACCTTGCACTCGTTCTTCACGCAGAGCACGGCGGCGGAAACAACTCCACCTTTACGGTGCATGTTGTATCTTCTTCGGGTACGGATACCTATTCCTCGATAGCTGCTGCACTTGGCTCGCTTAAGGGACCTAAGCACGGCGGTGCCAATATCAAGGTCGCAATGATGTTCGACGATATGAAGAAGAACGTCAACGACTGGACGGATGAGGACGAGGTAAGGAACTACCTACAGAAGCTTCTCCACAAGCAGGCGTTTGACCGTGCAGGACTCATCTACGGTATGGGACATGCGGTATATTCACAGTCCGATCCGAGGGCAAAGGTCTTCAAGGGATTCGTTGAGAAACTCAGCTCGGAAAAGGGACGCCATGATGAATTCATGCTGTATTCACTGGTAGAGCGTCTCGCTCCCGATGTTATTGCAGAGGAAAGACGAATATACAAGGGCGTTTGCGCTAACGTGGACTTCTACAGCGGTTTTGTTTATCGTATGCTCGGTATACCCGATGAGCTGTTTACACCTATTTTTGCAGTTTCGAGAATATCAGGCTGGTCGGCTCACCGCATAGAGGAGCTTATCAACTCGAACAAGATAATACGTCCTGCGTATAAGGCAATATCTCCCATGAGGAGCTACACCGATATGGAGAACCGTATCGACTGATAAAGTTAATGGCCCGAAAAACGGGTTAAATAAATGATATAGAGGAGAATAAACTATGAAATGTAAATATTGCGGAGCAGAGGTAGCTGATACAGTAAAATACTGCACCAACTGCGGAGCGGACATGGGCGTTTTTGATATGCCTTCACTGGAGGACATAGTTCCACAGCAGAACATCGGCAATGCACCCGATCCTGTCTCACAGCAGCCTGATGATATGCCGTCCCTCGGCGAACCTACAGCAAGCGGTCCTAAGCCATACGGTTCGGATACAGCTTCGGGAACAGGCGCAAGACCTGAGCCGAAGCCTGCGGCTTTCAGACCTACAGAGACGACCTACGGCGGTGTGTCCTACGGCGCACCTATAAGCCATGTTCCTGCTGACAGGGATGATTCACCTGTTTATACCGATTTTGTGGGAGCTATCAAGCTCTTCTTCAAGAACTATGTCAACTTCAAGGGACGTTCCACAAGAAGCGAATACTGGTATGCTTATCTTTTTATAGTTATAATCAATGCAATATGCAACGGATTTGACAAGGCGCTTGATACGAGTATGTTCGGTCTGCTGTGGGGACTGGCTTCCTTTATACCGGGTATGGCTATTGCTTTCAGAAGACTTCATGACATCGGCAAGTCAGGCAAGATCTACGTAATAAGTTATGTAGTTGCAGTGATCTGGGCTATAATTACTTTAGTGAGCGTTGGCGCTGCACTGATTGATTCACTGAACGGAACTTCGGCACCATCCTCTTTTGGTGCAAGCTTTGGAGTCATGCTTTTCTTCGGACTTATTCCGCTTGGACTTGCAATATATCTTATCGTTCTGTTCTGCCAGCCGAGTCAGTCAACAGAGAACCAGTACGGCAGAGCTCCGTATTGATGATTTAATATCGAAAGGAAAGAAAAACTATGTCAAACAATGCACAGCTTACAGAATTCAATGATATAAAGTGCGTGAAGCTTGAAGCAGGCGGCTATGAAGCACTCGTTGCATATGAGATAGGCGCAAATGTGATCCGTCTTCACGACAATGTGAACGGAGTGGAGTTCTTCCGCTTCAACAGCAGCAATACAGCGGATGTTATAAAGCAGTCCGCAGAGGTATGGGGACTTCCTACCCTCTATCTGCCTAACCGTTTTGCAGACGGTGTTCTCCGTACATCCGACGGTACATATCAGCTTCCCGTAAATGAGAAAGCTCCCTACAACAACCACATCCACGGATTTCTGCATAAGAGGACACATCAGGTAGTTGAGTATAACTCCGACAGCAACTGTGCATGGGTAAAGACACGCTATGTGTATGACGATAAGGACGAGTTCTTCAAATATCTTCCTGTTAAGTTCGTAGTTGAGTATACATTCACTCTTTCTGAGTATGGTCTGGAGCAGGATATAAAGTTCATCAACACTTCCGACAAGGTACTTCCTATGTCTCTGGCATCACATACAACTATCAATTCTCCATTCGTGGACGGCGGCAAGGAGGAGGATATCCGTCTTACAGTGCCGATAGGCAAGAGATGTCTCCTTAACGAGCGCTGTCTGCCTACAGGTGAGCTTGCAGATCCTTCAATGTCCGACCTTGAATACAAGAACGGCGAAAAGAAGCCCGTACTTCAGGTCGTTGACAACGAGATGTATATTGCAGGGGATGCTGTTCTGGACGGACAGAAGTTCCACGGCGTTATCGCTGAGGACAAGGCGAGCGGCAAGAAGCTCTGCTACGAGGTATCAGAGGAGTACGGATTCTGGATAATCTGGAATGACCGCGGATTCAACCACTATTTCTGTCCCGAGCCGATGACTGCTATGATAGATGCTCCGAACCTTGATATGCCTGCTGACGTAACAGGATACAGAGAGGTGAAGCCGGGCGAGGAATTCGCAACACATCAGAGATTCTTCACAAAGCTCTGATAAAGCAAACAGTAGAAGCGCTATTGATATGCAAATATCTATAGCGTATCTCTATGGTCAGATCAGCGGAACCTACACCTACGGAGACTGAATATAACTTAAACAGGGCGGAGCTATCCGCCCTTTGTTGTTTCAGAGCGGAGAGAAAGTGCGGCTCATCAGGACTTCGGTGGAGTGCTTAAGGAATAATTAATGAATAATTTATGAATAAAATATTGAATGCCTGCTGTGCAAGTGGTATAATACCTTCAAAAGGACGTCACTTTATCTTTGGGAGGTTATGTTATGCACTTGAAGGAATTGATCGTAAAGGTTCTCATTATAGCGGCGGCTATTGCACTGATATGGTTCATTGTAAGCAAATTCAGTGATGCATCGGAGGACAGCTTCGGTACTGTCACTGACAGAAATTCGAGCCAGATAGACTATATAGAGAATTATTGATGAGAGGGCACTTCTTTTAAGTGCCCTCTGCCGTTTCATGATATGAAAGATTTATTTTGCTCAAAACATCAAGATTATCCTGTATGGACGTGATATAATAAGATCAAGGAAACGTTTCCCGAAAAAGGAGGTGGCGATATGGATAACGAGAACAGCCTGAACCCTATGTTCAGAAATAATTTCACGGTTTTTTCTTCCGCACTGGAATATATCGAGGAACATCTCTGCGATGATATACGTCAGGAGGATATAGCCGCTGAATGTATGTATTCCCTTTCGTCACTGCAAAAGATATGGAAATACTGTACAGGCATGAGCCTTAAGGAGTATATAACCAAACGCAGACTTACAGCGGCAGGACGTGAGCTTACAGAGACCTCTGCACCTGTGCTGGATATTGCCGTTAAGTACGGCTATAATTCCCACGAGGTTTTTACCCGTGCCTTCATCAAGGTGTGGGGGATAACTCCCTCACGCTTCCGAAAGGAATGGAAGGGGAACTGCGGTCTTTACCCCAGACTCAGCCGAAGCTACTTTGAAGGAGATGTTATTATGAACGTTAAGAAATTTGATGTGAGCGATTTTTATGATCACCTTAAAAACAATGCAGGAAGCTATGTACTTTGCTTCGATATAGTGGACCTCATGCCCGTTAACGATAATTACGGCTCTGCCGCAGGGGATAAGGTCATACTTGAAGCCTTCAGAAGGATAAACGAAGCAGCAGAGGAGGATATGCTCTGCCTCAGGATAGGCGGAGACGAGTTCGCAATGGTAACTGCAAGCTGTGACAGAGAAAAGGTCAGTGCTATAGCCGAAAAGGTGCTTTCATGCAACGGAAATACTATCGAATGGGAAGAAAAAACTATCCCAGTATCTCTGAGATGCGGAGTCATTCGCATCGGCAAAACGCCGAAATACTCGGAGCTCTGCGGTGACTTCGATACAGTCATAAACAAGGCAAGGAACAGCAGTTCGCTGGAATTCATATAGCTTTCTTACACAAAACTTCATACTGCACTTGTCCGTCCGCATAAGCGGACGGATTTTTTGCGTACATCTTTAGGGAACGGAATCCAGTGATATGTGACAAATGCATCACATCTTACAAAAAGAGTGGGCGGTCTTTGTGCACTCCTATAAAAGTGATTAATTTGTCACTTTTTCTGTTGACAAACTGACATGCAGGTGATATAATTGTCACAGAAAGTGATGAATATATCACATAGGAAGGAGATGCTGATATGAAAAGCAATGAAAAGAAAATATTGTCCCAGAAAACGCAGTCGGTCATCAACTTTATAATTGGTGTCCTGATCGTATTGATGTTCATAATTGGTGCGCTTGGAAAAATGCAGCACAGCGAGGTACTGCACAATATATCAAATATATTTTTCCCTTTCGCTTTAGGCATGATAATGTTTATCTTCGGAGTATCATTAAACAGAAGAAAACAGCCTGAAGACGAGCTTTCCCGGGAGCTCATGCTCAAAGCAGGCTCTGCAGCGATCTTTTTTGTACTGTTGGCGATACTGGTTTTCGGGATTACTATGGATGTTATTGGTTCTGCGAGAGACAACCCCAAATTCAGCATCGAGGGCAGTGATGTTGTGATGTTCGGACAATTTGTCTGCGGAGTCTATATGGCGGCAAAAAGTGCGGTATTTCTGTGGCTTGACAGAACTCCGAAGGGTGAGGAGGAAGAATAATGGAAAAGACGAAGAAAAAGTTCTCTTACAGCGATTTTCACAGGATAATATTCATTATTTTTTTCACGCCTGTAGTGATATATATTTTTCACAGGATAGAGGGCAGAGAATATGGCGACAAGCTTTCCATACTTATAGGAATGGCTATATTTGCTGTGCTTCAGGCGGTAGTCCAGTCCGTATTCTATACACTTGAGAAAAAGGATGAAATGGTGCAGTACAATCTTTCAAAAGCTAACAGGATAATACTGTGTGCTGTGCTTATAGTGCTTTTCGGAGCAGTTCTCGTGAACGATTATCTGATAAAGGGACTCATATGCTCTGATTTCTGCTGGATAACGGTGATGAGTGCTATCAGTCTGAGAAGCTTTCTATTCATGTGCTTTGACACTGTGTCAAACAAGGATACGGAGGAAGAATAATGCCCGAGCTGAAAACAAAACTGAAGGAATACCGTGCAAAGTATGACATGAATAGTGTAAGAATATAATTACATTGAGGAGAGAATATTATGAGAACTACAGATATATTTCCGATATTGGGAAAGAACAAGAAAAGAGCAATTTCTCAGCGGCAGCTCCATAAAACAATTGCTATTACAGAAGGAACTGCGATTCTTCTGCTTATTGCGAGAATCATAATCTTTGTAATATATGGCAAAAGCGTTTTTACGACCATTCTCATGCTGATAGTGTGTGCAGTTACATTTATTAGTGTCACACTTATACTAAATTGTCGAATAGAAAAGGATGATGAGCTTTCAGAGATGAACAAGCTCAAGGCATATTCCTCGACATTATGGATATTCATAGCGCTGGCGGCTATAAGCCTGAGTGTCCTGATGTTCTATACAATGATAAAAGGTGAACCTACACTGACCATAAAGCTCAGTGTGGACGGTATAGTACAGATATTTCTGATTGGACTTTCGCTTTTTAACTTCTGCAACAGCTTTTATTTTCTTCGTCTGGATTCAGACAACAGCATGGAGGAAGAGTAATGCCCGAGCTGAAAACAAAACTGAAGGAATACCGTGCAAAGTATGACATGAAGCAGGGAGAGCTTGCTGATCTTGTGGGAGTCCGCCGCGAGACTATCATCCGCCTTGAAAAGGGACTCTATAACCCCTCATTGAAGCTTGCAATGGACATAGCGGCAGTATTCCACACAACTGTCGAGGAACTTTTCTCCTTTGAGGAGTGAATGTAAGGCATATTGCACAAAATTTGACATAAAAATAGTACACAGCAATTTTTGCATAATCTATTGTATTATATCGAAAAATATGGTATAATGGTAGCACACGCGGACTATCCGCATTTTCGGACGTTTTTGCAGGACTCGCACTGCATATGTCCGCCATCACGTAAAAATTAAAGGAGTATTATTATGAAGTTCGGTTTTTTTGACGACGCAAATAAGGAATATGTTATCAATTCCCCAAAAACTCCCTATCCGTGGATAAACTACCTCGGTAATCAGGGCTTCTTCTCACTTATCTCAAATACTGCAGGCGGTTATTGCTTCTATAAGGATGCACGTCTCAGACGTATCACACGTTATCGCTATAACAACGTTCCGATCGATATGGGCGGACGTTACTTCTATATCAACGATAACGGTACAGTATGGAATCCCGGCTGGTCTCCTGTAAAGACAGAACTCGATTCATATGAGTGCCGTCACGGTATGGGTTATACCATCATCACAGGTAAGAAAAACGACCTTAAGGCAGAGGTAACATTCTTCGTTCCTCAGAACTACGACGGCGAAGTTCAGCAGGTAGTTCTCACAAACGAAGGCAAAGAGACCAAGAACTTCTCTATCTTCTCTATGGCTGAATGGTGTCTCTGGGATGCTCAGGACGACTGCACAAACTTCCAGAGAAACTTCTCTACAGGCCGTGTTGAGATCGAAGGCTCTACTATATATCACGTAACAGAATACAGAGACAGACGTAATCACTACGCTTTCTATACAGTAAACGACGATATCGACGGCTACGATACAGACCGTGATTCATTCTTCGGAAGCATCTATAACGGCTGGAGCAACCCTGAGACAGTTATGACTGATAAGCCTGCAAACTCATTTGCAGACGGCTGGTCACCTGTTGCTTCACACTACAAGAAGGTAACTCTTGCTCCCGGCGAGTCAAAGACACTCATCTATATCCTCGGATATGCTGAGAACCCACAGGACAAGAAGTTCGCTTCAGAAAAGCCTGCAAACCTCCTTACAAGAGAGACATGGGTACTCAACAAGGAAAAGGCTTATGCAATGATCGAGAAGTACAACACTCCCGAGAAGGTTGCAGCAGGTCTTGAAGAGCTCCGCAATACATGGGATAGTCTCCTTTCTATCTTTAATGTTCACACTCCTGATGACAAGGTTGACAGAATGGTAAATATCTGGAACCAGTATCAGTGTATGGTAACATTCAACCTTTCACGTTCAGCTTCATACTTCGAGAGCGGTATCGGCCGTGGTATGGGCTTCCGTGACTCTAACCAGGATATCCTCGGCTTTGTACACCAGATCCCTGAGCGTGCAAGAGAGAGACTTATCGACATCGCTTCAACTCAGCTTTCAGACGGCGGATGCTATCACCAGTATCAGCCTCTTACAAAGAAGGGCAACGCTGATATCGGCGGCGACTTCTCTGACGATCCACTGTGGATGATCCTTTCTGTAGCTGCTTATATCAAGGAAACAGGCGACTGGGGAATCCTCGATGCTGACGTTCCTTTCGACAACGATCCAAACGGCAAGCACAAGATGCTCGAGCACCTCGATGTATCATTCTATCACATCGTTAACAACCTCGGACCGCACGGTCTCCCGCTTGCAATGAGAGCTGACTGGAATGACTGTATCAACCTTTCATGTTTCTCTGATACTCCAGGTGAGTCCTTCCAGACTTACACCAATCCTAAGTTCGCAGCAGAGGGCGGCTACTCAAAGATAGCTGAGTCTGCATTCGTTGCTGCACTCTTCACATACACAGGTCCTGCTTACGTAGGCATCCTCAAGCACCTCGGCAAGGATGACGAAGCTGCTAAGGCTCAGGCAGAGATCGACAAGATGAAGAAGAACGTTATGGAATCTGCTTTCGACGGCGACTGGTTCATCAGAGCTTATGATGCTAACGGCGAGAAGATGGGTTCAAAGGAGTGCGAGGAAGGTAAGATCTTCATTGAACCACAGGGCTTCGCAGTTATGTCCGAGATCGGTAAGGACGTTGGAGCTGATATCAAGACTCTCAACTCTATCGACAAGTACCTCAACTGCGAGTACGGTCTCGTTCTCAATAACCCTGCATTCACAAAGTACTACATTCAGTACGGTGAGATCTCCACATATCCTGGCGGATACAAGGAGAACGCAGGTATCTTCACACACAACAATGCATGGATCATCTGTGCTGAGGCTTATGTAGGCAGAGGTGACAAGGCATTTGAGTATTACAGCAAGATCGCTCCTGCTTTCACTGAGGAAACATCCGATATCCACAAGACTGAACCATATGTATATGGTCAGATGATAGGCGGTAAGGATGCAAAGAACTTCGGTCAGGGCAAGAACTCATGGCTCACAGGTACAGCTGCATGGAACATGGTAGCTATCTCACAGTACATCCTCGGTGTACAGCCTGATTTCGACGGCCTGAGAGTTGATCCTTCTATCCCTGCTGCATGGGACGGCTTCACAGCAGTTCGTAAGTTCCGCGGCGCAACATTCAACATCACTGTCAAGAACCCTGATCACGTAAACAAGGGCGTTAAGTCAATGACTGTTGACGGCAAGGCTGTTGAAGGCTGCATCATCCCTGTTTTCGATGGCGGCGTTCACGAAGTTGAGATCGTTCTCGGCTGATAGCTGGAAATAATAAATAATTAAGGGCAGACTGCAAAAGTCTGCCCTTAAGAGTGTCAAAAAGGCCTGAAATCATTAATTCGGGGATTCTAAAGGGATTCTATCCCTTTAGCGGATTCCAAAGGCAGAGCCTTTGGTGGGGTGTGGGGCAAAGCCCCACATATATCCTTATAAGCGCTCAGCAAAGGGTGAATTTCAAAACAGTCCGGTGGACTGTTTTGAAAGAGGGAACGCCCTGCAAGAGAGGGCGTTCCCTGATGAAGACATACTTTTTTAACAAGCTGAAGGGCAGACTGCAAAGTCTGCCCTTTTTGACTGTCATGTGCGGACAGTTCTATCAGGTATTATTAATATGTATATATAACGAGTAATACGGCATATGATTGAAAACGGGAGAAACAGGGGAATATCATGACCGGTATGGCTAACATTTCAACAATAAATTCAACATATAAACATATCAACTGTGCAGAATTCCAAAAATTGCAGAATGGTCTTGATTTATTATAAAAAGGTGGTAAAATATAATTAGCACTCAGAGAAAGAGAGTGCTAAACTTGAAAAGATAATTATTTTAGGAGGTATATATTATGACTATCAAACCATTACAGGACAGAGTAGTTGTTAAAATGACGGAAGCAGAAGAGACTACAAAGAGCGGCATCATCCTTTCAGGTTCCGCAAAGGAAAAGCCTGAGGTTGCAGAGGTAGTTGAAGTTGGTCCCGGAACAACCGACGTTAAAATGGAGGTTAAAAAGGGCGATAAGATACTCATTTCAAAGTATTCGGGCACTAATGTAAAGCTTGAAGGCAACGAGTATATCATCGTAAGAATGGAAGACATTCTCGCAATAGTAAAGTAAGTAATGCGGAACTGACCGCTGATATTTTTTAGAAAAAGGAGATTTTACGGTTATGGCTAAGGATATAAAGTACGGAGAAGACGCAAGAAAAGCACTTCAGGCAGGCATCGACAAGCTTGCTGATACAGTAAGAATAACAATGGGACCAAAGGGCAGAAACGTTGTCCTCGACAAGAAGTTCGGCGCTCCCCTCATCACTAACGACGGTGTTACTATCGCTAAGGACATCGAGCTTGAGGACGCTTTCGAGAACATGGGCGCTCAGCTCGTTAAGGAAGTTGCTACAAAGACTAACGATGCAGCAGGTGACGGTACTACAACAGCTACACTCCTCGCACAGACTATCGTTCGTGAGGGTATGAAGAACATCGCAGCAGGCGCTAATCCTATGGTACTTAAGAAGGGTATCGCAAAGGCTGTTGATACAGCAGTTAAGTCTATCGTTGACAATTCAAAGTCTGTTTCAGGCTCTGAGGATATAGCAAGAGTTGGTACAGTTTCATCAGCTGACGAGAACGTTGGTAAGCTCATTGCAGAGGCTATGGAGAAGGTAACTGCTGACGGCGTTATCACTATCGAAGAGAGCAAGACTGCCGAGACATATAGCGAAGTTGTTGAAGGTATGCAGTTCGACAGAGGCTATATCTCACCTTACATGGTAACAGATGCTGATAAGATGGAAGCTGTTTACGATGATGCTTATGTTCTTATCACAGACAAGAAGATATCTTCAATACAGGAGATCCTCCCACTTCTCGAGCAGATCGTCAAGATGGGCAAGAAGCTCGTTATCATTGCTGAGGACGTTGAGGGCGAAGCTCTTACAACTATCATACTCAACAATCTCCGCGGCACATTCAAGGTTGCAGCAGTCAAGGCTCCGGGATTCGGCGACAGACGTAAGGAAATGCTTAAGGATATCGCAGTTCTCACAGGCGGCGAAGTAATTACTTCAGAGCTCGGTCTTGAACTCAGCGAGACTACTATTGATCAGCTCGGTCAGGCTAAGCAGATCGTTATCCAGAAGGAGAACACTATCATCGTTGACGGCGCAGGCGATAAGAAGGATATCAAGTCAAGAGTTTCACAGATCCGTGCAGCTATCGAGACTACAACATCTGATTTCGACCGCGAGAAGCTTCAGGAAAGACTTGCTAAGCTCGCTGGCGGTGTTGCAGTTATCAAGGTTGGCGCTGCAACAGAGGTTGAAATGAAGGAGAAGAAGCTCCGTATCGAGGACGCTCTCGCTGCTACAAAGGCTGCAGTTGAAGAGGGTATCGTAGCAGGCGGCGGTACAGCATTCATCAATGCTATCCCTGCTGTTGAGAAGCTCGTTCCTTCACTGGACGGCGATGAGAAGACAGGTGCTAAGATAATTCTTAAGGCACTTGAAGCTCCTGTACGTCAGATCGCTGAGAACGCAGGTCTTGAAGGCAGCGTTATAGTTGACAAGATCAGACGTTCACGCAAGTTAGGCTATGGTTTCGATGCTTACAACGAGGTATACACAGATATGATCCCTGCAGGTATCGTTGATCCTACTAAGGTTACAAGAAGCGCACTTCAGAACGCTGCTTCAGTTGCATCAATGGTACTCACAACAGAGAGCCTTGTTGCTGATGTCAAGGAAGAGAATCCTGCACCTGCAATGCAAGCAGGCGGTATGGGCGGCATGTATTGATAAATCGATAATGCATAATTATGGCGGATCTGAAAAGGTCCGCCTTAGTGTATCAAAAAAGCCTGAAATCATTTTTTGGGGATTCTAAAGGGATACTATCCCTTTAGCGGATTCCAAAGGCAGAGCCTTTGGCAGGGTGTGGGACGGAGTCCCACAAACGAAGAGCGCCCCGCAAAGGGTGAATTTCAAAACAGTCCGGTGGACTGTTTTGAAAGAGGGAATGCCCTGCAAGAGAGGGCGTTCCCTGATGAAGCAATACTTTTTTGACAGGCTGTGGCGGACCTTTTAAGGTCCGCCTTTTTGTTATGCGAAACAGCTAAACATATTGTATAAAACATTTATATTAACAGAAAATGACCTTGGATAAATGACTAAAAATAATGTTGTAATTTTGTATAAAATGTTATACAGAAAAATGTTGACTTTACGTCAGAAATGTGGTATCATTGATTCATACGGTTTTACTGTATATGGCGGTGTATATCGCAGTTTGCAAGCGATGGCACGTTCGCATTTTTCAGGTGCGCACCGTCCGCAGTCATTTGACTGCTTTTATAAAGGATGAAAAAACAGTGTATTGTTAATAAATATGCGTATTTGACGCAGCATATTCTATCTATCTTCTTTTGCCTGTCAGAGAAGTCTTTTTGTGTTACCTCTGACCACTACTACCCTGCTGTTTTTTATCCTTGCCATTTTTCGGAAAGGAGTAGAGTGAAGTGGGTATAACAGAGATAGCTTTCAAGCGTGCTTCGGAAGAAGTTAAGAGCATGACAAGCGGTGCAAACAATCAGGGCATTAAAAGACACATTGGCAAGATCAGCGAAGATGAGTACAATAAGCTCAGATCCGCATGTGATCTTATCAGAAACAAGGCAAAAAAGTGATGATGACAGACTGAAATTGCGGACTCGTTTTCGAGTCCGTTTTTATTTTGGTGATAAAGTGACATTTGTAACGGTGTGATGTGATAAACGGCATCTTCACACTTACCTTCCTTTATTATATAATATATACAACAGTACAAGGAGGTGGCTCGTATGGAAAAAGAAGCAGTAAAAAAAGAAAGACCTAAGTGGGTGAAAGTCATATATTTTATATCGTGGATGCCTCTTGCGGCGGCGTTTGTGGCGTCGGTATACTATTCCTTTGCCGGCTTTGATTTCTTAGGTTCAATGCTTTATGCACTGGATGCATTTTTTGCTTCAATGGTACTTTTTATTGTCGTAGGAAGTGTTATAGCAGTGTTCCCGTTATGCCTGCTGTTCCAGATATGCTGTCACCTATGGTACAATACGGACTTTTCTGAACGCCACAGTAAAAAGCTGCTGATAGTTTCTGCCGTGGGTATAATGGCAGCTATAATACTTGCTATAGTCCTTATAGTGTTCAACTGAAGCGGAGAGGGTGATAATATGTTAAAGAAGGCTTTCAAGGCAGCGCTCATTATAATCGGCGTTATAGGCATATGGCATATCTATCTCATATTCACGCTTGCTTCGGCTGATATCATCGTGAAGAAGAGATCAAGCAGCGGTATGATATTTTCAAATGTGTATTACTACGCAATTCAAAACAACAGAGCGATACCTGTTTCCGAGCCGATGCTTACTGCTGTAGGAAAGAAAAATGTGAGATCCGAAAGCTATTACAGTAAAGATGCTGTACCTTGCTACTGTGTCGGTGATCTTCTGCACGGTGAAACTGTGTGCTATACCAAGTCTCAGCTTGAATTAAAGGCGCATCCGATACGTACAGAGTCTCCCGAACTGACTGCTGAGGACAGGCAGAATATAAAGAGTATTGCCGAATATACAGAGGAGCTGTTCCCTGAGATGTGTGGTAACTACGTAGTGTTCTACTATATCCCGCATGACGGTGATGTGTATTTCTATTATGACCGTTCGTATGACGAAAAGGACATACCGCTTTTTAAGTTCGAGGACGGCAATGTGAAGGAGATAGGATTGGGGAACGGAGCGGATATAAGTTACATTTATTTCGGATAATAATTAAATAATAAAAATATGTATAGCGCGCTTGACAAAATATGTAAAGCGTGCTATACTTTTATTACAGAATAAGTAAAGTTAACTTTACAATTTAAGGAGGTAACAGTATGCTTGAAAATATACATGATTTTATAACTGCTGCTTTGCCTTGGGTGGCAATAGCTACAGCTCTTGCGGTATTCGGTGTTTACAGAAACGCGGCAGAGAAGGAGAATAAACGTGAAAAATAAGATACAGGAGCTGAGAAAGGCCCGGAAGGTCACTCAGCAGGAGCTTGCGGACGCTCTGTCCGTCACGCGTCAGACTATAATATCACTGGAAAACGGAAAATACAATGCGTCCCTTACGCTTGCTCATAAAGCGGCACAGTTTTTCGGAATAACTATAGAGGAACTGTTCATTTTCGAGGGCGATGAGAACCTTTAAGGAGGATAATTATGGAAAAATTCAAAAAACAACTTGTCACAAGTAACTGCATTTACTGGCTTTTTATATTTCTTTCGATAGTAGGAGCAGTTCTTGTCGTTGTATTTAGTCCGAATCATCGTGACGGCAACGGTACAATCGGATTTTTTGCTGCTATGATAGCTATTTCGGTGATTAATATACACAGAAACAGGAAAGCGCTCAAGAACGAAAAGCTATTGAAAGAAATGTACATCAACAGCGTTGACGAAAGAAAAAAACAGATAACGCTTCAATCGGCAAAGGCTTCATTCTTTATTATTCTTGCAAGTATGCTGATAGCTTCTATTGTGTTCAGATTCATCAGCATGACAGTAAGCATTGTTCTTACCTGCTGTATGATGTTTATTCTTATCGTTTATTTTGCGGTTACGGCTTATTACAATAAGAAGATGTGAATACCGAGTATTTATAAGGAGGATAATTATGGAAGAATTCAGAAAAAAGATAAGAAGGAAAGTCATGTTTAGTTCGATATTTTGTATGTCAGGACTCTTTATCTACTTTATACTGATCCGTATCACAGGTGCTCCTGATTATGCAAGAGGCATTCTCTTTGGTGTTTTCGGCGGCACAGAGACGGTATCGGTTTTTAACATATTCAGACTGATGCCGCTCCTTCAGAACGATGAAAAGCTGAAGCAGGCATACATAACAGAGACTGACGAAAGGAACACGCTGATACAGAAAGAAGCAGCAAAAACATCTTCGTCTATCCTGGTCATGATATTAGCCCTTGCAGCGATAATAGCAGGCTTTTTTGCTCCTGTTGTGTCTATGACACTTGCATTTGTTATAATATTGATAGGAGTTGTTTCGGTCGCTGTAACAGCATACTACAATAAAAAAATGTGAAACAAAAACTCCCCGACACCTGTTTGAACCGCACCACATTGTGCGTACAGCACAAAAAAGCCCCTATGGCAAATAGAATTAAGCTACGAACTGGCTTCGCAATTCAAGCGGAGTCAGTTTTGTTTTGAGTTGAATGCGCTGGTGATTGTAAAAGTAGATGTAATCATCGATGAGCCGTCTTGCATCGGCAAATGTTTTGATCTTTGTCCTGTGAATACACTCTGTTTTTAGGAT
>FPJT01000013.1:0-40507 GCA_900119535.1 Ruminococcus sp. XPD3002
CTGATCGCAGTTCTTATTCGCAATTTTGATAGTAATACCGTCCAGGAAGCGATACTTAAAGCATTGGGAGAACTGAATCCGAAAAGCATTACCCTTGATAACGGAGCTGAATTTGCAAAGTTTCGGGAGTTTGAGAAGCAGCTTGACACAATAGTTTACTTTGCAGATCCGCATTCTCCGTGGCAGCGTGGCACGAATGAAAGTACCAATGACCAGCTTCGTTTCTGGTTCCCAAAGGGATTTGATTTCAGATCAGTTTCTCAGACCGATGTTGATCGCGTTGTGGCTTTCATAAACGCTCGACCTAGAATATGCCTCGGGGATAAATCGCCTGCTGAAGTTTTTTGTTGCACTTCATATTATAATCTGCCACTTTCCCCTGACAAGCCGTATAAAGTTTACGATTTTCCATAATCGTAATACTTTATACCGTGCTTGTGAAAATTGATCGGGCGTTTCACGCCCTCACTTGTTTTTCGCCGTTCTACGGCTATTTTTCACTCTCCTGCGTGTTTGGAGCTATGCGACTTTTCTCTGTATCCGCACGGCTCTGAGAGTATTTTACTGGGTTTCGGCGCAGTTATGATGCTGGGTGGGCGGCAGTCTGGTGAAACTATTTCCTCGGCTCTCCCTGAGCCGATTTTGAATGTCGATATGCTTATCGTTACATTCAAATTTCTGCCCCTCTTGACCGCCCATGAAAATACCCTTCTACTTTACTACCGACGTTTTTGAGAAAATGCTCATGATTTTCCGAAAAGTTTACAGTTTGTTCATGGCAATTCTCCCTCTTGCATAGTTTCAACACGGGATTTCTGTTTATGATGACGGTGATTTTGGAGGAGTATTTCTCGGAAATGGGATTGCATTTTCGGGGGCGGTGTATTATAATTTAGGGGTGAGAGTGGGCGGTCGGCTTGCTTAAAAATCCTAAAAATGTGGTGTAATATGAACTATAAAGAATTTGGCAAGGATAATCCCAAAACGATAATACTTCTCCACGGCGGTGGACTGTCATGGTGGAATTACCGTGAGGAAGCAGAAGCTCTAAAAGATGAATACCATGTCGTTATCCCGATATTAGACGGTCACGCAGGGAGTGATAAGCATTTTACTACGATCGAGAATAATGCCTGCGACATTATTTCTTTCATACAGGAACACTTGGGCGGTCATGTTTTTCTGATCGGTGGATTATCCCTCGGCGGTCAGATCTTGCTCGAAATGCTGTCACAGCAAGGCGATATATGTAAGCACGCTATTATAGAAAGTTCAATGGCTGTTTCGTCAAAATTCACCCATGCTTTGATACGTCCGGCATTTGGATGCAGTTATCCGCTTATCAGGCAGAAATGGTTTTCCAAACTGCAATTTCGGCAACTGCGTATGAAGCCTGAATTGTTTGACGATTACTACCGTGATACCTGTCTGATACAAAAGAAGGATATGATTGCTTTTCTCAAAGCGAATACATCATATAGGTTAAAGGAGTCGGTCAAACGGTGTTCGGCAGATGTCCATATTTACTTTGGAGAGAAGGAAAATCAGGGTATCAAAAAATCTGCCCGTGTTATCCGTGAAGCATTTCCTGTTAGTTCGATAACGGGGCTGCCGGAAATGTATCACGGAGATTTTTCTATCAATCATTCCCATGATTACATTAACGCTATCATGGCAATTGCCAATGGAGCATAATGTTGTTTCATAATTTAATTTCAACTGAATATCTCACTCCAATGCAGAGCAACACCAGCTCTGCATTTTTTATGCCCGATTCAAAATTCCACATAACAATTTCACGATAAGAAAAGTTTTATGGCGCACTCAACTTCATGCGCACTGCGAATAGACTTTCACCCCGAAAGTGCGCTATAATTTTAGTATGGGCTGAGTAGTTCAGCTCTACTAAAATATCAGAATGGTGGTGATGATATGGCTACAACTTCTATCGCTGACAAGCTGGCGAAGCTCGAAAAGAAGATCGCCAAGCGTGAGAAAGCTATCGCTGACGAGACAAAGGAGCTTGATAAGGATAGGGCAGAATATAACAAGCTCTACATCATGTTCCTGTCCGACAAGTATAAGCTGAGTGGCAAGGAACTTTTCTCCGCTATCGAGCGTGAGCATGAACAGCTTGAAAAGCTCCGTGAGGGTGAGCAGTCCGATGATGATGCGGACAGCACTTCTACGGTCGGTGATACTGCTGTAAGGCACGGCAGTTTTCCCCGTAACAACATGAGCGAGGGGGCATTGAATGAGTGATTACATCTATCATATCGGTGACGATTTTGATTGTATCAATAAAGATTATGTTATCCTGTCCACGGATAAGGGACAGCAGATAACTGTTGCCCTCGCTGCAAGCGGAGTGCCTTTCAAGGGGCGCTATGATAATGAAAATATCTTCTTCGATTATGACCGCAATTACAAGGAGTCCGTTGATGAAATTATTGCAAAATTCACCTCGGACGAGTATGCCGAACAGCGTAAGAAAATCACGGAGTATAAGGGCGATGACCGCCTTTATTTCCTGCCTGCCATCGCTAAAATTCTGCGTATGACAGAGGGAACGCTCCGCCGCAGACCTATGGATATTCAGCTCGCCGTCTGCAAGCGATATGTCGATAACTGGTACTGCGATACTTACACAATTCAGCATGAGCTGAAAGATGCTATGATGCTGATAACAAAACCCGAAATGACAGACAGCGAGAAAGAAAAAGCTGTCGGAAAGGACTAAAATTTGAATACAACATCTGCCGTAGAAAAGAGAGAGAAGGCAGTTGACTATGTATCTGATGAGGGTATAAAAGTCAGGGTAACTTATCCTGACAATGTGAACGATACTATCAGACAGCAGAAGATCAACAAGATGTATGATATTTTCCTCGGTGCAATGCGCCGCAACGGAACAGAAGAAACAACTGAATGATCTGGCAATCTGCCGAAAAAGAATTACAGTTACGATTATGCTGTTGCAATTTTCGGACGGTTGCGCTATGATATAGATGTAAAACCAACCGTCCGATTGCAAACGCAATTGGAGGTCAACAATGAGAAAATCAACTAAAACAAACGACGGTATCACGGCAATTTACGTTCGTCGATCCGTCAGCGACAAGGATAAGGGCAACAATTCGCTGTCCATTTCCGCACAGAAGGAGGAGTGTATCAGGTTTGTGGGAGAATGCGATTATCGTATCTATTGCGATGACGGCAAGTCGGGCAAAGATGTGATGCACCGTCCCGCATTTATGCAGATGATGAGCGATGCCCGTGAGGGACTTATCAGCAGAATTATCGTGAAAAAGTATGACCGTTTCAGCAGAAACATGAGAGAGTATCTTAACATCACGGACGAGCTTGACCGCTACGGCGTGACCGTTTACTCCCTCTCCGAGCCGTTCAATACGGAGACAAAAGAGGGACGAATGATGCGAAATAATCTGCTGAATTTTGCGGAGTTTGAGCGTGAGACGATCGCCGCAAGAGTGGCTGATGCCTTCCAGACTAAGGCAAGAGAAACAGGCTTCTATCAGGGCGGTAAAGTTCAGTTCGGCTATACTCCCGAAAGACGGACTATTAACGGCAAAACAGGCTCGGTGCTTGTTCCCTCGGAGAATGCCGAAGCGGTGCGTGTGGCGTATGACCTGTATCAGCACCCTGAAAACTCTTTGACCGATATTATCCGCTACATGACGGAGAACGGTATCAATGCTTCAAGACCGACACCACGCATAAAGACAGGCATTTCCAATCTTGACAGGTCGCACCTGAGCCGTATTCTTGAAAATCCGCTGTATGTTCGTGCGGATAAAGAAGTGTATCGTTATTTTCTTTCCAAAGGATATGAAACGCTTGACGATATTGAAGCCTATGACGGTATTCACGGTTTGCTCGTTCACGCCGGGTTTGATGATACGCATTTTGTCAAGGTAGCCTACCATGAGGGGCTTGTGCCTGCGGAAACGTGGCTGAGAGTGCAGGACAGGAAGGCGCATCAGAGCAAGTTCCCGACAAACGGCAAGGCTATGAATTCTTGGCTTGTGGGTATGGTGAAATGTGCCTGCTGTGGCTATGCGATGCACTTCAATCACTGTGCGAACAGAAAAGGTGTGGTGTATCATCGCTTCATCGACTACGGCAAGTTCGCGCTGAACGGCTGTCCCACTCCGCCCATTCAGTTAAAGCCGAAACAGGTCGAGGACGCTATGCTGAAAGAAATGCAGAAACGTATCGAACAGCTCAAAATCGCAAAGCGTGAGGACAGCAAGCACGACACCGAAACAGAGAGTATCAAGACGGAGATCATTCGCATTGACAGCAAGATACAGAAGCTCATGGAAAAGCTCGCTGATGCGGACAGCGTACTCTTTGATTACATTCAGAAGCGTGTGAGCGCCCTGCACGAACAGAAGTCGGAGCTTGATAAAAAAATTCAGACTATGTGCCGTAAGCGTAAAGCGATAGAAACAAAGCCTTTGGAAGAACCTATAAAGCAGTGGGATAAACTGACGGTTCAGGAGAAGCACGATGTAGCGGCAGCTATGATCGATGTCGTGCTTATATCCGATGGAACAGGTATTGAGGTGAAATTCAGCATTTGAAAATGTGCGGAATTTCGGTATTTTTTAGTGTTGATAAGGTGATGCGTAGGGCGTACTGTAAACAAAATCATTTCGTCTCCCTCCACACGGAGGGAGTGGATTGAAATTTACCGATAGAAGTCCATTCACCGCTGTCCATCATATCTCCCTCCATACGGAGGGAGTGGATTGAAATATTAAATGGGTCATCAAAGCCTTGTGCGGTGTGGAACTGCAAAGCTCGCAGATTGGCGGAAAACCGTTTATCATGCCGATTGAAAAAGAGACAGGAGTATGATATAATAATTGTATATTCCTTGATTGGAGTGATCTTATGTTTGATAAACGACTGACGCAGCTATGTCCCGAAAGTAAAAAATACATTATGGGCAATATTATTCTGCAATGGCTGGAGCTTGCGCTGAATACTGTTATGATAATCACGGTCGCAAAAACGATCAGCAAGCTATATTACAAAGAATGGACGATGAGCGACCTGACTTTGCCGATCATCGTGATTCTGGCAACACTTGTCATTCGCTTCTTTACAGCACAGGGAGCAACAAGAATGAGCTATCTTGCGTCAAAAACCGTCAAGCAGAAGCTCCGTGAGCTGATATACGGCAAGCTGCTCAAACTCGGCAGCAAGTACCGTGAACAGGTCACAACAGCAGAGCTTGTGCAGGAGTCCGTTGAGGGCGTTGACCAGTTGGAAAGCTATTTCGGACTTTACGTTCCGCAGTTTTTCTACGCATTTATCGCCCCGATCACGCTGTTTTTTCTATTCGGATTCGGCGGAAGCTGGGCAACTGCAACTGTACTTCTGGTCTGTGTACCGCTTATCCCCGGTGCGATCATGATGGTGCAGAAAATAGCAAAAAAGCTGCTATCGAAATATTGGGGACAGTACGCACAGCTTGGCTCAACATTCCTCGAAAACTTGCAGGGCATGACCACGCTGAAAACTTATCAGGCAGATGAGTTTAAGAACGAGCAGATGAACGAGGAATCCGAGCATTTTCGTTTCGTGACAATGAAGGTGCTGACCATGCAGCTCAATTCCATTATCATCATGGACTTCTTCGCATACGGCGGTGCGGCACTTGGTATTTTAATGGCGACAAGAGCCTTTGTCAAGGGCAACCTTGCGCTTGCAAACTGCATTTTTATGATACTGCTTTCGGCTGAATTTTTCCTGCCCATGAGAAAACTCGGCAGCTATTTCCATGTTGCCATGAACGGAATGGCGGCAAGCGACAAGATATTCAAATTCCTGAAGCTGGACGAGCCTGCTGAGAAAACTGCGGTCTGCACATCGGGAGATATTCAGCTTGAAAACGTGCATTTCTCCTATGATGAAAACCGTGAGATCCTGCACGGTATCAGCATGAATATCCCCGAAAACAGCTTTGTGGGTATTGTCGGTGAAAGCGGCTGCGGCAAATCGACTGTTGCTTCACTCCTTATGGGACGCAATACGATCAACAGCGGAACGCTGACCATCAGCGGCACGAATACTGCCGATGTGACAGAGGAATCTCTTATGAAAACGCTGACTTATGTCAGCCACAACAGCACATTTTTCAAGGGAACTGTCCGTGAAAATCTGATGCTTGCAAAGCCGAATGCAGATTCACAAGAGTTATGGAGTGTTCTCGACCGCTGCAACCTCTCTGCGTTTCTGAAATCTGAAAACGGTCTGGACACCGTTCTGCTCGAAAATGCCGGAAATCTCTCAGGCGGTCAGAGGCAGAGACTTGCCCTTGCAAGAGCGATCCTGCACGATTCTCCTGTTTACATTTTCGACGAGGCAACGAGCAATATTGACGTAGAATCGGAGGAAGTGATCCTCTCCGAAATTCGTAAACTTGCGAAAAACAAGACCATTATCATGATAAGCCACCGCCTTGCAAATGTGGCTGACGCAGACAATATTTACTGCCTTGAAAGCGGAAATATCACTGAAAGCGGCACTCATGAGGAACTGCTGAAAAAGGGCGGTACTTATGCAAAGCTATGGCGCACACAGGCAGAGCTTGAAAGCTACGGAAAGGAGGCAAGGGCATGAAAAAACGTTCAAAAGCAGGTACATTGCTGAAAATGCTCGGACTTGTCAAGCCGCTGACAGGCTTCATGTGCCTTGCCGTCCTGACGGGTACGCTTGCTTTCTTGGCAGTGCAGTTTATCCCGATTTTAGGCGGATTTGCGGTGCTGCACGGACTCGGACACGACACACCGATCGGAATTACGGCAATATGGGTATGCCTTGTGCTGTTTGCACTTCTGAGGGCAGTTCTCCGCTACACAGAACAGCGCACCAATCACTACATCGCCTTCACGCTCCTTGCAATTATCCGTGACAAGGTCTTTCAGGCACTCCGCAAGCTGTGTCCTGCGAAGCTGGAAGGGCGTGACAAGGGCGATTTAATCAGCCTTATCACCTCCGATGTTGAGCTGCTGGAAGTGTTCTATGCCCACACCATTTCACCGATCTGCATTGCGTTTCTGGTGGAGCTTGCTATGGTGATCTTCATCGGCAGCTATCACTGGTCGCTTGGTCTGCTTGCGCTCTGTGCCTTCGTCAGCGTGGGCGTGATACTGCCGCTTATCATCTCCAAACGAAGCGGAAATACAGGCGATGAGATCAGAGCGCAGTCCGGCGAGCTTGCGGCATACGTCCTTGAAAACATAAGAGGACTGGACGAAACCGTGCAGTACGGAAACGGTATGCAGCGTATGGACGGCATGAATCGAAAGACACAGCAGCTTACCGAAAATCAGGGTAAACTGAACAAGCTGACAGGTTTCAATCTTGCGCTTGCAAATACATTTATCCTTGTGTTTGACATTGCAATGCTCCTGCTTTCGGCACATCTTTACAGCAAGGGCATCACCGATTTTTCAGGATTTATCATTCCGCTGATCGCTCTGATGTCAAGCTACGGACCGGTGTCAGCGCTTGCAAATCTGGGAACAACGCTCCAAAGCACTATCGCTTCCGGCGGTCGTGTTCTGGATATTATCGAAGAAACGCCCGAAACTGAGGAGATCACCGGAAAGCAGAACGTTTCATTCAGCGGTGCGGACTGCGAGAACGTCACATTCAGCTACGGCGGCGATGTTGTGCTGAAAGATTTCTCCATGAAATTCCCCGAAAACAAGATCGTCGGCGTGATCGGTAAATCAGGCAGCGGTAAGTCAACTCTGCTGAAACTGCTCATGCGTTTCTGGAAAACGACGAACGGTACTGTGAATATCTCGGGTACGAATATTGAGAACATCAACACCGCAAATCTGCGTGATATGGAGAGCTACATGACGCAGGAAACTCAGCTCTTCAAGGATACGATCGCAAACAATATCCGAATCGGTCGGCTGGATGCAACTGACGATGAAGTGATCGCAGCCTGCAAAAAGGCATCTATCCACGATTTTATTATGACACTTCCGAATACATACGAAACGCAGGTCGGTGAGCTTGGCGAAACCCTTTCAGGCGGTGAAAGACAGCGTATCGGTCTTGCAAGAGCATTCCTCCATGATGCGCCGTTCATGCTTTTGGACGAGCCTACAAGCAACCTCGACAGCCTTAATGAAGCGGTGATCCTCCGTTCGCTGAAAGAGGAATCTGCCGGAAAGACCGTTGTTCTGGTGTCGCACAGAGCCTCTACCATGCGTATCGCAGGTGTGACACATTCCGTAGAAAACGGACGAGTCAGCTGATGAATAAGACAGAATTATTACATAAGAGCCGTTTTTCTGAAACGGCTTTTATTTTTTGCGTTTTAGTGCAAACGAAGAAATGATCGGGAGAGCTGAAAGGAAAAGTGTATCAATAAATGAATCAAAATAAGGAAATATCTTGCAAAACTTGTAATACTGTGCTATAATTAGTTAGTAAGTTCTAACAAACTGATACGATTTTAAGGTCACTGAGTGAAGAAAGGGTTCACTATGAAAAAGATACGTTCATTATCAAAGGCTAAAATCGACGAAATATCCGCACTTATCGGCGCTTCCTTCTGGGACTGGCCATATGAGGAGGGCGAGGGCGGTCTGAAGCCGTTTTTCCCATCAAAAGAGGCAATGACAGAGTACATGAAGTCCTTTGTCATAGCAGGTATCGAAAGCGGAACTTTTTACAGTACCGACAACGGCGAAGGCTACATCCTCATAACCGACACCAACGGAAATCATCCGAATTTCGGGAGCATAGTCCGCATGGCAAAGCGAATGAAGAATGCTCTGGGCGGTTGGGGAAAGCTGTTTTCCTTTCTGAAACAAGCTAACAGCGGAAGTAAAGGCAAGCCTCTTGAGATACAGATGAAAAAGCAGAAAAAGCCATATGTTAAGGTGGAAATGCTCATCGTCACCGAAAAATATCAGGGACAGGGGTATATGCGTAAGCTCATGGAGTTCGCCTACAGAATGGCTGACAAAAACGGATGTCCCTGTATTCTTGATACCGATGCAAAGGGAAAATGCGACCGCTATGTTCACCTGGGAATGAAGCTTGTGCAGACTCGTGAAGCGGCAGGCTGCAAGATATACGACCTGATGTACAGCAAGGGAGATACATGATGATAGTTACGATTATGCTGACATTGTGCAGTATCATTCTGCTGTGTATTATGAGTTCTTTCACAAAGATATGGGAGGTCGCTTATGATAGTATTTCAGCTTTTTTTGTACTGTATGCTGTTCACTGCTATGGTCAGGTTTTCCGTCCGAGGCGGTGCTGTGAACGGACTTTATTTCTACCCGAAAGCTGTTCAGGAGAGAGCTTTTCAGATCGGCATTTCCGACAGGGATACTATGGCGAAAAAACGCAAACGCTTTATGACTGCCTTTTACATCGTCATGTTCACTGCACTTCTGCTGATAATTGCAGTATGGAATAAGGTCAGCACTTTTAAAACTGCCTATTTTCAGGCGCTTCTCTTCCTTGAAGTTATGAACGTATATGACGGAATCGTCATCGACAAGCTTTGGGTGGGACACAGTAAATTCTGGGTGCTGAAAGGCACCGAGGATATCCCGTTTGTCCAGACGTGGAGACAGGTACTTAAAAAGCGCTCGTTCCTTGCAGTAATATGGATAGCGGGTGCGGCTATCGTTGCAGGAGCGGTCATTCTGCTGACAAAAATAGTATAATGGAAGGATGTAAATATGGGAACATTTAATGATATCGGAATCGACAGCCGACTTGACTGGCAGAGAATACGCAAGCTTTTGGTGATAGGCTTGTTTGGCGGTTGCATGACCTTTGTGGGAGACTGGCTGCTGGGGTACGGATTTTGTGACGAAAGCCTGAACGGACTTGAAAGGAAGCTGTCACAGTATCTTGTTCTATCCGACGGGAAACTGTTCTGGTCGGCATTTCTTGGACTTATAGGCATTTCTCTGGAGGGACTCTGCTATTTCGGCATCTGTATACTCATTGCAAGAGGGAGCAAAAAACTTGCACATGTATTCAGTCGAGGTGTATTCGGGTATATGCTCTTTGCTGCCTGCGGAGTTCATGTTCCATGCCTGGCGGCTGTGTTTTTCTATAAGCACATGATGCTGCATGATCCCGATGCCGCTTTTGATCTGACGGTAAAATTCGGTTTGTATTTCCTTTTGCCTGCGCTGATACTGTTTCTGATATTCTTTTTTGTAATGAGCGGAGTGCAGATCGCCGCCTTTGCCAAAGGGCTGACGCCTTAATCAACTCCGACTAGTAAAAGCCTCACATGAAACCATGTGAGGCTTTTGTCATATATTAGCCATGTATTAAATAAGAAACATCATGCGGTATGCTAAGAAAAAGCTTTTTTGGAAAACCTGCACTACGTGCAGGGAGTTAGATTGGCATTGGGTAGATAAAATATAGAATTGCTATATAATATAACTTTCATCAGTATTATTGACATTATATATCATATATGGTATAATATGTACAACAGAAATCTTGTTCGATTAAACCTATTCTTATTTTTTTAGGAGGGATTACTATGATGGCTTATATATTAATGATCGTAATGCTGTCAATGCTCGTTTACTTAAACAGAAACCATGAGCTAGCTTTTTCGAATCAGTGCATTTCTATCCGAAAGCAAGAAGATGAAGATATGGCTTCCGACAGAGCAAACCTAATTTATGAAGAAAAGTCGGGTGGCAATCCATATTATAACGGCGAGAATACTTACGGTCCAACCGCACAGAACTACGACCCAGTCGGCGGAATCGACATAGCCGCAGAAGAGCGCGGTTATCATAGGGCACCAAACGGTAACGAGCTTGCTGCTAAAACACTCGTAAGCACAATTGGTGTCGACGGCAGAAACTCCACAACCGCTGGAGTAGACCAGTGTAACGCTGCATACCTGGGAGCTGAAAGAACATTTGACGCATATGGCGGCTACGCCAACGTCGGCACGAGCACAGTTCAGCATCAGCGCGTACTGTACTCGCAGACAATCACCGAAGAAATGGAGCGTCGAATGGATGAATCATGCGCAAAGCTCGAAAGAGAAAGAAACCGCACGCTCCTCCAGAAAATCGGTGATCTCGCAATCGGATACGCGTTACTCTTCGGCATTATCTTCGGCGTATGGGCTATCTTCCACTTCATTTTCTGACAACAAACCATGATCAACACGCCCGCGACTTCGGTTGCGGGCATTTTCTTTGGCAAAAACTTAGCCTCCAAAGGTCAGCCTAAAGCCTCTTTTATCTGCTCATTTTCTTATATTTACGCAACTTTCGCATAAGCTTGATTCTGCCCCAGATACTCGTGCTGTTTCAAACACGCATCATCGGTCTCTTATTCCTGACTATGAGGAGCGTGGCTTGTAACATACTTGACATGCTTTCAGACAGGTGATATAATAAAATTCTCCATTAGTATGGATGAAATGGATATTATTGCTCCCCCAACTAACTCCTGAATTTTCTTGCTTGTCCTGACAGCGAAATACTGCGTCAGAAAGTCTTGAAATGCGACAGCATTTCTGCGGCTTTCTTCCTTGCCTTTCTCTGCCAGTCCGTCGCAATATTTCTTCAAGAGTTAATTGGTGGAGCAATAAAAATCCCGTGAAACGCACTCACATTATTTGACAGTCGGACGGTGTGACGTGCTTCAACGATCAAATAATAAAGGAGTGCTGAACAGTGGATATAAACGAAATGCAGGAAGAATTCCTGAAAAAGCAGAATGAACTCGGAAACAGGATCAATACAGCCGATAACTTCGATATAGCTTCGCTGAAACTGGTTGCAGGCGTTGACCTTGCTTATTGGAAACATAATGACGATGAATACGCTGTTTGCTGTATCGTTGTGATAGATTTTGCTACTCACGAGGTCGTGGAAAAGAAGAACTTCAGCGGAAAGATAGATGTACCTTATATGCCGGGATTTCTGGCGTTCAGGGAACTGCCTCTCATTCTGAAAACAGTTGAGATGCTTGAAAACGTCCCTGATCTTTATGTTTTTGACGGCAATGGGTATCTGCATCCGCGTCATATGGGTATAGCCACACATGCTTCATTTTACATTAATAAGCCGACGATCGGTATAGCAAAAACATATTTCCGTGTTGACAAAATTACCGATTATACAGAGCCCGAAAACGAAGCAGGAAGCTTCACGGATATCGTGATCGGCGGTGAAACATACGGCAGGGCTTTGAGGACTCATAAAAATGTCAAGCCTGTATTTATCTCTGTCGGAAATAATATCTCTCTTGATACTGCCTGTGAGCTTGCCATGAAGCTGACCGATAAAGAGAGCCACATACCGCTTCCGACACGTTTAGCCGATCTTGAAACACATATCGCAAGAGAGGCGGAGAAAAACATAATGGGCGTGTGATTCGTGAGATAGTGCTGCCCGATTGCCAATACAGTGTAACGATAAAACAAATGTCCTGAGGGCACAGCTTTTCAGGACTTTTTGTTTTTTCAGAAATTTTTTTGAAAAATCTGTAACATTACTGTATCCTCAGTTGTCAAATGTACAGAAGCACGAAAGGAGGCGATGAAATGAAGGAAGAGCTTGACGAGATATACCGTCTGTATGCAGGTGATGTATACCGCTATTTATTCAGTCTTTGCAGAAACGAACACCTTGCACAGGACCTTCTTCAGGACGTCATGCTGAAGGCAGTTACAGGGTTCGACAAATTCCGCGGGGATTCTTCGGTAAAGACGTGGCTTTTTACTATTGCAAAGAATCTCTATCTCAATCATGTAAAGCGTGCAGACAATCGTAATCTTCCGATAGAGGAAGAAGTGCTCAGGTCAGAGGACAACCTGGAAGAAAGGATAATGGATCAGTCGCAGGCTCTTCACATTCATCGCCTTGTACACTCTCTTGATGATCCTTACCGTGAGGTCTTTACCCTGAGAGTTTTTGCCGAGCTTAAGTTCGATGATATCGGAGCTGTTTTCGGAAAAACAGGGAACTGGGCGAGAGTGTCCTACTATCGTGCCAAAGAAAAAATACTATCAATGATGAAGGAGGATCAGATATGAAATGTAATATAGTCAAGGACCTTCTGCCGCTGTATGCGGAGGGACTTTGCAGCGGCGAGACCGCTGAGGAAATAAGAGAGCATCTTGAAGGATGCCCTGAGTGCAGCAAGCTTGCGGAGTGTGATCTTGCAGCAGGAAAGGTGCCCGAGCCAGAAGAAGCAACTGCAATGAAGAAGGTAAACAAGAGCTTCAAAAAGAAGAAAGTCATCATAAGGATACTCAGCGGACTTCTGACAGCTGTACTTCTTGTGACGGGCGTTCTCACTGTCGGACAGGCGGTAAAGGTACCGTATCTGCCGAGCTTCGAGACACTTATAACAAAGCATTACGCAAAGAGAATGGTGGAAAGCCTTACTAACGGCTACTTTGAAGGTTTTTTAACCGAACTATCATATGACTATATGGAAGAAACTCACCTTGACGGTGAATTCTATGAAGAATTATCATATGACCTCATTAAAAATGATGCTGAGGCAATAAAGAATGCATACGACGCTGTTTACAGGGACACTGAACTGAAAAATTATAAGCTGAAATGCTGCTATGGCGGTCAGATTCGCGGCACAGCCAAAAGTGTCATGTGTACAGCTGATCTGGAGTATGTGGACGGCAGAACTCAGCAGCTGGTAATGATAAAGAATACAGACGGTCTGTACAAGGTTTTCACTATGGCTCATAATACAGACGAGGAGAAGAAACTCAGCGATACACTGTCGTATGTATCTCTCAGAAACATCTGGAACACAAGCGGCTGGTTAGAGAATGCGATAGTACGTGACAAGGCGCTCAATACTACAAAAAACCTGATGGAGGACTATTTCGTATCTGACGGTGTCACCGACAATATGGATGCACTCTATTCAAGCGGATACAGGATAACTGATTCGGTATTCTCAGGAAGATGCTATGATACACAGAAAAAGGAATTCTTCTATAAGGTCAGTGTTACCGCAGAGGACGACAAGGGCAGCGCAGTTCTCAACACAAGGCTGCATTTCGATGAGAACGGCATATATTCACCAAAACCTGAGGAATGCAGTATCATTTCTGACGGATGCGGAAAGGACCTTGAGGAGAAGCTTCTGCATTTCTTCGGCTGACATATCCTTTAAAACTCTGAAAAATAAAAGCTGCATATAAAAGAAAACAGCCCCGTATTTTGCGTAAATGCGGGGCTGTTCAGTGTCTATGGCATATTTTGACTGTTACGTAATGAGATCAGATAGTTGAAGGCTCAATGTTTATGATAGTTTTAACGGTTCTGTTTAATAAAATCTGCAAAAGCAGCTGTTCCGCCTGTGGACATGTATCCGTAGTATTGCAGTATCAATGTAGCATCAGATGCATCTATCCTGCCGTCACTGTTTACATCAGCGGCTTTCTGCTGTTCCGCATCAAGCTCGCATTGTCCGCCTGTTGACATGATAGAGTAATTGACAAGGACCAGTGTAGCATCATTTGCATCTGTTTTACCGTCGCCGTTCGGATCGCCAAGAGCGTATTTAGTCCCTTCGGTAACGGATGCAGTTGCAGCTGTGGAAGTTACTGAAGTGGACACAGTTGAAGCAGAAGCCGTAGTTGAAGTCTCAGCGGACGTTGAAGTGTCCGTAGTCGATGCCGAGGTCATATCAGTTAAAGTTGATACTGTTGCAGTTGTTGAACTTACGGCAGTGGTCACAGCTGTGGTCGTAGCTGAAACAGGAACCTCTATGCCCAGTTCTCCCTCATCGTTTACCGAAAGAGTACCGTTTGAGCTTATCAGAGGCAGGTATCGCTTAAGGGTTGAAGCACTGATGTACTTTCCGAGTCCGTTTGTAAGTGTACCTGATGATTCAGCGTAAACGCTCACATCGGCGGATGTTATGGGACCGCTGATATTTACAGTCTTTCCCTTCGGCATATAAATACCGCCTTTTCCGCCTTTGATACTGATATTACCGCTCAGATTGACCGTACCTCTTTTCGGGAATTTAAAGCCGTGATCCTGATCGCTCGATATTTTTCCTCCTGAAATATTAACGATGCATTCCAAAGGCGAACCGCTTACAGCAGGTCCCAGGTCTGAGTGGAATTCTCCGCCTGTTATGTTGAGTGTACCTGCAAAGGTATCTGCGAGCCATATGGAATAAACGTTGGTTTTTCCGTTCTCGGCAGAGGAGGTTTTCAGATTTCCTCCCATAAGGTTTATGATTCCGTCTTTTGTTCTTACGGAAAGGGCGTGGCTGTAGTATCCTGTTATCTCGCCGCCGTAAAAATCAAAGCTTCCGTCATTTATCCTTACTGTTGCGCAGACTGTTTTCTTATCATAGCCGTAAAAGTTACCGCCGCAGATAGTCAGCTTGTTATATGAAGTTATAAGGTTGCTGTCCTCCGTACAGATGACGGTTCCCTTTTTCCCGGGATCGCTGTCCCTGATTGTAACACTGCTGTTGCATATGATCTCGGGAGTTTTTACGGTATGACCGTTCAGATCAAGATCGAGTATACCGTTTATTGTGGTATAGCTTTTAACGTTCACATCGCAGTCCAGTTTATAAACGCCTGCAAGGGGCAGACTGTCCGTCCGCTTCCATAGCCTTTCTTCGCTTTCAACGAAATCCAGACCATTCTTCTCTGCAAATGTCTCGGCAGCCGAATCCTTGAATCCGCAGATAGTATCTATCTTACTGTCCCTCAGTGCGTTTCCGTTTATCATTGTAACTTCCGAAGGGATAAAAAGTGAAGTAAATGTCGTACCTGCAAATACGTCATTCTGTATTGCAGTAACCGAATCAGGGATATCGACTTCCTTCAGCTTCGCACAATTTCTGAAAGCGTTGCTGTAAAGTGCGGTTAAAGACTGAGGAAGTACAACAGATTCAAGTTCCTTACAGTCCATGAACATACTGTTTGTATCAAGTGTAACTGTCGATTCGGGGATAACTAACGACTTAAGGGATGTACCGCTGAAAGCGTACTGACCGATACTTGTTACGGAATCAGGGATAGTGAGACTTGTAAGTGAAGTGCAGTTTTCAAATGCAAATTCGCCGATACCGTTCAATGATCTGGGTAATTCCACCGAACTGATCCCGGGGCAGGATGAGAACGAGTAATTGCCTATTTGCGTTACGCCGTTTTCGATAACCACAGTCTTTATCTTATCGTTATCGGAAAATGGACTTTTACCTTCTGCAAAGTCGGATATAGTGCCATTTCCGCTGATAGTCAGTTTACCTTCACTGTCAAGGGTATAGGTCACGCTGCTGCCGCATTCTCCTGTGAGGACTGATGCAGTATCAGCTGCTGAGATAGTGAATTTCTCATGAATATCCGGATAAGAAAAATAACACGTCAAAACGGACACACTGAGCAATGCTGAGAATAGTTTTTTTGTTATCATAAATAAGTCTCCTGTTAAATAATATCTTTAATTTATCATATCACAAAAAACGGATAAAGTCAATTTCAGTTACCGAACAGCTTTAATCCGGAAGCTTTGAAGGATGATCGTGTGATCTGTACACAGGGGTGAAGCATACGGCATTTCTATTAACTTTTCGGCGGTGCTATGCTCGGAAATATCGGGGATCTCTTGCAAAAAGACCATCAGAACTTTATCGGATGAAAACTCCGCAGGAAAAATACAGGGCTTACTGTTTTTGACAAACAAATCGTGATATGCTATACTATAAAAAGTGCAAAGCTGATTCATGATGCAATAGAAGAAAGGGGAGAGACCTATGTTCCGCACAAAACGCTTTATGCTGCTGATAATACTGTTCATGGCGATCATAGTATGTGCGGTACTGAAAAGAACGTATCGCAGTGATACATCGTCGATAACGGCGAGTGAAAGCGTGGTGACTGCGGTTCCTGTTGTGACTTCTTCCGTTACCGCAGCTGAAATTGCAGTTCCCACATCGGTCCGGACCACCGAACCTGATGCGGAAGTACCATATGTTTCGCCCTCGCGCTATGAGGAGATACAGGAACGTATGCAGCTTTTGCAGGATAGCTGTGAAGATTTTGTCGGATGGCTGTATGTTGCCGATTCGGAAATGGACCTTCCTGTTGTTCAGGGTGAAGATAACGAATACTACCTTTCTCATGCTCCCGACGGCACTTACATCAATGAGGGTACGATATTTCTCGACTGCATGAACAGCCGTGACCTGTCCGATATGCACAATGTACTTTTCGGTCACAATATGACCTCGGGAATGTTTGGTGATATCCGTTCGTATAAGGAACGTGAGGAGTTTGACAGGCATCGTTACGGCTGGTTCTTCACTCCCGATACGACTTATCGGATAGATTTTTTTGCACTGTCTGTTGTCAGCACATATGATATTGTATATGATATCGGTTCGGGACAAAGTGAATGGCTTGATTGCATTTACTCTAAAGCGGTGTATACTTCCGATATAGTTCCTGATGAGAGTGACAGATTGATCGCACTTTCTACCTGTGCTTCAGATTTTGCAAATGCCCGTGTAGTGTTCACAGGAGTACTTGTACCGATAGAGAACGAAGAAGAGATAGTGGAACAAATACAATAAAAGTACAGATAAGGGAAGGCCTGCGGATAATGGTTCTTCCCTTATTTATGTTTTGAATGTCAAAATATATACTAATAGTATATTCAAAGTGATTGTATACATATATCAATTGAATATATATGCCTGCGGTGTGATTTGCTGATTTTTATCACAGGTGTTCCGGAGATTTTGTCAAAAGCGGTGAAAAAACGGTCGGATCAAATAAGAATCAGCAGTGAAATATTTATTTCAATTATAGAATACATCAATATCAATTTCCTCTTGACAAGAAATGAATTACGTAGTATAATACTTATTGTAGTATTGTATAAATATATATGGCAATATTATGAATATATACATTTTATCTGAAAAAACAGAGTAATATATAAACAAAGCGCTTGAGTATTATTCACTTCCTGACTTCATGGACGTCAGACCTCAGAGTACCCTGAAACAGCGCTTAGAATAATTGACCGTTAAGGGGATTATGTATGAATGAATTAGTAAACAGGATCGGAGGTCCCCGACTCATTCAGGCAAGTATTGATCTCTGGAACAGCCTTTTTCTGCTGATCATAGCTTTTCTCGTGCTTAACAGCTACAGAAAGGAAAGAAAACAGCGGTCAATATGTAAACCTGTACCGCTTACTATGGAACTTCTTGTTCTGTGTATAACCGTATTTATTTATAATCTTTTCGATTCGATCTCGCTGTTATTCAACGGTTACACAGGTACGGGCGGAATGTTCTTGAAATCTCTCGGAGAATACGGCTACTTCTTTACGGGTATCATATTGCTTCTCTTCCTTTTGGACATTATAAAGAAATGCATTAATTCGATCGATAGTAACAGGAAGATATGCAATGTGATAAAAGCAGTCCAGTCATTACAGGCATTGAACCTTATAATGCTGGCAACAAATCCATTTACAGACAGATTGTTCCTTATCGACAGCAGCAATTGTTATGCAAGAGGAATGCCGTTTTATTATGTCTGGAGCGGTATAAATATCTTCTCGCTTGCGGTAAGCATCGTCATATGTGCGATTTATTTCCGAAGGATGAGCTTTTTCCAGAAACGCATAGTATGCGTGACGGTAGGTATTACCTTTGTGACCTGTATATGCAATCTTTTCTTCTATACCTTAAGTCTGCACTGCATATGCGTGTCGCTGATAACATTTTATCTCTTCGTTATTTATTCCAAAAACAGGACCGATATCATCATCAAAGATACCGTTAAAATAGAAAAACTGAAAACGGATCTGGTCCTCTCACAGATAAGTCCGCATTTTATCCAGAATTCCATTACAGCTATCATTTATTACGCTGATAAGGATACTGCCAAAACACGTTCGGCACTTATCAATTTTTCAAAGTATCTCCGCAAGAATATCGATTACACAAACCTGAATGAACTTGTTACCATTGAAGAAGAGATCGAACATGTAAAGATCTATCTCTCGCTTGAAGAACTTCGCTTCGGCGATGATCTCAGTGTTGGATTTGACCTTAAAGCAGGCTCTTTCAGACTGCCTGCGCTGACTGTTCAGCCTATGGTCGAGAACGCTGTCAAGCACGGCATAAAGAATTCAGAAAGCGGATGCGGAACAGTTACTGTATGTACAGATGAAACGGAAGACAACTACATTATTAAAATAAAGGATGACGGTGCAGGCTTCGACACAGATATACTGGAGTCTATTGACACCACTCATACAGGCATACGCAGTGTGAAAAGCCGCCTTATGCTTTTCTGCGGCGGAAGTCTGGTCCTTGAAAGCAAAATTGGAGAAGGTACGGTTTGTACTATAACTATACCTAAATCGGAGGACAGAAATGAGAATACTGATAATGGATGATGAGCTTCCCGCTCTGAACCTTCTGACAGATACGGTCAGGGGCATTGTTCCGCAGGCAGAGATAGTTTCACTGAGAAAATATAATCAGTTCAATGAACTTGAAGAAAAAAAGGATATAGATATTGCATTTTTCGATATCGAGCTCGGTAGAAATTCGGGTATCAAGCTTGCACTTGAACTGAAGTCTATCGCTCCGAACTGCAATATCATTTTCGTTACTGCATACTCACAATATGCAGTGGAGTCGTTCGCAACAAGGCCAAGCGGCTATGTAATGAAGCCCTTTACAGAGGATGAGATACGCAGGGAACTTGAAGATCTGCGTTATCCTGTCATGACTCTGAACGGTGTGGCTGAAAAGCTTAAGCTTGTAACATTCGGCGTTTTCAAAGTATTTGATAAAAACGGTGAGATTTTCAACTTCACAAGAACTCTCTCAAAGGAAGTTCTTGCCTATCTCGTCGATCAGGCAGGTTTTCCTGTTACCAGCAAGGATATTGCAAAGGATGTGCTCGAAGAGCCTGTATTCGACGACCGTGTATCAAAACGTGTCTCAAAGATCGTAAATCTGCTTATCGATGATCTCAATAATGCTGGATTCCACGACGTTATAATCAAACAGAACCGTCATTTACAGATAAACAAGGATGCTGTGGACTGCGATCTCTACAGGACTCTTGACGGCGATGTTGAAGCACTCAATTCCTTCCACGGCGAATATATGCTGGAGTATTCGTGGGCGGAATTCAGTGATCTTATTGAAGAAATAGCGTAAATACGTATTTATATGCACCTGTACTGCGGTACAGGTGTCAATTTGTCAAAAAAATATGGATTAATCAGGGAACGCCCTCTCTTGCAGGGCGTTCCCTCTTTCAAAACAGTCCACCGGACTGTTTTGAAATTCACCCTTTGCTGAGCGCTTTGTGGAGTGAGGGGCGTTGCCCCTCTAACCCCACCAAAGGCTCTGCCTTTGGAATCCGCTAAAGGGATAGCATCCCTTTAGAATCCCCAAATTAATGATTTCAGGCTTTTTTTGACACCTCGCACCTGTACTGCGGTACAGGTGTATTTTTTATGCCCGAAAATCTTATCAGGGCGAATTAGGGCGAAGTTGGTGTGTTATTATATATGTATATAAAAAATTGTTATCCCGAGCTTTATTCGGGAGACACAGATCCATTAAAAATCAGAGAATAATACAGCAGGTACTGTATGTTGGTGATACAGAAAAAGTTCCCTGCAGCACGGAGGTGGAAGCTCTTGAGCGATACAGAAAAAATAACCGGGAATACTCCCGAAAAGGAGAGTTCCTCCGCTGAGACAAGCGATAAGAAGGAAAAGTCCAAAAAAGAAAAGAAAAAGCGTTCCCCTATGGGACCGATACAGACTTTCTTCCTCAATGCACTGCTGATCGTTACGGCTATATGGCTTCTGTGCGGATTCGTTTTTGGTTTCACTACCGTTCCGAACGGTGATATGTCGCCAAACCTTAAAGCAGGTGATCTGCTCATGTATTATCAGCTGAACAAGGATTACGTCGCCCAGGACGTTGTCGTATTGAAAAAGAATGATACGGTCTACGTCGGAAGAATAGTCGCAAAGGGCGGAGATACCATAAACATTCCCGATGAGGGCGGACTTGTCATAAACGGCAACACCATGATCGAGAGCAATATCTACGATACTACCGTAAGATACGAGGGATTTGTTTCCTATCCGCTGACTCTGAATGACGGCGAATTCTTCGTACTTGCTGATATACGCAGCAGCGGTGAGGACAGCCGTTATTACGGTCCTGTCTCTGAAGACGAGATACTCGGTAAGGTCATCACCGCCGTCCGCAGAAATCATATTTGACGAAACGGAGGTGACTGCTTGTGAAGATCCTCGAATTTGCGGCAAAGATCGCAAATAAGATACTCATGATATTCGTTATTGTCGTTTCTCTTGTTCTGTTCATGTTCAGCGTATATGTCCTGTACGATGTGTTCTACACAGGCAGGAATGCCTTTGTATCATACGATCTTCTTCAGTATCGTCCCGATATCAACAGCACCGATAAGGACGGAAAACCTGATTTCGAGGAGCTGAAAAAGCTCAACCCCGATACTGTCGGATGGCTTGAGATCTACGATACGAACATCTGCTACCCTATAGTTCAGGGAAGCGATGATCTGGAGTATGCAGGAAAAGATATCTACGGCTATAACTCGCTGACAGGATCGATATATCTTGCAAGTGAGAATCAGAGCGCTTTCAATGACTGGTATAACCTCATATACGGTCATCATATGGATAACGGCGCAATGTTCGGCGATATCGAAAAATACAGGGATAAGAACTATTTCTATTCCCACCAGAAGGGCATCCTTCAGACAATCAACGGAAATTACGAACTTACGATAACAGCTTGTGTCCTTACAAATTCCTACGAGGATGTTATCTATACCGTAGGCTCGAAACAGGAATCCCAGTACGGTGAACTCCACGATTACATCAAAGAGAACTCAGTGCTCCTGGACGAGAAAACGGATATCCAACAGCTGGCAGATGATACAAAGATACTTGCGTTCTCAACATGTGAGGGAGCAAGTACAAACGGCAGAATGGTTCTGTTTGCTGATGCAAAGAAGGTCGAAGGTCCGATCGACAGACCGGATTCCGAACCTGAAGCTTCAAAGCCTTATCTTCAGGCTGTGGGACATCTCTCCAATGAAAGCCACTGGGCTTTTCTGAACCTTATCTGTGTTCTGCTGACATTTCTTATCTGGCTTCCGTTTTTCTTCCTGAGAAGGAAGTACAGACAGCTCGGATATACCAGAAGAACTTATTCGGACATAGATGATATACTCGAAAAACACAAGGAAAAACTCACTGATGAGGAAAATGACCGATTCGGTAAATACAGTAAAATGCTTAAAAGATTCCGTTCAAAGATGAGCGTTGGCATCGCAGCAGAGTTTATCTTTACTGCTGCTGCTGTCATAGTTTTTCTTATTACGGAAAACATCACTAAACCTATGGTGATAAGGGATAAGTGGACATGGCTGATGCTGCTTATCGCTTATATATCCCTTCTGATCGATTTCATCTGCTTCAGATACAGAGGCAGGAGAGTTACTCAGAACGATCAGGAAATGATAGATCAGCTTAAAGAAAACTAACGAAAGGAGATGGCGGGAATGCGTGCTCTTAAAAGAACTGCTTCAATGGTAAATGCACTTATGATAATGGCTAACGTATTATTCAGCGTTATGCCTGTAGCTGCACCTGTAACGGTGACTGCCCGTGCTGCTGAGGATATGATGCAGACTGTAACAGCTGAGCTTTATACTGATGAGACGTATTCCGAGCCTCTCGTTTCCGATACAGAGATAACTCTTACAGGCGTTATGCCTGAGGAAGTATCCGTTAAAGGATATCCCGTTTCATGCGAGATAGAAGATATGGAAACTATCGCCGCTTATGATATAACTGTATTTGACGGCGAAACTGTTTTCCAGCCTTCCGAAAAGGCTATAAATGTGACTTTTTCACTGCCTGAGCTTGTCGAGACCGATTCAGGGGATATTTCTGTTTTCCATATCGACGATGAAGGAAATCAGACCGAGATAACAGATGTGATCGCTGACAGCGAAAAAGTTTCATTTGATGCAGAGAGCTTCTCTGTGTACACAATTGCCAAACACGAAGGCGAAGAGATCGAAGTACCGAGAGTAGAGTTCCACTTCCTGAGCGATCAGTGTACTGAACCCGACAGTGCGGACGGTTACTACACAGCGCCCGACTACGGCTATCCGAATAAGGCTATGCAGCAGTTACAGTCCTCACAGATACTTCTCGACGGCGAATCACTTCAGCTTATCAACGATCCGCCGAACCATGAGGACGGCATTAAGAAATCTTATTTCTACGGCTGGTACGTTGTTGATGAAAACAGTGGACTTTCGGACGATGATACTGTTTATTACAAATGGACGGATGATCCTGTAAGAATGGTTTTTGAAGAGCCTGCATCTATCAGCTTCAATGCTGAAAAGAATCAGATATCATGCGTTCTCGGCGATTACGAGGAAGTACTTGATGTTGATGAGGACGGATGCGCACATGTTTACCTTGCACCTATCTACGCTGACTATTACTTCATCAATTTCCTGAATAATGAAGAAGCTAATATCTACAGCAACTCTTTATCTTTAATGAACAGCAAGCTTATCGCTTTTGGTGCGGACGGCAAGGCTGAGTCACGTATCGGCAATATAACTGCGCCTTCTCCCGATCCGAGACACAAGGTGTTTGTAGGCTGGAAGAGACATCTTGACAGCCCTGATGCTGACGAGGACGGCTTTGTATCGTATATTACTATCGATGCAAACGGCGAAGAAGTATGTTCTCCCGAAGGCAGAGACGGTTATTATATCGACTGCTATCTTAATGAAGTTGACGAGAACAATCAGATAAACCTCTATCCTGTCTTTGCAGAAGCAAGATGGATAAACTTCCACCATGATACAGGTTCGACCTATGTCGGATCAAAGTATATCCTTACAAGCGATGATTCACTCGGTACATCGTTTACCTCATTGCCTGTTACAAATATGGTCGGTTACGAGTTCCAGGGCTGGTTTACAGAACCCGAAGGCGGCGATCAGATAACTGACGGCGAAGGTAATTTTATAGACAGCTATAACAATGCAGCCGAGAAATACGAGATAACAAACGGCGAATTCAAGGCTTACAAACTGCCCGAAGGAACCGAAGATACTGATATTACCCTTTATCCGCACTGGCGTGTGAAGGATGATACTGAGGTAACAGTAAATATCTGGAAGCAGAAGTCAACAGATGACGTTGATCTTCCTGACGCTGAAAAGGATTATGATTTTGACAGTTTCAGAAGCATTACTACTCAGACAGGAAATGATCTTGACACAGTTATCGCTTCACTGACCGACTTATTTAACGAGCTGGATGGCAACGAAAAGTTTAAAGGCTTTCACTATAACAGCTACAAAAATGAAATGGTCAAGGTAGTTAAAAACGAAAACGCTACCACAAAAGAAGATGAATATATAATTGAAGCGATCCCTTCAGTTACCAGTGACGGCAAGACTATTGTAAATATCTATTATGACAGAGATGTTCATGAGCTGAAATTTACAGACACAAATTACACTAACTATCAAGAAACTACTGATGATTATAATACTACTAATACACAGTATGGATTTTGGAACAATAGCTATCAAAGAATTTATTATAGAAACGGAGCCTGGAGACAAAGCGATCGAAATAATGGAGCAATTTATAATGGAACTCGTTATATACAAGATAACGTAGTTAAGACTATACGAGCTCTTTACGGGCATAATATATCAGATAATTTTCCGATAGTCGGAGATAATGGCGTAACTTATGAAAATGGCGAACGTTGGAATCCCACTAATTCATCATATTTTTCTCAAGTTCTTGTCAGATTGGAAAAAATGCCTGGTGAAGATATAGTATTCCAAATGGATTCTGGCGGTAGTCGTCCGGAAAAAACAATGAATTACTATGTTGAAGCTCTTCCCGATGATCCTGACGGTGAGGAACATAACGGAGTAAAATATAAGTTATACTCTACAGTTGTTGCAAAGTATAACTTTGTTACTGAGAGCGAAGATTTCAGTGATCTCGAAGGCTATACACAGGATTATTCAGATCCTGCTTTTGTAAGCGGCAAAGCGCTTAATACAAAAAATCCTGAAACTATCAACATGTACTATACAAGAAATAAATGTGAGTTCACATACAATGTAAACTATCCCACAACAGATCCTGATCTCAGCTTCAACGGAGTGCTTTATATTAATGATCCGTCAGGCGAAGGCACCAATATGGCTCATAACACAACCGAAGAAGTTTTATTTGAAAGTAATCTTTCTGGAATGGATGTGGATTATTCACCGCATAACCCTGATAATTACGAGTTTGCAGGCTGGTACGAGGATGAGGCTTGTTCAAAGAGATTCAATTTTGATTCTGCTATGCCTGCCGGAAATATTGTCGTCTTCGCAAAATGGGAACCTATCAAATTTCACGTAGATATCGATCCTAACGGCGGTATCATAGACCATATCGATCATTCTGTCGATGACTACCGCACTAAAATATTCGGCGATAATATCCCCGAGGATTTCCCCGAGCCGATATTTCCTTTCGGCGGCCCCGGCGGTTATGATACAAGTCATTCTACATACTTCAGTAATACATATAATCAGGCTATAGAGCCGTACGATAAAATAGATCCTCCGCAGTATATCCCTGTAAGTGACGAATATGCTGCTGATCTTGATGAGAATGACGTATTCTACTATATGAATATGCAGTATGTTCCGTCTATCGATAAAGGCGGTATACCTGCTGATCTTAGAAACGCTCTTTACCTCACCGAGTCTGAACTCGATGCTTATTACAATAATTTCTACAGGCCTGTTCTTGAAGCTTATCAGCAGGCAGATCGCGCAAAATACGGTGATATCCCGATAGTTTCCTTCAACGTCTGGAAGGAGAACTACGTTTCACACGAAAAGTATACTCGTATCACCGATGTAACAAGCAACAACTATGTACTCGAAGGCTGGTATGAGGTATTCGAGGACGGTTCACTTGCTGAAATGCCTTTTGATTTCAACACACTTGTTGAAAGAGAATACAAACTGAAAGCTGTATGGAAGCTTGAGGGCGGTTATACTGTCATCTACACACCTATGTATGTAGATAGCGATGATCAGCTCCTCAACGGCGATATCCCTGTATGGCAAGATCCTTACCTTCTCCCCGGACGTAAGGACAGAAATTACGCTGACGGAGCAGATACAACTATCCTCAGACAGCCCGATAACATAACAGTTAACGGCGCTCCTACAAACGGCTATATATTCCGCGGCTGGCGTATTGTCGGCAACAGAGGTACATATGATGACCCCGACTATTATCCTCTGGAACCGGGAGTATACTATCAGCCCGGTGAAAAATTCATTATACGTTCAAAATATGCTGACAGCTATGATCAGATACACATGCAGGCTGTATACGAAAAGGTGGGAGAGTCTTACAGACGTCCCGATGCAGCCAAGCTCACTCTTGATTCAAACGGCGGACATCTTACCGAACTGAATCAGGATAATACACAGCTGTCAGGTGATATAAGCATCGACTGGACTTCATGGTACGATTCTGATTCTATCGGAACCATTAATACTAAGCTTAAGGACTCTGATCCCGTTACAGAGTTCGACCAGCTGCTTTTCCATTCTTTCCAGTCCAATGCAGCAGTTCATCTTTACGAGTATGCTACAGGTCCCGAATACTATACAGGCGATGATAAGAATAAAAGCGGAAGCTACTTCGCACACGATGACGGCTATATGCTCATCGGTTTTGACGAAGCTAAGAATGAAGGCGATTATATCGCTACATATCCCGCTGACGGCATAATCTCGCTTCAGCGCAACGACGATATGACGCTTTATGCTGTATGGGAACCTACAGTATATCTCAACTTTGAAAATAATACGGATAAAGAGATCACTTTTGCGCTTACTGCAAGCGAGACTCAGACTCTTTATATCGTAAATCAGGCTACGAGTCTTTACGACAGAGTAAAGGTCGATGACCTGAGCCGCATAACTATACCTGCAAACGAGACACTGCGTCTTGCTATCCCTTACGGTGCTGATAATGATATAACTATAAACGGTGTAAATCAGCTCGGAACAGGTAATAAACTCAAGATCGACAGTTATTTGCCTCCTGAGGATAATGAAGGTGAATACACTCATCATCTGGGACCTGATTATACAGACAACGGTCAGCCCTTCAGCTTCGGTGAAAAGCTGGTAGAGGATCCTGCGGGCGTAAAGATCGTGTTTGAGTCGGTACCAAGTGAATACGTGCTCATACTCGATGATCCCGAAGATACGGGTAGAAATACAGGTACGCACGAGTTCGATTTTACCGAAGACGATCTCAGTAAATCTTTTGATCTCAGTGAAACAAGATCAAGTACAGGCTATATCTTCAAAGGCTGGTCGGAGACCGAGGGTTCTTCAACAGCTGAATATCCTGTTACTGATTCGGGACAGACTATATATCTGAATGAGCTCTTCAGATATGCAGAGACTGATCCCGAAACATCTGCAAAGATAAAAACTCTCTATGCTGTGTGGGAGATATATAAGGAATCCAGAATTTTCCACGTTTACAAGGAAGCTCTGCTTCCGTGTGATCCCGATAAGGATTTTGAATTTACAGTGGCTCTTTATGCTCCATATACGTATAAATACGGCAATTTCAACAGAACCGGAAACGGTACAGTACAGGCATCGGAAACATTCAGACTGAAAAACGGTGAATATCTCGAAATTGAGAATGATATCGAATATAATAACAATCCGCATATACAGCTGAATGTGCAGAGATATGATGCAAACGGTGAACCTGTGGGCGAGCCTGTGATAATCACAGGGCAGCTCAGTACAACAAATCAGATCACTCTTTCAAATGATTACAGAGTAACTGTAACAGAAACAGAATACGGAAACTTCGATACAGAAACCAGGATCCTCGCAGACACCCGGGATGAAGGATATTCGGCAGCTGTAAACGGTGACCGTGTGCTTTACTGGAGCAATCCTAATACGGGAGGAACTGCTCTTTATACAAACACAAGAAAAACTGCTGATGTCGATGTGGTAAAGGAGCTTATCGATCCCGAAAGCACAGAGGCAGGCAGAGAGTTCCGATTCAGGGCAGAGCTTGTTGATACAGGTTCAGATAAGGATTATAAGATGGACTTATCTGAAAATGACCGCGAGTTCGTTCTGCAAAACGGGGATACACATACATTGAAAGATCTTCCTGTCAACGCACGGCTCAGGATAACCGAGATCGATTCATACGATCACGATGTTTATACCGTTTCATCAAAGGGATCGGCGGATCTCAGCAGCGAAGCGCGTGTATTTGAGTTCGTGATACCCGAAGACGGAGACACTGTTACTTATACGAATGAACTGAGAAAGACGAAAATAGCTGTTTACAGCTATGACGAATATAATCAGCCTTTTATGGATGCATCATATCTGGTATCAGGAAATAACGGGGAATTTTATCCTGATCTGGAGACAGGTGAGTTCTATAGCAAGGATCCGATGTATCTTGGTTCATTTACAGTAACACAGAAGTGGTGTGCAGATGATTATGAGCATATCACAGAGCCTATGAATATTTCGATCGTAGGTACAGACAGTTCCGAAAACAACGGAATGGCAGTCGAAACTGATGCTTCAAACATCAGAGCAGTTTATGACAGCAGCACCGATACATGGAATATCTATATCATCAATCATGAGAAGCAGATAGCTCCTACAGGTGTTGGAAATACTCCTACAGCAGCATTAGCGCTTACTGCTGTACTCTCACTTATGTTCTGTTCGGCTTTTGTATATATCAACAGCCGCAGAAAGGAGGTGGATTGATATGACGCAGCGTATATCCACCTTCTGCAAATATAAGAATCAAAAGCGTAAAAGGAGACGTGATAGATCTCCATGAACGCTGAATACCTTATCCGAAAACCAAAAAAATGTATTTAATCGAAAGGAATGAATTTTATGAAAAAAACCAGATTATTCTCAATGTTATCAGTGCTTGCAGTTTCTGCAACAATGCTGACCGCAAACTTAACTGCAAATGCAGCTAATATGTCCAGTGCCGAGAACGGCGTACTTGTTACAAGCGATACATCCCTTACATTCACAAAGGATATTGTCGTTCACAATGAAGAAAATGTTGCTTCCATATATGGTCCTACGATAACTTACAATTATTCGATAGCTCCCTACGAAGTAACAAATGCTGATACGATAACAGATTCTGAGGGAAAGACCGTTAAGGCTAAGACAGGCATTACAGGCGGTGTTTCACTTACAGACAGCACAGCTGTATTTACTTCAACTGAGCCGATCAACCTTGAAAACGGCAAGAAAGTTATCAGCGATAATCTTGTAGTAGCTGTTGATCTTACCAAATTCGAGGCAGCCGGTGTTTATCGTTACAAGATAACAGAAACTCCCGAAGCAGGAGGACTTGCAGCAGCAGATATTATAAGAGATACAGATAACTACTCTGCTGACAGATACCTTGATGTTTATATCAAGAACGGTGACAGCGGACTTGAAGTTTCAGCTTTCGTCATGTTCCATAAGGGCGAGTCTGAAACAATGACAATAGACGGACAGGATAATAATACAACACTTAAGAAAACAACAGGTTATGACAGCGGTGATAATAACGGATCAGGATCTTCAGATTCAGATGACGGAAATATGGCTGATAAGTACTACACTTACAACTATACAGTAAAGAAGAATATCACAGGTACTCTTGCTGATAAGAAGCATGAATTCCCATTCACTGTAAAGACAACAGCTTCCGGTAAAGCAGGTCAGAAATTCTTTGTTAAGAAGAATGATGCAGATGTACCACTCGGAACCATAGGAATTGACGTTAAGCCCGGTCTTGCAGACGGTGATACACTTAAGCTCATAGGACTTCCTGCAAGTGCAACTGTAGCTGTAAGCGAAACAAACGATACTATCGATTCGTATAAGGGTAGTGCTGTAAAGCCTGCTATCACTGCTACATTACTTGACGGAGACAACAAGACGATCGGATTTGATGCTACAGCACTTACAAACTACACATCATCTTTAAAGACTGAGCCTACAAAGAATGCAGACATAACAGGAACAGAATTCACTAACGCACTTGAAGAAATGTCACCTACAGGCGTTATCCTTACTTATATCCCTTATGCTATCATGCTCGGCGCTGCACTCCTCTTCATTGCTATGTTCATAAGAAACAAGAAGAAGGACGAGTATGAGAATACTATCTGATGATGTAATATGCTGATTATTGATCTATTGAAAGGACGGTGTGAGGTGTGTCACGTTTTGATCCGAGAAAACTCTATATAGTACAGATGCTGTATACCTCATCGAGCCCCGAAGCACCTGTATCTGCTCAGAAGATCGCAGATTATCTGGTAGAAAAGAATATCCGCTGCGACGAAGAAACTGTTCTTTACGAAACCGAGCTTCTTCAGTCTTCGGGTGTTCCGATACTGTGTGCGGAAAATAACAGTAAAAGCTTTTATATCAAGAAATAATGTCCATATGTATAAATGCGGACTGAATGATAAAAACCACCTGTAAAAAGGTGGTTTTTGTCGTTATATCACTCTGCTCTTGCAAAGGATGCAGAAAAAATCCTTTACCAACTGTTCAATTGTTCATTTTCTTACAACGCAGTGCAGACGGCAGAAGCCGCGCTTTTCAAATATTTCCATGTGAAGCCCTGCATTGCGGCACAGTTTTTTAATGTCCTCTCTGCCGTATATCCTTACGTCTCCTTTGCCGATAAGGTGAGCAAGAGGCATCTCGATAGTGTTGCAGAACCAGCGGACTGCTGCGGAATTCATGGTCATATCGCGAAGAACCAGTCTTCCGTTCGGGCGCAGTACACGGCTTACGCTGTTGAAGAAATCCTGCGGATTGGGATAGTGGTGGAAGCTCTCGCAGCAAATGACCACATCGAAGGAATTATCCTCAAAGGGAAGCTTTTCGCAGTCTCCCACAACAAGCTCAACATTTTTCATGTTCTTCCTTTTGGCTACCTCAATCATTTTCGGGGTAAGGTCGATACCTGTGTAATGCTTTTCGGGGTATTTTTTATGCAGAAGCGTCAGCATGGGACCTGTACCGCAGCCGCAGTCCAGAAGGTCGGTAAAGGGTTCTTTTTCGAGTTCTGCAAGAACATCGGGATAGTCCTTTTTGCACATGTTGTAAACGCCTGCATTGTCCGATTCGTATATTTCGGCAGCCTTTGTGAACTCCTTTACGGACAGTTCTTTGTATTCTTTTGGTGTCATAATATCATCTCCATTAAAATCTTATCAAAGCAAGAAACCGCAGATAGCTATTCATCGTTAGTTCTTACTAACGATATTATACCACATATCTTTCGTTTTTGCAATATGTTTTGTGTGTATTTTCTACGGTAAGGATATTGATTAAGTTTGACACTTTTGACCTTCTACTCCTGCAAAAATGGCTTCTCAACGAGTCCGATGCGGAGCTGACGAATCTGAAGTCCGCAGATATCTGCGAGGACGGCAGACTTGATGTATTTGATATGTGTGCAATGAGGAAAATGCTTCCGTATTGAGACTCTCAGCCTGCGGAATTCTCCAAAGGCTTTTAATTATGTATCTGAGCCGTTACCATATCAAAAAACGCAGTATAAGATAATCGATGACTGAAAACAGAACAGCAATTATAGTTGTGTACACGCAGCCGATGAGAAAGCCTTTGAAATGAAAGAACCAGTCCTTATACCCCCTGCATCCCTCTGTACCTTCTATCACTACCCATTTCGGTGTTATAAGACAGATTATCAGCCAGTCCATTACAAGCAGGTCTGCAACGTTCCATGTCATTGCCGCAATGAATATATAGAGCAGTACCGACAGAAAGGAAGCCGGCTCGCTGTGAAAATGCAGAAGTCCGAATACGATCAGTGCGCCGAATATGACAAGTCCGCCGACTGCACCGAAAAGCTTAGCATTTTTCTCCTGTTTTTCCGAAGGCTTTCCTATTGCCGAAGCATCCTGTATATCCTTCGGATAGTCGTGGAGCTTTGAATGCGGAAAAAATTTCAGTATCAGGAAAATATATATCATCCATAATACAGACCATAAAAGTCCTGCCGTCAATGAATTCATAGGAAATTACCTCTTTTCATTTGTTAGTTCATTCTAACTACATTATACCACTATCCCTCATGTTTTGCAAGCTATTTCAGCTATGCAACATTTGCATAAAAAAGGTGACGACCGATACGATCATCACCTCTCATATTTTTTCATTTCTAAGTCAGACTAAATGGTTCAAAGATATTTAACTGTCTCTGAAAGCGGCTTCCTGCTTTCGTGGTTAGGGAGCGGTCCTGCACCATCTGCGGCATAGCCGAGGTCAAGCACCATAAGTATCTCCTCGTTTTCGGGAAGTCCGAGTATTCCTGCAAGCTTGTCGGGATCGAAATAATTGATCCAGCAGCTGTCAACGCCTTCATCAGCGGCTGCAAGAATGAGATGTGTTGCAACTATCGTTGCATCCTCTGCACCCGAATCACGCTTTCCGCCGGGATAAGTGAACACTTCGTTCTTGTCAAATGCCACTACAAGAACTGTCGGCGCACCGTAACGGCAGGGCGTTGCCTGATCTATTTTTGCAAGTGCATCTGCCGACTGAAGCACATATATACGCTGCTCCTGTAAATTCTTGGCTGTGGGAGCAAGTCTGCCTGCTTCCAGTATCGCTGTGATCTTTTCTGCTTCGACCTGTTTTTCACTGTACTTCTTGCATGAATAACGGTTCTTTACTACTTCTTTGAATTCCATGATATACCTCCTGAGTTGATTTGATAGAAAAAACAATGTCTGCTCAGCCCTTTCGGGCATAATGAACTTGTCATAATGTGACGCACAATGATCACCTAACGGCGGTTATTGAACACACAATGTATTATAACATATTATGATCTATTTTTCAAGATATTTACCGCATGAAACTTCTATGCATACACGAACTGTCCGTAATGCTCAGACTTTCCTCGGGTACCTTATAATTCTTCAAGAGTTAACTGGCGGAGCAATAAATGGCAGAATGGCATTTTTTCCGCTTTATTGTACTTGAACTTACTATGCCGTTATGCTATAATCAGTATATGCAGCTCCGCACAGACAGCTGTATATGCATGAAAAACGCTATTGTTAAGTGCGGTGCAGACGGTATATTTTTTTATGATAACAAGGAGGTTCTGAAATGAAAATTTATGTAGACGCAAACGCAGGACGTGACGGCAACGGCTCTGAGGAAATGCCGTTCAAAAGAATAAATGACGCAGCAAGGATAGCTCAGGCAGGCGACGAGGTCATCGTTATGCCGGGTGTATACAGGGAGTATGTAGATCCTAAAAACGCGGGAACTTCCGACAAACGCATAGTTTACAGAAGTGCAGAACCTCTTGGTGCCGAGATAACAGGCGCAGAGCTTCTCACAGGCTGGACTAAGTACAATGACAAAGTCTGGACAGCAAGTGTCGACAGCAGCATTTTCGGCGCATACGATCCATACACGACCTTTGTTTACGGCGACTGGTATTTTGCAGGCAAGACCAAGCACACAGGTGCAGTTTACCTCAATGACAAGGCTCTTTACGAAGCTGACAGCATTGATGCCTGCACAGCAGGAGAAAAGTCCATATACTCATGGTGTCCCGAGGACTCGGTATACAAATGGTACGCTGAGGAAAAGGACGGCAGAACCATTTTCTACTGCAATTTTGGCGACAATGATCCCAATAATGAAAAAGTCGAGATAAACGTCAGAAGAAGATGCTTTATGCCTTCAAAAATGGGTGTAGGCTATATCACCGTAAGCGGCTTCAGAATAAGCAAGGCGGCAACTACATGGGCTCCTCCTGCCGCATTTCAGGACGGCATGATAGGTCCCCACTGGTCAAAGGGCTGGATAATCGAGGACTGCGACATAAGCAACAGCAAATGTGCAGGCATAAGCGTCGGAAAGTACTACGATCCCAAAAACGATCACTATTTCACCACCAAACACGTCAAAAGTCCCACACAGATGGAGCGTGACGCTGTTTGCAGGGGACAGTTCCACGGCTGGCTGAAAGAAAAAGTCGGAAGCCATATTATCAGGCGCAATAATATCCACCACTGCGAACAGGGTGGAATAATCGGGCGCATGGGCGGTGTCTTCTCAATTATCGAGGACAACCACATCCACCATATCAACAACATGATGGAGCTTGGCGGTGCAGAGATAGCTGGCATCAAAATGCATGCTGCAATCGACGTTACAATGCGCCGCAACCATATCCACCACTGCACTATGGGTATCTGGTGCGACTGGGAAGCGCAGGGAACACGTATCACACAGAACCTCCTCCACGATAATCAGAGTCCCGATTTTGCTCAGCATCTCCCGGGCGGTATGATGAGTCAGGATATTTTCGTTGAAGTCAGCCACGGTCCAACGATAATAGATAATAATATCCTGCTTTCCGATGTCTCTCTCCGTATGCCTTCTGAGGGACTTGCTGTTATCCATAACCTTATATGCGGTTCGTTCACATCGATAGACGATGGCTGTGACGGTCTGGTGGACGGCAAACTCCGTCAGCGCTTTACTCCCTATCACATCCCACACCGTACAGAGGTAATGGGATTTATGACTCTTCTTCACGGCGACGACCGCTTTTATAATAACATCTTCGTACAGAAATACGATACCGTTTCACATAAGGGCACTACGGACAACGCCGAAGTCGGTACTCACCTGTTTGATGACTTCCCCACCTATGACGAGTGGATCGCAAACTTTGACATGGATTCGGATACTCCCGATATGTCGGGACTCGAAAAATACCATTGGAGCTACCTGCCTGTATGGTGTGACGGAAACGTTTACCTGAGCGGTTCAAAGAGCTGGAAAAACGAGAAAAACAAGTTCATGAGCAGCGAAAGCGTTAATATTGAACTTGAAGAGAAGAACGGCAGGATATGTCTTAAAACCGATCTTTACAAGCTCATAGACAAATTCTCGGCAGGCATGATATCAACTGGAATGCTCGGTGAAGCATTCGAGCCCGAGCAGAGATTTGAAGCTCCCGACGGCAGAGACATCGTATTCGATTCCGACTATCTCGGAAATCACAGAGGTTCAGCGGTCATTCCAGGTCCCTTTGCGGAAGCCGCTGAAAACTACGAACTGTACTGATAACCTCTGCACGATTAAAAATACCGACCGATATCAATATATTTGTTGAGGGGAGCCTTCCGAAGAAGGTTCCCCTCTGTCTTACTGCAATGCAGTTTACTTGTATTTACCGTCGGAATATGGTACAATATCCGTAGCAGAAAAATTTTTTTGAAAAAAGTGAAACCTTTTCCGCTGCTGAAGTGTATTATGAGTGTAAAGGTCCTGACGAGATCTTATGAAACGTTTCAAAAAGGATGAAAAATTATGACAGATGATAAATTCATATGGGCATATGAAGAATACAGAAAAACGGTCTATTCCGTCATATACAGCTATGTTCGGAACGCCGATGACGCTTCCGAACTCTCACAGGATACCTTTATCAGGCTATACACATACGATGGCAGCTTTGATTCGGACGAGCATATGAAAGCATGGCTTATCAGAGTTGCTATAAACAGCTGTAACAATCATTTCCGAAGTAAAAAGCACATTTCCGCTTCTCCGATACCCGATGACCTTCCCGCAGATGAGGATCACGAGCTTGATGAGATCATAGGCGAAGTGATGAAGCTTCCCGAAAAGTACAGGATCCCTGTTCACTTATTCTACTATGAGGAGTACAGTATCAGCGAAATAGCAGATATACTTGAACTTCCCGAAGCTACCGTGAAAACAAGGCTCAGAAGAGGCAGGGACAAGCTGAAAAATACACTCAGAAAGGAAGATTGGCTGTGAACGAAAATCGCTACAAAAAAGCAATGGACGACGTATGTGATAAACATTTCAATTTGACCGCTGAAGAAATGCTCGCAAAAGCAAAAGCATCAGCAGGTACAGAAAGGGATATCACTATGAAAAAAACTACAAAAAGAAGAATAATAGGAAGAATAATAGGAACAGCTGCAGCTTGTCTCATAATTTCAGGTACAACTGCAACAGCACTGGGATACGGTCCCCTCAGCGAAACTTTCCGCAGCTTTTTCGGTAAGGACGAAACTACCGCAGAAATAATCGAACAGGGACATTACTGCAATGTGGGACAGGAGCAGTCCGACGGTATTTTCACCGTTATGCTCGATTCTGTAACAGGTGATAAGACTTCTCCGAAGCTTATTTTCAAGGTAACTGTCAACGACAAAGTCCTCGCTGAAAAGAATGACAGGTTAAAGCTCAGCGCTTACATCCTGAACGAGGATAAATACTATAACCATATCGATGAATATGGTACCTGGGATGCATACGGCGAAAAAGATCCGCAGGTAAACAATATGTACCACGTATGTATGGACGGTCCCGCCGCATTTATGATAAACGAGGAAGAAGTCATCGCCGCAGTAAAGCAGATAAGCTTTGAGAACGATCCCGAAAATCAGGTCTTTGATTACGATGTGGATATGGAATACAGATTTATAGTTCCCGATAAGGCGCTTAAGGATTCATTTATGGATTTCTCGAAAGATATTATTCTGAACAGCGGTAATGTGGAGTATAAACTGCACTATGCCGAGTATGGTTCATATGACTCTTCCTTTGGATTTACCTTTGATTTCCTCGGTAACGATCTTGCCGGAGACGAGACGGATTATACCGCAGTTTGCGGTAAATTCGACAATGACTGGCACGAGTTTGCCAAGAACTTCATACTCAATGTTGACGGTGTCGAGTATTCACCAAAGGAGATCGGCTACAGCTACTGCGACACGGAAGGTGAAGCCTTTGAAGCAGGAAAATGCAGCACATGGATGTCTTTCCCGTCAGTCGACTTTGAATCCGCTGAAAATGTAGAGCTCATTGCAGGCGGAGAGACTTACAGGCTGAAATAATAGCATACAGCAGTTCGGAATAACGGACTATCAAACACGAAAGGTAAAGAATAAAATGGCAAAAAATAACAGCGGAAAGAAAACTGCTTTTCAATTGCTGACAGCCGCAGTATTTATACTTGCAGGCATAGTTTACACATATGTGTCCGCTTCAGAGATCATGGACGAATATATGACCAAAGCACAGGTAAATGCAAGCTGGTCACTCCCCGAAAGCACTGATAAGCTTACCTCAGATAACATTATCAGAACAGTATATCGTGGATGGCAGGATGAATACTGGCATCCGGATGATGACATGGGATTTTACGGTGAACTTGATCTCAGCAGCGGTCAGAAAATATGTTCAGGCAATTTCCTTTCGGTCAATTACGCGGCTGCTAACTGGGATGAAAACAGGATAATCCCCGTAAGCGATGATTTCAAGGCAGATCAGACGATGGGTACGCCGTTTATCTTCATAAACAGCGATGCCCTCAACGCAAAATGTGATGATAACTTTATCTTTGACGGTACATTGAAGTACAAGAATTACTCTACAGACGAAGAAATCGTTTATAACATCGGAAGCAATCCGTATGCTTCTGCTTCCGATGCAGTTCCTGTATCGGAATGGTGCGGAGATACTGAACTTGAGATCCGTTATTTTAAGATGGCAGACACAGAAAACGAAGCAAAGCTGAACAAAATCGCTGAAGAACTGTTTACCGCCTCTCGTGAAAAGTGGAATGGCAGTGAAGATCAGAGCTTTTCTGATAAAAGAATAACTACTTCATACTATGCACAGTCAGAATACGTTGATAAGCTGAATGCCTCCATATATGCTGTGTACGTTTTCAAACCGCTGAATATCGCTGTCAGAAAGGATCTGCCGGTATACATCATCGGAGCGGCAGTACTTGTATTGCTGGAAGCAGTCTTAATCTTTATGAAAAAACACAAGGCTGAATGATGAACAGACAGTCAGCCGGAAAGAGGATGAAAATGAAAAAGATCATTATTGCAATAGGTGCTGCAGCACTGATAATAGCAGGTATATGCGGAACCGCTCTGTACAGATACGTGAGCAATGTGCCGAAGGTAACTCCTAAACAATCGGTATTCGATGTGGAGTCCGGACGTTCATATTCACTGGAGGAACTGGCTGATGTCAGATGCAAAGGCGGTTACAGCGGTGAAATGCGTATCCTTGACACGAATATCAGTGATGCAGAAATCAAAAAAGACAGCAAGGACACGCTTTATGCAGGCTCGGAGGCAGGATATATCCATTTAGCTGCATCGGGACGCGGCGATCATTCGGAATACGGTGAAGAGACTGAGTTTTACGTGTTTACCGCTCTCAGTGAGACACAGCAGGCGGATCTTGCAAAAAAGCTGTCTGCTCTGTTTGAACAAGTGGACGGCAATATCAGGAAGGAGCATTTAAAGGATGAGAATGCTGAGGTTCAGTACGCTGCTGTAACTGTCTGGTTATCTGATTACAATGCTGATGGTAAGAATATGTCTCCGACATTTTACTCGGAATACAAGCTGTCAGACGGCGGTACACAGAAACTGGTCACAGGTACATCGGCTGTAACGAACGGCGATAAGATCACGCTCGAAGGCTGTGAGTCTAAAACAGATACGCCGATGAGTGACGGATTGTGTACGGTTGATGTTATGCGAAATGTGTTTGATAACTGCGATAAACAGGCAGCCGATAATTCCATAGTTCAGGATTATACATGGAAGAAACTTGGGTATGGGTTATATGCGGTCTTCTCTCCCGAAAGCTATAGAGAGAATGGTCTGGCGGACATGGACTCCGCTTTATACCACAGTATCAGTTACGCCGCTGACGTTACAGGAGCGGTTTCTGATGATAAGTAAAATAATAAGGCTGCATAGGTTATATGCAGCCTTGAATGATGAGCCTTGCCTATCTTTTCGATACGTTCCTCCCCGGAGAGTTCTGCATTTCCGAGGGAATGTTCCGCGTCTGGACGATGTTTCAAAACAGTCTTGCCAAGCTGAGGACTTTGTGGTATGATTATATAAAGTATGAAATAAATAACGGAGGAAAAGAAAATGCAGAACATAATGTTTGCCCCTGTTGAGGACGGTACTTTCAGCGTTGTGGGTTATGAGGGAGATGAGGAGAAAGTTGTCATACCTCCCGAATACGGCGGCTCGAAGGTAACTGTTATCTGCGATAAGGTATTTGCGGGACACAGTGAGATAACGTCCGTAGAGATACCCGATTCCGTGACTGATATGGGCGAATTCGTATTTGACGGCTGCTGGTCCCTGAAAAGCATAAGGCTTCCTTCCGAACTCCGCTACCTTTGGGGATATACATTCTGCCGCTGTGGTATAGAGGAGATAACGATACCCGATAAGCTCGTATCGATACCGCCCTTCGCTTTCAAGGAGTGCAGGAATCTGAAGAAAATTGTTTGCGGTAAAGGACTGAAAAAGGTGTACTCATGGGCATTTGCAGGCTGTGATTCGCTTAAGGAAACGGTTTTCCCCGAGAATACGGATATAAGTCCCGATGCCTTCAAAAATAAGGAACTAAATACCTGAGCGGCAACGGCAAAATAGATGCAAGCGATGCAACACTTGTCCTTGTGAACTACTCGCTGGAATTATTAAATTAGAAAAATGAAATAAATATCAGCCGGCATTATGCCTAATATCATTAAGCTAATACCTTTTCCAAAATTTTATTAGAAAGATGTTATATTTTTATTAGTTGCTGCGAGTGTTATATATATATAAGGAATACTTAATCTGAGGTCAGCGGAAGAATATTACGGAAGAAATATGTACGACGCTGTACATAACATAAACGGAGGTTTGAAAATGAGAAAATATACAAAAGAAATAGCGACCATTTTGGCATCTATGGCTATAAGTACAGCTGTAACGTCCAATTCAGCATCATCGGAAGAACTAATTCATACAGAAAGTGCAGCAACTTTCTCTGAGAGCAAAACTGTCACATCATACACAAATGAAGTATGGGACCGACCTGAATATCCTGTAACAACTATTCCGCCTTTAGCAGGTACTATAGTTGCATCACCGCCAACTACGACATCTACAACAACGACCGAAGCTGTTCAGCCCTATGAAGATGAGGAATGGGAAACACCTGAATATCATGCATCAACTATTCCTCCTTTAGCAGGTACTATAGTTGCATCACTGCCAACTACGACATCTACAACAACGACTGAAGCTGTTCAGTCCTATGAAGAAGAGGAATGGGAAACACCTGAATATCCTGTAACAACTATCCCTC
>FPJT01000013.1:40672-84549 GCA_900119535.1 Ruminococcus sp. XPD3002
GAAGCTGTTCAGTCCTATGAAGAAGAGGAATGGGAAACACCTGAATATCCTGTAACAACTATCCCTCCTTTAGCAGGTACCATGGTTGCATCACCGCCAACACCTGCTGATACTGAAACAGAGCCTTTTATTATACCTCAACTTTCTGATGCGGTAGATGTTCCCAACGGCGATGTTAATTCAGACGGAGAAACAACTCTTGCAGATGCTCTGGCAATACTCCAGTATATATCTAATCCAAGCAAATATGAGCTCAGTGAGGATGAACTTTTACAAGCAGACGTATTTAATCCCGGCGACGGAATAACACCTATGGACGCACTTGTAATACAGAAGCTTGATGCAGGCTTGTATGATTCACTGCCTGTAATAGAGTAATAATGTATTTTAATTAATAATAATTCAAGGACTCTTTGGGTAATGTCATTAACCTAAGATAATCCGTCAGAAATGCAATATAAAACAGGACAGGGAGACTTCTCCTTGTCCTGTTGCTGTTTATGCATAAGATACGGTTATTTCAGAACGCTGCGGAAAAAATCCAGCTGCTCCTGATTGGCTTTTACAGCGTTTTCGTCCCTGATATTACAGTGGAAAACGTGACCGAGCCTGTTATTGTCATCGCCGTAAATCTTTGAAATGTACCTGACTCCCATTGCTTTCAGGGCATCCTCCATAGGCTTCATGTCGTTCTTCATGAAGTCGTTGTTAGCGGTCAAAAGGAAGCAGGGCGGATAATCCGCTGTAACATGGGCGGTAAGGTGAAGAAGTCCAAGAACCTTTTCCCTGTTCTCTTTCGGAAGAATATCGACGTAGAAATCAGCCTTGTCCAGAGCTGTGTAGCATCCGCAGTTCAGTCCAAGCGCGCGGAGTTTCAGTCCCTTTGGAGCTTTTACGGGAAATTCCGATGCATACTTGTCATTTGTCAGTATACCTGCATATACAGCGATGCCCGAAGCACCTGCGGAGTCGCCTATGCCGAACAGCGAATCTGTATCCAGTCCGTACTTCTCAGCATTCTTCAGTACAAAGCGGAACACCTCGTTTATATCTTCAAATGCAGCAGGAAAGCGGTTTTTCGGTGCAAGACGATAGCTGGGGTTGACTACCGCAAAGCCTTTTTCAGCCAGTGACATGCAGTAATAGCGGTAGGTCTCTTTGGTGCCGTATACCCATCCGCCGCCGTGGAAGTTAACTATAGTCGGCAAAGGAACGCTTTTTCCTTTGGGACGGTAGATATCAAGAAGTCCATACTTCTTATCCCTGCCGTAAGTGATATCAAAGAAACACTCGATACCATCGGGGACGGTCAGTCCCTTATCCCTTGCATCGTCGCTTCGCTTGCACATCATTTTAAATATCATTGTTTGCAGTGACATGGCTATTCTCCTTTAAATCGAGATTTCCCATAAGCTGCTCGAAGGTTATCCCGAAACGATAGGCTATTTCGTGAGCGTAGCTTTTGCCGTCTGGTTTCTTGTAGCTTACCTTGTATGAACGTTTTCCGTTATCGCTTTCCATGACCAGACTTACCGCCTTACAGACTGCATTTTCAGTTTTACCGTAGGAATCGGCTTTTTCCGCAAGCTCGTGCATATGGGTGTTGAATACGGTACGTGCCCCGAGACAGCAGAGGTACTTTATGGCGTCCTCGGCGATGTACAGCGACTCAGTGTGGCTTGTGGTAGCAAAGGATTCGTTAAGAAGAACAAGGCTTCCGCTGTCGGCATTTTTGCTTATCTCGCAGAATCGTGAAGCTTCTTCGCCAAGGCGTCCGAGGGAGACGGTGTGTTCTTCCTCCACAGGGAAATGAGTGAATATACCCGTACACAGTCTCACTGCCGCAGAGGATGCAGGCACAAAGACACCGCTCTGATACAGAAGGAAAGCAAGTCCTATACCCTGAGTGAGTATGGTCTTTCCGCCGCGGTTGGGACCTGTAAGCAGCTGAACGGTCTTATCGTTGGTGAACTCGATATCATTGCACACTATCTCGTCGCTGACAGTACCGATAAGGCGGCATATAGCCAGTTTTACGTTATAAAATCCGCTGAATCGTGTATCGTCCTCTGAGCTTTCTCCCATACAGCAGGGAAGTCCGTCGGCAGTCAGCTTGCGTTCAAGCTCGATAAACCGCAGATAGAAAAGCACTTCATCCGCAAGTTCGCCGAGAGCCTTTCCGCTGATATCCACGTATTTGTTCAGTGTCTTTTTCAGCTTGTCCGTCATTGAAGGGAGCATACGCTCGATTATCTTGTTAAGGTTGTTCATAAGGGGACTGTCCGATGCGGTGTAGTCGGCAACAGAGGCAGCCAATCCGTCTTTTTGTGCGATAAGGAACCTGAATTTCTTCACGGACTTGTTAAGGCTGTCCCCGTGAGTTTCTATGGAGAAGGGCATCAGTTCCTTATCGTTTATCCTGTCTTTCCTCTGGTACTTTATGAAGTTTTTCAGTGCGCTCTGTTCAGTGAACCAGAAGGAGTTCAGGGAGATTATGCCTGTCTCTACGGGGTAAAAATCGTTGTTGAGATTGACACCGATAGTCAGACTTTTTACGTTGCTTATCTCATCGGAAATGATACCGATATCCTTTGTGAGCTCCTCAAATCCGCTGTTGTTATAGATACGTGTCACCATTTCCGCAAAGCGTTTCATTCCTTCCGAGCGGAATTCCACACCGTCCACAACTTCTTTCAGCATGTAGATGGAACGGATGTAGCTTTCGAGTGATTTCAGTCTTGTTAGGAGGTCATAGATAGTGGAACCCTCGTCGATGCGGTTATTGCGGTCACGAACGTAAAAACGCATGGAATCGAAGATATCATACATGCGCTCACAGACATCGTAATGCTCTCTCAGGTCGGAATAGACCTTTCTGCGGTATCCCACAACTTTCATATCGCAAGGCATATCAAGAAGTATATTTGCTATGACTTTCTGTTCGGCACCGTTAGACGATAGATTTTTGGCAATGAAATCGATATCAAGATCGTTTGCGGTACATTTGCCGAGTCGGAAGCATGCTTTTGAATCATCGGGAAAAAGAAGACTGAGATCAAGACTATAGGTATTCATACTATCTTTCATATATGTACTCCTTTAGAATTATTTCATCATGATAAATGCAAGATCTTGCCTGCCCCTGTCGCCGCGCCTGTAAGAGTAAAAATCCGTGTCGTGAAAAGTACATTCCTGAGAGGCTGATATGTTTTCCACGGGAATGTGTTCTTTCATCGCCTTTAAGCGTATAGTCCGTGAGAGGTCGAGATACAGGCTTTTCTCACGGTAAGCAAAGAGTGCTTCGAGTTCATTTTCCGTAAAGTTATCCGCAAATGACCTCCTGACTTCTTCTCCGACTTCATAGCATCCCGAACAGATATGCGGTCCGATGATGACATGTATTTTTTCGGGTGAAGCGCCGAGCCACTGCATTTTAGCCACAGCGTTATGAACGATGAAGCCTGCCGCTGAACGCCAACCGCAGTGCAGAAGTCCGATGACGCCTGCGCTTTCATCCGCCAGATATACAGGTACGCAGTCGGCGGCGATTATACTGAGGACGAGTCCCTTTTCGGCAGTTATGAGACCGTCCACCTTTTTCAGCTCGTTGTCCTTTATAACCCCCGAGCCGCCGTGTTCAGCGCATACTATCTCTGTTTTATCACCGCCTGCCTGATAGGGACGGACTATATTTGTCAGTGGGATACCGAGTCTGCCGCTAAGTGAGATGTAGTCGCATGTAGGCGGATCGAAAGGCTCGTTTCTCGTCCATATACCTTCATTTCCCGAAGTGAATCCGCCGTATGCGAAGCTGTTGTTAATAAGTGTTATTTCTTTCATGATAGCTCCATAGGTCCGACAGGTGAAATGCAGTTCACCTGAAAAGTTTTATTGTTCTGAATACCTGTTCGGCAGTATCTGCAAGGGAAGCGTATGCCGCGGAAGTGTCCATAGCCTGTTCGAGAGTGCATACGTTCCGCAGAACAGGAAAGAAAGCATCGATACACTGTTCGTTGCAAAGCTCCGCGCCTTTACGGACTGCACCGCTGAAGGCTATAACAGGCTTGCTGTACTTTTTTGCAATGGCGGCTATCCTGACGGGAGCCTTACCCATTGCGGTCTGACTGTCGAGGCATCCTTCCCCCGTTATAACTATGTCCGCAGTACTTATTTCGCTTTCGAGACTTGTTTCACGTATAATGAGGTCCGCACCCGAACGCAGTTCCGCATCAAGGCAGTACATCAGTGCAAATCCGAGACCTCCTGCCGCACCTGCACCTGCCGTATCGGGTGAAGCGGACTTGTTGAAGGTCTTCATCAGTTCGGCATAGCGGCGGAGATATCCGTCCATCCGGACAATCATTTCGGAGTCCGCGCCCTTCTGTGGAGCGAATACCGCACTGCATCCATTTTCGCCGCAAAGGGGATTGGTAACGTCGCATGCAACATTGAACCGACACTCTTTCAGCTCATCAGCGGCATCCGAATCGGTAATGCGTACAAGCTGCGAGAGACCTTCCGCACCGTGACCGACCTGCTGTCCGTTTTTATCGAGCATCCCGAAACCGAGCGCCTGTAAGCAGCCGATACCGCCGTCATTAGTGGCACTTCCGCCGATACCGATGATGAAATTACGGCATCCGCGTTTAACGGCGTCCATTATCAGTTCGCCCGTGCCGTAAGTTGTGGTGTGCATGGGATCACGTTCGGCTTCTGAGATCAGAGTAAGTCCCGAAGCCGCAGCCATTTCGATAACTGCCGTATTATCGGGAAGAATACCGTATCCTGCGGTGACGGGCTTTCCCAGCGGACCTGTGACCTCTGTACGTATCGTCTTTCCGCCGAGACCTGACACAAGTGCTTCAACAGTACCTTCACCGCCGTCCGCCACAGGTCTGATGACCGTATCGGCTTCAGGGAATACACGGCTGATACCTTCTGCTGCGGCCTTTCCTGCATCAAGGGAAGAAAGACTGCCTTTGAAAGAATCTGTTGCAATAACTATTTTCATAACATTGTCACCTCTTAACTATAAAATCATTATAACATTATTCGTTACTATTGTAAACAGTTTTTATTTATGGTATAATGAATGCAAATGCATTCATTATACTTTATCCGAATTCCCTTGCAGATACGCAAATCTATGATTTGCTCCCTGCAATCGGGAAATTATACCATATGCGCTTCGCTTATATGGCATAACGCTATTCAGTAGATCAACATTACAACAGGAGAAACTTATGAGGATATTTATTGATGCGGACGGCTGTCCCGTAGTTGACATCACGGTACGTCTGGCGAAAAAGTACGGTATAGGCTGCACCATAATATGTGATACCGCCCATTCGATACAGCGGGACGGTGCAGATACGATAATAGTGGATAAAGGTGCGGACAGCGCAGATTTTCGCCTTGTCAACCTTGTTTGTGCGGGAGATATCGCTGTAACTCAGGACTATGGACTTGCGGCGATGTGTCTCGGGAAACGTGCGATAGTCCTCAATCAGGACGGCAGACAATATACAGAGGACAATATCTCGGGACTCCTTGAATTCCGTGCGGTATCCGCAAAGATACGCCGAAGCGGCGGCCGTACAAGGGGACTTTCCAAGCGCACTCCGCAGCAGGACAGGGACTTTGAAGGTGCCCTTACTGAACTTATGACGGCAGAAAAATATGAAGGTCCTTAACGGACGTCCGTTCTTCTACAGAAACGTAGAGAACGGACGTTTTTATATATGCGGTTATGTGGAAAATGACGAAAAAACAGTCGGACGATTGACAAATCAGAGGATGCATGATAGAATAACAGTGTTACGTAACACTGTTATCAACGGAGGCGAGCCTATGGATCATGAAAATGAAAACCGTGAAAAGCTTATCTTATGCGCTAAAAAGGAATTTATGGAGAAGGGCTTCGAGAAAGCCTCGCTTCGTGCTATAAGTTCCGCAGCAGGTCTTACGACCGGTGCGGTATACTTCTTCTTCAAGGACAAAAACGGACTTTTCGGCGCTGTAGTCGATGAACCCCTTCAAAGGATAATCAATGCGATAAAACTGCATTTTTCCGAGGATCTGGAGACCGATGTTTCGGACTATGAGCATACGTCTGGCGACCATGACGAGTTTGCCGAGACAATGATATCGGTTCTTTATGCGGACAGAGAAGCAATGATGATCCTGCTTGACAAGGCAACGGGTTCACGCTATGAAGGTATAGTCGACCGCTTTGTGGAAATGATAGAACAGCATAATATCGCTCTTGCTGAGACCTATGCGGCTGCTTTTCCCGATAAGCGAATCAACGAGTATATGCTGCACTGGTTTTCACATGTGCAGATTAATGCATTTGTTCATCTGCTTATCCATGTAGATGACAAGGAACAGGCTGTAAGGAAAATAAAGCCTGTCATGGATATGCTTGTTGACACATGGCTGAAATATATTTTTGAGAATAATGATACGGTCGGGGAGTGAAAGCTCCTTGACTGATGCACATGAGTTAGCGTGTGCTTACTAAGGAGGAATATGAATGTATCTTGAAGTAAAGGATGTAAAAAAGAGTTACGGAAGCGATACCAGCTATATACAGGTTCTCAAAGGCATCAGTACGGGACTTGAAAGAGGTAAGATGTGCGTTATACAGGGCACCAGCGGTTCGGGAAAATCAACTCTCCTTAACTGCATCGGCGGTCTGGACACTATGGACTCGGGTTCGATAACTGTGGACGGCACTGAGATATTCGGCATGAAGCCTGCACAGCTTTCCGATTACCGGCGGGACAATCTGGGATTCATCTTTCAGTTCTATAACCTTGTACCCAATCTCACCGTAAGGGAAAATATACAGATATGTCAGTATATCGCTGAAAAGCCCCTTGATATAGACGAGCTTCTCGAAGTTCTCGGACTTACCGAGCATCAGAACAAGTTCCCTGCACAGCTTTCGGGCGGACAGCAGCAGAGATGTGCAATTGCAAGGGCACTGGTCAAGAATCCGAAGCTCCTTCTCTGCGACGAGCCGACAGGTGCGCTGGACTCGAAAACAAGCCGTGATATACTTGTGCTTCTGGAGCAGATAAACGAGAAATACGGGACTACTATGCTGATAGTTACACATAACAATTACATAAAGAACATGGTACATAAGGTCATCATCATAAAGGACGGACTTGTCAAAAAGGAATACGAGAACGAGAAAAGAGTCCCTGCCGCAGAACTGGAGGACTTATAATGAACAGGGTGCTCAGTAAAAGACTCCTTCGTGACCTGCGGAGCAATTTCGGCAGATATCTTGCATTGCTGCTTCTTATAGTAATGGGAATATATCTTGTTGTATCGATAGTTGGTTCAGCGGAGGTAGTCATTCAGGGAACAGAAAACAAGAAGTCAGTCAATAAGGTGGAGGACGGTCAGTTCGCTGTATTCCTGCCACTTACGGATGAGGATATGTCCCTGCTGACAGAGGACGGAACACAGATAGAGCCGATGTTCTCGCTGGACCTTAAGACCGGAGATGATGCGACACTGCGTCTGTTTAAAAACAGGGAGAATATCGACCTTATACAGCTTGACGAGGGCGAACTCGCCTCACAAATGGGTGAAGCGGTCCTTGAAAAGGGCTATGCCTCCGCACACGATATCCGCGTGGGGGACACTGTGACGGCAGGCGGAGTTACCTTCACCGTTACAGGTATTGGTTCGGTGCCCGATTACGATATGTGTATCGCACATTTCAGCGATTCAGCAGTTGAAAGAAGTGCATTCGGACTTATCTTCACTACTGCGGAGCAGTATGACGAAGTGAAGTCGGGAGGCGGCGTAAATGCAGAGGAGTGTACCTACGCTTACCGTCTTGGAAGCTGCACGAATGACGAATTCAAGGAGAAAATAAGGGATATAAAGATAACTCCCGAACAGGTTGAGGATAAGTATTTCCGCGAGACTGTTGACGAGATGCTTGAGGACCGCAATAAGCTTGAGGACGGTATAAACGAGCTGAATGACGGTTCGGCGGAGCTTTCCGACGGCCTTGCGGAACTCAGTGGATACAGTTCGGATATGCGTGATGCGGCAGATAAGCTCTTTGAGGGTTATCTTGAACAGGCAGGCTCGTCACTTGCGGCTATGGGACAGAATATCACGCTGACAAAGGAAAACTATCATGATACTCTTGAATCTCTTGTATCGGCGACGCACTCCGAACAGCTTTCGGCACTGCTGAAAAGTATCGATGAGATATCGGAATTCAGGAACGGTATATACGATTACACCGAGGGTACAGATTCCGCCGCAGAGGGTTCGGCAGAGCTTGCAGACGGCGTTAAGGAACTGAAAGAGAAAACGGATGAACTTCTTGATGATGTGTTCAGCGTTGACATAGAGAATCTCACTTCCTTCGTGACCGCAGAGGACAATATCCGTGTCGGAGGTGCCGCAGGAGATATGGTCATGGACAAGAATGCGGGACTTATTGCAGGAGTGATAGTTCTCATACTCTTTGCCTATGTCATATCCGTATTTGTAGTTCATCAGATAGAGCGCGAACAGAGCGTCATCGGCGCATTGTACGCCCTCGGAGTAAAGAAAAAGGACCTTATGCTCCACTACATCACAATGCCGACTATTATCGCACTTATTGCGGCAGTTATCGGAGCTGTGCTCGGATTTTCACCCATTGGTATCGGTACGCAGGTGAAGGATACATACAGCTATTTCTCGGTGCCTTTTTTTGATATGGTATATCCGCCCTATCTCATAGCTTACGGAGTTGTATTGCCCCCGGTGATATGTGCATTGGTCAATGCCTTCGTTATCAATAAGAAGCTCTCGAAAACTGCACTTTCACTGATGAAGAACGAACAGTCCGCAGGCAGTTACAAGCAGTTTACACTGAAAACAAAGAGCTTCCCGAAGGTGTTTGCGATACGTCAGCTCGTAAGGGAATCAAGGTCCGCAGTTACAATGGTGATAGGTATGCTTGTATCGATAATCGTCATCATGCTGGGACTGGACTGCTATGTTATGTGCTGCGGCGTAAGGGACTATACTGCCCTTGATACGAAATACGAATATCAGTATCTTTACAAATACCCCGAAAAGACTGCACCCGATGAAGGCGAACCTGCATATATCGAGACACTCACTATTGACTGTATGGGATATACTCTTGATGTATCGGTCATAGGTATAGACGGCGAAAGCAGGTTCTTTGACGCAAAACCCGAAAAGGGCAAGACAAAGGCAGTTATCAATTCCTCTCTTGTGGAGCGTTACGGCTACAAGGTGGGGGACAGAGTGATATTCAGCGATCCTGCGGCAGATGCGGACTACAGCTTTACCGTTACGGGTATCAGCGAATATTCCGTTGGCTTTACAGTATTCATGGATATCGGAAGTATGCGGGAGCTTTTCGGCAGGGATGAGGACTACTTCAACACTGTCTATTCCGATAAGGAGCTTGATATCGATGAGGGAAGGCTCTATTCGGTCAACACGAAGGAAGATGTGGAGCGCAGTGCAAGTGTATATGTGAAGCTCATGTTATCGCTGGTCAGAACTCTTATAATTGCTGGAACGATAATTTTCTGCGTAGTTATGTACCTTATGATGGGAGTAATGATAGACAGGTCCGCAATGGGTATATCCCTGATAAAGATATTCGGATACCGTCCGAAGGAGATAAGAGCGCTTTATCTCAACGGCAACCTGTTTGTGGTTGCGGTGGGAGCGCTTATAGCAGTACCCATTGCCAAGAAAATTGTTGATATGATATTCCCGATGTTCATACCGAATGTGGCGTGTTCGATGAAGCTTGCATTTCCGTGGTATCTTTACCTGATAATTTATGCGGCGGTGATCGTTATATACACGATAATAAACAGGCTTCTCATAGGCAAGATAAAGAAGATATCACCTGCTGAGGTGCTTAAGAACAGGGAATGATGCGGAAAAAAGCCTCCTTGAGATGCGTTTCTGTACGAACCCGCTCATGACCTTGCCAAAAATAATGCTCATAATTGCGATAATATATCAAAAGTGAGCAATAAATAGCTTGATTATTATGCTTAAATGATATAAAATATAATATAATAAGTACTCAATAACCGTCATCAGGCGGTTATTGCTCCAACAAATTATTTAGAGACACACTTAAGGAGGTATTGTTATGGGCAAAGTTATAAGACACGCATTATCTGCTGTTACTGCTTTGGCTGTCGGAGTATCGGCACTTGCTGTATTCCCCGTACAGGCGGCTGAGGACGGCGGCATCGTTACAGCAGTTTCTGAACAGGATGATAGTATCATTCATATTACCGAAGCATATTCCGCTGATGGTTGCACTGTACTTGATCCTGAGCAAAAAGGTGAATTTTCATTCGATGTGAATAAAAGGAATTACAATTTCGATCTTGAATGGAAGGATACCGGAAATGTTACTTACTTAGCAGGTGACGGTATGCATCTGGGATTCAACATGATGAAATACTTCTATCTGAATTACAGCGGTCAGATAGACTGCAGCGGCGGTTATGGATTCGGAGCAGCATTTTTAAGCGATGTGGAAATAAATAGATTAAGTTTTACCGGCGACAAAAGAAGTCTTGACCATGCCGATGTTCATATCTATGAATCCTATTCGGGATTAACTATATTTGAGGATGACGAGCTTTTAGGATCTGTTGAAGTTAACGGTGCTGAGTATGATATTTATCAGACAGATGAAGAAGTAAACGGTATGAAGATAGATGTACTGAATATAGTACGCAGGGAGAGCCTTGCAGCAGGATCTTCACTCAGCGGAAAGATCGATTTAAAGGCATTTATCGATGCACTGGCCGACAAAGACATCAGACTGATGAATTCGTCCTATCCGCAGATGATGCTCTTTACCGAAGGCGGAAGCGGTTCGGCTGAAATTACAAGAAACGAGCTGATATCCGTACCCTATACCGATGATATGGAGGTGCCGAATTATGACAACGAGGGCAGAACAGCTTATCGTGACGGCACGACCTATACTTTCCTTCAGGACGACAGATTCAGCAGAGGAAATATGATCGCTAAGGAGGACGGCACCGCTTTATGTACATATTTCAATGTTGATCCCGCGGCGGACTGCCTTTTCAAAAAGGGTATCGTAAAGGAAAACGGCATTGCTTATGATGATGTCAGGGTTGAGTATGTAACAAGTATATCCAATGAAAGGGAAAATAATCTGTATGCAGCAGGTATCAACTTCGATTTTGCAGATACCGAAAGTGAATTCTATATCGTTCATGCAAGAAAATCGGACGATTTTATAAAAGACGCAGAGCTTATAGGTACTTTTGAAATAGATGACCTGGAATATACGATGTACAAGAAGTCATTCGATGCACAGAATATCCAGTCGGGTGATACCTATACACAGTATTGGTGCGTATCTTCGTATGTAAGCAATCATATCGGATATACAATGCATGCAGATGCCGACCTTTCAGACTTTGTCAAGGCATGGGAGAAGCTCGGAGTCAAAGCAGGAGAAAAGCTCTGCGGAGCAAATGCCTTTGCTGAGATATTCGGAAAGGGCGACGGCAAATTCACTATTGAAGATGTAAATGTCGATATAAAGAAGCCTTCTGAAAGCAATGATGTTGTTCTGAAGGATGATCTGACAAAAAACGGCTACAGATACTATGCAACAGGTGCGGTCGATAACTGCACACTTGAAGAAAACGGAACCATATCAGCTGATATCTTCCATGAACACGACGAGATGTTCTCAGTTGGCAAGGGCTTTGATTTCGGCGAAAGAGAGCTTGAAAACACCGATGCTTCGGGACTCGTCCTGTCCTACAAGGCCAAGGTAAGCACCGACGGCAGATACTGGATAGGGGCATACGGCAGAATGAGAGGCATAGATGACGAGCTTAACGTTGCTTATCATATCATCGATCATGCAAACTATGATCCCGTACCTCCGACAGCAATATACTGCGGCAGCAAAGAGATAAACGGAGTTTTTTACAGAATGTATGTAGACCATACAAAAAACACTTTCGGCTCTGGCAGAAGAAGCGTTGACGAATACTACAGCATAAGAGATAATCTTTCATCAGATCAGACGGATTTCAGCGAGATAATATATCTTGACGATCATATAAAGGCATGGAGAGAATTTGAACTGACGGCAGGCAATATAAGCTCTGCATACATCAATGCAGATATGGGCGGTGTCGGCGGAAGTTCTATCGAAATATACGATGCAAGAATATCGGTTTTCGGTTCCGAGCCTGATGATTATATCGGCGAGTTCGATACAAATGATGCAGATCTTCTGAACGGTTTCCTTCTCGGTAAAAACGTAACTATCCCGAAGGGCAAGAATTACGATCTTAACGGCGACGGTGCGATCAATTCCTTTGATCTCATAAAGCTCAGACAGGTCCTTGCAGAGAGTATGTGATATTTCTGATTACAAAACAAAAGTCCTGACTTTCATGAAGTCAGGACTTTTTGTATAGGGAGTAATGGTAAGTGAGGAAAATCATTTTCAGCCTATCTCGCTGCCGCCCCACTCAACGACTGTAAAGCCTTTTCTCTCAAAGGTCGAAAGCTGCTGAGGTTCTGCATCGACAGGTCTTTCAAGGGGAACATATGTCATGAAGATACGGCAGATACTATCGGGAGTCGGAGTGATATACAGCTTTGCGGAATCCGTATATGCATCACCCTGGAATGATATCAGGTTGTATGGGTTATGCTCCATTCTCGGGAGCCAGTATACGATGAATTCGTTCATTTCTTCTTCTGTGAGTCCCATATAGGTGAGCTTTTCTTTAAGGAAGCTCTCGGTATCGCAGCCTGCAACGCAGAAGCCCTTTGAAAGGTCGAAATCTGTACGGCAGTTTACTGAATCCCAGAAGAGGTATCTGTGATGTGAACCGTCCGCCTTGTTGATGAGAGAACCGTCGGGGAAGGCTGTAACGTCCCAGCCGCCGTTATACTTCGGGTAGGTTGTGGAGAGTTCGGATGTTGTGAGATCAAGCTCCACATGGACGTCCGTTTCCTTTTCGGGGTAGAGGTATATAACAGGCTTATCGTAGGCAAGATCGGTAAATACTACATTCGGTTCGCCGTCAACAACAGTTCTTATCCAGCCTTTCTTTCCGTCGAAAATGGTGTATACCCAGTCTGCGTTTCCATTGTTGTAGCCCCATTCGTAGAGAAACTCGAAAGCAGGTACATTATCGAGGACCTTGTATTCTGTTCCGGGACCTGCATACAGATGCCTGTCACTTCCGGGAGTATAAAATCTATGGACAGGATCAACGGGAGTATCAGGCATTACAGTTTCTGAGAGCCTTCTGATTACCGCCTGTCTCATGATGCACAGATCGAATACATCGAGCTTGTTGTCACGGCAGAAATCAGCTGCTTTCCAGTCTGATATCTGTGCTTCACCGTCCCCGAGAAGCCATTTGTTCATCAGCAGCAGATCGGCAACTCCGAAGGACCTGTCACCGTTGAGATCGCCGCCGGGGTTCCACTTCATATAGCATGTGACTTCAACGCAGTCTGAGGTCCCGGCAGTTTTCTCGAATTCGATATCATCATACCCGCCGGCCTCCGAACGGAAGTTGAAGGAGTAGCTGCATTCCTGATCGTATGCATAGAAATCATCGACAGTGCAGGGATTGGATGTGATATCGAAGGATACACTGATATAGGGATCCTGCATAGTGGTTTTCATCAGAAGAGCATTGCTTATATCGATGACCTCATTCGTATCCTTATCGATGAAGGTGAATATAGTTTTGCCCGGTTTTCCGGAAGAAAGGTCGGTTATTTCGGTGCAGTCGTTCTTTATCTCATACTTTCCGTACCATTCGGAGATCAGTTCCCTGGATATCTTGTTGCTGATAGTCCATTTGACATCAGTCATTCCGTCGGCAGTCGGCTTGTACAGCGTGACGGAAGTATTTACCGAACCGTCCTGCGGTTCAAGGACAAATGGCTTGCATTCGGACACTAAAGCTTCTTTTATCGAACCTTCACCGCTTTGTTCCATTTCCATAACGGTACCCGTACCGCTTTCATAGTCGGAACAGTAGGCGATATAGTTTTCCTGAACGGAAGCAGGTCCGTATTGGTTGAAAAATGCATTATACTCGGGAACAGAGTCGGGAAGCCAGCTGTAGACATCGGTCTGTACTGTTTTTCCGTCATGGTTCTCGAAGGTGTATTCATCCGTTATCGTATATGAAGTTTCAAGTCCCGGATGCCACGAACTTACAGGTTCAGCAAGCATTATCTTAAGGTCGAGTCCTTCAAGCACACGAAACATTTCGACTTCAAATACATACTGCGAGCCGCTTTCCGCATATTCCTCAAAGAAGCTGTGATCGTGGGAATAGAGACCTAATCTGTCGCAGTAATCCTCATATTCTTTCACAGCTTCCGTATCGTCGGGATCTGGTATTTCGGGAATATCGAGTTCCAGCAGTCTTCTTCCTGCGCTTACGGGAGTGTTGACATTAGTCATACCGCCGCTGAAGTATAACTCGTATTCGTCAACTCTGTCCTTGGGTATAGGTCTTACGATACAGATATAGTTATCTGCTAAAAGACATTTTCCGTGCTCATTATAGAACTGCAAAGCATCAGCGAAGTCCAGCGGAGTCCACACGGGAAGCTGTCCGATAACGGAATGAATACCGTTTTTTTCCTCGGCGTTTGCAGTGGTTATGGGAGCGGCAGATACAAGCATAATACCTGCGGTAAGCAGTGCTGTAAGTCTGTTTTTCATAGCGATTCCTCCGTTCTGTATAAAATAAGGGAATAATATATTAACCATTATATATGCGGATAACGTATGAGTCAATGCATTTCGGGTAAGCTGTATTTTTCAGAGGGTAAGATGCTTGTTTTATAGGGTAAGATACATTAAGCGCCCTTGTGTTCCTCCGGCTTTTCCCCGTTGGAATAGCGCTTTTTGAGCTGTTGGTTCATCAGTGTGGTATGCTTTTTGTCCACGAGATAGTGTACGAAGCAGGTGAAAAGATAGATGAAAACAACTGCAAAAAAGGTGAGAATTACAGACTTGGGAGTTATACTGCACCAGCCGAAAAGGTTCAGCATAAGCAGGGTTATGGAGAAGATAACAAGAAAATGCACTATCCACAGTACCCATGAAAGCTTTGCACTTTTGGAATCGAAACAGAGCAGCGCAGCAGTTGGAAGTGCGGTTATAAGACCGCTCAGCAGTATCTCCCAGAGAATGATGCTTTCCATCTGCTGTCCCGAGACTGTAAGAAAAATAGCCGCAGCGATAAGAACGGCTGTTGTAATGTCCACAAAATAATGTAAAAATGATATCAGAAATTCCTTTACCATTATTCTACCTCCTCAATACCGAGCTTTACTTTAAGACTGCGGACGTATTGCCGCGAGATGATGACTTTTTCGCCGTTTTTCAGATGAGCCTCAAGCTTTCCGCTGAAAAGGGGAGAGAGATATTCTATTTTTTCCATGTTCACTATCATGGATTTTGAACAGCGCACGAAATCAAGCGGTCCGAAAAGTTCTTCAAGCTCATAAAGCTTATACTTGACTTCATAGACATCCGAGTGGTAATAGGCAAAGACCTTGTTTTCGTTTGCCTCAAAATAGAAAACGTCCTGATAGTTAAGACGAACTATACGGTCATCAAGATAGCCTGTTAGTTCGGTTTTTGCAGTCTGATATGCCAGCAGCATGGATATGAGCCGCTGGTCGGGGGATGCGCACCTGACGATAACGACGTCCTCGTCGTCAGGCTGAGGGGATTCGATTATAATTCTCATTATCGGCCTCCGCAAATTAAAAATATCATAGTTCAACTGAGCCGCCGTGACTAAGCTTATAGACGGCTGCATTTTTTTTCAGGTGTTCTTCAATGTCTGATGTATCTGTCTTGGTGCTGAAAGGGGGAAAGGTGTCATCAAAATGGGTGAGAAGTACGGCTTGGGGTTTCAGTCTTTCAAAGACAGATAATGCAAGGTTAAAAATGTCCTCAGAGTCCTGATAGGGGAAAAAAACAATGTCGGCACCTGTAGGGTAGTTCTCGTTATCTGCAAGGGCAAGGCTTCCGAGTATAAGTATACGTTTTCCGCAAGCCTCGATGAGATAGCAAAGAGTCTCTTTCTTTTCAAGGCATGAGGTTATCTTTTTAAGCTTTCCCCAGATGCCTTTTCTGTTCTGCAAAACACGCTTGCTGAATGCTTTTTTTATGCAGTCCCACCCACTTAGTTTGATGTGCTTTCCGTTGTATGCAGTTATCCTGAATTCACCTATGCTGAAAACGTCCCCGACGCTGATAAGGTGAAGATTACTCCTGCTTACGCCTTTTCTGCAAAGAGTCTGATATGGTGCATTCGTGCAGTATACGGCAGTATCGTCACGGACAAGGTCTTTAATGCTGCCGATGTGGTCGAAGTGTCCGTGCGAGACGAGGATATTACTGCATCCCTCATAGGCGTCCGCAGGGACTTTAACACTGCTGTCCGCAAAGGGAAAGAAAGGATCTATCAGAAGCTGTGAACTGCCTGCGGTCAGACGAACGGAAGCAGTTCCGTACCAGGTTATCTTTACTCTTTTTTCTTGCATAAGGGATCAGCTCTTTCAATGGGGATTTGCTTTAGTATACCATACTTTTCCGTTTAAGGCAAGGACAGATCATTTTTTACGTGTCAGAATACTTTCTTCGCCCTGAGATGACGTTATAGTCATTGTATCGCCCTCTACCCTGTAATGGGATTCAACAATCGTGCCGGTTTTGTCCGCTCTGTGTATAATGGTATCCTCTTTCAGTTCAAAATTCTCTATTGGAGTGGTTGCATAGAGAGTTGTATCGTTTTCGGCAACTATGATATTGATAGAATCCGTTAAAAAAACAGTTCTGCCGTCTTCTTCATTGGATTCAATGTATAGATCGAGGTAGTCTCCGCCTGTAAGGAGATATTCGCCGAAAAGTTCGTCATTACCGTCGACCTTTTTCATTTCGAGAACACATTTGCCGTTATAGCTGAAGGAAAAAACACCGTCCTTGAAAGTGTATTCGTCTTTAGATGCCTTTCTGCCGTTGCTGACGAAATTGAGGTCTTTATCAAAGTAAAAATCATGGTTTATGTTCAGAGAATTCCTTATGTATTCCTCGGTAGGACTTGCGAAGGTCACTTCTGCATAGAGACCGTCATGATCGAGTATCCATGTACCGAGAGCAGCGGATCTCTGATCCTCTGCGGGTTTATCCTCCTGACTGCTTATCTCCTGAACGGTAGTGACGGGGACAGTTTCGCTCTCTGAGGAAACCTTTTCAGATGAAGGTGCTTCCGAAGCACATGCCGCAAGTGATACGGTCATTATGATCGCAGTTAATACTGATAGCTTTTTCATATCCTTTTACCTCAAATCGATCAGCGGCAGAGCATTTCTGCCGAAAATGTTCTTTATATATATGATAACACCAAAAGAAAACCGCTGTCAATGCAACTTACCATTTGAAAAATGCAACTTACTTCACGGGGAGTACAACTTACACGTACAGGATTGACACAGAGCGGCGGGTATGGTATTATCATGATATAGATCATGTTAAAGCAGAAGGGGGAGTATTTATGAGGTTTGAGATCAAGCACGAAACAAAAGCTATTCTGATAATCACATTTGTGTGTGTTATGTTGTTTTACCTTACGCTGTTTATGACGGTGATAACTATATATATTGCTTTGGTATCGGTATTCTTCTTTGCAGTCGGCATTGTATTCGGCGCACTGTATTTCATTGAGCAGATATTGTGTACCGTAATAATCGTTGAAGAGGAAAGAATAACGATAAAGCGTATCTATGGAAAGCAGAGGATAGCGCTTGATGATATCAGCAGTGTTGATATCGAGCCCTATACGAGGAGACGCAAACCCGGAAGAGGAGCCTCATACCTCGAACACCGCATGCGTATGACCATAAGACTGAATAACGAAAAGGAGATCATCCTTACCGATAAAGCCACTGTCGTTGAGGGGGTGAAGGGTTTCGTCTTAGGGGAACACAAAAAAGCCGATGATGAGGATGTACCGCTTTACAATGCCTATCAGGCAATACAGGCAAAGCTTTACTGATAAAACGATGAAAAAGCCTCCCTCTGGAGGTTTTTTATTTTGCAAAACCGCTCTCTGAGTCTCGGATAGTTCGTTTAATTATGCGTAATTAATTGTACATTTCCGACTTTCACTGCTCCGAAGTGTGATTGACACGCAAAGGGAAATATGATAAAATAATAACAGGACAAACAAGAGTTAACCGGTGAAACAACAGCTTAGGAGCAGATCACATGAAAATAATTGAGAACAAAACCTTTGATGCCGAAAGAGCGTTATATAATATCAGCGATACGATAGTCAGAGGATGTACTTTTGCAGGACCTGCTGACGGTGAATCAGTCCTTAAGGAAACACGTAACATCAGTGTCGATGGCTGTAACTTTTCGCTGAGATACCCGATTTGGCATGCAAAAAAGTATGAGCTGAAAAATTCGGCACTGGACGAAAAAACAAGAGCCGCACTGTGGTATTCCGATAACGGTATCATTGAAAATACCGACATAAACGGAGTCAAAGCGCTTCGTGAGTGTCATGACACCACTATACGCAATTGCAGGATAGATTCGGCGGAATTCGGCTGGAAAACGTGCAATACCGTCATTTTGGACAGCGAGATTACCTCGGAATACATTTTTCTTGATGCGGAAAATATCGGGATAGAAAGACTCCGCTTCAAGGGAAAATACTCCTTTCAGTACGTCAGGAATCTTACGATAAAGGACTCTTACCTTGATACAAAGGACGCCTTCTGGCACTCGAAAAATGTTACAGTTACCGATTCCGTCGTAAAGGGCGAGTACCTTGCGTGGTTTTCCGAGGGACTTACTCTCATCCGATGCAGGATAATCGGTACACAGCCCCTTTGCTACTGCAGGGACCTTAGTCTCATCGACTGCGAGATGACGGACTGTGACCTTTCTTTCGAGTATTCGGACGTCGAGGCGGACATAAAAGGTCATATCGATTCCGTCAAGAATCCCGCATCAGGCAGGATAACTGCGGACAGTATCGGTGCGGTGATCTGCGAGGACTCTATTATGGAGAGCAATGCGGTTATAGCAGAGCGCTCCCCGAAATAACCCGACTTCTGGACGTATAACCGGATAGCTAAAAAACAGCCCCCTCTGTGTCAGAGGAGGCTGTTATACGTTTTATGGCTTGAAGTTCAGTTCTCATCAAGTACGCTGAGATCATAAGCGGCAGTTATTTCGTTGTTCGGAACACAGCCTTCGAGCTTTTCTCTTATCTCTGCGCCGCTTTCAACATTTTCGGCATCATCGTTGAAAAGTATCTCTTCGACCTTATACTCATCGATCTCCTCTCCGCAAGTAGTAACGAATTTAAGGATGAATCCTGTCTCGTTATCAACAGTTATAACTGTCTCTTCAAGAATATCACCATGACTGGAGTCAGTAGTACCGCTGATTTCAGGTACTTCTATTGCATCAGGAAGACCGTATTTTTCCTTGAGACGTTCCTGCTTTTCCTTTGATCCAACGGAAAGACGAACTTCCGTACATGGTCTGCCGAGGAATTCAGTGCTTACGGTATCATCATCTATATCATATAAGTCCAGATCAACGGCAATGTCCTCTGAACATAATCCGCGGAATACAGTTGGCTCATCGAGCGGCCAGTTTGAACGATCCGTAACTTCATACTGTGAAGGTTTGCCTGTATCATTGCTGAATATGGTTATTAACAGATCGTTGTAGAAAAACATATCGTTTCCTACGCTTTCTTCCTTCATAAGCTCATCAAGTCCATATTCGTCAATAAGGGACTGATGGAAATAATCCGCAGTATGTGTCCATTGCTGTGAAAACGATTCATTTCCTGTGATGCCGTCTCGCTTGGCTATGCCTGACTCTGTTGAAGCACCTCCGCAGCGTGTGTAAACATACCTGATAGAGAGCTTATCGTAGGTTTCATATGATCTGTTGTTTATCTTTTCGATTATTTCATCCTTTGTGAGGGCTGTAGGTACACTTTCCTCAACAGGTATCGGTTCGGCTGCGGTCACGGGTTCCGTGGCCGCTGTATTCTCGCTGACATCGGAAGAAGGTACGGAAGGTTCGGACGTAATGTTCTTTCTGCTGCTTATCAGGTAGCTTCCTCCGCCTACAGCGCCTGCTGCGATAATAAGTGTAGCTGCTGCCGAAACGAACCTGAGATAAGGTCTGGAACGGTATTTTTCAACTCCCTTGACCTCGTCCCCTGAGACTGTGATGTCCTTTCCGACACGCCGCTCGACCTCTTTGTATATACGGTCACGCTGTTTCTTATCGCCTGTGGGGTAGTCTTCGGCTATTTTTTCTATAGCTTCGTCACTTATGCTGCTGAATAATTTTTCAATATCGTTATTTTTCATACTGATCTCTCCTTTAACAGAAGTCTTTCATAAGGCCGCGGAGTTTCTTTACAGCTCTTGAACAGCGCATCCTTACTGCTGAATGGTTCATGCCTATCATACTGCCGATCTCTTTGGCGTTACGTTCGTAGAAATACCTTTGGATGATAATAGTGGAATCGGGTTCGCCAAGTTCTTTTATTTTTTCGAGCAGTATCTTTGATAATTCCGCATTTTCTGCGTTCCTGTCTATCCTTTCTTCCGAAGAGAGTCTGCTGAACTCCGCCTCGTCCAGAGAAATGCTTTTACCTGCTTTTGCGGCAAGGGACCGTCTGAGACTTATTGCGGTATTTTTTGCGACAGTTCCGATGAACGGCTTTATTGATTCATAATTGATCTCATCGAGCTTGTTAAGGACAGCTGCAAATATGTCGATGACACATTCCTCCACATCCTCGGCAGTACCGAAGTTTCTGAGGATATTGACAGATATTGCATAGACATAGCTGTAGTATCTGTCAAACAGAACTCTGTGCCCTTCATGCGGTGAGCTGTGTATTAGTTTGATGATTTCCTGGTCTGTCATGGACTTCCTCCTTTTTTCGGCAGATCTGCTTTCATTATACACATACGCAGCATAACCTGCAAGTGCAACAAATGATATTGAAATAATTTTCCTGCGGTGAAGAACTATCGGTAAAGAAAAAGCATCACGGAAATGTGATGCTTTCAGCTTGTCAAAAAGTATGTATTTATCAGGGAACGCCCTCTCTTGCAGGGCGTTCCCTCTTTCAAAACAGTCCACCGGACTGTTTTGAAATTCACCCTTTGCGGGGCGCTTATAAGGCTATATGTGGGGCTTTGCCCCACACCCCACCAAAGGCTCTGCCTTTGGAATCCGCTAAAGGGATGGTATCCCTTTAGAATCCCCAAATTAATGATTTCAGGCTTTTTGACACTATAATGCATCCCGGAAATGTGATGCTTTAACTTTGTTTTTGTATGTGCTGACCTGCGGAAAACAGAGAGCAGCTAACACTGTTACTTCAGTTCGCCGTGTTTTTCGTAATCAGCGACTCTTATTATTTCATTATTGTCGCCCACAAAAACTACCTTTGGACGGTGGCTTTTTATTTCCTCGGGGGACATATTAGCATACGCCATGATTATTACACGGTCGCCTTTCTGTCCCGAACGTGCAGCGGCACCGTTAAGGCAGATAACACCGCTTCCGCGTTCGCCGGCGATAACGTATGTCTCGATGCGGCTTCCGCTGTTGACGTTTGATATATGAACTCGCTCATACTCGTAGAGACCTGCGGCTTCCATAAGCGCTTCATCGATAGTGATGCTGCCCACGTAGTTCAGCTCTGCCTGAGTTATAACGGCACGGTGTATCTTGCTTTTGAGCATTGATATTTCCATAGCGACCTCCTTATACGTCTTCTGTGAAGAAGTTGTCGATAAGGCGAGTCTTGCCGATAAATACAGCCATAGCGCACAGTGCAGGACGGTCGAGAGAAGTTATCTGCTGCATGGTAGCGCAGTCCACTATCTTTACGTAATCGATTTTTGCGAGGGGTTCGGCTTCGATGAGTTTTTTCATTTCGGCTATAATGACGGAGCAGTTCTTTTCGCCCTTTCTCACCATATCCGTTCCGAGGGATACAGCCTTTGATAGAACGAGAGCAGCCTTTCTTTCATCTGCGCTGAGGTAGGTGTTGCGTGAACTCTTTGCAAGTCCGTCTGACTCACGGATAATGGGACAGCCGATTATCTCGATATCCATGTTGAGGTCGTCGACCATATGACGGATAACAGCAAGCTGCTGAGCGTCCTTTTTGCCGAAGTATGCACGGTCCGGCTTTACGATATTGAAAAGCTTTGATACAACGGTACAAACACCGCGGAAATGTACGGGACGGCTGAGACCGCAAAGCTCCTGAGTGAGAACGGTCATGTCAACGAAGGACGAGAAACCCTCATGGTACATCTCGGAAGGTTCGGGATTGAAAATAAGGTCGCCGCCGTGTTCTTCAACGAGCTTTGCATCGCGTTCGATATCACGGGGATAGCTTTCAAGGTCCTCTGTGGGACCGAACTGCATCGGATTCACGAAATCGGAAACAACGGTCCTGTCGTTATCCCTGTGAGAGGCGTCGATAAGGCTTGCGTGTCCCTCGTGGAGGTAGCCCATAGTGGGTACAAGTCCGACTGTAAGTCCCTGAGCTCTCCATTCTTTTACCTGTCTGCGTACTTCATCAATAGTCTTTACAACTTTCATTTCACTTTTCCTCCCTCATAAGCTGTTCGATAACATCATCATCCATAGCGTAGGTATGCTCCTCAGCAGGGAATGAACCCTCTTTGGTCTCGGTTATATAGTCGGCGATGCCCTGACGCATAACTGCGCCCGCATCTGCAAACCGCTTCACGAATTTAGCGGTATGACCTATGGTAAGACCGAGCATATCCTGGTATACAAGTACCTGACCGTCACAGCCGTTACCTGCGCCGATACCGATAGTCGGGATAAAGAGTTTCTTAGTAATGATGTCCGCAAGCTTAGCGGGGATACCCTCCAGAACTACAGCACAAGCGCCTGCATCCTGTATCTTCAGAGCGTCCTCAATGAGTTTCCTTGCATTGTCAAGGCTCTTGCCCTGAACCTTGAATCCGCCGAAGGCGTTGACCGACTGAGGAGTGAGTCCGAGATGTGCAACAACGGGTATGGAAGCGTTTACGATAGCTTTTATCTGTTCGCAGACTTCAGCGCCGCCTTCGAGCTTTACAGCATTTGCGCCGCCCTCTTTTACGAGTCTGCCTGCATTGATAACAGCATCCTGTATGCTTGTCTGATAGGACATAAAAGGCATATCAGCAACTACGAAAGCGTTTTCTGCACCTCTTGAAACTGCGGCGGTATGATGTATCATATCCTCCATAGTAACGGGAAGCGTGTTTTCGTAGCCAAGCATTACCATTCCCAGTGAATCACCGATAAGTATGGCATTTATGCCGCACTCGTCCATGATCTTCGCTGTTGTGTAGTCATAAGCGGTAAGCATCGTGATCTTGTCACCTGATTGCTTCTGCTTAAGAAGGGTTGAAACAGTGTTTTTCATATTAAATTTTCTCCTTGATAGATGTTACCTTTCCGAATAATCGGATAAGATACAGGATATAGTATAACACAGGAATGTGAATAAACCGTGAACAAACGGAGATTATTTCAGCAGTTTTTTCATTTCGGTATGATCTGATCCGGGATGACGGTTCTGTGCCATTTCCACCAGTTTTTTAGTTACCGATATGTAGATCTCCCTGTCTGTATCGTTTTCGATGCAGGAAATGTGTTTTCTGACAGTTGAAACGTCATTACGCTCTACGGGACCTGTCAGGGCATCAGTAGGACCAACAGTGAAGATACGCTGTATATTGCTCATTACAAGGGGTTCAAGTGCAGCGACAGCCTCATCTCCGCTGAATCCGCACTGCATAAGGAGAGTTCTGCTCTCCTCGATGAGACCGCACACAAGGTTGCTTGCGATACAGCATGCGGCGTGGTAACGCATCTTTATACTGCTGTCTATCATACGGGTAGGGTTGCCGAGTTCTGAAAAAATACTGCACCACTCCTCTGCGCAGTCGCCCTCTATGCAGAAGAAAGAGTTCTTAAGCTCCTTGTAGGAATCACTCTTGCTGTTTACGGGGAAGAGCGGGTGTATGGATGTACCCTTTGCGCCGTGAGCTGCGATATCGGGGAAAGCCTCCGCAGCCGACATCGAACCGCTGCAGTGGCATAGCTGTTTGCCCGAAAGGAGCTCCTTCGGCAGCGAGAGATAAACGTCCTTTATAGCGCCGTCCGTAACTGTGATAAATACAGCGTCACTGCTTCTGAGCAGTTCTTCGGGGGAGAGAAACACTTCCGAGCCTGTGAATCCTGCGGCTTCCCGTGCGGAGCTCTCCGAACGGCTGAAATAACCCGACAGCTCCAGACCGTTCTCCGCGAAATACTTTCCCAGAGAAAACCCGACTTTTCCTGCACCTATAAATCCTATCTTCATATATTTTACACCTCTTTGGTTATTCGCATTTAAGCGCAAAACAAAGTGCAAGAAAAATCACCTCATCATGATTTTTTCCTGCACTTTGACAGTTTTTGTTTACCCGACCTTGCAGTTGAAAACCGTAAGGTACGAATTCGCTCAGAACCAGGCTTCTGTCACTTCAACGGCACTCTTATCGAGCTTTTCGCTGCCGTTAAGATAGTTCCAGACCTCAACATCCATTCTTGTAACAGCTTCGGGAAGCTCCAATATCAGTTCTGCTTCACCGTTTTCATCAAGTGTTATCGTATCAAGTGATAACTGTATCCACTTGCCTTTTTTTCCTGTGTCTGCATTTTCATGATCAGGATCCCAGTAGCCCCATGCAGGGACCACAGAATGTCCCGGAGCGGCTTTCAGCTTCACATGAATGGTACGTCCGCCGAGACCGTCCGTAAACCGCCATTTTCCGACATCCTCGGTAATGTAGTTCACATAGGTCCTGCCTGTTGGCTGTTCGCCTGATGCTATCTGACTTCTCAGGCAGCACATATCAAATGCGTTGAGCTTTCCGTCCTCTGAGATATCGGCATTTCTGCCCGATATATAACCTGTATCAGACCTTGCAAGGAGATATTTCTGCAAAGCCGCAGCGTCTGCGATACTAACTTCACCGTCCGTATTTACATCGCCCTTCAGCTCTATATCCAGCACATCGATGACCTTGTTGCCTGTTACAGCAGGACACTTCGGTTCGCTTTCGTTCCTGAAGACATATCCGACGCAGTTCCAGCCTTTAACAAGGGTGATGTCCTCCGAGTCCATATAGAACTTGTTGTCATAGATGCGGCAGTTCTGTCCCCAGCCGTCAACTGCCATATACAGATCAACCGCATAGAGGACTTTATCGTTTCCGCTGCGGTACCCCGTATTATTGCGGACTACAGCGTTATTTCCCTTGACCTCGACAAAACTGTCACCGCCGTTTTTGCCCTGTATGCCCGAGCCGTCGAATTCGCAGCCCTCTACAAGAGCGCCGAGTGTGTATTCCTTGATGTCTACGCAGTCCGCACCGACATTTGCTATTTTGCAATTTCTTACGGTATTGTAGTGGCAGTCGAAACCGTATTCGGTGGTACCCTTTGCGCTTCCGATGTAAACGCCTTCACCGTATTGGGGACTTACCGTTCCGCAGTCGTGGATATAGCAGTTTTCAACAAGGCAATAGCTTGAATCGTCGCGTATATGTATGCCTTCCGAGCCGATATTATATACCTCGCAGCCTGTGATAGTTGAATAGCTGCCCTTATCGATGACGATGCCTTTTCCTGCTTCACAGGTGACGAGGTTCTCGATGTTCCAGTGTTCGCCCATGATATGGAGGGCTATCTTGTTTTCCTGTGAAACACCGCATAATACAGCAGGCTCATCGGGATCCTTACTGCAAATGGTTATAGGCTGTTCAGCAGTTCCGCTGGCCTCAGAGAAAAACGCAGCCCAGTTGCCTTTCCAGACGTCGTTTTCATATTTTCCCGGAGCAATTATTATCTTGTCTCCGGGTTTTGCGTCGGAGAGAGCGGCGTGTAATTCGTCCACATTTGTGACGTTGACCTCTCGTACAGCAGCTTCCGCAGAGAAGGGGAGATTGCTGCACAGAAGGCAGGCAGCGGATATTATTGCTGAAAGTCTGATAATACTCTTTTTCATCATATCCCCCCGGATGTCTTTGCATTAAACCGATTCTGACTTGAAATGGAGCGATCAGATATTAAAACCATGGGTGATCTTTGCGTATCGTGTTTGATAAGAGAGTGAATTCTCCCTTGCTGTTGAATGCAGTAAATTCAGTGCCGACAGCAGAAAGTTCGCCGGGATTTTGTCCAAGATCATACAAAGCCTTCAGTGCATCTGTAACATTGATCCTTCTTTTGTAAATACCTGTATCACTGTCAGGTGGGGAAGAGATATCGGGTACGCATATATACCTTGTATGTATTGAACCGCCCATACCGAGATCGCCGCTCTGTATGATCTTGTATATATCGTAACGAACGCCGAGGGAAGTGTAGGTGCCTATTTTTGCGTCATTGCCGGAAGGCCGCCATACGCCCCAGCTGTTGATTATCTCAAGCTCGTAATCATAGTTATTGAACAAAGCGTAAGCTCCGAGGCTGAAAATATTGCTGCAATCTACCTTAGCGCTGTACTCAACTTCATAGTTTCTCACTTTGTTAAGAGGTTCGGTCTTGGGAAGATCTCTCATTGAAGAGTATACAACATCATACTCAGCATTCCATCTGCCCTTTAGCTGTCCGCCGGATTCACCGAAAGCGTAATAAGCTTCATTATGTGATGCGGAAGAACCTGATGAAACGAAAGCTTCCACACGATAGCCATCTATTTCTTTTTTTACATGACCGTCAACTTTCTGCATCTGATCGTCTGAGACATCAAACTTAGGAGGAGCATCCTTGATACTGAACATGACGTTATTCTCTGTAAGATCGAATTCACCTGTACCGCCGTTTTCAACATCGATTATAGTGCCTACAAACAGAGCTTCTTCGCCGAGACCGAGTTCAAGCTCCTTTGAGGCATTTCTCAGGAATTCAGATACCTTAAGCTTGCCTTTAAACTTCTGTTTTAAAGCTTCCTCGCCGACAGAACCGGTTGAAGATACAAATGAGTAGACTTCCTGTGTATCATTCAGTTCTCTGTAGACAGTGTAATCATTGCCGTCGAAACTGAAACGTCCGATGATATTTCCTGCGTCGTGCATTCCCTTACCGTTGTTATTATGCCAGTAATCGATTATCCTTACCTTAACATTGGGTTCGTCGAGAGTAACACCGACACCCAGTTCAAAGTTGCCTGTAAACTTGGCATAGGCGATATATGATACACTGTAATCATTCATGAAGTTGTCGCTCAGCGGATATTCACGCTGTGCATTAAGACCTGAGGAATAATGAGCACCCTTTGAAGTTGTCCAGCGTCCCCTCATCAGTCCGTCTGTTTCGCCGAATCCGTAGTATACACTGTCCTTTTCGGAAGAGTCGGCGGACTTTCTTGCGTACATTGTATAGCCTTCGTTTTCTTCCGTGGCGAAGCTTTTTACTTCCTTAAGCTCAATATCAGGGTAAAGTCTGCTTGTCTCGCTGAAGTAATACTCATCAAAAGGTACACCGCTTACGGATATATCGTTCCTGTTTATCTTGGCTTTTCCTGATGAACCGTCGAGGCCTTCAATCATGAAGTTTACATTGAAAAGTTTCATACTGTCAAAATAAGCTGCACCGTCTTCATAGCCTTTGAGCAGTTTAATGAAATCTGTGACGTTTACAGAGCCTGATAACTTATGCTCCTTGCCTTCTGTCAGAGAACCGTCTTTCTTTACGAAATAGTATGTCTGTGAAGAAGCATTTGTTTTTTTGTAAACATCATAGGCAATGCCGTTTATGTCAGCCGTATCGAGGAGTTCGGATCCGTCTTTCAGCGGGAAATCCTTTCCTGTCCAGCCTTCGACTATATACCATTCTATTTCAGGCTTAGTGAACCAGCCGTATACAGCGGCAATATTTTCGCCATTTGCGTTGAGCACTGCATCGTAATCCACAACGAGATTCTCAAGCTGGTTGAAAGCTATTTCCATATTGTGATTCTTTGCGGTCATGCCCGATCTCATAACTGCATCACGGACATCAGACCATTCAAATGAACACCTGCCTGCATCCGAAATATCCTTTGCTTCGGCAGAACCCTGTGACTCCTGATTCCAGACCTCGAAAGTATAGCCGTCTTTGAAGGACACATCATTGAAATCAGGCAGAACAGGAGCCTTGGTAGTGGGTTCCACGTCAGGGAGAGCTTCAAAATTCTGTGCCTTGCAAGTAACAAATCTCGACATACGCACAAGGTCAGCGACATTGACCTTACCGTCCTTGTTGATATCAGCAGATGCCATGAACTCAGCATCAGCAGTGCCGTTGATAATAGCCTTTCTGCAAAGCACGATATCAAAAACGTTGACCTTGCCGTCACCGTTAAGGTCGCCCGATACGGAGGATATACTGCTTCCTTCGGTATTGATCTTTATATCGTTCTTCTTTAGCTCGAATGAACCTGAAGAAGAACGGAATGCAGTGATCTCAAAGCCGACATGTTCAATTTTCAGATTTTTATCCAATCCGAGCTTTTTCCATGCCTCTATATGGTCGTTAAGGCATATCTTTCCCGATGCGGAGACTTCTCCGTCCTTCATGGGTGATTCTCTTTTTACGCTCCAGAACTGGTTTCCGCCGTAACCGGGAGTATTGCTCTTGGTTTTATAGAGATCGTATGTACAGCCGTTGGATATTACTTCTCCGAGCTTTTCGGCAGAGCTGATATCATTTTTAGGCGGTTTCCAGTTATACCAGCCATCGATAACATGGAACTCTGTTGGAGTAGTTTCAAATCCACTGTCATTAAAGTATCCGCAGGCGCCGTAATAGCAGATATTCGAGATCCTGTTATCCATGTCCTTATAACTGTCCATTGCGATATCAAGCTCGTAATCGAAATCGATACCGTTATAGTTACTGATATTTTTCAGACTCTTTCCCGAAACAACAGAACCGTCATTAACACTTTCCCATGAACCCTTCCAGGTACCGTTATCGCCTTCCTGATGAGTGAAACGTCCCGAATCGTCATTGTTCCATACAGTGAATATATAACCGTCGCTGCTTTCGATCTTCTCGCTTTGTCCCTCAGCCTGAGCGCATATCATGCTGTTTACAGGCATATAGGGTGCAGCACCGCCAAGCAGGCAGAGTGCGGCAGCTGCAACACTTATAAGTTGCTTTTTCATAATTCAGTCCTCCTTTATATCGTTTATATCACGTTGCAGAATATATATTTAAATTATATTCTGACCTTATATTCTAAGTATATAAAAACTGATTGAAATAAACAAGACATTTCTTGCTTAATGGATAAAACATTCGGCAATTATTGCGATTTTTCACTGTCCTGACCATTTTTAGCTTAAAAGATGGTGCGTTAATCCTCAGCTGTCAATAGCAGGGGAATACGGAGCGCAGTATTTACGGTCAACAATATATGTTGAATTTCACGGATAAATATTGTATAATATAAAATATTATTATGTTTTCGATAAGACGGGAATGACAATACGCATTTTGTGGCATCTGTACAAAATATGACGTGAAACGCTTCCTGCCTTTGACATTTATTGAAAATTCTCTCTTTTGTGTGACGATCTGCAACTTTGATTTGAGTGTACTATACGAAAGCGCAATTCCATGGAAACTTTCATGAAACAGGAGGAAACGGTATGACAGGTAACGAATATTGCAGGCTGTATGCGGAATCGCCTGATAAAGCTTACGAAGCTCTGTTCAGTGAATACTGTGATTACGTATACGCCGTTGTTTACAATAAACTTATCAGGACGGCTCAGCGTGAGGACATTGATGAATGCGTCAGTGACATTTTCGCAGAATTCTTTTTCAGCTATAAAAGAAACGGCAGCGACTCGGGCGAGCTCAAAGGCTACATAGGTACGATCGCAAAACGACGTGCTATCAACGCCTATCGCAGTCTGACACTGCATTCGGAACGCTTTTCGGGCGAGAACGATGACGAATTCGCATCCGCAGCATCCGATATGGACGTTGAAAACGATTCGGACAAGCGCGAGACAAGAGAAATACTGATAAACAAGATAAACGAACTCGGCGAACCCGATTCGACCATTATCCTCCAGAAGTACTATTACGACCGCTCGTCAGGCGAGATAGCCGAGATGATGTCGATGAAAGCATCAGCGGTTCGTATGAGAGCCGCAAGAGCACTCGAAAAACTTAAGAAATCACTGGCCGCTGCCGGTATAATGTTATAAGAAAGGAGACACTGACTATGAGAAAGGATCGGGTATTGGATATGCTTGATAACGCCGAAGACAAGATCGTAGACCGTCTCTCCGTTCCGGCGCTGACTGAAAAAGAAAAAGAGAGGCTGTTGAAAATGAGTAAGGATAAACTTGATAAAATGAATGATAATAATACTGATGATATGACAGAGGAAGTTCGCGGAGTTGAAAAATACAGAAGGCCAAGATGGAGCACTTTTGCAGCTATTGCTGCGGCTGTAGTTCTCGTAGGCGGTCTGGCAGGCGGAGGTGTGCTTCTCAGCCGCCATTCCTCAAATTCCAAGGGCAATGATGAGTCCGTTATCGATCCCGTAATTGCAACTCAGCCCGCTACCGAAACTGCTACCGAAGCCGCTTCCATAGCTTCTACTGAAGCTTCGACTGCGAAAACCGAGAATACTACTGTTGCCGCAGCAGCTTCTCCTGTTGAGAGCACTGCTGCTGCAGTCGGCAGCAATGAGGAGGATAACAGGGATCACTCCGTTGTAGCCGTTGACCTTATGAAGGCTATGAACGCAATAGAGCTTGCAAGCAGCGGCGGACTGACCATTGACGGAAATTCGCCTCTTGCTTCCGAAAGCGGTTACTATAAGGTCATCGACGGTAACATCAATGGCTTCGATTTCTCCACTATGGCGAACGTCAGAAGTTTTCTTACGGATAATTTCTCAGGCTCATTCTACGACGAGCACAGCTATCTTACAGAAGGCTCAGAGCCATTCTTCAAGGAAGGTCCCGACGGTCTTTATGCAAGATTCGCAGGCAGAGGCAACATTTACAGCTGGGATAAATACGAGCCCGAGATAATCTCTGATTCCGAAGACAGATTCACTGCAAGAGCTTATTATGAGCTTGCAGGCAGTGTTACTCAGGTCGATATGACTATCGTCAAGAACGGCGGAAAATGGCGTGTAGACTCCGCTGTCAGAGAAGATGTTACAGGCAGCGATCAGAACGAGACCGAAAATAACAACAGCGTCTCCTACGTACAGCTTTGCAAGGATCTGGTAAATAACAAATGGAACGAGCTTAACTCTACCGAAGGAAATGCGTATGCAGACGTTGCATTCAACGACCTTGACGGCGACGGTTCCCCCGAGTTCCTGTTCAAGTACGGAACAGGCGAAGTTAACTACAAGGTTGACGTTTATACCTTCAAGGACGGCTCACTTAAGTATGTAGCCGATATACACGGAGGTCATGCGTCCTTCGGAATTGATGCCACCACTAAAAAGCTCGTTATGATCAACGGTCATATGGGCTCGGGCGAGTACGATTGGTATACTATGGAAAACGGCGAATTAAAGATGTTGAAGTACGAGTCATTCTCGTATGAATACTGGGGCTCCAACGAGCAGACAACAAGAAAGGATATACTGTACATGAGCAGCGGAACGATGTTTACTGTCGGTGACGGAAATGCTAAGTCTTACCTCTATACACAGAGCCCGATCGACCAGCAGCCTGCCTCCACAGAATACGACTACTACAATACCGAGATCATTGATCTTACCTACGCAGAAGCATTGAAATCAGGCAGAATTCCGGAAGGCGACTAATAGCGCTTCACCGGACTGCTTGCGGAAAAGTAATAGCTATCCCCTCGGAGGTCCATACCTCTGAGGGGAGACTTTTTGTGAATATAAATGCAAACATTAAATAAACAATAAATGCCTTGCTTTCACAGGAAAAATATGTATAATAAAAGCATAGCTGTAACATTTCGGTTGAAATGATTTTTAAGAGTGAGTGATATGAATACACATATCTGCGAATTCGGCGGCATTTCAGACTGGACAGGTGAGACAGCCGCAAATGAATGATTTATAACGGAGGGACCACAAACAAATGAATATTGATAACACACTTTACAGCGGACGTCCGGGTATCAATACATCGACAGTCCGTCTGCTCAGTGATGACATGATGAGATATGTCCGTGAGACTAAGCACGAACCAACATTTATAGATTTGCCAATAGAATGACATAAGTAAAAAAATTGCAGAAAAAATTTTTTTTAAAATCTGCTAACCTTTTCGGAAGATGCACACTCTAACAGACAGAAAGGCAAAAATAAATGCTTTTCATAAGCTGAAAAGGAGGTGCTGATTTGAATGAAAACATAGATTTTGCAGAAGTACCGCTGGACGAACTGATAAAGCTGATACTTGAGTGGATGGAAACTTATGGTATGTTGGATGAACTGCTCGAGAAATATAGTGATAAGGAGTAAAAAAAGATGAGTGATATCAATACGGAAAAACTGGTGGAAAGTTTAAAGAGCGGAGATAAGTCTGCGGCAGACGAGATATACAGACAGTACAGCGAGCCGCTGACGAAATTCGTTATAAAACAGGGACTTTCAGAATTTGATGCTCAGGATGTGGTATCAGATACGTTTGTGGAGATGATGAAGCACATTGACCAGCTGAAAGAACCTTCCGCCTTCAGTTCCTGGATACATACTATAGCAAAGCGCAAGGCATGGGAAGCAAAGAAAAAATTGTCACGCCGTCAGGAACTATCCACAGATATGGATGAGACGGATGACATTACAGATCAGGATCAGGCTATCGAGCTTACATATGCCCGTGCCCGTGAGGATACGGTCATGCTTCCACAGGATTACGCAGAAAATGAGGAACTGAAACAGATAATCGCCGAACAGATTGATGCACTCAGCGAAGATCACAAGGAAGCACTTGTATTGTTCTATTACAAGGATAAAAGCATTGCAGAGATCGCAGAGCTTACGGGAACTAATATAAACAACGTAAAACAGCGCCTTTATGCGGCACGAAAGAAGCTGAAAGCAAATCTTGAAAAGCTTCAGAAAAGCGGAGTTGTGCTGTGTGCTGTTCCGTTCACAAAGTTCATATCTTTCTGTGCAGAGAACCTCGGTATTGCTATGGGCACCGGTTCTTTGGGAAGCGCAGCAACAGCTTCATCAGTCAAAAGTGCGGCAGCGAAGGGTGCTGAAGAAACATCGAAAAATATCGCAGCGAAAACTGTATCTACTGCTGCAAAAACTGCATCTGCTGCGGCAAAAACGGGAACAGGTGCAAAGGTCGCTGCTGCCCTTATAGCAGCTGTAACTGTCGGAGGCGGAGCGATTCTGCTGAACAAGTCCGATAAACCCGAAGTTCGTAAATTTGAAATACAGTCCACCACCCGAATAGCCGACATACCGGAAACGTATTCCGAAAGCGGCTGGAAAGATAGGTATATAGCTGATCTGACGGAAAGATATGGAAGTGCAGAAGGTTTGATGGGGGTAATGTTCGATGCGGACGGCGATAAGATACCGGAGCTGTTCATTTACGATAAGAATATGATCAACCCCTCTGTTGATACTGATAATAATGACAGATACAGCGTATCTGTGTACTCAAACGGCGGGGGATTAAGTAAAATCGGTACCATTCACTCTGTGCCTGAGATATGGTGTTCAGGTGAGCCTTCTGATGATAATATACTGTGTATCACAGTTGATGAAAAGCCTATGTGGAAACTAAAGGCAAAAAGTGATTCCGGCATGGGCTTAGGTGAAACTATGGACGAGGAGACTGCGAGAAATACATACGATTTTGATACTCAGCCTCATATGCTTATCGCAGACGAGACCTATGGCTACCGTGAAATAGGCGATTTCACCTCATGGATAAACAGCTGGAACGGTGATTCTGCACCTGTTAACCAAAATGCTCCCGGATTATCGTACAATACTCTGAACGTATGGCAGAAGTCGTATTTTGACTATATTGAAATGTTCTCTGATGACTATGACAATATCCGCTGCGGACTGTTCGACGTTAACGGTGACGGCGTAGCGGAAATGCTGCTTGAATACTGTGATGAAGTTACAGACTCGGGTATCCGTATAAACAACGGTACTCAGCTCATCACCTGCGACAGCAGCGGTGCACGTGATATCTTAGATGCAGGAGTTTATCCCGAAGGCTCCAGAAGTGAACTGTCTGGCGGATTTACATTTACAGGTACAACCAATGGTGTATTTTCGGTGTTCCCTGAGAGCAGTGAAGAATACAAAGTTGTCTATCATGAACTTTACTACACGATAGAAAACGGACATTTTGAGTATGACGGCAGAGGCGATAATTTCGGATATGATCATAACGGCAATATCGTTTACCTTAATAATCAGGAACCGATAGATGAAGAAAGATTCATGAAAACGCACTACGGTTTTCTGAATGGTGAAACCGCATTGACCACATGTCCCGGATCATTCGACAGAAAAGCAGATATAACGTGGTTCGATGCATGGCACAAAATTGATCTTTTTGTGGATTACGCATCAAAAACAAATAATACCAAAACGGAGGAATAAAAAATGAATATCAGAAATATAACATCAATGGCAGCAGCACTTTGTATATGTGCTGCAATGGCAGGCTGCGGCAATACAAATGGCAGCAGCGATCAGGCAGCTGAGAAAACAGCTGAAACGACTATAGCAGCAGAGACAGATTCCTTTGCAGGAGCAGAGTACGAAGAGGATGCTCCGATTGCGGAAGCAGATAACGCCGAGAGCACCGAAGCTCCTGCCGGCCTGGAATTTTCTCCGACTGACGAGATAATAAATGCAGACCTTGCATCGGGCTACATACAGATCGGTGATGATATTTTCCGTGAAGGAGGATATATGACCGTAGGCGAATTTATCGCACAGTACGGCGAAAAGTACGACTGCTCCGGGATAGACACTTCCACAGAAGCAGGAGAGGAATTTACACGTTTTATCGAAGTGACACGGTTCGGTACCGACTTTACCATTGAGCTTGTCTGCAAGGCTCCTGCTGCAGGCAGCGGCACATTAGCCGATGCGGTGATAGTCAGCTTCGAGCATGAGGGCGGGATCGCTTTTGAAAATACATGGCTTCCCGGCGGCATTGGCAACCACTGCGCCGACCGCAATTATGACGGCATGATATCATATATGCAGGAAAAGGGATTTACCGAGACCGAAGATCCTTTCCCGAACGGCAGTGGTCTCAGCGCTTCAAAAATGAAGGAGCACGTCGGAACTTACTACGGCTATCAGGACCTTGAAAACATCACGCCATATGGCTTGATCCAATGCTTTGTACAGATAGATGAGGAAAATCTTTACGGCGTAAAGCCCGTTCTGACCTATGCGTTCTCCGACTATATGGACGGAGATACAGTATATTTCCACCCCAACAATTATTACTACGGCAACGACAGCGATATATACTCATGGGGTTGATGTTCTGATACTAATGCAGAAATGGCTGTCTGCTGTTCCGGATACTACACTTATTGAACGGAAAGCGGGCAGTCTCTGCTATTGCTCCACCAATTAACTCTTGAAGAAATATTGCGACGGACTGGCAGAGAAAGGCAAGGAAGAAAGCCGCAGGAATGCTGTCGCATTTCAAGACTTTCTGACGCAGTATTTCGCTGTCAGGACAAGCAAGAAAATTCAGGAGTTAATTGGGGGAGCAATAACAAGCTCTATGTGTTTGATCCTTGCCTTTTTGGCGAAAGTTATAGCAGGAGTATGTCCGCTTATCACAAACATACTCCTGCTTTTTTTATCGTATTTGGTCAGCTTAATGACATTCGCCTAAAGGCGGTTATTGAGTTCACATTTATTATTGCTATTTCTGGTATTTTGTGCTACAATATCATTATATGAATTGCATATAAAAAGGAGAAAGAGATGGAATACAAATACAAAGCTTTTATCAGCTACCGCCATATCGAGCCCGATATGCAGGCAGCAGAGAGATTACAGAAGCTGCTTGAATCCTATAAGCCGCCGAAGTCTCTTGGCGTAAAAAAGGAAAACTGGCGTATTTTCCGTGATGTTTCGGAGCTTCAGTCCAGCAGCGACCTTAGTGAAATAATCAAGAATGCTATTGAGTCGTCGGAGTACCTCATCGTTATCTGCTCGCCGCAGTACACCGAATCCAAGTGGTGCTTGCAGGAGCTCACCCGTTTCCGTGAGCTTCACGGCAACAAGAACACTAATATCGTCACCCTGCTGGTAAACGGCGATCCGAAGGAGTCGTTTCCTGAGGAGCTCACTTACGCCGAGTTGACCACAACCAACGAAAAGGGAGAAGAGGTCACGGTAAAGGTGGATGTTGAGCCGCTTGCCGCAAATATAGTAGCTGACGATCTGAAGGACTCCATGAAAAAACTCAATACCGAGTATCTGCGTATCGCTGCTCCACTGCTTGGATGCGACTTTAACGATCTTTTTCAGCGTGAAAAGCGTCGAGAGGCGGCAAGAAAACGCCGTATCTTCGGTGGTGTGTCAGGCATACTCTCACTCATATCCATTATCAGCGTAGCTTCTGCAGTCACCATAAACGGTAAGAACAAGCAGATACAGAAGCAGAATGACCAGATAATGGAACAGAATGCAGAGATCGAGAATAAGAACAGTGAACTTCTTGTGGAGAATGCAGGTCACCTTGCAGTTGAATCCGAAAATCTTTACAAGGAGAGCAGTCTGATCCCTGCCATAAAAAAAGCTGTAGCAGCTCTGCCATCGGCAGACGAAGAAAAGCCCGTGCTCCCGGAAGCAGAGTATGCTCTTTCCCGTGAGCTGGGAATGTTCAGCCACACTCAGCTTGTGCCTCAGATCTCTCTGAAGCATGAATGTGCTGTAGAGCAGCTTTCCTTTATGGGCGGAGGAAAGACAGTAGTTTCAAAGGACGCGACGGGAGTATACTTCTGGGATGCTGAAACAGGCAAGCTCATAAAGAAAATATCTGCTTCCGACAGTGAGTTTGCATCAGAGTCGGGAAGCTCCAATGAACTGACTGCTTACTTCGATGTAAGTACCGATAAGACAGGCACATACTTCACGAATACAGGCTCTCCCAGCAGCGTCACCTACGAGAACAGCTCCGTATTCAATAAGGTATACACCTACTTTGTACACTCTGTTGACGAAGAAGAACCTGGCACAGGCAGCGATGTGTACATATTCAACTCCGACAAATCAGTATGGCGTGTTGACGGTGCAACGGGCGAGATAAAGTGGAACTGTCCGAAATCGGAAAATGTTTATAAATACCTCGACGCAGTTATGGACGAAAAACACATTCTCAGGCTGTATAATGAAAAACGTGAGTTGACAAACGGTTCAGCTATCATGGGAGATGATTACTTCCTTGAGATAATTGACCGTGAAACAGGCAAGGTAGTTGACACAGCAAAGGTAGATAAGTCAGAAAGCTCTATCGGATTCCTCATGGATCTGGAGATAAAAGCCTACCGCAATGGTCTTGTATATATTTACAGCGATTCCGATAAAAAGCTGAAAGCCTATGAGATAAAGGATCATGCTCTCAAACTCAGGAACGAGACAGAGATCAGATATCCTTTTGACACAGGCATCAACAAAGAATATCTGCAGTTCTTCAATGACGAACCTGTTACGGCTGCCTGCAGCATAATGGCGTTCAACCTCAATACTGAGTTCACACGCTATGACAAAGATATGAAGGCGAAAAAGTGGAGCACTGATATTCCCGTAAACTATCAGAATAAAGGAAAAATGTTCCTGATGCCTGCATCGAACACAAAATACGAGCACGATGTCCTTGCTGTCACCACAAATCGCTCAGTATCCTTTTTAGACTATGAAAACGGTAAGCTGATAAAGAACCTGTCAATTGAAGGCGAGATTATAGACGTTTCGTTCAGTCAGAACGGTTTGGTGATGTTCACACTTGACAGCGGTGAGGAATATGCAGTAAGCCTGAACAATTACATATCAGGTGATGATGCGGATAATGCGGCTTACAGAGTACAGACCATGAATACAAAAGTCTCGCTTTGCAGCTACAGTCTCGGAAAGTATGCAACTTCCGAGAATTACTCCAACACTGCCTATATACAGTATCCTAAGCAGACTTCCGCCTACACCGATATAGACACGGGAGAATTCATGTACAACCGTGATGTTGCTGCCGTATCGGACGACGGTTCAAAGGCAGCTGTTGTTTCAACATTCTATCCTGATGGTGAGTACAACAGCAGCAGTATCCTGACCTGTCACCTGTTTATATATGATACAGATTCAGGCTTGTGTACCGAAGTATCAGCGCTTAAAGACTTCAAAGTTAACAGTGCTGCCTTTGTGGATAACAGCAAGCTGATAGTAAATGTCAGCGAAAAGACTTCGGGCGGCACATATTCTATTGAGGACAAGACCATGCTCATAGACGTTGCAGATGGAAAAGCTGAGGTCATTAAGGATGCGCCTTCGGCTAAGCGCTCAACAGTTGAGCTTATACCTGTCCCGGGCGGTGCTTACTATTCAGCTGATTCAGAAAAGAATCTTGTATTTGTTTCTTCCGACGGAAGCTGCAAGACATGGGCGGTCAGGGATGAAGGCTCATTCACTGCTGACAGGGAAATAATAAACAATATGTATGCTGTTTCGGGCAGCAAGGCTGCCATGTATGCTAAGTTCAGCGGGGAGGACAGCAAGAACGCTCTTATCGTTTACGACTTTTCAGTCGGTCAGCATCTTGAGCTTGAATACAACGTAAGCGATGAATCCGAGGTACAGCGCATATTCTGGCAGAACGCTGACACAGTGGGAGTACTTTTCAATAACCGCACTGTCGTTCTCTTCGACGCTGCTAACGGCAAATTGAAAAACGAAGTCTCGATCAACGGGACAAGTCAGGAGCCTGTCTCCGTTTCCGCAGTCAGTGATGATATCTTTGCCGTGCTTTGCCGTGATTCATGCCTTTACGAAATGAACTCCGACGGCTTCACAGGAAGAAGCTGCCGGCTCGATTTCAGCAGCGACAATGAGATATATGAGTCAGACAGCTCTTCTGCGGCTCTTCTGGAGACCAGACCAACAGCGGACAAGAGCCATATATACGCTGTATGGAACAAGTCTCAGGCATGGCTCATTGATACTGACAGATTCACTGTACGCTACAGGATAGATGATTTCGCAGCAGCTCCTGCCGCAGCCGATAAGGTATTCATCAGCGACGAAGGCAGGAACAAAACAGGTATGTTCCCTATATACACTACACAGCAGCTCCTTGATGCCGCAAAGGATTATCTTTCGGCACTTGGTGAAGCATGAAAGGACATGACAGATGAGTAATAACAAAAGTCGTAAAAATATGACACGGCTGATATTCCTTCTGGCAGTGTTGTCGTTTCTGATAGCAACTGCTCAGGGTATCATATACTATAAGAATTACGATTCTTTCTTCAAATTGCTGCTGGTGCTGCAAAACAGTATCAATGCATTCGGCTTCAAGGCTTCCGTGACCATAAAGGATACAGTTGCCTTTATGAAGGATAATCCCTCGGCTCTGAACAAGAGCATTGGCTATGCCTACTGTATCGCTGTGTTCACTGCGCCATACTGCACTCTCTCATTCTTATACAAATTTCTTGAGCGGCTGCTGCGCTTCATAATATTCTTCCGCAGGGATAAGAACTGCCGCCATATTGTAGTTTTTGGCTATAACAACGACGTAAAATCAATGCTGAAAAACAACAGATCCGATCCGAAGAAAAACTGTATCCACATAGTGACTAACGAATCGATAGACAGCGAGGAGATATATCGCCTGAACAAGTCAGGTTATGTGGTTCACTACGCCGATGTACTCAAGGCAGCAGAGTCAGAGCTCCAGTTCCTTCTTGCAAAGACTCATATAGAGACGGCAACTAATATCATTCTTTTTGAGAGTTCATCCATAAGGAACTTCTCTCTGTTGCAGCTGTTCCGTCTGAATGATAATGACTCATCCGAAAGGATAAAGCTGGCACAGGGAACAAAAATTTCATGCAGGTGCGAGGAAGAGGGCATCGGAAGACTTATCGCGGAGTATTACAACAGCGTTGCAGGCACGGACGCTTTCTTCGACCTTGAACTTGTCGGACTTCCCGAAATGCAGATACACAAAATGTACTCCGACCATCCGATCCATACCATTTACAAGGGAACGGACATCCCGCTGAAGGACTGGACTGCACATCTGTTGGTAGCAGGATTTGGTCAGTTGGGACAGCAGGCAGTATTGCAGGCAATGAACCTCGGTATCGTCCACGAGAGCAACCGTATCATTATCGACGTTTTCGACAGCAATATCAAAATAAAAAAGGCTGTGTTCCTCAATCAGCTCAGCCGTGATACTTTCGATATAAGCGACAACAGAGTCACACTGAAAAGCGATGCCGCAGACGGACTTCTTGAAATAAACTTTCACGAGCTGAATATCTCACACCTCAGTTTCTATGACCTGATACGCAGCAAGCTTGACACCGAGCCATACACCTACGTTGTCATAGCTCTTGAAAATATTGATCTTTCCGTAAACTGTGCAATACAGCTTGAGGAACTGTTTGATGAGCGCGGTCTTAAGGTGCCTATTCTGATGCGAATGGATGCCGACAGACGACTTGCAGGCTATATTTCCGCTGAGAACAGCTCCCTTGCAAATGTGAGCCTTATCGACGACAGAAGCATCGTCATTACTATCGACATGATTATCAACCGCGAGATAGACCGCCGCGCCAAGGACTACAACCATTTCTACAACAATATAAAACTTATAACCGCCGATGAAACAGGAACCGTGGATAACTCGGACGAGGATCCTGAGCAGGAATGGAACAGGCTTCGTCTTTTCCGACGCTCGTCCAGCAAGGCTGCCGCATATCATGACGAAGTGAAGAACGATATTATCCCCAGGCTTGCAGCCGAAAACGGTGTTGATCTGTTGAAAAAGCTTGAAGAACTCTTAGGCAGCAACGGCTCTCTGATGCGGTATACAGGTTCGGCATGGCAGATGAACGGTACTGAGGAAGAAGTAATGGAAAAGCTGAAAAAGGACAGCTTTGCGTACGGACTGGTTTCTCTGGAGCACCGCCGTTGGTGCTGCTATATGGCTTCCATAGGCTGGCGTTCGGGTGAACGCAGTGACAAGTTCCGCAGGAATCCCTGCCTTGTGACTCAGCAAAAGCTCATGGAGACTAAGCCCGAGATGTGTAAGTATGACCTTATGTCGCTTATGGCAAGATACAAAACGGACATTTTAAATCATTCAGCAATCGGATAAGATCAGCTTGTATCAATATCTCTGATTCGGTCACATGCCTTGGAATTGTTGAGACCGATCTACAGAAATTAGCCAAACAACAGGCTGTTAAATCAATTACAGGGACGCTTTTGGCGTCCCTGTAGTATTTATATATTGAACGAACAATAGAACGTCAGCTGGCAGACGTGAATTCTGATTCAGAAGTTTCTGTTGCAGACTTAGTATGTATGTCTGAATATCTGCTGGGTGATCATATGTCATTCAGATGATTTCCCCCCAAAAAATACATAATATAGATGATCTATGATTTTGACCACTCAACAGTCAAAAAAGCAAAATTGTTCGAGCTTGGCAATGTAAGGTTTATGAACTATTTCTTCAAGAATAATAAGGATAAGTTTGAATTAAATTAAGCAGACCGCTCGGTTTTGGGATTTTCTTCTGGAACTATTTTGACATTTTTCTTATCTCAGCGTAAAGGCTGGATTGGGGTGCGCTTATAATAACTACTTGTAATAGCAAAACCTGCTATGGTAGAATCAAAGAAACTACCATAGCAGGCATTTTTTATATTCCTGTTTTAATGAAACTGTGCGTTTTACTTTTTAAGAAAATCCGCAAAGGAGTCCTTACCGCCGGTTGAGAGGTAGGAGTAGTATTGCAGTATCATTGTTGCATCTCCGATTTTTTCAATAGGGTGTTGTTTTTATTTGCAATATTGCAAAAGCCAAAAAACAACTTATATGACATACTTTTTTTGTATGCCAATAGACCATGGGCTATTGGCATTGCCTGAACTTGCATGATATTAACCGTCCAGTCCGTTCAAGAAATCCTTCAGGATTTTTCCGCACTCTTCTGGCTTATCAAACATGATCTCATGCTGTCCCTGCATTTCGATCTTCTGACAATTTCCCATCTTTTCAATATATGCGTCCAGTATACTGCGCTTTTCTGCCTCGGTCTCAAGATAATTTGCGTATACCTCATCATCGCTGTCTCCTGTGACACCATATACATTTCTGAGAACATCTGCGGTAAATCCCTCATTTATGAGCTGTTCCTTCGTGTGAAAAGCGTAGAGTATGCTCAGGTACATCTTCGGGATATCATTTGTTTCCAATGTATCCCAAACATAATTGCAGTTTTCCTGCCAGCGCAGCATTTCATCTGTTGAAGCATGACTGCTCATGGTTTTTTCAAGAAGTGCTGAGGATACAGGTTTTTCTTCATCAGAAAGCATTTTCAAATCTCTTTCGTAGTCGGAGTTTATCACCGGCGGGAGCAGTCCGAGGTTTCCGGCACGGCGCATCCACTTTACGATGTCAAGATCCAACGCGTCTTTTTCGAGATCGAAATGCTGTGCTTCGGAGCCGTCTATGATCATGACCGCCTCGAGCTCATCGGGGTATTGGCTTGCCCAGTATGTAGCGTACACACCGCCCATAGAATGTGGCATCAGCACATAGGGTGCCTGAATGCCTGCGTTTTGCAGTGCAGTCCTGTAATGCTCCACAACGTGTTCTGCGGTCATTTCTCCCCGGTAGTCATCGCTCACACCATATCCTGCACGGTCGAGAAATACGAGCCTGTTATCTTCTTCGAGGGGAGCAGTCATCTTTCGCCAGCCTATGCACATTTCTCCGTCAAGATAGCCTGCTAAAGCAACAATAGTATGCTTACCGTTTTGATTTCCGCAGGTAAAAACATTCACATTATAATCGCCCGCCGACACAAGGTTGTAGTAACCGTTGCTTTTTAGATAGTTCTTTGCCTTGTTCACTCTCAGGTGGAACAGGACAGAGGTGATAATGAGGACTACAATGACAAGTACAAGTATCACCAGTATAATTTTCCCTGTTACCTTTAATACTCTCTTGGCTTTCATAACAAAAATTCCTTTCCATGTATCAATTCAGACTTTTTCAGATACACCGATCAATCATTATACCAATACCCTTTGTCATCTATCTTTTTAGGGTGTTCTTTTGCGGCTTCCGACCCATCGCCTACGATCCGGTAGTCGCATATGTCAGAATTTGCACAGGTGTGCTTGCGTATCAAATGACCGTGTATCATTTCCATTGCAGGATAATCACTGTTGCAGAAGGCTGGCATGATGTCAAGATACCCGTGAGCTTTTGCAAATTCCGCAATAGGGCAGCGTTCAAAGATATTCATTATGCTCATCCTCTACAAAATGTTGAAATCATAGGCCTTTTCAAAATCAGATTTTATCGTAACAGCTGCCGTACATTTGCTCAGATCATATACCACCGACCACTGCGTTATACTGTCATAGTACATATGCCCCGGCTCATAGTATTTAT
>FPJT01000014.1 GCA_900119535.1 Ruminococcus sp. XPD3002
GGCAAAGGCACGATACGGTTCGGCATTTACGCTTGCAGTCCCGAAGAATCGAGCTTTAAGGCGATATTTACCGATATGAAGATCACCGAATGCGCTTGGAAGGCACATGACGGACAGCAGCCGGATAAGGAATAATGGAGGTATCAGATATGGAAAACAAACTCTTTGACCTTGCGGCAAAACGCCGTTCGGTAAGGCGATACACAAATGAACATATCTCCGATGAAGTAATGAATGAGATCATGAAGGTGGCACTCGCTGCTCCCTGTTCCTTCGGTCACAGACCTGTAGAGTTCGTAATCGTGAGAGATAAAATAAGAGAGCTTGCCGAGTGCAAAAGTCTCGGCGGATCGCAGATCATCGGAGCTGATGCTGTTATCGTTGTTATGGTGAAGCTCGACAGAGGCGAGTTCTGGATTGAGGACGGTGCTATCGCTTCTTCCTACATTTTGCTTGCTGCCGAGCAGTATGACCTCGGTGCTTGCTGGGTGCATATCCGCAACAGGACGGGAAAATGCAAGTCCTCTGATGAAGAAATCCGCAAACTGCTCGGTGTGCCGGACGGTTATGCTGTCCTGAACCTGATCGCACTCGGCGGCAAGGGCGAAATTAAGCGTGGCTATACTGAAAAAGACTTTGATTTTGGCAAAGTTCACTATGAAAAATATTGATAACGAAAGGACGGCTCAACTGAACCGTCCTTTTTCCGTTAATTCTATTTTCACTTTTCAATGCTGATCCGTCATCATTCCGGACGGTATAACAAGCATCGGCAGCCGAATGTTCAGTGAATGCACTTCTCTCACATCTGTCAGCATTCCGGACAGCGTGACAAGCATTGGTGAAAGCGCATTTGACGGCTGTTATGCGCTCAAATCCGTCACCATCCCGGACAGCGTAACAAGCATTGGCAAAAACGCGTTCTATGAATGCACATCGCTCACATCCGTCACCATTCCGGGCAGTGTGACAAGCATTGGTGCACGTGCCTTTGAAGACTGCTATTATCTCATCTCCGTCAACATTCCGGACAGCGTGACAACAATCTGTGATGCAGTTTTCGGGGGATGTGACAAACTGGATCCTCTAAAATCACAACTCCTGTTTTTTCACTAAAGGTATTCCCAAACCATTTTACAGAATCCGAATACTGCTAATATTGCGTGGGAAAACTTCAGAATCATAAATGCATCAGATGAGGACAGGAAGCATAACCTTCCTGCTTTCAGCTTCTTACGAAAAGGAGAATATCAGATATATGGCAACGCTCAAGAACGTATTTTTCGCATATCTGCTGGACGATACGCACTATTCCATTGGCGAAGAAATGAACGGTATTATTGACAATGAGATGAACGATGAATATCCCATAAAACAAAAATCCCCCTCACCAGGCGAGGAGCATCTCAGCTTCCTGCCTGATGAGGGGGATCATATCATTATATTCACTTTTCTACATTTCCACGCTGACCGTCACACCGGATTTGAACCGGAACTCCAGATAATCATCGTACACAGTCACTTTTTCAAGCAGCTTCTTTACGAGACTGCCGTCAAACACTAAAACCTTGCTCTTCTGCCGTTCTATAAATTTCAGCAGTTCCCGGATACGCCGCTTGCATTCGGATGCAAACATCCTCACTCACACAATAATAAAGGGCTGCAACTGCCGAAGTGTATCACTCAGGCAGCCACAGCCCTTTATTATTCACCATTCATTATTACTTGTTTTTGACCAATTCTTGAGCATAGCAATCAGCTCTGAAATAGACACATCTGTAGTTTTCTCTGTACCGTCTGAATATGTAATCACAGTATGATAGTTGAATTCATCGGAAAATTTTCCATTTCTCGGATCTTCTGTGCCGATGTATTTGGCATAATCCAGCGACAGGATGCTTTTGAATTTGTCCTCCGTGATCTCAGTGACAACGGGATCAGATGCACTGCGCTTATTAAGATATGAGATGTAGTATTTCTCTCCATCCTGATATGCTTTATATTCATAGTGTACAGCCATGACTCCGCCTGTTTGTGTCATTGTTACAGAAATGGGAGTTTGTACTTTTTCAAGTAATTCTCTTTTCATCAAGCACAAATCAAACACATCAAGTATATTGTCGTTGCAGAAATCAGCCGCCTTCCAGTTCGCAAGATGCGTGTCCGGCACGGCAAGCAGCCATTTCTGTAACAGTACGACATCAGCAACATTGAATTCGCCGTCATTGTTCACATCGCCCATCAGATAAGGCTGTATATCCGGTTCAAATCTGTAGCGGAATACGCCGTTTTCAACGATCAGTTCATATTTCTCTTTCTCATTTGCAGTAATTGTAACTTCACCGTCGCTGCGGGCAGATACAACGTAAAGTGTCAGTATGTCATCCGCATCGAAAGCACTTGCAGTTCCCATTGTCATGCTGTGCCCGGCAACGGTCTTATCTGAAGTCGCTACAGTTTTAGAATGCGTTTCCTTGCTGTAAGGATAGCTCAGACAGAACAGCGAAGAAACCTTATTGTTTTCATAGATAGTTGTAAAATACCTGTCGTTTCCTGTTTCAACATTAGGGAGCATTCCGTTCACAAAAGAATAAAAGCCGCCGTCCGTAACACAGGAATTGAGCGTATAGATTGTTTCCTCCGGATGATACACGTTCTCGCAGGTGACAGTCGTTCCATCGTTTCCTGCATCCACAATATAGCTGTAATAGCGCTTATACTGCACCTCCGCAACAATATCTTCATGCGCAACAGAATCCAATGTCGTTTCTTCCATCGTGACAATGTATCTGCCGCTTTCCTCCGGCGTGAATACATATCCGTATTTCACATCCTGCACTGCAAACTTATTCTCAGAACAAACGATAAATGCCGGATTACTGAAAGAACTGTGTGCCATAAAGTACACAGAGTCACCCTGCATCCTGAAATGATCCGGATACTCCTTAACGAGGGCAAAGTAATCGTCAGCCATTTTCGGATAAGTATACTCCTCCGCCGATACGGGCAGCGGAACAGAAAATGCCAGAGCCAGAGCCGAAAAAACAGCACTTATACGTTTTTTCATGGTATTACCTCCTTTTCTTAGTGGGGATACATTGTCGGTCATTCAGTTTTACAGTAAACGGCATATTGCTGCTTATCTTCATTATAGCATGGTATATATAGAAATGCAAGGGTTAAACGAAAAAAGGCTGCTGATACCGTGTGAACAATATCACGCGATATCAGCAGGCCTTATTATCACATTCACTTTTCCACGCTGACCGTCACACCGGACTTGAACCGGAACTCCAGATAGTCATCGTACACAGTCACTTTTTCAAGCAACTTCCGAACCAGTGCTTCGTCAAATACCAAGACCTTGCTCTTCTGCCTTTCTATAAATTTCAGCAGTTCACGGATACGCTTCTTGTGTTCAGTTTTTGCGTTGTCGTCCATTGCTGTCTGTGCCTGAAGTTCACGCAGGCGAAGAATTTCCTCGGTGATGTCATCATAGTTCTCACGGCGCTCTGTTCTGTCGATCAGCTCCTGCTGCAGCTTTGCCATTTTCGCTGCCAGTGCTGCGGCACTTTCCGGGTGTACCTCGTTGATTGCTGTTTCAAGGTTTTCTTTCAGCCTTGTCAGGTAATCATCGCTGTTCCCCACGATCTCATTGAGCGCATCAAGGAATGCTTCTATCAGCGTCTCCTCATTGACCGTTCTTGCATGGCACTGATCCTTCTGCTTCAGCCTGGTCAGGCACCGCCACACGACTGACTTCTTGCCGCGGTTGTTCCAGTGGATCCTGCGATACTCCTCGCCGCATTCAGCGCAGAATACGATTTTTGAGAACGGGTGGTTTGCGCTGAAATTCTTTCGTCTGCCGAAGCAAGCGTTCTGTTCGCTGCGCCGTGCCATCTCCTCCTGCACCATCAGGAATGTCTCTTTCGATATAATAGCTTCGTGGTCGTCCTCAACATAGTATTGCGGCACGATGCCGGAGTTCTTTACCCGCTTTTTGCTGAGGCAGTCCACGGTATAGGTCTTTTGCAGGAGCGCATCACCCATGTACTTCTCATTTCCGAGAATCAGGCGTATGCTGTTATCATGCCATTTTGTGCTTCCGCGAGCATTCGGAATACCGTCACGCTGCAGTCCCTGAGCGATCTTTTTGCAGCTTGCGCCCTCAAGATACTCCCGGAAGATACGCTTGACGATTTCCGCCTGTTCCGGATTGATGATCAGGTGTCCTTCATCGTCCTTGTCGTAGCCGAGAAAGCGGCGGGCATTGACCATCACTTTCCCCTGCTGGAAGCGGTACTGCACACCGATCTTGACGTTCTGGCTGAGTGATTCCGATTCCTGCTGTGCCAGCGATGCCATAATGGTCAGGAGGACTTCTCCCTTCGAGTCCATCGTATTTATGGACTCCTTCTCGAAGAATACCGGAATGTTCATCTCCTTGAGCATTCGGATATAGTTCAGGCAGTCAACGGTATTTCGTGCAAATCGGCTGATTGACTTCGTAAAGATCATGTCGATCAAGCCCTTCTTGCAGTCCTCGATCATGGCATTGAACTGCTCTCTGCCTTTGGTCGAGGTCGCGCTGATACCGTCATCGGCATACACCCTGACAAGCTCCCATTCCGGATTCTTATTGATAAATTCAGTATAATGCTCTATCTGTGTTTCGTAGCTGGTAGCCTGTTCCTCGTTGTCGGTGGAGACACGGCAATAGGCTGCAACACGCAGCTTCTTGACTTCCTGCTTCGCCGCATTATTGCCCTTCTGCGGTTTGGCAGGTATTTTTATAACATTCATTTCCTCACCCCGATCAAACTGTAGATGTATTCGGCTTGCTTTATCGGATCGTCAAAATGCATCTCCGGCTCTGAAATCTCAAACTCCGTATAGACCGGCGGCAGTTGCAGACGCTTCTTGCCGCCGTGCTTTTCAGCTCTGCGGATCAGTTCAGCATTTGCCTTTGTGAATGTCTGCCTGCTGACGATCGCTGGATAGAAGTCATCGCCGATATAGCAGATATTCCGGATGACACGCTTCACCATGCTGTGGACCATAGGCTTTCCGGCTTTTTCTGCGGCTTCTCGCAGGCTCATGCCCGAAATATACCCGCTAAAAATCGCTCTGATCGCACTGGCTTCGGATTCATCGATTTTTGCTATTCCATCAATTATTCTGTACCCGAGCATAACTCCTCCTTCAGTGTCAGTCCGCATTTCAATCGAAATCCGATGCTTGTGCGGGAATAGACGATAATACTGTCCACATATTCCGTGAAAGCTTCATCGCTGAATTCTGTCTGTGTTTCGAGTGATTCTATGAAATGCAGCAGCTTTTCCGTTTCCTTGATGCTTCCGTTCACAGCGGTCTTTTCCTGATTTTTCAGTGCAGCGCGGTATTCCTCGTTCTGCTGTTCGATACGTCTCAGCTCCTGCGTATACATTACGCTGTCAAGGAATCCGCCGACACGTAGTTTTCTGAGCTCCTGCTTTCTGTCCGTATTCTTCTGCAGTGCTGCCTTGATATCCATTATACTCAGAAGATTATTGTCTGCATCGGAAAGCTTCAATGATTCCAGATACGGAGACAGGATAAACTGATAGCCGAAGATCAGCTTGTTCAGCATGGTCACGAATGCCGCTTTGACCGCCGCATCCTTTATGAACTTCATAGAACAGGAAGCCTTATCATACAGATGTGTCGTACAAGCCCACGCAATTCCAGTGGTCTGCGTCTGCCTCTTGAACTTACCGCCGCATTCACCGCAGATGATTTTGCCGGAAAATGGATACTTATTCTGATACTTCCCGACATCCGCTTCAATATTATGCTCTTCAGCATGCTTTTGCAGGACAAGCTGTACCTTGTCAAACATCTCTCTGCTGATGATCGGCTCATGATGCTCCTCCGCATAGTAGCTGTCAACTTCACCGTGATTGTTGTGCCGTCGAAAGCTGCTGTCCGTATAGGTTTTCATAAACGCGGCAGCGCCGTAGTATTTTTCATTCACAAGTATTCCTTTGATCGTTGAGCCCGACCATTTTCCGCCCTTGCGAGTGGGAATTTTCTTTTTCTCCAGCATCTGCGCGATCTTGTATGTTCCCATACCGTTCAGTGCCGATGAAAAGATCAGGCGGATTACTTCAGCTTCAGTTGGTTCGATGACATAATTGCCGTTGGCATCTTTTGTATAGCCATACGGCGGATAACCGAATTTGAAGGTTCCTGCTTCGATTCTCTGCTGTATCGACCATTTCACGTTCTTGGAGATTGACTCCGATTCATCCTGCGCCATGCTGCTGAGCATTGACAGGATCAGCTCACTATCCATCGAGCCGGTGTCAATGTTTTCCTTTTCAAAGTAGATCGGGATATTGCAGGATAACAGTTCCCGCACCAGCGAAAGACAGTCAGCGGTATTACGGGAAAAACGGCTGATCGATTTTGTCAGCACATAATCGATGCTCCCGGTACGGCAGGCATACAGAAGAGCCTGCAGGCCGTCACGGGAATCTGCCTTTGTTCCGCTGATACCGAAATCATAGAATACGCCTGCAAATTCCCAGTCGGAATGCCGTTTGATCCATGTTTCATAATGTGCTTTCTGGGCTTCAAGGCTCTCCTTCTGGTCAGCGTTCTCAGTACTGACACGGCAGTAAGCGGCCACACGCAGTTTCTTTCCGGCAACAGGTTCCTGTGCATCGATTTTTCTTATGATCATGGCATTACCTCCTTTTGTCAGTACACTATATTAACTCTGGTTTGACGATTTTTCAAGCGTTTTCGGCAATAGATCCACAAAAAGGGGAGAGAAAGACTGCCTGTTTAACTGCGTCAATTTGTCATACTCGTCAAAGGAAATAAGTCCGGATTTATAGAGTTGTTCAGCGATTTTCTGTGCTCTGTGATAGTTCACTTCGTCAATGATTTTCTGCTGTTCCATAGCATACCTCCTGAAAAGCTAATGTGACATTTCTGTCAAAAATTTGAAACCTATGTGAAAATTAGCACTCTCCCCTTGACAGTGCTAATTCAGGGTGCTATAATATAATCAGAACAAAGGAACAGAGAAGCACCAAAGGATCCGGGTGCTGAACTCTCCGTCCCCTTGCTCGAAGCAATGGAAACAATGTGACGAGTAAAAAGGAGGACTGACCTATGTTGTATCCTAGCATTTTCGGTGAAAACTTATTCGATGATTTCTTCAGATTCCCTGACTTCGGCAGAGACGTGGAGAAGAAGCTGTACGGCAAACACGCTGCACAGGTTATGAAGACGGATGTCCATGAGCATGACGACCACTATGAGATCGTTATCGATTTGCCGGGCTTCAAGAAAGACCAGATCAATCTTGAGCTTCAGAACGGTTATCTGACTGTCAGTGCCGCAAAGGGTCTTGACAAGGACGAAAAGACTGAGAAGGGCAAGCTGATCCGTCAGGAGCGTTACGCCGGTGCAATGCAGAGAAGCTTCTATATCGGTGATACTGTTACCGAAGCCGATGTGAAGGCAAAGTTTGAGGACGGTGTTCTAAACATCTGCGTTCCGAAGGCAGAGCCTAAGAAACTGGAGAATCACAAGTATATTGCAATTGAGGGATAATACCTCGCTAAGATATGATTCCGAAATAATGCTCCCCGGAGCTGTTCGTTTTGAGCAGTTCCGGGGAGTTTTTGTGCCTGATGGCTATGTTGGCATAGCACATTGACTTTTTCCAGGATCGGATGTATAATGAAAACGAAGTCGGAATTGGTCCGCCTTTCAAAACGAAAGTTATGGAGGAATTGATTAGAACAAGGTAATAGAAGTATGAAAACAGTTTTATTAATAGCTTTTATCGGACACGTTTTATGCGGTATTTGTGATTGCCTATTAAGTTATTCTCCTAATGGGCGGTTAGATCTGAAAGGAGCGTTGAAGTCTCCCGAGAAGATGAGAGAAGTATTCAAAGACTATCCTGTCAGATGGTCACTGCTTTCCATTATGTTGGGCGTATATGCTATTACAGCATTTGGCTTTGGCTATTTAGCACTGAGCAGATGGATGGAGCAATACTCAGATACGGCATCTGCTGTTATGTATATTTCAGCCGTTGTATTTCTGATTTCTATAGTTGTACACCATATTATATGTGGTTTGGTCGAATGGTTATATGTGAGACTTGGAAGAACAGATCAAGCAAGAGCAGCAGCATTGGAATTTCAGAAAAAGACAATAGCAACTATGGTAGTTGGATATCTGGGGTTAGCGGCATTTGTTTTCACTCTGTTCATTATGGTTATAACGGGAAAAACATCACTCCCGCAGTGGGCATGCGTACTAAACACATTACCTCTTATGATAATTTTGCTGCCTACTAAACTTCCCGCAAAAGGAAATATAGCGGGTGCGTTAATGTTTCTTGGTTTGTTTATAATAATATAAGGACCTGATAAAAGGAAGGATCATAATTATAACAGACGTCAAAGATGGATTCTGTATTGCAGGAGGTATAGAGATGTGGTTTTGGTTTGCATTGGGTTCAGCGATTTTTGCTGCACTGACATCGATATTGGCAAAAGTTGGAATTAAAGGTGTTGAGTCCAATCTTGCCACTGCCATCCGTACAATGGTCGTTGTTGTCATGGCTTGGGGAATGGTATTTATTACGAATCAGCAAGCGGGAATAAAAGATATCAGCCGGAAAAGCTGGATTTTCCTTATCTTGTCTGGTTTGGCTACTGGTGCTTCATGGCTTTGCTATTACAAGGCTTTACAAATGGGAGAAGCTTCAAAAGTCGTTCCGGTTGATAAACTGTCCGTAGTCATTACGCTTGTACTGGCATTCATATTTTTACATGAAGATTTCACAGTAAAGTCAGTGATAGGGTGCATCCTGATCGGGGCGGGAACATTGCTGATGGTTTTGTAAATCGTATTTCGATTTACCACACTATGTACCGGGCAGAGAACTACCTCTGCCCTATTGTTTTACTCCTTCATAAGCGTGCCCTTGTAGGTGTCCGTGCCGATCTTGATGGTAGCGGTCACGGTGGTATCGGGCTTATCGGGTGCAGGCGTTGAAGTTGGCTCTGCCTTACCCCAGCCGTTCAGTCCCTTGCTTTTGATAGTAGTCGGGAAATCCTTATAGCAGATATCCATATCCACATTGCCGTTGATGCCGGCAACCTTGCCCTTCTCGGAATGCTGCCAGATGCCGTATGCGCCGCTGTAGTTGGTCTTATCCACCCAGTGCGCCAGCCAGATCGTATACCACGACTTGATATCATCAGCAGTATGCGTGGTGAGAGAGGATGCAGAGCCGTACAGCCCGACAAAATAGCCGGCGCTCTCAACCTTTTTGAGGAACGCACGCATAATAGCCGAGACCTGTTCCTTGCCGTGATCGAACTGCTTCTTTTCTTCGAGGTCGAAGTACACAGGCATCTCGAACTGTTTACCTTTGATGACCGAGAGGAACACATCTGCTTCCAGTTCTGCCTCCTCCGGAGTCATGGCATAGGAGTACCAGTACGCACCGATCGGGATGCCAGACGCCTTTGCACCGGAGTAATTCTGCTCAAACTTCTCGTCCTTCTGCGATGCCAGTCTGCCGTATCCTGCACGCAGAATTGCAAAATCAATGCCGTCTGCCTTGACCTTACCCCAGTCGATATTTCCGTTGTGAACGCTCACATCAATACCCTTCATATCCTCACCCCCGAAATACTTGTAGAAATCATCGGTCACAGTGCTGTTACCATGCACCTCGTCGCCGTACCACTTGCCGTTGGGACGCACATCAACGTGTGTGTACTGATAGGCGGCTGTGATGTTTGCGATACCGCTGAAACCGAGATCCTGCGCCTTGCAGCAGACCACCTTAGATGAAATCGGCTGTCCGTCCTGCCCGTAGCAGCAGATGTCAGCGGCATTGCCAAGTGTATGCTGTCCGGTTCCGCTGCCCTTCACTGCCTTATCATGAGCGGAACATCTGAAGCCGGAAGTCACAATGATCTTGGAGCAGTTCAGGGCGGCATACAGCTGTTCCAGCTTCTGCACCAGTTCATCAGACACACTGAACTCGTGCTCTTTTCCGCACTTACAGCGGAACTCTTTTGCATTGAAATGCGGGGAAAGCTGTGTGGTATCATTGAATTCATATTTCTGGATCATAATTCTTTCCTTTCCGCGAAAAATCGCTTGTTTTAGCTTGACTAAAACGGTATACTAATGCTATAATAAGAAAAATGAGTCTCTTTTCAGAATTGTGTTGCTGTGATAAATCAGAATGCGAGGTGATTGCTGTGTCCTATTATGATGAAGACTTTAAGTTGGCTGAAGTCATATCCTTCCTGAAAAACAGAGACTATTCCTCCTTCGACTTCCGCTGCGAATACACCGCCAATGATGCCTTGATTTCTATAAAAGACACAGACGCGCTCCTTACCATCTGCAATGTTCCGGACAATATGATTCCGGAGCAAACAGTCATACAGGTGATAGATGTGCTGGAGCATCTGGATGAATGCATCGAACAGGCGTCTGACTGGCTCACATCCCATGAATTTGAACTCGGATTGCAGCACATCAAAAATGACTGGAAACCCGGGGAAGCATGGGTCAGAAGGGTCAAATCGTTTTGCGAAGAAAAAGAAAGCATACGTGACAGAATGAAAAAAAGATATACAGTATCCGAGATCTGTTTCAGATGGGATGATGACTTCTGGCCGCCTTCTGTTATTAATGAATACTGGCGGGGTCCTGAACCTCCAAAGGGTGCCGATGTTTTTTTCATAGATTTCTGCCACAGAGACTGTGATTCGGGCTTCCGCTTCATGTTCCTTTGCGAGGATCGGAGACTGTATAAGTTCATAATCCATATCCTATGATTGACCACAGGAACACTTTTCTTAAAATGGCGAAAAATAAAACACGGAGGAGCATGAACAATGCCAAGAAATACTGCAAGCCCGAAAACCGAAACTGCAAAGAAAACAACACGCAAGAAAAAAGCCGCTGTTGAAGCAGTCGTTGAAACTGCTCCGGTCATCGCAGAGCCGATTGCTGAGACTGTCACTGAAGTCCCTGTCGCTGAAACACCTGAAAAGAAAACACGCAAGCCCAGAGCGAAGAAGGCTGACAAAAAGTCGGAGCCCGTTCTTATCACCACGCTTCAGCTTGGGGATGCGGAGTTTGACATCAGCGATATCGCAGCTAAGGCATATAAGGCATACAAGTCCACACATAAGCGTAAGGCTGTAACCGAATTCCGTGTTTATGTCAAGCCGGAAGAGGGAGTGGCATACTTCACTGTCAACGGTGAAGGTTCGCCTGATTTCAAGATCAATCTATAATACACCATCTCCTTTGTAATGCAGTCGAGTGATCGGCTGCATTACTTTTTTCCGTCCTCCATATCATCGATCATTTCCTGAATCTCGTCATCAATATGCGATGCTCGCTTCTGAAGCACCTCGATAGCCTTTTTGATTGCAGGCGGATACGGGATTCCCATGAGCGAAGTGTTCTCGATAATGGAAAGCAGCTCATTGACACAGAAGCCGATGCAGGTCGCATCACGAATATATGTGGTACCGATCATGATATCCATGCGGACAGCCACAACCACCATGAGCAGAATGCAGAACTTCTTTGCAAGACCGACCCAGCCCGCCTTGGAACTGAGTCTGCCTGTCTTGCTATGCTTGCTTCTGCCCATAGATGCGGTGATCAGTCCGGTTGTGAAGTCGATTGCCATGAAAATGAGAAGTGTTGCCAATGCTGAATCCCACCCTCCGAGCAGTGCCGCAAAAAAGCCGCCGATGACCCCGGCGGCAGTACAGATATTTTCTTTCATTCAATCATCCTTTCAAATTGTCATATCCACTACCTTCACAGCGCGGATCATCGGACTGGTATTGTCGGTGATTGCCTTCCAAGCAAGATAGTACTCTCCGGCACTGATACCATTACATTCATGAAGTACATTGATATAGTTGCCCACAGTGCCGAGCCAGCCGAACGGCACAGAAACTGCCTGATTATTCTGGATAGCCTCATAGATATATCTTGCGGTATTCGCCGGAGAAAGTGTATCATTGTTTTTCGGCACAAGCCACATCTCACCGATATCCGTAGCCCCCGACTTATAGCTCATCATGATCTTGTTGGAAGAACTGATGTGAACAGGTTCCACACACATCGTATAAATAGTCTGCCCCCAGTTGAAGTCAGGCTGATTGTAGTAGATCGCATAACCATTTTCCTCACAGCAGAAATGCTGATACGATTCTGTGAAGCCGGAGAGACTGCGGTAGCCGTCATTGTAGAAGGTGTAGATTTTCTCACCGTAATCATGAAGTGTGTCAATAGAAGCCCTGAACAGCGTCACATCCGGCTTTGTCTGCGGGATTTGAAGCACCTTCGGTACGAGGGTATTCAGCTTTTCGGTCTCCGATGCCTGCACGCCCATAGTCACAAGATTTCGGGCAAGCTGATCCCTCTGCTCATCGAGAGCCGTCAGATAATTTCCGATACTCATGCTGTCACCTCCACAATATTGGACAGTGCCTCCTCCACTCCGGAGAGTGCGGCTTCAACGGCTTCAAGGCGGGTGTAAATATCCGTGATAGATGTTTTCGCTCCCTGCATATCATAGAGGATCTCCGTCTTGAAGCGCTCGAAAACGCCCTCGTTCACACCAACACGCTCATTCAGGTTCATTGCTGTGGTGTATGCTTCGTTCCATCTGCTCACATGGGATTCCGTGATGGAGTTGAGCGTTGTGAGGTTATGATGCCAGTGTGCCTGTCCGATCACCGTTGCAATAGAAGCCATGTCATCGAGCATTTCCTGCGTAATGCCGTCCAGAACAGCTTTATTGGCATGGGAATGTGCCTGTGCCGAAACCTCGCTCAGTCCTGTAGAAAGCCCATGAAGTGCGCCTGCGGTAGATGCCTGAAATGCCGCCTGATCACGCATATACTGCTCCGTGATCGTATCAAGAACAGCCTTGTTGTCATGTGTATGCCGCTGTGCATTCAGTGTCAGAAGTGCCTCGTTGATTGTCTGAATGTCATACTGCGTGCTGTCCTCAAACTGCTGTAAGCCTGCGAGATCAGAGAAAAGTTCCGGTGTCAGGGCATCGAGAGTGACCTTGTTTTCATGGGTATGGGCTGTGTTGCTGAAATTGTTGACCATTTCAAACAGCGTGTGGATCTGCTCTCGCGTCCAGTCCTCAAAGGGCGGATATTCCGCAATCGCATCGATCATTGCTTCAGTGATGCGGTCAAGCACAGCTTTGTTATTATGCGTGTGCGTGCTCGGTCTGAGATTCTCCACAGCTTCAGTCAGTGTCTGAAGCTCATAGGTTGTGCTATCCTCAAACTGCTGCAAACCGGAAAGGTCAGAGAACAGTTCCGGTGTGATGCTATCGAGCGTTGCTTTGTTATCGTGTGTGTGATTCCTCCGCAACAGGTGCGATCTCACGCTCGATAATGGTCGTGACTTCGGAGGTTTTCGGGTATTCCGACATATCCGGTGTAATGCCGTCCTTGCCGTGCAGGGATACCGTTCAGCACACCAGAAATAAAGCCGGTGATATTATTCCATAGATTGACGAAAAAGGTCTTGATCGCATTCCAGACATCGATCCAGAACTGCTTGACAGTTTCAAGGTCAGTTCCGAAAATATTGCACAGTACATTGAGGTAGTTTTTCAGCGTATCCTTCAGGAAGTTCCAGACCGCTACAAAAATACCCTTTATACCGTTCCATACCTTATCCCAGTCTCCCGTGAAGATGCCGATAAAAATGTCCAATACATTCAGAATGGTGTCTGTCACGAACTTGAAGATATTAGCAATCTGCTGGAACACGCCCTCAAACACAGGTGCAAGGAATTTACATAATCCGTCCCATACCGCCTTGATGACCTCGCCAATGTTTTTGAAGTCGAAGCCGAGTGCGTTGATACGGTCAACAATGCCCTGACAGAAGCCGGAAAAATACTCTTGATCTGCTCCCAGATCGCAGTGATCTTATTCCGGAAGTCCTCATTGGTTTTCCACAGATGCACAAAAGCCGCCACCAGAGCGGCAATGACCGCAATGACAGCGACTACAGGTGCGGAGATACCGCCGATAGCTCCGCTGAATGCTGCAAACGCAGATTTCGCACCTGCGATGATAGTCGGGAGATTTGAAATAAGCTGCATCAGCTTGCCGACACCGATCATGGTTTTACCGATCACCACAAGAAGAGGTCCCAGTGCCGCCGCTACCAATGCGACCTTGACAATGGTTTCCTTGACAGCCGGATCCATTGCATTGAGCTTATCCACAAACGCCTGAATTTTGCTGACGATTGCCCGGATAGCGGGCATGAGGATGTCTCCGAAAGAGATAGCAAGCTCCTGTAACTGCGATTTCAGTATTGTGATCTGACCTGCAAGGTTGTCCTGCATGGTTTCCGCCATGCCCTTTGCAGAGCCCTCACAGCCGTAGATTGCATCGGTCAGCTTGTTGTAGTCTTCCTCACTTGCGTTGATGATCGCAAGCATACCGGACATATTCTGTTTGCCGAAAATAGCAGCGGCCGCCTGCATCTGCTCTGCCTGTGCAAGTCCCTCAGTAGTCGTGGACAGCTCTGCGACAATGTCATCGAAATCACGGGCATTGCCCTCTGCATCCGTCAGTTCCACATTGACCTTGCCCATTTTCTCACGGAGTATTCCCATGATGTCACCGAGTGACCGCATATTACCATCGGCATCGGTCATGAGCGTATTAGCCCCCATGATCTCTTTGGAGACACCTTCCTGTTCTTTGGCAAGCGTCTCCTGCGCCCGTGCGAGTTTGAGCTGCGCCTTTTCGTAGTTATTGCTTGCAAGCTGTGCCTGTGAGCTGCCCTCACCGTACTTGCTGATCGCATCATTCAGCTTGATCTGTGCGCTGTCAAGAGAAATGGTCGCATCCTCGACAGCCTGTTCTGCCTTTTCGACCTTGGTAAAGTCGATTTTCTGAATGGTCTCGGTGCTGATAAAGCCGAGCTGCTGCATTGCTGCCGCTTGCTGTTTGGTCGGTTTCGTGAGATTGACCAGAGCATTTTTCAGAGAGTTACCAGCCTGACTGCCCTTGATACCGCTGTTAGCCATCAGACCGAGTGCAATGGACAAGTCCTCCGCAGATGCACCCATCGCACCGGCAACAGGCGCAACATACTTGAAACTCTCGCCCATGAGAGCCACATTGGTATTGGCATTACTCGATGCCGCTGCAAGGATGTCTGCGAAATGTGCGGAGTCTCCGGCTGTCATGCCAAGTGCCGTCAGCGCATCAGTGACGATATCCGATGTGGTCGCCAAATCCTCACCGGATGCCGCCGCAAGGTTCATGATTCCCTCGACACCGTTCAGCATATCCTCGGTTTTCCAGCCTGCCATTGCCATATAGTTCATGGCGTCAGCGGCTTCCGATGCGGAGAATTTTGTCTGAGAACCCATCTCACGGGCTTTTGCACGCAGGGCATCAAAATCCTCGCCGGTCGCACCGGATACAGCAGCGACCTTGCTCATGGACGCATCGAAATCCGCTGTCGTTTTCACAGCAGCAGTTCCAACTCCAAGAATCGGCACAGTGACATATTTCGTCAGATTCGTACCGACGGTTGCGATCTTGTCACCGGCTTTTTCGAGAGAGGCACCTGCTTCACCGAGCTTTACCAGTGCTGTGTGCGACTTTTCTGCTTCGGTTTGCAGGTTCTGAAGCTCCTGTTCCGTCTCAACGATCTCACGCTGGAGGGAATCATACTGTTCAGGGCTGATTGGATTTCCGAACTCGTCAGATACATCCTTTGCCTGCTGTTTCAGACCGGACAGTTCATCTGTCGTTTCCTTGATTTCCCTTTGCAGTGCATCGTATTTCTCCTGCGAGATCTCACCATTGGCAAGCTGTTCATCCGCGGTTTTTGCCTGTTCCTTGAGGTCTTTCAGCTTGGCTTCGGTCTCGGTGATCTTCTGCTTGATTGGGTCATATTTCGCTTTCCACGAGTCGTAGTTGTCCTTGGTTTTTGCAGCCTGTTCGCTTGCATTTTTCAGTGCATCCAGTCGTGTCTTGGTATCCTGCACTGCCTGACCGAGCAGCTTTTGTTTCTGGGCAAGCAGTTCTGTATTGGTCGGGTCGAGTTTCAGCAGCTTTTCGACATCTTTGAGCTGCGTCTGCGTGTTTTTAATGTTCTTATCGACACTTTGCAGTGCTTTGGAAAGTTTCGTGGTATCGCCGTTGATTTCAACGGTAATGCCCTTGATTCTGCCTGCCATACGGTATCACCCCCAGTCAAACAGAATAGAAAATGTGTCTTTGATACTCCTATGCCGCAGTTTTCTCGGCTCGAAATGAATCATAGTGTAAAACAGATGCATCACAGCACCTGCGCCGAAGGTGGATATGACAGTGCCGATGCCAACAGTACCGCCAAGCATCCAGCCGATCAGTGTAACCACTGACCACCGCAATATCTCCACAATGCCTATCGGTATTTTCGGCACCCTTTTTCCGATTGCAATCAGCAATCCGTCCTTCGGACCGCAGCCGCATTCAGCAGACATATACACATACATCCCCAGAGCGATAAACAGGAATCCGAACAACATGAAAACGATGCCGAGCCACAGGCTGTGGTTTTCGGGATACGGGGATATGTCGATAAAAAACTGTGTGAGCCGTCCGGTTATCATTGCATCAAACAGCGTTGCAAAGCCGATACGCTCCCGCAGGATAAGCTGTATCACAATCGCACAAACACCGATCAGCACCATAGCACTGCCATAGTCAAGCGGAGTACGCTTTGCAATACCCATGCCGAGGCAGTCCCACGGTGCGAGACCAATGTTTGCGACTATCGTCAGATGCACACCGAAGGAGTATACGGCTAGCCCGGACAGGATCCGCAGCCAGCCGGAAAGGATGTGCTTTTTAGAAGGCATCGAAGTTTTCCTGCGTTGCCTTGATCGGGTAATCATAATCGTCATTATCCTTTTCAATGAACATTTCGTTGACCATCCCGATGGTGAGCAGATCAAGGTCGGATAAACTCAGCCCGATCTGCACACATCGGAGAAGGAACAGCGGCGTTGTCATCTCGCGGTCAACTGGGCGAGATTTTTTTTTGACTCTGCCTGTGTCTCCAGATTCACACCCCAGAGTTCAAAGAGCTGCGGCAGCACTTCGTAGATGGAGAAGGTGTTGAACTGCTCCAGCCACTCGTCGGGGCTGTCAGGAACGCCCTCCGGATCGGCGTGCTTTGCCATCGTCCAGGCGATATTCTCGAACACCTCAAGGCTCTCGATACCGAGACCGGAATTCTCCTCATCGCTCTCGTCAACAGAATCCTTCAGCGCAGAAAAATCCTTGAAGATATCCTTGCGGAACTTTGCACGGTAAAGGCGAGGCAGTGTTGCACTCGCCTTGAAAGGAACCTCGATGCCGTCAACAGTAATTGTTTTTCTGATAGCCATATTCTTTCTCCTTTATCAGTCTGTTGTTGCTGCGGCTGTGCTGCCGCCCTTTGTGGTACTTGCGGAACGTGTATTGGTGCTGTTGTTGGTGGTTGCTGCAGTCGGGATATAGACTGCGCTGTACCAGTTGTTGTAGGTGGTCTCATCTGTGCTCTCACAGGTCTTGGACTTCACCAGACCGGAAGGCAGTGCGGAAGCCTTCAGCGACAGTGTCTCTGTCTTGACCTCCTTGCTCTCCTCAGTGGTCTGACCCTCAGTTGCAGGACGGGATGCAGAGCAGCAGTACAGCACGTGGCGGATGTGATTCTTGTCTCCATCAAACTCAAAGAGCAGTGCGAACTGAGAAGTCTCCGCATCGTTGCGCTCAACCAGAACGCCCTTGCTGTCGAGCTGTTCACCGAGGATATCGGTTGCGAAATCGGTGGTGATGAGAGCAATTTCGAGGTCACCCTCATAGCCTGCGTTATTGTTGATGACGTAGTAAACGGTGTTGTCGGCGTAGAAATTGTCATTCTCACCGTTTGCGTCAATGCTCAGGGAAACTGCACCGGGCAGACGCACAGGCGTTGCAAATGTCGGCACACCCTCGTCAGACCAAGCCGTGATCTTTGCCCAGTGAACCTTGTTCAGACCGAACTTGACCTTGTTTTTCTTCAGAGCCATATTCATACCTCCAATGTGTACAGGATCTCATAGAGCCGTTCGCTCTCGATCCATGTTTCGGATTTTGTATAATAAATGTTGTGCTGATGCAGCACTTCCTCCACACGCTCCTCCGCATCCGGGGATTTTTCATCGGTGTAAAGCTCGATGTGCAGTCGCTTGAAGCTGACATACATCAGGTTATCCGCACCGAATGTATTTTCACCGGGAGACAGAAACAGCGTGAACGGAGGCTCCGGGCTCTCACCCTCTGCGAAATGGTGATACGCAAAGGGCAGCCCGATCTCCTGCATCATCTCGGAAATTTCCTCGTAGGTCACGATAACTCCTTTTTGATGAGCGTTTCGAGCATATCTGCGCCGTTTGCTTCGGCAGGAGCGATATGCGGGATAGCCGCCACACGTCCGCCGCCGCGCTTTGCATGACCGTGTTCGAGCAGATGTGCGATCTGATAGCGGTCTTTGCTGTGGACGGTCATTTCCAGTGTGTGGCTATTTTCCTTCGTTTTCTTCGCTGTCCAGCTTCGCTTGTAGCGACCGGACTTCACAGGAGCTTTTGCTGAAATCTCATTTTTGACTGCGGTCGCTGTTTTGCGGACTGCCTTTTTCATAGCGGCATCTGCAAGGTCAGCGTATTCAGATAAGCCTTCCATGATCGCCGCAGCCATATCGTCAATAGATGTCATCCTTTGATCCCGCCCTTCGTGATTCGCAGATCAGCTTCATATAGTCCTGCGTCTGATAATTCTGCACAATGCCCTTGATGTCATAGTCAATACCTTCAAAGCGGATGCGGTATACGGTAGAAGTCATCTTTTTTGTCTGCGGAGTCTGACGGATAATGACCTCCAGCTTTTGTATCTCTCTGGTCACTCCGGTATTTGTTTCCTCAGCTGCACCGCCGACAGTATTTGATACAGTCACAGAAGCCCAGAGGGAGAACACCTCATCCCACCGGGCTTTGTGATTTCCGATTGCATCTTTTTTAACATGATTTTCAAGGACGGCGATCCGCTGATTCAGTTTCCCGATCTCCATCAGACCACGCCCTCTCTTTGTGCGAATAACAGTGCCCTGAGTGTCAGTGTCAGCGCATGATAATCAGCAGTATTGCGGTTCTCATAGAGGTAAGATACAGTATACAGCATAGCCTGCCGGGAGGTTTCCTCATTCTCCGCTAACTGCTTTTCATTCATTCTGCCCACATCCATCACGAGCCGCTGTGCCGTATCGATCAGAGTGAGGATGAGCTTGTCATCCTCACAGTGGTCAACACGGAGGTAGTTTTTTGTTTCAGGCAGTGAGATCAGATTCACTTATCTGCCCTCCGTTCTTATCAGCCGTTGCCGCCGGTATTACCGCCAGTTGTACCGCCGCCCGTGGTGTTGGACTTCGTACCTGCCATCTTCAGCACCTTCACGGACTCCGGCAGGATCAGACGACCGTCCACACGCTGTGTGGTAAGGAAGCCGACCTGATCTGTGCGGGCATACAGCTCGTTCAGACGGCGGAAGGTGCGGTTCTGACGGTCTGCCACCCAGTAATTCTTCATGTCGCCGAAGAGGAGAACACGCTCGCCCTTTGCAATACCGGGCATGAAGGAAGAGGTGCGGATCGGTCTGCCGAGCAGCGTATCCGGCTTTGCGATGTCGAGCGACGGCTTCCAGAGGTAATTGTCGTTCTTGTCCTTCAGCTTCATGAGCTGAAGCAGGATGGTCTCGTTGCAGACGAACTGTGCGTTACGACGGTAGGGAGACTTCAGGCTGTAGTAGAGGTCGAACACCTCGTCAAAGGTGATCGCAGTCTGAGATGCTGCAGTGACACCCAGCTCTGCGCCGCCGGTCTCATCGAGGATACCGAGGGGCTTCTTGTCGCCGTCACCGGTGAAGAAGGCACGCTCCTCGGCATTGCCCATTGCCACACCGAAACGTGCAGCGATATACGATGCGAGGTCGAAGGCAGAGTCGTGCAGAAGCTCGTTGCTGATCTTGATCATCGTGCCGAGCTTGTATGCGGAGAGAGTGGTCTGACCGAATCTGGTGTCAGTCTCCGGGATCTCCTCGCCCTCATCGATCCACTGTGCCTCCATCGTATCGTTGGCGATCGGGATCTTACGGGTACCGCTGTTTGTCTTGATGACCGTTGCCATCTGGCGGAAGATGTTGTTCTCTTCCAGTGCCTGAATCAGTCTGCGCTCGAATTCGTCAGGCACAGTGTAGCCGCCCTCGGTGTCCTCACCGACAGAGAGTGCATTGCGGACTGCAAGCTGATCGCCCTTGTTGCGGATCATATCCCAGAAGGCGGACTTGTACTCGTCGGTTGCGGTCGGGTTGGTGGGCGGTGTATTCTTTGTGCCGGGAGCGTTAGTGACGGGCTTGCTGGTCGGTGCGGAAAGAGCCGCATCGAGGGCTGCCTGCTGCTCAAGACGCTCGATCTCTGCGCCGAGTGCCTGCACCTCACCGGCCATTTTGTTGTACTGCTCGACTGCGGAAGCCTCCACGAGACCGTTCTCACCACGGTGCTTTTCGAGGAATGCCTTTGTCTGCTCCCACAGGGTATTGCGCTTGCTGCGAAGTTCCATGATCTTGCTCATATCTTTTTCTCCGTTTCTGCCGGATATCTCCGGCGGTCATAAAAATACAGCCTGCTTATCTCAGAAAAGCAAGCTGCTGTTTCAGAATTTCATACGGCATAGAGCCGTCTGCGGTCTTGCCGTCCATACCGATCACAGGCATATCCGGCACTGTAACTGTCGGTGCGGTCAGCCCTTCCTCGGAAGGTTTCTGTGCATCATCTGTCTTGCTGTCATCGGACGGCTCTGTGCCTTCGGGTACTGCGGAAGCGGTGATCTTTCCCAGAATGGTCTGCCCCATGACACGGGTACTGTACTCCCAAAGGGCATCGCCGGTGTCCAGCTTGAACGGCTTCTTTTCGGTCTCTTTCTTTTCATCGCCCTCATCGTCACCGCCTTCCTGATCGGGCTTGTCAGGCTCGTCCGGATCGTCAGGATCATCCTCCTTCTTGTCCGGCGTGGGCTTTTCGTCAAAGAGGATCTCATCTGCAAAGCCAAGCTCCACAGCCTTTTTCGCATTGATCCAAGTCTCGTCTGACATGAGCTTGCTGATGCGGTTTCTGCTGAGTCCTGTTTTTGCGGCATAGGCGTTGATGATGCTCTCCTTTACCTCATTCAGCGTTGCAATGGCTTTTTCCATGTCCTTTGCGTTGCCGAAAGCAATGGTAGAAGGATCATGGATCATGAGAAGTGCGGTGGGAGACATCTGCACGGTATTGCCCGCCATTGCGATCACACTTGCCGCTGATGCAGCGATGCTTGCAATCCTGACAGTAACATTGTGCGGATAGTCACGGATCATTGTGTAGATCTCCGCAGCGGCGAAGACGTTGCCGCCCGGCGAATTGATCCAGAGTGTGAGGTCGCCGTCCTCGGCATACAGCTCATCTCTGAAATCCTGCGGCGTGATCTCGTCACCCCAGAAGGAATCCGAGTCGATCAGTCCCTCAAGGCGGAGCACTCTGCCGCCGCTGTCATCGTGGATATAGTCCCAGAATTTCGGCATTTACATCCCTCCGTTTCGTACTTTCTTCCTGCGCCTTTTCCGCAGGAATCTGTCATCGGTTTCTTCGTCAGGACTCTCATCCGGCGTATTCTGTTCTTCCGGCTCATCTGTGTCATCATCGGACTGTTCCGGCTGATTTGCAGCATACGCCGCACCTGCATCCTGTAATTTGTTGTAGCTGCCGTTGAGGTAGTAATCATCCCCTCCGAGATCGTGGGGAATGAGATCCATGTTTTCAAGCCTGCGCACATCATTCGGGCTCATAAAGCCATTACCAACACCGATTGCATAAGCGTTCATTCTGCTCTGATAATCTCCGCGCATCAGATCGTCCACGTTGAATTTCGGGAAATATACATCCTGTTCCTCTTCCAGCAGAAGGTCTTTGATGATGCCTTTTTCAATGCGGATGATCCACGGCATGAGCGAATACTGCACAAATGCGATACCCTGATGCTCGATGTTATTGAAGGTACTGCGCTTCAGATCCTGCACCAGATGTGGCGGCACCTGAAACATTCGGCATATTTCCTCTACATCGAATTCACGGGTGGAAAGAAACTGCGAGTCCTCCGGCGGCAGAGATATCGGTTTATACTGCATACCTTCTTCGAGGACTGCGATACGGTGTGCATTGCGGGAACCGCCGTACACTCTCGTCCAGTTTTCACGGATCTTTTCCGGATTTTTTAGTACGCCCGGATGTTCGAGAACACCGGCAGGCTGCGCTCCGTTTTTGAAGAAGGCACTGCCGTAACGCTCCACCGCCATTGCTGCGCCCAGTGCATTTTTCATCATGGCAATGGGTGAAAATCCAACAAGACCGTTAAACCCCAGACCGGGGATGTGGAGTATCTCGTCACGCTGAAAAATGATATCCTTGTCATGCTCACCCGGCTTTTCGTCGGTGTATGCATGGTAGGTGTAAAACAAGTCGCCGCTTTTCGGGTCACGGTCGATTTCCATGTTCTCCGGCAGCAGCGGATACAGACCGAGAATTTCATTTTTCCCGTCCCGGACGATCTGCGCATAGGCGTTGCCCCAGAGCAGCAGATGACACATCAGCGCCTCCCAGAATGAGAATGAACTCATTTCGGGATTCGGCTGCCGGTAGAGTATCTTATACAGCGGATGATCGGTAGCGCGTTCCTTGTCCTCGCCCTTGCCTTTGTACCTGTAAAGGTGCAACGGCAAGCCTGCAATCGTATTTGACAGCAGTCTCACGCAGGCATATACTGCGATGATTTGCATCGTCGTGCGGTCGTTGACACGCTTGCCTGCGTGTGTCCGTCCGAAGAAGTAGCTGTAGGACGGGCTGTCGTAGCTGTCCTTCGGCTTGTCCCTCGACCGGAACAGTCCGCTGAAAATTCCCATGTGCATCACTCCTTTCGGTTGACTTTTTTTATAGGCTTTGGTATAATATCATATAGATATAACCTTTCATATAGACCAAATTTATAATGGAGTTGGATAATATGAATAAAATTGAATTAACACCTACTAAAGATATAAAATATTCATCGAGAGCAGATATATTCAAGCAAAAGAAAGAAATAATGTTTTCTTTTATATCGCCTATTCTTTTTGCCTTGTTAATGGGGTTAAAAAGTGAAGTCGTACAATCTTTGAATGGACTTGATAACATCCGCCTTCGTGAATTAGCCAGAAATTATCGCGAAGGTGATGGGGACTGCGGAATATGTTTTGAGTACTCGATTCATTCTGCAATTAGAAAAAACGATCCTATAATTATGCAACGGATAAATGAAGCACTTAATAAATGTGGAATAAGTGGAAAGAACACTACTTCTATTCTTTTAGGATTTGAGAAAAATAGAGTATTACAGATTAATGATGAACTTCTTAGTAATTTAACCGAGAGTTCCACTTTAATCGCTGATGCATTTGGAAATAGAATAGATCTACTTGAACATATTTTTAATATTAGCAATGCCTTCAGGAATCCTAATTCCAGAAGGTATCTGCCAGATGTAATTAATGGCTTATGGAAAGCAGATTTGCTTTTAGGAAACAAAGAAGAGGATTTATGGGCAGCTGTATCAGTCAAAATCAACCCACTTTCACTTGTTTATGCAAATGGTATTGCAATAGGTATTATACCGTCACGTTGGAATCGAATAATATCTATAAAAACAAAAGGCAAAATGATAGTTTGTCCGTTAATATATGATAACGGTTTTATGGAATACTTTTATGCAACATGGAGAACGGTTAAATCATTTTTAAAAAATGACGCACATATTCCTAATGAACGTCTGTTACCTTACGTAGAACAATTACAGATTGCTCAAGTCTTAGAAAGCAAAAGAGATACTCCTGTTATGGAAATCGTTGATGATATTTTCACTAAATTAGCACACAAAAATATAATTTTGCCGGAAAAGGAACCTATCATAACAACAGATATTTTTGATACTAATCCAATTGAAAATACTAACCGTTCAATAATAGTGCCCGAAATAATCATAAGAAATAATACTTTGTGATTTCACAATATAATCATTTCTCTTACATCATACACACTATCATCATTTCCACATTCGCATCGTATCGCACGGTCAAGCACCATGATCGTGGCGACCGTTCCGTCGATCTTCTCGGTGGACTTTTCCTTGTCGGGCTTGATGTTGCCCGCCGGATCACGCTTGATGAAAATGTTGTCCATGTTCCAGCGCAGCACCGGATGCCCGTTGTGGGCAATCTTCTGCTCCAGCGTCAGCTTCATCAGCTCTTTGGTCGGCGGCGACATATCACGGTAGCCCTGACCGAACTGCACCAGCGTGAAGCCCAGCCCTTCAAGGTTCTGGCTCATCTGCACTGCGCCCCAGCGGTCGAAGGCAATCTCCCGGATGTTGAACCGTGAACCCAGTTCGTCGATGAAGTTTTCGATAAAGCCGTAATGCACAACGTTGCCCTCGGTGGTCATCAGGAAGCCCTGCCGCTGCCATAGGTCATACGGCACATGGTCGCGCCGGACGCGCAGGTCAAGCGTTTCCTCCGGCAGCCAGAAATACGGCAGAATATAATAATGGTCGTCCTCATCGGTCGGCGGAAACACCAGCACGAAAGCAGTGATATCCGTCGTGGACGAGAGGTCGAGACCGCCATAACATACACGCCCTTCCAGCAGCGATTCGTCGAAATCAACCTTGCAGGCGTCCCACTTGTGCATCGGCATCCAGCGGACGGTCTGCTTCACCCATTGATTCAGACGGAGCTGTCGGAAGGCGTTTTCTTCGCCGGGATTCTGCTTGGCGGATTCACAGGCGGCTTCCACCTTGTCCATGCCGATGTTTTCACCCAGCGATGGATTTGAATTCTTTCAGACCTCCGGAGAAGTCCAGTCGGCATCATCGGGAGCGCCGTAGATGACCGGGTAGAAGGTCTTGTCGATCTTGCGCCCTTCGAGAATGTCCTGCGCCTTCTGGTGCTGTTCGTAGCAGATGGAATTGGTGTCCGTGCCTGCCGTCGTAATCAAGAAATACAGCGGCTGCATTCGTGCATCACCGGAGCCTTTTGTCATAACGTCAAAGAGCTTCCGGTTGGGCTGGGTATGTTTTTATTGACACCTTCCAATGCCTTCGACAGCTTGGTGGTATCGCCGCCGATCTCAACGGTGATGCCCTTGATTCTGTTTGTCATGCGGTTTCACCTCCTCCGTGAGGGCATAAAAAAGCAGCCCCGAAGGACTGCTCAGTGTATATTCAGTTAACGCGCTAAATCAGAATTTGCGGGGAGCCCCCGCTGGCAGGATTCTTCCAATGCGCCTCACAGCGCAAAGATCGAATAGGCTCTGTGATAAATCAAATTTTAACTGTTAAAGTATTTTTTCTATTTTCTATTCCGTTTGTTCCTCTATTCTCTCCAGAAAGTCGCTGATGATCTCTGCGACATCATCGGGACGCTGGTCATAAATACAGTGTATCCCCGGCAGCAGCACCAGCTCACAGTTCCCCATTTTGTCAAGATAGGGCTGCAATTCGGTATCACGGAGTTTTTGCAGCATATCCATATCATACCCGGATTCCGGAAACTTAGGCTGTTTCCTCCCCGTGAATTCACATTCCTGCTTATCCCAAGCCAGCATTTCATCTATTTCTTGTCCGGACTGAAATCCCCAACTTGAACAAATATAAACTTTCGGAACATCATTTGGCTTGATCGCATGATATGCAGTATTGCAGATTTCATTCATATGCTCATCTTCGTAGCAAAAAGCATGATTAAATGTATGATGCAGATTCAATGCTTCCGAATACTTTCGCTGTTCATCTGAATAATTCATACCGGGGATTACAGTTTTTAACAGAAACGACTTCGCAAGTCTTACCAGTCCCATCTGATTTGCCGCAATCGCAAACCGATTCTCAAATGCACTGCCATCTTCCAAAGCAATATCAGGGTTATCGCTGAGTTGTGTTCCGGCAAGAAAAATGACACCCTCGATCTCTTCCGGATACTGACTTACCCAATATGTCGCATAAGCACCGCCAAGCGAATGTGGAAGCAGAATGTATGGCGCTTCGATACCGGCATTTTTCAGCGCAGTACGGTAGTGATCCACAACACGCTCCACTGTCTGCGGCTCCTTTGTATCATCGCTGAGTCCATAACCCGCACGGTCAACGATTACGATCCGGTTTTCTTCAGCCAGACCGCCCATGAGGCGCTCCATTCTGACACTGTAATCAAATACGCCTTTGCCCGATAATCCTACGAATGTATGCTTACCGTTTTGAATTCCGAAATCATGTACATTCAGCGAATAATCCCCGACCGAAACAGGATTGTAATACCCTGCTTCGGTCAGCATCTGCTTTTCTTTTGATAACAGGATTCTGTGGATTACAAATGTGATCGCCAGAAACAGAATCATAATACAAGCCATGATCGCAAGTACTTTTTTTACTCTATTTGATTTTTCAGATTTCATCGCTTTATCCTCCAAATTCACACAGAGAATGCTGTTAGGATTTCTTTCAGTTCGTCAAGCTTTTCTCCTGTAAATACCGATTTAGCGAAAGAAGCTTCATGTTTCCTTCACACCAGAATTATAGCATAGAAAACAGAAAAAGTCAATCAGAACGCATCAAAGTCCGCCTGTCCAGCGACCTCATGCCAGCCGTCATATTCGTCATTTTCCTTTTCGGTGAACATATCATTCACGACTCCGATCGTGAGCAGATCAAGCTCCGAGAGGGACAGCCCGATCTGCACACATCGGAGAAGGAAGAGGGGTGTTGTCATCGGGCGGTCAGTTTTTCGATGTTTTTTTTAGACTCCGCCTGCGTCTCCACGAGGAGCTTATGCTTCTGCGAGAGCAGTTCCGTGTTGGTCGGATCGAGTTTCAGCAGCTTCTGTACATCCTTGAGCTGCGTCTGCGTGTTCTTGATGTTTTTATTGACACCTTCCAGCGCCTTTGACAGCTTGGTCGTATCGCCGCCGATCTCGACCGTGATGCCCTTGATTCTGTTTGCCATGCGGTTTCACCTCCTCAGTGAGGGCATGAAAAAAGCACCTGCCGAAGCAAGTGCTTATTTTAAACTCTTGATAAAAAACAACTTAAATCTTTTTTAGTTTGCCGTCTTCTGCTTTGTACGAACCAAACTCAATTCTTCCTCTGGTGATTGACATTCCTACAACATAAGAATCAGACATACTGTTCACGCCTACAAAAGTAAGAGGTGTTCCTTTTTCTAATTGATAGATATACTCAGCAATTTGCGGCATTTCACCCTGCGGACAATCGATCTCGATAGTGTTACCTGTGGCAGTATCGAAAATAGATAATGTGTAATCATCATGCTTATGACTTGCGATAAATTTCTCTACGAGTGAAGAAACTCCGCCTAATGCCAAAGATATGTCCTCAACCATCCACATCGGGTCTCCAGTCATAGGGTGAGTAGATTCCTTATAGGTATAATTTTTTTCCATAACAAACAACCTCCTTCTTTTTCATTGCGAAAACGAACACAATCTGTATCTATAGTATAGCAATAATAGAAGGAAAAGTCAATTGTCAAAATGCATCAAAATCCGCCTGCGTCTCCACGTTGAGTCTCCACAGTTCAATGAGCTGCGGCAGCACCTCGTAAATGGAGAATGTGTTGAACGCTTCAAGCCACTCGTCGGGATTGTCCGGGACGTTCTCCGGATCAGCGTGTTTCGCCATGATGTATGCGATATTCTCGAACACCTCAAGACTCTCGATGTCGAGGGTGGAAGCATCCTCGTCGCCCTCCTGCACGGAGGTCTGGAGCGATGCGAAGTCCTTGTAAATATCCCTGCGGAACTTGATACGGTAAAGGCGAGGCACAGCGGCACTCGCCTTGAACGGAACCTCGATGCCGTCAACGGTGATCGTCTTTTTAATAGCCATGCTGTACCTCCTTACTCGGTCGCTGCCGCAGCAGAACCGCCGGATTTGGTGGATGTGGAACGTGTGCCTGTGCTGTTGTTTGTTGCAGCAGTCGGCATATAGACCGCATTGTACCAGTTATCGTAGGTCGTCTGGTCGGTGCTTTCGCAGGTCTTGGACTTCACCAGACCGTTGGGCAGCGCCGATGCCTTGAGGGAGAGCTTTTCTGTCTTGACGCTCTTGCTTTCCTCGGTAGTTTCGCCCTCGGTCGCAGGACGGGACGCAGAGCAGCAGTACAGCACATGGCGGATGTGGTTCTTGTCTCCATCAAACTCGAACATGAGTGCGAACTGCGATGTTTCCGCATAGTTGCGCTCAACAAGAACACCCTTTGCATCAAGCTGTTCGCCGAGAATCGCCGTTGCAAAGTCGGTTGTGATCTTGCCCCAGCGTGGATCACGAATAAGGCTGATCGTCAAGCGGTTCCAATCACTGCTCCGCCGTCTGTTCAGCGTATCTGACCCTGATCACAGGGCGAACTCCCAGCGAGTGATCGACATCATTTCCCATATAATTCGCCGCTGTCCCAAGGATATAGACTGCCTCGTTCTGCTCTTTTCCGGGCGACCGCAGCCACCAATCGATGCCGCATCCCCGGATATCATCGCTGACGATCTTTGCTTCCGAATCGGTGAACAGATACACTTTGTCATCTGTTTCATTGCCGCAGTCCATTCCATAATGAGACTCTTCTTCGGTGAACGTGTTATGGGTGGTAACGATCGCTGCCTTCTCTCCGTCAGAAAATTTGCTGTCAAAAAAGTCTACATTGAGCCATCTGCGAAGAGAGCAAGTCTCCCATGTGACATCCGTTTTTTCGTCATTGTACGGCATGTTTGCGACCGGACCCGCACAAAGCAGCGTGCAGATCCCGTCTGATTTGTCTGCGATATACCATGTATATCTGCCGAATGCCACCACATAATCGACCTGAGAATCGGCGATCACCGCAAGCTCCTTCTCCTCCTCTGCGGCAGTTTTGTGCATCTTCGTGGGAATAGGATCACCCGAAAGGCGAAGATTCAAGGCAGGACGAACGGCTCCATATGTATTGCCCGCAACATCTCCGGAGGGATCTACAACATTCTTTTTTGTACCGACATAGGCGATATAGCTCTCATTCGCACCCGGTGACCGCAGCCACCACCACTGGTCGTTCATATCGTACCAATAGCCCGCCTTCCGCACCTGACTGTCAAGGGCGTTCGCTTCATCTATGCTCAGCAGGAAGATATAGTCATCGGTATCTTCTCCGCCGGGAGTGCCGAATTTTGCGCTTGGGGGATTGGAATTGTGCGTCAGCGAGATCAGTGCCCGTTCCTCTTTTGTGAATGTATAATAGAATTTTTCATTGAGCCATGCACGAAGCGTGGACTGATCCCATGTATTGCTACAATGGTATCTTGGAACATTGAACGGCAGCTTGATCACAGGCTTTTCAGTCAAAAGCGTACAGCTTGTCTCCGTTTTCGCCGTCACATACCAACGGATGTCACCGAATACAACGACATCTCCCACGGATGCATCCGACAGTGCAACCGCTTCCTTCGTAGATTCCTGCGTTGAAGCAAAGCATCCGGACAATATACTTGCAATGCCGATCAAAGCGGCAAGCAGTAATTTCTTCATATTCATTTTCCTTTGTTTACATGATTTTTTCCGCACAATATTTTCAGCCCGTCCAGTATCCGCATATTCAGCAGTTTTGGCAGTATTTTGCCGCAGAGCGGACAGGTTTCCGGTTTCTGCATGGTATCGTATGCCTCAATTTCCGAAGCATACCGATTTTGCATTTCACGAATATGTGAAGCAGGCAAGAATTCTGCATCGTTCTCTCGACATCCAAGTCGCAATTACATGTTTGCTGGGAATTAATCCAGTTTCTTTCGGAGATACAGCGGTCAGTGACTCACCAAAAACACCCGACCTTATGTAGTTGGAGGGAAGAAATCCGACCAGTAATTAACATTTCATTTGCTGTTCTTCAATCTGTGTGATTTCTTATGCTTTCCGTTCATCTGCCGGTACTCTTCTGGAGTATGTTTCGGCTTTCCTTTGTCAATCAGACTGCGCATATATGCCTCAGCTTCAGCTTCACTGGAAAACCGTTTATACACCTCTCGATGTCCTCTGGTCTCTTTTATGATCATACTGCCTTCAACATACAAATCTCCGTGTGAATCAAGAATATACAATCCCATATGATCCTCCTTTATGTCCTTCACCCGCCGTAAGGGTATTTTGCATGCATCTCGCTGAATAACGGTCCTATCTTCTCGTGATGCGCGAGGAGATCTTCTGCTTGCTCTTTTGTAATACGGCAGGCCCACATAGGAGCGGAATCATGGCAGCCTCTCGGAGTGTAATCTGTCGCCAACTCATAGTACTCATGTGCCGGCCAGTGACATCGGAAGATGATGTACTGCGGAGTTTTCGCCAGAAGCTGAGGATGACCTCCGTAATTCGGCAGCTGATGATCTTTTTCGATTATAGGCTTATCCACATAGCTGCTGTACTTATCTTCAGCCTTGATTCTGCTTCGGAGCCAGTCAACTACCTTGTCAGGATTGTCAAGCAGATATTTCGCCTCGCTCTCGTCACTTGTCCAAATCTCCGGACAGCTGGTCTCGCGGGCACCTGTCTTTACAGGAAATTCACATTGAACATAGTATCTTGTGTCTTCGGGATAGTTGTAATGTGCAATACAGCAGAAGCCCGCGTCATAAACTATCTCGCCATTCACACTGATGATATATCCTCTGTAGCCCAAGTATTCCTTATCGCTCATAATGAACGCTCCTTTCGTCAGACAATAAGCGGGAAAAATGTACTTCAAAGATAATCCAGAACAACGCTCTCCAATAGTTCACACAAATACCTCGATATTTGTATCTTAATTATGATCTTCCTTTATGTTTCGTAGCTAATTCTATTACTTGCCGCTAAGTCTTTTACCGTATTTGTGCATCAGACTATGGGCAAACTTTAGATTTATGATCATCCCGATTATTGCGACAGGTATCAGTATTAGAGTCATCAAATCAATGTTGATGGCACTCAATGATTTTATGATGATCATCACACTCGGAGGTAAACAGATAAGGCTTGTTATCAGCGAAGGTATATACTTCCTGATATAAATACTCTGTCCGATATGCACAATAAAATGCGCTGTCAAAGCGATCATAAGACCAAGCCACAGTGCGTTCAGCACTTTACACGGAAAGAAAAAAGCCAGTAAACTGATTCCAAAGAATGGGATAAACTCCTCATATACTGCCAGTGCAAAGCCCTCGGCTGAGAAATCTTTGTATGCATCAGTTATCTTTGGGAAACGCTCAAAAAGCTGCTTGTTGTTTCTGAAAAAGTGACCAAACCCGATTATTTCCTCCATATCGTGAAAAATAAATAGTATCGGCAGCAGTAAAACATAATCCTTCATATAATAGCTCCTGATCTCAATAATTACTGATAAAGTGCTTGGTATATTTTGAGATATTATTCAGATTCGTGACGATATTGACCGCCTTGCCTTATAATAAAACTTGTAAAGCTGTCACTGCATTTTACAAAGCTTGAGATTTCAGCAGCTTCTGAATAATAATAAACAGGCGGATCGTCACCTTCTGACAAATTGAAGAAATAGAACATATACCCCTGATGCATCCAGAAAACAAAATCATCCTCTTTCAGCTTGCAGGGAAAGCTGTTTTCTTCTAACAATTCATCTGCCCACTCCCGTAGTTTCGGTACATCATCAAAGCTGCAATCAGAACCTATCCAGTAACTACCATCACCTGCATATCGCATAAAATCCACATAAGCAGAAGGAAGTTTAATATCTGAGAACCTCGAAAGAAAACAATTCAGGATTTCAGAATCGCAGGCGTAAAATTGATGAGAAGGCTTTTTCATATTCAGATATGAAAAATACTCTGCAAAATTCATGTTCCCTGTGTATTTGTTCATTATAAACTACCTCTGTTCCAGATTAAATTATCCATCTGAATTATAGCACGGCAGTAAGAAAAAGTCAATCAGAAAGAGCCGAATTCCGCCTGCCAATCACCTTCGGCAGTTTGATGATGTCTTGAATCTGTTTTCCATATTGTTTCTAATCCTCCGTAAGGACATGAAAAAGCACCTGCCGAAGCAAGTGCTTTAAGGCCAAAGAATCAAATTGATTTTTCGGCAGTTAGCAGGCTATATGTTTGATCAACCTGAGTCTCAAATCATTAAATAGTAAGGTTGTTATTATAATTGAATCGCCGATCGCTATCGTCCTTTATCTTTTCAGAATCACTTTTCATTTTTCAGCAACACCTCACGAATATCCCCATTGATACAAATGCTTTGTTCCGCTATATCATCAGGCGCAAAGGCTTCACCAAAATTCAGGCACGCATAGACTGCTTTCGGGTTTGCGTAGGTCATCTTCCAGAACGGATACTTGATGATGACAGGCGTATTCATACCCACACCAAGCTCTAAGAACAGGATATGCTGACCGCTGCGTGTGCGAATGAAGTTATCATAGCGCTCCGCAGCTTTGTGCCACCCATCGTCCTCTATGAAAGAATCATCAGCGCGAAGATTCATGCTCATGGGTTTTCCGCAGACAGTACAATAGGGTACAAGCTCCGACGGAACACGCATATCTTTCTGCTGTTCAAACATTGCCCTGACGGTCTCCTCGTTGTCATAGGTCTTTTGGTGGCACGGCTCACTGCATTGCCATAGGCCGTAGTCGCCCTGCGTGTAGAACAGTCGGTGCTTGTCAAATCCTGCCTTTTGAAATTGGTGGTCAACATTGGTGGTGAGAACAAAATAGTCCTTGTCCTTCACAAGCTCAAACAGGCGCTTGTATGTACCGTTGTCTACGTCCATATAGCGGTTGATGTAGATGTAGCGTGACCAGTATGCCCATTGTTCTTCGGGCGTTTCAAAGGGATAAAAACCGCCGGAATACATATCCCGGAAGCCATATTTCTCTACAAAATCCCCGAAGTATTCATGCAAACGCTCTCCCGAATAGGTAAAGCCTGCGGCGGTGGAAAGTCCTGCGCCTGCGCCGATCACGATTGCATCAGCGGTCTGTATTTCTTTTCTCAGGCGGTCAATCTCGTCCGAGTAATCTCTTGTATATTTCATGATCGTCCTCCTTGAATACGTTGAAGATCACCTGTATATCGTGGTTCTTGCGAAACTTCCTGACGGTGCGGACAGCAATTTCCGCCGCTTTATCCTGCGGAAATCCAAATACGCCCGTTGATATGCAGCAAAAAGCGATACTGCCAATGCCATTCTGTACGGCGGTATCAAGACAGCTTTTGTAGGAGCTTTCAAGCAGACGGCAATGTTCATCCGTTAGCTTTCCTTGAACAATCGGTCCGACCGTATGTATCACATAGTCGCAGGGCAGATTGTAAGCAGGAGTTATCTTTGCTTTGCCTGTGGGTTCTTCGTGACCTTGCGCTTTCATGATCTGTCCGCACTTGTATCGCAGACGCACACCTGCAAAGGTGTGGATACAGTTGTCGATACAGGAGTGGCAGGGCTGCCAGCACCCCGTCATTCCCGAATTGGCGGCATTGACGATAGCTCCGCATCGAAGCGTGGTGATGTCGCCTTTCCAGAGGTAAATGCCGTCCTCTATGGGCGTCAGGTCTGCAATGTCCGTGATGCCTTTTTCCTCGGTCAGTGATGTGAGATATTCGTCCTCGGTTTGCAGATATTCCTCGCCCGCTTTCACAGCGGGACGGATATTCACAAGGCTTCTGTAAAGCCGGAACTTATCCTCTTCTTTTTCGGGTATCTCTATTCCGTCAACATCGTTTCTTTCTGACAGCAGATAGTTTATCAGATAATAAAGTTTCTCCATACGTTCATCTCCTTATGACTGCCCCCACAGGACAGACTTCCGCACAGTTTCCGCAGTGCAGACAGTTTTCCTGACGGATAATAGCTTTTTCTTTCAGTTCGATACAACTCTGCGGACAGTCGCTCAGACATGAACCACACCCGATGCAATCATCGGTCACGAAATATCCGCTTTCCTTGCTTTCTGCACCGCCGAATGTGAAGCTGTCACGCTCGATAGGCTTTTTCGACAGGTCGAACCACTCTCCGCTGCCCTCATATAGTTGAAAAGCGGTAAGTGCCTTTCTGCTTTCTTCGGTGGGATAAATTTCACGCATATAGGGATTCTTCTCAAACAGCAGCGGGAGCATAGCAGAACCCAGCTCCCTGACCTTGCCGCGGACAGAAACAGCAGTGCAGCTCATGGTATCCTCTCCCTTTTTCCCCGAAAGTGAAAGATAGCCCTTGTCCTTTAACCGTTGATAGAAGTTCTTTCCCTTTGCGGTGAGAAAGTACAGTCCGTTCTCGTCTGCATACATCATGTCGATCACACAGGTCACAGGCAGACCGTCACCGTCAACTGTTGCAACAACGGTTGAGTGAATCTCGTCCACGATAAACCTCAGATAATCATTCACTGTCATATTGTCCTCCTATGGAAAGAGTGTGCCGACCAAACGTCCGCACACTCTCTTTTTTATTCTTCGTCAATTATCTTTCGTGTGTCCGCAACTACTTCCGCAAGTGTAGTGCTTTTAAGCTCGTTTTCAAGAGCTTCCTGAGCCGCTTGCAGTCTGCCGTCCATAGCCTTATGGATATTGCGTCCCACGGGACATTCCACATTGGGATTTTCATGGAAATGGAACAGTCCCTCATCATCTACGCAGTCAACCGCCTTGTAAATATCGTACAGCGTTATTTCATCGAGAGCCTTAGCAAGGTGTGCGCCGCCGCTGCCCTGACGAGTCTCAACTATTCCTGCCGTGCGAAGCTGTCCGAGGACGCCCCGGACTATGACCGCATTTACCCCCGTACTGCCCGACAGGAAGTCGCTGGTCACTCTCATCTGACCGTCAAAAATGTCGATGCAGGTGAGGATATGCACTGCCGCTGTGAATTTACTTGTGATCTGCATAGATGTTCATCTCTTTCTTACTCTCTTACCACGCTGATACGCTGCCCGATGTGGCTGCCTTTTTCGATCTCATCGACCATTGCGATAGCGTAATCCGCATAACTTATAATGCTCTCGCCCTTAGAGTTGAGCGTCAGCTCCTCGCCTGCGAGAATGTACTTGCCGCTGCGCTCACCGTCAGCCTGAAAATCTCCTGCGGGGCTGATATAAGTCCACTTTACGTCATTTCTCTGACGGAGTTCGCCAAGCGCCTTTGCCATAGCAGAAGCCAGCGGCTTGAAAACTTCGGGGAAATCTGCACCGTCAGAAACGCAGGCGGTATGCTCAGCGTTCACATACAGGCTTCCTGCGCCGCCGACAACGAGAAGTCTTGTGTCAGTTCCCGAAAGAATGTCGCACAAGTGAGCAAGTGATGTGGAGTGCTGAGGAAGTGTTTCGGGTGTCCATGCGCCGAATGCGTCCACAACTGCGTCAAAGCCTGCAAGGTCTGCTGAGGTGAGGTCAAACAGGTCTTTTACAATAACGTTCTGAGCTGATGTTTTATTCTCATTTCTTACAACTGCTGTAACGTCAAGCCCTCTGTTTACAGCCTCTTTCACGATGAGCTGACCTGCCTTGCCATTTGCACAAACTACTGCGATTTTCATAATAAGTACCTCCTGATTATAACATGATTTTGGTGTTTTGTAAAGTTGTAATATCCTTAATTTCAACTTTCTGATATCAGTATATCATGCAAATATAAAGTTGTCAATACACTCATTACAACTTTGGACAAATGCATAAAAAAACAGTTCTCTTTATGCGCACATTACACACAGTATACCATTTAGATAAAAATGATTCCTGATGTTTCTCAAATACAAGAATAAACACTGTTTTCACTTTTTTCCTATTCTTTCTTTTGTTTGATATATTATTGACTTACCTGTCATTATGATGTATAATTGCTAAAGGAAGCCTCTCTTCTCGATATTCCAAAAACGAATCAAGGTGAATGATATGAATAAAGAATGGTCCGAACTGAATAAGACAATGCAGACTCAGATAAAAAAGAAAGATACATACTTTGACGGCATAGACACACTGTTTGAGCTGCGTAACAGGCTTATGGAGACGATTATCTCGTTCAAGAACGATCTTTCCAGAGAAGATTATAATGCTATCCCTTTTATAAATTCAGACGGCTATCATAGTAAAACGATCGCTTATTCTTTATGGCATATTTTCCGGATCGAAGATATTGTTGCACATACACTGATAAACTGCGATGACCAGATATTCTTTTCAGGCAATTACAAAGAACGTATCAATTCGCCGATAATTACAACAGGTAACGAACTTTTGAAGAATGAGATTTCTGATTTTTCAAAGCAATTAGATATCGACGAACTCTATGCCTATATTTTAGAAGTTAAAAGAAGCACTGAGGCGATTCTGCGTGAACTCACTTACGAGATGCTAAAACAGAGAATATCGGCTGAACGCAGAGAGGCACTGCAAAAAATGAATGTTGTAAGCAATGACGAAAATGCTGAATGGCTTATCGATTATTGGTGCAGCAAAGATATCCGCGGTCTGATACAAATGCCATTTTCAAGACATTGGATCATGCATATAGAAGCAAGTTTACGTATTGAAAACAGAATAGGCAAAAAGCGATAAAAAAGGCAAATTATGGACATAATATCGACCTCTCAGACAAACCTGAAATGAAAAATAATTTTCATAGTTTTGCCAGACAGTTTTCCGACTCAGCGATGCATAACGCATCGCTTTTTTCTGTCTTTCTGCCCTTCTTCTATGCGTTAACCATAAAAAAGAAGAGCCGGATCTCTCCGACTCTCCCGAATTTTTACTTTGTACCGAATATACGGTCACCTGCATCACCGACACCGGGAACGATGTAGTGATCCTCATTAAGTCCCTCATCCATAACGCCTGTGTAGATCTCAACGTCCGGATGTGCCTCTCTGACTGCATCTACGCCTTCAGGTGAACAGATAATGCACATGAACTTGATGTGCTTTACGCCGAGTTTCTTCATCTCGTCGATAGCTGCCTTTGCTGAACGTCCTGTTGCAAGCATCGGATCAACGATGATAACATCACGCTCTGAAATATCGTCAGGCATCTTTGAGTAGTACATTACAGGTGAATGAGTCTGCGGATCGCGGAAAAGACCGATGTGACCTATCTTTGCAGCAGGTACAAGAGCAGTTACGCCGTCAACCATTCCGAGTCCTGCACGGAGTATCGGAACGAAAGCGAGCTTTCTGCCTGAGATTATCTTTGTCTTTGCAACAGCGATAGGAGTCTCTATCTCAATTTCCTTAAGCGGAAGATCTCGTGTAGCTTCATAGCAGATGAACATTGCTATCTCTGAAACAAGCTCTCTGAACTCCTTTGTACCTGTGTTTTTATCTCTTAAAAGTGAAATTTTGTGCTGTACCAGCGGATGATCGATTATATGTAAATTATTCATAGTAAGCAGCTCCTTTCAATTATTGTATTCGTTTTTTTCGATACAGTAGCAGACTTCACCTTCGGATACTTTCCCCTCACGAACAAAGCGCTGTACTGTATCGGTGATATGCATTTGTGATTTTTCAAGCACTCTTCCCGACTTTCCGTTAGCCGCCCTGTGATAGGCTTCGAGACGTGTGAATTCGGTGGAACTGAAAGTACAGCGGATAACTGCGGAAAGCGCTTCGCCTGCGTAACCGTGTCCCCAGAAACTTTTGCCTATACAGTATTCTATCTCGGCGGTCGAGCAGTCCTCCCACACCTTGCAGAAGGCTATCTGTCCGATGTTTTCACCGCTGTCCTTTGCGATGATCGCCCAGCGGTAACGGGACTTCGGACTTTCAGGATCAGTATACATCCTTAAAAGCTCCGATACCTGCGTAATATCGGTGCAGACAGGTTCACCGTACTCGTTCTGTATATCAGGATCGCCTGCCCAGTTTCTGAGCATATCCTCAGCATCCTTCTCCTCAAATGGACGAAGCAGCAGTCTTTCAGTCTCTATGACCTGATTTCCGGCGTCTCTCATTCCTTGTTCTCGATAGCGGTTATAAGGTCCAGACGTCTCTGATGACGTCCGCCCTCAAATGAAGTAGTCAGGAATATCTCAGCAAGCTCTATGGCAAGTCCCTGACCGAGTGTACGTGCGCCCATGCACATAACATTTGCGTCATTGTGAAGACGGGTAAAGCGTGTAGAGAAGGAATCACTGCAGAGTGCAGCACGAATTCCCTTGAACTTATTTGCAGCAATGGACATTCCTATGCCTGTACCGCAGATAAGTATACCTTTTTCGCAGTGTCCTGCAAGTATCTCATTGCAGAGCGAAGCGGCAACGTCGGGATAGTCGCAGGGCTCTCCGTCGGTACCCATATCCATGAACTCGAATCCCTGAAGGGAAAGAGCTTCGATGATCGCTTTTTTCATTTCCACGCCAGCGTGGTCGCATCCGATAGCTATCATAATAATTACTCCTATCTTATTTTATGATCACTGCCTTAAGGCAGGTCTGCATTACGTCGCCGCTAATAATGGTCAGTTGTTCTTCTGTTTTTCCTCAAAGTCCTTTTCGGCTTTCACTTTCTGAAGATAAGACACCTCCAGTTCGTCCGCAGAAACGAACTCCTTTGAAACTGCCGCAAGACAAACTCCGCAGGCATTCTGTAGACGTCCCTGCGGCGGAGCTATAATGAATCTCGGTGAACGGTAGTCCGTAAAGAAATCCGCAGCACCGTCACCGCAGAGCAGTACATCGGTCCCGTTGAATGCAAGGAACTCCGCAAGCTCATCGCGGTTCATCATTTTTTCTTCAAAAAGGGGTTCAATCCAGTATCCGTCACTCTTGTAAGCACAGGTGTAGACGATATCTCCCCTCGCCTTCATAACGGCACAGATAGTGCCGCGGAAGGAAAGATTGCTGCATGCAAGTCCCTCCAGAGTAGAAACTCCGCAGCATTTGCAGTCCAGAGCAAATGACATTGCCTTAACCGCTGCTGCACCTATTCGCAGTCCCGTATATGAACCGGGACCGTTGGCTACAGCTATTCCTCCGATGTCCTTAAGTGTAAGTCCCGACTGCTCAACAAGTGACTTTACCATAGGCATTATCACCTGTGAGTGAGTCTTTTGTGTATAGAGCGTTTCCGAAGCAAGGAATACCTCCTTATCGGTGTCGAAAATGGCAGCAGAAGCTGTTTTACCCGAAGTATCTATGCCCATCAGGAGCATCTGCCACACCTCCCTCTATAGTGATATCTCTTTCGTTTTCAGAAACTGGTTCGATAGTTACCCATATCGTATTTTTTGGCAGGAATTCGGTTATATTCTCGGACCACTCTATAACTGCCGCATTGTTCTCGAAATCGTAGTCGAAGAAGCCTGTTGACTCCAGACCTTCCTCCCCTATTATGCGGTACATATCAAAGTGGTAGAGGTTCATATCCTCGCCGCGGTACTCGTTGACTATAGCGAACGTAGGCGAGCACACTTCAGAGCGTATGCCCATACCTGCGGCAAGTCCCGTAGTGAAGGCTGTCTTGCCTGCCCCGAGTCCTCCCCTGAAGGCGATCATGTCGCCTTTTTTTATTGTCTTCCCGAGCTTTTCGCCTATTGCGACTGTCTCCTCACGGGAAGCAGAATGAAGCTTTATCATATCAGAAAAGTCCTGTTATATTGCCGTTGATATCGCAGTCGATATTAAGAGCGGAAGGAGCCTTCGGAAGTCCCGGCATTGTAAGAATATCGCCTGTGTATATTACAACGAAGCCTGCGCCTGCGGAAACTCTTGCATCACGTACCGTGATGTTGAATCCCTTCGGCTTTCCGAGAAGTGCAGGATTATCAGAAAGTGAATACTGTGTCTTTGCAACACATATAGGCAGGTCACGGAATCCGATGCTTTCGATCTCCTTTATTGCCTTTTCAGCCTGTGCAGTATAGTTTACGCCGTCAGCACGGTAAATCTCCTTTGCAACACGCTCAACCTTGTCCTTTATGGAGAGCTCTGTGCCGTAGAGCGGACGGAATCTTTCGTCGTTATCAGCAGTAAGCTCGATAGTCTCGCATACCTTTTCAGCAAGGTCCTTACCGCCTTCGCCGCCCTTTGCGAACACCTCGCACATCGATACCTCAACGCCCATTTCAGCACAGAAGTTCTTTACGAAGCTTATCTCAGCCTCTGTGTCGGACTCGAAACGGTTTATAGCTACAACTACGGGAACATGGTACTTATGCATGTTCTCGATGTGAGTCTGAAGGTTCACGATACCCTTTTCAAGTGCCCACATATTCTCCTTTGCGAGGTCCTCCTTCGGAACTCGTCCGTTGTACTTAAGAGCACGGATAGTTGCAACGAGAACGACACATGCAGGAGTAAGACCTGCTGCACGGCACTTGATGTCGAAGAACTTCTCTGCGCCGAGGTCCGAACCGAAGCCAGCCTCTGTTATGCAGTAGTCGCCGAGTTTAAGAGCGAGCTTTGTAGCACGTACCGAGTTGCATCCGTGAGCGATATTTGCGAAAGGTCCGCCGTGGATGAATGCAGGATTGTTTTCAAGTGTCTGTACGAGATTAGGCTTGAGAGCGTCCTTAAGGAGAGCGGTCATAGCGCCTGTACAGCCGAGCTGCTCAGCGAATACAGGGTTGCCGTCCATATCGTATGCAACGAGGATGTTGCCGAGACGCTTTTTCAGGTCAGCAAGATCTGTAGCAAGACAAAGAATAGCCATTACCTCTGAAGCAACAGTGATATTGAAGCCGTCCTCACGTGGAACACCGTTAGGCTTTCCGCCGAGTCCGACAACAACGTTTCTGAGTGCTCTGTCGTTCATATCAAGACAGCGCTTGAAAAGAATACGGCGCTGGTCAATGCGGAGCTGATTGCCCTGCTGTAAATGGTTATCCAGCATAGCGCAGAGCAGATTGTTTGCAGCTGTTATTGCATGCATATCTCCCGTAAAGTGGAGGTTTATGTCTTCCATTGGTACTACCTGAGCGTAACCGCCGCCTGCTGCACCACCCTTGATGCCGAATACAGGTCCGAGTGAAGGTTCACGGAGTGCAAGCACAGCCTTTTTACCTATCTTGCCCATAGCCTCGGCGAGTCCGACGCTGACGGTAGTCTTTCCCTCGCCTGCAGGAGTAGGATTGATCGCTGTAACGAGTATCAGCTTACCGTCCTCACGGAAAGCAAGTCCTGAATAAAGGCTTTCTGAGAGCTTTGCCTTGTAGTGTCCGTAGGGTTCAAGGTACTCCTCATTTATTCCGAGGTCTGAAGCAATCTCGGTTATTTTCTTCATTTTCGCGTTCTGAGCTATCTCTATATCTGAAAGCATTGGTCTACCTCCATTAAAATTTGATACTTTAGATTCTATTATATTATAGAATAAGCGTTTCCGAACAACGTTCGGGGCAATAACCGCCTGATGGAGGTTATTGAGTACACATTAATTATAGCATGCAATACATCAAAATGCAATAGTTTAATACTATTTTCTCAATAGCTTTATCGTCTTTTGAGCATGCTTGTGCAGAACTCCCGATAAATGACATAAAAGGATGCTTCATAATACATTCACAGAAATATTATACAATAATTGCGGATTATAATTGACTTATATAGTCAGATATGATATAATCATTATATAAAAAGACTCCCACAAAAGGAGAAATGGTGAAAAAAATGAAAGACAGGATCGGGATCATTGTCATAGTGCTGTCCTGTATTGTGTTTTTCGGAGTTTTCGCCGCCTCATACTATATACGTAATTATTCTGATATAAAAACAGATATAACATTCACCTCCGCCCCTGATCCTACATCCGACCAAACGGCGGCTCAGAGCTCCGGGAAATCGACAAGAGCAACTGTCCGGACGACTTCAGCAGCGGTTCCTACCACTGCTGTCACAGATGCGGTCAGTGTCACCTCACAGGAAGTCACTATGCCATACTATATTGATATAAATTCCGCCGACCGCAATGAACTTATGTCCCTTGAAGGCATTGGCGAAGTGCTTGCGGACGCTATTATCGGATACAGGGAACAGAACGGCGGTTTCAGCAACATCGAGGAGATAATGAATGTCAGCGGTATAGGCGAAGGAATATTCGCAGCTGTATCAGAACGCATCTACGTCCCTGATTCGCATTACGAAACTGATGTCGATGAAGATACGGAGATCTTAACAGAGTACACTGAATCGGAAGAAGTGTATGAAGTCGAAGATACGACTTCCGCACCTCTCCTTACGCTGGAGGACTGCGTCCCCATAGACATCAATACTGCTGATAAGGAACTGCTTATGCTGCTTCCCGATGTGGATGATAATGTTGCCGAAGAGATAATACAGCTTCGCGAACGGCTTGGAAGATTCAACAATTCATACGAACTTCTCTTCCTTGAAAGTCTCAGCCGTGCACAGGTTGCGGAGATAACAAAATACGTGACCGTCGGAGACACAGCCGACTCTTCCACTCACGGTTGATATCATATACATCACGGTACTATTTGCCGCATCTGACAAATACGGCATTCAGTAATAAAATCAGTGTGCCCACTGTCAAAGGATCACATCGATCTCTGCGGACACACCTCATGAAAGGATCGAAAATAATGGCAAGAAACAAATATGCGCTTTGCTGTGCGCTAAGACACATCTTTTTCAACGATTTTGGTCTTGAAAAGACCTTCATTCTCAGCGATCTTCTCGCACTTACCGCTTACTATTCCGATGACGATACTCCCCCTGAGATAATCTCGAATCAGAAAAAGCTCCATCTTTGGCTGACAAAAACAGAGCTCATCAAAAAACTTGAAAAGGAACAGGGAGATGCAGTTATCGACAACCTTATGCGCGAACTGGACCTTATCAATGTTAACGGTATGATGCAGTATGTTAAGGGCAAGGCTCTTGAAGCAGGTGACCTTGCTATGGAACATATCAAAGGTGATAACACCAAATGGTAAAAATCAGTCCATAACAGCACTGACTGCGCTTTTAACGCAGTCAGTTTTTTATCTGCAAAAATAAAAATGCGGCTCAGAAAACTGAACCGCAAAACCTTATGCGCATTTTATGCGCTGGTGCCGCTGACCGGACTTGAACCGGTACGATATTGCTACCGAGGGATTTTAAGTCCCTTGTGTCTGCCAATTCCACCACAGCGGCAATCGACTTTAATATTATACCACATACGAATAAATTTGTCAAGAAAAAAATAAAATATTTTTTATTTTCCCTGTATGCAAGGCATATCGGTCACCTTGACATTATTACAACAATTGGGTATAATATTAACAAGCAGTCAGTCTGCAATAAAACAGAGGAGTGTTGAAAATGAATACTGATAAAAGAAAAGTCGTACTGATCGGAACAGGTATGGTTGGAATGAGCTTTGCTTATGCACTTGTCAACCAGGGCGGAATATGCAACGAACTCGTACTGATAGACGTAAACAAAGAAAGAGCTATGGGCGAAGCTATGGACCTTAATCACGGACTCGCATTCGCTAAATCAAACATGAGGATATATGCAGGCGACTATCATGACTGCAAGGACGCTGATATTATCGTTATCGCCGCAGGTGTGGCACAGAAAGAGGGAGAGACTCGTCTTGACCTTCTCCAGCGCAACACAGAAGTATTCCGTTCAATAATCACTCCTGTTGTTAAATCAGGCTTTGACGGTATTTTCCTCGTTGCAACAAATCCCGTTGATATCATGACTCGTGTAACTTACGAGTTATCACGTTTCGGCGCATCAAGAGTAATAGGTACAGGTACATCACTTGATACTGCAAGACTCCGTTATCTGCTTGGCGATTACTTTACAGTTGATCCGAAGAATATCCATGCATACGTTATGGGTGAACACGGCGACAGCGAATTCGTACCGCTTTCACAGGTAATGTTCGCAACAAAGCCCGTTTCAAGCATACTCGAGGATGATTCAAACGAGTACTGTCTCGGCGATATGGAGAAGATAGAGGAACAGGTACGCACCGCTGCATACAAGATCATTGAAGCTAAAAGAGCTACTTACTACGGCATCGGTATGGCTATCACAAGAATAGTCAAGGCTATTCTCGGCGATGAGAACAGCGTTCTCACGGTATCGGCAAAGCTCTGCGGAGAATACAACAGCAAGAACGTATTCATCGGTGTTCCGTGCATAATCGGCAGAAACGGTATCAAGGAGATAGTTGAGCTTTCTCTCACTGACAAGGAAATGGAGAAGTTCTACGCTTCACGCGATGTACTTGAAGAAAACTTCAACGGAATAAACCTCTGATCTTCTCTGCAATAAATCCACCAATTCTTCAAATTGTGAGTTGATAACAATATGTTGATTTGTTATAATTATTTTAGAGAATATGAAGTGGTTTTATTGCGATCTGCACTCAGAGTATAACTCTGTTCGCAATGTATAACTGCGATTATGCTGTTTTTGGATAGCGGACAGCGCAGACTCTCAATGTATTCCATGCTATCCGAACTATGTAAGAGGGCAAATCAGAAAAAATAGTTGTATTCTCTGGGGATACAGCTATTTTTTTATCATTTCTTGCTGAATGGTCAATTATTGCTATTTCAAAATATAATTAACAAGCTAAAAACAGCTTAAATTAATGAAAAATCGGTGCATTTGCATAAAAAGGCTCATCTTTATTCATTTGTTTTACTAAAAATATCATCGGCATATTGAATAAATCCGAATGTTGATGTATAATTATGGTGACTAATAGTATATGTGTCTGTACCGAACGGAAGGGAGGCGCTCACTGAATATCCATTATTTATTGAACGTGCAGAGCAGTTTTTCTGTATCTGTATCCGTTTGTACGGACTAATATAAAAATTTATGATAATTGCGTTATTATAACGCGGAGGGAGGACTTTTTAAAATGAAACACAGACTATCCAGAGTCACAGCCGCTCTCCTTTCGGGAGCTATGCTGTGTGGAGCTGTACCGTATCTCAGTGCATCAGCTGATGATACTATCTTCCACAGCTCCTTTGAATCGGGTACTGACGGCTGGAAAGGCAGAGGGGCCGCTACAGCAGAGATCATTTCCGGTTCATTTGTCGCAGGTCAACAGTCACTTGCTTGTTCTGGCAGAACTTCTTCATGGAATGGTGTTGCAAAGGAACTCAGTACCGACGATTTCGTCCCCGGTACAGCTTACAGCTTCAGCGTTTATGTTATGCCGCGCTCATCTTCAACAGAGGAAGTAAAGCTCACCTTAGAGTATTCCGACGGCTCGACCGCACACTACGACAACGTCGCAACTGCTTCAGGCTCGGCTGAATGGGTACACCTTTCCAACACGAACTACACTATCCCGTCAGATGCTACAAGCCTGATCCTTTATGTTGAAACAACAGAGTCAACCGTCGATTTCTACATCGACGAGGCTGCAGCAGCTCCTGCAGGTACGGCACTCAGCTCGGAAACAACTATGCCGCAAGGTATTCGCAGTATCCCGGGCGATGTCAACGCTGACGACAGAGTTAACGCTTTCGACCTTGTCGGTATGCGAAGCATCCTTACAGGCTCAGCAAACGGATTTGACACTTTAGCAGCAGATATTGATGAGGACGGTGAGGTACAGATGAACGATGCAGTTCAGCTCGCTGAATTCCTCAGCGGAAAGATAAAGGCATTTACAGTTGTAGAAAGGCCTCAGCCTCCTACACAGCCGCCAACAGAGCCTCCTACGACTCCGCCGCCAAGTGCTGAAAATAAGTGGGATACATATCAGGAGACAGCTTCTTCACAGAATATCGATTTCTATAAGAGCGCTATCAAGCATATGGGCAATACCTACAGACTCGACAAGAAACTCGAAGGAGCTGAAAACGGCGATCCTCTCACTATCGCTTACCTCGGCGGTTCTATAACCGAGGGCAAGAACTACACCACACCTTTCTCGAAATATGTACAGCAGACATTCGCTAAGGGAAGCTTCAAGGAAGTTAATGCAGGTCTTTCAGGTACATCTTCAGTTGTCGGACTCGTCCGCAGTGAACAGGAGATCGTATCACAGAACCCTGATATCATATTCCTCGAATTCTCTGTAAACGACCATGAGGATATCATGTATAAGAAGTGCTTCGAGAGCTGCATCAAGAAGTTCCTCGACCTGCCTAACGAGCCTGCTGTTATTGTACTTATAACCCGTGCTAAGGGCGGATTCTCAAGTCAGGCACAGATGTATCCTATCGGCAAGAACTTCGATATTCCTGTTATCAGTATGGATGACGCACTTACAAAGGCATTCAACAGCGGATTCCTCAGTCCTAACGACTACTATACCGACGAATATCATCCGCATCAGAAGGGCGGTCAGCTCATCGCTGATTGTCTGGGCTACTTCTTCCGTCAGGCTATGAAGAGCGAGAACCGTTCAAGCTCTTATGAGCTTCCTTCAAAGGCAGTATACGGCATGGAATATGCTAACTGCGTAGGCGTAAATCCAAAGGACCTCGACAGCTTCAATGCAGGTTCATGGAGTTCAGGTATGGGTTACAACGGAAACAAGGCGCTCAACTACTCATACAGCATCAACGGCGGCGGTAATCCTATGACCTTCAAGACCGAAGGCAAGGGACTTATCATCGTATTCAAGGCCAATGCTTCGGGTATGGGCAGCATCAATGTTACTGTAAACGGCAAGACCACTAAGGTCAACGGAAACAAGCAGTATACATGGGGCGGTCCTGACGCAGAGCTCGGCTACTATCAGGATACAACAGGTCCGATGGACGTTTCTATCAGCGGAAGCGGAAGCTTCACTATCTGGGACATCGGTCTCATAAAGTAATAAACCACAACACAAAGGGGAGGACGATGTCCTCCCCTGTTTTTGTATCTATGATTACAAAACGCTCATTTTATTCTCTGCCGCTGAATGTCATGCCCCACTGCTGACGGCACTTGTCCATAAGTCCGAGTATCTCAGCTGTATCAGAGTGTGTTACAAGCGGACTTTCCTTAAGTTCCTCACGGAGACAGCGATGCACCTCGCGTATCTCGTACTCGTAACCGTTCACCTCAACAGGGATATGGCTGGTTTCAAGAAGAACAGCATTCCTGTCGTACAGTTCGGTAGTCTCAGTGCAGTGGAACCAGTTTCCGAAGGTTATGAAGCCTTCGGTACCCGAGATAATAGCATTGTTTTTCAGCTGGAGCTCGAATCCCGAGTCCATAGTCGCAAAAACGCCGTCCTTATATCGCATGGTAATGTGGTTGCTCAGGTCAATGCCGTCGCATCCCATATTTGCTTCAGTTATCAGTTCGTCGGGCATACCGAGAACAGAATGTGCAAGAGTAACGGGATAAACTCCGAGGTCAAGAAGCGCACCTCCGCCGCAGTCGTTGCGGAAGAGTCGGCTCTCGGGAGAGAACGGGATGTAGTTGCTGAAATCCGCCTTTATGTAGCGGACATCTCCTATACGTCCCTGTTTTATCCACTCCATCGCCTTAAGGTATGTGGGACGGCATTTCATCCACATTGCCTCCATGAAGAAGAGTCCCGTTTCCTTCACACATGCAAGCATCTCTTCAAATTCACGGGTATTAAGGGCAACGGTCTTTTCACAGAGTACGTTAATGCCGTTCTTAAGGCAAAGAAGCGTATCACTGTAATGCGATGACATGGGAGTTGCGATGTATACAACGTCCGCACCGCTCTGTTCAGCCAGTTCCCTGTAGCTTCCGTAAGACTGCCTGAATCCGTACTTTTCTGCGAATTTCTCAGCTTTTTCCTTTGTTCGAGAAGCAACTGCCCAAAGCTCGGCATCGGGATCTGCAGCAAGAGCATCAGTAAAGGTATGAGCGATGTTGCCTGTACCTATAACAGCCCATTTGATTTTTTCCATTTCTGCACCTCATTTCATTATTATCGTACGGTGCTCCCGTCCGTATCATCAGTTCGGGTATTCCGACTTAAGGTAATCCGAAAGCATCTGCGGTATGTACTGGTAGTGATGTGAGTCATACAGCTCGTATTTGTAATCAGCGCCGTGTTCTTCAAGACGGTCCTTCAGTTTTTCGAGTCCCTGAAGTGTGCTGTCCTGACCATTGTATCTGTCGGCATAATCAGGATCCTCCTGACTGCCTCCGCAGAGAAATACCTTTTTATTAAGCTTTTCATTTCTCATGAAATAGCCATAATCCTTCAGATCTCTGTTAATGGTAACATTTTCATAGTTATCATCTTTATTGATACCCCAGAAAGCCGGACTTCCGATTATGTACCTGCCGAATGGCTGATTTTCATACTCATCCGATTTAAACAGCGCATAGTGAGTAAACACACCGCCGTCCGAATGGCCGTAAAGGGTAGAATTTGCGTAGTCGATATTATAATTCTCGCCAAGATAAGGCATTAGATTATCCGTAACAAATTCCAGCATCTGCTGCTTTCTAAGGACAAGGTCATCATAACGCATAACGCCGCCTTCATATGGGAAATTATAGCTGTACCACAGGCTTACCAGTATAACAGGAGCTGCCTCGCCGTTCTCCATAAGCTTTCTCAGCTCGGGAACATTTCCGAAACGCCATATGCCGTCCGTAAGGAAGAATACGGGATAGGACCTGCTTGCATCATATTCGGGAGGGAGTGTCACATGTACCACGAAATCCCTGCAAAGTTCCTCATCGTAAATATCTATCTCGTCAACATAGTCCTTGATAGCTTCAACTGCTTCGCGGTCATACTCCCATTCCTTACGGTAGAAGCCATTTTCGGAAACACTTGAATACAGTAAATCGTTATTAAAAATATCACGTGCCGCCTCTTCATCTAACTTTTCATACTCGCCTGTTTTCAGCGCATCTGCTGCAAGCTGGAAATGAAGGATATCCTGTTCGGTCTGAGCATCTGAATAGCCTTTATCTTTATCGACCTTGCGGATATACTCTATATACTCATCAATATTTTCAAATTCGTTATCTTCAACAACAGGCTCTCCTTCCTCAGCTGTAATTACCTCTGTATACTTGAAATAACCGCCATCGTAATCCGGAGCGGAATAAGGAATATAATGCTGTACATCTTTGCCGTCAACAATAAACAAGAAAGGATAATCATATCCGTCCTTTCCGCTTTTCTCTATTTCTTCCATAAACTCACTTGACTGTTTAAACTCCTCTTCCGACAACTCATCTTTATGTTCTTCGAGCGACTTTTTCATCTCTTCCAGACTGATCGTATGGAAAGCTATCTGAACCTTATGCTCTGAAGGCTCCGATCCTGTTGTTTCTTCAGGTTCGTCCAGAAGAGTCAGCTCATGTTTAGACACCTTTGAACGCTCGGTCTCAGTCATTTTATTTGTGAGAATTATGGGCTCGGCTGTTTCAGTTACTGTAACTTCACTCGAAACGTTTTCTAACTTAAATACATTTTTACATCCACATGAAGTGATTAATAAAGATGATACCAGAATAAGTGAAACGAATTTTTTCATATTTTACCCCTTTTTGTGCGTGAATATGTGTGAATAATCGGAATGTGATTTAAGCCTTAGCTACAACTACACCGCCTGTTTTCCATATACTGCGTGAAGGTACTACTCCCCTTACACAGCTTGTGGGATAGATATTCGACTCTCTGCCGATAACAGTACCGGGATTCAGTACGCTGTTGCAGCCGACCTCAACGAAATCACCGAGCATTGCACCGATCTTCTTTATGCCTGTCTCTATCTTCTCATCTCCCGACTTGATAACTACGTTGGTCTTGTCGGACTTAACATTCGATGTTATCGAACCTGCACCCATATGGGACTTGTATCCCAGTATACTGTCGCCTACGTAGTTGTAATGCGGAGTCTGTACATTATCGAAAAGGATAACGTTTTTCAGCTCAACGGAGTTGCCTACAACGCATCCCTTTCCGACAAGAGCGCTTCCCCTTATGAATGCACAGTGGCGGACTTCCGTTTCAGCTCCGATAATACAAGGCGCTCCGAGGTATGCACTTGGGAATACCTTTGCAGTCTTGTGTACCCATACATTCTCCGATGGATTATCATACTCATCGGGACTGAGTGTCTTGCCGAGTGCGATTATCATGTCGCTTATGCCCTTAAGAGCCTCCCACGGATATGTGAAACCTTTAAGATAATCGGCAGCCATTGTATGTTCAAGATCATAAAGTTCGTTTATGGTTACATTATTCATTTTGTTTTTCTCCTTTATTTAAAGTACTATTATTATAGGGAATTTACTCATTCCGAACAAATTTTGTGGCAATAATCGCCAAAAGGCAGTTATTGAGCACACATTATATTATAATATTTCATACTATAATTGTCAAGAATATACAGATAATAAATAAATTTCCGAAATTACTTTACATTTGAACAGTTTTGTGGTAGAATACTACTGAAATATGTTGAACGGAAGTGATAAATTGTCCGGTATAAAAGAAAAGGCAATGTCAATGCTGCCAGCTGTTATAACTGTTTCTGCTCTGCTCACACTGGGCGGAGTTTCTCATGCTGTAGCGACCGCTGACTCTGCGGAAAGAACACTGCCTGCTGCCGAAGCCGCAGTCGAATGCGTTACAACTACCACAGCTGCATCGACTACTGCTTCAACCACTACTTCAAAAACTACAACTACTTCAACAACTGCTGTTACCACTTCAACGACCGAGCAGACTACTTCTACAGAAACTGTTCCTGCAACCGAGGCTCCTACTGCTGCACCAACTACAGCGGCAGCTGCAGAAGCTGCAACAGAATCTCCTACAGAAGCGGAGCATCCCGTTTATTCCTTCGATTACACCTCCGCAGGAGTATCGCCCAACAGCAGCTATTATCAGGACAGAATAGTTATTTTCGGTGATTCTATAGGCTACGGCTTCAACGCTTATGGCTATGTCCCCTTCGAGCATAATCTCGCAAAAGAGAATGTGGGAGTCTGGAATTTAGGTAATTTCACCTTCGATAAGGGCGGCGGTGAAATGAGCATGATAGATAATGTGGGATACGTTGATCCTGCACTTATATACATATCTCTCGGAATGAACGACGTGAACGGCTTCTCTGTAAGCGGTTTTGCCGCAGACTACAGAAGCATTGTCGACAGTATACTTGAAAAGGTACCCGATACAACTGTTGTTGTGGGAGCCATCACTCCCGTTTCCGAAAGCTGCGGATTCGTAAGCAACGATGTTATACGCGAATACAACTCCGCACTTGAAAACATGGTAAGCGAGATAAATTCGCCGCAGGTACTCTTCTTCGATGCCTATACCGTTCTTGCAGATCCTTATACTCTTGCACTTCCTGCAGAGCGTTCGGGCGGTGACGGCATTCATCTCGGAAGCGGATCTTACAGTGACCTTTTCACTGTATTATTCAGCTATCTTGATACTACTTCCGCAGCAGATCAGATAGCCAAACACGACGGATATTGATAATATCAATATATAATGAATAGGGAGGAAATTGAAAATGAGCAAATCCAAATACGACAAGGAACTCGAAAAGGCTTACAAAGACCTGAAAAGCTTTGAAGCCGAAAAAAACAGGGACAGGAACGACCTGCTGGCATTTTTCTGCGGACTTCTCGCATTCGGTGCAGGACTCTTTATGATCCTTCAGAATGTTGACGTCACAAGCAACTGGGGTGTTGCAGGCGGCGGTTACTTCTTCCGCCTCGGTTCGTTCTCACTGCCGAACGGTCTCATAATGCTGCCGATAATAGTCGGTATCGCAATGCTGTTCCTTATGGACAGAAAGATATTCGGCTGGATCGTTCTTTCGCTTGGTATCGTTATACTGCTGATAAGTATAATATCAAGTGTTCATCTTAGGTGGAGAACATCAAATGCCTATGTATTCCTCGTTATGTTTGCACTTGTTGCAGCAGGCGCAGGAACAATGCTGAGAGTTCTTTTCAGAAAGCCATAACGAAGCAATATATAATACAGATATTTAAAGCCATAGTATTTTCTGATATTCCGTCAGAGATACTATGGCTTTTCTGTTGACATCTGAGCATCGGCATGTTATAATATTGACTAATATTAAACCGATTTCAAAGGAGGTCCTTCAAATGAATGAGTTATGTATGATAATAAAAGATATGGTAAAACCGAATTTTCTAAATATCAGAACCTCTCTCCGCACCTATGACAGAAATGCGATCTGCTGCGGCGCACCATGCTGGAGATGGGCATATCACGCGATACATTCAGCCGATAAATGGTTTATTAATCCCTGCGTATACGATGAACCTCCGTTCCACGAAGAAGGACTTGACAATCCCGATAAGCCTGCTTCTGTTGTCCTGTCCGATGAGCAGCTTCTTGATTACCTTGACAGAGTCGAGCAGAAAACCTACGCATATCTTGATTCTCTCACAGACAAAATGCTGTATGAATGTCCCGAAAACTGTGAGCACACGAGAATGGAGCTTGTTCTCAGACAATTCCGTCATATCTCGTTCCATACAGGTATGCTTAACGGACAGACTGCTCTTGCAACAGGTAAATTCCCGATGTGGGTATCTCAGGCTGATAAATACGTTGATGACGGTATCCTTTTCGGAAGATACAGAAAGGGACAAGTGACAAAATAAACTATGGTGCTCAGAATTTCACAATAAAAAGATAAAACAGTCTGTACTTAATGAAGCACAGACTGTTTTTTGTTTGTCTTAAAGCGAGGTGGTATATTTTAATTACTTCTTAACGTTGAAAGCGTTCATCTGAGGATAAACTGCTGAGTTTCCGAGCTCTTCCTCAATACGGAGAAGCTGGTTGTACTTAGCTACACGCTCTGATCTTGATGGAGCACCTGTCTTGATCTGGCATGTGTTGAGTGCAACTGCAAGGTCAGCAATTGTTGTATCAGCTGTCTCACCTGAACGGTGTGATGAAATTGCTGTATAACCAGCCTTATGAGCCATCTTGATAGCCTCGAGAGTCTCTGATACAGAACCGATCTGATTGAGCTTGATAAGGATTGAGTTACCTGCACCAAGTGAGATACCCTTGCTGAGTCTCTCTGTGTTTGTAACAAAGAGATCGTCGCCGACCAGCTGTACCTTGTGACCGATCTGCTTTGTCATCTTCTGCCAGCCTTCCCAGTCCTCTTCGTCGAGACCGTCCTCAATGGAGATGATAGGATACTTGTCAACAAGTGACTCCCAGTGAGCGATAAGCTCGTCGGAAGTGAACTCCTTGCCGCTCTTTGGCTGCTTGTAGAAGCCCTTGCCCTTTTCGCTCTTCCACTCTGATGAAGCAGCGTCCATAGCGATCATGAAGTCCTTACCTGGCTCGAAGCCTGCTGCCTTTATAGCCTCGAGGATCTTCTCGATAGCTTCTTCATCGCTTGTAAGCTTGTTAGGAGCAAAGCCGCCCTCGTCGCCTACAGCTGTAACGTCGCCCATGTCCTTGATAAGCTTCTTAAGTGTGTGGAATACTTCTGCACACCATCTGAGAGCTTCCTTGAATGAAGGAGCGCCTACAGGCATGATCATGAATTCCTGTGTATCAACTGCACTGTCAGCATGTGCGCCGCCGTTGAGAATGTTCATCATCGGAACAGGAAGCTTTGTGCCCTGGATTCCGCCGAGGAATCTGTAAAGCGGGATACCGATTGCAGTTGCAGCAGCTCTTGCAGCAGCGATAGAAACTGCGAGTATTGCATTTGCACCGAGGTTTGACTTGTCCTTTGTACCGTCAGCCTCGATCATTGCCTTATCTACAGCGTAGATATCAGAAGCATCCATACCTGTGAGTACTTCGTTGATAGTGCCGTTGATGTTAGCAACAGCCTTCTGAACGCCCTTGCCGAGGTAACGTGACTTGTCGCCGTCGCGGAGCTCGAGAGCTTCAAACTCACCTGTTGAAGCGCCGCTTGGAGCAGTACCTCTGCCAACTACACCGCCGCAGAGATAAACTTCTGCTTCAACTGTAGGATTGCCGCGTGAATCCATTATTTCTCTGCCGATAACTTTTTCAATTTTTAAACAACTCATAAATGATCTCCATTCTGCTGCTTAGTGGAGAGCAGCGTATATTTATTACACAAGACCTGCTTGTGATAATATGCTTTGCAGGCTCATACCTCAAGGCGCCCCGAGAGGTGTTAGATCTTTGTATGCTGAAAAGAAAGGAGCCTGCATGATTTATTCTCTTAGTTAGATATTCCTAACCTATTTAATAATATCACCTTTCTCTATTATTGTCAATGGAGAAACCACTTAATCCAAATTTGTTTGTATAAGATAACAAATATATTAAAACGTTAGTATAGTAAAACTATATGATTCTTCTAATCCGCAGAATAGCAAAATTCACGTACTGTACGGATTACTACATACAAATTTTGCCCCCGGGCATTTCAGTCAATTGCTCGGGGGCACTTCATTTTATACGTCCGCTAAGGTAAATCAATAATTATCTGCTCTTTTGCTTTTCAGCAATTCTATGAATGAACTCCGCCAACTGATTGCAACGAAGCATTGGTGAGCCGTGACCTCCGTCAACACAGATCATTTCCTTGTCGGGAGCATTCACTGTTTCATAATAATCGGCAGCGACTTCTACCATATTGCTTACACCGTGATCCTTACTGCCCTCGATAAGATAAAACGGCATTTCATATTCTGTCCGCTGACTGATTGGAATCTGTGAACAGATTCCGTCACCGTAGATATCTCCGCCAAGCAGCACTTCTTCAATATATTTGTCATAATCGGACGTACCCATAAGCAGACGATACTCCTCCGCAAGCGTACAATAGGGATTGAAGAATATTGCCTTATACATATTCTCATCTGAAACACTGAATATATTGTCGGAATAGGAATACGCCGAGTATGCCAGCTTCAGGTATGTATCCTCCTGCGCCCTCAGCCCCTTTTCCGGATCAAATTTCTCCGCAGCAGCGTGGATTTCAGGATCATCTGTTGATTGCTCAAGCATATACTCCTTAAATCTCTGTCGGCTGAGTGATTCATCAACCACAAGACTTGACACAATCAAAGCGTCATACTTATTCGGATAGTCAAGTGCGAGATTCGCAGCGAAAAGTGAACCCCACGAGTGTCCGTAGAGTGTGATCTTATCTTTATGCAGATAATCACAAAGATAATCCGTCATTGCTTTTCCATCTGAGATCATAAGCTCTGCCGTTATAGGCTTTTCTTCCTTATAGTCAGGATAATTATGACCGCATCCACGCTGATCCCATTCAACCACTGTATAATCTGCACTCAATTTGCGGAAAATGCTCCAATCCAGTCCAACTGTCGGATAACATGGTCCACCGTGCAGATACAAGAGAACAGGGTTATCCTTATCCTGCCCATAGATGCTGATCCATTGCTTTGTACCATTGATATCGACATACATCGTTTCGTTGATACCGCCGTCAGGCGTTCTTTTATAGTACAGCTTTCCGACACAACGAACGATCAGAAGAATGATAATAAGACCAAGAATGACGATCCCGATCCATTTTAATATCTTTAGCATCGTTTTAAGTATCTTTTTCATAGTAAATACCCGTAATTTCCGATTTTTGTTAGTAACAATTATAGCATAACATTCATGTACTGTCAATAAAAAAGCCATAGCACTTCTGTCCACAAATCAGAAATACTATGGCTTAAACTATATCAAATAATCCTGTGATAAGTTCACTTTTTCTTTGCCTTTGGAGTTGTTTCAGCTTTCTCCGAAGGTTCGGCTTCTTCTGCTTTTACTTCCTCTGAATCAGGTTCTGATACTGCTGTTTCTTCAGTGACCTCTGCTTCGGTATCTTCGGGTGAAGCTTCTTCCGCCTCTTCATTTACTGCTTCGGAAGCTGTTTCTTCAACAACGGTATTTGCGCCGCATATAGCATCAAGTTTGCGGAAGGGTTTCATCACCTTATCGGGAAGCCTGTCAAACAGCGCTACAGCGCCATAGCCTGCAAAGCCTGTCATCATGATGAAATACGGTACAGCGTACTGTGATTTCGCTTCACCGAGAAGATGATACAGGATTCCGCCGAGTATTATCAGAGGGAAGAATACCGCAAGGAAGTTCCTGTCCCTGATAAGCATGAATACTCCCACAAGCACCATAACAAATATGAACTGTGCATAGATATCCATGTATCTCTTTGACTTCTGCTCTCCTTTGAACAGCGCCCACTCAGCAGGCTGTGTCCTGTCTCCGTAAAGCACACGGACTTTACAGTTCCACAAACTCTGATATGTGGTCTCGTTCCACTGTGAAACGAACTTTGTATAGAAAAAGTCATTTGCAAACTGCGGATTCTCAAGGAAATAATCAACGTGTTCCTTTATGTTCTTCTTTGAAGCCTCAGCAGCGGCGTCCGCATCAAAGCCGTGTTCCTCGAAATTTGCAACTGTCGGGTAATAATTATACCATCCTGGTGCGTTGTCCGCAACACACATGCCCATATCGAACCACGATACGAAGGGTACACTGTCGCCAAGATCAACTCCTGCACGTTTTTCGTACATTCCCTTTATAAGCGGAGATATTGAAACACCTGCGAAACATGCCGCAGCAATGCAGATCACGTTCGGGATGATGCGTTTCTTACTGAACATCGTTACGAAGAGAACTGCGCATAACGCAACAAGTACTATCAGGTTGTTGGACTTTATCATAACCGCTATTACAAGCGAGCATACGGTCAGAAGTCCGTAAATCACCATTGGAACTGTCTTTTCTGACTTAAGGAACTTCACTGCGAAGTAAACTGTCCAGATAGAAAAGCACGAACCGGGGATAAGTCCGTAAACGAAGCTGCATGTTATCATCGGAGCTGTACTGAACAGCAGTATGAAGCCTGTGATGCGGCTTATGCGTTTGTCTCCGAAAACGGTATTGTTGAAAAGCAAAAGTCCCATATAACCGAATGCAAGCAGGAATACGTTAACGTAGCTGATATATATCAGCTTGTCGCCTGCCCCAAGCATATCCGCAATACGGATTATTATCTCATTGAAGAAAACGTAGCCGAGCTGGAATGAGTAATTATAGAAATATCGGTCGCCGTTGGTAAGGCAGACATAAACATCTTTAGCAAAGTCGTATGAAGCCGCCTGCACCCTGTAAGAATCCTCACTCGGAGCGTTCTGTGCGCTGTGTACCCAGATACAACCGAGTACAACAGTCCAGATGAAAACGAATCCCATAATGACGGGCAAAGGTACCTTTTTCAGAAGCGGCATCACTGTGAAGCATACTGCCGCCGCAATGATGAACCAGATGATGTTGAAAAGGAAATTGTCATTGTAGTACACTAATGCTTCGAGACTTATTCCCTTGTGATAAAGTGCATTGTTAACTGCGTTGCTCTCGTCGATTATCTCCATACCTGTCGTATGAAGGAACGCTGACAGAGTAAGTATCAGCATTATGAATGTCATTATCACTCCGATAAGCGAAGCGGCAATGGCAGTAAAATTATTTTCACGTATGATATGTCTCTTAGGTGCTGTATCCATTATTGACCTCCGTTATCAATACAGGGAATTAGGATTCTTAAATACCTTTATCCTGCCCTGGCAGTCATCAACTTCTGTGATCCCGTATTTCTCAAAGTACGGGAATATAGCGTTGTAAAGGTCGGAAGAAGTCGGGATAACGAAGTAGTCGTACCTGTCAACATCGATAATGGTCATTTCTTCCTGATTGAGGTCATTGAAGTCGAAGATATATGCTTCATCACGGTCAGCCATATGAGGAAGGAGGAAGTTGTCGCCGCCTACTGAAGCCTCTTCAGGAATTCTGTCGAGCATTTCTTCAAGTGCGTCGAAGTAGTCCTTTTCACGCTTATGTGACTCGTATGTTCCGATGTTGTGTGAGAAAAGTCCGAGGGACATGAGTATTCCTGCACAACCGAGAAGTACAGGGACATCCTGCTGTTTCTTTCTTCCCATATCGTCCAGATTTATGATGGACATGTAGATAAGCGGACAAATAGGTCCGTAGATGTACTGGAAACCGATATTTGATGCGTATCCGTAGTTTGCACCGATAACCATATTCATTATAACCCACGGCAGCATAAGCAGGAATCTGTTGACCTTCTTTGTAAAGAAAGGCATGAACAGCAGCGGAAGCATACACTCCATGAAGAACTGTAATGTAGTATCGTGAAGAAGTGTACTGAAGAAGTATGCAGGATCTGCAAGAACGTTCTTTACTACCTCACCGAGACCAGCATCCTGATGTATGAGGAGATGACCGAAACGTGAAGAAGTCATCATATTTCCGTCGCCGTGCTTCATGAGCCAGTTTGTTATAGTTACCATGTAGATACCGCTGAGAACGGCGATGATAAGGCAGTTGAATCGCTTCTTTTCGCCTTTTTCGCGGAAGAACATGTACATTACTATGCATATAACGTAAAGAGGAGCATCCTCCTTTACAATGCAGACGAGTACCGAGAATATATAAAGCGGTATATATTTCTTTGCATCAACTGCCCAGAGAAGCCACATAAGGAGTGTAGGAAGAAATGCGTTCTCGTGGAACTCATAGTAGTTCGGTCCGATAAGTCCGCAGCAGAATACATATGCGAAGCTCATGAATATGAGTGAAGCGCCCTTGAGGTTGTGACGTCTGCATATGAGGAACATCGGGATGAAACCGCCCATCGCAAGAACTGCCTGAGATACGAGAAGTGTTGTCTCCGACGGGAAGAGCTTGTATATCGGTACAAGCAGGTAGAATATATAGGATGAGTGGACTTTGAAGTGTGTAAGGAATTTGTCACGCTCAAGAGTAGTTACAGCAGTGAGATTCTTTCCGAGTGAGTGGTACATCTGAACGAAAATACCGAAATCAAAAGAAGAAGAACCGAAGTTCTTGTGTCGGCATACTGTTGTTACCGCTACAAAAGCACACACCGCTGTTGCAGCAGCAGTTACTATGACGAAACTCAGCCACGTCGGTATCTTGCCGAATATCTTTTTCCTTCGCAATTTTCCAAGCAGATAATAGATGAATATGAGACAGATTATCGCATTGCCCATAGAGAATATGGAGTGATTGAGCCTCCACATATATTCGATTCCGAAGAACATTACTCCGCCAATCGAAAGGGCAGGTGCAAGCTTCTTCAGATTCTTTGGCACAAAGTAGTAAATAGCGGTGAGGAGCACGAATATCAGTCCCACGAACAGCATAGTCTTTGGAAGGCTGACATTATCCACAAACTCCTTCCAGTTGACTATAGGGTAGATCGAACGTTTTTTCAGTACATGAAGGTTTACGGCAGACATGCTGAAAAAAGCAGTGATAAAGTGGACCAGCATCATATCTGGGATGCCTGCACGTTTTCCGAAAGAACCGGCTTTCTTCCTGATCGCCGTCCACAGCTCAGCAAGTCCGGGACCTTCGTCCTCTTCAGTCTTTTTTTCGGGAACAGCAGCAGCCTCGGCTGTTTCCGGCTCAGCCTTCACAGTTTCCTCAGCCTTATCAGCAGATACTGCTTCTTCTGCAGCGATCTCTGCGGCATCAGCAACTATTTCCTTCGCAGCAGACTCAGCTTTTTCCGCAGCAGTATTTACCGCTTTCTCAGAAGCAGGCTTACTGCTTTTATGTCGTTTGCTCATTATCATATCCTCCTGAAACAAGGCTGTAAAACAGCCGATACTTATTTTGCTTTACACATAAAATCATTATATCAAATATAAGCTTACATGTCAAGCCGAATATCAATCATATTAACGATTTATCAGCACTGAAAAGAGGCGCACAGTGTACGCCTCACGTTAGTGTTATTTATCTGTCTCTGCTGCACGGTCACGGAATGAGAACAGTGACTGCAATGCCTGTACGAACATTGTCAGGTAACGCAGAAGCGGTTCTGCGATTATCGAGAAATCGATGCACATGAGTATGCATTTCAGTGACATTGCGGAAATGTTGAAGAAGTCGCTGATGAAAACCATACAGAGTATCAGTCCAACGCCGCAGAATATCCATATTCCCCATTTTATGCTGTTCATCGGCTTGCTAATCTTGAAAAGTATCATCATGCCGACTATGCTGAGGAGTATGGTGCAGGCTGTTGTTATGTCGTCCTGCGGAAGGTTGAATATGTTGCCGAAGAGGACCATTGCCGCTACTACTATCGTGTCGGTTATGCCTGCGGGAAGGGCTTTCAGCAGTATATTGGTCATGAACTTGCCTTTTATCAGGTCCTTATTCGGTATCTGTGAAAGGAGAAATGCAGGAAGTCCTATTGTGAACATGCTTATCAGCGAGATGTTCGCAGGCTTCAGCGGATAGCTCAGTCCCACGAATATTGTCATTACAGACATCAGGAGCGAGAATATATTCTTTACCAGGAACAGACTTCCCGAACGCTCCAGGTTGTTTACGACCTTGCGTCCCTCTGCCACAACATCCGGCATCTTCGAGAAATCAGATTCAAGGAGCACCAGCTGTGCAGCCTGTGCAGCCGCATCACTTCCCGAAGCCATTGCCACGGAGCAGTCCGCATCCTTAAGTGCGAGAACGTCGTTTACACCGTCACCCGTCATAGCTACTGTGTGTCCAAGTGCTTTCAGCTCTGCAACGAATTTGCGTTTCTGTTCCGGCGTAACTCGTCCGAATACGGTATAGTTCTTGACCGCTTCACGTATGGCCGCATCAGTTGTGAGAGTCGCCGCATCGATATACCTGTCAGCGTTGACTATGCCTGCCTGACGGGATATCTCCGAAACGGTAACGGGATTGTCTCCCGAAATCACCTTTATTTCAACTCCCTGCTCAGCAAAGTATCGGAATGTGTCGGGAGCGCTCTTTCTTATGGGGTTGCTTAGTATCACGAAGCAGAGCGGTTCGATATCCGCAGTAAGAGCCTTTCCGTCTGGAACTCCCTTGTATCTTGCAAATGCAAGGACCCTGTATCCCTTTCTGCTTCGGCTGTCAATAAGGTCATAGTACTCCCCGAGTCTGTCCCTTAGTATGAATTCGGGAGCTCCGAGCACATAAGCGCCGTCCCTGAGCACTGCACTGCTGTATTTGAACTCGGATGAGAAGCCTGTGTGAGTCTTTACGGGATAGCCTGACGGAGTACGGAAGTAGTTCTTGACTGCCACCATAGTTGCATTGTCCGCCTGCTGTGAGGAAGCAAAGTCGCTGAGCAATTCATCCAGTTCATCATGTATGTCCTCTGATACGGGAAGGACTGACATAACAGCCATGTTATTCTCGGTTATGGTTCCTGTCTTGTCCACGCAGAGAACGTCAACACGGGCAAGAGTCTCTATGCACTTCATGTCGTGAACGAGTACCTTGCCTATAGCAAGACGCATAGCACTTATGGCAAGCGTTGTACTTGCAAGGAGAAAAAGTCCCTCTGGTATCATTCCGAGAACTGCCGCTACCATTGACTGGATACTGCCGTTTACTCCGTCCCCTTCAAGGTACTGACGGTAAAACAGCGTAAATCCTATAGGTATGATTATTATGCCTGCGAACATAACTATCTTGTTCAGCGAACGTATCATCTCGGACTGTTCGCCCTTTTTCGACTTCTTAGCCTGTATGGTAAGCTGTGAGATGTAGGAACGTTCTCCCACCTTTTCAAGTCTTGCACGGCAGCTTCCCGAAACGATGTAGCTGCCTGACATGAGGATATCCCCCGATTTCTTCGTTATCTCGTCGGATTCGCCTGTAAGAAGGGACTCGTTAACTGAAACGCTTCCGTCAATGACTACAGCATCCGCACTTATCTGGTTGCCTGCACGGAAAACCGCCACGTCATCCAGCACCAGATCCTTCGACAGTACACTGACTTCTCGTCCGTCCCTTATGACCGAGGTAACGGGAGCATTGAGCATGGTCAGCTTATCCAGCACCTTTTTCGAGCGAAGCTCCTGTATAATACCTATAAGAGTGTTTGCAACTATTATAGGCATAAACGTCAGGTCGCGGTAACTGCCTGTATATATTACAAGTGCCGCAAGGATCGCAAAAATAAAGTTGAAATAGGTGAATACGTTCGATGTCACTATCTCCCTTACGGACTTAGAGGGAGGTTCAGCAGGTCGGTTATCCCAGCCTTCAAGTATCCGCTGCTCAGCCTGCTGCGAGGTAAGTCCCTTATCGGCATCTGCGAATATCCTTTCGGGCTCAGGTATTACTTCTGGTTCATTGTGTTTTTTCATTGATTATTCCTTTCGTTGAACATTATGTGCCACTCCATGACACGTTCTTTCATTCCGTCTATGTCAAGAACCCCGTAAGCAAAGCCTTTTCTTATGAGTTCCGCAGGCAGGAATTCGTCATATTTCTCGAACAGCGGAACTTCTCCCTTATAAACGAGCTCCAGCGGATCAAATTCCTTCTGCGCTTCCTCTGCAAGGATGCGGAAAAACTCATTTGGACTGACCTTCATTGTGAACTGTATAAAATATGGACGTGAGGAATCCATGCCCCTGAGTCCGAGTCTTTCGCCGCATCTCAGCTTAAGGAATCGCTCCATAGCAAGGAATGCATAGCTTCCAAGCCACGGGAAAAGGCACCACATATCCCCTCCGAGACATACGAGCGGTTCACTTACAACGCCCGAATTACGTGCGGACTGACGAGCCTGTTCAAGTCTTATAACGGCATTTTTCATAAGGTACGGATATTTTTTGTCCTCACTGAGCACCTGTCTCATGCGGAGAAGAATCTTAGTGTTGATATCACCTGCACAGTCCCCGAAATAGGCAGGTACCTTGCCCTTTATCTGCGATACGTATACAAGGTGACGTTTGTGATCCACCTCTTCAACTACCCATACATGTCCCGCAATGGCTACCTTCTCGCCCACAGGCGGCGGACTTACTATAGTGCCAAGCTCCTGAGAATCCCAGCGGACGGTATATTCCTCGTTCTCCTGGAATACCGCATAGAATCTGAAGCTGTTTATTATCCTCTCACCTGCAAGTCCCACTATCAGTCCGCCCTCGTCGGTACGCTGGATGTGGTCGTTTTCTATCAGATGACGGAGAAGGATGCGGAAGTCATCCTGTGTTATGCGGTGGAAGTATTTCAGCGTAAGAACTCTTGCTGCAAGCTGCGGAGGAGTAAGTTCACCGCATGAAGCAAGTGTACTCATAGTTTGGTGGTATAGCAGACTGTATGGAAGCCTGTCCAGTCTCGGAGGTTCTACCCAGCGCTCCTCAAGATAAACCTGCACAAGAGCTATCCCCTGCAGGAGAGTCCACGGAACGGTCTCGGGCAGCATTGAACGCGGTTCGGGCATATCCTCGCGGATAACGAACCACATCTCAGGAGGCAGGTCACGGCGTCCCGTTCTTCCCATTCGCTGAAGGAATGATGAAACGGTAAACGGAGCATCTATCTGGAAGGCTCTTTCAAGCCGTCCAATATCTATTCCCAGTTCAAGAGTAGCTGTAGTCACGGTAGTCTTGAAAACGTCATCGTCCTTCATGGCAGCTTCGGCGGTTTCACGGTAGGCAGCGGACAGGTTTCCGTGGTGTATCATGAAGCGGTCCGCCTCATGGTTAGCCTCACAGTAGGAGCGGAGTGTGGTGGTCACCGCCTCGCATTCCTCACGGGAATTCACGAAAACAAGGCATTTTTTGCCCCTTGTATGCTCAAAGATGTAACCCATTCCTGCATCTGCATTTTGTGGAGCAGTATCCGTTTTCTCATCAAGAACAGGCAAAGCACCCTCTGCCTCCTGTTCCTCATCGGGATTCTGCTGACTGATATAGAAATGCTCCATTGAAAGCCGCCACTTGCTACCTTTAGCCTGTATCCTGGGTATAACAGTTCCCCTGCCTGTACCAGATGCGAGAAATTCTCCCGTAGCTTCAAGGTCGCCTATAGTAGCGGAAAGCCCTATTCTTCTGGGAACGACTCCCGCAAGCTTTGAAAGGCGCTCGATAAGGCAGAGCGTCTGACCTCCGCGGTCTCCGCGCATGAGAGAATGCACCTCGTCTATTACTATGAACCGAAGATCACCGAACAGCTTTGGTATCAGGGCGTGTTTCCTCATGAGCATAGCTTCAAGGGATTCCGGAGTTATCTGCAGTATGCCCGAAGGCTTTTTCAGCATCTTGTTCTTATGAGACTGCGCTACGTCACCGTGCCAGTGCCATACAGGTATATCCGCTTCATCACACAGCTCGTTAAGACGTGAGAACTGGTCGTTTATCAGAGCTTTCAGCGGACCAATGTATATAGCGCCCACAGTACGGGGCATATCCTCAGAGAACAGCGTAAGTATAGGGAAAAATGCCGCCTCTGTTTTGCCTGAAGCAGTCGAAGCCGAGAGAAGTACGTTCTCATCGGTGTTGAATATCGCCTCACCTGCCGCAGCCTGTATCGCTCTCAGTGATTCCCAGTTATTACGGTAGATAAAGTCCTGTATAAACGGTGCATATCGTCCGAAAATATCCATAGCTCTGCCTTTCTGTAGTATAATTGGTCATTATCTTTTTTATTATACCACAGTCCGATGTTTTTTTCAACCGTTCATGAATGTCATCCCTGTATTGTACTATGGCTAACAAAAATTTGCATTTATATAATAAGTGTGATATAATATGTTTGTTACATCTAATGAAAGGCTGGTATTATGGAACAATATAACGTTACAGGCATGAGTTGTGCGGCATGCAGTGCCCGTGTTGAAAAGGCAGTAAACAGCGTTCCCGGAGTCACATCCTGCGCTGTAAGCCTGCTTACCAATTCAATGGGCGTTGAAGGAAGTGCTTCACCTCAGGCTGTGATAGAAGCAGTTCAGAATGCAGGATACGGTGCTTCACTTAAAGGCGCATCTGCTCAGCCTTCGGAGAACGATCCCCTTACCGACAAGGAAACTCCGAAGCTGCGAAAACGTCTCATCGTATCTCTTGTATTCCTTATTATATTAATGTATATATCCATGGGACACATGATGTGGGGATTCCCGCTGCCCTCATTCTTCGACGGCAACCATGTGGCTATGGGACTGGCTCAGCTGCTCCTTGCGGCTATAGTCATGGTCATCAACCAGAAATTCTTTATAAGCGGCTTTAAAAGTCTGATACACCGTGCGCCGAATATGGATACCCTTGTGGCACTCGGCTCAATGGCTTCATTCGTGTGGAGCGTGTACGTTCTTTTCGCCATGACAAGGGCGCAGACCGACGGTGATACGGATGCAGTCATGAATTACATGATGAACTTCTACTTCGAGTCCGCAGCTATGATACTGACGCTCATAACTGTGGGAAAAATGCTTGAAGCAAGGTCCAAGGGAAAGACTACCGACGCACTGAAGGGACTTATGAAGCTTGCGCCAAAAACTGCTGTTACCGAAATAGACGGCAAGGAAGTTACAGTCCCCATAGAACAGGTCAAAAAGGGCGATATATTCCTTGTACGTCCCGGAGAGAGCATCCCCGTGGACGGAGTTATACTCGAAGGCAGCAGCGCTGTGAATGAGGCTTCACTTACGGGAGAAAGCATCCCCGTGGACAAAACTGTAGGAGACAGCATCTCGGCTGCAACTATAAACCAGTCGGGATTCATAAGGTGCAGAGCTACGGAAGTCGGTGAGGATACCACATTATCAAAGATAATAAAAATGGTGAGCGATGCCGCAGCTACAAAGGCTCCTATCGCAAAAATAGCGGATAAAGTATCGGGTATTTTCGTGCCTGCGGTCATAACCATAGCTGTTATAACCACTATCATATGGCTTCTTGTGGGAAAAGAGTTCGGATACGCTCTTGCACGAGGCATATCTGTGCTTGTAATAAGCTGTCCCTGTGCGCTGGGACTTGCAACTCCCGTAGCTATAATGGTCGGAAACGGCAAGGGCGCCAAGAATGGCATACTCTTCAAGACTGCCGAATCGCTCGAAGAAACAGGCAAGATACAGATAGTCGCTCTGGACAAAACAGGTACGATAACAAGCGGCGAACCCGTTGTTACTGACATAGTACCTGCTGAAGGTCACACCGAATCTGAACTCATCAGTCTTGCGTACTCACTGGAAAAGAAAAGCGAGCATCCCCTTGCTGCAGCTGTTGTAAAGCTTGCTGAAGAAAAGCATTCGGAGTTCGGTAACGTTACCGATTTCGAGGCTCTTGCAGGAAACGGACTCCGCGGTAAACTGGACGGAAAAGAAATAACAGGCGGAAGTCTGAAATATATCAGCAGTATTGTTAATGTAGGCGCTGAACTCACAAATACCGCTCATGAGCTTGCAGAATCGGGAAAGACTCCCCTACTTTTCGCTGAAAACGGCAGAACCGCAGGTATAATCGCAGTTGCTGACACTATCAAGGAGGACAGTCCTCAGGCAGTAAACGAACTGCGTAATATGGGCATTAAAGTTGTAATGCTCACAGGTGACAACGAAAAAACTGCCCGAGCTGTTGGCGGTCAGGCAGGTGTGGATAAGGTCATTGCAGGCGTACTCCCCGACGGCAAGGAGGCAGTCATCAGGTCACTGAAGAAGCTTGGCAAGGTCGCAATGGTCGGCGACGGAATAAATGATGCACCTGCGCTTACCCGTGCCGATATGGGAATCGCTATCGGTGCAGGTACCGATGTTGCTATCGATGCAGCGGACATCGTACTGATGAAAAGCCGCCTGAGTGACGTTCCTGCCGCTATACGTCTCAGCCGTGCAACACTCAGGAACATCCACCAGAACCTGTTCTGGGCATTCATATACAATATAATAGGTATCCCACTGGCGGCAGGCGTTTTCATAAAGCTATTCGGCTGGGAGCTGAATCCAATGTTCGGCGCTGCTGCAATGAGTCTTTCAAGCTTCTGTGTAGTTACAAACGCTCTGAGGCTGAATCTCTTTGACATACGCAGCACAAAGCGTGACAAGGCGCTTAAAAATTCTATCAGTAGTCTGGACATTAATGATTCCGACGAAAACGGCAGTGTAATAACGGTAAAAGTCAAAGGAATGATGTGCGAACACTGCGAAAAGCGTGTAAGGGAAGCTCTTGAAGCTCTGCCTGCTGTAACATCTGCGGATGTAAGCCATGAAAAAGGTACCGCAGTTGTTCATTCGTCCGAGGACATACCTACAGTCAAGTTGAAAAAGGCTATCGAGGATGCAGGATACAAGTATATCGGTGTGAAGTAAACTGACGATATAACGGAGGGCAGGATTGTCCTCCGTTTTTTCTCCGAGCTACGTCAACTGTAATTAAATATGCAGTTGACATTTTGACCGTCGACTGCTATAATATACAAGGTGACGCTGAAAGTTCAGCTCTCACATCAAATCAGGAGGTAATTACAATGTCTGAAACCAAAAGTAAATTCACTGTCAGGGAAATGGTGCTCATAGCACTCATGGCAGTCCTCATAGCCGTATGCTCGTGGATATCGATACCCGCAGCCGTCCCATTCACGCTACAGACCTTTGCTGTATTCTGCGCCCTGTCCCTTCTCGGCGGAAAGAACGGCATGTTCTCGGTCATCGTTTACATCCTTCTCGGAGCAATAGGTATCCCTGTTTTCTCAGGCTTCAAAGGCGGACTCGGAGTCCTTCTCGGTTCAACGGGAGGCTATATTATCGGCTTTGTAATTCTCGCAGCTGTCTACTGGGCAGCCGAAAAAATACCTGTATCTTCCGCAAAGGTCAGACTTGTGCTCGATATCTCCGCACTCGTCCTCGGTACTGCTCTGTGCTATGCTTTCGGTACTCTCTGGTTCGTACACGTATATTCGTCCAAGAACGGCGCTATAGAAATGTATGATGCACTGAAATGGTGTGTGTTGCCTTTCATCCCTTTTGACGTCATAAAGCTTGTACTTGCAGTAATAGTGTCCAAGACTGTCAAGACATACGCAAACAAATAATACACATTGCACAAATATCAAATCTTCATTTTATACACTTTTTCTGCGTTTCTTCCATTGACATTATTTAATTAATCATATATAATTAATTTAACGGCAGTTCATGGAATGTTTTTCCATGCTGCAATGGGGGAAAAACTCAATAAATCAAGAATGGAGTGTATACTTATGTTCAAAACTTTGAAAAAAAGTAAAGGGCGTGTACTGTCCGCAGTCATGTCCGCAGTTGTAACAGCAGGTCTCCTTGCTGCATCATTCCCTGTTTCCACTTCGGCAGCTACCACCGTATCGGTAGACACCAAAAAACAGTACCAGACTGTAAGAGGCTTCGGCGGAATCAACCTTCCTGAGTGGATATCTCAGGGCGATATGACCGATGCTCAGGTTCAGAAGGCTTTCGGAAACGGCAACGATGAGCTCGGACTTACAATCCTGCGTATCTATGTCAGCGATGACAGCAACGCATGGTCAAGAGCCGTCCCCACAGCAAAACGTGCTCAGAAACTGGGAGCTACCATTTTTGCAACTCCCTGGAACCCTCCCGCAAGCATCAGAAAAAACGGTGACGGAAAGATCACAGGCGGTAAATATCAGCTGAGAAGCGACAAGTGGGCTGAATATGCTCAGCACCTTAACAGCTATGTAAAGTACATGGAGGGACAGGGCATCAACCTCTACTCCATTTCAGTTCAGAACGAGCCTGATTACGCTCAGGACTGGACATACTGGAGCGCAAGTGATCTTGCAAAGTTCATCGCCCAGTACGGTCAGGCAGTAAAGCAGGGCACAAAGGCAAAGCTCATGTCTCCCGAGAGCTTCCAGTACAGAAAGGATATCTACACACCTATCCTGAACAATCCTCAGGCTATGGCAAATGTCGACCTCTTCGGAACTCACTTCTACGGAACCCAGCGCAATCAGATGGACTATCCTGCTATCGAAAACTGCGGCAAGGAACTCTGGATGACAGAGGTTTACGTTCCAGACAGCAATTCAGATGCTGATAAATGGCCACAGGCTGTTGACGTTGCAGAAAATATCCACAACGGTCTCGTAGTTGGTAACCTCAACGCCTATGTATGGTGGTACATCAGAAGAAGCTACGGTCTCCTTAAGGAGAACGGCAACATCAGTAAGCGCGGATACTGCATGGCACAGTACAGTAAGTTCGTTCGTCCCGGCGATATCCGTATCGACGCTACAGAACAGCCTGCAAACGGCGTTTACGTATCAGCTTACAAGAGCACCGATAAGGTAACTATCGTTGCAGTAAACAAGGGTGCCGATGTTTCTCAGGAGTTCTCTCTCAAGAACGGCGAAAAGATCAAGAACGTTGACAGATACAGAACTACAGGCAGCGAGAATCTCGCCCTCACAAAAAACCTTGAATTCACAGGAAGCAGCTTCTGGGCACAGCTCCCGTCAAACAGCGTTTCCACATTCGTTATCTCTCTTGGTGACGGCAGCGTTACTGTTGATCCTCAGCCTACTGCCGAGCCAACTACAAAGCCTGCTCCCGTTGCAGACGCAAACGGCTACTTCTTCAACAACAACTTTGAAGGCGATACAGCTGAATGGAATGCAAGAGGTACATCATCTATCATGACAAGCGGACGTACAAGCACAAGCGGTTCTGAAGCACTCCTTATACAGGACAGAACTTCTGCATGGCACGGCGCAGGCATGACTCTCGATCCTGATACATTCGAGCCCGGAAAGAGCTACAGCTTCAGCGTTAACGCAGCATTCCTCGACAGCGATGACGATACCGATACACTTTGTCTCAAGCTCCAGTATGAGGATTCAGCGAACGAGCCGCATTACGTTTCTATCGCTGAAAAGACAGCTTCAAAGGGACAGTGGGTACAGCTTGCAAATTCAAGCTTCAAGATACCTGAGGATGCAACAAATATGCTCCTCTACGTAGAGACAGCAGAGTCAACAAACAACTTCTACATCGATGATGCTATCGGCGCAAAGGACGGCGTTGTTATAAACGCTTCACTCCCTGCACCGCCTGCAACAGAGCCTCCTACACAGGCTCCGACAGAAGCACCTACAGAGCCGCCTACAACAGTTGCTCCTACAGAAGCTCCAACTACAGCAGTTCCTACAACAGCTGCTCCGACAGAGGCTCCTACTACAGCCGTTCCTGCTACAGAAGCTCCAACTGAAGCTCCTACATTAGCAGTTACACTCTACGGTGATGCAACATGCGACGGTTATGTTAATCTTGCAGATGCACTTCTGATACTCCAGAACGTTGCAAACGCAACTAAATATCCGCTCACACCGCAGGGCACTGTCAATGCCGACTGTCATACTCCAGGAGACGGAATTTCCGCTCTCGACGCTCTGTCTATACAGCGTCTCGATGCTAAGGCAATTACTTCACTCCCTGATATGGACTAATTAACGTCTGTTATCGGTCATAAAAAACACAACACCGCATGAAGTCTGTTTCAAGACCTCATGCGGTGCTTTTTATACTCTAAAGTTATTCCATATCCTCGCCTTCGGTATACTCGAACTTCTCTTCGCCCTTTACAGCAGCCTTGCTGAACTGTGTCTCGTAAAGCTGAGCGTATACTCCTCCGTCGTCGATAAGGTCGGAATGAGTACCTCTTTCAACTATCTCGCCGTCCTTGACTACGAGTATCTCATCCGCAGCAAGGATAGTAGAGAGTCGGTGAGCGATAAGTATACTTGTACGTGATTCGATAAGGGGTTCAATAGCATCCTGTATCTTCTGCTCGGAAATTGAGTCCAGTGCGGAAGTTGCCTCGTCGAATATCATGAGTGCAGGATCCTTAAGCAATATCCTCGCAATGGAGATACGTTGTTTTTCTCCACCCGAAAGTTTAAGTCCGCGGTTGCCCACGACTGTATCGAGTCCCGTCTCCTGATTTTCAATGAATTCGTAGATATTCGCCTGTTTGCAGGCATTTATCAGTTCCTCGTCGGTAGCATCTGGCTTTGCATAAAGGAGATTGTCACGGATAGTACCGTTGAACAGGTAGGTCTCCTGACTTACGATACCGATGTTCTCACGCAGGAACGCAAGGTCAAGATCCTTTACGTTTACGCCGTCGAAGAGAACTTCTCCGTCGATAGCATCGTACATACGCGGAATGAGGTTTATCAATGTACTCTTTCCCGAACCAGAAGGTCCTACAATAGCGATGCACTTTCCTTTTTCAAGCTCAAAGCTGATGTCCTTGAGTATCTCCCTGTCAGGTTCGTAGTAGAAGCGAACGTGTCGGAACTCCACTTCACCGTCTGCATGGTCGGGAATTATGGCATCGGGAGAATTCTCTATCTCAACAGGCATGTCGTAATACTCGAAAATTCGTGTGAACATCGCCATAGAACGTATCCAGTCCACCTGTATGTTAAGGAGCTGATTTACAGGTCCGTACATCTTTCCGAGAAGTGCCACAAGTACTGTTATCTGTCCCACAGTGACCGTAGAATCGTACTTCATCATAATGATTCCGCCTACGAGGTATATCAGCATAGGGCCAATATTGGTGAAAGTATTAAGTGCCATTCTGAACCAGCGTCCCGCCATGCTCTCACGGATGTTGAGGTTTATCATCTTCTTGTTCACAGCTTCATAGCGAGAGTATTCCTTCTCCTCCATGCCGAAGAGCTTTACAAGAAGCTGTCCGCTTACGGACATAGTTTCGTTGAGAATGCCGTTTATCTCGTCACTGCAAGCCTGAGATTCCTTGGTAATGGACCACCTCGTTTTGCCTGCACTTCTTGTAGGGATTGTGAACAGCGGTACGATTATCACTCCGATAAGGGCAAGGATCCAGTTCTCACGGAACATGACCACAAGTGCCACAACAAGGGTTATGCTGTTGGAGATGATACTCGTGAGAGTGCTTGTGATTATCTGCTGAACTCCCGATATATCGCTGGTCATACGTGTTATGATGTCGCCCTGATTGTTTGTAGTAAAGAACCTCTGGGACATCTTCTGAAGGTGCTTGTACATGGTATTGCGCATGTCAAAGGTTATATGCTGAGCTATCCAGGTATTAAGGTAACTTTCAAGTATGCCGATAAGGTTTGCGGCAAAGGTAACGACGAATGAGAGTATGATATACTTCACAAGAGAGCTCATGCTTCGAGCAATGAGTCCTTCGTCGATGATCTTACCTGTCAGCACAGAAGGCATCAGCGTCATTACCGATGAAAACAGTATAGCTAAAAGTACAAGTCCGAACTGCTTCCAGTAGGGCTTCATATAGCTGAAAATACGCTTAAGCAGCGCTTTTGTTACCTTTGGTCTGTTCTTTTTTTCCTCGTCCGTAAGATATCCGGGACCGAGTCTTCCTCCCGGTGGAGGCATACCGATCACTCCTTATACTGATTTGCGGAAAAGCATAGTTTTCTGCGTGATACTGACCTTTAAAGCGGTCATAGCTATGTTATATTATACCACTCTGAACTGATAAAGTCAATAAACTGTTTCGACGCACTAATAAATAAATCATTAAAATATTACTATACTATTGACATTTGTTGAACTTTATACTATAATAGTGTCAACAAAAGCTTTATTCATTTAAAGCTTTACAGGTTTAACAATAAAAAGAAAGGACGTGTTCATCATGAACAACATGTCAGGCGGCTCACAAGCCGCTACTTTCGTGATCCTTGCAATTTACGTCGCAATAATGGTCACGATCGGTCTCTACACTTCAAAGCGCACTAAGTCCACAAACGACTTCATGCTTGGCGGACGTAACGTAGGCTCGTGGCTTACAGCCTTCTCCTACGGTACAACTTATTTCTCGGCCGTTGTATTCATCGGCTATGCGGGACAGTTCGGCTGGAGCTACGGTGTCTCAGCAACATGGGTAGGTATAGGCAATGCCATTATCGGAAGCCTTATCCCCTTCTTCCTCATCGGAAGACGTACCCGTCTTATGACTAACCACATCGGCGCCAAAACAATGCCTGAATACTTCGAGAAGCGTTTCGACTCGCAGTCACTTAAGACCGCTTCCGCACTCATCGTATTCATCTTCCTCATCCCCTATACCGCATCCGTATACAACGGTCTTTCACGTCTCTTCGGCATGGTATTCGACCTCGGAGAGAACGGCGGAACTTACATAATAATCGCTATGGCTGTCCTCTCAGCTGTATACGTTATGCTTGGCGGATACAAGGCTACAGCTCTCAACGACTTCTTCCAGGGCATCATAATGCTTATCGGTATCGCTACAGTAGTCGGACTTACCATCCAGAAAAAGGACGGCTTCTCAGCAGCAGTTGACGCCCTCAACATCATCCCAGATGACAAGGGCAATACAGGTACACTCGGTTCTCTATTCGGACCTGATCCCCTTAACCTCCTTGGAGTTGTGCTCCTTACATCCCTCGGTACATGGGGACTTCCCCAGATGGTACAGAAGTTCTACGCTATCAAGGACGAACAGGCTATCAGGAAGGGTGCAGTTATCTCCACTATCTTTGCTTTCGTAGTTGCAGGCGGTTCTTACTTCATGGGCGGATTTGTACGCCTCTACTGCTCGCTTACAGAAAACGACGGAGACAAGGCTTTCATCGAGACACTCAACGGCAGACCTGTCTACGATACAATGGTCCCTGCACTTCTTCATCAGGCACTTCCGAATATCCTCATCGGTCTTGTAGTTGTACTGGTTCTCTCAGCTTCACTTTCAACCCTTTCTTCACTGGTACTTACTTCAAGCTCCACACTCACAAATGACCTCATAAAGCCCCGTGTAAAGAATTTCAGTGACAAGACTCAGATGACTGTTATGCGTGTGTTCATTGCAGTATTCCTTGTTATCTCAGTCATCATCGCTTGCAATAAGAACGCTTCTATCTCAACTCTTATGTCCTACTCATGGGGCGCACTTTCAGGTGCATTCCTCGGTCCATTCCTCTATGGTCTGTTCCTGAAAAAAGCAAGTACAGCTGCATGCTGGGCAAGCTTCTTCACAGGTCTCTGCATCACAGTTGCTCACATGTTCCTGTTCAGCATGAACATAGAAGCTTTCAGCGGTATCAGACAGGCAGTTATCGACATGAAATGTCCGCTTAACCTCCTTTCTCCTATCAACGCAGGTGCTTTCGCTATGATCCTTTCACTCATCATAGTTCCTATAGTAAGCAGCTTCACAAAGGCTCCCGAAAAGAATGTAGTAGACAACGCCTTCAGCAGTCTTTCAGCAAGCAAGTAAATTAATGTCTGCTCAACAACTTAAAATCGGCTATCTCAGCTTGTTTTAGCCGATTTTAAGTTGTCAAAGTGCAAGAAAATTTTATAACATAGAAGAATTTTCCTGCACTTTGTTTTGCCCGAAAGGGCAAAATGAGCTTGACATAAAGAAATGCGACGCGCAAATTCAATAATTTATGAAGAATTTGCGCTCCCCGAACAAAGTTCGGGGTAATAACCGCCTTTAGGCGGTTATTGAGTACACATTAAATTATAAAACCAACATCCCCGTATAATAAAGGGATGGCGGTGATATAGAAGATTTAAGCCATAGTATTTCCGATGTGTGTTCAGAAGTACTATGGCTTCTCTATTGACTGTACATGAAGGTTGTGCTATAATTGTTACTAATATAAATCGGAATTTATCAAGCTATCTGCTAAAGAAAGGATGAGGCAGTGACTATGATTGAGATTTCCTATCTACAGATGTTTTTTTTTATAACTCTCATTTGGATAATTGTGCGATTCATAATTGCGATCAGATTCAAGAAGTTTTCGGTAAAACGAGAACTACAGATGCTTCTTGTATACATATGCCTTGTAGTTATTGCAAGATTTGTATACTTCCCGTTACATTTTGTTGATGGAAAAATAGGTACACTAACGATTGGATTTTCAGAGACACCGTCTGACATGATAAGTTTAATCCCGTTCTTTTTTCTCTTTGACAGATATGATGGATGGCTTATCAATATTATCGGGAACATAGCAATGTTTATACCTGTAGGAATAGTATGGCCTATCTGTTTTCGCAAGCTTGATAATATCAAAAAAACAGTGTTCGCAGGGATTTGTTTTATTATCTTTATTGAGCTGTCCCAACTGCTATGTCCCGAAAGGCATACAGATATTGATGACATAATATTAAATACGAGCGGTGTTATGATTGGGACGTGTGTCATATTTGCTATACGAAAAGCCACAAATTCTGATTTAGCTTAGTAAACGAATAAAACACAATGCCCCTGATTGCTTTACAAGGCTCAGGGGCAAAATTTATATATGTGTATCTGTATTAACCATTCGGGGATGTTTTCTTCTCACTTCACCGTATACATCATTTTCAAGCGCTCCGCTTCGTTGCGGTCAAAACCGAATTTCTTATAAAATGGTATCTTGTCGGGCATAGCGCAAAGCTCCACAAATATCCTCGTACCGCTTATGCCGTTGTCGTTCACGAATTTCAGCAGCTCATTTATTAGAAGGCGTCCTATCCCCTTTTTCTGATAATCGGGATGAACGATAACGTCCTTGATATAGTAATCGAGTCCCATATCGCCTATCATTCTTGCCATTGCAACTATTTTTTCACCGTCAAAAACCGACACACGGAAAAGAGTATGCTCCATTGCAAGTCTCGTTTGCTCCAGTGTGGGACCATTTCCCCATACCGATTCCCAGAGATATATGAATTCTTCCGCTGTCAGTTCGTTGTGCTTTATTACTAATCCATCCATTTTTACCACTCCTTTACTGTATTATGTTATATCTATTATAAACCCGATGAACTCCTATGTCAATCTCGGTAAATATAATTAAATCAATAAAATATATTCTTCTTCACTGATTCTCTATTGACAAACTTCCGAAAATGGTGTATAATAATTCTGTTATCGAGGTGTGGCTCAGTTTGGTAGAGTACTACGTTCGGGACGTAGGGGCCGCAGGTTCAAATCCTGTCACCTCGACCAAAACTTAAACCGCTTGAATTCGGGATAATACCGATATTCAAGCGGTTTTCTATATGTAGATCAAGTGATATCCGTATCTGTACATATGTCAAAAATCGGATCATCCTCATAGTTTTTATACTTCAGACACTTGAATTGTTGATTATCATTTTTTTCAGTTTGATGAAATCAAATGCGTTGATATTAACTTCTTTATACTCAGTAGCCTGATTTGATGCTATAAGATCGGAGTTGAACCAGAGAATATCCTTCTCTTTGCCTACAAGATAATTCTGAAGCTTAACGGCATCTGCTATAGAAACGTCATTATCGCCGTTAACATCACCTGTAAGAATATTGTGTTCTCTCATACTCTCGGGGATCACATCAACAAATTGTTCGGTGTAAAAAACATTTGCATACTGACAATAAGCAGCATCGGGGACGTATACTTTGCATCTGTAATTATCTGCTTCAGCGTCCTCACCCAGTAAACCGACGTATAAAGTTTCATCCTCATCAACACCTATCGGATCCAGATAGTTTTCAAAAAGCTTAGTATCAGCTCTTTTGAATGTTATTTCTTCGAGCGCTGAACATCCTGTGAACGGCTGATTGATTTTTATAACGCTTTCAGGAATCGTAATATTTTTTATTTCCTTATTGCCTGCAAAAGCATTTTTTCCGATGATCCGCAGTCCCTCGGGCAATATCAGAGCTTTAAGGCTGCAATTTTTAAATGCATTGTCCTCGATTTTCTCCAGACTCTCAGGAAGGATAACTTTTTCGATATCACAGTTTTCAAATGCTTTCTGTTTTATAACTTTTACGCCGTCGGGGACAGTGAAGGTATCCTCTGCATAATTCTCAGGAAAGCTCCAGAGTTCATCTTTATCAGGAGAAAGAATTATCGAATCGGCTATATCTGCTATCGGGGCATCTGCATCAAGGGTTTCAAATTTGATATCGTTCTTCTGAGCATATACCGCAGCATAGGAATTGCTCTTTCCGTATATTATAAGATCACTGCAATCGGTAAAACCTGTGATTTCAGTTACACTTTCGGGGATAACAGCTTTTTTCAGTGCAGAACAACCCGCAAATGCGTTGTCGATCTTTTCAAGTCCTTCCGGGAAAGCAACTTCTTCAAGAGAAGTACATCCGCAAAAAGCGTTTTTAGAAATAGTTTTTAGTCCGTCGGGGAAAGTAACGGAAACAAGTCCGGTACAGCCGTTGAAAACTAACGAAGAGATAACTGTTACCTCATCAGGGACGGTAAATGAAGTTTCACCGTTGAGTTTTACGTAATAAAGCTGTCCGTCTGAGATTTTCCATTCAGCTTTGGTTGATTCAGCAGGAGCTTCAGATGTTATCTCTGTATCCTGCAATGGTTCCTCGGCGTAAACGCCGAAAGGTACTGCCGATAATGATATTGCAGCAGCTGCAAGTAAAGATAATAATCTTTTTTTCATAGTAAGACCTCCTAAATTCTTTAATCATTTATTTTCAGTTTTATTCTAACATTTCCCCTCCTTTATAAAATATTATCTTTATAAAAGCATTTATCTGCTTCTATTACTTAGTCTTTTCAGAACGAAAAAAGTCTCACTTTTTACAGAAATTATTTGGTTTTCTTTTATGTAATTTAATAATTCCTCTGCTCTTATCTAACCATGCGAAGACTTTTTCATTTTTAATCCTCCATTCAAGTTAATGAATTGACCATATTTTCCGCTTCTTGATAATCCAAACCCAGCGATGTATAGTTAAAAATAAATTTGTCCGAAACATACAGTGCCCTGTATTGATTATCTTCCATACTAATTAAATATGGTTTACCATTAATTACTTTTTCTTCAACATTGCCTTCATCTGATGGAAGACCTACATTGCCACCATGAACATTAAACACATATATCATACTAACACGCACATCACCTTTATCTAACCAAATCGTCAATCCATTATATTGATAATCTAATTTGGTTAATGCAAATCCTTCCGGTAAATATTTAATGATCGGAGAAGATATATCGTATTCAGCACATTTGGTTTTGATTTCGCTAAGGATCTGCTGAGTTTCTTTTCTGTCCTGATCCATATGGATAACTATTCCACCGTCTACTACCTCATAGAGCTTTGGGAACATCTTAACATCAAAGGCATACGCTATGCCCTGATTTAAAACAACCACTGCTACTAAGCAGGCAGCTGCTGTAGAAAGGGTTTTTATCACCTTCCTTCTTTTGGGAACTTTATTATCCAGCTTTGCAAGTATAGCCTCTGTACTGCGCTTAACATCTTCTTCTGAGGGGGTATATTCTTTGATATCTGCTATTGCATTTGATAGTTCTATTATCTTACGCTCGTCACGATTTTTCATCGTTTTATTCAGTTCTTCATCAAGCTCTTCGTTCAATTCACTTAGTATTTCATCATCAAGATCAGCAAGCTTCTCAATAAATTCGTTTTTATCCATAGCTTAGTCCTCCTTCTTAAAAAATAATCCTGTCATTCTAATAACTTTTGCAATTAATCTTCAAGTGAATTGCCATTAAGACTTTTATACAGTTTCTTTTTAATTCGTGATACTTTACATTGCAGAGCTATAAGTGTCATTTCGTTCTTAGAAGCGAGTTTTTCTTTTTCTTCTTTATCCTTACAACATATGAACGCTATAAGAAGAGACGCTTCATTATGTGGAAGATGCTCGTATATCGATAAAATCGGGCTATCAGCATTCAAATTATTGTCTTGTATGATGTCAGCGTAATCATTTATATCGATATGATTGTTCGTATTTTTTCTTTTATATTCCATTATTTTCTTCTCTGCCGTTTTTAATAGCCAACCAAGTATTCTGTCAGAATATAATAATCTGTTACGCTTTCCGAGAAATGTTAGAAAGGTTTCCTGTGTACAGTCTTCGGCAGCACTGCTATTGTGCATTTTGGAGAAGCAGAATAAAAAGATATCATTATAGTATTTCTCTATTATTATTCCGCATAATTCCTTTTCTATCAACTTCTATTACCTCCGTTTCTGCAGAAAAAACCTCTAATTTATCAAGGATCTTATTTTTCCTTTTCGTTATTTCTTCTTCTGATAGCCTTAATTCTTGAATGTCTCCGATGGCGGTCAGTAATATTAGTATTTTTTTATCGTTCCAAAGTTCAAATGGTTGTTTTAATTCTTCATCAAGTGAATGGTTCAGGTCAGTTAGTAAATCATTTTTATAGTTGCTTATCGTTTTTATGTATTCATTGTTGTTCATATTCCCACCTCCCGGGATTCTTCTTTTGAGTTGTTATTTACCTGTTTATATAATTATGTCAGATTTTGTCGATTTTTTTCATCTGCACATCAAACTTCGTATGATTGCACAAAATCCAGAGTGTGTTATTGTGCAATGTATAATGTCAGGTGATTATAAATTTCTTTTTATTATTAAACCTGAACAGGCAGCAAGTTCCTATCATAAATATACTGAATAAATGGATATTCGTCAAGAAAAAGATTTTTACTCTAATAATATCAGCTGAACTATAAATGAACGCCTATGCTTCCTTCATAACCATGACATTAATAATAGCAAAAAATCTCTCCCCTATTTAAATGGAGAGAGATTTTTAATATTCGGCTATTGACACACTACGACATTAGAGATATAATTATATTAACAAGTAACACTTCACATACAAACAAATAAACATAGATCCTAAGCAACACAAAAATCTTTTTAAACTTCATTGTCGATACGGTCAACACTTTCAATAACTTACAATTAGACTATCCTGTATAATAAACTCCAAAAAACTTCATTCAACTATTTTTGAAAACTAAAATACTCCATAGAATTAATTGAACTAAAATGGAGTTGCACAGACGGGAGGCAGTATTATTCAGAAGAAAGCGAAAGAGATCGTAACAATAAAACAGAATGTCCGACTTCACAAATTGTCGGAACAACAGGCAAGCGCTTCTCATTATACGAATTAAAGAACAGCCATAAAGCTGTTTTTTAATAATAAATATTTATGGAGGAATTCTATGAAACTACTCAAACGTTTTGCAACAGCTATCCTATCCGTCTCCATTATGACAGGCATATCATCTGTCGGAGAACCGCTACGTCTGAAAGCAGATGCAGCCAATGGCGCTGTAAGCTACAGACAAGCCCTTAACAACTGGGATTCAAAATTCACCAGTGAAATGCGAGATCTTAGCAGGGATTACTACTGGAACAACAAAGATGGCGGTACCTATTCTCATAGTGCCTGTGATCACAGCAGATACGGCACGAAAAACTGCAACAGTGTTGATTACCATGCAGCATACGAGTATAAGGGCCAGATCTATCAACAGGCAAACGAAAAAAATGAGCCGTCAAATCAGTGCTTCGGATTTGCCTATAAGCTCGCACAGCACTTCTGGGGTACAGATTATTACATCCGCCGTAAGACGAATAATTCATACACAGATCCTAAAGTTGGTGATAATGTCCGTCTCAATTTCACAGCAATGGATGCTAACGGCAAAGAACGCAATATCGGACACAGCATATTCATTACAGGCATCTCGGGCTCTGATATTACGTTTGCGGATTGCAATGCCGATCTGAACGATTGCAAGATACGCTGGAAAGCGTCTGAATACTACGATTCTTTCGAGGTTGTAAACGGCCGTTCCAAAGGTAAGAATATGGTCAAAGTCACAAAGGACTATCTTAAATCTCATACAGAATATTATTATCGTCCGATCATAAAAGGTGATTTCAACAGCAATGACAGGATCGATAGCTCCGATGTCAACCAATTCAAATCCTATCTCAAATATGGCAATACGGGCAGCAATCCTACGGAGATGTACGATATCAACAGTGACGGAAAAATAACAGAGGCAGATTATACTCAGCTGCAGTACTATGCTAACCTTTCTTACGTAGACGGACACTTATTCGGCACCGGAAGTGTAGACGAATACTACACTGACAGATACAATATCGACGATGGGTTTGTTTATGAAAACGGTATATATGAATCCAACGGTGACGGCACTGCTGCATTCGTCAAACCGTTTTTAAAGGAGACACAATCCTTTATCGTTCGTTCTTCTGTAAAGGACAGCAACGGCAGATCGTATACTGTAACCGATATCGGCGGAGATTACCAGGGCCCTGTGAAAAATATGGGCGGAAAGCTGAAAAGTATAGTGGTTCCGAGCACCATAAAAAGGATCAAACCTTTTGCCTTCTGCAATACGCCACTGCAAAAGTTTATATTCAACGGAAACAACTCGAACCTGAGAACTATTGATGGTTGTGCATTCTACAACTGCGCTAATCTGCAGTCTCTTGATCTGAGATACTGCCCGTATCTTTCATCTATCGGAGATTCTGCGTTCTCAGGCTGCAATTCTCTTCAGTCCATCAATCTTCCTTACGGTATCAGCACGATCACTCTCGGTAAATACAGCGGTATTTTCGATTCCGGAAAGGGCAATAAGACAACCATATATGTCAACAACCTCAAAACCAGCATCACCCCTTCAAGCAATTACCAGCTGCTGAAGTTCTATGGAAATAATGATATTCAGCTCTGGAGGTCCGGAAAAATATCTCTTTGCGGTAAGATCTTCAAGGTGTATGATAATGACAGACTGATTGCACGACAGGCATCGACTTACGGTACGCTTCCTGCTCCGCAGTAAATAACAGGCATAAAGAAAATGGTACAGCATAATCAACGGAATTGATCTTCTTTTTGATCTCAACATACATCAGATTACTTCTTTGAGGAATACACTGTACTTCGGCGGAATTGCAAGAAGCATATGTATGTGATCCGGACATGCTTCTGCTTCTATTATTTCTACTCATTTTTGTTCACATAACCTTCTTAGTATCTTTCCTATATCAGTTTTTATCTGACTATAAATCAACATTCATCTATACTTCGGTGCAAACACTATATGATACTTGCAATTCCACTTGGAATGTGCTAAACTATTTATATCGTCTCGTTTCATGACGATACCTCCTTTGTTATTTTCAGTTTGGTTGGCAGACCATTACTATTATAACATGGGAGGTTTTCTTTTTCTACTCATAGCTAAAGCTTCTTTGAACCCCTGGCAGAGCCGGGGGGCGGGATACAAAAAGAGGAAACGCCAAAATTTCGACGTTTCCTCTACTTAGGAATGGCAGGGGCAGAAGGACTTGAAGCAAATGGACATACGCTTCGATTTGCCTATATTTCGGGAAGTATGGGGCGCTGAATTACTTCCGTGTGAAGTTCGTGTGAAACAATAATTCAAGCAGCACCATCTGTTTTTTCAGTGCGAGAGCTCCTTATAGTTGCATACATATATTCGTCAAAAACCTTAAGGCTATCACGAATTCTTTGCTTGGGAGTTCTTATGTAGATGCTATCAAGCACTTTTGAATTAGCCCATCCGCCAAGTCTTTCGAGGACTTGCTTTTCAACGCCGAGTCCGTTCATAGTCGTTGCGAACTGAGCTCTTAGATCATGAAAGGTCATTTGCAAACCATGCTTCTTGAGGAGTCGGTCGTAACGACGTTTCAAGGCACCATAATTCTCGCTGATAATGAAGTCATCTTCATTTTTATGAGGAACTTGCTGTATGAGATTGTAAATGTAGTCCGGAATCGGAATATCGCGCGTTGATTGCTCGGTTTTATTACGATTCTCAACAACATCATGACCATTAATACATACTTTTGCGCGTCTGATGCGAATAAATCTGCTGCCGTCCTCTTCGTA
>FPJT01000015.1:0-55977 GCA_900119535.1 Ruminococcus sp. XPD3002
GCAACTCCACAGTGACCAAGGGTTTCAGTATACTTCACCAGCGTACTATAACCTAACTAAATCATACAACATTACGCCGTCAATGTCAAGACGTGGGAACCCATATGATAATGCTTTAGCGGAAAATTTTTTCTCGATCCTAAAAACAGAGTGTATTCACAGGACAAAGATCAAAACATTTGCCGATGCAAGACGGCTCATCGATGATTACATCTACTTTTACAATCACCAGCGCATTCAACTCAAAACAAAACTGACTCCGCTTGAATTGCGAAGCCAGTTCGTAGCTTAATTCTATTTGCCATAGGGGCTTTTTTGTGCTGTACGCACAATGTGGTGCGGTTCAGATTATAATACTTCTCCACAGGCTTTTATTTTTGTTTTTTATCTTAGTTAATCATCATTTGTTTCAAAAGCTCATGTTTCATCATACAGATGTCAAATATGTTCAGGACATTATCATTGCAAAAGTCCGCTGCTTTCCAATTCTTTAATTCTGTATCGGGTACGGCAAGCAGCCACTTCTGTAATAGAACTGCATCAGCTACATCGAACTTACCGTCTGCATTGACATCACCCTCTGTCATATGTGTAGTCCATTTTGAAATTGCTTCCATAGACGGAGTCCATGAGGGCTGTACTTCTCCATGTTTCAGTGGAATACAAGCTACAGATATCGTTGTATCCTGGGTATTCGTAAGATGGACAGCGAGCTTTCTGTAATCACTGTTACAGACGTATCAAGGAGCCTGTCCGCTTCGCTGCGAAGTTTCTCAAGAAGGATCGCTGTTACGGAATCATCTCCGATATGTGCTTTCAGCTTTGTAAATCTTTCATCAGACATTATGATACGCGGATGAGCGAACATTCCGTTTTTTTCGATCATATCACTGATAACCTGTTGACCGTCAATAAAATCACCGTAAAAGTCCGCTTGGGAACTGTTCGGACCGATATCCTCAGAAAATGCAGTATATGGCATTATGCCGATCAAAACGGACAGTACAAGAATAATGCTTAACAGCTGTTTTTTCATAAATTCCCCCTCTGATCAGATGAAAATAGGTTTCTCTATATATAATTTATCACAGTTATTGTCATATTTCAAGTATCTGTGCGGCGGGAGAATTGATGATAATTTTTATGTTCAGAAATGCTGCGATAGATTATGCAGAGACTTGTTTACTGCTTTATGCTCAGAAGCTTATTTATAAGCTCCATTCCTGACAGCGAACCGTTTGAAACCATTTTATCCGGATCTGTATATAAGTTAACACAGAAGTTCGGATTTTTACTGGAAGTATATAAGTTTTTTTGACTGTAATTTCCTTTACGCCATTCACCTGTATTGCTATTGAATTCTATGCAATAGTTAGTTTTAAAATCATAATTGTTCACATCATAAAGAAGTATTCTTCTGTCCATACCGCTTTCTTCATCATTTATGTATTCCATTCCAATACAAACGATTCCATGAGTGTCTTCATCATCAGGGCTGACTCCATGCGTCATTACGGCAACATCTTCGCCGTAAGTTATGTATTCTATATATTTGATGATGTCATCATCCTCATTGCCGAATTTGGGGACAATGTTTCCGTAAGCTTTTTGCCAGCTGTTTTCATTGAAATTTGACCATACCGTATTTATAAATGACTTTGTAAAAGGTGAACACTCCTGAGTGATATCAGATATTATGGAGTAACCCGGTGCAAATTGATCTGTTGTAAGATAGCCATTATAAGTAAGAGCGCAGATCGTAGCAAGTCCGGCGCACGAACCGGTGAATTTTGCTGAAAGATTTTTCTCCTCTACATATGGTTTATGTCCGTCAATAAACAGATATTTATTATTGTAAGCCAGATACTCCGGGCAGTTTGGTGTCCATGTACCGGTTTGCCACATATAGTCTTTGAAATTTGCTATTGCTTCAGCCGGTGCATCCTCTGTATTCTTGTATTGAAAATTTCTTCCATCAGCGGCAGCGTATGCCCTTACATTTCCGCCGCCATTGCTGCTCCATAATGTGAAATCCTGTTTTTTGCCCTGATAATAATTGCGGACATAATCATATCCGAGGGCATCATTTCCTATATGTACATCCGGATTTTTACAGACAAAATATGTCATATCATTGCAGCCATAAAAGGCGTGATCGCCTATCGAAGCAAGATCATCGCTTGTATAGACAGTTTTCAGTCTTCCGCAAAATTCAAATGCAGATTCTCCGATGTTTGTCACGTGTGAAAGGTTTATCATTCTGAGTCCATCCATATGATAAAATGCCTTTTTACCAATCGTTTTTACTGTTGAAGGAAGCTTGATATCAGTATCCGATTTATAAGTTGGAAAACACTCAAATGCACTTTCAGGTATCTCGGTTAATGTCGATGCTGAGAGATCAATTTCATTAAGAGCAGGACAGCAATAAAAAGCGCCCTTGCCTAATGAACGTATTTTTGGAAGACATAAACTCGTTAAGCTGCTGCATTTTTCAAATGCTCTGTCACCTATTACTTCAACGCTATCAAAAGAAAAGGCCGATAGTTTCTCACAGCCGGAGAATGCCTCTTCACCGATTTCGTTCAACTTATAATCCATAACACCAACTGTTTGCGGAGTAAGTGAAACATTAGTCAGATTGGAACAATTTATAAATGAATCGCTGCCTATTTTAGTGATCGTTTTCGGTAAGATAACGCTGGATATGTTTTCGTTTTCATCAAAAGCCCAGTCACCGACTTCAGTTATCGTGTAATCAACACCTCGCCAGCTTGCCTTTTCAGGCACTTGAATAGTTAACCCGGATTTAGCTGTAAAACAGCCACAAACGACAGCCGTCCTTGCTTTACTGTCTTTAACATCGAAATACAGAGTGTATGAAGCATCTGCACTTTTAATGGTAAACTCACCATTTCTTGTAGTATATCCTGAAGAATGGTATGGAGCTGCGTAAGCAGATATAGGTTCAGCACCAAAGTCAGAAAGAAAAGTGAAAGTGCATAATGGATTGCATATTGCTGTTGTTGCAAGTACAGCTGCTATACTGCGTTTGAATTTGTTGTTCATAGATAATCTTCTCCTTTTTATGTGTATTATATCCTTGACTGTGCTTGGGATATGGATATTATATCACAATAAAATGAGGAGTCAACAGAATTCCGGTAAGATGCAGATTCAGAAAGGTAAGTTGCCGTTTCAAGGGGATAAGTTACATACAGCTGCCCCGAAGGACAGCTGTATTCTTAATATATCATCACGAATAAACATTAACGGAATAATTTCGCTCCTTACTCTGTTTTTTCATATTATAACATGGTTGATGTCGGATTGCAACATCAGCAGCAGTACCATACATCGTCTTAGACACGATCATGGCGTGACTAGGATATAGCAGATACGGAGAAGTCTGCTTACACTCGTGAAGCTCTTGAGTGCGAAAAAGCGCAGAAAGGCTCTGTGGGGATCGTAGAGGTGGTCTATATGCAGATTGAGGGTTTTCTGTCCTTTGGCGTTCCTGGTCTCTTCGATAAGACTGCCAAAAACGTATCTGAGGGTCTTTTGCATATCGAAGTACTTGCTTTTTCCGCAGATGTCTGCCTCTGCGAAATCCTGTGCGGAATAGCTTCCGTAGTAGAATACTTTTTCAAGAAAGGGTTTTGCCACACTGTAATCTTTGAAGAACTGCCTTTGCTTCTTATTGCCTGCCATTCGCTCACCTCTTGTTTTATGATTATTTCATATCAAGATTCAGTTTTCAAGAAATAAATTTCGCCTTTAAAGGGAAATATATTTTTCTCGCGATTACAAGAACTCCTTATTCAAATAAACACGTCTACATCTCCGGCGTAAAGCCGGAGAAGAATCATTCTTGAAGAAATAGTACATAAACCTTAAAATATCAAGCTCGAACATTTTTGCTTGTTTGACTGTTGAGGGGTCAAAATCATAGATCATCTATATTATATAATATTTTTGAAAATCATCTGAATGACATATGATCACCCAGCAGATATTCAGACATACATACTAAGTCTGCAACAGAAACTTCTGAATCAGAGTTCACGTCTGCCAGCTGACGTACTATTGTTCGTTCAATAAGTCTGTCAATATCGGAATAATCATTTAGGTCTGAAAAATCATCCATGACTATTTCTCTCAGCTTACAAAGATCGAATACATTTATTATCCCATCAGGACACAGGTCGCCTAAAATGAGTTCATCGTGCCTTTTCAATACAATGTTATATGAATCGGCAAGAAGCAATACTCTTTCAGGTTCGTTAAGCATTGGAATGTATACACGCCAGTTATGCTCATCATACCGATCGATTATATATATTTCATATTCAATTTTAGATTGCAATTTCGCACTGAATCTTTTGTTAGGTGTATTATATATAACTAAATCATCCGTTACCCAAACCATGTCGCCTATTTGCGGTTCATAGGAAATATTATCTGTGCCTTCGGGAGGATCGGCAGCTACTATTGTGGGTTTTTCTTCAGGAATCTCAGAATCCTGAGCATATACTGTTGTTCCAGCCATTGAAGCAGCAATTGCTGCCGCTGAAAAAACAGAAGCGAGCTTTTTATATTTCATAACAGACCTCCTTGTTTCAACGCACCCAACATATTTATCGGATAAAAGGGACTATAACATCATATAACTTACGACTCCATTCAGCATGGAATTTTGCAATCTGAATCCAATCATTTTCATCTTTTTTGCTGACATTGTGTAGATGTGTTATCTGTGCAATTAGAAATTTGGATAGTATTAAAAATCATGGTTTATAGAATAAAGAACTTTAACAATCGTAATAACCTTTACATCCAAAAAGGATACATTCCGCTTTACCATACGGTGCATAGACACCTATTGACTTTGACACACTTATCAGTTCATTATCAAGATCATCAATTATTCCTTTTACTTCAGTCTCTGATACAGGAAATACCTTAATATCACCTATATATACATCAGCATCAAATATCTCCACTGCCTCCATGTTATCATTGGCATCATAATAAACATGGCAGAAACCAAAATCATCCGTAGTATTCTCGGAGAATGCTGATTTCTTAAACTCGTCAAAACTTCCCCATTGTTTTCTTACTTCAGAACGCTTGGTTCCGAATCTAACGCCGTCAACACTCTCTAAAGGGACTACATTAATTCTTTTCATACTTTTCCTCCTTGTTCTATTTTGTTCACATATTCTCTTGCTTCATTTATCGCCTGATCATATTTATCTCCAAATTTAGATTTGATATCTGCAACATCCATTTCAAACGCTTCGAGAAACTTACCATCACTCACAAGTTTTTCCTGTTTCGCCCGATATTCGCGCGCTTCCTTTGAATTACCCCAACTGGCCGTTTGCATATGATCAGCCTTATCCATTATTATTGCCGGACCTTCTTTAGTATCCATATGATTTGCAGAATCGGCAGGCGTATGATGAATTTCTTTTCCATCCAGATTATCAGCCTTTTTCAGATCAGCATATTTTCCACCCTGAATATCTGTCTTTTCTATCCTCTTATCCGGATCAAAGACATCAATTTTATTCTCATTCTTCTCCGCTCTTTCAGAAATATCAAGACGTTTATCCGGATCAAAGTTTTTCAAATCGCTGCTATGTGCTGACCTGATCTCAGAGGCAGCATTGTTCATATTTTCGATACTCATTTCAAGCCTCCTTCAATTTGCCATTTCCGAAGTTCATCTGCTCTGCCTAAGTGATTAAACAGATGATCTGTAACAATAGCCTGTACTATATCACGTCGAGTCTGATCATCTATCTCTTGACACGTGATTTTTCTAAGCTGATCCTCACATAATTTAGTCCATGACACAGGATCATTGCTTTCAGAATAAACCTTTTCCATAGTCAGAAGCATATCCGGAAGAAGTGCGCTTATTATCGGCGCAAGTTTTGTCATTCTCGGCTCGGCAGGAGGTTCAAGAAGCATGTTGAATATCTTTGCTCTGAGCGAGGGTATGATATGCATACTCTCGAGTTTTTCTGAAATGCTCCCAAGAATAACTTCTTTATTCAATCTTGTACCTTTACACAGGAGCTCAGCAATATACAGACCTTCGCTCATATCTGTACGCTCATCATTTTTCGGTTCGTAATGATAAATCGTTCCGTTAACACCTGCCTCATCTACCTTGCAAAGAACAGGCTGTACCCATTCGTTCTGATATACAGCTGCTACACCTCTCGGCAGCTTGGCAAGTTCTGTTATCTGAGCATCATTAAGGTTTGCAGATCTACCAACGAGTTCACGGTCGCCCTGATCAGGCAGACGAAGGATAATTTTTGTATTAGTATTCCTTATAGCTGACATATCAAGCAGTCCCGGTGCCTGATCTGCAATTATAAATCCTTCTCCGTATGTACGCATCTCAGCTATAGCATTTGAAATCATTTCAACGCTTTTTCCAAGCAGATTTCCTGCTTCAGAATTTTGTTCAGATGATGTGCGTTTAAGAAGATTATGCGCTTCTTCAAGCACTGTTATATGCTGTAAAGGAACATTCATACCGTTTCCTGTCATACGATACTCCTGAAGCTTCAAGACAAGCATTCCCATAATAAGAGACTTTGTTTCAGCCGAGCCTATGCGGCTCAGGTCAATGATAACATTTTCATCAAAAAGTTGTGTTACCGAAAGTTCTTCAGAGGCAAATATCAAGCCGTTGATTCCGTTTGTAAGCGAATCGAGTCTTGTCAGCAACGAGCCCTTATATGCGCCTTTATTCTCGGCATCGTATTCACTGCTGTCAATTATAGCTTTCACATTTCTTGCAACATCGGCAAATACAGGATATAGTTTTTTACCGAAGCGATTAACAGAACGTGTCATATCCCAACCGCAGGCTATATAGGATCTTTCAACAGCACTTTTTAATACGGCAGGCATTGCAGCATACATAGGCCAGCACACATTGAAAATCTCAACAAGTCGGTCTATGTGTTCAAGAACATGGATTCCCTCAGGAAAACTGAAAGGATCAATTTTCAAAAGAGGTGATATTGAAGGATTGGTACTGTATACAGAGACATCTTTATCATTGCCGAAAACATGCTTGTATTCTCCCTTTGCCGGCTCTATAACAAGGAATCCTATACCGCTGTTCCGTGCCTCTGTAAGAATTTTGTATATAGTGTTACTCTTTCCTGTACCTGTACTTCCGGTTATGAATGTATGGGAAGCAAGAGAATTTACCGCAAGTTCTACAGAAGTTGATTCTTCATGATTCATATGAAATACAGTTCCGATACGAAGGTTATTCTCGTCGTTTGTTTCCACATAGGAATTAATGCTTCTGCCAAACTCTGCACACTCTATTACCGGGAATCCGGTAAGTGATCTTCTCGGGAAATTAAGTGAATAAGCGAGTTCTTTACCTGACAGCGCTGTAGTTGCAGTAACAAGCGGAGGATACACATTATAATCCGGCTCGTTTTCTGTAACTTCCAGGTCAAGTCCGAATACAGGATGCCTTAACTCTCTGAGGTAACCGCATATTTCCTCTGCTGCAGTACTGTTAGACGTATCACCTCTCCATAGATTGACCGAAGCTCTGGACATATATGACTTTTCTCCCTGTGTGAGTGCAAGGTAAGTATGTGCTACATTATTAGCTGTATTAAGATCTTCGCTTAGGATATAAGCAGCAAAATCCCACATTCCAAGCGCAGTACTCTGTTCATAGCGCTTCATTTGTTCTTCAAGCATTTCAAGGGCGTGTTTGATATTGAAGTTTGTAAACGACTGTGTTATTCCTTCATTCTTTCCAACAGATGCTGTAACATTAGAAGCACGTGCAAAATTGACCCCGAAATTAGTTCCAAGATTAACACTCTTGAATGTACCTGCAGTTCTTCCAAGGGTATTTGTTATAGTTCTTCCGATGGTATCGGTTACTGTTTTTGAAGCACTCTTTGTTACTGTATTCGTCACTGATTTGGCAATTGCTTTTCCATATGTCTTTGCAAGCGCTCTTCCTTTTGTATCAGAAACGCCTTCAATAATCCCTTTTGCTTTTGATATTCCTTCAGTCACACTATTAGAATTTGAAAAAGCATCACTAATAGATTGTTGTACAGATTCCGAAAGACTATCACTATGACCAGTAGATATTCCGCCGCCAATATGCACAGGTCCTAAACCAACTCCTGCATTCAGGCCACCATTTACGTTATTTGTTTCTGTTTGCCCTGATGCTGTACTGTGTTGATCTGTATGCGTAATCTGATTTCCTTGAGTATTAGAAGTATTCTTTGTATCAACTGTTGATTTTGATTTATTCTTGGTAATATTCTGTGATTCAGTATCAGTTATTGCTTCATTATTAGTTTCGGTGTTTCCCTGTCCGTTTGATTCACTGCCGCCCTGTGTATTTGCATCTGCGTGACTCTTTGATTCTGCCTGAGACTGGCTTTGGGTAACAGACTGATTCTGACCATTCTGCACACCTGCACTTGCGCCGACATTAACACCCAATTGTGCAGATGAGCTTACACCGTCAGTCTCTGTATATGTGAAATTCGTCTGCCATGAAGCATACGGTGCAAGACCGGAATACAGTTCGGCAAGGCGGAGCTTCCTTTCTTCTATATCCTGAATCGGAGTTGCAAGAAGAATAATAGTATACTCTTTTTCATAGCTGTCAGGTATGATACCATCAAGCAGTTTCTCAATTGTCTGGCTTATGAACTTATCTGATTTCTCAGTCGGAACATTTGAACATGATGCAACCGAATAACGTATATCATTATCAAGGAACTCAGGAGTACCTGTCATAGCTTTACTGCTGTATTCCGAACCGGGAAAGTTACCTCTGACAGCATCCGCAAGTCTTCTATAATAATCATCAACTCTGCCGTTGCTAACCTCATTTAGGTTATTGGTAACACCAAGATACACCTCTGTCAGCTCACATGTTCGCCTGAATATCAGAGAAATATTGCAGTCCTCTCCTGAAAGTACTTCATAGACATTAACAAGCTTTTCAAGGCTGTTTTCCTCCTTATCTGTTACCCACTTGGTAATGTTCATATAACGTATATTGTTATGAGTACGAAATCCGTCATTGACTCCGAAATTGCGTTCAACAGGATCATATAATTCGGCAAGCTGCGGAAGATATGCATTATAAATTTCTATACTGCTTGCTGCAATAAGACTTTCTGTAAGATATACTGCAGACGCAGGATCTGCATTTTCAAGCAAAGAATAATATTCGTCACGGTGCTTGTGTATCTCTTCTATCTGACCGGGACTTAGCGTTGACAGTTTCGCTATCTTGTCACCTGCTTTTTGTCCTCTTTTGGTTATCCAGTTCCTGACACCCATATTTTCCATCCTTTACATAAGTTATCTATATACTAACCTTTGTGCCATTCCATAAGTTCAGCAATCTCATTAGTATATCCACTGAGTCTTGCGAGTCGTTCCTCAAGCTCTATGATACGTTTTTCTTTTTCGGCAATAAAACGTACAAGTTTCTGCAGTTCCGGATTGAACTCAGTAATATTTGTTTTTATTTCACATAACAACTCATTGTTCCATTCCTTGAAACTGCGCGAATGACTTTCCTTAATACTTTCAGCTGTTTCATCCAGAACCTTTGTATGTTCTGCATTGAATACCTTAGCCAGTTTTCCGAGATTCAGCTTATTATTTTCTATAAGTTTAACTCCGAACAGCGTCAGTGACCTGTGTTCAAAATCTGTCTTAGTAAACACTTCATCAGCAAGACGATCAAAATTAACAGGAGCGTATGTCATGATTATCTCTTCGATCTCGGAACGGCGTTCCTCAGATATTGCATCTGAACCTGTAACTATTTCTATCAGTCTCTTCTTCATCTTATCTGAACAATCTGTCCAGTAATGCTGTGATATCTCGTTAAGTTTGTCCTGTGCCTCTGAATTATACTCAGTAAAACCGCCCTTTATCTCCTCAAGTATCCTGTCAGCAGCTTCCTTGTCTATAGCACGTTCGTTATCACGCTGCTCTTTAGCCTTATCAATGCTGCCCTTTACATCACTGAAAAGACCAGCAAGTTTGCCTTTCTTCGTTTCCGGAGCTTCAGTTATATTTGAAGCAGAGTCTGTAACTGTTCTTTCTGATCTTATCTTTTCTGTGATCTCGGCTTCTCTATTCTGAAGCAGATCCTTATCGAGCAAAGTGATATTTTCCTCTGTGCTTGTCTTCATAAGTACAACATGTTCATCTACGAACTGCTCTCTGATAGCTTTACTACCGTTATCAAGGTCCTCAACAAGTTTCTTTTCACCTGCATCAAGCCGTTGCTCAAGGTCAGCTTTTTCTTCCATGCAAAGCTGCTTTTCATTTGTTATGGCCTGTTCCGTCACTTTTGTTACGATATCCAGAAATAATTTGGACTGATGACACTTATTATACGGAGAATACTTTCCTGCAAATGTCTCGATCTCTTCTTCTATCGAATAAAGTCCGCTGTTAGCATAGATATTGTTTTCACATTCATCAGACCTCTCTACAGAGCGATTTTTAAGATGCTCCGGCATAATGTCATATTTATAAAGCTGCTTGTAGAATTTAGAAGATGGATCAGAGAATTTTTCTTCAAGATCGCTGAATATCTCTTCATAATATTCATTCAGAAAGTTTCCGCTGTTTTTAGAACCGAGTCCCATAACCGAAGATACAAAGAAAATACGGTTTACTTCAAGATTCTTCGGAATTGTATGATTCAATACACGCCCTGTATCCATAGGCTTTTTACCAAAGTTTATCTGGTCTGCTTTATTAACAACAATAATTGTGTATCTGCGGTCAAGACGATACATACTCTTTATGGTATCGCAGAGATTTTTACTGTCCTTTGTATCGAGTTCATCATACTCTGAAACAAATACAGGAAGACCGTTTGAAAGATTCTCCATAGCATGGCGCAGAACATCAAAATGCTTCTGGTTAGAAGCAGAATTAGCTCCCGGTGTATCGAAAATAACGATCTTGTGCATTGATCTTCCAAGAACTCCGGCAGGATTAAAAGGAACTTTTAAACTTATGATATCGGAAAGACCTTTTGTTATCTCTTCATTTTCTGCATCATTTAAGACTTCAAGCACCTTGTATACCCTATGCATCATAGGTTCATCTGAAGATTCTTCCATTACCTGCCCCAATTTTCTGAAGAAATCATCGTCTATACGTATATTTACGGACGGTGATCCGTTCTCATTAAACAATATCTCTATCTTCTTTTCCTCATATTCAAAACTGATCGATGCACGATCATTAAATGCAGAACGTTCAATACGATGTATCTTTGCCGTAAGAGGATCATCGCCGCTTGGAAGCACCTCGTATCCTACAAGAGAATTGATAAATGTGGATTTTCCTGAGCTGTAGTTTCCGAAAACACATATAGGTATCGCTTCTTTCGATACATCAGCAAATCTCTTCTTAGCATCATTTACTTCCGCATTATCGTTAACGCTTATATTTATAAGCGGCTCCATCTTACCGAAGATCTCCTTGACCTCGGGCAGTATATCGCGGGCGTTACGGATAGTAACCGAAGATGCTTCAACATTGATCAAGCCTCTGTACGATTCATCCGAACAGACTTCCTGCAATTCCTTCAGTTCGTCATCTGTGCCTTCAAATACAATTGTAATAGGTTCACTGCCAGCCTGAAACTCCTCAAATATTGAATCAGCTATTTTTTTAACAACAAAAGGAAAAACTCCCTTTTCAATTTTTTCGCTATGAAGCTTGCTGTTTTCATAGTCCACCAATTCCCATTCCGATGTAGAACTGTCAAACTGACTTATAGAGATTATCTCCTCATAAGGATTGCTAATTATCTTTAAACGAGCCATTATTTTTCTCCTATGCTGATTATTACTCAAACAGCTGTTAATTGTTGAGTTTTCATAATAACATTATACCATTAAGATATAAATACGTCAATATATAACATGCTTTATTTTCTTAGTCAGAGCAACCGCTGACTTTTGATAAAAAACTTGTACATATTTTTACTAACACATTGTCTATACAATTGATGTACTATTTAAACAAAAATTCCAATTAAATCACATAAACAAAGTTTATAGGTAATATTAGAATCACCCCCGCGTGTGCGGGGAATTGTTTGAACGTCTTGGACGTGATGCGGCTTTCGAGGGATCACCCCCGCATATGCGGGGAATAGTTTTTCAAGACCGACTTTTCACAAATATCAACGGGATCACCCCCGCATGTGCGGGGAATAGTGCATAAGGTGCTGTATAATGCCCTGTGGGTTAGGATCACCCCCGCATGTGCGGGGAAAAGCCGTTTTTTGGCGTACTGCTCTTGAAAGCATCAGGATCACCCCCGCAAGTGCGGGGAATAGTGCCGCAGGTCTCTCCGCCTTGCCTCTATGGTAGGATCACCCCCGCATGTGCGGGGAATAGAGAACGAGAACGATGTGGTTACATCCTGATTTAGGATCACCCCCGCATGTGCGGGGAATAGATAGGATGTTCAAGGATAACCGACCACTCGCCGGGATCACCCCCGCATGTGCGGGGAATAGCCTTTGTATATGAGATACGCTTCCCAGACGTTAGGATCACCCCTGCATGTGCGGGGAATAGCAACCTGCGGCATTGGGGTCTGCTTCTGCGTAGGGATCACCCCCGCATGTGCGGGGAAAAGTTTATCTCTACCATTGGTAGGGACTTTGCTTTAGGATCACCCCCGCATGTGCGGGGAATAGTAATCAAGCGCTTCAAACTCATCATAATCAACAGGATCACCCCCGCATGTGCGGGGAATAGATTGAAGAAGGTAAACGAATAGCTGCAATTGAAGGATCACCCCCGCATGTGCGGGGAATAGCAGAATCTCTGACAGTAACAGCACCATCCTCACGGCTGATACGGCAATGTTCGAGATATAAAAATGTCATTCTGTCGCTAATAGCAGGCAATTCAGACAATATGGGCTTTTCCATTCCACTCTGTGTGTTCATTTTCTTCCTCCTGCAACAGTAAGAAGTCCCATACCATAAGCTTTTTCTCGTCCAATTCCATTTACAAGAGCTTTTCTGAAAGCATCGGCATCAGTTACGGTGAGTATACCTTCAAATGTGACCGAAAGCAGTTTTACCTTGCTTTTCTGCTCCTTATTTTTTTTGAACATATACCATCTCGATGCAGTTACAAGATATTCTCCTTCAGCAACTGAGAAACCGTTTTTCTCCGCCTTTCTGCACAGCCATTCTTCCTGATATTCCGTAGTTATATGGGCGATTATTTTGCCTCTGCCGTTTTTATCAGGCAGATGCTTTGATTGCATAGTCGGATTTGCCGTCAGTCTGAACTGCCATTTACTACCGTTGGTTATGCGTTCAAGAAGACCGTCATAACTTTTACATTCATATTCGCATCCATAGCCGAACTGCACAGCAACAGAAGAAAAATCGATTTTATTTTCACTCAATATCAATAGATACTGTTCACCGAACAAAGTATCTGTCCGCCAGAGTTTCCTTGTTCTTTCACCATTTTCTGCACTTTCGATCGCTCCATGGAAAAGATTAGGTGCAGCCAATGCCTGCATGGTTTTTCTCAGTGAAGTATTAAGTTTGATTCTTGATAAATACATTCTGCACCTCACAATTCCGCCATAGGATCATGTTCTTCCAAAGCAAGCATTTTTTCTTTCATATATCGGTAACCATGTATCCTGTGCAACTGAGAAAAAGATACAGGAACGTCCTGGATCATTCTTCCGCCATCATCGGATTCATATACAATACGTCGGAAGCTATCTTTGCTATTGACCAGCGGTGATGCATGTTCCAGTGCATCAACAAGACCTTCATCGCATATGCCGATAATTAACGGCAGTGTGATCGGACAAGAGCGCCTGCCAAGAAAGAGCGGATAAACAGGATTATTCAGTGCTTTGACTATCTCTTCGAGATAGTCTTTGTTTTCTGATTCTAAACCTGCAAGAAATACCGCATCTGAAAGATAGTATCTTGTGGTAAGGTGAGAATCATCCATTTTGCCGTTCTTATACTCATGGACCATATGGAAATCTTTCAGCAATTTTCCTTCTCTGTCAACACGTATGCCAAATTTCAGTTTTGCAAGAGGTTCAAGCAGTTCGGGAGAATCATTCCTCTGTATTCCCATTGCGGCCGCTATCATGCCTGTAACACCGCTTTTAGTAGGTTCACGTTCAGTATTGCGGATGTTGAATTTTGAATCGCTGCCCCACGCCTGCAAAGGAGCAGCAAGTCTCAGTAACAGCGTTGCCATTATTATACCTCATTTATTTCAGCTGCAACGGCTTTTTCGAGCGCATCAAGAAGTGCGTTCAATGGCAGTGACTCAGCCTTATTTGAGAAACAGTCACCGATACAGAAGGCTTTGACAGGTTCTGCAGCAAAACGTGAATAAACTTTTTCCGCATACTCTGCAAGTTTCTTTTCAGATTCTTCTGCATAGCCGTTCATGCTTCGTTTTATCGGTGTTTCAAAAGCACCGCAAAGATTAACAGGCTGATCCTTGCGTATCGTTACGTATACTGAATCAGGCAATGTACGATTAGCAAAAGTGTTTTCTTTTCCTGTGGGCATAGAACATATAAATGCCTGTCCGAATTTTTTTACAGTTTCAGCAGTATTGTCTGCTCCAAGAGTTTTAACAAGTTCGGATGCATTTACTGTTGCATATCTGTAAAGGGTGGATGAATTAAATTCAATTGTTCCAAGATGACCTGCTCCGGAATTATCTTCCTCCTGAAAATCATCAACCGCTGTGAAATAATCATACTCATTCTGAACTGCATGAGTCGATATCGCATGAGCCACCTGAGCGGCAGCATCGCAGTTAAGTGTGGGATCGCTTGCAGCCATTCTTCCGAATAAAGCAATATCAACCGAGGGATTGTCCTTGAGATCCTTTTTTAATATATCTTTTGCTTCTTTCGCCTTGAGGTCAAGTGAAAGAGCATGTTCGGCAATAGCTTTAGCCTGCTTATTACTCATAAAGAACAATGCCTCAGCTTTTTCAGGCTCATCTTTTTTAGCAGATTTCACCTTGATTCCGGCAATTTCAAGTGCTTCAACCGCAAGACTGTGACGTTTTTTATCATCAAGATCACATCCTGAGGCAATCATTTCTTTTTCTACCATTTCTACAACATTTTTTGTGCGAAGACCAAGTTCTTCTTCTGTGAAGAGCTTTTTGAATTCTTCTCGCATAACGTGTTTCCATGCCTGTGAAGAAACCCTTGCTCTTACTGCACCTCCATAGACAGCAGTTTTCGGACTGCCCATATCATCACGGTTCACACAGCTGGGAGGCAATGTCTGTAATACATGAAAATCAATATATATGCTCATTTTTCATTTTCTCCTTTTTTATAATAGAAATCCTGTCCCCATCTTAACTGGACATTTTTACGTTTATCATCGAACTGAAACCACATAATATCATCTGCGAGCATTTCATAATCAATACCAATTCCCTTTGAACTGAAAAGCTGTATCAGACATCTCAGGTGGTAAGACAGTTCAGACATATCCTTTGCAGTTACAACAGGTCCGAATCTGCGAAGAACTCTTTCCCGTTCTTCATCGGTGTTTTCGCTCATAAGTTCTGCTGCTGCCATGCCAAGACTTTTCCCCCTGCAGTTGACACTGTTTGTATTTCCCTGCTGATGAAGAGCAAACAATGTCAGAGAAATATATATCGCCCATTCTGCATAAGTAGGTTCGCCGTTACTGCTGATAAAATTCTCAGGCATTCCATTAAGGAATTCTCCCCATAACTCAGGTATCTCTCCGGGAACTCTGCCTGCTCCGCGTCTTAATCTTGCGAGTCGGGCTTTTCCTCCTGATGAATCCTTTTGATTAATAAGCGAGTTCAGCTGCTTACTCATATACTGGCTCACATCCGACATTTATATCACGCTCCTTCATATAATTTTTTCACCTTGCCTTTGAATTCATTCAACGCTTTAGGTGATGAATATATTTTTCCGTCTATCGTATGACCGATAATAGCTGTTTCAGGCTGTTCCGAGACAAGTTCTTCTGCATATTTCAATGCTATATTTTTGGCTGTTTTCTGCCAATCGTTCAGTATTTTCTGTTTTTCGCAGTCCGGATCGATATTACTTAGCCACTCTCTGAAAGGCATATCCAACCTGTAATATAGCTGTTCTTTTGCTGTGTTTGTTATCTCATTATAATGCTTGTCTTTTGAACTGTTACTTCCGCCCGAAGCAACATACAGGTCTTTGGCCAGATAAACAGTATATCCTGCAAGTTTTTCACACTTTTTTATCTCATCTTCAATAATGCTTCTCCAGTTTCTTCCCAGATCTGAAAGTAAAGCTGAATGCAATGTCAAAGAATCGGAAAAAATGTTTTTGACAAAGAAATCCTTGTCTCCGTATTCTACTGCTGTTATAGCAGTTGTCAGGAAATGATTATTCGATAAACAGGATCGGCCATAAAGGTAGTTGCAATACCAATTAACAACGCCGGAGCGTCTGTTTTTATCCTCGGTTTTCTCGTCATTATAGATTACTGAAAATTCACGCCACATCTGTTTTGATGAATCGTGTCTTTTAGGCGTTACAGGCTCATTCTTATTTTTATCATTTTTAGGAACCCTCCAAACAGTCATTGGCTCAAAGAAGGCATTTTCCTTATCAAAGAAATCACCTCCCAGAAGTTTATAGCTTATCACTTCATTTCCTTTCCTGTTTAGAAGTATTCTTCTCGATTGTAATGTGTATAGCTGAGCCAGATTATCAGGAATAGAAATCTGAACACGTTCCGCATCGGATACTTTTTCGCATTCCCATATCGGCTTTTGGTCATACTGAACTTTATCTTCATTTATCAGCACAAGGTTAAGCATAAGAGTTTCAAACAGATTATTTCCTGTGAGATAGATAAGTCCGAGTTTTCCCAACCAGCCTGCTCCCGGAGACGGAAGACTTCCTCCTGCTTTTATCTTACCTTCTTTTGAAGGTTTAGCGGAAGTATCATCATAAGCATTAAGATACAACAGCCATCTTGCAGATTGAGAATATGTCAGACTATTCTTTTTATTACCCGAATAAGAAGAAAAAAGCCTGACTTTATTTCCGCTTTCAGATATCTCTCCATTCAATTTAGGCGAACCATAATCTGTGCCTATATGTAGTCCTCCGACCTGAAAAAACGGTCTCTCAGGATGAAACAACCAGAATCTTTCATGCCATTTATCAAGATATTCCGATACAGCTTTTTCGGGAAATCTGCCATTATCCCACCATGACTTCCAACGTTCAAGAGCTTCATCCTCGTCATCATCAAGTAAATTTTCTTCACCATCTTCATCATACCTTGATATCACAGGATGAATGACCGCAAGGATCAGTCGCATAACTGCCACGTCCTGAGTCGGCAATTCACCTTTCAATGCCTTGTATTCATGAGCATTTATTATTGCATCTTTGAGTGAAACTTCAATAATATTGCAGTTCTTATCTGTAACTCTTATCCACGGTTCGTCAATAAGATTAAATTCTGTATCATTCACATTCATCACTCTCCTTATCACAGATCAGACCATTTTCATAGCTGTATCTGAGTTTGTATCCCAATAATTCAGCCTCCATATTATCGTCAAGGAACAATACCAATTTGCCTTTTAACCATGGTGAACGTTGCCATTCATTTATGAAAGCCATGCATTTTTCTTCAAGAGCATATACCGTTTTTTCTATATTGTATTTCTGACAGAACTTGCTCGGAAGCCTTAGAACCTGCTCTGCAATATGTTCACATTCTTCTTCGCCCAATTCCGTTGAAAGTAATGAGCCGTCAATAAATTTTATCTGTCCATCACCGCATCTTTGCATTAGAAGAACTTCAATTGACGATATACCGTCACGTACAGAAGCCTCTGCCTCCGTATCTTTAGTTTCAACCGTTCTGTCAAGAAATCCGTGAATATCTTTACATTTAGGCTTTTTCAGAAGAAATGCTTTTGCACGGCTCTTTGAATCTTCTAAGGAGTTTTGATATTCATAGAATTCTTCACTTTCGTCAGAAGCATTATAAACCTTTTGAACCAAAGGTGATATATCATCAGGAAGCATCAGCGTTTCCGGAAGCACTTCCAGAGTTTCTTTAAGAAGCCATTCGCCGTATATATATTTTGAACCTGTCTTATCATTTTCAAATTCATCGGTGATAACATAACAAACAGGCTCTTTCAATTCATCAGGACGATTGTCACGCTCATGCCTGTGAAGTCTTCCGATACGCTGCAATAGCAGATCCATAGGGCAGATATCGGTTATCAACAGGTCGAAATCAATATCCAGAGATTGCTCAAGAACCTGAGTACCTATAACTACAAATCCACTTCGCGTAGAGGAATTACTTGTTTTACCAACTTTTGCCAAAAGTTCGTTTTCTTTTTTGCTTCGGTCAGGCATTATATATTGAGCATGATAAAGAAGCGTATTATCGGTTATCTCTCTTCGTATCATCTCGGAAATATTCTGTGCTCTTGAAACTGTATTAAGGATAATTCCAACACATCCGCCTGCCTTTATTGCCTTTTTTACAACTTCCGGTATATCATTATTATTGCACTTGGCTACACTTACAGAACTATGACGACCATCATAAGGAAGAGGTGACTGCTTTATCTCTTTTCCGTCAGTCCATGTAAGAAGCGGATATGCCTCATTTTCTTCAAATTCGCTATCAGAACTATTCTGCTGAAGATATGCACGAATAAGTGACATTCGTCTCTGCGATGGCAATGTTGCCGAAAGAAGTATCACAGGAGTATGGTATGCTCCAAACCATTGTAATGCACGTTCAAGATATTGATTCATATATGCATCATAAGCATGAACCTCATCTATCACTACGACCTTTTCGGATAGACCTAAATGAAGCAGCATAACGTGACGTCGTTTCAATGCAGACATAAGCATATGATCCACTGTTGCCACAACAAAATCTGCAAGACATGCCTTTTTACTGTCACAAAACCATGAATGAACAATAAGTCCGCTATCTGTTTCTTCATCAGGTATGCCGCGCTGTATCTTCTGGAAAGCTTTGTTCATTGCAGCACTTCCGTGTTTCAATTGAATAGAATGAAAATACTCATTAGATTGCTTTTCTGCCCAACACTTAATGCGTGGGAATATTCCGTTTGCTGTTGCCTGAGTCGGAAGTCCGAAAAACAATCCATTTTTATTATTTTTAGCTGCAAGCAATTCAGCTGATGCAAGTGCAGCTTCTGATTTTCCTATTCCCATCGGAGCTTCAAGAATAATTATTCCCGGTTCATTTGCTTCAGCAACCAAATTCAGCATAGCTCGCTGAGTTGCTCTTGGAACAAAACCAAAATTATCCTGAAATAAATCATCATGATAGATTTCTGTAAATGATCTCCACATTTCAGGAAATTCTATTTTTTCCCATGCTGATTCAATGCGTCCGGGATAATATTTTTCAGTAACATAATCATCAACATCTATAAGCGGGAAAAAAACTGTATTGCTTGCTATCCAATCAGCAGTTATCAGCAGACCGGTGAGCAGTAATTGTGCTTTTGAGTTGAGTTCCGGCAATTCTTCTATCGATGTCAAATTAACTTCAGACAAAGCATGATCTATTATTTCTTTCCACAATTTTTCAAGGACTATTCTGTTCTCTTCACAGACACCAAAGAAATTTTCATAATCAACTATTTCACTTTTTAATTGAGTCAGATCGCGGTCACGAAGTTCCTTTGATTCAGTCGGAACTCCATGATGGGCACCAACTACAGCAGAAACACTTTCAGAACATCCGAAAAATCTCAAAATAACCTCGCCAGCCAATGCATGAGAAAAATGGCTGTTTATAGTCCCATCCAGATTAATACCATTCCGTTCGATTTCTCCGATGCGTCCTGGAACATTTCGAGATATCCTATATTGAAATCCAACCGTAGCCTTGCCTATATCATGTACATAAGCCAGGAATACAGCAGTTTGGATCAATTCATATTTGTTGAGATCACATGAAACAGAAAATGAACCTGATATAAATTCACTAAGAAGCTTCTCCATTATTCCGGCTGTATCCTTAAGATGCATACGTAGTGGCAGCCATTCGTTGTTATTTCCGCCTGATTTAGCAATCAGCAGCTTATCTATATCAATCATCTCCTTTTAAGATGCTCTCAAGATATTTTTCAAAGTCACAAATAAAAAGAATAGCATTTAAATAATTATAGCATATTCAACAATAATAATCAAGAGACGAGCAAAAAAATATCTGTTATTCCTTTATGATTATAAGTTCAATACTATTATTTGATCAATTTCCTGTTTGGGGTACATATGTACTTCAACATCCGCTTTGACTTTCGCAGGGATATTTTTTTATGTTGTAATAATCTTGAGCTTATTTATAGGAAGCGTCTTCATGAAAAATGAGTTAGCAAAACCAATGGTAACTATCGGAAAAAATGGTAAAATAGAAAAACAGAGTTCTATTTACAGTTGATTAAAACATATCTAAAGCTATTATGCTTATAACCGTCCATTTATTGATATGGGCGGTTCTGTTTTATGTATTTACATACTATCTGCAATGTGCTATAATATGCATATAAGATTTGAGATTAGTGGGGGACTGTAATGAGCAACATAGTAATACTTGTCGGCAGTATGAGAAAAAACGGCAATACTTCGCGGCTGGCGCAGAGCTTTGCAGAAGGAGCTGCCAATAATAACGTTGAGATAGTGTCTGTTGCCGATTATGAGGTGAATCCCTGCTTAGGCTGCAACAGTTGTTTCACGCGCGAAGGTAACCAATGCTTTCAGAAGGATGACATGGTGCAGATATATGAGAAGCTAAGGAAGGCGGATATCGTTGTCATCGCTTCGCCTGTGTACTTCTACGGTATCAGCTCACAACTAAAAGCAGTCGTGGACAGACTTCACACTCCCATGAGAAACATGTTTCATATCAAGAAGCTCGGACTTATCCTCGTGGGAGCGGCTGAACTTCCGAATCTGTTTGATCCGATACTGATGCAGTATCAAATGGTGCTGGACTTCTTCAAGCTTGAAAGTATCGGCAATGTGCTGGTTCGCGGAGTAAAGGACATAGGCGACATTGAAAATAGCTCTGCACTGGAAGAGGCGTATGAGCTGGGAGCTTCGATTTAGGAGAATTTGTATGTTTATAATAAATGCTGAACATGCTGACCTGCCAACAATATTGCAGCTTCAATACCTTGCCTATCAGAGCGAAGCAGACCTTTTTGGTAGCAGAGATATCCCTCCGCTGAAGCAGACTCTTGATGAAGTCATTGCGGAATTCAATAGCGGCATTATACTGAAAATGATTGACGGTAAAAATAATATTATCGGCTCAGTTCGTGCCAAAGAAATCGACGGTACTGTTTATATAGGTAAGCTTATGGTACACCCTGACCATCAACATAAGGGCTATGGTACAATGCTTCTGTCCGAGATAGAGAAATGCTTTCCTGATAAGCGGTACGAACTTTTTACGAGTACAAGAAGCATTGGCAATATCCGTCTGTATCAGAAGCTGGGATATAAAATATTTGCCCGAAAAGCCGTGAACGATGAACTTGAATTTGTGTATTTGGAGAAAAATGGAAAAGATCAGTATTAAAGGCAGAACCTGCCATAAGGTAGTGTGTGAAATGAGAAGAACAATAGCTCTGACAGTTCTCGCTTCTTTATGCTTGTTACTGTGTGCCTGCGGCAATGGGACAAGTTCGTCGGAAGGTGCTCAGTCGGAAGTACGGACAACAACTTCTGCGGCGGCGACCTATCAGCAGATAACGCAGGAAAAAGCAAAGGCAATGATGCAGGCTGAGGACGGACACATTATCGTCGATGTACGGCGGCAGGACGAGTACGACAGCGGTCATATCCCCGGTGCGATACTTATTCCCAACGAGTCCATAGGTACGGAGCAGCCAAAGGAATTGCCCGACCTCGACCAGGTCATTCTCATATACTGCCGAAGCGGTCGGCGCAGCAAGGAGGCTTCGCAGAAGCTGGCTGATATGGGATATACCAACATTTACGAGTTCGGCGGAATCATCGACTGGACCGGTGAGATAGTTACAAGCTAATGATAGATAATGGAGTGAACATATGAAAGAACAGCTTAAAGAAGCGATAATGCAGACAATAGCGTCGTGGGACGAGTCTGATATATATGTTGTTTCTCTTTATGTGTATGATGACAACGATGACCCGTGCCGTCCTACCGTAACAGTCGGATACAATACGGAATCATATTTGAACGAGCAGCTTGAATTCGCTTCAGATGAAGAGGAAGCACGCTGGAACTATGCGTTTTGGCTGCAAAATGATGACTATGTGTTTGGAAAGGGTGAAACAGCTAATATTGTCAGACAGTGGATAATAAACAGCGGCTTTGCGTATTGTCAGGCTTGTGATACTACTCCTGTTGAATATGCGTCCGAGATAACGGAAGCGTTCGTAGAAATACTTGTTGATATTGTAAGAGAACTGCACGAATCAGGTTTTATTCAAGAGACATTTGGACGTGAAATACCAGTACTTATTCATGAACTTGAATACTATTACGAGATAGGTGAGCAGAATATTCGTGCGAATGGAATTGAACTTGTAGAAGATTTTGCAAGATTCTGTGGATATTATGATTAATAAACTTAAAACCGCCCGTGTGGGCGGTTTCTCTATATCAACTCATGTTTGTTGCATTAGCAACATTTTGCGGCGATAAATACGGCTTTGTATGTAATGATGTATGCCATTCCATAATTATTTGGCTATATATCGTTAATTTCAACGGTGAAAATTTATGGAGCAAGGAATAATCAAATCGTAAAATAACCCCAAATTGCTAAATACAAAGAACGGGATAATTCAGATACCGGTCTGATATACAAGCCTCAAAAAAAGGAGTTCATAGAGTAAGTCGTATGGAATTCTGTATGGAATAGGTCTGAAAAATGCCTATTTTACGTTCATTCCATTTCAATTATTTGAAAGCGGCTTCAATTCCGGACAAAAAGAAAAATGGCTCTATCCCGCTATTTTACGCGATACAGCCATTTATCTCATTTACCATTCTGGCGGACAGAGAGGGATTCGAACCCTCGATACGCTATTAACGTATACACGAGTTCCAGTCGTGCGCCTTAGACCAGCTCAGCCATCTGTCCATAATATAGGGAGACTTAACAAGAAGTCTCCGTGGTGCGAGTGATGGGACTTGAACCCATACGTCTCTCGACACACGCCCCTCAAACGTGCCTGTCTGCCTATTCCAGCACACTCGCATTACTAATATATTATACTACTTTGACACGCAGAAGTCAAGAGGGGAATAAAAATAATTTATATTTAACTTTTATTGACTGATAAAAAACGAGGACTGTTAAAATTATATAAAATTGGTATGTAAACGGAAGAAATAGTATTATCAAGTGACGAAATGCGTAAAAGTGCCGATATTCCGACAAATGATGTCAGAGCTGCTACTTGAAAAAAACTGAAAAAGGTGTAAAATATAATCGTAGGAAAAAGAGAAGGAGCAAAAACAATGGAAAAAGAAACAATTAAAGTACTTGTCGGGGACGACACAGCGGAGAAGGGAGTACACATAGCATCCGAGCTTCGGGATGCAGGGATGTACGCCTACACACGAAGGAACAGCGGAGAAACGATAACAAAGTCGATAATCAGCGATAAACCTGATGTGGTGATACTTGATCTAACGCTGAGTGACACAGATGCATTGACGCTGATCCATTCGTTAAGGGAGGAAGCTGACGAAACGCCTGCATTCATAGTTATGTCCGATCTGGACAACAGGTTCATTGAAAAGCAGGTATTGAGCAATGGTGCGTCATATTATCTGACGAAGCCTTACACTGCTGAGGAACTTGCGGGAATAGTTAGTTCGCTTGCTGACAGAAATACAGAGGGCAGCAAGAAGGATATCGAGCTTATGGTAACGGATGTTATACGTCGGGTAGGGATGCCTGCGAACATAAAGGGATACTACTATTTGCGTTCGGCGATAATGAAGGCTGCGGACAACCGATACATACTTGAAGGAGTTACCAAGAACCTGTATCCTGCGGTAGCGAAGCAGTTCAACACCACATCTGCACGGGTTGAAAGAGCGATGCGACATGCGATAGAGACAGCGTGGGTGAAGAGCGGAATGGAAGGATTTATAGACACATTCGGGTGTCCGTTCATGTCAGAAAGGGACAGACCGACAAATTCCGAGTTCATAGCACTTGCGGCGGATAAACTTCGTCTGGATATGAGGGCAGGGAACTGAATCTGAACAGGTAAGCGGTTAATTTCGGTAAATAAATGTTAGTTTTAAAAGGGTGTGAATTGAATTGAATATACTAATGGGAAAGAAGGTCCCCGACTAACATAAGCGGTCGGGGATCGTTTTATTTATTTAGAACTTTCCGAAGCGGGACATGCAGTCCGTCAGTTAGGCTGACCGACACGGTGGCGGAGGTTATCCTCCTTAAGCTGACGTCCCTCTGCGATAAGGCGGCACATTTCCTCGGAGTCCTTTTCTTTCAGCGCCTTGCTGTACTTATTGAGGTTCTCGATGAGAGTATCAAGCTCGTAGAGGAGGTTTTCACGGTTCTGCATAAAGAGGTCCGTCCACATTTTCTCGTTCATGGTAGCGATACGAGTCATATCCTGGAAGCTTCCGCCGCTGAAGCCGCATTCAAGGCTGAGTTCGGGACTCTTTACGTAAGCGCTTGAAACTATGTGAGCCAGCTGGGAGGTATAGGCAATCATCTTGTCGTGGTTTTCGGGAGTAGTCACAACTATCTTGCCTGCACCTATCTCTGCGGCGAGACTGCGGAGAGTCTCAACGTCCCCGGGAAGGCTGTCCTCGTCGGGAGCGATTATGAAGTTGGCTTTCTGGAAGAGGTCAGCGAAGCTGTTATGATATCCGCCGAACTCCTTGCCTGCCATAGGGTGTATGCCGACATAGCGCATACCGTTTTCGGCGGCGAGTTTTTTTATCCTCTCGGAGAAAGCGCCCTTGATGCCGCAGACGTCGGTAATCAGGGTATTTTTGTCCATACGGCTTATGTTTTCGCGGAGGTATTTTTCGGTAGCGTCGGGGAAGAGCGCCATGATGACGAGGTCGAAGCCGCTGAAATCGCCGTTGAAAGAGTCATCCACAGCAACATCACGGAGAGCTGCAAATTCGATATCCTGTTTCAGGTCGGAGCCGACTACGAAGTGGTCGGTATATTTTTTCATTGCCTTACAGAGCGAACCGCCTATGAGTCCGAGACCGACAACGAGTATTTTCATAAAGAAACACACCTTTCAGAGAAATATATACATAGTATATCACTTTAAAAGGGAAAAGTCAACCCGATCATTTAGTTGTCAGAAAGCAGTGTAGGGAACGCCGCCCTCGGCGTTCTTTTCAGAGATCAGAAACCAGAAATCAGAAAGCAGTAGGGGCGAGTTCCGCTCGCCCTCAAATAATTGTATAATTATGACGAAACGATCGTAGGGACGGCGATTCGCCGTCCGTTTAATCCGTATTTACATTATACATGCGGACCGCCAAAGGCGGCCCCTACATGGTATCAGGGGGATGGTTAATTGTACGTGTTCCAATGAGCGAGCGGAACTCGCCCCTACATCAATTAACGAAAAAAAGATCGTAGGGACGGCGATTCGCCGTCCGTTTAATCCGTATTTACATTATACATGCGGACCGCCAATGGCCGTCCCTACAGGGTATCAGGGTTACAGGTGGATGTACGTGCGCCAACGGAACGCCGAGGCGGCGTTCCCTACATGGTATCATGGTTACAGGTGGATGTACGTGTAATGACGGGCGCACGGAATGCGCCCCTACTGCTTTCTGATTTCTGATTACTGTGCATACTACACTGCTTTCTGCGCTCTGACAGCTAAGATGTAAATTTTCTGTTAAATGTGGGATTTCATTCAACCTTTTTAGGTTGAACCGCCTTACTTTACCGCCCTCTTATGAAAGGACGGTGTTCACAATGGCTGAACTACAGATAAAAAGCGGCTTTACACGTATACCAAATGAGCTCCTTGAATCCCTGTGCGCTCTCGGAGTATCGGGAAACGAAATGCGGATAATGCTCTGGATAATCCGCAAAACTTACGGCTTCAACCGTACATCTGCGGAGCTTCCTCTCTCGGAGATAGCAAAGGCAGTTGGGATGCGTACAAATCACGTTTCAGAATCGCTGAAAAAGCTTGAGGAAATGGGACTGATAAACCGCAGGAACAGTCAGGGAGTTCAACCGCAGGTCATCTCTGTCGAAGCTGATACAGGTTCCCAAAAACAGGAATTCCCGAAAACCGTAACTGTTCCCGAAAACGGGAATACTGAGGTTCCGGAAAACGGGAACCCTGACGTTCCCGAAAACAGGAATGCTAACGTTCCCGAAAACGGGAATGATACATATAAAGAAATAAAAGAAAGATATAAAGAAAAGAGGAGAAAGATAGTCCCGCGCGGAGAATACGGCAATGTAAGACTGACTGATGAGGAGTTCACAAAGCTGTCTGATGACTACGGAGAAAGCGTCGCAAAGGACTATATAAACCGTGTGGACAGGTGGGTGCAGTCCACGGGACGGAGCTTCTCGGACTATGATGCGACCATAAGGCTGTGGCTTCAGAGGGACGGCGTTGAAAAGGACTCCTTCGATATGGAGAAATACAGGTTCGTGATAAATAACATTCCCTGATTGGAGTAGTCAGAAAGCAGTGTAGGGGACGCCGCCCTCGGCGTTCCTTTCAGAAATCAGAAACCAGAAACCAGTAGGGGCGCTTTCCGAGCGCCCTCAAATAACTGTATAATTATGACGAAACGATCGTAGGGGCTGCCTTTGGCAGCCCGCATAATCCAATATATTCGGTTACCAATAACGGACCGCCAAAGGCGGCCCCTACATGGTATTAGGGGGACGGTTAATTGTACGTGTTCCAATGGGCGAGCGGAACTCGCCCCTACATCAACCAACGGAAAAAACGATTGTAGGGACGGCGATTCGCCGTCCGTTTTCATCCGTATTTACATTATACATGCGGACCGCCAAAGGCGGCCCCTACAGGGTATCAGGGGGAAGGTTAATTGTACGTTTACCACAATTATGCATTACGAATTGATTTTCACTGTCTAACTGTACGGGGAAAATAAATGCAAAAAACTCTTTAAAAAAGCGGCGAAGTGTGATATAATGGAATGAAAAGAAAAGCAAAAATAATTCTATCGGAGGTAAAAATGAGAATACGTCATAAACCATGGGCAAAGCCTGAACTGGAGGCATGTCCGTTTTATATAGCTCAGCCTGCTGAGCAGAAGGGCAACTGGTGCGGACTCTTTCAGCATCCCGAAAGGCCGCTTTATGTAGAGCTGGGATGCGGTAAGGGAGGCTTTATCTCTCAGGCTGCACCTGCACATCCCGAGGTCAACTTCGTCGCAATGGACATAAAGAACGAGATGCTGGTGCTGGCAAAGCGCAAGCTTGAAGCGGCGTATAAGGAAAAGGGGACTGCTCCCGACAATGTCCGCATAGCTATCCAGAATATCGAGCGCCTTGAACTGGCATGGGACGAGAATGACCGTGCGGACCGCATCTACATAAATTTCTGCAATCCGTGGCCTAAGAAGAAGCACAAGAAGCGACGTCTCACTCACACCCGTCAGCTTCTTAACTACAAGAAGTTCCTGAGAGGTGAACTGTGGTTCAAGACCGATGATGACGAGCTGTTCGACGAGTCCTTCGAGTACTTTGCAGAGGCAGGCTACAGGATAAAGTTCAGCACCCGTGACCTGCACAGCGAAACAGGTATCGAGAACTTCATCACAGAGCACGAGAATATGTTCACAGAGGAAGGCAAGAAGATAAAATTCCTTATTGCCGAACCTATAACGGAGGAAAAATAATGGAATACCAGAAAGACTTCGGCAAATTCTCTTTCGGCTTCGGAACTGCAAAAACCGCGGGCAGGGGAGACCTTGCACACTCCGAGGAAGTACCGCGTTCCATGAAGTATAAGCCCGATGTGAAGGCTATACTGAAAACAGGTGCAAAGGCGGCGGCAGTTGCAGGCATCGTGTGCCTCGGCAGACGCAGAAAAAAGAGGAAATAACCTATGGGTAAAGAACGGAAAACGGACAGGGCGTCCCGTGACAAAGTCATCATAAGGACGAGTATCACAGGTATTGCCGCAAATGTGCTCCTTGCAGCGTTCAAGGCGGCTGTTGGAGCGCTCTCCCACTCCATTGCTATCGTGCTTGATGCCGTAAACAATATCAGCGATGCAGGTTCTTCACTCATCACGATAATAGGTACCCGTCTGGCGCAGAAACAGCCTGACAAGAAGCATCCCTGGGGACACGGCAGGATAGAATATCTCAGCGCTATGCTGATTTCGGGCATCATCATCTATGCAGGTGTTACCGCCTTTATAGAGTCCCTTAAGAAGATAATTTCTCCCGAAGTACCCGACTATTCTGCGGCTTCACTCATCATCGTGGCGTCGGCGGTAGCGGTCAAGATAGTTCTGGGACGGTTCGTCAAGAAGAAAGGCGAGGAAGTCAACTCCGAGTCGCTTGTGAATTCGGGCAAGGACGCTCTCATGGACTCGGTAATATCCGCATCCACTCTTCTTGCGGCTATCATATTCCTTGTTACGGGATTACGTACAGAAGCGTGGCTCGGTGCAGTGATATCGCTCCTCATCATCAAGTCGGGAATCGATATGCTCCGTGACACCATTTCGGAGCTTCTCGGACAGCGTATCGATAAAGAGACCGCTAAGGCAGTTCACGATTCGATTATGAGTTTTCCGCAGATTCAGGGCGTTTATGACCTTATCTTCCACGATTACGGTCCCGAGAGGATAAACTGCTCGGCTCACATTGAGATACCACACACGATGACTGCGGACGAGATAGACGAGCTTCAGCGCAACGTTACCGCAAAGCTCTACTGCGAGCACGGTATCATCCTTACGGCGCTGAGCGTCTATGCGGTGAACACTACCGACGAGAAAATCATCGCCATACGCAATGACGTCTACAAGACAGCTATGGATATCGACCACGTAATACAGGTCCACGGCTTTTACCTTCGTGAGGAGGAAAAGCGCCTGCAATTCGATGTTATAGTGGATTTCGACGCCGAGGACAGGAACAAGGTCTACCTTGAAGTCATCAACGCTGTAAAGAGCAAATACCCCGATTACAGCGTTATCTGTGCGCTGGACACTGATTTCAGTGTAAGCGAGTGAGGTGGAGACTATGGATAAAATGACGCTTTATTTTCTGTGCTATATCGGCTTTCTCCTTGTAATGAGCATCACGGCGTTCATACTTTACGGTGCGGACAAGAGGAAGGCGAAAAAGAACAAATGGCGCATTAAAGAGTCGGTGCTGCTGGGGTTCGGATTCTTTGGTGGAGCTTTCGGAGCTATTGCAGGAATGAAGGCTTTCCGCCACAAGACTAAGCACTGGTATTTCACGGTCATCAATGTTCTTGGAGCGATATGGCAGACAGCCGCCGCAGTCGGACTGCTGTACCTGATGAGTAAAAAGTCATAAATAATTGGGGATTCTAAAGGGATACCATCCCTTTAGCGGAGTCCAGAGGCGGCGCCTCTGGCAGGTGCAGGGCAGAGCCCTGCAAGAGAGGGCGTTCCCTTATTATCGGGGGAAAACCTTTCTGAGGAAAGGTTCTTCCCCCGAACCCCTTTTCCAAAGACTTTTTGCCCCAAATTTTAAGCCTTACAAGGTACTCTCTCATAGTATTACTGAAACGGTAGTATACATGAGTACCCTGTAAGGCTTAAAATTTAAAGTAAAGGCTCTGAAAATGATTGAGGGAAACCCTTACTCAAAGAGTTTCCCTCAATAACACATAAAACATCTGTATAATACGTTGCTGAACTGATTTATTTGTATATTACAGTATAGTCCTTGGTATTGTCAGAGAGCGTCAGGAAGCTTGTAAGAACCTCTTTGGCGTTATCTGTCACGGACTGGTAGAACTCTCCGTCAGCTGCAAGCTTCTGCTCCTGTTCGGCTTTCAGCTCGGAAATAAGACGGGTGTAGTCCTCCATTTTTGTCTCGGTCATGATAGAGTTCATAACGTCGTAATACTTGAAGTCGTCCTCGTTCATTTCGTGGGAGAAAAGCTTCGGCTGGGGGAGGGTGAGGTAGATGACCTTATGCTCGTCGTCTATCTTGTATTTAACGTCCGCAAGCTCTATTCCTGCGCTCACCGTACCCGTATAGGTAAAGACTATCTTATCCGATGAGAAGGGCACCTTCACTCCGAACATCTCTACGTGGTTCTCGAAAATATCGAGGTCGGTGTAGGTATACTTAAGCGTTACGAGTTCGCTTGCCGGAGCGAGAATCTCCTCGAGAGTTACGGAATCGACGGTGTTGACTTCCTTGATTATCTCTTTCGGAGGCTTTTCGGTTTTCAGTCTTGCGCCTGCAAGCATACCGCCGCAGGTACAGCCGCCTGCAAGAAGCAGCACTGCAAAAATTTTCGTCCCTATTCTCATTTTCATACAGGTCAGACCTCCGATCGTGTCGATTGATGAATTTAGTATACCATAAACGGCGCATCAAGTCAAGAAATGCACTGAATTGTAACTTTATTGTATCCATATACCGACTTTTCCGAGGGGCAAAAAAACAAGCCACAAGGTCCGCAGTTAATGCGAACCCTGTGACTATGTATTAAAGTGAAAGTGAGGAGAAGAAAATCATTATCCTTTGACACCGCCGAGGGCAACGCCCGCGATAATATACTTTGAAAGGAGGAAGTATACTAACAGAAGCGGTATAACTGTCAGGAGCAGTCCAAGATAAACTGCACCATACTCAGTTTTGTAAGTATCTCCTGTAAGGAGCTGTACCATCATAGGCATGGTATATAAATTGTTCTTTGTAAGAAGGATCGATGGAAGCATCAGGTTGTTCCAGCTTCCTACGAATGAGAAGATAGCCTGTGTAGCCATAGCCGGCTTCATCATAGGAAGAGCGATCTGGTTGAATATACGGAATTCGCTCGCACCGTCTATTCTTGCAGACTGTAATATTTCCATCGGAAGTGAAGGTATCATGTATTGTCTCATAAAGAATACAGTTGTCGGAGCTGCAATTGATGGCAGGATAAGTGCCAGGAAATTGTTATTCATTCCGATGCTGTACATAAACTGATAGAAACCGATACTTGTAAGCTGTGCAGGGATCATAAGGATCGCCATGATGAATGTGAAGAACGGTTTTCTCAGTTTCCAGTCATATGCAACAAGAGCAAAAGCTGTCATTGTTGAGAAGTAGATGTTGCATATAGTTGAACCTGTTGAGATAATGATCGAGTTGACGAATCCGCGGATAGGACTGAACATATCCTTATCCTTAAGAACCTCGAAGTTACTGAAGAGGTATTTGCTCGGGATAATAGATATAGCGTGCTGCTGTATCTGAACAGAGCTTCTTGTTGAATTCACGATCATTATGATGAAAGGAAGCAAACTCATAACTGTGAGGAGTGCACAGAAAACGTAAGCTGATACCTTGAATGCTATAGTTCCTGCACTTTTTTTATCTACTACCGCCATGACTGCCCCCTTGCTGCCTTCTGAGCATTTTTCTTAGCACGTTTGATCTCCTTATTGAGCTTTTCCTCGTCCTTATCTCTCATGATATAGAAGAGAATTGCGGAGCAGACAGCAATAATAAGGAACATTATCATACTTGCAGCGGCTGCACGGTTGTACAGATAGCTTCCGCTGAATGCCTGGTTATAAATGAATACGCTTGTTGTAAGTGTTGCTTTATCAGGACCGCCGTTGAGGAATACCTTTGGTATATCGTACATATTAAGACCGCCGACAAGACTTGTAATAAGAGTATAAAGAAGAACAGTCTTGAGGTTCGGGATAGTGATCTTGAAGAATGTCTGTATACCGTTAGCTCCGTCGATATCGGCAGCTTCATAGATATCAGGGCTGATACCCAGAACACCTGAGATAAGTACGATCATAGTATTTCCGTACCACATCCAGAATTGTATGAAAGCAACGATACCACGAGCGGCTTTTCTGTCTACGAGGAAGTAGAAAGCAGAATCCTTGATACCTGTTGAAACGAGGATATCGTTTACAGGGCCGACAGGATAGCCGAACAGAGCGGTAAAGAGTATTGCAACAGTAGCCGCTGTAATAATATTCGGCATATAGAAGATTACCTTGAATATACCTTTACCCTTGATCTCGTTGGTATGAGAAGTGAACCAAGCGGTAAGAAGAAGGGCAATAACGATCTGAGGGAAGAAGTTCATAAGCCAGATAGCTATGGTATTCTTCAGGGATGTAATGAATGAATCATTACTCAGAACCATTTTAAAATTCTCAAAGGGATGTTCAAGTATATGCCAGTTTTTGTTGCCCATACCTTTACAGTCCGTAAAGCCCAGGACAGCAGTATAGATAGTCGGATACAGCGAGAAAATCAGATATGCAACAACAAAAGGTATGCTGAAAAGGTATCCGTACTTGGCATAACTGATACCTTTAGGCTGTTTTGCCAATTTGCTTGACCTCCTTTTGTTTTATGCGGCAGCAGAGAGAGGACCTCTGCCGCCGCACATTATATTGGAATGGTTATTAATCTGCTGTTACATCAAGGTTGTCAGTGATAGCTGACTTGAAGTCCTTGATAGCGTCTTCACGAGACTTGTTGCCTGCTGTATACTGACGAACCTGGTCACGCCACTGATCGTTGATAGTCTGATCGTACTGTGTGAGGTTCTTACCGTTTGCATAATCGTTAGCAGGAACGAAGTAATCGAACATATTCTGTCCGCCGAGGAAGTCGAGAGTACCGTCAGACTTAGCCATTACAGCTGCTGAAGCAACAGCGTCCTTAGTACCGCCCTCGCCGTTGAGTGTGCCGTTAGCCCACATGTACTGAAGACCTGTATCTGAAGCATCGAGAGTTACCCAGTCGATGAACTTGCCGACAGCATCCTTGTTAGCGCCGTTCTTGTTAGCGAGGAGCCATGTACCGCCCCAGAAGAAGCCTACAGGCGGATCGCAAACTGCCCAGTCACCGTATGTGCCTTCGCCCGGCTTAGTTCCGCCTGAGTTGCCAGCCATTACGTAGTTGATGAGCCATGCAGGACCAAAGAATCCGAAGATGCCCTTATCGCCTGTACCAGCCATATCAGCATACCAAGCGTCTGTCCAGTCCTGAGTATCGTTGTGATAGCCGTTATCCTTGAGCTGCTTAGAGAGATCGAGGAATGCTTCACGCTTAGGATCGATTGTGAGCTTGCCGTCTACAACCCAGCCCTGATCGGAGCTGTTCTCAACAGCGTGCCAGATATCGCCGTCGCCTGAAACGATGCCGTAGCCCTTACCCTTAAGAGTCTCAGCTGCCTCGAAGAACTTATCCTAGCTCTGTGTGCCGCCGCCGATAACCTTTGAGATCTCAGCCGGATCGTCTGTACCGAAAGCGTCCTTAGCGATCGAACGGCGATAGATGAAGCATCCACCTGTAGCCTGGTAACCAAGACCAACTACGTCGCCGCTCTCATTTGAACCGATCTCAACTGCATAGTTAGCGATCTCTGCGTCAGCGATCTCCTTGTCAACGTCGATTCCGAGATCCTTGTAAGGAGCTGCATAGCTTGCTGCATCGCCCTTTGTATACTTAAGAACGAAAGCAGCCTCAGCACAGTAAAGGTCAGGAGCGTCCTTGCCGCCAGCTGCGAGAGCCTGGTCGAGTGATTCCTGATAACCACTATCTGTGTTGATTACAGTAGCTTCAACCTTGTACTGATCCTTGAAGTCAGGATTGAGCTCCATGAACTTGTCAACCATGCCCGGAACTTCGTCTGTGAATGACCAGAAGTTCAGAGTTGTTGAGCCGTTGCCGCTGCCGCCGTTGCTTGCCTCAGAAGATGCTGATGAAGCATCGCCGTTTGAAGAAGCGGGTGTCTCGCTGGATGAGCCCTGTGCTCCGCATGATGCGAAAGAAGCGATCATAGCGAGTGCTGCGATTGATGATAATACCTTTTTCATTTTAATAACCTCCAATATAATTTTTTTATACCAATGTTATTTGGAACGTGAATTAGAGACTGAAGAGAACGTTATTAACGATAGACTCCAGCATTTCCTGACGGCCGCTTGTAAGAGAAGCTGTGACCTCGCCCTTTTCAAGAGCATACTTTTCGAGGTCTGCCATATTGACCTTGCCGTCGATGATATCCTTACCGATACCTGTTGTCCATGATGAGTAGCGGTCAGCGATGAACTTATCGATCCTGCCGTCCTCAACGAGCTTGAGAGCTGCTCTGTAACCGAGAGCGAATGCATCCATACCGGCGATATAGCTGTAGAAGATGTCCTCGGGAGTGAATGAGCCTCTGCGAGCCTTGGCATCGAAGTTGAGACCGCCGTTTGTGAAGCCGCCAGCCTTGATGACCTCGTACATGCACATTGTTGTATCATAGACGTTTGTTGGGAACTGGTCTGTATCCCATCCGAGGAGCGGATCGCCCTGGTTAGCATCGATAGAACCGAATACGCCGTTAACTCTTGCTGTAGCGAGTTCGTGCTGGAATGTGTGCTGAGCGAGAGTTGCGTGGTTAGCTTCGATATTCATCTTGAAATCCTTGTCAAGACCGTACTTTCTCAGGAATCCGAGAACAGTAGCTGTATCGAAATCGTACTGGTGCTTTGTAGGCTCCTTTGGCTTAGGCTCAATGTAGAAATCGCCTGTGAAGCCGATCGAACGTCCGTACTCAACAGCCATCTTCATGAGACGAGCCATATTGTCGAGCTCGATGCCCATATCTGTGTTGAGGAGAGTCTCATAACCCTCACGGCCGCCCCAGAATACATAACCTGTACCGCCGAGCTTTACAGTAGACTCGAGAGCCTTCTTGATCTGAGCAGCGCTGAATGCGAAAACATCAGCTGAAGGAGAAGTACCTGCACCGTGCATGAAACGAGGGTGATCGAAGCACTTAGCTGTACCCCAGAGGCACTTCTTGTCGCCCATAGCAGACTTCATATAGTCTGTAACGATATCAAGCTGTGCATTAGTGTCCTTTAAGCTGCCGTACTCAGGAGAGAGGTCACGGTCGTGGAAGCAGTAGTAATCGATGGAAAGCTTATCCATGATCTCCTTAGCTGCATCGACCTTAGCCTTAGCTCTTGCAGCGGGATCAGCCTGACCCCATGTCTTGTCAGCAGTTCCGACACCGAACATATCAGTACCGTCGCCGCCCATTGTGTGCCACCAGGAAAGAGCGAACTTCAGCTGCTCGCGCATTGGCTTTCCTGCAATGACTTCATCGGGATTATAGTACTTGAATGCAAGAGGGTTTGTGCTGTCCTTGCCTTCATACTTTATTTTTCCGATATTGCTGAAAAATTCCATTTAACATCCTCCGTTAGATATTTATTTTGACTGAGAGGCATTTGCTGCCAGACAGTTTTTCACTTAATTCGTCGGGCTGTGAAACACCTGCAAAGAGAGTGAATTCATTGCCTTCAACTATTCTGTTTCCGTTTTCGTCGACTGACTGGAAAGCTCTTTCGCAGATGTCGGCTTCAACGGTCACGGACTCACCCTTTTTAAGGGAAACTCGCTTGAATCCGCAGAGATTGTGGTTCGGTACAAAGTTTGCACCTGTGCCTTTTATGTAGAACTGTACTACTTCATCGGTATCGTAATTGCCTGTATTTGTAACAGTAACCTTTGCCTTACCGTCTGCGAAGCTCAGGTCCGAGCATTCAACAGTGGAATAAGTAAGACCGAAACCGAAAGGATAAAGTACATTGCCTTTACAGTATCTGTAGGTACGTCCCTTCATGCTGTAGTCGCTGAAATCGGGAAGGAGATCGGCGTTCTCGTAGAAGGTAACGGGAAGCTTTCCTGAAGGAGAGACCTTGCCGAAGAGTATGTTTGCGAGGGCTTTACCGCCCATCTGTCCGGGATACCAAGCCTGGATGAGAGCATCGCAGTCTGCTTCGACGTTGAGAGCACTTCCTGCGGCAGTTACTATTATAACAGGGGTGCCTGTTTCCATTACTGCCTTTACAAGCTTGCGCTGTGCTTCGGGAAGTCTCAGGTCGTTCTTGTCGCCTGAGGAGAACTCGTTTCCTGTATCGCCTTCTTCGCCTTCGATAGTGGCATCAAGTCCGACGCACAATACAACGACATCGGAGTGTTCTGCGATTATCTTGGCTTCTGCAAGGCGGTCGTCAGCCATTGCGAGTCCCATTGCCCTGTCTTTATAGAGGTGGCTTCCGAGAGAGTAGAGAACTCTTCCGCTGAAAGCATCCTGTATTCCTTCAAGGAATGTTATATATCTGTCGGCAGTACCGTTATAGTTGCCCTCAAGTGCAGGACGGCTGTCCGCATTGGGACCGATAACGCCGATAGTTTTCAGTTTTGAAGCGTCAAGAGGGAGGATACCCTTATTTTTAAGGAGTACCATTGAGTTCTCCGAGCACTTTAATGCATGAGCCTTGTGCTCTTCACAGGAAACGATGCTGTAATCCAGCTTGTCGAACTCTGTGGACTCGTCGAACATTCCGAGTCTAACTCTTGTACGCATGAGTTTTGTGCATGATCTGCGTATCTCTTCCTCTGTGATGAGTCCCTCATTATAAGCTATGAGGAGGTGGAGGTAAGTGTTACCGCAGTTAAGGTCGCATCCTGCCTTCAGTGCCATAGCAGCTGATTCGGGAGCGGTCTTTGTAACATGATGACTTGTATGGAAATCTCTGATAGCCCAGCAGTCTGAGACGAAGTGGCCGTCGAAACCCCATTCTTCAAGCTTTTTCATAAGGAAGGAGCTTGCACATGCGGGCTCACCGTTCACACGGTTGTAAGCACCCATGACGCTTTCTACCTTAGCTTCCTTGACAAGTGCCTCGAAGGCTGGGAGGTAAGTTTCTTCCATATCCTTTGCACCGGCAACAGCGTCGAACTCGTGGCGTGTAGCTTCGGGACCGCTGTGAACTGCGAAGTGCTTTGCACATGCAGCAGTTCTGAGGACCTCACCGTCGCCCTGAAGACCTTTTGTATAAGCAACACCGAGACGTGCTGTAAGGAAAGGATCTTCGCCGAATGTTTCCTGACCTCTTCCCCAGCGCGGATCGCGGAATATATTGATGTTAGGTGACCAGAGAGTCAGACCTTTATATATATCCCTGTCGCCGTGAGCGGAGTACTCGTTGTACTTTGCTCTTGCTTCTGTGGAAGTTATCTCGCCTGCGCGGAAAACAGCGTCCTCATCGAACATTGCAGCCATACCGATGGACTGCGGGAACATTGTAGCAGTTCCGGCTCTTGCGACACCGTGAAGACCTTCGCTCCACCAGTTGTACTCGGGAATGCCGAGCTTTTCTACCTTCGGAGCGTCGTATTTGAGCTGACTTGCAGCTTCCTCCACCGTAAGGCGCTGTGTGATATCCTCTGCTCTTTCGAGAGGTGAGAGTGATTTATCTTTGTATTTATCCAAGCCTGATCCTCCTTTAGCTTTGCATAGCTTTGATATATTGATTTACGATCATATCATGATCATGTTCAGCAGGAGTTATTTCCCAAAGCTCGGAAATCACGGCAGTTTCTCCGTTGTGATAATTCTTCATTTCACCGAGAAGCTCACATTCGAGAAACAGCTTGTTGGTGTAAGTTTCAAAATTACAACAAAAATCGGGATAATCCGCGTTCTTGTAGTCTGCGAACGTTTTTTTGAATATCTGATCGCCTACAACGTAAACGACCTGCTTTCCTGTTACATTGAATCCTACTTTAAAAGGAGTGGTTGCATCGGAATCATGTTTCAGGAGAGCGTATTTATCCGACAGCGTGAAGCGCTTGTCGTTGATATCGGAATAGCTCCAGAGGGACATTGTCCTGTTCGGAAGGAATCCGTTATCGTCACTGCAAAGCGGGATGATCTCCGTACCTCCTGCTGCGAGTCCAGTTACGGACCAGGGGGCGAACTTTACGGTCTTTCCCGAGCAATTTGTTATCCTGTTTTCGATACGGACTGCGTTTGACTCGTCCATAGTGCAGACAAGACTGAACTGCTTGCCGAAGGCTGTCTTTTCGGGGGTAAGTGTGAGGACACCGTCCCTGAACTCGACATTAACGGCTGAGTTGTCGGGGAAATAAGTCTCGGGCATTTTTTCGGGAGCACACCATATCCTGTGGCCGCCGTAAGCGTACCAGACTCCGTAGCCCTTATTGATCTCGTAAAAATTTCTTTCGGTATCTTCAAAGAGAACGTTATCCCCGTCGATGAAGCCGAAGAAGACGATCCTCGGACCTACATCTATAGTAGCGATCAGTTTGATAGTACCGTTTTCAATGCAGACACAATTACCAAAATTTTTGTAATTTGTCTGATAGCATTTTATAGCCATAACAATCACCTTTTCATATGCTCTAAACATATTATAGTACTTTCTGTCATTTTGTACTAATCAAATATTGCGCCTATCTGGTCAACTATTGCTATCTTTGCACAAAATAATCAAACACTCTTTACAAATATTGTTGTTTTGATGTATAATAGTGACAATGGGATCGAAACAGAACGCCGTTTTCCGTTGTTTTGATAACAATATTTGGTCAAGGAGGCTAACCATGATTAAAAATCTGTCAGGCATGTACGAGACTGTCGAGTACGAAAACAAGCGTTTTGTCATGCTATATGATAATGATGACTACGAGGAATACCCTGTACACTGGCATAATGCGGTTGAGATAATCATACCGCTCCACAACGGCTTCTCCGTAACTTCGGGCGGAGTTGAATACAATTTAAATGAAAAGGAGATCATAATAATCCCTCCGGGCGAACTCCATCAGATGCCTGCAAGAGAGGGACGAAGGATCATCTTTCAGTGCGATAATTCGGTACTTAGCGAGGTCTCTACCCTTGAAGCCATAACCCCTGTTTTTGCCTCTGCTATACATATAACTCCCGAACTCGACAAGGACCTCTATGTTATCGCAAGAAAGGGCATCCTCGACATCTATACCGAGTATTATTCCCGCGAACCTATGGCGGATGTGAAGATTTATATCAATCTTATCCGTATGCTTACGGCGGTAAGGGAGTTCCAGATACGTCAGGTGAACGAAGCCGCAATGAACTCCATAAGCACCGACGACAGCAGGAAATTCAGCTATGTCATGAAGTACATCAACCAGAACTACACAGAGGAGATCTCCCTCGAAAAACTGGCATCTATCGCAGGCTACAGCAAGTATCATTTCTCCCGTATTTTCAAGGAATACAACAACATGTCCTATATACAGTACATCAACAACAAGCGCATTAAGGCGGCGGAAAGACTTCTCGTGGATCCCGAATTATCCATAACGGAAGTTGCCATGCGTTCGGGATTTGCCAGCCTCACGACCTTCAACAGAGCCTTCCGGAAGGCTAAAAACTGCACTCCGAGCGAATTCAAGAAGCTGTACAAGCTCTCGGAGAAGATGTAAAAAACGATCGGTCATTTTTCTTTTGTAACCGTTTCGCAATAAATGAAAAATTTCTCTGCTGACATTTTTAAAACCAGACTATATAAAAAACAGGGCATAAAACAAATTATGCCCTGTTTTATTTACCAAAAATTGCGGTGAGATCAGTTCATTACTGCGTTGACTATGCCCTGATACACCTGTGCGGACTCACTTGCGAACTCGAAGCCGTGATCGCCGCCGTTTCTTATCTGTATGACCACTATGTAGGAACCCTGTCCCGCATAATCGGAGTAGTCGCCGTAGACTGCCGTTCCGTTATCGTTGACGTTCTTCATGCAGCCTGTTATGTAAAGGAAATCGCCCATCCATGTCTCTGCGGTACCTGTCTTGGCGTAGAAATTGTAGCCTTCGGGTGCGTAGATGCCGATATTTGCACCAACGCCGCTCATGCAGTTGAGAAGTCCCTCTCTGCAATTCGTCGGGATAGAGGCTATGACCTCGTTCGGCTTGCTTCCTTCTTCAATGACCGTACCGAAATCGTTTGTATCCACAACGTTCTTCAGTACAAAGGGACGTACCATGTCTCCGAACACTGCCTCACGGGTAAGCGCCGCAAGGTACATGGGAGAGGTGAGGACGTAGGACTGTCCGAAGGCAGTTCTTCTCAGGTCGTCCTGACAGTAGATCTCAACGTTGTTGTGGAGGTTGCCGAAATCGCAGTCGATATCGGTTCCGAAGTGGAATATATCGTTAAGGTCGGCGAGAACCGCTTCTGCACCGATCTGGTCGAAAGCCTTTGCGAAGTAGATGTTGCTGGAGTTTATGAATGCCGAATAAAGGGACCTGTCGGGGATGGGGTAGGAGAAATTCGTATCGTGATCCCAGTTGACGATAGAGGTGCCGTCGTAGTACCATGTGCCGTCGTCGTAGAGCGAATAGATGCCGTGCTTATCCGAGATGACTTCGGACATTATCTTGAATACCGAACCCGGTTCGGCGTTCTGGAAAGCCTTGTTGCCGTAGGTTCCCCATGCAAGGTCCTCGTTGTGCTTCACCTTGTAGTAGTCATCGGGATTGTAGGAAGGGTATGAGACCTCAGCCATGATCGAACCGTCCGAACGCATTACCACTGCCGCACCGACTATGTTCATGTCAGCCATGTACTGATAAACGGCGTTCTGCTTATCGGCGTCAAGAGTGAGCTGTATGGACTGTCCCACTTTTTCGTCACCGCTTACGGGCGAAGGGTTGGGAGTACGGAGCTTTTTCTCAAAAGTCATGTCAAGTCCTTCCGACATCTCGCTTACGAGGTTAGCCATAGGTATCTTGTAATCGGGGTTGAGGACACGTATCTCCTCGTTTTCCTCATTTACGTCACCGCTGACCAGTACATCGCCGTCTGCATCGTACAGTATGCCTTTTTTAACGTCGGCAACTGTAGTTGTTGAAACTGCGGAGGTAGTTACAGCGGGAGCAGTCGTCTGAGCCGAAGCTTCGGCGTCTTCCGACACTTCACTGACAGCTTCCGAGGTTACAGCAGAGCTTGTCGGACTGTCGGAGGCTTTTTCCACGATATCTCCGCATGACACGAACGATGCGGACATCGAAACGCAAAGAAAAGCAGCTAATTTTCTTCTGAGACCAAGTTCCATTAATATTCATCCCTTAAATCATATTCAGCAACAGCATTTTTCCGGGCGGAGTCTGACAGAACGTTCATGCACTGCTGCAGAGACTTACCCGATATTTTTGTTTCTTTATGTCGGAGCTGTTACATATAATATAATAACATAAAAATAATATCGATTCAATAGTTTTTTCAAAAAAAACGGGTGTTTATTACATTTTTTTGCTGATAAAAAATGATTCAAAAGAGATATTGACATTTTTTTCACATAATGTTATAATATTAACAGTCTTTTTGACTGTCAGTAAAGGAGCATTTTAAATGAGATCGGAATCATTCATAAGCATATTGGCAAAAGCAGTACTTTCGGGACTCATGATCGGTGTAGGCGGTATCGTCTATCTCATGGTGGATAACAAGTATATCGGCGGATTCATGTTCAGCTTCGGACTGTTCACCATAATACAGTGCGGATTTGCGCTCTATACGGGAAAGGTCGGGTATATCCCCGAAAACAAGCCGAAATACCTCAGAGAAGTGGCTATCACCTTACTCGGCAACGTTATCGGTACAGGGGGAGCGGCGCTTCTTGTGAGACTTACGAGGATAGGTGCAAAGGTACACGAGAATGCGTCGGCTTGTATGGAAGTCAAAATGGGGGACAGCGTCCTGAGTCAGCTTGTAATGGGCGTGTTCTGCGGACTTCTTATGTATCTTGCGGTTGATAACGGAAAAAGGTGCAAGAAATGCAAGAGTGACATGTCATACGTGTTCGGTACGGTAATACCTGTAATGCTGTTTATATTCTGCGGATTCAATCATTCCGTTGCGGACTGTTTCTATATGTTTGCGGCAGATGCGTCGGTGGAGGGAGCGCTGTACATACTTATTGTTGCAATTGGAAATGCCTGCGGCGGTATGCTTATACCACTTGTGAAAAAACTGTTTGACGAGAACACTGAAAGAGCTGTATAAAAATAATTGAACCATAAAAATGAATGAGGATGCCCAATGGGCATCCCTACAATTTGGCTGTTATCATTTGCTGGTGTAGGGACGACCATTGGTCGCCCGCTGAATTCATATTTTAAATCAGTTTTTGACACTTAAAGGACGGGTAATTTATCCGCCCTTTTGCTTTTAAGGGAACGTCCTCTCTTGCGGAGCGCTTTGTGCATTGTGGGACAGAGTCCCACATTACACCAAGAGTTAAGGGCGGATGTTGCATCCGCCCCTGTTTATTACTGCATCTTGTAGGAATCGATCATCTTCTTGACCATCTGTCCGCCGATCGAACCTGCCTCACGTGAAGTAAGGTCGCCGTTGTAGCCGTTCTTAAGATTGATGCCGAGCTCACTTGCTGACTCCATCTTGAATCTCTCGAGAGCGTCTCTGCCCTTCTGAGTCATTTCTCCGTTGTTGCTTCCGTTGTTATTGCTGCTCATAATGTTTATCTCCTTTGAAATAGTATTTGATGCCGAAAATGCTCTGCCGTTTTTATCGATTACGGTGGAGCAATAGTATTATAACACTGAGCATGACAATTATTATTGGTAAAAAATGACGAACAGCCGGCATTACACCGGCTGTTCACTGATTCATCCCGAAGGATACAAACCCAATCAGGTACTTGAAATGAGTGTGCAGTCTCATTGGTACCAACCCTCTCAGTAATATTATAGCATATGTATCCTCTGTAATCAATAACAAATGATTACAAAATCATAACATATATCTATTTGATACGGATGCCTGAAAGGAACACACCCGTATACCACAAAATCACAGTGAGTTACGGTGATCTTATGTCAGTTTTCTTCGTCAGCAAAATCGTACCATTCACGGTATGAGTGCTTGACGTTCTTTACGTACCATACGTCATTTTCGGTATCGTGTTTTAGTTCGCAGTAGAACATGAAATCATTGCAGTACCAGAGGTTAGGATCTGCGTTTGCGTATGGACAGCTTACGTAGATAGTGTCCGGATCGTCCTCTCTGACCTCTGTAGTCATATTTGCTGTATCGAAGCCTGAGCAGATGAAATCGTCATTGGAGCTCATGTCGAGAGTTGCATAGAGTTTTCCGTTATATTCAAGGAAAAGCGGGAATGTTATATTTACGTTGGTTTTTTCCGTTTCTGCGAAGTATTCATCAAGTTCGGGTATCCTTACGTTTCCGCTGGGACCTTCATAGTCGGGAGTATAGTTCGTGAAGACAGGTGCAGGCATACGGGCGGAAAGGTTATCGATGATACTGTTCTGGTCTGCCGCGATATTGGTGATATACTCGGTGAAGTCATCGGGATCGCTGAAAGCGCTGTCGGTAACGAGAGCGTATCTGAATACCGTATTGCCGTCGTGGTCGGGAACGTAGGTAGTGCCGTCGGGACGGTGGTAATTGAACGACCTGAACTCGATTATATCGGTTGGACTCTTTGAAACATTGACCTTGTTTATAATATTGTCGTATTTCAGGTAGTTATTCAGCAGAAGTCCTATGTCATTGCTGTTCATTTCAACGTGCGGACGTTCCGTGGTATTTGCGGCAGGTTCGGTGGCTGCGGCTGTAGGTGCGGGAACAGGTTCGGCGGACGTTGTAACGGCGGTAGTGGTAACTCTTGTAGTAGTTGGCGGAGATACACGAACTATCTGACGTCCTCCCGCATTTGTAGCGACAGGCTGCTGTGCATTTGCCGAAGCGGCATTTGTATTGACCGCAGTTGCATTGACCGTAACGGCTGTGGTTTCGGTATCTGCCTTGACAGTTACCGCAGCAGTTCTTGTGTTTTTTGTATCTGTTTTTGAAGTTGTATTGGTTTCATTTGATATATCTGTAGCAGTAGTAACGACTGCTGTAACTATGTTTGGTGGGATAACGGGATCAGGTTCAACGACTTTTACGTTTTTCATTAGTCTGAATGCACCGATAGCGCCGCCGATAAGAAGCAGACCTGCAAAAGCAGCTGCAACTGCGGAACGAACACCGATGCTGCGCCTGTAATGCTCAACGCCTATTACCGAGTTCGGAGAGAACTCATCAGAGGAGGTCTCGTTCTCGGAAAGCTTCTGTTCTGTCATAGCGAAAATTTTGTCTATATAGGCTTTGTCGGGCTTTGGATGTGACGAAGCAAGACGTTCGAGAACGTCGTTCTCCGCATTTTCGAGGATATCGAACTTATCCTTCATAGAAAACCTCCTCCTTTCTATAGGGTAATGCCTGAACGCGACAATATATCTTTAAGGCGTTTCAGGGCGCGGCCTTTTCGCATAAGAACTGCCGCTGTGGTCATAGAGACCATTTCCGCTATCTGCTTAGCGGTCCTGTTATAGAAGAAACTCTGCAAAATTATGGTAGAATCGGGTTCGCCGAGATTTTCGACTGCATCTATCAGTATTCGCTGCGTATCAGCTTTTTCTGCGGATTCTTCGATATCGGCGGTGTCTCTGAGTTCACCGACGGATTCCTCCTCTATCGAGACCGACCTTCCGAATTTCGTTGAAAGGCTTCGGTAGCGGCTTATGGCGGTACGTTTTGCGATAGTACCGATATATCCTCTCAGGTCACCTTCATAACCGCTGTCGGGCTTGTATTTCATAAGGAATGAAGCGAAAACGTCGCTGACGCACTCATCCACATCCTCATTCGTACCGCAGCTTCTGAGTTTATTGTAAACTATGGCGTAGACATAACCCGTATATTCTTCGATAACAGCTCTATGGCCAGCCTGCGGCGAGCTTTTCAGCAGATTCTGAAGCTCGCTGTCTGTCATATATGGTACCTCCTGTAAATGACTGCGGAGTGTATTTGGCTTTCTATACACTACACTCGCAGGGAAACAATGATTTATAACACGATGCGGAATATTTTTGTTATGAAATGTTTTGTAAGCATAACAGGGTACAGTATTTCAGTACCCTTCGGGAAAATATAATGGGGACAGACTTGCTGTCCCCGTGGTTTTATGGATAGAAGTGTCATCTGGTGGAACGAGCGGCATATTCTTCGAGAATATCCGTTGCATCAGACGCATTTATCGAACCGTCCTTGTTGTAATCGAACAGTGTGGTGTTCAGGTTCATATTTGCGCCTGTTGAAGCGTAGGAGTAAGCCTGAAGCACGAGGGTAGCGTCGGAAGCTGTTATCATGCCGTCGTTATCGATATCGCCCGAGGTGATGACAGGGTAGATGTACTTAGCGATATCAAGGTGCTGATTGGCAGAAGCGTCCACGATAGTCTTGTTGGTCGGCATGACGCCCGGGATAGTATTGTTCATGAAGTAATAAACATCGAAGCCTTCTGTGTAGGCTGCGGATTTTTCTTTATCAGCAATTACATAATAGCCTACTCCGCAGAAGAACATCGCAGGCATTGCAACTGTGTAATCCTTCCAGTTCTCGTGTTTTTCATTGCCGTGATAGGCTCCGTAATATACATTCTTCGGATCAATGCCGTAAACTATCAGGTCATAGCCGCCGTACTGATTATCGACAGCGTCGAATTTCAGGACGTCGCTGTAAATATATCCGCCGTCCGAGAAGTCGCTGTCCTCTGAAATGACTAAGTCAAGGAATTCCTCTTTAGTGAGCTTCGGAGCGGTGTTTTCTGCCGCACTGACTGTAAAGGGAAGCGCTGATGCAGTGATTACTGCTGAGGTGATAAAACTTAACAGCTTTTTATTCATAGTGATCCCTCCTGTGTAGTTACTTTTCAGCAAAGCATTTCTGCTTTCATTAAAGAGACGTATGAGAGAGGGCTATTTCTCAGCAATATGATATATTTTTCTTATTTAACTATAGCCTCTGTCCAGTACTCCTGATTGTAGATATCTGTGAAGCAGTACATTATCTTGATATTGCCGTCGCCGACGTCCGTATTGCTGATGCGCATATTGTCGGAAACAGTAAGTGTATCGCCGAGGATGTAGCTGTCCTGATACTCGCCGTCGTAGGTGTAGTAATCGCAGATGAAGTCCAGCTTATCGCCGTTTTCGAGCTCTGTCATGCTCTTTGCAACGGTATCTGTCTCGCCGCCGATATAGTCGGTTGTAGCGCCTGCGATATAGCCCTTGGGGTTGTCCTGATCGAATACGAGGATGAGGTTTACTCTCTCTCCGTTAAGGAGTGCGGGAACGTAGCCCGAGATAGTATAGTCGTCGCCGTTCTCCATTGTATCTGTGTGGTAGTAAGCCACGGGCTGACCGTTAATGGAGATCCAGTTCTTTGCGGTATCTGCAATGAGGTTTCCGTCGTCATCGAAGGTGTATACGTTATCGAGTCCGAGGTCCACATAGCCTGCGCCGTCATCGTAGAACATGTTGAGGTCGAGGGTATGAACGAGTCCCCACTGTTCCTCGGGGAGGGACATCTTGTACTCGCCGTTCTCTTCGTTCCAAACGAGGTTTGTAGGATCGAAGTAGTTCATTGAGATGTAGTCTGCAGCATCGTCGTTTGAAATAGCGCTGTCGGACATGAAGTCTGTGTTGGAGCTGTCAAGGCCTGCGATAGAACGTCCCGAAGTGCCGCCGCCGAGGAATGCACCGAGGAGTGAACCTATCATATCAGCGCTTCCGCCCGAAGCAGCCGATGAACCGCCGAAAGCACTTCCCAGATCGAGGAGTGAGCCCAGGGGCGAACCTGTACCGCCTGCGGAGATCTGTCCGCTTGTTTCAAGCTTTGCGAACTGTCTGATGCACTTTGAGTAAGCCGAATCCATACCTATCTGATCGTAGGTGCTGCATGCGGTATCAACGTAGGAAGTACGCTGATATGGGAAATAGATCGAAACGCCGTAAGCGTTGGTCATGTTTGATGAGGTGCGGTTGTACTTTACAGCGCTCTTGATAGCGGATGAAAGCTGGAAGCCTGCCTCTGTATTTGTATTTTCGGCAAGATTTACGAGATCGACCTGATCGATGCGTGAGCTCTGAGCGAACTCTCTTGCGCCGTATCTTGCGTCGGAAATGGTCTGATAGTTGTTTGAAGCTATCTGCTGGCTCACGCTGTTTGCGAAAGCGTTGAGCTTTGAAGGAACTGTATTTGCGAATTCAGCAAGGTCGATAACGGAAAGAGTTGTCTTCTGACCTCTGCACTTTGTTGCACAGGTAGTAACGAAGTCGTCAACGATGTTCTTGCCGATCTCTGTTGTAGGCATGGAAGTGTTGCTGCCGAGCTTGGTGAGCCAGTTTGTGTAGTACCAGCCGACGCCGGGTTCAGTCTCTTCAGATGCGATCATATAGTCCGCATAATCGTCGAGCATGAGGGCAGTTTCGGCAGTAGCCATAAGGCAGGCATCGAAGCCGATGAAATCGAACTTAACTCCGCCGCTCTTAAGTGCCTTGCTGATGCCTGCAAGGTCCATAGAACCTGCCGACTTGTTCTTCTCGTCGTAGCCGTAGCCGCTGACTGATCCGCCGCCGTGATCCCAGAGGATGAGTTCGTTTCTGTTTGCGGGGAAGTTCTGAGCGCAGTACTGGATGAACGAAGCAAGGTTTGAAGGATCCGTCATAGGCTTGTTTCCTGCGTTTGAGGAAAGCTGACGGAGTCCGCCCTGAGTTACCTGATAGATCTGATTTTCCCTGTTGCTGATGCCGCTTGTTTTCCACTGGCTGCATCCGCCTGTGAATACGATTATGTTAACGTTGTCGCCGTACTTTGCCTGAGCCATTTCCTGCATATCCGATGAAGCCATGCCGTACTTTGATTCAAGGTCGGTACCGCACATATATACCATTATAGTAACAGTATCCTCATTGTTGCCCTTGATGACGGTTCTCTTTGCGCGTGAACCTGCTGCAACATTGTTATCGACTGTGGATTCTGATGCAGCGATATTTCCGCCTGAGACAGTGTCCTCATTGCTGAATGAGAAGCCCTCGGGGACGGAACCCACATCGCCGAGAAGTGTACCTGCGATATCTCCGAGACCGAGTCCGCCCGAAGAACCGCTTCCGCCTGTAAGACCGCCGAGGTCGATACCGCCTCCGCCGCTTCCTCCAAGGAGTTTCGGAAGGAAGATAACTGCAAGTATTATCAGAAGCAGACCGCCTCCGCCGCCTGCAGCAGCACGTTTTGCGCCGCCTCCGCCTGAGGGACGCCTGCCCGAATAATCATGTGAACCGACTTTGCCTGTGCCGAGTCCTTCTTCTCTTTTATGAACACCGCTTCCGCCTGTAGTTACGTCTTTTTCTCTTGCGCGAGGTCTTTTCTGATTCTGATCCATAATACTCCTCCGTTTTTACATAGTTTATGGGTGCGCAGAACGATCTGAACGCACTTATACAAATACATTTTACACTATTCGTCATAAATTGTCAAGAAAAAAGCTTTTCAGAACTCAGAAATCAGAAATCAGTGCGCAGAAATCAGAAAGCAGTAGGGGCGCTTTCCGAGCGCCCTCAAATAACTGTATAATTATGACGAAACGATCGTAGGGGCTGCCTTTGGCAGCCCGCATAATCCAATAATTCGGTTACCAATAACGGACCGCCAAAGGCGGTCCCTACATGGTATCAGGGGACGGTTAATTGTACGTATTCCAATGGGCGAGCGGAACTCGCCCCTACATCAACCAACGAAAAAAACGATCGTAGGGACGGCGATCCGCCGTCCGTTATCATCAGTATTTGCATTATACGATGCGGACGCCCAATGGTCGTCCCTACAATTAAATACATCAGATACTGCAATTACATATTACGGATTGAAAAGGGTGGAATATAAGAAAAATCAACTCATTCTGCGGAAAAATCGCTGTTAAGGTTGACTAAATGATATATATTTGATATAATTAATGTGTACTCAATAACCGACATCAGGCGGTCATTGTCCCGAACTATGTTCGGGGAACGCAAATTCTGAAAAATTAGGAGCTGATTGATTTGGATGCTACCGATACAGGAGCTATACAGGAACAGGTAGGAAAGGCTGCGGATTTCTTCAGCGATGCAGGGGATTACCTGCGCGATGCGCTTCCGCTGCTGCTTCTTGCACTTGTTGTTTTCGTGGTCGGCGTGTTTGTTTCAAAGCTTGTTTCAAGGATGTTCGCACGTACCCTTAAGCGCTCAAAACTGGATAATGCGGCAGCAGGTTTCCTTGCTTCGGTCGTAAGGATAGTACTGTATGCAGTAGTGCTTATCATGGCGCTGTCTGTGCTTAAAGTGCCCATGTCCTCGGTCATAACGATACTCGGCGCAGCAGGACTTGCAGTCAGCCTTGCGCTCCAGAACTGCCTTGCCAATCTCTGCGGAGGCTTCATAATCCTCTTTTCCAAGCCATTTTCATCGGGAGATACGGTTGAACTGGACGGAACCGTGGGCAAGGTCGAAAAGATAAGCATACTCTATACCAAGATAGTGACATTCGATAACAAGGCGGTATTCATCCCTAACGGCAAGGTCTCGGAGGGAAAGATAATCAACTATACCGAGAGTCCCACAAGACGTATCGACCTGACCTTCAATATCGCATATTCTGCGGACTTCGACAAGGCATGCCGTGTTATCAACGAGCTGTTGACCGCCAATAAAAAGATACTCGTTTCCCCTTCGCCCATAGTACGCATGAGCGACCACAAGGAAAGCTCGGTCAGCATCGACGTCCTTGTGTGGGTGAACAACGATGACTATTTCAGCGCAAGATACGACCTCATCGAAGGCGTCAAGAGGACATTCGACGAAAACGGCATAAAGATACCCTACAATCAGCTTGACGTTCACATAATAGATAAATGAGAGATATCCCCTAAGGAGAGACAAGATGTATACAGATATAGCAGTCATAGGCGGCGGAGCATCGGGCTATGCCGCAGCTATAGCCGCAAAGGAGAAGGCTCCCTCTGCGTCGGTGACTATATACGAGAGACTCGATAAAACAGGCAGAAAGATAATAGCCTCGGGCAACGGAAAATGCAACCTCAGCAATGTGGATATAACTGCCGCAAACTATCACGGTTCATTCGATGTTATGGAGATACTGGGAAAGACTCCCGACTGTAAAAGCTTCTTCACGGATAAGCTTGGAGTTATGCTTTCGGTTGGCAGCGAGGGACGTACAGGCGGCGTTTACCCGAGAAGCAACAGCTCCGCAACTGTACTGAACGCCCTGCGTATCAAGGCGGCTGAGCTCGGCATAGAGGAGGTCTGCGGCTGCATGGTGACGGGACTTTCTCCCGTTAAGAACGGATTTCAGCTTGAAACCTCAACAGGCAGGGTGACTGCATCGAGAGTCATCGCAGCAGCAGGCGGATATGCAGGTCCCTCTTTCGGTACGGACGGTTCATTCCTCCGCATACTCAAGGACATGGGACTGCGTACAGCGAAGATATGCCCTGCGGTGGGACCTCTGAAAGTCGGTGCGGACAGACTGAAAGGACTTAAGGGAGTCCGCATAAAAGGCAGTATATCGGCAGTTTCAGAGGGCAGGACTCTCCGCACGGAACAGGGCGAGATACAGTTCAACGAGAACACCATATCGGGTATATGCGTTTTCAACCTCGCTTACCTGTTTCAGGAATACGAGGGGAAACTGGAGCTTTCGGCTGACCTGCTTCCCGATCTTTCCGAGGCGGAAATTGCGGACATCCTCTTCACTGCACGAAGAAACCGCAAAGAGCTTCCTGCGTATGAGATACTTACAGGTATATTCGTGAAGAATCTTGCGGTATACCTCATAAAGAACGTGCTGGGACGTTCTCCCGATGAAAAGGCGGAGAACATCGGCGGCAAGGAGATAAAACAGCTTGCTTCGGCAATTAAGGGACTTGTCTTCCCCATAACGGGATGCGCTGCATGGCAGAATGCACAGGTGACCTGCGGAGGCATACACCGAAGCTGTGTGGACGATAAACTCTGCTCCACGGCTTACAGGGGACTCTACCTCTGCGGCGAGATACTGGACGTTGCAGGCGACTGCGGCGGATACAATCTTCAGTGGGCGTGGTCCTCGGGCATATGGGCAGGCATGAACTGTGCCGAGTCACTGAAAGGCGGCAGGAAATGATAAGGATAAACAACATCAGAGTACCTCTGGATTTCGATTTTTCGGGACTTAAAGACTTCTGCACCCGAAAGCTTGGCATACCTGCGGGACAGCTTAAAACTGCACGGCTCTCAAAGCGTTCCGTGGACGCAAGAAAGAAAAACGATGTGCATTTCATCATTTCCGTGGATATTTCCGCAAAGGGCGAGGAGAAGATACTCCGCACCAACAAAAACGCCGTCAGGGTAGAGAAGTACGAATACAGCGTACCTGATTTCAGCGGCAGCAAACGTCCCGTTATCGTGGGATTCGGACCTGCGGGCATGTTTGCGGCACTGGTGCTGTCTATGGCAGGCGCTTCGCCTCTGGTCCTTGAACGTGGCGGCGACGTGGACAGCCGTGTAAAGGCAGTTGAGGAGTTCCGGTCGGGCGGCAGGCTCGATACCGAGTGCAATGTGCAGTTCGGCGAGGGCGGCGCAGGTACCTTCTCGGACGGTAAGCTCACTACGGGCGTAAAGGACAGGCGCATAAGGTGGATATTTGAAAAGCTTGTGGAATTCGGCGCTCCCGACGAGATACTGTGGCAGGCAAAGCCACACATCGGTACGGACAGGCTCCGTGAGACAGTAAGGAACCTCCGCTTGAAGGTGGAGGAGCTTGGCGGAGAAGTACGTTTCAGGTCGAGATTCTGCGGATATGAAACAAAGGACGGCGGACTGGTTTCGGTGCTCTACGAGGACGGATCGGGAGTTCACACCGTTGAAACGGACAGCGTGATACTTGCAACGGGACACAGTGCAAGGGACGTTTTTCAGCTTCTCTATGAAAAGGGCGAGACTCTTACCCAGAAGAATTTTGCGGTGGGAGTTCGCATAGAGCATCTGCGAACCGACATAGACAAGGCGATGTACGGCAGGTTTTCCGGACATCCTGCACTGAAAGCCGCTGACTATAAATTCGTTGCACACCTTCCCAACGGCAGGACGCTTTACACCTTCTGCATGTGTCCCGGAGGCGAGGTGGTAGCGGCTTCCTCTGAGGAGGGCAGGCTCGCAGTTAACGGCATGAGCTGTTTTGCCCGTGATGCGGAGAATTCCAACAGCGCACTGCTGGTGAACATAGATACATCGGACTACGGAAGTGAGCATCCCCTTGCAGGAATGTACTTCCAGAGAGAGCTTGAAGAAAAGGCGTTCATCGCAGGGGGAAGCGACTACAGCGCACCTTGTTCGACAGTGGGCGAGTTCATGGACGGCAGGCTCTCCGACGCAAAGGGCAGGGTATCGCCCTCCTACAGACCGAAGATAAAGAAAGCACTTCCCCAGGAATATCTCCCTGATTTCGTGTGCGAGTCACTGAGGCTCGGCATCACGGAAATGGGCAGGAAAACAAAGGGATTCGATGACAGGGAAGCCCTCCTGACAGGCATCGAGAGCCGAAGCAGCTCTCCCGTAAGGATAAACCGCGGCGAGGACCTGCAATCCTGTTCCCTTAAGGGACTTTTCCCCTGTGGAGAGGGCGCAGGCTATGCAGGGGGCATAGTTTCCGCAGCTGTTGACGGCATGAAGTGCGCCGAGGCAGTCTGCGGACAAATAGCAGACAGAAAGGCATGATCATAAAGTAAGAACAAATTAAGGAGAAAGCTATGAAGATAGTTTATATTTCGGACAACAAGCTCTTCCTTTGCAGCGACGGCAAAATAAAGGAGCTTAACAGTGAAAAGGCTTCGCAGTACAGAGAGAACATGATCCAGATAAACCACAGGAACGAGTGGAAACACAGCGGTACAGGTGCGAAGTTCACGGGCGCCTACAGACCGACACCCTCCGATGATGCGGTGCTCGTAAGGATAAACGGCATAGCAAAGAACGATACGGGCATCATCTATTCGGCGGACCTCGGCGGAATGGGCGGTATCTACGGAAAGAACGTAACATCGGACAAAGCTCCCGAGGATCACATCTTCGCAAGCATGGATATGAGTATCGGCGAAATAGATATCAAGGACGGCAGGATAGCCGCTATTGCCGACGGACACCTTGCGGTGCTTGAAAAGGACGGCAGCTTCAGGGAGATAATCGACGGCGATACCTGCGAGAGTGATCCTTTCTGGTCCGCGACGGACGGCAGGATATTCTGTTCAAGCGCAGGATACGCAAGGGACTCCGTTGGAATGGTGGCAGCCGAAGCTCCGAGAAGCATCCTCTCCATAGACCTCGATGCAGGTGAGATGGACGAGCTGTACAGCGATGAAAAATCGGACCTTTTAAAGCCGAAGAACGACAGCAGCGGCAGCTTCTACTATATAAGACAGCCCTACAAGCAGCAGGGCCCCGAAAAAGAACCCCTCTGGAAGGATATACTGCTTTTCCCATTCAGACTGCTGAAAGCTATACTGGGATTCCTCAACGCCTTCAGCGTACTCTTTGGCGGAAGCTCCCTGAGAGGCGGCAATCCGCAGAACGGTGACATAAAGTCGAAGCAGCGCTCAGAGAGAGACATCTATTTCGAGGGCAGACTCATCGAAGCGGAGAAAAATGAAAAGGAGAACGCTGCGGCAGGTGACAAGAATCCCGGTATTATCTCACGGAGCAGAGTTCTTGTGAAAGTGGATGCGGACGGTAAAGAAACTGTTATTAAAAAGGGCGTACTGGATTACGCTTTGCTTGATGACGGCAGCATCATCTGCTCAAACGGTTCGCAGCTCATACATATATCAGAAGGTAATGAAAATGTGATAGCAAAGGCAAAGCTTGCACACAGCATTTGCGAAGTAAAGGAGTGATCTTATGAAAATCAACGTTATCGGCGGAGAAATGAGCACACGGGAGATCGATGAGTATATCGACTACGGAAGAAAAAAATACGTCGGAAGACAGATCTGCGGACTCGATATCACTATCGACGGTGAATTCGTTGACCTGAAATTCTATTTCAAGGACGCTGATTTTCAGCACGCCTACCGTTCAGCGGACTATCTGGTCAACACAATGGAAAAGCTTAACGACGCAAAACAGAAAGAATTTGCCGATAAACAGCGTCACGGCGTCAAGGAGAGCGTATAATGGAGCTTACAAACATTGGCACGGTCAGGGACATACTCGGAAGACACGGTTTCAATTTTTCAAAGGGACTTGGTCAGAATTTCATAATCAATCCCGATATCTGCCCTAAAATAGCGGAAAACGGCAATGCTAAAAAGGGCTACGGAGTGCTGGAGATAGGTACGGGAATAGGAGTTCTGACAAAGGAACTCGCTCTCCGTGCGGACAGGGTAGCTGCGGTTGAGATAGACACGAGACTGCTTCCCATACTGGATGAGACTCTTGCGGACTTCGACAACGTTAAGATATACAACGAGGATGTCATGAAAGCGGACCTTCGTGGCATCATAGAGAAGGAATTTGCGGGACTCCGCTGTGCGGTATGTGCGAATCTGCCCTACTACATCACTTCTCCCGTGATAATGCTTCTGCTGGAGAGCAGACTTCCTATCGACTCCATAACGGTAATGGTGCAGAAGGAAGCGGCACAGCGTCTATGTGCGGCTGTTGGTACGAGAGAATCGGGAGCAATAACCGTCGGAGTCAACTATTACGGTACCGTAAAGCAGCTTTTCGGCGTATCAAGGGGCAGCTTCATGCCTTCACCGAATGTTGATTCGGCAGTTATCCGCATTGACCTGAACAAGAAAAGTGAGCTTACGGAAGAACAGGAGAAGTTCTTTTTCCGCGTAGTCAAGGCAGGCTTCTCACAGCGCCGCAAGACTATGGCGAACTCGATAGCGTCCCTCATGGGTATCGGTAAATCGGCGGTTTACAGCGTACTCTCCGAACTGGGACTTCCCGAAGCCGCAAGGATAGAACAGCTCAGCATGGAGCAGCTGATGAAGTTTTCCGTCATGCTGATGGAGCAGACAAAAGAATAAGTCGGACTCATATCCGTATCATTGATGCAGCCACGAAAAGCGGCTGCATTTTTTTGTGTTGTGCAAAATGAACAAATTGTGAAAATTCCACGTTCGGAAAATAAAGGTTTTCGGCTTGCAGGACGGCGATTCAATTGACGTTTTATACAAAATGCCAAAAATGCTCCTGCGATTTGTTGATTTTTTACTAAAGATGTGATACAATTATATTAGCATAATTTGCACTTTTAACGTATCGTATCCACCCGGGGTGATCAAGAAATGGAAGATTTCAAATGCAGAAACGGACATTACTATGATGCTGATATATACAGCAGCTGTCCTATCTGTGCAAAAGCGGAGAGATCTGCTAAGCAAGATAATAAAACAGTTTCGGGAAAAACTGTCCTGAAGAAGCGTAAAGGGATAAAGGCAAGAGTTGTCAGACTTAAGGCGGCACCGGAAAAGGCGGAACTGCCGAGTTTACAGCCGCTTATGGAGGATCTGACCGCCGAGGAGAAGCCTGTGGAGAAAACTGCGCCCAAGTCCGAACCGAAGCCGCAGCCTAAGCAGGAAAGCAAGCCTGCGGAAAAGACTGTCCCCAAGTCCGAACAGAAGCCGCAGTCCAAGCAGGAAAACAAGCCTGCGGAAAATACTGCGCCCAAGTCCGAGCAGAAGCCGCAGTCCAAGCAGGAAAACAAGCCTGCGGAAAAGACTGCGCCCAAGTCCGAACCGAAACCGCAGTCCAAGCAAGAGGCAAAGCCTGCGGAGAAGACTGCGCCCAAGTCCGAACCGAAACAGCAG
>FPJT01000015.1:56292-79128 GCA_900119535.1 Ruminococcus sp. XPD3002
CAAGCCTGCGGAAAAGACTGTCCCCAAGTCCGAACAGAAGCCGCAGTCTAAACAGGAAGAAAAGCCTGTAGAGAAGACTGCGCCCAAGTCCGAGCAGAAGCCGCAGTCCAAACAGGAGGCAAAGCCTGCGGAGAAGACTGTCCCCAAGTCCGAACCGAAACAGCAGCCTAAACAGGAAAGCAAGCCTTCGGAGAAGACTGTCCCCAAGTCCGAACCGAAACAGCAGCCTAAACAGGAAAGCAAGCCTGTTGATAAAACTGCGCCCAAGTCCGAACCGAAACAGCAGTCCAAGCAGGAAAACAAGCCTGCGGAAAAGGCTGCGTCCAAGTCCGAGCAGAAACAGCAGTCCAAGCAGGAAGAGAAGCCTGTAGAGAAGACTGCCCCCAAGTCCGAACCGAAACAGCAGTCAAAGCAGGAAAGCAAGCCTGTGGAAAAGACTGCACCTAAGTCCGAACCGAAACAGCAGTCAAAGCAGGAAAACAAGCCTGCGGAGAAGACTGCGCCCAAGTCCGAAGCGGACAAAAAACAGCGGAAACCTACAGAGGAAGAGCTTACCGCTATCCTCAAAGAGGATAATTTAGAGTTCGATGAGTCTATCGAGATAGACGATATCAATAACATGGCAGTCGGCAAAAACGGACTGCTGATAAAGTACATAGGTACTACCGAGGTCGTTACGATACCCGACAGCATCGTTACTATCGGCAAGTATGCCTTCCGCGGAAACGAATCGGCAAAGAAGATAATCATGTCCGACAGCGTTAAGACCGTGGATAAGTTCGCCTTTGCACACTGCACTCACCTTGAAGAGATAGTTTTCTCCAAAAACCTCGAAACTATCGGCGATAACGCCTTCCTGAAGTGTACCCACCTCGGCGAAGTCAACTTCCCTGATTCACTGCGTTCACTGGGAAAAGGCGCATTCGGCAGATGCAGTTCGATACGCAAGGTCATTTTCCCGAGCAAGATAAAGCGTATAAGCGACCTCTGCTTCTTTGCTTGCAGGAACCTTAACCGCGTTATCATCTCGAACCCTGTTGAGGTCATCGGAAATGCGGCGTTCTCGGAGTGCTACGGACTTAAAAAGATAGTCATTTCCGATTCTGTTACGACTATCGGCGAAAGTGCGTTCGCATGGTGCAGGAATCTTGAGGAGGTAACTATCCCTCCGACTGTTAAGGCTGTAGGAAGCTGGGCGTTCTATGCCTGCCAGAATCTGATAGATATAACTCTCAGCCTTAAGACCAAGGACATCCGTGATGATGCATTCAGCGGATGCGACAGCGTTGTGAACGTTATAATTACCGAAATGGAGGATCCGAATGCTCCTATCGAGGCATTCAAGAAGGGCAATAAAATGATAATCAGGATCCTCAAACAGATAAACAGGAAGAAAGCGGAGCGCTACGCCCGCGAACACAACATCAGCACATTTTTCCTATGAGATACAGAAAAGTTATTCCGGGACGGTTCATCAGCCGTCCCGATCGGTTTACAGCGATAGTTTTGGTCGGCGGAAGCGAAGAAATGGTACATGTAAAGAATACGGGCAGGTGCAGGGAGCTTCTTCTGCCCGATGCGTCTGTATACCTTGCGGAAGCCGATAACCCCGACCGCAGGACTCGTTATGACCTTATCGCCGTGGAGAAGGTCCTTGATGACGGCAGTAAAATACTGATAAATATGGACTCTCAGGCACCTAACAAGGCGGCAGGGGAGTGGCTCAGGTCGGGCGGACTCTTTGGTGAAGGGGCATCTGTACGCAGTGAGGTGCGCTACAGGGATTCACGGTTCGATTTCTATATCGAACAGGGCGAAAGGCGGATTTTCCTTGAAGTCAAGGGCGTCACTCTCGAACGGGAGGGCGTTGCCATGTTCCCCGATGCGCCCACTGAAAGAGGACTTAAGCACGTAAGGGAGCTTGCGGAGTGCATAAACGAAGGCTATGAGGCATATGTCCTGTTCGTGATACAGATGAAGGGGATGCACCTGTTCCGTCCGAACAACGCAACTCATCCGCAGTTCGGCGAGGCGCTTGCAGAAGCACAGCGCAGGGGAGTCAACATAGCTGCATATGATTGTATAGTTGAACCTGATTCAATGACAATAGATTCATCGGTTGATGTATTGCTGGATTAATATTACACGGAAATAGCATTTTCTTTGCTATTTATTACTACCGGTCGGGCTGAGAATTTGCGGTATGAAGCGAATCATGACGCGAATAAGCGGGGTGCAGGGAGTAGCTCACTCCCTGCCGGAGTCCGGAGGCAGCGCCTCCGGTGGGGTGTGGGGCAAAGCCCCACTATCCGAAAAGCGCCCTGCAAGAGAGAGCGTTCCCTTATGACGTCTACAGAACATGATCCGCGGAGCAATAATATTAAAAAAACACTTGACATTCCCGGAAAGGCGTGATAGAATAATAACATGAAATGCAACGACGGAGAGAAGTAGCATGAAAGATCGTTCTCAGAGAGTGCGGAAAAGGTGAGAGCCGCATAGCAGAGTTCATGTGAATAACACTCCCGAGCAGTTAACCGAACAGCTCAAAAGCTCAGTAGGGGCGCCGTTTTCTGCACGTTACAGCAGACAAGAGTGATCGCTTTTGTTCGGAGGACTTACAGTCCCGATCCTGCATCAGCGGTAATGTCAGGTGGCACCACGGGTATTATTCTCCCGTCCTGTTTATTCAGGGCGGGAGTTTTTGTTTTATCCGTTCTGATAAAAAAATTATTACGAAGGGAAAGATCATTATGAAGCACATCGATGTAAAAGAGATCATAACATCAAAGGAGTACGTCGAAAAGACAGTTACAGTCTGCGGCTGGGTGCGTACTTCAAGAAACTCAAAGTTCGTTGCCTTTGTTGAGGTAAACGACGGAACTTCACTGAAAAACGTTCAGGTAGTTGTTGACAAGGGCGGCTGTCCTGACTACAAGGAGCCGAGAGTCGGCACTTCATTAAAGGTTACCGGTAAAGTAGTTGAAGGCAGAAACAATACCTGCGAGATATGCACCGAACCCAGAAATATCGAGATATTCGGCGATGCTCCAACAGATTATCCGCTCCAGAAGAAGGGACATACACTGGAATTCCTCCGTACTATCCCTCACCTCAGAGGCAGAACGAATACTTTCAATGCAGTTATGAGAGTACGTTCCGTACTTGCTGCCGCAATACACGAATACTTCCAGAGCAATAACTACGTTTACGTAAATACTCCCCTCATCACAGGAAGCGACTGCGAGGGCGCAGGTGAGATGTTCCAGGTAACAACTATCGGTTACAATAACGAGTATAAGGATGCCGAGTCTTACTACGCAGACGATTTCTTCGGCAAGAAGGCAGGACTCAGCGTATCAGGTCAGCTTGAAGGCGAAATGGCTGCAACAGCTATGGGAAAGATATACACATTCGGACCTTCATTCCGTGCCGAGAACTCCAACACTCCTAAGCACCTTGCTGAATTCTGGCACATCGAACCCGAGGTTGCTTTTGCAGAGCTCGATGACGTTATCGAGATAGCAGAGAGCATGGTGAAGTACGTTATCGGCAAGCTCCTTGAAAAGTGTCCCGACGAGATAGCATTCTTTGATGCACACTTTGAAAAGGGACTCAAAGCACGTCTTGAAGAGCTTATCTCTCACGAGTTCGGCAGAGTTACCTACACAGAAGCTATCGAGCTCCTTAAAAAGTCGGGTGAGGACTTCGTTTACCCTGTAGAATGGGGCTGCGACCTCCAGACAGAGCACGAGAGATACCTCTCAGAGAAGGTGTTCAAGAAGGCTGTATTCGTTACAGACTATCCAAAGGAGATAAAGTCCTTCTACATGAAGCAGAATGCAGACGGCAAGACTGTTGCCGCAGTTGACCTTCTTGTTCCCGGAGTAGGTGAGATAATCGGAGGAAGTGAGCGTGAGGCTGACTACGATAAGCTCGTTGCAGCAATGAAGGAAAGAGACATGAACCTCGACCTCTATGCTGATTACCTCGACCTCCGCAAGTACGGAACAGTACCTCACGGCGGATTCGGTCTCGGCTTCGAGAGACTCATCATGTATACAACAGGTATGGCTAATATCCGTGATGTTATCCTCTTCCCGAGAACTGTAGGTTCTATCCGATAATCAGATGAAGATGGTATCCTATCAAAAAAATAATCAAGAAAACTCTTGACAATTATGCAATTCGGGTGTATAATAATTGCATAAGAAGAACAAAGGTGTTCCGTTCCTGTTAAGAGGTCGGAACACCTTTTGCCTTTATTAGTTAAGCTCAGAAGGCATCAATGGCGCTGCCATCTGTTCTAAATATCAATAATCCAGAAAGGAAAGTGATTTATATGTCAAGATCACTGTACATCCCCGAGGGCTACAAGTCAGCTCTCACACTGAGAGAAACCCAGCATGCGATCAAGTATATCAAGGATATCTTCCAGCAGGCACTCTCATTTGCTCTTACTCTTGACCGCGTATCTGCTCCGCTTATCGTAAGAAAGGGCAGCGGTATCAACGACGACCTTAACGGCGTTGAGCGCAAGGTCGATTTCACTATCAAGGAAATAGACGGCGAGGGCGAAGTAGTACAGTCCCTGGCTAAATGGAAGCGTATGGCACTCTACCGCTACGGCTACAATGTCGGCGAGGGCATCTACACCGATATGAACGCTATCCGCCGTGATGACGATACAGACAACATCCACTCTATCTTCGTTGACCAGTGGGACTGGGAAAAGGTTATAAGCCGTGAACAGCGCAGCATACAGTTCCTTAAGGATACAGTAAAGTCCGTAGTCAAGGCAGTTGCCTACACAAAGCGCAAGGTCGGACTCCGCTATCCTCAGCTTGCAGGTGAGATATGTGACGAGCCTTACTTCATCACAACTCAGGAGCTTGAAGATATGTACCCCGACAAGACAGGTCACGAGCGTGAAAGACTCATAACCAAAGAGCATAAGACCGTATTCCTTATGGGTATCGGCGGAAAGCTTTCAAGCGGCGAAAAGCACGACGGACGCGCTCCCGACTATGATGACTGGTCACTGAACGGCGATATCCTTGTATGGAACGAGGTTCTTGACGATTCTCTGGAGATATCCTCAATGGGTATCCGTGTTGATGCCGATTCACTTAAGGCACAGCTTGCAGAGTGCGGCGCAGAGGACAGGATGCAGTACAAGTATCACCAGATGATAGCTGACGGTACACTTCCCCTTACAATAGGCGGCGGTATCGGACAGTCAAGACTCTGTATGCTGCTTCTCGAAAAGGCTCATATCGGCGAGGTTCAGTCCTCAATATGGCCTGATGATATGATAGAGAAGTGCGCCGAGAACGGTATTACACTGCTTTGATGAGTACATCAGTGATGTTCTTGTCGTATTGATATATAAGTCTTTATGTGATTATCAGGGGAATCTTTTTGATGAGAGATTTCCCTGATTTTTTTCTGAGCTTTTACTTTGAATTTTCAGTCTTACAGGGTACCCGAATAAATCTGACGGTTTAATGATACTGTGAGTGAGTACCCTGTAAGGCTGAAAATCTGGGGCAGAAAGCTTTAGGAAAGGAGTTTGAGAAAGAACCATTTTTCAAAAGGATTTTCCTCAAATAATCCATATAATTTTTGCAAAAAATATTGTAAAATCTGCTCGGATATGGTATTATTAATAATAGTACCATTTTTTTAGCCCCAATGGGCGGAAGGAGCAGGATATGGATAACATGATCACCTTCGGCGGATGCATGACAGCTCAGATCAACTTTGCTATGCAGCAGAATTATGTGCCTGTTTTCCGCAGCATCACAATGACCAATATTACCGATTCCACTATCGATGATGTTCATATAAGAGTCAGGTTCGAGCCTGAATTTGCAAATGTTTTCGAGTCGGCGGCAGTTACCCTGCCTCCCTCACAGCCTGTAGAGATAGCTCCCGTGAATATAGTCATGTCTGCGGACTACCTCTTCTCGCTTACGGAAAAACTCGTTGGAAGCGTTACCATAGAAGCGCTGAAAGGCGACGAGGTAATCGCATCTGAGGTAAGGTCCATAGAGCTTCTCGCCTACGATCAGTGGACAGGTGTGAACTTCATGCCCGAAACTGCGGCGGCTTTCATTACTCCGAACCACCCGAAGGTGCAGGAGATAATATCAAAGGCAAGCCTTTTCCTTCAGAAGTGGACGGGCGATCCTGCTTTCACGGGATATCAGTCCCGCAACGCAAATATAGTAAAACAGCAGATGGGAGCGATATATGCGGCTCTTCAGGCGGAGAACATCGCCTACACCATGCCCCCTGCAAGCTATGAAACAGCTCAGCGCATACGAACTCCCGATGCAGTTCTCGAAGGCAAGGCAGGCACCTGTCTCGACCTTACTGTGCTTTACTGCACCTGCCTTGAAAATATCGGTCTCAATCCACTTATCTGCCTCGTCAGGGGACACGCTTTCGCAGGATGCTGGCTCAGCAACGAGACCTTCCCCGACTGTCTGCAATACGATGTATCTGCCATAACAAAGCGCATTGCAAAGGGCATAAATGCCATCAGCCTTGTGGAGTGTACGGAATTCGTTGCAGGCAGGAGCGTTGATTTCGACGATTCCGAGTCACATGCGGCAGCTTATCTTTCCGATCCTGCGGAATTCTTATTTGCAATAGACGTTATCCGCACCCGTTCAAGCGGAATACGTCCCATGCCTTCCCGTGTAGCAGAGGGAGGAAGCTTCAAGGCAGTGGACTACGGCGAGCGCAAGCGCAAGGAGATAACCGATGCGCCTAACGAAATAGATATCATAGGCGATGTGGTACCGGACGCAGAACCAAAAGAGGTCACAAAGCAGATGATATGGGAGAGAAAGCTCCTTGACCTCAGTCTCAGGAACAGCCTTCTGAACTTCCGTCCCACATCTTCAAGCGTACAGCTCATGATAACCGATATGGGAGTTCTCGAGGACGAGATAGCCAACGGTGAAGAATTCAGGATAATGCCTGTTCCGAACGATATGAGCCTTGAGGTCTCGGACAGCAAGATATTCGAGCTTGAAAACGATAAGGAGCACATTTCTGCAATAGCGGAATCAGAGTTCAAGAGCAGAAGGATACGCACATTCCTTTCCGAGTCCGAGCTGGACAAGATAATGAAGAAGCTTGTCCGCATGGCGAAGGTCAGCATCGAGGAAAACGGTGCAAACACCATATACATCGCAATGGGATTCCTCCGCTGGTACGAAACGGACAAGAGCGACAAGGCAAGATATGCTCCTCTCGTGCTTGTGCCTGTTGACATAATCCGCAAGGTACAGGACAAGTCCTACTCCATAAAAGTACGTGACGAGGACACACAGGTGAATATCACGATGCTGGAGATGCTCAGGCAGTTCTTCGGCATAAACATAAACGGTCTCGATCCTGTTCCCGAGGACGAGAACGGCGTGAACCTACAGCTCATCTTCAACACCATCCGTCAGGGGATAATGGCTAAGAACCGCTGGGATATCGAGGAATACGCCTTCGTGGGACAGTTCTCCTTCACCCGATTCATAATGTGGAACGACATCCGCAACCGTGCCGACGAGCTTGCAAAGAACAAGGTAGTTGCGAGCCTTATCTCGGGCAAGACCGAGTGGGAAGGCGAAAACATCGACATGTCGCCCCTTTCGCTGGATAACAAAATTGCTCCAACCGATCTGGCTGTACCTGTTGCGGCGGATTCTTCACAGCTTGCGGCGGTATATGCGGCTAATTCGGGCAACAGCTTCGTACTTCACGGACCTCCCGGTTCGGGAAAATCCCAGACCATCACAAACATGATAGCAAACGCTCTCCACCACGGCAAGACCGTCCTTTTCGTAGCCGAGAAAATGGCTGCGCTGGAGGTAGTTGAGAAGCGTCTGAATAAAATAGGACTCGGTCCCTTCTGTCTGGAGCTCCACTCCAACAAGGCGCAGAAACGTGCCGTACTGAAACAGCTTGAAGAGACTCTCAACGTAGGCAAGGTGAAAGAGCCGGGAGAGTACAAGGCTCAGGCGGACAAGATAAGCGAACTCAGGGCAGAACTGAACGGCACTATGGAGGAGATACACAAGGTAAGAAGCTACGGCATGTCCCTCTACGATGCGGCAGTAAGATACGAGCAGTCAAAGGAATACGGCGGAAAATTCAGCTTCAGCAGGTCCCAGCTGGACCTTATGAACGAGACCACCTACAGCGGCTGGAAGGGACAGCTTGAAAGTCTCGCCGCAGCAGGTGCAGAGTTCGGGGACGTTACCTCAACTCCGCTGAAATACTGCCGTCTTACAGAGTGTACCCCCGAAACAAGGGACGCTGTTGCGGCGGCTCTTGACGAGTTCAAGGGCAACGTGGCTTCGGCAAGCGGACATACCACGGAGCTCTGCGGCATAACAGGTTCGGACAAGCTCAGCCTTTCACAGTGCATGGCGGTATCGGAGATACTGACCGATGCTCTCGGCGACGGATACATCCTTCCGCAGGTCGTAAGCGGCGGCGACTGGGATATTCGCAGAGAACAGGCTGATAAGCTCATCGAGAGCGGACGGGGACTTAAGGAAGTCAGGGGAGAGGTCCTTGACAAGTTCGAGAATACCGTCCTTGCATACGACGTAAACGGCGCACTTGTCAACTGGAAGACGGCACAGAGCAAATGGTTCCTGCCGAAGTTTTTCAAAACCAAAAAGCTGGTGAAGGAGCTTGCGGCTCACGCAAAGGCTTCGGGGACTGTCACAAAGGACAACATCGCAGAGCATTACGTCAAGCTGAACCGACTCGGCGAGCTGAGCAATGTGATAAAGAACGCTCCCACGGAGCTTACAGGCATATTCGGTGCCATATGGAACGGTGAGGAGACCGACTGGGATATGGCTTCCCGTGCAGTTGAACTTTCACAGGGACTCCGCGATAAGCTGAACGCTTCCACCCTTGCTCCCGAGGCAAAGAAAAAGCTTGCGGAGTATGTAACTCAGCACTTCGGAACCCCTTCGGACAAGCAGTCCAACAAGTCGGCTGTTGAGAAACTGACTGAGGATAACGGACGTCTCGGCAGGACAGTTGAGACGCTTTCAGAGAAGTTCCGCATAGACTGCGATGCCTTCACTCAGGGCGAAAACTGGGCAGAGGACGCTGTAACTGCGGCTGACGGCATTATTTCCGCACTTCCGCAGCTCAAGGAGTGGACCGGTATAGTCACACTCAGCGAGAAGCTCAACGAAATGGGCATCGGCAATGTTGCGGATAACTACCTCAGCGGCAAGGTAAAGACCTCGGAGCTTATAAGCTCATTTGACAGCGACCTTTGCCGTGCGCTGGTAACAGACACTATCTCCACGGTACCTGCACTTGCGAAGTTCCAGGGTGCGCTCTTTGAGGAGACCATAAGAAAATACGGTGAGGTACTTGACAAGTTCTCAACACTTACCATAAACGAGCTTGTGGCAGAGCTTTCGGCTAAGATACCGACTCCCGGCTCGTCCGCAGCAAGCTCCGAGATAGGAATACTCCAGAAGGCGATAAAGAGCAACGGACGCATGATGTCCATACGCAAGCTCTTCGACAGCATACCGAACCTCCTCCGCAGGATGTGTCCCGTAATGCTCATGAGTCCTATCTCGGTTGCACAGTACATCGATCCTTCCTATCCGAAGTTCGACCTTGTTATCTTCGACGAGGCTTCACAGCTTCCTACCTGCGAGGCAGTGGGCGCTATCGCACGAGGCGAGAACGTTATAGTCGTAGGCGATCCGAAACAGCTTCCGCCTACAAGCTTCTTCTCGTCCAACCAGACCGATGAGGAGAACTACGAAAAAGAGGACCTTGAAAGCGTACTGGATGACTGTCTTGCACTTTCTATGCCGCAGCAGCATCTTCTCTGGCATTACCGTTCAAGACACGAGAGCCTTATTGCCTACAGCAATGCGAAATACTACGAGAACAAGCTGTTCACGTTCCCGTCTCCCGATGACAGGAAGTCAATGGTCAGCTGGGTACACGTTGACGGCTATTACGACAAGAGCTCCACACGTACAAACAAGGCGGAGGCAAAGGCTATCGTTGAAGAGATCGCCCGCCGTCTTGAAGATCCGCAGCTCAGAAAGCAGAGCATCGGCGTAGTAACATTCAGCCTTCCTCAGCAGAACCTTGTGGACGATATGCTCACAGATGCCTTCCGTGAGCGTCCCGAGCTTGAAACATGGGCAAACGAGCAGTATGAACCGATACTCATCAAGAACCTCGAAAACGTTCAGGGTGATGAGCGTGACGTTATCCTCTTCTCTATCGGCTACGGTCCCGACAAGGAGGGCAAGGTGTCAATGAACTTCGGTCCTCTTAACCGTGACGGCGGCTGGAGACGTCTCAACGTTGCTATCTCACGTTCAAAGTGCGAGATGATAGTATTCTCTGTTATAACTCCCGATATGATAGACCTTTCAAGAACACGTTCGGACGGCGTTGAAGGTCTTAAGGGATTCCTTGAATTTGCGGCAAAGGGCAGAAGTGCTCTGGCAATAAAGGGTAATACCGCTTCAGGCGGAAACGGCTTCGAGTCCGTTGTGGCTGAGGAGCTGAAAAAGCGCGGCTACAGCGCAGATACACTGGTCGGATGCTCCAACTATAAGGTGGACGTTGCAGTGGTCAACCCCGACGATCCCGAGAAGTACATACTGGGAATAAACTGCGGCGGAAAGTCCAACTATATCAACGGGACCTCAAAGGACAGACATATCTCCCAGGCGGGAGTTCTTGAGGGACTTGGCTGGAACGTCATGAACGTGTACATCCTCGACTGGCTGGACAACAAGGAAAAGACCGTCAAGAAAATAGAGGACGCTGTTGCAGAAGCACTCGAAAGATACCGCCACCCCGAAACTGCCCCGAAGGCTGAGGAAAAACCAAAGCAGGAGCTTGTTTTCGAGAAGGAGGAGGTAAGTGAGCTTTCGGACCTCTGCGACAAATATGTGCCATTCAAGGTGAAGTCCTACGGAAAGTCTACAACATTCACCGATGCGAACAGTGCGAAGATATTAGCCTGTGTAAGGGATATACTACAGGCGGAAGCGCCCATAAGCAGGAACGCTCTGACCAAGAAGGTCTACGCCTGCTTCGATGTGCCGAGGGCATCAGCTTCCTCAAAGAAGCTTGTTGAAGATGCTGTAAGCAGGTCGGGAGCAAAGATCACTTCCGCAGGCGAGAACGAGTTCTTATGGCTTGCGGAACAGAGTCCCGAGCGCTTTGACAAATGCAGAGCGGTTTGCTCTGACGAGAATAAAAGGAATATGGACGATATCGCTCCCGAGGAGACAGCTGTTGGAATAAAGCTAATCATGTCCCGTCAGGTTTCCATGACGAGAGAGGACCTTATCCGTGAAACTGCTCATCTTTTCGGCTTTGCGAGGGTAAGTCCCACTATCGAGACAGCTGTCTCACTGGGAATACGTTCCGCAAAGAACAGCGGATATATAGACCTCAGCGAGGACGGCAGAGTTTCATATTCAGAATGATAGGAGAATAATTTTGAACAGATTACTGATCATTATCGGAAAGATCATAGTTGGCGTACTCAGGCTTCTGGGACGCAATGCAGGCAACCTTCCGGGTATCGTGCTGTGGCACCTTACCCGCGGGAAGTGCTGTAAGATGTTTAAGGTGGATTGCCCGATAATCGCTGTAACAGGAACCAACGGCAAGACATCTGTTACCAACTGCATCGCTCAGCTCTTTGAACAGAGCGGCAAAAAAATAATCATCAACAAAGAGGGCAACAACCTCGATACGGGTATATGCTCCCTGCTGCTCCGCCACTGCGATATGTCGGGAAAGGTGGATGCGGACTACCTGATACTCGAAACGGACGAATCACATGTACCCGTTGTATACTCACAGCAGAAGCTTGAAACACTGGTGGTGCTGAATTTCTTCCGTGACCAGCTCGACCGCAACGGCGAAATGGAAACTCTCATACAGAAGATAAACGGTTTCTGCAAGACCTTCAGCGGCAACCTCATCCTCAACGGCGACGATCCGAATACCGCTCGTCTCGGAAGGGCGAACCCCGATAACAAGAACGTGAAATACTTCCACGCAGAGCCATATGCCTTTGCCACAAAGGAGATATTCGAGGCTTCCGAGGGACGCTTCTGTCCCTTCTGCGGCGAAGCGCTGGAGTACGACTACTATCAGTACTCCCACATAGGAAAGTTCCGCTGCAATAACTGCGGATTCGGTAATAACGAGCCGTATATGACCGCAAAGGACATCGACCTTGAAAAGCCTGTTTTCACTGCGGACGGTCATGAGTATTCTCCGAAGCTCAACAGCATCTACAACGTATACAACATGACCGCTGTTGCATCTGCGGCAAAGCTCTACAATATCAGCAGTGAGGTGACAGAGAACGTCATAAACAACTACACAGTCAACAACGGCAGAATGGAAAGCTTCATGCTCGGGGACAGACATGCAACTCTCAACCTTGCAAAGAATCCCGTCGGAGCGAATATGACTCTCCGTGTAATGAACGAGATGCAGGGCGAAAAGGAGCTTCTCTTCGTCCTTAACGACAACGTTGCGGACGGTCTGGACGTTTCATGGATATGGGATATCAATTTCAGCATTTTCGAGCGTGTAACGAGAGTTGTTACCTCGGGTACAAGAGCATATGATATTGCAGTAAGGATAAAGTGTTCGGGCTACGATGCTTCAAAGATAGTGGTCAAGCCGGACCTTGACGAGGCTGTTGAGGAGCTTGCACGTACAGAGGGCAGGAAGTTCGTTATTGCGAACTACACGGCAGTTCAGCCGACAAGAAGCGCTCTTAAGCGCTACATCGAAAAGCACGGAGGTGAGCATAATGAAAACGGTTAAGATACTTCATATGTATGCGGATATGCTCGACCTCTACGGCGACAGCGGCAACATGGAGGTCATAGGCTACAGATGCAGGATGCGGGGGATAGACTGTCAGGTGGATACCTACTCTATCGACAGCGAAATGCCTGACTTTGCATCATACGACCTTATCTACATCGGCGGCGGTGCGGACCTCGAACAGCAGCACATCTCCGCTGACCTTCTGAAATGCAGGGAGGGCATAAAGAAAGCCTATGAATCGGGAACTTTCCTGTTCCTTATCTGCGGAGGCTACCAGCTTATGGGAAAGTACTACCGTGATGCCGACGGAAATGACATCCCCGGACTCGGACTCTTCGACTACTTCACTGTTGCACCTGACAGCAGAAAGCTCCGCTGTATAGGCAATATCGTCATAAGGACGACTTTTACGGGCGAGACCGTGGATATGGTCGGATTCGAGAATCACGGCGGACAGACTCAGGGAGTAAAAACTCCCCTTGGTGAAGTCCTCTGCGGAAACGGCAATTGCAGTAAGAGCAAGTATGAGGGATACTTCGAGAAAAACGTCATTGCGACCTACTCTCACGGTCCCTGCCTTTCCAAGAATCCCGAGATAGCAGACTACATGATAAGCTATTGCGTGAACAGAGGTTCCGATGAAAAGACCGAGCTGAAAAAGCTTGACGATACACTTGAAAAACAGTGCAGACAGGTAATGCTTGACAGACTTCTCAGCAAGTGATAATAGCATAAAACGAACAAAATACACGAAACAAAGAGGATTATATGAAAAGGATCATTATTGGATTGATTTTTGCGGCAGGCTGTATGCTTCCGGGATGCTCGGGAAGAACAGTGCCTGCGGACACTTCAACAGATGCGGCGGTCACTTCGGCTACCTCCACATCTTCCACAACTTCGACCGCAACAACTACAGCGGTATCAACTGCCACGGTAACAACCACAACAGTACCGAAGGATCCCCCTGATTCGGTGAAGCTCCAGCCACTTGAAAATGTGGAGGTCTACAGCCATGTTTCCTACAAGGAGCTTTTCCCCGATACGAACGTCAAGCTAAAGGACGAGGGAAAAGAAGCGGACACCTCCGATCTCGGCGAAAAGACCATAAAGGTCGCTTTTGAGTACGAGGGCGGAAGCTACGAAAAGGAAGTTAAGTACAACGTAGTCGATACAACTCCGCCCCTTGTGATAAACTCGGGCTGGGAACCCTATGCGAAGCAGGGCGAGCCTTTCGACCTGGGAAAGATTGTGGGATTTGCGGATAACTACGATAAGGCTCCCGTACTTACATACGAGGGCGACGTAAATACAGATGAGGTGGGACACTACCCCGTCAAGGCGATAGTTACCGATTCTTCGGGCAACAGAACGGACTGGGATCTGGAAGTTCTCGTGCTCAGCGAGATACCGAAGCCTGCGGACAATAATGCCCGTGTGGACTTTGCGGACTTCAAGGCTGCCAACAGCTACGAGAATTCAAGATTCGGCATCGATGTATCGGCATGGCAGACCAACGTGGACTACAATGCGGTAAAGGAAGCAGGAGTGGAGTTCGTAATAATGCGAATGGGTTACTACTACAGCGAGGTCAAGCTTGATGACTACTACCACAGGAACATGCAGGAAGCTACTGCGGCAGGTCTTGACGTTGGAGTGTACTTCTACACAACAGACAACACCGAAGAAAAAGTCCGCGAACACGCTCGCTGGATAGTTGAGACTCTCGACGGCAGAAAGCCCTATTTCCCGATAGCTTTCGACTGGGAGGAGTGGTCCAATTTCCAGAAATACGGCATGAGCCTTCACGACCTGAACAATATATTTGAAGCCTTCTGCGACGAGCTTGAAAAGGCAGGCTACAAGGGAATGCTCTACAGCAGCAAGAACTTCCTTGACAACGTGTGGGAGAACCGCAGGAATCGTCCCGTATGGCTTGCTCACTATGTGGACGAGACCAACTACAGCGGCGACTATGCAATATGGCAGGCAAGCGCATACGGCAGAATGGCAGGTATAGACGGCGACGTCGACATGAATATACAGTTCATGGACGAACCGCTTGATAAATAATGTATAAGAGCTATGTTTTTATTGGGAGGAACTCTTTTGAGAAGGGTTTCTCTCAATTTCTTTTTAAAGCCTTCACTTTAAATTTTCAGCCTTACAGGGTACTCATGTAAACTACCGTTTTAGTAATACTATGAGAGAGTACCCTGTAAGGCTGAAAATTTGGGGCAGAAAGTCTTTGGAAGGGGGCTTGGGGGAGAACCTTTCCTCAGAAAGGTTTCCCCCGAAAAAGAAGTTCATCTTTTATTCTTCTCCTTCATATGATTAAGAAACAGGATATGGAGGAATAATGATGATAAAGAATAAAATAGTCAGGGATACTCTGCTGCTGACCGTTATGCAGCTTCTTCTTGACACAGCATCTCTGTTCATGAACGCTTTTATAACTCGCAGACTCGGTGCGGAGGCAATAGGTATCCTATCCCTTATGGGTTCGTTTCTCGGACTTGCAGGGATAATCTCCAACGGCAACGCATTTCTGTGTACCAGTAGGCTGATTTCGGAGGAAACAGGCAGGAAAAACGGTTCTCCCGAAGGTGTACTTGCTCACGGAATAAAGCTTTGCCTGTTGCTGAGTGGGATCGTTTCGGCTGTACTCGTGTTTAGTGCCGAACCTCTCAGCAGTCGGTTTTTCAGCGGTGCGGACATGGCGGCATCCGTGAGACTGATGCCTGCCGCACTTATTGCAGGGGCAGTCTCCGCCTGCCTTAAGGGTTACTTCAACGCCATGAGAAGAGCAGGTATAGCTGCGGCTGCGGACATAGTTGATTTTGCGGTAAGGTCTGCTGTGATAATGACGATGACTCTTGTGGTCGGAGCCTGTTCCGAGGGCGACATCTGCCGTACACTTATAATATCCATTATCTCGGGAAACACGGCTTCACTTCTGTTTCTTGCGGCAGCCTTTCTTAAGCTCCGCAGTCCTTCATCGGGCAGGAGTACTCTGACCATGAGGGACTACGCGAAGCTTGCCTTCCCCATAATGGGCGGCGGACTTCTCACAGCAGTCCTCAGCAGCACGAACGATGCACTTATTCCTGCCTGTCTGCGTCAGTACGGCGATTCAACTGCGGACGCCCTGAGTCTTTTCGGTATCTTTGAAGCGATAGTCATACCTGCATTGTTTTTTCCGTCGGTGGTACTCTGTTCGGTCTCGGGACTGATAGTCAGCGAGTCCGCAAGGGCTTCGGCAGGGGGCAACAGCGGACGTATACGCTCCATGACTGCAAAGATAGTGGAATACACGATGCTCTATTCGGTATTTGCTTCGGCGGTACTGATGCGCTTCGGAGGGATGATAGGCGCTGTAATGGGCGGCGGAGAGCTTGGCGGCAGTATGATACGTTATATCGCACCTGTAGTGCCCTTTATCTACATGGAGATAGTTCTCGAAGCGATGATAAAGGGAATGGGGATGCAGTCCTTTTCGTCGCTGAATTATCTTGCGGAGTACGTTATAAGGATATCGGCGGTGCTGATACTTGTACCCCGTATCGGTTTTTACGGCATAGCAGTTTCCTACTACGCAAGCAATATTTTCGGCAACGTTATGCGTCTTGTGAAGGTACTCAGGGCAGGCGGAGTACCCCTTCGTCCCGTCAGGACGGTACTGCTTCCCGGGGCATATGCATTCCTTACTCTCAACGGAGCGGAGCTGCTTGTGAGGACCTTCGGAACGGGGTGCAATTTGTTAACCGAGGCTATCGCAGTATTGACAGTCTGGATAATGCTCTACGGAGCAATAATCATACTCAGAGTAAATAACAAAACAAAAAAGCCAAATAGTAATGTTTTTGATGTACAAAATAAACAATTATACACGTGAAGAGTGATAGGATATGTAGAAAAAAGTGTAAAAGTATTGCAATTTATTCTTAATTAATATATAATTATACCTGTAGTTTACGATACTGCAAAGAATTTTATAAGGGAGTTATCAATAATGAAAGAATATGCTGTTAGTAAAATAAAAAACATTGCATTTGCAGGTCATAACGGCTCGGGTAAGACCTCTTTGGCAGAGGCACTGCTCTATAAGGCAGGAGCATCCGACCGTCTTGGAAAGACTGCTGACGGAACAACAGTCTGCGACTATGATCCTGAAGAGATCAAGAGAAGTATTTCTATAAGCACTTCACTTGCATCTTTTGAATATAACGATTATAAGGTAAACCTTCTCGATACACCGGGCCTGTTCGACTTTGCGGCTGAGATGATCGAGGGTATTCGTGCATCAGATACAGTTATGATAACAGTTTCAGCTAAGTCAGGCGTTAAGGTAGGCGCACGCAAGGCTTACGACGAGGCTGTAAAGCAGGGCAAGTCCAAAATGTTCGTGGTTACAAAGATAGACGATAAGGACGCTAACTTCTTCAACGTTCTCACAGAGCTCAAGACAGTTTTCGGTCCTACAGTATGCCCTGTAGTAGTACCCGTTATCAGTAACGGACAGATCGTTTCTTACGTAAACCTTATTGAGATGAAGGCTTACAAGTACGACGGCAAGGGAAATGCGGTTGAAATAGATATGCCTACAGCTGAGATCTCGGAGAAGTTCGAGTATCGTATCGAGGGACTTATCGCAGCTGTTTCAGAGGCTGTTGCCGAGACTTCGGATGAGCTTATGGAGAAATTCTTCGAGGGCGAAGCTTTCACTCAGAAGGAACTCATCGACGGTATCCACGACGGTATGAACAAGGGTATCATCACACCTGTTGTTTGTACTTCCGCAACAGAGCTTGCAGGTATCGATATGCTCCTTAAGGAGATAGAGCTTCTTCTCCCTGCACCTAACGAGGTAGCAGTTGCAGTTGCAGAGACTCCTTCTGGAGATGCAGTTGAAGTTGCATGCGAGGCTGCTGATCCGATGTCTGCATATATCTTCAAGACTATCGCCGATCCGTTCGTAGGAAAGATGTCCTTTATAAGAGTAATGTCAGGTACTCTTAAGGCAAACAGTGATGTATTCAACTCAAAGACCGGCTCGAATGAAAAGGTCGGAAAGCTCTATTCACTCTGCGGAAAAAAGCAGACAGAGATATCAAGCGCAAGTGCAGGAGATATAGTTGCAGCTTCAAAGATCACAGCTAATACAGGAGACACTCTCTGTGATGCTTCAAGACCTGTTATCTTCGCTCCTATGGAGTTCCCGCATCCGTGCTACTCAATGGCTGTAAAGGCTAAGGCTCAGGGCGACGAGGCTAAGATCTCTTCAAGTATGCAGAGAATAACAGAGGAAGACCCCACTCTTACTTATATACAGGATGAAAATACAAAGGAACAGATACTCAGCGGACTCGGTGAACAGCACCTTGAAGTTGCCGCTGCAAAGCTCAAAGGCAAGTTCGGTGCCGACGTCAACCTCACAGTGCCTAAGATAGCTTACAAGGAGACTATCCGCAAGAAGGTAAAGGTTGAAGGCAAGCACAAGAAGCAGTCAGGCGGACATGGTCAGTACGGTCATGTATGGATCGAGTTCGAGCCTTGTGTAAGCGACGAGCTCGTATTCGAGGAGAAGGTATTCGGAGGCGCAGTTCCGAAGAACTACTTCCCCGCAGTTCAGAAGGGACTCGAAGATTCAGTCAAGAAGGGCGTACTCGCAGGATGCCCTGTAGTAGGACTCAAGGCAATACTGGTGGACGGTTCATACCACCCTGTAGACTCTTCCGAAATGGCGTTCAAGACAGCCGCTTCACTTGCATACAAGGAGGGACTCCGTCAGGCAGATCCTGTAATGCTTGAACCGATAGGCGAGCTTAACGTTACAGCTCCGGACGAGAACACAGGTGATATCATGGGCGAGCTCAACAAGCGCCGCGGCAGAGTTCTCGGAATGGAGCCTGCTGGAAACGGCAATACAGTTATTACAGCAGAGGTTCCGATGAGAGAGATGCACGACTTTGCAATGTATCTTCGCCAGACAACAAGAGGCATGGGAAGCTTCACATTTGAATTCCTGAGATACGAGCAGTTACCTGCAAATCTCCTTGCAGATGTTATCGCATCAGTAGGCACAGAAGAATAAAAATAAGGGAGGATGCACCGCGCATCCTCCTTTCAGTTTGTAAAAAAATGGGTTCATCAGGGAACGCCCTGCAAGTGAGGGCGCTTTGTGTAATGTGGGACTCTGTCCCACACCCTGCCAAAGGCTCTGCCTTTGGAATCCGCTAAAGGGATGGTATCCCTTTAGAATCCCCGAATTAATGATTTCAGGCTATGTAGACAAGCTGAGGAGGAGGTATTATGCGTCCTCCTTTTATGTACTGTCGGTGACAGATAAAACAATGCCCCGAGGCGCTATAGAAACGCTTCGGGGCTGTTCTTATGTTATTCTGTATCAGTCATTATTCCTTTACAGGAAGTGCGCTGATAACCTTAGCATCAAGCTTCTGGATAGCAAGTGCATCGTTAGCTGTAACGCCGTCGCCGGGGTTATAGCAGTCTGCATTGAGCTTAGCCTGATCTGTGAGAGGATACTTCTTTTCGTTAGCTACATACTGAAGAACGAGGAGAGCATCAGCAAGCTCAGCTTCGCCGTCTTCATTAGCATCACCGAAAATAGTTTTTCCTGACTGACCTGAAGCGTTTATGCCCGGTGTATTTCCCGGAGTTACATCAGCAGAAGAATTAGCTGTTGTAGTTACAGGAGTTGTAACAACAGGCTTTGTAGCAACTGGCTTTGTAGTAGCAGGCTTTGTTGAAGCCGGCTTTGTAGCAACTTCCTTTTCCTCGGGCTTTGTTCCGTCAGGCTCTATACCGCCAACGAGAACGCCGTTATCGTAAACGCAGATGTAATCGCAGCGCTCCTCAGGCGGATCGTCAACTGCGAAGAAGTCTGTCTTCTTGCCGAGCTTAAGGTGCTCATAGCTGTAGTCGTTTGTAGGATCCCACTTATAAACTATATATGCATGAGTCTCAGGATCTGTATAGCCCTTTCCGTAGAAACCTACAGAGAACTGGCTCTTCTTGCCTGAGTTAACGATTGTGCAGTCTTCCCATGAAAGCTCTACATAGTAGATGCTGTCGGAATTCTTGTACTTCTGTATAGGACTTACAGTACACTTAGCGCCCTCGATCTCCATTTCGGACTGATCGTAAAGCTTCTTTGTCTCGATTATAGAAGGATCTGAGACCTCTGAAGCATCGATGAAGTATCTTACAGTGAGGTTCTTTGAAGGAGTAGTCTCACCTGAGAGGACCTTAAGTGAAACCTCAACAGCACCTGTACCGTCATCGTTGCGGCTGTCGATACCGCAAGCTTCGACCCAGTAGCCGCTGCCGCCTTCGCCGCCTGCGCCGCCGCCGTAAACTCTCTTCTCGTCCTCAGGAGGGAAGTTAGGAGTTACAGCCATGTCGGGAGTGCCGTAGAAAGCATAGAGACCGGCTGCTGCGCCAGGGAGACAAGCGTTGTAGTCGATAGTAACTTCGTTTTCAACCCAGTCCTTAGTTGCGTCGTCGTGACCGTCGCTTCCGTCAGGACCGCCTGCGAGAGCACCCCAGAGGATGTGTCTCTGCTCACGAGCATCTTCAGCCATAAGAAGACCTGAAGCTGCACGGTGGTGAGGATTCTTTACAGCATTGTCGTTATAACCAACGATGAATGCTCTTGGACCGTGAGTACCGTTTCTTCCTGCGAGAACAGCGTACTTTGGTTCTTCCTTGTAAGTGATATCATTGTCGCCGAGAACGTAGTTCATCTGCTTCTTAGCCCATTCAGCCCACTCGCCGGGTTTACCGTCGTTGGTATACTTATCGTGAACGAGGCATATCATCTGCATTGCAGTATTGTAACGGCAGCTTCCCCACTGGTTGAGGTAAGCGAAACCGCCCTTTGTTTCAAGAGCCTGCCATGTCTTAAGGCACTTGCCGACGCAGTCGTTATCCCAGAAGTTATCGAAAACGTACTGGTTCTTGCCCTGTGCGTCTCTTACCTTCTGAACGAGGTCGAGCTCAGGGTGTTCCTGGTTTATAACAGCCCACATAACGCCTGCACCGCTCCACATATCGTTCCAGCAGTAGCACCAGCCTGAAGGAGCATAGTAATCGAAGATCTTAACAGCGTAATCGAAAGCGCTTGCATCTTCTGTAGCCTTATACATCCATGCAGCAGCCCAGCAGTAGTCGTCTTCCCACTTGGATGAGCCGTAGAATGCTCCCGGACCGTCAGCGTTATCGGAAAGAAGCTTTGTAGAATCGCCGATCTTGTCGATAGCCTCGTTAGTGAAATCCCAGAGAGCCTTAGCGTACTTAAGTGATTTTGCAGCATACTCCGGATCTGAATCCTTGAAGTTGAGGTAGTTGATAGCCAGTGAAGCACAAGCTGAAACAGCGTAGTCTATCTGAGGCTTATCAGCAGTAAGGAAGAAAGCAGGACGAGGCATAGTATCTACCTCAGGGCTGTTCCAGATAGCGTGGTCGATATTACCTTCGCCGACCTGATAACAGTGAGCGATGACCTTTCCGCTTTCATCGAGGAAAGTACATTTCATGAGGTAGTCATTGAAATGACGGAGAATAGTCTCCATGTGGTCATCCTGTTCGAGCTTCTTGAAAACATCGCCGAATTCGTAATAATCCCAGCCGAGAGTAGCAGCGGTATAGTTTTCAGGCATACCGAACTCAACGTGGTCGCCGGCATCGTGGAAACCGCCTGCAACGTCGATAGTGCCGTCGCCGTCGGGATCGAGAACATCAGCGTATTGTTTCAGGAATGACGGATCGAGGTTTGTACCGCCCTTGCTTGATGCAGTTGTAAGGCCGTCCCATTTTACCATAGGAACGTGTGCATCGTAGGTATGGCAGTTGCCTCTCCATGAAAGGCGTGAGTCGTTGTCAACAGTATCACCGCACATATTTGCGTCATAGAAGTAAAGTGAATACTGAAGAGCACGGGCGTAATCGATGTCGAGTCCTGAGTCGTCGACTATCTCGCTGATAGGAGCAGAGAACTGAACCTCTTCATCAGCGGTTTCGGCAGCATTTGCAGGAGCAAATGAAGCCATGGAAGTTGCCGCAGTAGCTAAGCCGAGAGCAGCAGCAACCCATTTTTTGCGGTTAAACATAGGTTATCCCTCCATTAGCAATTGAAATTAAGCTGATTTAAGCGCAAGTTAAGTGCCGTAACTCGGCAAACCAACTTTAATATTAACCTTTGTACTTACATAATACCATATATAATAAAGAAATACAAGTCAAAAATAGCTATTTTTATACTAATAATGTAATAGGGCAGGAATTATGCGGACGGGAATAAAAACGAGTACAGCAATTTGAACAATAAATATACGGTGCTATAGGGAAAGTTTCTATTTGACAAAGTGAGGAAAGCATGATATAATAATAAAGCTGTCGAACGAGGGAGCGAGTGAAAGAGGAAAGACTTCGGGAGAAGTTTGAAAGAAAATTTCCGAAAAGCACTTGACAAACGAGTTTGAAAGTGATATAATATTAAAGCTGCTTTCAGAGAGCAGTACACAACAAAAACTTTTTTGAAAAAACTTTGAAAAAGTACTTGACAAAGAGTTCGAGTTGTGATATAATATTAAAGCTGTCCCATGAGGGAGAGCGAACAGCATCTTGAAAATTAAACAATGCAAGAAAAAGTAACGACCCTTGAGATTCCTTTGCTGAGAAAGCAAAGAAATAGTCAAGCAAAGACTTTAAAACGCAGTAATAACGCAAGCGTTATTGAACAGGATTGATTTTAAGTCCGAAAGGATTTAATATACAACTTTATAAAGAGTTTGATCCTGGCTCAGGACGAACGCTGGCGGCACGCTTAACACATGCAAGTCGAACGGAGAATATTTGGTTTACTGAGTATTCTTAGTGGCGGACGGGTGAGTAACACGTGAGCAACCTGCCTTTGAGAGAGGGATAGCTTCT
>FPJT01000018.1:0-1280 GCA_900119535.1 Ruminococcus sp. XPD3002
AGTCTTGCGCCTACTACCTCTGTACCGCCGAGGTCTACCTTATTGATGTTGACACTGTTTCTGCCGATGATAGTTGTTACTGTAGTTGTAACAGGTGCAGTTGTTGTTGTGCTGATCTTTGTGGTAGTCACGATCTTTGTACGTGTAGTTCTTGTAGTAGTTTCTACTGTTGTAGTTGTTTCTGTCTCTGCCTTGGTTGTCTCTGTTGTCGACTCGGTTGCAGCCTTAGTCGATGTAGTAGTTGTTGTGCTTGTAGTTGTTGTAGTACTTGTTGTTGTCGACGTTGTGGTTGCCTTAGTAGTTGTTACTGTAGTAACCTTTGTTGTCGATGTTGAAGTACTTGTGCTTGTTGTAGTACTTGTTGTTATCGACGTTGTGGTTGCCTTAGTAGTTGTTACTGTGGTAGCCTTTGTTGTCGTTGTTTCAACTGCCTTGACTGTTGTCTCTGTAACTGCCTTTGTGGTTGTTGTTACAGTTGTGGTTGCTGCCTTAGTAGTTGTTACTGTAGTAACCTTTGTTGTCGTCGTGGACTCTGTAACCGCATTTGTTGTAGTTTCAGCTGCCTTAGCAGTTGTTTCTGTAACAGCATTTGTCGAAGTTACAGTTGTCGTTGCTGTGGTTGCCTTAGCAGTTGTCTCTGCAACAGTTGTTGTAGAAGTTGTTGCTTCAGTTGTTCCGGTAACTATTACAGGAGCTGCTGTAGTTGTTTGTGTTGTCTTGACAGTCGTTTCAGTAGCTGCTGCGGATGTTGTAACTGCTGCTGTTGTGATCATCTCGTCGATCATCTCAACTGTGCTGTCATTCTTACCGCCATTTACTACCTTGCCGTCCTTGACTGTGAATGTGATATCAGTAGCCTTCTCATAACCATTAGGAGCAGCTATCTCGTGGAGAGTATACTCGCCGTCCTCGATGATAACGATAGTAGCTTCAGAACCAGATATCCATACGAGTGTTTCGCCTGAGCTGTTAACTACTTCTCCGTCCTCGCCGATCTTGATAGAATTCTTAGCAAACTCTATTGCAGAACCGTCGCTGTGCTTACCTGAGAGGGTAAGTGTTGCGCCCTTGACTTCTGCACCGCCGAGATCAGCCTTGTTGATGCTGATATTATTTCTTACTATCGTTGTAGTTACGATAGCAGTCTCAGCACTCTTTGTTGTGGATACTGTAGTAACGTCAGTTGCTGTTGTAGTAGATGCTGTAGTTGCATCTGTTGCTGTTGTGGTAGATGCTGTAGTTGCATCTGTTACTGTTGTGGTAGATGCTGTAGTTGCATC
>FPJT01000018.1:1490-74088 GCA_900119535.1 Ruminococcus sp. XPD3002
GCTGTAGTTGCATCTGTTGCTGTTGTGGTAGATGCTGTAGTTGCATCTGTTACTGTTGTGGTAGTTGTTGTGCTGACCGGTCCTGCGGCTGTGGAAGTAGTAACTTCCACGATACGCTCATCGATCATTTCAACTGTACTGTCATTCTTGCCGCCCTTTACTACCTTGCCGTTCTCAACGGTAAATGTAATATTGGTAGCCTTCTCATAGCCATTAGGTGCAGCTACTTCATGCATAGTATAGATACCGTCCTCGATATTAACTATTGTAGCCTGCTTGCCTGAGATCCATACCAGTGTCTCACCGAAACCGTTTACTACTACGCCGTTCTCACCGACAGTTATTGAATCCTTTGTGAACTCTATAGCTGTTCCGTCCTTCTTGACGCCCTTGAGAGAGATCGTAGCACCGTCAACTTCTGCTCCGCCGAGTTCTGCCTTATGGATATTGATCTTATGGAGTTCGGCTGTAGTTGTTGTTACTGCTGTCTCTGTAGTTACTGTTGTTGATACAGTCGAAGCAGTTGTCTTTTCAGATGTTGCAGTTGTAACTGTAGTAGTTGAAGTTGTATCGGTCGTGCTTTCAACAGTTGAAGCCTCTGTCTTTACAGCTGTTGTTACAGAAGTCGATACGGTAGTCTCTACTGTAGTAGTTGCTGATGTTTCAGACTTGACTGTTGTAGTTGTTGCTGTTGTAGTTGTAGCCGCAGTTGTCGAAGCTGTTGCTGCAGTTGTTATTATCTCGTCGATCATTTCAACTGTGCTTTCGTTCTTGCCGCCATTTACAACCTTACCGTTCTTGACTGTGAAGGTAATGTCGGTAGCCTTTTCGTAGCCGTTCGGAGCTGCTATCTCGTGGAGAGTATATTCGCCGTCCTCTATGAGAACTGTTGTAGACTTTTCGCCTGATACCCATACAAGAGCATCGCCAGAACCGCTTATTACTGTACCGCCTTCGCCTATTACGATAGAATCCTTAGCGAACTCTATCTCTGTGCCGTCGCTTCTTACACCCTTAAGTGTCAGTGAAGCGTCCTTTACTTCCTTGCCGCCCAGTTCAGCCTTGCTGATGCTGATGTAGTTTCTTGCTACAGTTGTTGCAGCAGTCTGTCCCGAAACTGTGGTAGCAGTTGTAGCTGTTGTGGTCTTGACTGTTGTAGTAGTAGTCTTGACTGTTGTGGTCGTGGTTGTAGTAGCAGGCTTTGCACCTGATACAGTAGTAACTGTTGTAACGATCTCGTCGATCATTTCAACTGTACTGTCGTTCTTGCCGCCCTTTACTACCTTGCCGTCCTTGACTGTGAATGTGATATTGCTTGCCTTTTCATAGCCGTTTGGTGCAGCTACTTCGTGGAGTGTATAGATACCGTCCTCAAGCATTACAACTGTAGGCTTGTTTCCTGACATCCATACTATTGCATCGCCTGAGCCGCTTATGAGCTCGCCGCCCTCGCCGACTGTAATGTTTTCCTTGCTGAATTCTATTTCAGAACCGTCTTCTCTTACGCCCTTGAGAGTGAGTGATGCATCCTTGACTTCCTTGCCGCCAAGTTCAGCCTTGCTTATGTTTACCTTATGTCTTGCAACTGTAGTTGTAGTAACAACTTCTGTTGCAGCCGATGTTGTCGGTGCGGATGATGTTGTATTTGAAGTTGTAGCCTTAGTTGTTGTAGAAGTTGTGGTTGTTGTGGATGTAGTAGTGGTTGTAGATGTGGTGGTTGTTGTTGTAGAAGTTGTAGTTGTTGTTGATGTAGTAGTCGTTGTGGATGTAGTTGTGGTTGTTGTAGATGTTGTGGTAGTTGTGGATGTAGTATCTGTTGTCGATGTAGTTGTAGTAGTTGTTGTGGTTGTCGTTGTGGTGGTGGTCGCAGTAGTAGTGGTCGTTGCTGTTACCAGCTTATCGATCATTTCGATCTTGTCCATTACCTGACCGCCGACCTTGATCTGAAGCTTTTCAGCTCCCGGAACTGAATCCTCTGTCTGCACGATAGAGAATCTGATAGGTTCAGCTGTTTCGTATCCGTCAGGAGCCTTTATCTCGCTGAGTAAGTACTCGCCCTCAGGGAGGAAGAGCTCTGCAGGCTTCTTGCCTGATACCCATACAAGTGCGTTACCGCTGCCGTTTACGAGTCTGCCGTCGTTATCCTGAAGCTTTATGCTGCCGATCGGGAAGAGTGCAGGAGTCTCGCCCTCGGGAACTACTCTCTCAAGTGTGAGGTATGCATTCTCAAGTGAAAGATCTGCGGAAGTCTCTTCGCTGCCTGCTGCTGTTGTAAGGCTGTCAGCAAGCTTCTGTATGTCTACATGTGCTGTAGCAACTGTTGTTGTAGTTGTGTCTGTGTGGTTTACAAGTCCGATAGCGTCTGTAGTAACAGGAACGATCGCGCCCGCAGTTACCACGTTGCCTTCTTCGTCGAGAACATCGTCCGTCAGTACTTCATAGCTCATTACGCCGTCCTTAATGGTGAATACCTTGGAAGCAACAGGAAGATATCCGTCAGGAACGTTTATCTCTGAGAGCTCGTATGTACCGTCAAGGAGTCCTGTGAATTCCTTAGGATTCTCTGACATGTTCCATGTTTTCTTGCCGCCTACCCATATAGCATCATAGTGGAGCTCATCAGGCTTAACGGCTGTCTTTGATGCACTCTTCATCTCTATCTGAAGAACAGCGTTCTTATCAGCAGGGAGGAGTGTGGTTCCGTCATCATCGAACTTGTTGACAGTTATCTTGGATATCTGGTCTGTGATAGTTACGTTTGTATCATTCTCGGCATTTGATACTGCGATACCTGTTGTCTCAGCATCGTCGAGAGTGATCTTCTGAACGTATCTGTAGGAAACTATGCCCTCAGGATTTTCTATCGGAGTACCGTCGGGATATACCAGGATCTCTTTGATAGTGAAATTGAATGTGGATTTAACTGCTGTGAAACCGTCGGGAGCTGCGATCTCTTCAAGTATGTAAGAGCCGTCCTTAAGTCCTACGAAATTGGTAGCATTGCCCTCGAATTCGATGGATGTCGCACCCTCCGGAGCGACGATCTCGTCATCAGTTCCGGGATTTATCCTTACGCCGTCGAGAGTGAGCGATTCGCTCTTGCCCGTATTTACAGAGAGTCTGAATTTAGCCTTGTTTGATGTATCAAGCTCAGCTTTCTCTTCTCCGTTAAGGGCTGCCTTGTTCACAGAAATTATCTTCTGGTTAGTAACTGTTGCGGATATGCTTGTGTCTTCCTTTTCAACGAGCTGACCGTTCTTTACTGTGAAGGTCTTGTCTGTTTCAGCCTTGAGGTAACCCTCGGGAGCTGATACCTCGTAGATAGTGTAGACACCGTCGGGGAGTTTTTCAAATGTAACAGCGTTGCATACTGTTTCCCATTCGTATGTTAAAGGATCCTCAGGAACTCTGTCCTGAATAACGTTCTGCTTAACTCTGTCGCCTATGTTAGTGCCGTTCCAGAGAACGTCTCTCATTACAACTCCGCTTTCAGCAAGATTGATCTTCGCGGTTCCGTTCTTTCCTGTAAGTCTGAGGATAGCGCCCGGAACAGGAGTATCTCTGTTTGCTGTAGCATTTGAATACTGTGTCTTTCTTATGTTGATAGTAAGAAGTTCATTAACTATACCGTATGTGTCTTCGCCGTAGTCAACTATACGAGCTGTATCAGAAGCATCTGTCGACATGCATGCAAGCTTACCGTCCATAACGCTTACCTTTATAGGTGCGAACGGCTTATAGCCTTCAAGTCTGTTTTCCTCAGAGAGTGTATACTCACCGTCAGGAAGATTTGCAAGCTTGACATCCTTGCCTGTTGAAGTCCACTGGATGTAATTCTTGACAACTGTTTTTTCGTTCTCGTCAACTGTTTCAACAGTACCCTTTGTAAGTGTGACCTCTCCGTCTGCATCAGAAGCAGTAACCTTTGAGAAATCCTTTACAGCATAGACCTTATCAAGTGTAAGTCTGAGCTGAGCACCTGCAACAGGATCGTGATCTGCAACGACTGTTCCGTCGTCGTCCTTGAGAGCGTTATTTTCCTTGCGGAATGAGATATCAGTCTCTACAGCCTTGTCGACCATGTTTATCTTGTAAACATTGTCAGAGCCGATCCTTTCGGCTGTAACAGCAGTGTAGTTTGAAGCATCTGTGAAATCTGCATCCTGCTTGCCTTCTGCGTTAGTATCGAGCACGTATACTCTGTACCGACCATTCTGCTGTGTATAATAGAAGTATATAGGAGATGCACCTGTATAACCTTCAGGTACCATGACCTCTTCTATCTTATAGAATACATAATTTGTATCCTGACTTGCTGTAAGTCCGTTTCTTCCGAGCTTAGCGCTGTATGTTACTGCATCAGCACCGCGCTGGTCGGACTCGGGAACTGCGGCCTCTGTATAGCCTTCAGGAGTTTTTGTGAACTTTGAAACGACTATATTGAGTTTGCTTATATCATCATCAACTGATGAAAGTGCGAGACCGTCGTTGTTGACCTTAGTGAATGAAAGTCTGCTTCCCTGTTCGTTATTCGGGAAGGAAACTGTGATATGACCTTCCTTGTCATCAATGACACTGAAGCCCTGTGTAGGAACTGTAATGCCTGCAGCAACATCTTCAATACCGATACTTGCTGTGAGCTTTGTTCCGTCGTTTGTAAGTGTAAAGACGTTTATCTTGTCAAGTTCTGCATCTGAATAACCTGCCGGACTTGCTGTCTCTACAACTGCGTAGTAATTTGTGTTTGAAGCAAATTCTGTAAGTTCGAGCTTAGTGATAGCGCTGCTTATATCGCTTTCAACTACTTTGTAATCAGTGCTTTCGAGATCGCTGAACTTAACATTTCCTTCGCCAGCCTTTATCTTATCAACGCCTGCATCATAAAGTCTTATGAGCTGGAGCGTTGCACCGCTGAGTGTATTATTAGTTGCGGCATCGATCTTTCTGAGGTTGAATGGAGCGCTCTTTTCATCTGCCAGTATAGCAGATCTCTGAGCCAGTGTGCTGCCTTCGATCTTGTTCTTTGCCCAGTTTGCTTCGTTGACCTTGCCTGTGTTGCTTATTGTCTGGGAATAGAAGTAAGTACCGTCGGTCTTGAAGAATGTATAGTCTGTTGTGAGCATGTAGCCTGACGGCTGTTTGATCTCGCGCATTCTGTAGACTGCATTCTTTTCGGGTTCGGAATTAAGTACGTCTGCAAGATTTGCTCCGCCCACTTCAGATTTCCATGTGTACGACTTCTCTATAGATTCTATAGATCCGTCGGGAGCAAGCTTCACCTTGTCGATAATTATCTCTGCACCGCCTATAGTTACATCAGGAGACTCCTTATCGACCTTGGCAATTCTTAACGCTTCCTTATCTGTGAATGTGTATTTATTTGATTCATCAGGTGAGATATTTATGAGAGGATTCATGCTGTTTCCGTCACAGAGCATCCAGTACTGTCCGTTAGGAGAATCCGCATCAAGCTCATACAGAGGCTTTGATGTGAATCTTGCCTTTTCGTCTGAATCTGTAACTTCCGTGCCTTCTTTATATACCTTTGTGATCTTGCCTGTATCGTCCACATCAAAGGTATATGTATCTCGCTTTACGATATATCCGTTTTTGGATACATCAAGAGGGTCTGTATTCTTATGACCTGTTTTGTTTGTGAATTCGGGATCTGAGTAGTAGTCTACTTCAGCAGTTGTATACTTGACAATCTCGTATGCATTTTCTGTATGATCGGGAGCGCCTGTTATCTCCATATCATTATAATCATACTTCTTGCCGTTCTTTGTAGTATACGTTCTGTCTGTGAGAACATCATCAGGAGCATCAGGGGATTCAGCTTTCTTTATAAGTCTGAGAGTGCTGTCGCCCGCATAAATTGCATTGTCCTTGATGCTGTTGTAAGTTGTGCCTGAAGGATCGTAGTGGTAATACTTATAAGGTGCAGATGCAAGACCTTCCTTGCTGTTAAAGAGTTCAACAGTGCCTGAAGAAGCAACGCTTTTGTCCTTGATGAAGTTACCCATTGAAACAGTAGCAGGAGAATCGTTAACAGTAACGTCCGCCTCTACCTTGTAAGCCTTCTGAAGAGCGGTATTGAACGCATTCTTATCGCCCTGTACCTCTCCGTTATCAGAGATATCGTATTTTTCACTCTTATCAACTTTAACAGTTTCTTTTTGACCTGTTTTGATGCAATTTCCTTCATATACCATTGTAAACGAGGTCAGTTTACCTATTTCCGTAGCAACATCATTAAACGAGCCTAAAGAATTTGTAAAGCTAAATATCAAATTATTAAATCCTGTAATGTCAGTGATACCATTTTCAATTGCTGAATACTGACCTGAACCATTAAGTGGTATAGATAACACATAATCGTTCCTTTGGTTCTTATCATATGCAAGAAGATATTTTGCATCTTCATTAAGTTCAACATTAAATATTACATCTACAACATTTTTTCCTTGAACAGATGCATATTCGTTTGGCTGAATATATCCGCCAGGTATTGAACAACCTTGTAATTCAAAACACTTATAGGTGTAATTAGAACCCAAGTTTGCTTTATTAGTCAAAATATCATGTTCTTCTTCTGTCTCATAATAAAGAGTAACTGAATTTACCTTTGCATTCTTGCCTGTGAAGTAACCGTATCTGTCTGCGTTTGCATCATTGTTATAAACATCGAAATCCGAACTCTGTATCTTATAGCCCTGATAGTCCTTCGGAGCGTTTATAGCAATGTAGCCCTTTTCTTCAAGTTCCTTTACTGTTGCTCCGGAATCAAGACCTGCCGCACTGACAGCCTCAGCCGCATCGTATATCTTTATCTCTGCATTGTAGTAAGAACCTGTGGGATATTTCACCTTGTTTTCTGTGGATGAGTCCTTAACTTTGAAGTAGTAAGCCTCATCACTGAGAGCGTAACCTGCAGGAGGAGTAATTTCCTTTATACAATAGTAGCCGTCCTCTGAAACAGGAATGCTAACCTTGCCGTTTTCGTTTGAATAAGCGAAATCAACAAGTGTCATTTCGGGCTCGTCGCCGTCCATGATAATATTGCCGCTGTCATCGAGAGCTATCTCATAAAGACCTATCTCTGCGCCTGCGAGTGGAGTTGTGCCGTCGGGACCGAACTTGTAAGCATCAATGATGTAGCTTGAAGTTACGCCGAGGATATCAACAGGTCCGAGATACGGACGATATCCGAACTCCATACTTCCGTGGTATGACTTTGCGATCAGCGCACCTGAAAGGTGACCTTCTGTACCTTCCCAGTTTGAATGTGCCGCTGCAAGCGGAGCAAAGAGTGTACCATTCATGTTGCCGCCGAAGTTGAGGTCGGTACACTTATAGAAGTTATAAAGTATCTGGGATGATTCAGCGCTGTTGTTTGTTGAAACGCCGCCTGTGTTTGAAATGACCTTATCGAGTATCTTTGTCTCGACGTTGCCCTTCATTTCTATCTTTTCTGTAGGACACGAGATGACGTAGTTCTCGGTTCCTCTTACACCGTCGCCGCTTATAACGACCTGACTGGTGCCTCTCCATTCGGGAACGTAGAAGTAAATAGTATCAACAGGAGGTCCGTCGTAAGTGAGGTTAAGAGTTCCGCCATTCTGTTCAACATTACCGTTAGGTTCTATCTTGGCAAGCTCATTTCCTCTTTCCTCAAGCCATGCGAACTCGGTTGGGAAATCAATAAGAGTACCTTCATAGAAAGCGGCTGTTTCATTGATATCAAGATCGTCATGCTGGTGTATACCATAAGGTGTGTACTTGGTACCGTCTGGACCAAGGTGGTATGAACCTGTGCCTGTACCGGCATCGTATTCATTATAGCCGTTCTGGAAAACGAATCTCTTATAGCGGTCCTCGTCCTCAGGATAATAAGCGGTATTTCCATGCCACAATCCGCCTCTGCCACCGTCCTTATCGGAAGCTCCGAAAACGTTGATATTGGCGATATCTCCGCCAACGATAGCATGTGCGAAATTAGTTATTCCGCTGTACTCGTCAACATCGATGAGAGCAGCCATTGTAGCGTAGTCACCATTACCTACCTGATAGTTCCAGTTGCCTGCGAAAGTAAGATTTCCGCCGACAGCAACACGTCCCTCGGCATCGGCGCCGTTGACTTCCATGTTTTCCTCAAGGAATATGCCGAACTGTGAAGCAATTCCGAGGAAGTAGGTATTTCTGGCATTCGTGATGGATTTCTTTGCCGAACCATCAAGAGCAGCCAGCGGACTTCCGTCACCTACGAGGAGAGTCGCCTGAGAAAGCGCCTTCGGACTGTAGCCGTTATTTGCGTCCTGTCCGTAGACATTGGGGACCATATATCTCTCACTGACAGCATCAGCAGATAGAAGCTCTCGCCCGACTCTGCCCATACTCTGAGGAAGGACATAGGTAACAGCCAGTAAAGCCGAGGTAATACCACTTATCATGCGTTTACCTAATGTTTTTCTCATAAGTCTTTCACCCTTTCTGAAATATTATATATCATAAAAAAACACTCAAAATATACTGTTTGTAGATTTCTTAAATATTTTGAATATTTTTGATAAACATATTATATCACATCACAATCACAATTGCAATAGAATATTTTTAATCGTAATTTAGATTTTTGACGATATTTTATGGCTATTTTGCACAAAAACCGTGAGTTTAAGACTTGATTGTGTACTGATTAATTTTTTATTTTTATTCTCATATGAATGGTTAATTTTTTTGTATACCATTAGAAAAACCGCCCCGAAATATAACTATTTGTATACCGATAATATTTGATCGAATAACAAAAAAGACTGCACAGCAATAACTGTACAGTCTTTCATGAATAATGATTCAGTTTTTTAAGGCTTTATCAGAAAAGATCGAAATCGCCGAAGATTTCGCCGTTTATAACGTAATATACCTTGTTAACCTCGGGCTTTACGTATACATCGACCTTCTTTGCAGTCTTGATGCCTGCAGCAGCCTTTGCCTTTTCCACGAGATCGGCAGCATTCACCTCAGAGCCGTTAGCCTGGATGACTACCTTGCTCTCTTCAACTGTCTTTGCAGCAGTTGTCTTCTTAGCAGCAGTTGTCTTCTTTGCTGCTGTCGACTTCTTAGCTGTTGAAGCAGTCTTCTTTGCAGTTGTCGACTTCTTAGCTGCAGTCTTCTTCTCCTCTGCAGGAGCAGCAGCCTTAACTTCTTTTACCTCTGCAGCAGTTTCTGCATCCTTCTTAGTTGCTCTTGGCATAATGATTTACCTCCGTGAAATTACTTGTTAACAGCGTTCTTAAGTGCCTGACCAGCCTTGAAAGCAGGAGCCTTTGAAGCTGGAGCTGTCATCATTTTCTTTGTCTGAGGATTGATTACCTGCTTCTCTTTTCTGTCACGAACCTCGAAAGTACCGAAACCAACGATAGATACCTTATCGCCGCTTGCAAGAGCTTCTGTGATAGCTGTAACAACTGCGTTTACAGCAGCCTCAGCGTTCTTCTTTGTAAAATCAGTCTTTTCAGCAACGACACTGATCAGTTCAGTCTTTGTCATGTGTTTATCCTCCAATATAATAAATTTATACTTGCATTATATACCCTTTATGCCGATTTGTCAAGGAATTTGGGAAAAAATGACATTTCGCCCGATTCCAAGCCTTTAGCGGTCCTTTTTTTATTGAAAACAGCTATAGTTTTTGGCTATTTTCCGTCATGTACGGGGGGTCACGCAGGCTTTTGCGCCGGTCAGGCACTGTTCACTGTTTTAATTATGCCTCGTCTTCGGCGATTTTATGCAGATTTCATTGAACTGCCGGGCAGGTCATGCGGAATAAAAAAGCTTTACACATTTGCTTCTGTATTGATTTTTTCATTCGTATCTTCAAGGATAGCTTTCCTGAGTTCAACAAGCCATTCCGAAAAAGCAACCGTGTCAAATGCGTAGGTCTTGTTCAGCTCAAATTCATTCTCCGACCACGTATTGAGTGGAGATTCATTATGCTGTATCAGCGCTTCAAGCTTATCAAGTGCCTTGTATATTTTAGCCTCTTTGGTTTTCTGCGCATCCATTTCACTGTATAATGCCAAAAGGTCCTTTGACAGTTCGGCAGGCATTGCACTTATCCATTGCCGCAGAAGTGAATCTTCGGTCTGTCGGTCGGAATCTGTTTTATTAAAAGTCGGGATATCACCCGTGAAACACTCTCCGAGATCATGTATCAGGCACATATTTACGACCTTGTTCATGTCAGCATCAGGGAAAACGTTCCTGAGCAATAATGCCATGAGGGATACTCTCCAGCTATGCTCTGCCACACTTTCTGTCCTGCCTTTTGTTGTGGTACAATGTCTCGGTGTATCTTTCAGCCTTTCAGCAATATGCAGTATATTCAAATACTCACGCACATCCATATGACCTCCCCTTTCAATCAAAATATATCGTCAGCAATTATAGCATAACAACACCATAATGTCAACAAAAAAAGCCACAGCACTTCCGACTTTACATCGGAAGCACTATGGCTCAGCTCATTCTATATCAGCACCGTGATCGGACATCAGTACACATTCCGTGTATCTTAATCCGCCACAAGCTCGCCGTTCTCATCAAGGTCTATATCAATAGTATCCCCTGCCGAGAGATTTCCGCCGATTATACGTTTAGCCGCAAGAGTCTCGACCTTGCGCTGTATGAATCTTCTCAGCGGTCTTGCACCGAAGTTCGGATCATAGCCGCAGTCAACGATATAGTTCTTTGCAGCATCCGAAACATTTATACGTATGTGCTTATCGTCCAGACGCTTCTGAAGATCCGCAAGCATGAGGTCAACGATACTCATTATCTCGGTCTTTGTAAGAGGTTTATAGAAGATTATCTCATCGAGACGGTTAAGGAACTCCGGTCTGAACTGCGTTTTAAGAAGACTGTCGACCTTCGCCCTTGCATCCTCTGTTATCTCGCCGTTTGCGTCGATACCTTCCAGTATATAAGGCGAACCGAGGTTGGATGTCAGTATTATAATAGTATTCTTGAAATCGACTGTACGTCCCTGAGAGTCCGTTATACGTCCGTCATCCAGAACCTGAAGAAGGATGTTGAACACATCGGGATGAGCCTTCTCTATCTCATCGAAGAGTACTACCGAGTAAGGCTTGCGGCGTACCGCCTCTGTAAGCTGACCGCCTTCATCGTAACCGACGTATCCGGGAGGCGCTCCTATAAGACGGCTCACGCTGAATTTCTCCATATACTCACTCATATCGATACGGATGATATTGCGTTCATCGTCGAACAGTATCTCCGAAAGAGCCTTTGCAAGCTCGGTCTTACCTACGCCTGTAGGACCTAAGAAAAGGAATGAACCTATAGGTCTGTCGGGAGCCTGTATGCCTGCCCTTGAACGGAGTATCGCCTCACTGACCTTTGTTACAGCCTCGTCCTGACCGATAACTCTCTTGTGAAGCAGGGATTCAAGTCCCAGTATCTTTTCCTTTTCGCCTTCCATAAGCTTGGAAACAGGTATACCCGTCCAGCGGCATACTATCTTGGCTATCTCGTCCTCTGTTACTTTATCACGGAGCAGACGTTCGCCCTTAAGGTCCTCCTCTGCCTGATGTTCAAGGTCTTCCAGTTCCTTTTTGAGCTGCGGAAGCTTGCCGTATTTCAGCTCAGCCGCCTTGTTAAGGTCATACTCACGCTCTGCCTTTTCTATTTCGCCGTTCACCTGTTCTATCTCCTCACGAAGCTTCTGAACAGCGGATATATCATTCTTTTCGTTCTCCCACTTTGCCTTCATGCTGTTGAATTTCTCACGCAGCTCGGCAAGTTCCTTCTGTATCTCTTCAAGGTGCTCCTGCGAGATAGAGTCGCTTTCCTTTTTAAGGGCAGCTTCCTCTATTTCAAGCTGAACTATCTTACGTGAGATAACATCCAGCTCGGTAGGCATAGAGTCCATTTCCGTGCGGATAGTTGCACATGCTTCATCTATAAGGTCAATAGCCTTATCAGGGAGGAAACGGTCCGTAATGTACCTGTTGGAGAGCACTGCTGCGGAGATAAGTGCATTATCGTGTATCTTTACGCCGTGGAACACCTCGTAGCGTTCTTTGAGTCCTCTGAGGATGGATATAGTGTCCTCAACAGAAGGCTCATCGACCATAACAGGCTGGAAACGTCTTTCAAGCGCAGGATCCTTCTCGATGTACTGACGGTACTCGTTGAGTGTGGTAGCTCCGATACAATGGAGTTCGCCCCTCGCAAGCATAGGCTTAAGAAGATTGCCGGCATCCATAGCGCCGTCTGTCTTGCCTGCGCCGACTATAGTGTGAAGCTCATCAATAAAGAGAAGTATCTGACCGTTGCTGTTCTTTATCTCGTTAAGCACAGCTTTAAGACGCTCCTCGAATTCGCCCCTGTACTTTGCACCTGCCACAAGTGCGCCCATATCCAGCGAGAATACTTTGCGGTCCTTAAGACTGTCGGGGACATCTCCTGCAACGATACGAAGTGCAAGTCCCTCAGCGATAGCAGTCTTTCCGACACCGGGCTCACCGATAAGGACAGGGTTGTTCTTTGTTTTACGCGATAGTATGCGGATAACGTTTCGTATTTCGCTGTCACGTCCGATAACAGGATCAAGCTTATTGCGTCTTGCAAGTCCCACAAGCTCCTGACCGTACTTGGTAAGCACATCATAGGTATCCTCAGGGTTCTCGCTTGTGACACGGGTATTTCCTCTTACGGACATAAGTGCGCTGAGGAAGCTGTCCCTTGTAATATTGAAGGTCCTGAGAAGCGAAGCAACGTCATTGTTCTTGCAGTCGATAAGTGCAAGCATGATATGTTCAACGGAAACGAACTCGTCCTTCATATTGCCTGCAATATCCTCTGCGGAGGTAAGAACTCTGTCACCCTCTGCGGATATACCTATATTGCTGCTTCTGCCGCTGCCTGTGATCTTCGGCAGTCCGCCTATCTTCTTATCCACCTCGCCCTCGAAGATATCCGCATCAACGTTCATTCTTCTGAGAAGCTGTGGGATAAGACCATTTTCCTGTTTGAGAAGTCCCGCAAGAAGATGCACAGGCTCTATCACGTTATTGGACTGCATAACAGCAATACTCTGTGCCTTTCTTACAGCGTCTATGGACTTCTGAGTGTATTTCTCTGCATTCATATTATTTCCCTCCTGTAACTTTCACTTTTATCCTTGACATTCATAACTTTGCTATAAAATGTACCTCTGAAGCATATCCTCATATGCCGTTTCAAACTGTCCTATGACTTCACGGAAGTGTTCAGGCGCTGCAAAATAGGTTTTTACAGCTCTGTCAAGGTCGGTAAGATACTCACCTATCGCCTCGCCCGTTTCCTCGTCGTTCATTGTGTGGGAATTGATGAGCTTTCTCGTGAAGCTGCCTGCGTCAAGCTTGCAGGCGTAGTTATCAAAGCCTTTTTTCTTCAACAGCGTGGATTCAAGCTTTATACGATAGGCAAAAAAGCTGTTGAACATCGAGATAAGATCGGGATTCTGAGTTCTTATCTGAACCCTCACCGTACCGATGTAATCCGCAGGCACTCTTTCAAGCTCCACTTTATAATTGATCGTGGGACGATATTTATACTGCAAGGCAGTACGCATCGTCATAAGCGAAGCGGAGCGCTGCTGTTGTATCTGGAAGCTGCTGCTGATAAGTTCCGAGACTGAGTCGAATATTTCTCTCATCCTCATTTCAGGTGTAACGCAGGAAAGGCGTTCAGCCAGTATCTGATTTATGAGGTTGGAGCGGCTCGTACCGAGTCGGTAAGCCTCCGCATCAACTGCACGGATAACATCGTCCATAAGCACAAGGCTATAAACGCTTTTCTTCATTTTCATCACCTCTGTTATATATACTATATCACTCATTATAGAATTTGTCAAGCGAGTTATATAATCTTTCACACAATTTTCACATTGCATAAAAAATGCCTGCACGTATTATGTGTACAGGCTGAAAAATGTTTTTTATCAGAAAAAAGGGTAAAAAAAAGCTTCCCTTACGGGAAGCGCATCGATCCATACGATTTTCATCGTTTAGCACTGAGGACCGAGCCACAGAAGAATAAGTTAAAATAAGTTATTGAGAATAGAAAACATGAAAAAATTACAAATGAAAGGGATTAGTTTTTTTAATTACTAATTCTATTTCTATGGCGAGCAATTAAATTCATACCCAGTATCAAGCACATGAGAGGGGAGGGTACTTGATACTGAATACCAAATATCTTCAATTGCTGATATTATTATATTGCAAATCTGTGAATTAATCAATTCACAATAGTGTACTCAACTGAACAAATATGTACTTTTCTCGATTTTTTCTTATTTTTTATCGTTAATTTTTTATGACTAAGTTTTATATAGTTATTTATTAACCATATTTCAAAATTTACCATGCGTTATCGCTATTTACAGCCTTTATACAAATAGTAACAGCAAGTTTTGATTATACAATTTGTTAGAAAAAGAAATTCCCACACTTTCAAAATGTGGGAATTTGATTATTTTTAACATAATAAACTTAATATCAGCTGAGTTTGAACACGTTCTGGCCTTCTGATACAGTAAAATCTTCTGACGAATTACCGTTTATGCTTACGGAAAAACTTGCGCCGTCATGTATATCAGGTGAGAGCATCATGAGACAGTGGCTGTTGTTGTGCGGTACAAGTGAAGCATACACAGCGCCGTCCAGAATGAAATCCACGCTGCTGCCAGCCTCTATGATCGAAGACGAAGCATCAACTACTATGTAAGGTGTCGCATACGTAGTGGGAGCTGTTACCTGATTACCTGCGGCATATAACTCGCCGCCTGTGTAATTGAAGTCGCCCATTGCGTATACCGAGCTCTTCTCTTCCTTTGTGCCGCCGGACGCAAGAATACGTCCGCCGTTTATGTTGATAGTACCCTTACCCTTGGCATTGTCTCCGCCTTTGGACTTGATACCGTTTGTGCCGCCTTTGATATCGAAATCACCGCCGTTTATAGTGATGTCGTCATGAGCCATGATTCCCGATTTAATGGCATTGATAACATAATTGCCGCCCTCGATGATAAGATCATCATCGCTTGATATACCGTGGGCATTTCCTGCATTGATCTCCAGTGAACCGCCTCCCTTGATGCGAAGTGTATCATTGGAGAAGATAACACCGTCATTAACTTTGTCCTTTGCGCTGTCGGAAAGTTTATTTGAACTTCCGTCCGCAAGCTCAACTGTGCATTTTTTGGCTTTCCTGATAAATACTGCCGGACCGTCTGTACAGGTCAGATCAACTCCGTCCAGAACTATTTTCACCTTTTCTTCGGTATCTGCTGCAACGATTATCTGTCCGTCGCTGCACGAACCCGTAAAGCGGTAATCTCCTGCTGAGGTTATAGTCACCTTGCTGCCTTCCACAGTGAAGTTCTCGCCTTTTCCGCTTGGAGAACCTCCGAGAGTTATCTCTGCTGTGTAGGTATTTTCCTCCGTCTGCGGATCTCCGGACTGCTGACCGCCCTGCTGTTCATTTCCCGAACCGTCTGACTGTTCTCCTGATGAACTGCTTCCCGAGTTGCCCGAGCTTCCCGAGGAACCGCCTGAGGAGCTGTTACCCGAACTTCCCGACGAACCGCCCGAGGAGCTGTTACCTGAGCTTCCTGATGAACCGCCTGACGAGCTGTTACCTGAGCTTCCGGACGAACCTCCTGAGGAACTGTTACCCGAACTTCCCGACGAACCTCCCGAGGACTTGTTTCCGCTGTCTGATGACTTGCTGTCCTTGACGGCAGTTGTCTTTGTGTCAGACTTATCGGCAGCATCAGACGCTTCCGTAGTCTTCTTTGATTTTCTCTTTTTTGTGGTCTCAGGCTCTTTTTCATCATCTGCGGGAGCAGTTTTTGCCGACTCTTTTTCTTCTGTTTCGGACGAAACTGCCGTATCACTGCCGCCCTTTTCCGACTCGTCCGCTTTTCCGCACGCTGAAGCGCAGGTAGCGATGAGAAGAGCTGCCGCTGCTGCAATGAACCTCTTTTTTTCCATAAGTAATACCCCCGATCATAAATTCCTCTATATATGGAAATTGTCAGACCTGTGAAGATCTGACAAATCCCATTGGGAGAGGTAAAAATCCAATAAACTTAACAAAGTTTAGCTTTCATATATCTTATCCTCGTACTTGAAGAATACGAGATTTATAGTCATATTTCCGTTTAATGCACGAAGCTCGTCGATGAATCTCTTCTGATCGATATCTTCGTTTACGTCAACTGCATAGATAAGCTCGAAAAGTGTACCGAAGTTTGTTGTCTTAACTCTTCTGAGCTTGTGGAAGTTTGTATACCTGTTGAGTACAGGCTCGAAAACGCCCTGATAATCGAGGTTTTCGGGAATAGTGATCTTAAGTGTCATATGTCTTGATTTGCTTCCGCCGAAGTTGATCTCAGCAAGAGCAAACATAACGATTCCGAGGATGATGAAGAATACTATTGCGAATCCTACATATCCGATTCCGCAGGCAGTACCTGTAGCCATTGCGAAGAAGATATATGCGATATCCTTCGGATCACCAGCAACGCTTCTGAAACGTACCAGTGTAAACGCACCTGCAAGGCTGAGCGCACCTGCCGTTGTATTGATAAGAAGCAGTATAAGAGCAACTATTGTGGGGAGCATTATCATTGTAAGTACATAGCTCTGTGAATAGCCCTCTTTGCGGTGGGTTATCATGTAAATGATGCTGATGAGTACGCCGAGGATAAGTGCGGCGCCGACGCAGAGGAAGAACTCCCCTGCTGATATTGTTGCGAGAGTGGCTACTGAGTTATTAGTAAATATATCTGCCGAGTCGCCGTTCTCATAATACTTCGATAAGACATTTCCGAAAAAACCGTGTTCAAACATTTCAAACGCTCCTGTTCATAAAGATATTATTGTTGTTCACCATAGAAATACCCGATACATAGATCCTTCTCCCGCTTTTCTGAGCAACCTGATCTCTTATGTAATTGGTATAAGCTTTACCGTACTTTGAGAAGCTGGTCTTATAGATCTTCAGCTCTGAAAGTTTATCGATAAGCCAATCGGGCATCGAGTCTGAAACCTTTATCTCCATGAGTCGCTGGTCAGCGCCGATAATGTAATTGCCGTAGCTCTCGTAGTCAAGTCCGAGGTCATAGCGGCGTTCTGTGATCTTTCTGTCGAAAGTAAGTCTGAAATCGCTGTTGTCTTTTCCGAAGAAAGCCTCACGCTGATAGCTGATATACTGCTTCGGAGCAACAGGATAATTATTCAGGAAAACATCCAGTTCGCGGAAAACCTGCTCTGTGATATACTTGGTAGCTTCAGGCTTTCTGCGTGTAGCGAAATACTCGTCTGATTCAGCAAGAGTCATTGAAACTCTGCGTTTGGTTACTATTCCGCCTATTTTCTTCTTGATCTCAAGGAATACGAGAGAATCGGGCTGAGCCGGTGAATAGTAACTGCGTAGTCTGATCTTTTCTTTATAGTATGGTTTAGAAAGAGATTCGCGGATAAGAAAATCGTCGGGAGTGTCATAATATATATTGTATATACCGTACTCTTTGCCTCCGATACAATACTTATCGGGATTCATATACTGAGGGATTGCTTCCATCAGACCTTCATACTGATCCATACTAAGGAGGAACTTGATTTCTTTTCTTGCAAACGTATTAATAGCCATACATTTCCGCTCACGGCACCGCCGCTGCGGTCTCAACTCCTTTCGTATCATCTGATGTAATTATACGGTTTTTATCTTAAAATAATCTTAAAGAAGATGCCGAAAAGTGTTCATAAATTGCTATCTTAATTAAACATTGGTGAAAAAGTGCGGTCTTTTTGGTCACATTTGCTTTTATAAGTCAACCAAAAAGCGGTAAAAAAAGTAATCATTCTACGTTTCCCTACATATTTATAATAGCACCCATATACGAAAATGTCAATAAATCGCATAAAAGTGAGCAAAAAATGGAGAAAAAGCAAAAATTGACCGCTGTACGAATACAGCGGTCAGATCGGTCGCAATTTTTAACTTTACAGATATTCATTGTCGGGGTTGGGCCATACTCTGTTGGAAGGAGTTCCGCCTGAACCGAACCATACCTCGAGCTCACGGTCATCAGAACTGTATCCGACAAACACCGTGTCATTTCTCGTTCCTGAAGGACTGAATTTCACTCTGTATTTGTTGTGCTGTTCTGTATCATTGAAAGCATCAACAAATTTAGCAGTTGATCCGCCAGCGCCGCTCCAGCCTGAGGAAGATCCGGTGCCGTCAGCACTGCAAACAACAACAAAGTTGTAGTTCACACCATTGCGTGAAGCCGATACAGTCCTTGAAGCATCGCTGTAAAACGAATTTTCAACTTCATCGTCCTGCGCTATGGTAGCAGCAGCAGCTTTGATCAGTGTCGAAGCCATCGACTTATCCGATGTTTTGTTCGCCTTCCTGATATAACCTATCATAGCAGGCACGAGGATAGCTGCAAGAACAGCGATTATCGCTATAACAACTATCAGTTCGATCAGAGTAAAACCCTTTTTGCTTGTTTTTTTCATTGTTTTCATCCTCTTTCTTGTCATTGATTAGGCTGACTATCAGCCTTCGACTTATACATATCATCCGATTTTATTATATCATCACCCCCTACATTTGTCAATAGTTTACAAATATTTAACTAAAACAATTATTCTGAAAATATACAGTCGGTAATTATCTATTTAGTACAAAAACGCAGTTCATATCGCACTCCGACCGCAAAATATGATTAAATCATTCGCTATATACCGTTAATTATCGATATTTCTATTCTTTTATTTACAAACGCTGAAAAAATACCGTCATAATTCTGCAAAAAAATTGCAAAAGTTATTGCTTTATTATCCTTAGTGTTATATAATCATAACATAGAACTTGCTGAGGTCGCTGTTACAGATGCAACATAATAATGTATGTATAAATGTATCATGTCACACCAGAGATATCCCATACGATTGTTATATCGGAAAGCACAGTCCTCACGCAACGGAAAGGAATAACAAAAAATGAAAAAACACTTATTGATATTATCCGCCGCTTCACTTGCAGTATGCTCCATACTCAGTTCATGCTCATCATCGGGCAAAACAGGTTCATCTGCGCCGAGTCTCAGCAGCAGTGTCAGCTCGGACGGAGAAGAAACACAGGCATCTGCATTATCTGAAACGGATATACAAGGAGCTTACAAGATCGACAAGCTCGATATACCTGAACTCAAAGATCATAGTCTGAACAGGATCGAACACGTAAGCGATCCCGACGGTTTCATATTGGATATATACAACGAAAAAGGCGATTCGCTGCTTTACACTGATGCCGATTTCAAAGAGTTCAGAAAGATAGAGCTTGAATACCCCGAGGAATATCTGAACGCAGACGAAGCAAGCTTCTATCCGTATATCAACAGCGACGGCACTTTTATAGGCATCGCTTTCATGACAGATCACGGCGGTGTAAAACTCCCGGATGAATACGACGAGAATTTTGACTATGAAGGCTTTTATGACAGCAAAAACGGCACGAATACTGCGCTGCTTCATTTCGACCGTAACGGCAAACTGATCTCTAAGGCTGACATTGAAGGACTTGAAGAAAACGATTGGGGCGACTATGACATATACGGCATCGTTCCATGCGGAGATCACATTATAGCTCAGTACACAGAAGGAAAGGTAATAAAGATAACCTCCGACGGAAAGATAAAGGATATATACACCCCCGAACTCAACAACGAGGAATACGGCTACACTCCCAGCGGCCTTCTGACCGACAGGGACGGAAAGATCGTTTTCATGAAAACAGAATTCACCAAAGAGGCCGATCCCGAATCGGACTATGAGTATAATGTCCCCCACTATTCCCTGCACGAGCTTGATACCGATAAGGGCGGGATAGGCGATGCCTTCTATGATTTCTCAGATATCAATACCGAGAATTTCGGTGCTGATCTTATCAAGGGCGAAGGAAAATACCGCTTTTTCATAAAAGCAGGCAACCTTATGGGCCTTACTGATGACGGAAAACTCGAAACCGTAATAAACTGGATGAATTCCGATATAGATCCAATGGAAGTATATCCTTTGTCAGATAACAAGTTCATTGGAAGCATAAACTCATATGACATTGAGCCTTCAACTTCACAGCTGTATATGCTGACACCCCGTGATCCCTCGGATTTTGTCAATAAAAAGATAATAACTATTGCTTCGGGCGGTTATCTGCCGACCTCAAAGATAGGCGAATTCAACCGCAGTCAGAGTCAGTACCGCATAGTTGCAAAGGAATACGCTGTCGATGATACCAACAGTTTCGAGGACCTTCTCAGTCTCGACCTCATTTCAGGAAGCGCTCCCGATATAATCTGCGGACTTGAAGACAGCTACTATCAGAATCTCCGCAAAAAGGGCGCTTTCGCAGAACTTTACCAGTTCATTGACAAAGACAAGAACGGAAGAGACGCTTATCTTCCGAATGTGCTCAAAGCTCTTGAATCATCGGACGGCAAACTGTATACGATAGTCCCCGATTTCGCAGTAAGGACCATTGCCACCAAATCTACGGTATGGGACAAGGAAAACTGGACAATGGAGGACATGCTGAAGCTCTATGACGAAGCTCCTGCATCTGCCGAACACATCTATGACGCAGAATCGAAAAACGACATTTTTTCGCTTATGTTCTACTCTATGGGCGAGCTTATCGACTACGAAAAGGCAGAGTGCCATTTCGACAGTCCCGAGTTCGTAAAGATGCTGGAATTCTGCAACCGTTTCGTGGATGAAGTACCCGTCCCCGACAAGACCGATATGGAAGCCTATCAGGCATATTACTCGGAAAACTGGCACTGGTTCGCAAATGAGAAAAAGTTCATAGAACCGCTGATATTCAACGATCTGTCTGCATATGAATCCCTGAGATCCATTGAAGCCGACGGTTCTGATATCACCTTTGCAGGCCTCCCCTCTCCCGACGGAAAAGGCGGAAGGATAACTACAGGTATGCCTGTATCGATAAGCTCATCATGCGAGGAACAGGAAGGTGCATGGGCATTCATCAGAGACTACTATATTTCCGAACCGCACTATGAATATGATAAATTTGACGGAACATTCATCCCCATACGCAAGAGTCTCTTCGAGGAAGAACTCAACCACGAAATGCACACCAACAGAACTGCAAGCGGACATCCTATCGCTCCCCTTTCGCAGGAGGAACGCGACCGCATAGAAAAGTACATCCTCTCCTGTGAGGCTACCTCCCTTTCACTGGACAAGGACGTTGAAAACATTTGCTACGAGGAAGCCGAAAAGTTCTTTAAAGGCGGTCAGACTGCACAGCAGGCTGCCGACATGATACAGAACCGTGTATCGATAGTAATAAGCGAAAAAAGCTGATACACAACTGCTTCAAAAGACATAAAAACGCCTTCTGCATCCCCTTGCAGAAGGCGTTGATCATTTATAACAAAAAGCCGGACTTAAAATTCCGCTTTATACCCCGATCATTCTGCTGACTGTCCCGGATCTGCGTCAGCAAGCATCTTGTAAATATCAGTCAGAGCGTCAGAACTTTCCTGTTCTGCCTGTGCAGTTAATGTTTCAGCCTGAGCAGCCTTTTCCTCGGCTTCTATCATGACAAGCTGTCTCTGGTATGCTTCAAGGATAACTTCCTCGAACTGCTTTCTTGCTAAAGGAGAAATTGGATGTACTATATCACGGAACACACCGTTTTCGTCCTTTCTGCTTGGCATAGCGACAAAGAGTCTTTCGTCTCCCTGAACAACCTTAATGTCGTGAACTGCAAGCATATCGTCTACTGTAACTGAAACAACTGCTCGTAATCTGCCCTCGGACATTATTTTTCTGATTTTTACATCTGTAATTTCCATGTTTTTGACCTCCTTATGTCAAAAAGTAACTCACTGTAAGCCGTTGTTTTCGCCTATGCGCCTGCACACGCAGAAGCGTTCTGACAACTACTTGCCTTATATTATAACTCATCAAACTAAAAAAAGCAATACTAATTTGAAAAAATTAAAAAAATATTTTTTAGAGTACAACGATAAAGCTTTAAAACGATAAAGTTTTACTATTTAAAGCTTTAATTTTATTTTTCTCTTTCATTTTCTTTTACAATATGTTATAATACTTTATAGTTATATATTGCTTTTACGGAGGAAAAAATGAATAGACCAGATCACAGAATCCTGCGGTATACCAAAGAAAAATACCTTACCGCTTTCATTCTCGGAACATTTATCATTCTCTGCACCTTCATCCCGATGATGATATGCGAGAACGGATATTTCATCTATTACGGCGATTACAACGCTCAGCAGATACCTTTCTATAATCTGGCGAACGATGCCGTCAGAAACAGACAATTCGGCTGGAACTGGTACACCGATCTCGGTTCGGACCTGCTTACGTCCTACTCATTCTATCTTATAGGAAGTCCGTTCTTCTGGCTGTCAACGCTGCTGCCCAGGTCTCTTGTGACCTACTCGATGCCCTTTCTGCTTTCACTTAAGCACGGATTCGCCGCCGTTACCTCATATGCCTTCATACGGCGGTTTGTACGCGGAAAGAACTCCGCACTCATCGGCGCTCTGCTGTACACCTTTTCGGGCTTTCAGGTATTCAACCTGTTCTTCAACCACTTCCAGGACGTTACAGCATTCTTCCCCCTCATGCTTATTGCTATGGAGGAAAATATAAACCAGCGCCGCAGAGGTATATTCGCTGTCACCGTCGGATTCATGGCCGTAATAAACTACTACTTCTTTGCAGGTCAGGCTGTATTTCTGGTGATATACTACCTGTTCCGCATGAGGTGCAGCGATTTCCACACCTCGTGGAAAAAGTTCTTCCTGCTGTGCTTCGAGGCTGTCATCGGCGGCGCACTTGCTGCATTCATCCTTCTCCCGTCGGCTATGCTGATACTCGGAAACTACCGTGTGAGCCAGCACCTTTACGGCATCGACATGTTGCTCTATACCGACCATACAACTATCCCCCGTATCATACAGACCTTCTTCATGCCTGTTGATACTCCTGCCCGTCCGAACCTCTTCAAGTCGGATTACGGCAAATGGGCATCTATCGGCGGATATCTGCCGCTCTTCTCAATGGTCGGAGTGCTGACATTCATGAAGTCACACAAAAAGCACTGGGCTTCCACACTGTCGATATTCTGCATCATAGCTTCATTCATCCCTGTTATCAACAGCGCGTTCCAGGCAATGAACGGCTACTACTACGCCCGCTGGTTCTATATGCCCATACTCATTTTTTCCATGATGACTGCACGTACTATCGACGAGGAAGGCGCAGATATAATGCCTGCCGTAAAGATAAACGCGATAATGCTCGGAGCCTTCACCCTTATCTCATTTATCCCCAAAAAGAACTCCGATGATAAGCTTGAATGGTTCAAATTCCCGTCCGATCCCGTTTACTTCTACATAACCCTTGCAGTTGCAGTCATCAGCCTGCTGCTTACGGTATGGCTGTTCAGGATAAAAAGGAAAGGCGGAAACTTCTTTACCATTTCATTATGGACAACTGCCGCAGCCTGCGTGGTGTGCATATACACAGCTTCTCTCTACGGTGCTGTAACTCCCGAGGACGCAAAGGACTACGTCGCCAAGACCATAGACAGCTCCGACGATGTATGGGAAAACGTTTCCGAGGACAATTTCTTCCGCATCGACACTTCCGAGAACTGCGACAACTACCCCATGATATGGAAGATACCTACAATGCGGGCTTTCCAGAGCGTTGTTGAGCCTTCAATCATGGAATTCTACGACAAGGTCGGCGTAAAGCGTGATGTGGCTTCCCGTGCGGACATAACACACTATACTCTCCGCGGACTTTTCTCTGTAAAGTACTACTACCGTGAAAAGACAGAGGGAATGAAGTACCCTTCGGGTGTTTCAACCGAATACAGCTCCGAAAGCTCTGCAGGTTCATCTTCAGGCTCCAACGAGATCAAGGCAAAGGACAGAAATATCACGGAGGAGCTTCCGGGATTCGAGTATATCGGCGAGAACGAACATTATGAAGTTTATCGGAACACTCTGTATCTCCCTATGGGCATACCTTACGACTATTACATGTCCGACGAGGAAACGGAAAAGAAGTCCAAACAGGTAAGAGAGCGAATGCTCATAAATGCACTTATCCTTACAGATGAACAGGCTGAGAAGTACGGTGATATAATCGAGGAACTTCCCTCTGATATGCGTTCGGGCATCTCACAGAAATTCTACTGCGAGGCATGTTCGGAGAAAGCAGGACTCTGCGGAACCTCCTTCAGCTACGACTCAAAGGGTTTCAGGTCCGAAATAACACTCAATGAAGACAAACTCGTCATGTACAGTGTTCCCTACAGCAAAGGCTGGACGGCTGAGGTAAACGGAAAGGCTGCCGACGTTGAAAAGGTTTCATTCGGACTTATGGCTGTAAAGGCTGATGCCGGCAAGAACACCATTGTTTTCCGCTACAGAACGCCTTATCTGCGTGAAGGCATCATAATATCACTTGGCGCACTTCTCATACTTCTCGGCTATCTCATCATTTCACGCATCAAGCGCCGTGAACCCGATATATACGACATCTCACACAGCTACGATTACGATTCCGTCTGCGGAGTTGCACCGTCACGTCTCTACTGCGGAAGCTTCAGAAAAGATAACAGCACAAATGGAGGTAAAAACAATGCATCTTAACGAAAAAACTCTTTCATCCGAGACCGTGTACCACGGAAAGATATTCGATATAACGCACAATACCGTTGAACTGGAAAACGGTGAGACCGCCGTCCGTGATGTACTCGTACACCACGGCGGAGTATGTGTGATACCTGTCACCGAGGACAATGATATATACATGGTGAAGCAGTTCCGCTATCCGTTCGGCGAAGTAACGCTGGAGATACCTGCTGGAAAGCTTGAAAAGGGCGAGGATCACAGAGAATGCGGACTTCGTGAACTCCGCGAGGAAACAGGCTTCACATGCAGTGAGTACACTTACATAGGAAAGATATATCCCGTTCCTGCATACGATACAGAAATAATACATGTGTATATGGCAAGAGGACTCAGAAGACAGGGTGAACAGTCCCTGGACGAGGACGAATTCCTGGACGTTGTAAAGATACCGCTTTCGGAAGCTGTTGAAATGATAATGAGCGGAAAGCTACACGACAGCAAAACTCAGATAGCTGTACTGAAAGTTGCAAGGATACTCGGCATCTGATAAGGCGGTCATGCAGTACTTTTTACAGTGATAAATCCGTATAGGAAAGTGAGGTAATTCAAGCATGGGTTTATTTGCAAAGCCTGAATATGAAACGGTAATACTGGACTACAGAGCCGCAGTGACTGATGATTTTCCGTGTATAGAAGCATACGGCGACGTCTTTGGTCAGACTAAGTATTGTAACGCATGTTACGGACTTAAAGATCTGTCAATGTATGATGACGGACGCTTTGACAAATTGATGAACGACCTGAAGAACAGTCAGGGCAGACTGAGGATAGGTGTTGATATCAAAATGAAGAACGGTATCCCTGTTGACTTTAAGATCGACCTTGAACATCTGGCAGCGACAGTCGGCAATCCTGATATAGCTAAGCTGGAGCTTATCGGCTGGGGATTCAACGATGAACCTGATCCTGACTTTCTAAAGTGAAAAAAACTGAAGGCAGCACCGCACAAAGCCATAATACGTGCTTTGTACAGTGCTGCCTTAAAATGTCCCTATGCTTCAGGACTGCTTTTCATCTTCCTTTTTATCCTTTGCCGCTTCTTCGGAAGGTGCTTCGGTGTTTTCCTCAGTCTCCTCCTTATCGGAAGCTTCTTCCTTGTCCTCTGACTCTTCTTCCACGGCATCGGTTTCCTCTTTTTCGTGAGGTATCAGCGTTATTGCCTGCTTTCCAAGCTCGCTGTATCTCTTCTCCGTCAGCTTGCGCTCATAAAGTGTAGCCTCCTGACGCAGAGGATCGTGCAGATAGTAATAATCCGCATTATATCCCACAAGAAGAAGACAATGCTCATTTGAAGTCCATGTGAACTCCTTGTCCGTATCGTCCAGATACCATGTATTGGACTCCTTCTTTTCTGTCGGCACCATATTGATGCTCGCCCATATCAGTACAGGCATCCCCTTGTCTATGTACTCGGAACATATATCCTTCATAGCCATGCCCGAAAGATCACGTATCTCAAGGGACTTGTCCGCATACTGCTCGTCAGCCAGTATATTTTCAAGTCCGCTGACTATAGCGCCGCTGTAACAGCCGAATCCGCCCTCGTCGTAGGGATCGCCGATAAACACCTTGTTAGGATCTCCGCCGCGGAGCTTGCTGCTGTTCTTCGGATCCTGATAAACGCTTCCTGTTTCGATATAGCCGTTATCTATAAGTTCGCCTGCGGTTATATCTATACCGTAATATGCAAGAAGCATCGACGTACTTACAAGCTCGCAGCCTGTCGGATACTCCGCCTGAGAGAAATACGGCACATCCAGATAGAACACCTCATTCGGCATCTCGGGATCAGGAAACACCTCTTCGCCTTTATTATCTTCATTTGTTTTGTTGTTATTTTCTTTTTGTTCTTCAGAGTTCTTTTTTCTGCTTTCTTTTTCTGCAAGTTCAAGTAGCGCTCTGTCTGTTTTGGCATCCTTGACCGCTTTCATGCCTGCCGAGATGATATTGCCGTTCACGGAAGCTGTCTGCGGTTCAGCAACTACTGCCGAAGCACCGCACGAGGTCAGCGTTATAACAGCCAGAAGAGCTGCAATGGTCTTCTTCATGTTTTCCCCCTGAAGTATAGTCATCGCAGACAAATGCAAAACTTTTGCAAAAATCCGCATTTGCCTTTGACAAATATGGTCAGCGTATGTAAAATAGTATATGTACTCTTCCGAGTGACACACAATATAATTATGTTACATTTGAAGGAAAAAGTCAAGCTTTTTTTATTCGTGATTATCGGAGGTTAAAATGATAAACATACTTATTATAGAAGACGATGAGAACATCGCAAGAATGATAACTGCCGCCCTTTCAATGGTGGATTATAACGGCAAATGCTGCTATGACGGCAAAACAGGCTCCGAGGAAGCTCTTAAAGGGAACTACGACCTCATACTCCTTGATATAATGCTCCCCGAAATGAACGGTTTCGAGGTAATGGAGAAAATAAAGGACTGCGGAACACCCGTTATCTTCCTTACAGCCATGCAGGATGTTGCGGATAAGGTCAAGGGACTCCGTCTCGGCGCAGAGGACTACATTGTAAAACCATTCGAGGCGCTTGAACTCCTTGCGCGTATCGATGTGGTACTAAGGCGCTCCAACAAGACGCAGAACATCATAAACTACGGTGACGTTTCAGTGGACCTTACACGCCATGAAGTCACTCTTAAAGGCGAACACGTACAGCTTACGCCAAAGGAATTCGATGTTATAGTGTATTTCCTTCAGCATCAGGACATTGCGGTATCCCGTGAGAGACTTCTCTCTACCATATGGGGATTCGAGTTTGAGGGCGAAAGCCGTACCGTTGATATCCACGTTCAGCAGGTAAGGCGAAAGCTCGGACTCAAAGACAGGCTGATAACTATCCCGAAGCTGGGATATCGTCTTGAAAGACAGGCAGGAAAATGAAGCTCTGGCAGAAGATATTCCTCAGCTCGCTGGCACTTATAATCCTGACAGTAAATATCATATCCATAACGCTTCTCAACAGCAGCAGCCGTCTGCTTCTTGAACGTGAAAGGAACCATGCCATAAAGGAGTATGAGTATTTTGCGGCATCCTTCTCAAATGCTGTAGTGTACGAGAAGCTGAAGTCCGAAAAGGTCATACTTGGCGACGATGAGATAGCAGATATTGCTGAACGAGTGCTTTCGGGCGGGGACAGGATGCAAACTCCCGCGGTCATACTCGATCAGGACGGACTGCTGATCGCAGGAAGCGATTTTGAAGATATCCTTCGCAGTCCCGAATTCTCGAAAAGTCTGAAATCAGCAGATACAGAGGGCGACAGCTACAACATATGCAGTTTCCGCTTCAAGGATCAGTACCTTATGACGGTTTGTTCCTCGCTTAAAACAGAGGGAAAGACCTACGTGATAGCCACAGCCTCGGATATATCCGAGATATATGACATGAGGCAGAAACAGACCGAGCATATCCGCCGTGTGGGACTTGCTGCGGCAGCCTTCGTGTCCCTTATCCTGCTGATGACTACCATTCTCCTTCTTCGTCCGCTGAACAGGCTCAACATCTACACAAAATCCATTGCAGGCGGAGACTATAAGGTGAGGATAAAGCCTCACGGAAGTCAGGAGATACGCGAACTCTCCGAGAACATGAACAAAATGGCGGAAGCTGTACAGGAGCGTTCGGACAAGCTTGAAAAGATCGCCGAGGACAGACAGGTGTTCATCGCCAACCTTGCCCACGAAATGAAAACTCCGCTGACATCGATACTCGGATTTGCCGATATACTGCGGATAAAGAAGAACGTTCCCGACGATGAGCGCCGTGAGTACGCAGGTGTGATAGTGGACGAGACAAAGCGTCTTCGTTCCCTTTCGGGCAAGCTTATGGAGCTTGTGGCACTTGGCGGTACAGAAATAGAGAAAAAGCCCGTCAGTCTTTCGGATATGATACACGAGACCGCCGCCGCACTCGCTCCCCTGCTGAGCAAAAACTCCGTGGAACTGGAATGCAGCGCCGAGAACGTTGTAATTATGGCGGATGCGGAGCTTTTCAAGTCTCTGCTGTACAATATAATCGAGAATGCGGTCAAGGCTTCACCGAAGGACAGCAGAATAGTGCTTAACGAAGCCGTATCCGAAGGAAACGCTGTTATAACCGTTACGGACAGCGGTATCGGTATGACAGACGAGGAAGTTAAAAAGGTATTCGAGCCTTTCTACATGGCTGACAAGTCACGAAGCCGAAAGGCAGGCGGTGCAGGTCTCGGACTCGCTCTCTGCGCAAGGATAGCGGACCTTCATAATACTACCCTCGAGATCGACAGCAGTCCCGGAGAGGGTACCACAGTATACATAACTATAGACGGAGGTGAGATACGTGAAAGGTGATATAGCATTTCTGCTGATACTGGCTGTTATAGCCGCCGCAGGCTTCTACAGCACCGATATTGCGGACAGAGTTCTTGCGCGAAATGCCGATGAGATAGTCACGGTACAGAGAACGGATTCCGACAGGAACGCTATTTACCTGTCAGACAACGAGACAGGTTTCGATCCCTTTGCAGAGATAGGCGGACCTGTCAGCAATGACGTATCAAAGGACTTCTATGACAAGCGGAATATCTGTACGGCTATGGTGACGGTACTCAGCCGGTTTTCGTTCAACAACGTGCCCCAAAACATGAACTCACCCGAATTCATGGATAAGTGGGAAAGCAACGGAAATGGCGATCTCTTCCTGAAGCATGCCGAATATACGAACGTCACCGATTCTCCCCGATATGTGGACTGCATAATAGATACGGAAAAATACATGGTAACGTATCTGCGGTTCTATACGGACGATGTTCCCGAGCTTTCCCCCGAGAAAATCAACAGCGGACTTGAAAAGCTTGATTCCTGTTCGGATAATTTCTTCCACAAAAAGAACGTCTGGATGAAAGAGATCGAAAATACCGCATTGGAGTCCGATGTGCTGACCGAGGAGGATTCCGAGCTTTACGGGCTTCTTTCCGGAGAGGCATATGATTCTCTCGTCTTTCCGAGCGATTACGATGCCCTCATCGATGTTTTCAACTCGCTGTATGATGCGTCAAGGGAACTTTTCCCATACAATGCCGCCGATCCTCAGCTTGTACGTTTCTGGCTTGATCCTTTTCTGCTTCCTGTGGCGCAGATAAGCACTACAGACGGAGTTTACGGCGTAAATTACGTTATAGACAAACTCTTTTCCGACACTTCCTCAGGCGAAAACATCAAGCCTTCATATTCAACATATGAGGGCAGGATATACCAGTCCGCAAACATAAACGGTATGCCGCTTGTTATGATATACAACATCAACGATGACGAACTTGAAGGTTTTTACGTCCCGCAAACGGCTATACAATAAAAAACGCAAAAAAAGAGCGCTCCACTTCGGAACGCTCTTATCTGCATAATGTACGTTGAATGATCAAGCTCTCTCAACCTTACCTGAACGCAGGCATCTTGAGCAAGCGTAGATATGACAAGGAGTACCCTTGACGATAGCCTTAACACGCTTTACATTAGGCTTCCATGTTCTGTTTGTACGTCTGTGTGAGTGAGAAACTTTGATTCCAAAAGTTACACCCTTTCCGCAGATATCACACTTTGCCATCAGGCTGCACCTCCTTATTACACTTGATTGACTCTAAAAAATTAGACAACATTAGTATTATACTATAAACTGAAAGAAAATGCAAGCCTTTTTTTCAAAAAAACTCATTTTTTTTTATTCAGTCGGAAATTTGGCTCAGGTACTTGAAAAATTTGTGCATTTGTTGTATAATATAAGGTGTCTATCTATAAGTATGCATAAATAGTAAAATTAATTTAACAGTCTTGCGCTGCAATTTCGTTTTAAAGAGGTAAATATGAATATCAATTTATTTTTCAGAATTTTTTCGCGTGTCCTGATGCTTCTTCTGGTGCTTCCTATCACCAACTCGGCAAGAGGACTCGTTGCAAAGTCTCAGGGTGACGATTCCGCTGAACGTGAAGGACGTATAAGCCTCAATCCTATGGATCACCTGGATCCTATCGGTTCTCTCGCAATACTCCTCTGCGGATTCGGCTGGTCAAAGCCTTTCCCGCTGAACCCATCAAACTTCAAGAACTATAAAAAGGGCGTTATACTCGTATCCCTTGCAGGTCCGCTGACTCACTTCGTATCAGCCTGGCTGTGCAGGGTAATAGTAAATATAATGTACTGCTACCCCTCTATAATAGGTGACGGTTCAAAGCTTTCAATGGGATACTGCGTCGCGCTTCTCCTTTCCGCACTGGCAAGCATCAATATCTGCCTCGGCGTAATAAACCTTCTGCCTATCCCTCCTATGGACGGATTCAATATACTCTTCCAGCTTTCGGGCGGCAAGTTCAGACAGTGGTACTACACAAAGGGCGCATGGCTCGGAAGATACTCCATGTACATCCTCCTTGCACTCTTCTTCCTGCCTACTCTGACAAACGGTCTCATCGATCCTCTCGGCTTCCTGGTAGGACTTTTCTCTATGTTCATAGAGTTTGCGGCTTCGTGGGTACACCTTATTTTTGGCAGGTGAGAAATGGATACTATCTCTTTCAAGCTTGATGTGTTCGAGGGACCTCTCGACGTCCTTCTGAACCTAATTACAAAGCATAAGCTGAATATCTATGATATAGAGATATCAAAACTGCTTGAGCAGTACCTCTTGTTTATAGAGGAAGCCCATAAGCAGGACCTCGAACTTGCAGGCGAATTCCTTGAAATGGCGGCAAGACTCATATATATAAAGACTGCCGCACTTCTCCCCCGTCCCGAAGAGGCGGAGCAGATGAAAAAGGAACTGGAAGGCGCTCTTATCGAGCTTTCCCTCTGCAAAGCTGCTGCAAGAGAACTTGCTGAAAGAAACGTCGGCGGAGATATATTCGTCCGCAGACCGATGAAAATAAAAGTTGATATGACCTACAGTCTCGTTCACGAGCCCGAAAGACTTGTGGAAGCCTATGCAGCCGTATCCAACAAGAAAATAGTTCCTGAAAATCAGAAAAACAGGATAGAACATAAGATAAATTCAGTCGTAAAGCGCAGGATAGTTCCCGTGCTTACAAAGGTGGTGCATATCCTCCGCGAGCTTTATGCTACGGGCGAGGTGTACATGGATAAGCTCTACGAGGGCGTTACGGACCGCTCTGCAAGAGTTGCAACTTTCCTTGCAGTTCTGGAGCTTACCCGTTTCGGACGCATCACAATAAGTGAGGATAATACCCTCGTATTCTTCAAAGGCGAAAGGGGCGGACGTACCAAATGGAAATCAAAGAAAAGCTCGGAGCAGTAGAAGCTGTTCTCTTTGCAAGCGGTGAACCTATCGAGCTTTACCGTATATCCGAAGCCTGCGGCGTTGAAGTAGGCTCTGTACCTTCACTTATAAAGCTCCTTAACGAGCGCTATGATGACTGCGGAAGCGGCATCTGCATCAAGAAGCTGGACAGCTCCTATCAGATGTGTACCCGTGAGGAATTCGCTCCGCAGATAAAGACCGCTCTTGAAACAAAAAAGTCCACACCGCTTTCAAATGCGGCTATGGAAACGCTTACCATAATCGCCTATAACCAGCCTGTTTCAAAGGGTTTCGTGGAAAATGTCCGCGGTGTTGACAGTTCATCTGTAGTCAACAACCTTGTGGAAAAAGGTCTGGTGGAGGAGGCTGGACGTCTGGACGTCCCCGGCAAGCCGATAATTTACAAGACCACTCCCGTTTTCCTGAGAAGCTTCGGACTCAGCTCCATAGCCGATCTTCCGCCCCTTCCGGGACACGAAAACGTTACAACAGACGACGAAGGAGAACAGATAAGTTTCGATACAGTAACAGATGAGGAAAGCGATAACGCCGAAACAATAACTACTAACACTGAAGCGGCAGAGGATGCCGCAGAACATGATATAAGCGACTAAGAAAGGAGAGGCGGCAGGATGATAGTTCTGAAAATACTGCTTTATATACTTCTTGCCGTGCTCGGCATAGTTCTGCTCCTTTTCATTCTGCCCGTAAAGGCAGAGGCAAGCTTTATAGACGAGAAGTTCCGCTACAAGGTGAAATTCTCGGTGATACCCGTTATGGATTCCGAAGGCGGAGGCATAATGGGCTGGCTCAAAAAGCGCCGCGGAAATGACAGCGGCGACGATGATGAGGACTGGGAAGAGCTTCCCGAATATGACGACTCTCCCGATACGGACGATAAAACGGATGCCGTACAGGATACCGTGTCCGCCGATAACGTCCCCGTAAGCGATACGGCAGAGGAGAATACAGCCGCAGAGACTGAAAGTGAAGCGGCAGAAACAGTCCCCGATGAAGACTCAACTCCCAAAAAGAAAAAGTCGAAGAAGAAAAAGAAAAAAAAGGTCAAAGAGCCTAAAACTCTCGGCGAAAAGGTCGAGATGCTACTTGATCTCTGGAGGGCCGCTGACCGTCCCCTTCTGAAGATATTCAAGGGTTTCAGGTTCTACGACCTCTATATCGATTTCATTATAGCTAACGAGGACGCTTACAAATGCGCTCTGAACTACGGTCAGATCAGCGGTCTGGTCTACAATCTGCTGGGCTTTATGAGCACTCTTTTCACCGTAAGGCTTCAGACTATCGACGTGAACGCTGGATTCGGACTCGAAAAAAGCCGCTGGGATGCCGCCGCAAAGGTCAGCTTCCGCCTTGGAACACTGGTTATCGCAGGAGTTTGGTTCCTGATAACATATATATTCAGATATTTCTTACCCGGACTGTTACAGTCATTCAGAAGAAAAAGAACCGCCGCAAGGCAGAAATGAGGTATACATTATGGAAACAAAGAAAAATCAGGTCAGCGAACTTCTTGGCATTTCTATGGAAAAAGTCAAGGAAATGGCAGACGTAAACGCAATTATCGGCAACCCCATGAAGCTTGATGACGGCACTACTATCATACCTGTTTCAAAGGTGAGCTACGGCTTTGCTTCAGGCGGTTCGGACCTGCCTTCAAAGTACGACAAGGACCTCTTCGGAGGCGGTGCAGGTGCAGGAGTTTCAATAAAGCCTGAGGGATTCCTCGTTATATCCCCCGACGGTACCGCAAGAATGGTGCCTATGGAGGGCTCGAACGATCCTATCAGCAATATCCTCAACAACGTACCTAATATAATAGACAAGGTGCAGAGCTTCGTTGCAGGCAGAAAGGGCGGAGCTGATACTTCCGCAGAAGATACCGGGGACGGCGCTGTAGTCCTTAACGACTGACATGTAATATACCGACAGGCTGCGGCATACTCTGTAACAACAGATTATGTTCGGAGGTAATATATGAAGATATGTCATTTTTTCCTGTCGGCGGTGCTTTGCTTCTCAGCTGTTGAATGTACGTCCGTTCACGCTGTTGAACCTCCCGATGTTTCGGCAAAAGCGGCAGCTGTAATCTCTGCGGACACCTGCGAGGTGGTCTGGGAGAAGAACGGCAGTCAGAAGCTCCCCATGGCAAGCACCACAAAAATAATGTCCGCACTTCTCTGCATCGAAAGCGGCGGACTTGATGAACCGTTCACTGTTGACAGCAAGGCTATACACGTAGAGGGCTCGTCTATGGGACTCCGTGAGGGCGATACCGTAACAAAGTACGCCCTGTGCTGCGGGATGCTCCTGCCTTCGGGCAACGATGCCGCAAATGCCGCTGCTGTCAGGATAGCAGGAAGTACGGAGCGATTCGCCGAAATGATGAACGACCGTGCCCGTGAAATGGGGCTTTCCCATACATGGTTCGTTACTCCCTCGGGCCTTGAAGGCGAGGGACACGGTTCGTCAGCCTGCGATATGGCTGTGCTTGCGGCAGAAGCGCTGAAAAACGATACCTTCCGCAGTATATGTTCAAGTGAGACTATACAGACCGAATTCGGCGCACCGCCATATAAGCGGTGGCTGAAAAACACCAATAAACTGCTGAGTCTTTACAGCGGCACTTACGGAGTCAAAACAGGCTTTACCGACGAAGCGGGACGCTGTCTCGTCTCAGCCTGCGAGCGTGAGGGAAAACGCCTTATCTGCGTGACTCTCAACGATCCCAACGACTGGAATGACCATATGGCACTTTTCGACTACGGCTTCGGTCAGGTGGAAACTATACGTGCTGTACCTCCCGAGGTGCTTGAAATCCCACTTGCAGGCGGTGAAAAGGAAAGGCTTTCCCTTAAAGCAGAGGAGGATATCAACTTTACGTCGGCAGGTGCGGAAAGCGATGATCTCAGCTATCAGGTGCTGTCAGCGCCATTTGTATACGCTCCCGTATCAGAGGGCGAAAACGTGGCTCAGCTCAGCGTTTCTCTCAGCGGAAGAGAACTAAAACGCATCCCCCTGTATGCCGCCGAGGATGCTCCTGCGGCAGTATTACCCGAAAAACAGGGAATAATTGATAAACTTAAGAAAATACTCGGTCTTTAAGACTGACATAGAAAGAGGATAAACGTGGAAAAGATCAGGATACAGAAAATGATCGCAGACAGCGGTTACTGTTCAAGAAGAAAAGCAGAGGAGCTTATCTCTAAAGGCAGAGTCAAACTCAACGGTCATCCCGTAAAGCTGGGTGACAAGTGCGGATTCAAGGACCTTATCACTATTGACGGTGAAAGGCTCTATATGCCGCGAAAAAAGAACTTCGTATACATTATGCTGAACAAGCCGAGAGGATACGTGACCACTGTTTCAGACGAACTGGACAGACGCTGCGTTATGGACCTTCTTGAGGACGTTGAGGAACGTGTTTACCCTGTGGGACGCCTTGACAGGAACTCCGAGGGACTTCTCCTCTTTACCAACGACGGCGAATTCGCCAACAGCATAATGCACCCAAGCAGACATATAACCAAGACCTACCGCGTTACGGTACGTCCCGATATAACCGACGAGCAGCTTGTAAAGCTCTCGGAAGGCGTTGATATAGACGGCAAAATGACTCTTCCCGCAACTGTTATCGTAAAGGAAAAACAGCAGGGACGTGTAGTTCTTCTCATGACCATAAAGGAAGGCAGAAACCGTCAGATAAGACGAATGTGCGAGGCTGTGGGACTTGAAGTTGCAAGACTCCGCCGCATAAGTGTGGGACCTGTCAAGCTGGGTATGCTGAAACCGGGCGCATGGCGTGAGCTGACTGCCGAGGAGCTGCGAGCTCTCCGTACTGCAATAGGAAAGGCTAAATGATATGCTTGAAATACAGGAAAGATTCGATACAGTCGGATACGAGCATCTGAATTCCGCCGCGGAGGAGCTGCATATAACCGAAGCTCTCGACAGCGGACGTCCAATAGGCTTTATCGCCTATTCCTACGGCAAGGAACAGACAACAGTTCATGACTATGACGACGGCGGCGACCTTATGCTCTGTGACGGACTTGTAAGGTCGGTAATGTTCAAAAGTGCGCTGAAAGGCATCGAAAATATGCTTTTTCAGCTTCCCGATGAGGAAAAATATACACCGCTCCGCAGACTCCGCTTCCTTCAGGGAGACAGTAAGCTCTGCGAGAACCTCGACAGCTTCATGAACGGCTGTGAGTCCTGCGGTAAAAAATAGCAATTTAACTAAGAAAGGAGCGATTTGAAATGCCAATCAGAATTTCATCCGAGCTACCGGCATTCAAAACGCTTGGAGAAGAAAATATATTCGTTATGTCCAAGGAGCGCGCGGAGCATCAGGATATCCGTCCCCTTAAGGTCATAATACTCAACATAATGCCAAAGAAAATAGAAACAGAAAGCCAGCTAATGCGCCTTCTCAGTAATACTCCCCTTCAGGTGGATATCGAACTGCTTCAGATGGCTTCTCATGTTTCAAGAAACACCTCACATCATCATCTGGAGTCTTTCTATAAGACATTCGATGAGATAAAGGACAAACGATACGACGGAATGATAGTGACAGGCGCTCCCGTAGAGCTTCTTGAATACGAACAGGTGGATTACTGGAACGAGATAACTCAGATATTCGAGTGGTCCAAAACCCATGTATTCTCGACCATTTATATCTGCTGGGCTGCTCAGGCAGGTCTTTACTACCACTTCGGCATACCGAAGTACACCCTGCCGCAGAAGATGTTCGGTATATTCCCACACCACGCAGAGGTAGAGAACTGTCAGCTCCTGAGAGGCTTCGATGATATATTCAACGTGCCTCATTCAAGGAATACAGAGGTCCGCAGAGAGGATATCGAGAAAGTGGACCAGCTGGAGATACTCACTTCATCAGAGCTTTCGGGAGTTCACATAGTCGCAAACAAAAACGGACGGCAGTATTTCATAACAGGCCATTCGGAATATGAGCGCGATACCATTGCTTCGGAGTATTTCCGCGATGTTGCCAAGGGTATAGATATACAGATACCGTATAACTATTTCCCCGATGACGATCCTGAGAAAACTCCCGTTTTCTCATGGAGATGCGCCGCTAACCTTATGTTCTCGAACTGGCTCAACTACTGTGTATACCAGAAAACTCCATACAATCTGGACGAGCTGGAGATACGCAGCTGGACATGGGAAGCGCCGTTCTGACATGAAAAGAGGGATCTATATGGGTAATGAAAAAAATACTTTAATAAAAAGGATAGCTGTAATGCTTTCCTTCTCGGTCACCGCAGAGATCATAGCTCTTGCAGTGATATCAGGCAAACTGGGGATAAAAAAGAAGGTTTCACCTGCTGTAAGGAAGCTTGTTGAACATACCCCTGAAAAGATCAGGGATTCCGAGACCGCAGCTCCTGCCAAATTGGCCGCAAACGTCTTTTTCGGCTCAGGCGAAAAGGACTGAACGTAAAAGGAGCATGTTGTCATGTTTGGAAAGAAAAAAAATATCATCGATGAGATGGATGACACTTTTGTGGACGAAATGGACGTCGATTCGGTAGATGAAACCCGAAAATTCGGTGAAGAAGGCTACTTCGGCGACGAGGACTACACAGGCAGCGGTTCCGACGATCATCTTTGTGAAGACGGACATGAACATGATGTACTTGACAAATCATTTAAAGAAAGGTATAATAGATACGATGATGTCTTTTCGGAGCGAAAAAGTGCTCATCTTGAACGCAAACTCGCTAAAGAAAGCGAAGGCGGTCATCTCTGCGAAGAGGATGATCACCATGAGTCCGAGAAGAGCGTAAAAAAGCCCGGGTTATCATCCTATTCCGACTATCCGTCAGGAAGTCCGCCTGCTCCGCAGGAATCGTTCTACCCCGACGGCGAAAGCGCTGATGCCGACCTCGGCATGAAGGTAAGCGAGATAGGTCTTGAAAACGGAAACCTTCCCGAAAACACAGTGACGAATACCCCTAAGGAAAAAGAGGCAATGGCAAAGGTCGCTGCGATGATGTATGAAAAAAAGGCAACGGGACATTCTCCGTTAACTGATATCTACACACCTTTTTCCGAAGATGAAAGACGTAAACCTTCCTATGAGGAACGAAAAAAGGATCTGGGGGTTGTCTTTATTGTAATTGCTTCGATCTGGATCCTGTTTGTCCTGATCGATCCTTTTATCGCTTTTGTAATGCTTTTTTTCGTCTCAGGGATTATAGAGATGATAACCGGTATCAATGACCTTTCAGACAAGCCCGACGGTCCTTTTACAAAAGAAAAAATGAAAACCTATAAAGTTATCGGAATAGTAATCGTCATCGTAGTTTTTATTTTTCGCGTAATAATGTCAATTGCATTGGCATAAATCAATTTCCATGCGATCCGCCGCATACCGCGGATGATCTATATATTATTTTTATTTTAAAGGAGAAGTTTAAACATGAGCGCAAAAACTTACGATTCAGCATTGGACAATCCAAATGCTGAGAAAAAGGGCCTGGCTATAACAGCCTTCATTATCAGCCTTATCAACCTTATCTGCTGCTTCACATCAGCAAGTATCATCCTTGTACCTATCGTACTCATCCTTGCAATAATCTCTATTGCTACTCACCGCGGAGCTAAAGGCCTTGCTATAGCAGCTATAATCATCGGTCTTATCGCTGCTATAATCTATGGAACAGTTGCAGTTGTTTTCCGTGAGCCCATCCAGGATATGAAGATGTTCACAAGCAACGCACAGTTCTATATCGATGACTATGAGGCAACTCACGAAGTTCCTGAGGAATTCCAGAAGTACAAAGATCCTAAGTATGATGATATCTGGGCTAACAGCGGCGTTGAGGGTGTTGATGACTTCGACAGCTTCTATGCTTACCTTATCGATACTGTAAAGCAGAGCGCAAATCAGCAAGCTTCACAGACAAGCTTCACTTATACTGAGGAAGAGTCTACAGAACTCGTACCATTGTTCGCATAAAGCATCACAACGGTGCTAATGCAGGAATGATGTTCCTGAGAACTAAATAAGCAATTATGATCCCCGTTACGGCGTATGGAAATATGCGGTTATCGGGGATCAGTTTTATTTTCTTGCCGAAAACCGCAGCCACGTTCTCTATCCACCACAAAAGGAATATCACTATCCCAAGACAGAGGGCTGCATTATAGTGCAGTGCCGAAAGGATATCGCCATTAGAAAGCGCAGTGATACAGTGAGTTCCTCCGCATCCTGGACAGTATATACCTGTAAAAGTGCGTATCTCGCAGAACAGCACATAGCGTTGATAATAGCTCTTATACGCCCTGAACACCATATAAAGCAGCGGCATCAGTACAGGCGGAAGTATCGCCGCTTTCAGATTTTTGCGTCTTTCGTTTTTCATATCATTCTTCCTCAAAGATCATTCGCATATATTCAGCGGTAGTATACATTCCGCTGCGGTTGAAACGTCCTATGCCGAAAAGGCACTGCGGATCACGGGTTATCGTATTGGCTTTCTCGCGGCAGGTCAGTGTCATAAGGAAACCGTTTTCCCTTATGACAGGCAGACTTTCACGGCTTACCGCTCCGAACGGGTAAGCAAATACAAAGGGTACGCATCCCGTATGTGCATACATCTCGTGCTGAAGCTGAGACAGATCACTATTCAGTGCTCTGCGGTAGTCCTCCTCGGACTCTCCGTCAGCTATTGAACAGCCTCTCCGACTGCTGCCGAGTCCGTGCATATCATAGGTATGGCTGCCTATCTCTACTCTGCCCGATGAGATAAGCTCGTTTACATCCTCCCAAGTCAGATAGGAGTATACAGGTATATGTGGATCAAGGGGAGCGTCCTTGTCGGTATAGCTGCCCACCACAGATACAACTGCACGCATATCATATTTCTCCAGAAGCGGAAGCACCTCCGAAAGGTTATTGTAAAAACCGTCATCAAGGGTTATCATGACCGACTTTTCAGGCAGTTCTCCCCTGCCCCGTGTATAGTCCACAAGCTGCTGTGCAGATACCGCAGTATATCCGTTTTCACGCAGGTATCTCAGATCATCTTCAAGCTGCTGCGGCGTCAACACATACTCCGAAGGCGGTTTATCGCACACGCTGTGATACATTATCACAGGAAGACGTATGGACATTTCGTCCCTTTCACCTGCTGCTACCCTTATCATTATCCTGCCGACTGCAAATGCTGCTGCAAATACGGTAAAAATCACCGCATCCAGCACGAGCAATCTGCAAAAATACTTTATATTGCAGCATCTGTACATATCATCACCTCATTACAGAAGTAGTTTTTCTGTACTCAATATATGACAGAAAAAAACAGGATATATCTTTCTTTGCAGAAATAATTCCTCTGAACTGAGAATATATTTGAACAGAAGGATATAATAAATGTGTCTGCAATTATTTTCGAGCAGACATTAATGAAGAGGTGAGGATATGACTCATAAAAAGAAAAGTGTATCGTCTGCTTTACTCAGGTCTGCGGCACTGGTAATTACGCCCGTCATAGCCGCATGGGTACTGCCGGGACTGCACAACAGGTCAGTCAAGGCAGACGCCGAACCTGTAAGCTTCAGTCAGGCTGAATACAACGTATCAGACAGCGGAATAAAAAGTGTCCTCAACGAGGGACTTATACTGTCGGAAGGCTATGGAGTAACTCCCGAAACAGCCGACGATAAAACAGATACAGACCTGATAAGTCCGCTGGATATGACTGCGGAAAATGCAGGTGAAAAGCCCTACCCGACCGAATGGGGCGGCGGCGGAAGCATTATACGCACTACCTATGGGATATACAGCGGAAATACTTACTTCGACCTTGAAAAATGCGGACAGGTGAACAACAAGACCGATATCCCGAATGAAACTCTGCTGAACGAAAGCAGATGCCTGCCGAATTTCACCATTAAGGATACGGATGAACCTCAGGTTCTTATATATCATACTCACACCACTGAAAGCTTTGAACCTTTCGTCCGTGATGAGTACGATGCAGGATTCAACTACAGAACCACCGATCCCACTAAAAACGTAGTAATGGTCGGAGATGCAATACAGGCAGAACTCGAAGCACAGGGCATAGGCGTTATACACATAAGGACCATCCACGATTATCCCTCGTATAACGGTTCATATGCAAGAAGCAGGGAAACTATTGTACCCATACTTGAACAGTACCCCGATATAAAAGTCGCACTTGATATACACCGTGATGCTGTTGCAGGCGAGGGTATCTCCTATCAGCCGTATATAGAAGCTGACGGCAGAGAAGCGGCTCAGGTCATGATAATATCGGGCTGCGATGACGGTACTCTCGGTATGCCCGAGTATATGAAGAATTTCCACTTTGCATGCAGCCTCCAGCAGAAAATGGAAAGCGACCACCCGGGACTCACCCGTCCCATACTCTTCGATTACCGCCACTATAATCAGGATCTTACCACAGGCAGCCTTCTCATCGAAGTAGGTTCCCACTGCAATACCCTCGATCAGGTACAGTATGCGGGACAGCTTGTGGGACGTTCACTGGCTGAACTGCTTTTATCTATAAAGGAGAAATAATGACAAGGAAGAAAAAAACGGCAGCCAGGTTGATCATAGTCTACCTTGTGCTGACCGTCGGATGTAAAATGTTTATCGATTCATGTACTAATTCCCACAACAGGCTGTCATCCGAGAAGATAACCCCTGCATATTTCTCTTCCGATAAGGGAAATATGACCTTTGAAGTCCTCGGCAGCAGGTTGGAATTAAATTATCCACACATATCAACGGAAAGCCATTCTTATCTTACGGCTTACCTTCTTCTCCCTGATGAGATACGTTCGGGTATACTCTTATACTCAGACCTTAGAGCCTGAACGGTCGGGATATCTGTATAAAGCATGCATATCATCGTAAAAGCTGTTCAGCTCGCCCGAATATACAAGTGTAGCTCCCGGAAACTTTCGGAAATCATCGGGTTTATAAAGGCAGAAGGGCTTTTCAAGCGGTATGCCTATCTTATCCATAGTGTATGCCACAAACTGCGAACAGACGAAACTTTTCTTGCGGTTCCACTCGATATTCAGGTAAACTGCAAGAAGTCCGAGGACATTATATGAATAGATATTCCTGTTATCTGAAAAATGGCGTATGATGCGGTCGTATTCCTTTTTCTGTTCTCCGGTAACCGATATCCTGTATATCTCGCATGGTATAAAATCGTATTTACCGAGAGTGCCTTTGCCGACTATTTCCTTATTGAATGTTGCAGGAAGCGGAAAAGGCTGATATGTACGGCAGAAACTGTACATTTCAGAAAGACTTACATCGCCTGATAGTGAAACATGGTTATAGGGCTTCTTGGTTATAAAGCGGAAGAACCTTGCAGGTCTTGTGCCTGTCTGAGCGACGATCAGGTAAATGTATTCCTCCAAAATGTCACCTCCAGTATAATGTTTTTTTCGACTTGTTAATGTCAGCAATATCTACGCTGTCTCAGTAATTATCGCTAAAACCTCTGTAAGGGTGTGAAAAGAAATTCTTCTATTAATTATAACATAAACTATTGCAAATTACAAGGGTTTTTGATATAATTATATGGTAGACTATACTTACATATATGCGCCTGTAGCTCAGGGGATAGAGCAGCGGCCTCCGACGCCGCGTGCGCTGGTTCGATTCCAGTCAGGCGTACCAGCACAGAGTCTGTGCCCGCGACCACGTTGTCGCTCGCAAAGCTCGCTTACCGTTATCGGGAATGATAGTTGTACATCGCTTATGGCACTGTCATCTATTTAGTACAGATAACACAGAAACGCCCGACAGTTTTACCGTCGGGCTCAAATTATAATGCTCGTGTCTCGCTCACTATGTACGAAACTGTCCGTCTGCTTTCGCTTACGGTACTGTCATCAATGCATTTTTACGGTTCAGAATTTCTGGACCGTTTTTTATGTCAGGAAAAAGCAGCGTAAAGCGAGTGTAATATATGAATGCATTCAAAGGGGTGAAACGGTGACAGACAAAGAGTTAAGAAAGATAATGGCGGAGTCTCCCGAAGAAGGGAGGCGGATGCTGTTTGATGAATACTGCGGATATGTTTACGCTATATGCGCCAACAAGCTGAAAAACTGCGGTACAAAAGAGGACATGGAAGAATGTCTCAGCGATACCTTTGCGGCGGCATTCCGCTATCTTGACCGCTGCAAGGACGTGGAAGGAGACCTCAGAGGAATAGTCGGCACTATAGCAAAACGTACTGCAATAAGCTGCTTCAGGCGGCTTTCCCCGAAAAGTGATACAACAGTCTCCATTGATTCCGACAGCTTCGGTGAGATTGCTTCCGATAACAGTGTTGAAGAATCTGCGGAGAGATCACTTCTCAACGAAACAGTGCTCAACATCATCAACAGTCTCGGAGAGCCAGACTCTGCTATCATCGTTTACTTCTATTATTACGGTATGAAAACCAGACAAATCGCTTCGATCTTAAAAATGAGCGATACTGCCGTACTGAAAAGGCTGAGCAGATCGCGGAAAAAGCTTAAAAAGCTGCTGAGTGAGGCAGGTATAACAGAGGAGGGATATACATGAGATTTGATGATCTTTTCAATGATATCGATAATAATACAGCATACAGACTCTCTGAGAAATATCCCGTCCTGAAAGACGACCGGAAAGAGAGGTTATATGCTATGAGTAAAAGAAAGTATGATATGAATGATGTGTTCGGTGATAAACTTAACGATGTATCGGGAGTTGAAAAATACCGCAGACCAAAATGGTACAAGAGTGCAAGCATTGCCGCTGCTGCCGTACTACTTGTTGGCGGAATAGGCGGAAGTATGGCATTTATAAGCCGTAACGCCAATGTTCCCTCAACTGAGGTAGAGGAGATCGTTCCCGAGACTACAGAAGCAGAAGAAGTTACAGAGGAATCCACCGAAGCAGAGGAAGTTGATGCAGATGCTATTGCAAAAGAACTTACAGATGCCTGGATGGAGTGTCTATTTGATATTCTCGGAAGAACTCTTGAAGTTGACCGTTCATCGATTGTTACTAAAACAATTACCACATCTGACGGTGAAGATGAATTCACGAGAGACTTTTATCGTGTTACCGATCCAAGATACCCAACATGGGAGGATCTGGAAAAATACTGTTACGAGATCTGTGATGCAGAACTTGGAAAAACAGTCCTTGATGCTTGTGCCTGCGCAAAAGAAGAGGATATTGATTACAGCACTTTTATCTATACTACAGATGAAGGGTATTACGTCAATACAAAGACTTGTGATATAGGCGATAAACTGTATAAATGGCTTGATGATGAAGTAAAGGGCGAATTTGATGAAAACGGCAATATAATTACAACACGAAGCATCATAGATTTAGATATTGATCCCGATCATCCTTTTAAAACAAAGTTTACTATCACAAATACAGCGGACGGCTGGCGCATAAGCAAGGTTGATGAAGAGTTCTACGGCATACCTGAAAACGATAATTACGAGGAAAACATTCAATAAACTAAAAATGGGACTGCCGCAAAGCAGTCCCGATTTTTATATCATTAATTACGCATTTATCAAGCCATGCCTGCTGTGATGATAGCCATTTTGTAAACTTCGTCAGCGTTGCATCCTCTTGAAAGGTCGTTGATAGGAGCGTTGAGTCCCTGAAGGATAGGACCGTATGCCTCGTATCCGCCAAGTCTCTGAGCTATCTTGTAGCCGATGTTACCAGCCTCGATAAGTGGGAAGATGAATGTATTAGCCTGTCCTGCAACCTTTGAATCAGGACACTTTGTCTTTGCAACTTCTGCGGAAACAGCTGCGTCGAACTGGAACTCGCCGTCGATAACGAGATCAGGATCGATGTTTCTTGCCTCGATAACAGCATCGTGGCTGAGCTGTACTGTGCCGCCCTTGCCTGAGCCGTATGTTGAGAAGCTGAGAACTGCTACCTTAGGATCGATGCCGAAGAAAGCAGCTGTCTTTGCAGTCTCAACAGCAACCTCTGCAAGCTTTCTTGCACCTGTGAGAACAACATTGCCCTCCTTGTCAACTGTATCCTCATAACTGAGGTTGATAGCACAGTCGCCCATAGCTATCTTTTCTTCCTTGCCGTCCTTCTCTCTGAAGAGGATGAAGGATGAGCTTACAAGGTTAGAACCCTTCTTTGTCTTGATTATCTGAAGTGCAGGTCTTACTGTATCAGCAGTTGAATATGTAGCACCGCCGAGAAGAGCGTCTGCCTTTCCTGCCTTTACGAGCATTGTGCCGAAGTAGTTTGATTTAGCAAGTGCAGCACGGCACTCATCCTCAGTCATCTTGCCCTTTCTGAGCTCGAACATCTGAGCTACGAGTGAATCCATTTCGGGATATGATGCAGGATCAACTATCTCTGCTCCGTCTATAGAGAAACCGCCCTTTGCAGCAGCTGCCTTTACTTCATCGGGATTACCGCAGAGGATAACTCCCATAAGATCCTCCTTAAGGAGTCTGTCAGTAGCTGAAAGGATTCTTGCGTCGCTGCCTTCTGTGAAAACGATAGTCTTTTTGCTTGCCTTAAGATTGGCGATAAGCTTGTCGAACATGCCCATTTGGTGTGACCTCCAATAGTTTATTTTGGTATACCGTCATGAATACTGAAAAACAGTATACGAATTAAGTACAACATTTATTATAGCACACCTTTAATTATTTTTCAATACCCAATTTGTACAACGCCTTCACTCAGCGGACGAACTCGTTTTACAGGCTGATTATGTACGGGGGACGTTCTTTATCCGTCCCCTCCTGTTTCAACGTTCTCCCACAGCATCGACAGGATCAACGTATCTGCCGTTATGCATTACCTCGAAATGAAGATGCGAAGGTTCAGAGCTTTCTATATCCGCTGTATTTCCGATAACTCCGAGAAGGTCGCCGCTGGTGACCATATCCCCTTTCTGCACGGAAAGGTCATCCGCAAGACTGCAATACCTTGTTATAAAGCCATTATTGTGGTCTATTACTACTGTAACTCCCCAGAGCGGATCGTTATCTACTGCGGTAACGCATCCATTGGAAACTGCATAGACCTCGCTGCCGACATCTGCCGAGAGGTCAACTCCGTTATGAGTCTGCCACGAACCTGTGGTCTCGTTTTTCACAAGTTCGCTTCCGCTGAATCCGTTTATTACTCCGCTCATGTCCGAAAGCGGAGCTTTTACGTTCTCCATGCGTGTGACCATACCATTCAGCTCGGGCGGAGTGACTGCAGCTGCTTCCTCCGCAACCTGACGCTGGGGAATAACTTCTATTGCCGCCGCAGGGACAGTCGCTGAAGGCGGCGGTGCAGCGATACCTGCTGTCAGCGTAGGATAGACTGTGGTGACTGCTGTAGTGTGCCTTACAGGAGGCAGAGTAGCCTTTGGCAGACCTGTTACACGTCTGTTTACTGCTTCATTTTCCTCGGTTATGATATTCTGCGAAAGAAAGTCCTGTGAGAGCTTTTCGCCCTGATCGTATGCGTAATAACATGAAGCTCCTATCATTACTGCACTGATGCCCAGTGCGGCGTAAAATCCTTTAGAGCCCTTGTGTTTATCTGAAAACAGATTTTTCTTCATGTATAACACCTCCGAAAATAGTGTTGACAGAACTCCGTAAAATATACGCATTTTCAGAAACGATAAGTTTTTAATGTTTATCGATAAATAATTATCGTTGATTTTGCACAACAGACAGCATCAAAACGATAATCTTTTATATGCAAACATACAATAATTATCGTAAAACGATAAATTTCTATTGACAAACGTAATAGGACGTGGTATTATAGAATCACCGAAGGGAACAAAAACGTTCCCGCCGATCAGATCTGAAAAGAATAAAACACCACGACCATTTATAAAGGAGAATTATTATGAAAAACCCAACAGTAAAAAAGATCAACACATTAGGTACAGTTGCATTCGTTATCGACATCCTCGTTATCATAGGACTTATCGCCGGAATCGTAGGCTCTCTGCTTGCAGGCGTCACATTCCTTTCGCTCCCCGATAACGCACTCGATATCAAAGGAAACTTTTCATCCGTTATAACCGTTGACGAAAGCAATTTCGGAAGCTTTGCAAAGAGCATGTTCGATTCAGGCGACTCAGAGTTAGTTAATATCCCCGAAGAAAACATCGATATCAAAAATGCAGGCTTTGACATGGGCTATAAGGTAGAAAAGGTAGAAAAGACAGATAACGGTTACGCTTACACTATAAACGGCGAGATCAACCAGATAAACGGTGCTCTCTTCAAAGCGTCCGTTGGTTCAAGCTTCTTCATTCTTGCTCTTATGTGCGCTCTTCTTCTCATCCCTGCTTTCTTCGGCAAGAAGCTCACAAAGGCTCTCTCTAAGTGCGATTCACCTTTCCATGAGGAAGTTATCAAGGCTATGAAGCACTTCGCTTTCTCACTTATCCCATTCGGCGTTGCATGTCTCTTCACTAACGGTGTCGGCCTTCTCTCTGTACTTGCTATACTCATAATCATACTCTTCATATTCGTATTCAGCTACGGCGCACAGCTTCAGAAGGAATCCGATGAAACACTTTGATCCGATAAATTTCAGGAGGTATTATCATGAACACAGAACGTAAAGCTATTTCAGAAAAAGAATTTGTAAAGACCTGCAAAGAATACAAGACTATGGGCACTATCGTAAAAGTGATCGCTGTCATAATAACAGTTTTGTCAGGTGTATCCGTGATCGGAGAGGCTGTATCACACAACATCGAAGGTATATTCAGTTCACTCTTAAGCGGTACCGTTGCCCTTACACTATGGATAGTATTCAACTTTATGTGTCAGTTCTTCAAAAGGCTTTCACAGGAAAGAACACCTTTCACATTCGATGCAGCCGATAAACTCAAAGGCGCATCAAAAGCACTTCTCGCCGGCGCACTTGTATATATTATATTAGTCGTACTCAATATAGTTTTCTGCCCCGAAACAGAGCGTACTTTTGATCTCAGTTTCCCTGTATATATAGTACTTTGTTATGGACTTTTCCGCATACTCGCTTACACCTTTGATTACGGCGCACAGCTTCAGAAGGAATCCGATGAAACACTGTAAGGAGGTAAAAAATGTCGATAGTATTAAGACTTGACCGCGTTATGGCGGACAGAAAAATGAGCCTCAACGAACTAAGCGAGCATGTCGGCGTAAGCAACGTTAACCTCTCAAAACTGAAAACGGGAAAGGTAAGCGCTATACGTTTCACCACTCTGTGCGCTATCTGCAAAACCCTGAACTGTCAGCCGGGAGACATCCTCGAGTACGTTGATGACGGTAATGATGAATAACTCAATAGCAGGAAACGCCTTCCGCGTAACTTGCCTGCACACACTTTCTTTATAAATGATCGTGGGGACCTTTCTTAAAGAGGTCCCCACGATCGTTATGTTTTTATTTCAGTTTTCAATAAAGCGCTGTACCGAATAATACCTTGTCAAAGAAATCCTTTGTTGTTTCGCTTCCGAGTGCTTTTTTGAACACGTCTGTGGAAACTCCGCCTTTTTCTACAAGGTTATCACAGTATTCCTGAGTTATAGCAAGCTTGGCAGCTTTTTCCTCGTCGGAAAGAAGAGGAAGGTCCTTGGCAGTCTCCATATAACAGCGTATAGCATCGCAGAACATCTTGTCAACTCTCTCGTCCTTGTCACGCTTTGCAGCCTTGTGAAGAACAACTGTCAGGTATTCGTCATACCATGCAGGTTCTGTTGTTAGATCCTCGAGGTCATTGCAGCTTTCCTCAAATTTTTTTATAGATTCGAGAACTGCCGTATATTCGGGAGATGTTTTATCAGGTGTAAGATCATAGAATTCCGCATATGCCTTGCGGTTTCCGAACATGTACATGAAGTCCATTGAAAGCATGGGCATATCCTTTTTGAAAGGTGTTATGATATAGGATACCATCTGCATAAATCCCATATTGACCTTCATTACGGAAAGATTTCCGATATCCTCTATATCATACTGTGAAACATCAAACTTCATAGCACCGTACATGGTTATCTGTTTATACTCCCCTGCGTCAACAGGTGTCAGCTTTGCATACTCTGATAGGGTTTCCATACCTGCATCAAGGGTATTGTTCATGACCTTCATGTTCCTTGAAGCGTTAAAGCCTATGCATCCCGCAAGAACTGCAATAATTATAACTATCGTCAGCAGCACCTTCGGCCATTTTTTCTTCTTTTTAACTTCTGAATCTTTCATACGTTCTCTCCTTATTGTTGTTGAATACGTCCTTGGATCGTTAATCGCTGTCTGCTCAACTCACCGAAGACGGTTGTTGAGACCGCATTTATTATACCATTCTGATAACGGCATGTCAAGAAAAAAGTCCTCGCACTTTGAGAATTCACCCTGCCCTCCGATTGTTCGCATCCTATTTTCCTTCATGTTGTTTTTTCTCAGCCCGACCGGTAATGCCTTGGTTCATATAAATGGATATCTTGACAATTCATACGGTGTGCTGTATAATAGATAGTGATCGAAGTTATTCATCCTTAATATTCGGAAAGCAGGTGACCTACATGAGTGAAAACGGATTGCACAGCGGTCACCGCGAACGTCTCAGACAGCGGTATCTCGAAAGCGGCACAGAAAACCTCTGTGAACACGAGTTTCTTGAACTGCTGCTTTTTTATGCTTTGCCGCGTATAAATACCAACGAGATATCCCACCTTCTAACCGATCGTTTCGGAAGTCTCAAAAATGTACTTGATGCTCCTGTCGAACAGCTTACCGAAGTTAAAGGCATCGGAAAAACTGCGGCAGGTTTTCTTAAGCTGATGGGCGAGCTCAGAAAAGATTCGGGTTATTCAGGCAAGGACGCCCTTCATTTATCGACCTATGAGCTTGCTTCACAGTGGTTCCTTGATTATTTTAAGGGCAATAACTCCGAACTGTACCTCATAATAGGTACAACAAGCGGGATCCGACCTCAGGTACGCTTCTCATTTACTCCCGATATGATCAGGAATCATCAGCTTGATCTGAAAAGGATAGCCCTGATGCTGCTTAAAAGCGGTTCAGAAAGAATGTTCCTCGGTATAAATCACCCGTCGGACGACTTCTATCCGATCGAAAGGGATTATCTTATCACTCGTAACATTGCCGATGCTATTGAACCTATCGGTATATATCTGACCGATACCATGATATGTAAAGGGGAAAAGATCTTCTCTTTCCGTCAGAACGGTTCTTTTTCTTTCAGGGAGATGCGCTGATGAGTACAGAATTAGTTGAAACACTGCGGAAGCGGCTGGAATCAGGTGATTTTGACAGTCTGAGCGAAAGGGAACGAATGATACTGCTGCTCTCTTACTCGGAACACAGCAGCATCGAAGAAAAAGCCGACAGGTTACTCGAAACATACGGCAATATCAAATCAGCCTCAGATGCCGATCCCGAATTTCTCGCAAAAAACTGCAATGTCTCTATACAGACTGCCGTACTTATAAACCTTATCCCACAGATAGACAGATTCTGTGCTATCAACAGCAAAAACATCCTTCTGGATACCTATTCAAGGAGGAAGCAGTTCTTTGCATCGTATTACAAGGGAATAAGAAGAGAAAAACTGGTAGTTGCCGCACTGAACCGCCGCCGCAGACTTATAGCCGCAGCCGAAATAGCTGAAGGCAGCAGCACTGATGTTTCCTTTTCAAAACGTCTTATTGCGGAATTCGCCGTAAAAAACAATTCGGATACCATCATCCTGTCACATGTTCATCCTATGAGCAACTGTACCCCCTCACCTGAAGACATCCGTGCTACAGAATCTATCGTTGCGGCAATGAAGCATATCGATATAACTGTACTGGATCATATTATAGTCGGCGATGACGGAGATGCAGTTTCACTGAGAGAAACTATCGGTGCGAAGCTTTTCCGCTGAACTATACGGATAACGAGTCAGAATACTTCCGGATACAAACTGCGGTCATACCGATACAAAAATGCCAAAGAGGTGCTTTAATGAGTAATATTATCACAACAGAGCAGCTGAACAATACCGATGACAGCTTTTTAATCATAGATATCAGGGATGAGACCGCTTTTGAATACGGACATATCAACGGCGCTGTCAATATCCCTCAGGAGCGCATATTCTCCGAGGAACTGCCCCGTGACAAGAAGCTCGTGATATACTGCAAAAGCGGTATAATAAGCGGTGAAACTGCCGATAAGCTCTGCGAAATGGGCTACGATGCCTATGACCTTCAGGGCGGTTATGTGGACTGGCTGAGAAACATAATGGAAAACCGTCAGCTGACAGAACAGGTAGAGCTCTCACTCCGCAAGAAGTTCAAAAAGAGCATATGGTGCAAATTCACCAAGGCTATAAACGAATACGAACTCGTCCAGCCAAACGACAGGATCGCAGTCTGTATCTCAGGCGGAAAGGACTCTATGCTCATGGCAAAGCTCTTTCAGGAGCTGAAACGCCATGACAAGTTCCCCTTTGAAGTCGTATTCCTTGTGATGGATCCGGGATACAGTCCCGAAAACCGTCGGATAATCGAAAAAAATGCCGAATCCATGTCTATTCCGATAACGATTTTCGAGTCGGATATATTTGATTCGGTTTATAATATCGAGAAGAATCCCTGCTATATCTGTGCAAGAATGAGAAGAGGCTACCTCTATAACAAGGCAAAGGAGCTCGGTTGCAACAAGATAGCACTCGGTCATCATTTCGATGACGTTATAGAAACTATCCTCATGGGTATGCTTTACGGCGGACAGGTCCAGACCATGATGCCCAAGCTTCACAGTACCAACTTCGAGGGAATGGAGCTTATTCGTCCGCTGTATCTTGTGCGAGAGGATGAGATAAAGCACTGGAGAGACTACAACGGTCTGCACTTCATACAGTGCGCCTGCAAGTTCACCGATACATGCACCACTTGCGATCCCGACAGCAGATCCGTATCAAAGCGTCTTGAAATAAAGAACCTTATCGCAGAGATGAAGAAGGTCAACCCTCAGGTGGAAAAGAATATCTTCCGAAGCGTCGAGAACGTAAACTTAAGTACAGTCATCGCATACAAGGAAGGCGGAGTGGTTCACCGCTTCACCGATGACTACGACAGCAGGTCATGAAACATAAATAATTACAGCCTGACAGTTCATACCGAACGTGTCAGGCTGTTTGTTTTACTGTGCTGTTGTTGTTACCGCTGTAGTCGCTGTATCTGTCTGCGGTGCTGCGGATGCAGCTGTAGTTGCTGTACCTGCCTGAGCAGTTGTTGTTTCGTTGGGACGATTCTCGGGGGGAAGCTCCGCTGTAGGCGCAACGCCGTTCATACCGTAGCATTCCTGATAAGCAAGAAGTATGCTTCTTATCATATACTTCGAGTATTCACCGCCCTCGATAACGCCTGCAAATGCAACTTCGGGATCGTTTGCAGGTGCAAATCCGATAAATACCGAGTTCTGCTTGTTAAGGTCGTTGGCATCTGTCTGTGGAGTACCTGTCTTTATAGCTACGTCATATCCGAGTCCGTAGAGCGAATACGGTGCAGGGACGTTTCTTGCGGCATCCATCATACCGCCGATGATATAGTCATAAACGTAATCGTAGTTAAGGTCTATCTGTCCTGCAACCTCAGGCTCGGTCTTGCTTACAAGCTCGTTTGAACCATAGGTGTAGAGACTGTCCACAAGATAAGGCTTGTATCTTACGCCTCTGTTGGCAATTGTACATGCAACGTTTGCAAGCTGGAGCGGAGAGAATCCGCAGTCCTGGTTACCGATACCTGCCTGGATAACGTAACCGATGTACCACGGCTGACCTCGTTCCGCAAAGGTCTCGGGATTACAGAGGAATCCCTCTGCATCGCCTGTTTCGATGCCTGTATGTGAACCGAGTCCATAAAGCTTGGCATACTTTGTGATGTTATCGATTCCGAGAAGTCTTGATACCTCATAGAAGTAAACGTTACAGGATACCTCTATGGCACGTCTTGCGGATATCGCATTGTGATATCCCGTACACTTGTACCATGAGCCATAGAACTCGTAATCGGTATGACACACAAATGATGTTTCGCCATTTACTACGCCCTCATTGAGACCTGCTGTAGCAGTAATGGTCTTGAATGTAGAACCGGGGAGGTACTGTCCGAATGTACAACGGTTGAACATAGGAGCGTTTTCCTGCTTTATAAGTTCATCATAGTGTTCTGCGAAATCCTTGAGGTTATATGTGGGAGCTGTAGCCATTCCCTTTACTGCACCTGTTTTTGCATCAAGGACCACAAGTGCGCCCTTGTTTGCGGCATAGCCTTTATAGTAGGGACGCTCGGCAATGAAGTTATCGAGTATGCCCTGAAGCTTAAGCTGGAATGCTCCGTCAACAGTAAGCTTGACTGTCTGTCCCGGAACAGTTTCCTTCTTGGTCTTTATGTCAACTATCGAACCGTTGAGCATGGTGACTTCTTCGGTTCCGTTTTCACCACGGAGCTGTTTTTCCATAGCCTGTTCGATACCGCTCTTACCTACCTCGTCATTGAGAGCATAGCCCTGCTCTTTGAGTTCGGCGTATTCCTCGGCGTAGATAGGTCCCACTGTACCTATCTCGTGGGGAAGGATATCTCCGCGGACGATATAGCGCTCAGCCGCATCTACTGCCTCAACACCCTTGCAGAAGTTACTGAGTTCCTTCATATCGATGACGGTTGCCGAGTCTACATCCTTCGCAAGGATAAGGTCGTTGCTGTAGGAAAAGTCCTTTGCAAGCATCTCGTAACGCATACCTGCAATTATCCTCTGCTCCTCCTGAGAATACTCGTCGCTTATCTCGTAATCGGATATGAGCTTGTCTATACAGTTCTCGGCAGTAGCGTAAACGTTGAGGTTGAGCTTTTCAACTACCTCGGAAGCGTCCTCGACTGTGAACACGTATGGCCATTCCTTTGTTATGGGAAGGCTTTCCTCGAAGGGATGACCGTGCTCAGCAAGTGCAGAACTGAGCTTCAGCAGTATCTCGTTGCCTGTTTTCAGGTCCTCGGGGAAAAATGCGCGTTCAAGAACTATATCACATCTTGTATCATTTGCTATAATTACATTTCCGTTGAAATCAACTATCTCGCCTCGTGTGGATCTTACCTCACGCTCGAAGGTTACTGCATCCGAACCGAATTTTCTCGGATCCGCAATGTCTTCACCGCCGACTACCTGTATCTTCATAAGTCTCATTCCGCTCAGTACGCTGAGAGATATGACCATCAGTATCACTATTATCGACTTGATAGTATCCGAAACACTTTTCAATATGATACCTCCATTAAAACACCAATAACAGGGGACGCTCCGAAGCCGTCGGAAAGCCCCCTGTACCTTAATTCGTCTGTATCACTTCCTCAATGGTAAGGTGTACCTTCGGCATCAGGAAATGATTGATAAGCCTTGTGATGAGGTATATCACCACTGCGGCTATTACCGTATATACCCATACATGAAGAGTAACGCCTGTGAATATCCTTCCGACGTCCTCGTAATCCCAGATCTCATAGTAGAACTTGTAATCAAGCCAGCATTGCAGGAATGATACCGCCGCCGTCATTACAATATAGGTAATGAACCTCTGACGGAGATAAAGCTCGAATACAAGCGAAAAGCCGACGCAGAACACCGTCAGCAGCACCGCGTTATATCCGAAAAGCCTTCCGCAGGCTATATCCGTAAGGAAACCGCAGAATGCTCCCGTAAAAGCCGAACCCATGAGGTCGTTCTCCATAGCTATGCAGAGCGCGATCGGTACGAGAAGCACGGGTTTCAGCCACGTACCCGAGGTCATCAGTATAAACGATGCTATGATAAGGAAATAGTATATCAGCCAGCGGAAAAAGGTCTTGACGTGGAGGATCCTGCGCTCACGGGATGTTTTCAGCCTCATCTGAGTCCTCCTTTTCGCCGCTTTCCGTATTCTCTTCGCCGTATTCGTTGTTCTTGCCGCTGAAATCGGTTATTACTACTACCGAACCCAGACGTGTTATATCCGAACACGGCTCTATTTCAGCACAGGCTGAAAGTCCGTTGGTTTCATATCCAAGTGACTTTACCGAACCTATAGCATATCCCTTCGGGAAAAGTCCGCTGTTGCCCGATGTTACCATAAGGTCGCCTACACGAAGCTCGTTATCCATATCCAGGTGGATAAGCTTTGTATTGCCGTTTTCGGCAGTTGCAACAGTTCCCTCGATTATACCGTAATCGGCATTTGTAGAGGATGATACTGCCGCGATCGAAAGGTCGGGAGAAAGTATCGTTCTCACGGTAGATACATGCTCCGAAACATCTATCGTTATGCCCACAAGTCCCTCGGCAGTTACTACGGGACAGAATGGCTCTATACCCTCAGCCGAGCCCTTGTCGATGGTGAACGACTTGAAAGGATCGTTTGCTATATATCCCAGTACCTCAGCAGGCTGAGATATGATATAGTCGGGGTGCTGCTCCTTGATAACAACGAATTTACGCAGTTCCTCGACTTCCTCCTTAAGGTCGTCATACTCTGTAAGCTGTTTGTTGAGTTCACCTATCTGCGCCTTGAGCTTCTGGTTTTCCTCGTAATACTTATCAGCATTGCTGAGCTTGTCGGCAATACTCTCGATCTTCATACTGACGCTGTTCGATGCTATCCTGAAAGGCTTTGTAACGGTATTCACGAAGGAAGCCGCAGATACCGAATATCCGCCCTTTGTAACGGCATAGATCATTATTCCAACAAGCAGCGCAAGAAAACCAAGAAGCACCTTGAAACGGGCGCTTTTGAAGAATTCACGCATCAGAAGCCTCCTTAATAATACTTGACGTTATCTGTGAGAGCGTCCTGATAGTCGCTTATATTTTCAAGTATCTTACCTGTACCCTCTGCAACGCAGTCGAGAGGATACTCGGCGATATATACAGGCATACCTGTTTCACGTCCGATGAGACGGTCGAGACCGCGGAGAAGTGCTCCGCCGCCTGCAAGGGTGATGCCGTGGTCGATTATGTCAGCTGAAAGCTCGGGCGGAGTTTCCTCAAGAGTAGACTTGATAGCGTCTATTACCTGAGCAAGAGGTTCAACGAGAGCATCACGTATCTCAGCCGAATTGATGGTTATATTCTCGGGAAGGCCGTTAAGAAGGTTTCTTCCCTTTATTTCCATAGACTCCTCTTTTTCGCTCGGGAAAGCCGAACCGATCTCAAGCTTGATATTCTCTGCGGTACGCTCTCCGATAAGGAGGTTATACTTCTTCTTGATGTAATTGATAATGGAAGCATCGAATTTATCTCCCGCACATCTTACAGAACGTGCAGCAACTATGCCTCCCATAGAAATAACGGCAACCTCACTGGTACCGCCGCCGATATCGACTATCATGCTTCCTGCAGGCTCGTTGGTAGGAAGTCCCGCACCGATAGCAGCAGCCATTGGCTCTTCTATGATAAGAACGTTATTTGCTCCTGCCTTCTTGCAAGACTCTCTTACGGCACGGCGTTCTACGGCTGTAACGCCCGACGGGATACATATTATTACATTAGCCTTAGTGAATATAGTACCCTTAAGAGCCTTTCTTATAAATTCCTGAAGCATAGTCGTAGCAATATCGAAATCAGCGATAACACCGTCCTTGAGCGGACGGACAGCAACTATCGATCCCGGAGTACGTCCGATGACTTCTTTGGCTTCCATACCAACATATCTTGTTTTATCTGTTCTTGTATTAACGGCAACAACAGAGGGTTCTCTTATAATGATACCCTTTCCGCGCATATATACGAGAGTGTTGGCAGTTCCGAGGTCGATACCAATATCTTTAGTAAACATTTCAAGCTCCTTAATACTTCTTTATGTTCCGGATCATTTTTTTATCAGGTGGGTGCAGGCTGAACTATCCGCATCGGATACAGCGGAAAACATTTTTTCAGAACGCACCAATGTATATTATATCACCAATCGCCGATATAGACAATATTTTTAGGTGAGAAATTCTTCCACAGCCGAAATTTGTAAAAATACGGAAATGGCTGCGGTAAAAATATGTAAAAAACTGTCGAAAAAGACAGCATGTCTTTATCAGCCGCAGACCTTCGGAGCCGTTTTTACGTAAACAAACAGGCACAGAGCTATCATGATTATCTGTGCAACGCTTACTGTGAAGGTTATACCGAATGTCAGCTGGAGTACGTCCAGATTAAGGAATGTACCGGGCTCGAAAGAGAATCTCTTGCTGTAGCTGAGCCAGTTCAGAGCGGCAGCACCGTTAACACCGCTGCTGATAAGTCCGCCGATAACGATTCCCGAGATAACGAGGAATCCCATATAAAGTGTTTTTTTCATAAATATCTCCTATCTGCCCGAAGGCTGTTTTGTTCCTTATATTCCCGAAGAGCCGAAGCCTCCGCTGCCTCTTTCTGTCTCTGTGAGGCTGTCACTCACTTCTATGTCGGGGAAGAGCACTCTTGTGGGGATGAGCTGAGCGATACGCATCCCGTTTTCTACTGTAAACGGCTCTTTTCCGTTATTTATAAGCGGTATGAACCATGCCCCGCGGTAATCACTGTCAACGACTCCTACGCAGTTGGCAAGGGATATGCCGAACTTTGTTGAAAGTCCCGAACGGGGATATATCAGCAGAGCAACGTCATCTTCATCGGTCTCGGCGGTAAGTCCAGTAGGTATCATCCTGATATCCCCGGGCATAAGCACTTCGGGCTCGTCGAGACAGGCACATATATCCATACCTGCACTGCATTTCGTTGCACGGCTCGGTATAACTGCTTTTTCGTCCAGTTTCTTGAAGATGAGCTTCATAATACCTCCTGAAGTCCGCGGCTGTAGAGTCCCCTTGTGGGACGTCCCTCAGGTCTTTCGCCTCTGAGGGCAGCCATTGTCTGTTCTTTATCCTCTGTGCTGAGCCATACCGCCCTGAAATTCATGAAGTCCAGTTCTTCGGGCATATACAGCACATCGGGGTTAAGTATCTCTACATACTCCTTAGAGCATGCTACGGGGTAACGTCTGCCTGTACGGTCGACAAGCTGTCCCGTACATTTACTGCAACCCACCTCGTTCTGTATGGGACAGTTCCTTGTGAGCATCAGCGGAAGTCTTCCGTAGGTCACAGCTCCGAGGGGAAGTGATGTGCGAAACTCTCTTAACTGCCGCACTGTAAGCTCAAAGGATGCGATACAATCCTCCAGTCCGAGACTTTTCAGACGTTCTGCGCTGTAGCTGTTGAGCACATTCAGGGAGAAGCTGCCGTGGAGCTTCATTCCTGCCTTTTTTCCGAGAGCGATGCTGTCGGGAGTGTGACAAAGTATATGGGTGATACCCATACTGCTGAGCTGTTCAAGGCGTTTTGCAAGCTTGTCCTCATCGGTAATGAACCTCGGAGGTGATACCATGAGCTTATCCGCAGGGATATGGTCCATCAGCTCGGGAGTTATGAGCTTTTCAGGCAGCATTACAAACTCGGAAAGCTCCGCAGCAGCAAGCGCCTGTTCCCGTGTACGGCAGAAGGTACGCAGTCCCCCGACGCCTGTAGGACGTGTTTCATCCGTATGCGGACGATAGTCCGTGATGCTGTATACAGGAGTATTCCGCTGTATTACGGCATCCGTAAGCTTGTCAGCAAGTTCACGGCGCATTTCGTTGAGTCTGCCAGCAGGGACGAATATATCTCCGCTGATGTCAGCGTTAAGGCTTCTGAAGCGGAATACAGTGTCCCCGAGCTTTGAAAGCTGCTTTTCAAATGCAACAGCATCCGTCGGACGATTCTGCGCCTTATCGGGGATGTCACCAACGGCAGATACGGAAATATCTCCGCAGGATGCGCTTATCCTCAGCGGCTCGCCGCTTACGGCAGTTACAGAGAAGTCCACATCCCACACGGCACGTTCAAAACGATAGAGCTCGTGTATTTTCGGTATGAGAGTTCTGGCAGCAGTAACATCCTCTTTTTCCCTTACTCCGAACATTTCACGCCGCTCCCCCGTGAAATAGCCGTCCGTAAAGCCGCTTCGTGAGAATATACCTCTCAGGAGCTGCATATCGGGACGTTTACCTTCAAGGGCATTGTCAAGTTCGTGGACAGCTGCCGCAACATATTCGGGACGCTTCATACGTCCCTCTATTTTCAGGGAATCTACGCCTGTATCCACAAGCTGCTCTATGCGCGGAAGGAGCGAAAGGTCCTTAAGCGAAAGAGCGGCTTTATTCTTGTCGCCTGCGGCTGAAAAAGGAAGTCTGCAAGCCTGTCCGCAGCATCCTCTGTTAGCTGAACGAGCCCCCATCATTGCGGACATATAGCACTGTCCCGAGACCGACATACACAGTGCACCGTGTACGAAAACCTCGGTCTCAACATCAAGGCGGCATATCCTTTCCAGTGCTGACTTATCAAGTTCACGTGCAGGAACTACCCTGACATATCCCATATCTCTCAGAAGCTCCGAGCCTGCGGCAGTATGTACGGACATCTGCGTTGAAGCATGTATCACCGCATCGGGAACCGCCTGACGTATGATATCCGCAGCGCCCCAGTCCTGAACTATATAGCCGTCCACGCCCATAGATGAAGTGAGCTTTATGTAATTGCAGAAGCCCTCCGCCTCTGTATCGGAAATGAGGGTATTCACTGCAAGATACAGCTTTGCACCGTACTTATGGCAAAGACGTACAGCGTCGATGAGCTGATCGTCATCGAAATTCACTGCACTGCTTCTTGCGGAATAGCTTCTGCCGCCTGCATAGACTGCATCCGCACCTGCCCTGAGAGCGGCGGAGAGAGTCTCGGGACTTCCCGCAGGAGCGAGTATCTCGGGCTTTCTCATCCGATGCTGTCGCTGAGTTTTCTCAGCTTGACCATATTCTCAAGCTGATCTATCTTCGATCTGAGTACCTCTATCTCCTTCTGCGCGGCATCTCTTTCTATACGAGTCTTGCCTGCCTCGTTGACGTACTCCTTTGTCTGATTACGGATAGCATCAAGGCGCTGATTGGACTTGTTAAGGTCGTCCAGCAGGCTGAGTGCCACCATGATCGAAGCGCTGTAAGGTGATGAACCGCTTCCCGTATTCACAAGCTCGTTGATCCTTGTTTCAAGCGCTCTTGCAAGAGCGTAAACATATGTCGGAGACTCCGAGGTCTTGAGCTTGTACTCTTTTCCGCAGATCATTACTTTTACATCATTAAGCATTTCACATGTTCCTTTCTGATAGTTGTCATCCAACTGAGGAGAGTATCTCCTTCTCTATTTTTTCCCAGCTTTTCCCGTCACGGAGACCGCTGAGCAGTTCCCCGGCTATAGCTATCTTCATTTCATCGTCATAAATACTGCCAAGACCTTTTCTGTCCACAGTCTTTGCATTGATATCAAGCGGCTTTATGTGAGCGGTACTTGTGCCGAAAGCCTTTGAATGGAGTTCCTTCGATACTTCTCCGCTTGCCATAAGTTCCTCAACAACGCTTACGTTGTTAGCAAGATATGTATTCGCCGGAGAATTCTTCATATAATTCTTCATCTTCTCAGCGTTTATGCAGGAGCTTCTGATAAATGAAGCCGCATCATCGCCGTTATCGGTCTTAGGATTAACGAGAGTCCACATGCCGCCCCATATGTAAGGCGAAGGACCTTCCGTCATTGCCCAGCATCCCTCCGAACCTTCCGAAGCTCCGTCCAGTATAACGTATCCGCCCCATACAGGAGCGAAATATCCCATAGTCTTGCCTTCTGCACCGATTTGTCTCCACTCATCCGTCCACTGATAGTATTCTGCGACTCCGCCGCAGTTAATAAGGTGTCGCAGGTAATCATAGCAATCCTTTATGTGTGTTCCCACATTGAATTCGCCGTTGGAGTAATAGGGCACAGTCTGCATATCGTAGAACGCATTCAGTACGCCTCCGCAGGAATCGGCAAGTGCTATTCCGTGTTCCTTTGATAACTTCTCGGCAGTTGCTGTGAATTTATCCCAGTTACTTATAAGTTCCTGCATCTCTGCAGGTGTCTTTACTCCCAGATATTCGTCTGCAAGGTCTGCTCTGTAGGCAAATCCTCCGGGTGAAGCACCGAAAGCAAGTCCCTTAAGGACTCCGTCGCTGTTTGTTCCTACATCAATAGTGTAGTGGTACATATCGGAAAGCTCGCTGTCGGAAATACCAAGTGCCGAGATCGGCGCAGTTCTCTCGTCGTTGTCGATAAATTTGCGAGACCAGTTTTCCTCGCAGTAATAAACGTCAAGATCCTCGCCCGAAGCGAACAGCCGGTCATATTCTTCTGAAGCGTAAGAACCTGCTGTACCCATATTAACAAATTTTACCTTTGCTCCGCTCGGCGTCGTAAGGCCTTTTAAATCGTCATTGGCGGTGATCTTCATATCACCGTCAAGCCAGTTAGACAGAAGGAATGGCACATCGTCGCCGTTCCATGCCGCAACAGTAAAGGTATCACCGCCGTTCATTAGGGTATTCTTACCGCCCTGAGGCTGCTGATTTGATACCGTCGGCTGCACTGTCACAGGCTGAGGTTTGCCGCTGTCGCCGTACACAAGGTACTCCTCGAGAGTCATGGCATCACCTGTCACCGTGGAAAGGTACGAATAGTATCTGAGTATGTCGGATGCATCTGCGGCATCTATTTTACCGTCGCCGTTGATATCTCCGAATTTATTGGTATCGGCACCTGTATTGCCGAGTTTTACAGTATTTTCAACTGCATATACCGCTGTTCCTGCGATGCAGCCTGCAAGAGCTGCTGCTATGATCTTAGTATGTTTCATATTTTTTCATCCTTTCACATTATTAATAGTATCTCTTAAGACCTATCACCTTGCCGAGTATCTCGACCTCGTCAAGAATAATGGGATCCATCGTGTCATTTTCAGGCTGAAGACGATAATGACCTCTCTCCTTGTAGAAGGTCTTTACCGTAGCCTCCTCGCCGTCTATGAAAGCAACGACTATATCGCCATTTTCGGCATATGAGGTCCGCTCAACGACTACTATATCGCCGTCGAGGATACCTGCGTTTATCATACTTTCGCCTTTTACGCGAAGCGCGAACAGATCGTTCGGATCACATCCGGGAGCTTCAAACCCAAGATAACCCGTTATGTCCTGCACGGCCGTTATAGGCTGCCCTGCCGTTACTGTACCCATTATCGGTACAGATGCAGAGGTACTGTTGGGAAGTCTGAGTGAGCGGTTCATATTGCCGCTTTTCTCGATGAGTCCCTCGTTCACGAGTGCATTGATGTATCTGTGTGCTGTAGAAGTTGAATGGAAGTCCATTGCGTCCATGATCTCACGGACGGAGGGAGAAATACCTTCACCGAGGCGGCTCTTTATATAGTTAAAGACCTCGATCTCCTTATCCTTTAGCATATTAAGCCTCCTCCGAAAGCTTCTTCAGTATCATTTTAGCTATTTTGTAAGCGTCACCGCAGCCGAGAGTGATAACCAGGTCGCCCTCCTTTGCGTTTTCGCATATATAGTCGCATATCTGCTGGAAATTAGCGTACTTGCGCTCGTCGTCCCACTCCTTGGTCTCATCCTGCGGGAACCAGATGCAGTCCGGGATCTTTTCAGCAAGATGACGGGTGAATATACCGTAGGTGTTCTTTTCACGGCTTCCCATTATATCGGTCAGCACCGCATAGTCCGGTATCTTAAGCACTCTTGCGAAGTCGTCAAGAAGTATCTTGGTACGGCTGTAGGTAAATGGCTGGAAAACTGCCCATACCTTGCGGAAGTCCATTTCCATAGCTGCACGGAGTGTAGCTTCAAGCTCAGCAGGGTGATGAGCGTAGTCATCGACTACTGTTATGCCCTTCTCGAAACCGAGCTTCTCGAAACGGCGCTTGGCTCCGCGGAACTCTTCAAGTCCCTTCTGTATGCTTGCGAAGTCTATTCCAAGCTCACGGCAAGCTGCAACAGCCGCCATTGCGTTGAGAACATTGTGTATACCTGCAACGTGTATATCTATCTTACCAAGTGCCTCGCCCCTGCACATAGCCGTGAAGGAGGAGTGCAGTCCGTTTTCGTGCCTGATATCAGCCGGATAATAGTCGCAGTTGTCATCCTTGCCGAATGTGATGGTCTTATCCTCGTATCCTGCAACAGCCTTCATTGTATTTTCGTCCGAACCGTTTACTATAAGGCGCTTTGATACGTTGCCTGCAAAGGTGTGGAAGGACTTGATAACGTTTTCAAGTGTACCGAAATAATCAAGGTGGTCGGCGTCTACATTGAGGATAACGCCGATATCCGGGAAGAGTTTAAGGTAGTGGTCCTCGAATTCGCAGGACTCGCATACGAGTATGTCGCTCTTGCCTGCGATTCCGCTTCCGCCTATGCATGGAAGCTTGCCGCCGATATACGCGGAAAGGTCCACTCCGGCGGTATAGAGTATCTGTGTTATCATGGATGTAACGGTAGTCTTTCCGTGAGTACCCGAAACACATACCGCATTTTCATACCAGCTTGTTATTATACCCAGCAGGTCAGCACGTTCAAGTACGGGAACTCCGCTTGCTCTTGCTGCCATAAGTTCGGGGTTGTCAGCCATGATAGCTGCCGTGTGTACGATAAGATCGGCGCCCTCGATATTTTCAGCACGCTGACCGATGAATACGGGGATACCCATATTCCTTACAGCATCAAGTGTCTCGGTCTCGTTATTGTCAGAGCCTGTAAGATAATAGCCCTGACCGTGGAGTATCTGTGCAAGGGGATACATGCCCGAACCGCCGATACCTATAAAATGTATATGCTTTTTATCCTTTAATATATTTATATCCAAATATATCACCGATCCTTACTCAAACTTAGAAAGAGGAATACTATCCTCAAAAAAATGCTATTACCTTTATTATACTATATTGTTCCCCACATTTCAATAGTTAATTTGAATAAATACCGAAAAAAACGTTCTTCTCAGCAAGAAAAAGCTCCCATGATGACACATTTGATTTTCTGGGAACAAAATAAGGCCCCCGATGAACGGGAGCCTTTCGTTTGTACATTTATTATTTGTTTATCATTAATATCAGGAATCAAATCTCTTGCCTGCAAGAGAACCGCCATTCTTGTGCTTTTCAAGAAGTGTAAGGTCAGCACTGTTAACATATCCGTCGTTATTCATATCGAACATATAAAGTCCATATGATCTGCCGTGCCAGTATATGTTTGTAACGTCAGCCTTGAGAGAGCTTCCGCTTCTATAGATCATACCAGCTTCTACAGCTGTTCTCATCTCCCAGTAATCGCTGTCGTTTACCTGACCATCATAGTTCAGATCGCCAACAAGGAAAGGTCTTGTAAATTCTGTTGAAAACTTAGGAATATAGCTGCCTGTGCATGAAGCGCCGCATGAGAAAGCCTTAGGATTTGTTAAGAAATCATTTGTCTTAGCGAAAGTTGATACAGTAAATGCAATACCGCAGCCGGGCTTAGCCTTGCTTGGAGTGTATGTACCGCCGCAGCTCTCATACTGATCTCCTGCGCTGCCGCCGCCAACGTTTGTACCGCCTAAGTTACCGAGCTTTGCATAATTTCCATAGTATCTTCTCAGAACTGCGTAATTCCATGTGATCTTAGAGATCTGAGCATCACTGTTCTTTATAAGAAGAACAGATCTGTATGTATACTTATAACTTGCATCTGCTGCTGCATTAGCGTTAAGTGTTGTAGAAAGTGCAGAAACTGCGCAGAGAGCTGCTGCAGCGATAGCTGCTGTTGCCTTTTTAATGTTATTCATTTTACCATCATTCCTTACTATGATTGTTTCATTAGTTTTCTGAAATTTTTTCCATCGTTTTATGATTAGCGCTAATATGTAAATTATTATAACCCAATCCGAAATTCATTTTTCTATTTGTTGCATATGGTTAACATATTATTGTTTAAATTTCTGAAATTAGTGGTAATATTTTGTTTATTCCGCTAATTGACAAAACTAAAAAGTTATTATCATATAACAAAATCAACTGTAAACCGACGCCCGGACGTCAAAAAAGTCGTCACTTGTATTTTATAAAAATAAGGCCCCCGATGAACGGGAGCCTTTCGTTTGTACATTTTTTATTCAGTTCGATTCAGATCATGACTGGAATGGCTTGCCAGCGTTTGCATAACCATTTCTGTGTGTTCCGAGGAGCACGAGGTCGCTGTTGTTGACCTGACCATCGTTGTTGATATCATACTGATAACGTCCGAGGGTTCTGCCGTGCCATGAAACGTTAGTAAGATCAGACTTTACAGACCTGCCTGAAGCGTAGAGCTTACCAGCGTCAACAGCTGTCTTCATTTCCCAGTAGTCACTGTCATTTACCTGCTTATCGCCGTTGATATCACCAACCATGAATGGATCAAGGAAAGAAGTTGAAGGATAGTTTCTTGGAACAGAACCAGCGAAATCCATATTTATAACATATGAATTATAGTTGAAATCTGCTGCCTGAGCCTGTGTTGAGAGTGAGAATAATACTTCACCCTGATTTGAGAATGTTGCATTCGGGCCCCAGTTACCTGTGAAGATCTCATATCCGCCTGCATTGCTAAATGTACCGAAGAAACGTCCGGGACCGCTTAAAGAAAGAGGGCCTAAATCGTACTTATTCTTTACCTTATAAGTTAAGCTTATGCTATTGATCTTAATACCTGCATATGGAGCAGTATTTCTTGCTGCATATACGTGTCTGTATGTGTACTTGTATGCAGTTGCAGCATTAGCTGTGAGTGATGTAGAAAGTGCAGAAACTGCGCAGAGAGCTGCTGCAGCGATAGCTGCTGTTGCCTTTTTAATGTTATTCATTTTACCATCATTCCTTACTATGATTATTTCATTAGTTTTCTGAAATTTATTCCATCGTTTTATGATTAGCGCTAATCTGTAAATTATTATAACTCAATCCGAAATTCATTTTCTTATTTGTTGCATATGGTTAACACATTATTGTTTGAATTTCTGAAATTAGTGGTAATATTTTGTTTATTCCGCTAATTGACAAAACTAATGTAATGTTATTATATAACAAAATAAAAGCGAGCCGTTTCGCCGGACGACTCGCTGTTTTTCCCTTTATTTCGTGAATGCAGCCTCTTTTTCACGTATGAAATAGCCTTGTTCAGCTCTGCATACGGGACAATCCTTCGGCGGTTCGCTGCCTTTGTGGATGTGTCCGCAGTTAAGACATATCCATACTTCCTCCGTGCTGTCCGAACGGAAAAGCTGCTGAGACCTCATCAGCTCCGCATAGTAAAGGAAGCGCTCCCTATGGCTCTGTTCTATCTCGCCGATCATGCGGAACTTCGCCGCCGCCTCACGATATCCCTCCTCGGCTGCTATACGTGCAAATTCGGGATATATCTCCGATGCTTCCTTCTCTTCATCTCTTGCCGCTGCATCCAGAAGCTGCTGAATATCTGTAAACACATCCGCAGGATAGCCTGCACAGATCTCTATCTCCTGCCCTGCCGACTCCTTCATAAGGTGGAAGAACACCATTGCGTGACGTTCCTCCTGCTCCGCTGTGAATCTGAACATCCTCTCGATGCCTATATATTTCTGCTGCTGAGCAATAAGTGCGGACTGATAGTACCTCTGTCTAGACTGACATTCTCCCGCAAACGCCCTCATAAGGTTCTTTCTTGTTTCGCTTTCATTGAATACCATAAACTGATACCTCCTTTTTAAGGTATTGTTCCCTCGGTGCGAAGAATTATACGTAGTTAGTTATCAATAACCAAAATACACGACAGGTACTTGACAAACCAGTAATAATAGTGTAAAATTAAATTGGACACAAACAAATTTCACATTTCGCTTAAGGAGGTCTCATTATGGATTACACATATAAGACAAGCATGGTTTGCGCTCAGGAAATCAGCTTCCACATTGAGGGCAATGTTATTACAAATATAGTTTTCTACGGAGGATGCAACGGCAACCTCAAGGCTATTTCCAAACTTGTTGACGGCTGGACTGTTGAACAGATAGAGGAAAAGCTGAAAGGCAATCTCTGCGGCAGACGTCCCACTTCATGTGCCGACCAGCTCTGCCTTGCTGTAAGAGCCGCATATAACGAAGCTAATGCCTGATAAGGTGTGAACAATGGACAAGAAGTATGATCCGCTGAAGCTGGAAAATCAGCTTTGTTTTCCGCTCTATGCATGTTCCCGTGAGATAATAAAGAAATATCGTCCGCTCCTTGAAAAACTGGACCTGACTTACACCCAGTATATCGCTATGATGGTTCTCTGGGAACAGCGAAAGCTCAGCGTAAAGGAACTCGGCAAAAAGCTTTATCTTGATTCCGGCACTTTGACTCCTGTACTCAAAAGCCTTGAAGCAAAGGGATTTGTCTCCCGTAACAGAAGTACGGAAGATGAGCGGGTACTCATGGTCGAGATAACAAAAAAAGGCGACGCTCTGAAGGAAAAAGCCATTTCCGTACCACAGGAACTCGGAAAATGTATCGTTCTTTCTCCTGATGAAGCTGCCTGTCTTTACAAGATCCTCTACAAACTACTGGACGGATCCGAAAACGGTCAATAACAACAAAAAGCAGTCCGCTCTCAGCTGAGCTGAACGAGTGAGACTGCTTACTTTTTTCAGAATAAGTCCGAGCTGTCATAATCATCAAGATAGGACAGCTTTATCTCTTTTTTGTCGCCGATAATGAAGTCCACTGCCTTGTTATAGCAGGTTATCGTCTTTACGGGAGAATCTCCGCCGTATTCACCGTCACGAGTCCATGTAAGGGGCTCGTCACTCAGCGAAGTGAACGTCACCTTGTCCGTTCTGAAGAATTTGATATACTCCTTGTCTATCGCTATTTTGATATTCATCAGCGAACGAACTATCTCCTGAAGCTGGAGTATATTAGTAGGTTTCTTGATGAGAGTTACCTCAAACTGTCCGTCATCAAGGAGAAAATCATTCATTGAGAGAAGTCCCGCAACCGACGAGGAATTAGTTACCATGCCGAAGATGAAATCGTCCTCAATGACCTCGCCGTTGTATTCAACTCTCATACGCTTTGAACGTATACTGTTCAGCTGCATAAGTCCGCTGAATATATAAGCAGCGTGTCCGAAAACGTTTTTCAGAGGCTGTGAAGTCTCGTATGTGACATTGGTGAAGGCTCCGAAAGCGACGATATATGTGAAATATTCATCGTTGAAGCCGCCTATGTCGCACGGAGTACGGATTCCGTCAACCACCCACCTTGCTGCACTCATTGCGTCCCTCGGTATTCCGAGACTTCGCGCAAAGTCGTTGGTGGAACCTGCCGGGATATACCCGATAGGGATACGTCTTTCGCTGTTCATTATGCCCTGAAGGCACTGACTGAGAGTTCCATCTCCGCCCGAGCATACAAGGATATCGAATCCGTTTTCACAGGCATACTTTGCTTTGACCGATGCATCCGTACTGTTCTGCGTTATGTGGACCGTAACTTCATAACCTGCCTTTGTGAAAAGGTCGATTATTTCTCCGAGCCTCCCCCCTATTTCAGCTCGTCCTGCAATAAGGTTCACTATAAAAAACATTTTCTTCATAAATTATCTCCATTTAGGTAACGTCAATAAATTTCGTATTTCATGTTTTATCAAACCATAAAATGAAAAGCGGTCAATTATCAGTTCACTTATTATTATATAACGTTTTGAACTATTTTGCAATAGCGCCAATATAATTAAAATAAAAAAATATCTTCAAAACGCTTGACTTTTTCTCTCAATGGTGATATAATAATAAAGCTGAATCAATAACAGCTACATACATTGGGGTGTCGCCAAGCGGTAAGGCAACGGACTCTGACTCCGTCATTTCGAGGGTTCAAATCCTTCCACCCCAACCAAAGCAGTAATAAGCTGCACAGTAATGTGCAGCTTATTCTATTACCTGCAATATTTAATGATTTGACAACTCTTGTTTGTACTCGGTAAGCGTTTACGCTATTTCACATCACGCTTCCGCATTACTCATAACTTCGTGGCTTGTGAGATCAGGTTGATATTTGTATCAACGAGACTGCTGCCTTATCCTGACAAACACAGGAATTGATTCAGTTATCTGAACAGGCTCACATTAACGGCTCACTCCCCCGGTTCGTCCTCTCTCCGAATGAAAGAAATTGAACAAGAGTAAGCATGAGTAAATTCGCTTCAAATCTTGGTATTCAGTTATCAAGATTCTATACTACAAAAAACAAACCTTTCAGACGATGCGGACACATTCCTGAAAGGCTTGACAATACTATATTAAACGTGATATAATAATACACGCAAAATAGTCATCTTGCTAAGTCATTCAGATGTTTGTGGCATCTGTCTGATTACGGGGAGTGTCGGGATTGCCGTCCTTACGCTCCCTGCGAGGTGATTTTTTATTAAGTACTAAATTAATTATATCACAAAAAAGTGTGGTTGTCAATAACTTTATATATTCTGAGTATTAAAAATATAGGTCGTGTGATAAAATGACATCACACGACTTTGTTTTTAGTAATCTGGTAAATACAAACGTCTATATTCTCTTGAAGCAAATTGATCTGTCATCCCTGCAATGTGATCGCACACTATTCTAATAAAGTTGGAATCATTACGAAGTTTTTCTTCAATTCCCGTACGGGTCACCAAACTTAAACGAAGGCGAACACTCATCAAGGGTGTTCGTCTTTTTTATGCTCTCGTTCAGCTCATCAAGGCGGACACACTTTTCGCCGTCCTTGTAGTTGAACAGAACAACGATTTTATCATCATAGACGTGAACACTGTTTATGAAAATATCAATGAGCCGTTGTTTCTGTTCCTCATTTTTGAGGTCAGTTTTTGCGAAATTCATAATCCAAGCTTCTATCTGTTCTCTTGTAATGATAGGGCGAACTATCTGCTCTTTGGCTATTTCGATTTCAATCCGTTCCTGCTCATCTTCAAGGCGTTCAAGCTCTGCTTTGGTGGACTTTGTGACAAGTCCTGCCTTTACAGCTTTCATTATATTTGCTATTTCTTTCTTGTTCTGATTAAGCTGTTTCCTTAGTGCAGGGAGCTGTGTGCTTTCTGTACTCTGTAAGGAGTAGCAAGTGTCACTTATACGCTTAATAAGCGATTTGTCAAAAAATATCTGCATAACGAGCCTAAGAACGCCATTTTCAAGTATATCTTTCTTAATTGTTTTCTTGTGACATCTCTTCTTTTTTGCGCCCATACACTGATAATAGCGGTAGCGGCTGCCGTCCCTGCCTGTTCCACTTAATCCCGCCATAGTATCACCACAGCAGCCGCAGAAGATTTTTCCTGTCAGGAGATACTTTTCTTCAACAGTTTTGAAAGAAGCGGCTTTATGCTTATTTACAAACAAGCGTTTCTGACACATTTCAAAGATTTCCTCAGATATAAGCGGCGGTATGGCTTCTGTATTTACGATTTCTCTGAATGTGTATTCACCGAGATAACGACGATTTTTCAAAAGCCAGTTGATGAAATGATATGTAAACTTTCTGCCATTGTTTGTAATGCCTTTACTATTCAGATCATCAACGATACTGCGGATAGGCTCACCGTCTGCGTATCTTTCAAAAACTTCTGTCACAATGGGAGCTGTCACGGGGTCTTTGCGAAAACGCTTGTCCTTATCGATAGCATAGCCGAAAGTTACAGCACCGCCGTTAAACGTGCCTTTAATAGCGTTCTCCGTCATTCCACGTCCTGTTTTCTGTGCTAAGTCTTTGATATAGTATTCCGAAAAGCCCTCGAAAATGGATTCCATAAGTTTACCCTCGGGGCTGTCGTCAATAGGTTCTGTTGCGGAGATAACCGAAACACCGTTTTTATTGAGCTTGGACTTATATATTACACTATCATATTTATCATGGCTGAAACGGTCTATCTTCCACACGATAACTACATCAAATTCGCCCCTTGCGCTGTCGGTTATCATCTTCTGAAACTCAGGGCGGTTGTCGGCTCTCTTGCCTGAAATAGCTCTGTCTGTATATGATTTTATGACTGTGTACCCTTTACGCTCGGCGAAAGCCATACATTCACGGAGCTGACCCTCGATAGATTCTTCACGCTGATTGTCAGATGAATAACGAGCGTATATAACAGCTTTCATAATTGTCACTTCCTTTTCTTGTAATCATTGTTTTTGCGATTATACCACAAAACAGCATAGGACACAATCCTAATTTTACACGAATCGAGATTTTAGCGCACTAAAGCGTTTTGTGAAAAGTAAACAGGGCTAAATGCGCAATTTTTAGCACTTTCAATAAACGCACGAAATTTTCTGCTCATTTATGAGTTTAAAATTCTTTGTGCATATTTTTTTGAAATGATATAAAAAGTGCTGCAAAATGATTGCTAATAGTGCCACCTCCTCAGATTTTATTCACCCATACAGCCCCTTTTATACATTGGAGCTGCCGAGCAGGCAGCTCTTAAAACAGCTTACAGATTGACTTTCAGTGCTATTTGTGGTATAATTATATGTAAATACAGCCCGTTACAGCTGTTTTGAAAGGGTGTGCAGTAAATGGACAAGTATACTTTGGAAAGAGACGGACAATTAGATTTTTATAAGGTGTTTTTGCCCCGTGTCGATTCGTCAATTGATATTGATGATATTCTCGCAGACAACAACGACGGCGTTCTCAACGGCAACTTGCTTGAATTCAAATTACACGTTACAGATTTGAACGCTGTGCTTTTTCAGTGCATAAAATACTTGTCTGCGCTGCGTGTGAAAGGCAAGCCTGTTCCTGCTAACATCTTGATTATTGATGTTAATGCGGCTACGCTTTGGCTATATCACTCTTCACAGTATTTATCAGATATTGAAAAGCTGTATTCGGGCGGGCTTCAAAGGATAACAGCGGCTTTATTGGCGGTGACGCAGAAAAGGTACTGCATTATGATAAGCCACTCGACGTTGAAAGTATTGTCTCACTGCTTAAAGAGTGCCACTACACCAAAATCCATATAGACGAAAACTGCATAGTTGGTTGGGCTACTTCATTTTATAAGACTGTACCTTCTGCTCGAAAAGAAGATTTTCTCGGTGATGATTCGGGAAAGCATCCTTTGTACTTCTCGCAAGTCGAGAGAAGTCCGATACGACAACCACATCGCCTTCACGTACATATTCAAGCATAGCTTTTAGCTGAGGACGGTTTCTATCCTTGCCACTCAGCTTGTCGATGAATACTTTTTTTATTTTTTCAGTGTAGGCTTCAAATGAATTGAGCTGCCGAGCAGTGTTTTGTTCCTCAGTCGAAACACGGGCATAGCCTATATATGTTTTCTCCATATTTTTTCTCCTTTCAAGCAAAACCGTCCTGATAGAATG
>FPJT01000016.1:0-65706 GCA_900119535.1 Ruminococcus sp. XPD3002
TATTTCAATCCACTCCCTCCGTGTGGAGGGAGACAGCAAAATTGTACAATGTCGGAATAAATATTTTTCTCAGCAAGTACAATTCTGACAAAATCGGTTTGTTTATATATCCTCACAAGCCGAAAAAAGAGCCGTTTGATCATAATTTTCTGCATTGAACGGGTGCGAATGAACTGATGATTCCATGTTCACTCAGGGTTCGCACTAAAAGATCAGTTCCCCCTCAACATCTATTGAGGTTTTTGCTCCGTAATGCTCAACATTCGATTTCGCACGATTTCCGAGATTGTATATTCTCAGGCTGTCCTTTTTCTCATCAATCTCATCAAGCAGAGATTTCTTCAAAAGCTTCAGCTGTGCGGGATCAACTACACATTCAAAGACGGAATTCTGCACTCTGATACCGTGATCCATACATTTTTTTGCAACTCTCCTTAGCCGTTTCCGCCCTTCCTTATCCTGTGTATTCACATCGTATGTAACAAGTATCAACATATTATCACTTCCACATAAACGGCGGATAGCAGTCAATATCGCCGCGGATATATCGTGAAAGCAGCATTGCCTGCACATAAGGGAGCATTCCCCATTCCACCTTTTCTTCAAGGAACGGATGCTTAAGTTCTTCTGATTTGCGCTTCTGCCATGCGCTGAAGAAGTTTTTGCGTCCGTCCTCTGTAAGCAATACTGCGCCGTCTTCACGCTTAACAAAATCGTCATTGCTGACAAGGCGCTTATTAATAAGCGTCAGCACGAATCTGTCGCACAGTACCGAGCGGAATTCCTCAACCATATCAACTGCAAGCGAACGTCTTCCGGGACGGTCTGTATGCATGAATCCAACATATGGATCAAGTCCCACGCTTTCAAGTGCGCTTGTACACATTCCTGTTGCCATTGAATACGCAAATGAAAGCAGAGCATTCACATTATCAAGGGGCGGACGCTTATTTCTTGTATCAAATCTGAAATCATCCTTCTGCTGCAATATCATATCATTGAAAACGGAAAAATAGACCGATGCCGCTTCTCCCTCAATGCCGCGCAGACTATCCATATCACTGCAGCTTCTTGCCTGTTTTATCGAATTATAAAGAAATTCCGATTTTCTGCTGAATAATTCGGTATCTATCCTTGCGCCGTGGTCACGTATCATTCTTTCGATCACCCAACGGCTGTTGAACAGCTTTGCAGATATAATATTCCTTGCAATATCAAGCGAACCTTTTTCATCGTCCGCTATCCTGTACTGCTGACGGCGAAGAAGTACGTTTCCTTTCACTTCACCCTCAACACGGGCAATAAAGTGGCCGTTCCTGCTCATAAAGACCAGCTCTATCCCACTTTTTGCACATTTACCCATAAGTGCAGGACTTGCGCCCGCATAGCCGAAAGTCATTATACGCTCGATATTATGAAGCGGAACTCTGCCTATCTCAGTCCCCTCCTGACTTATCACAAGGTTTTCGCCTTCAAGGGAAAGATATCTATCGGGACTATTCACATAAACCGTATTCAAAAGCTTTTTCATATGTTTTCCTCCGTTCCCAGCATTTGTTCAACATAGTCCGAAGCTTTTTTGCTTCCGCATATAACAGGCAGACAGATATTTTTAAGCGAACATGCGTTACAGCATTTTCTGCGCTTAACTTTCGGAGTGTACTGTTTTTTATACAGCTCATGCATTTCTTTGATAATATCCTCTGTCCGTTTACGCAGATCAGCGTCAAATACAACTTTTACCCTGCGGCGGATCTCTCCGTAATAAAGATACCCGAAAGGGATATCACAGCAAAGCATATCTTCAAGGCAAAGCGCCTGTGCCGTAAGCTGGACAGTATCGCAGTCATCCTCTTTCGGTTCTCCCCTTTTGTATTCAACAGGAGTGACAGTGTATTTCCCTTCCAGTCCGTATAATTCGATACCGCTCTCAGAATTACGCAGCTCGACCGCATCACACTCGCCCGAAATACCGAGCCTTGCGGATGATACAGCCATTGCACGGGTTATGACCAGTTCACCGCGCTTTTCATGATGATACGCATCGTGTACACGTTCATGCATGATATTACCGTCAACAGTACGGCTGTTTTCCTCCCATTGCTGTTCAATATGTATCAGCGCCCATTGTCTTCGGCAGAAAGCAAAGTGCTGAACACCCGAAAGCATGAGATATTCGTCCTCGCTGTACATTATATCAGGTCTTCATGTTTCTCGCAGTACAGTCCTTCAAGCTCGTTCAGCTTCACATCGTAATCATCAAATGAAGCGGGACGGCTGACTCCCTCTTTCAGTTTAACTTCAAGCTGTCTGTGTACTTTAGCTGACGAGTATTTCGGAGTTTTACCCTCATGCTTCCACCAGTAAAGACGGCATACCTCCATGCTTCCGTCGGGACGTGCCGAAGAAGTGTCATTCTCAAAAAGTGTCAGGAGAGCCTGTTTTATCTTTTCGGCATCTTCATCGGTAAAACCTGTTTTTTCAGCAAGCTGACAGTTGATGCTGCCGTTTATGACGTAAAGTCCGAATCTTACAAAATGTTTATCCCCTAATGTATTCTTATCTTTTCCTTCCTTATCATAATTCTTCTTATTATTAGCAGAAGGAGCAATTTTAAAAGACTCTATTTCAATTGGAGAAATACTTTGAGCAAGATGAATAGATACAGGTCCTCTTACACCTATTGATGAACCTTTGCTTTCATCATCTTTAAAACCAAAAACTTGTCCAAAACTTCTGACATCAATCCATTCTTTACAAACTGTCTCATAAAATTCTTTATTAGTAGGCTTTTTTCCTAACGCTTTAACATTAGCATTATTTTCAACACGTTCTTTCATACTACCAAATTCATCATCACGATTATCATTTGACTGCACGAATATCTTCTCTCCCATATCCTGCAAGCGATTGCGTATCTTTCTCTTGATGCAAACATCGGAAATCTCGCCAAAACCGTCGTAATTCTCACGGGGACGGTTTCCGTTCAGCGGATCGCCGTTCGGATTTGCATTCTTAGCTGTGATGATCATTGAAAAATCTATCTTGTTCTGTAAAACTCCCATTTATTTTTCCTCCTTATTTGAATTGCTGTTGTACATATATTCAGTAAAATTATGATAACCAAGTAAGTACATTGGTTCAAGGCGGCTGTTATCAGCAAATGCAGCTGCATCCATTTTTGAAGTTATCTCATTTATCCACTTGCTGTATTTTACCTGAGCTTTTCCAAGCTTATTCAGGTATGGTCTCAGTCTCTCCTCGATGATGCGCCATGTCATAAACGGACGCTGTGAAAAAGCGTTCCAGTATCTTCTTGCATTAGTTACTCTGACGTTTCTTTCCTGTTCGTCGAAAGATTCACTTTCAGCCTTGTCAGCTATTGCAAGCAAACAGCCGTAAAGATAGCTTCTGTCGGTAATATTCGGATCGTAAGCCATTGAAACATCTCCTTTTCCATCGATTATATGTTTTCGTATCATTCCGCAGGCTGTTTCAAGTACACTGCGGTGATTATAACTGTTATCATATGCCAGCGGATTCGACGCCTTCTGATACAGCGCATGGACGATATCCGACGGCAGTTTCGCACCGTTTGTGATACAGCTGAGAAGTCTGAGGATATTATCACGCATCAGCTTTTTGTCACAGTCAATAAATGCTCCCTGCTCCGTACCAAAAGCATATCTTATAATGTCATAGACACTGAATGAATTTATTATCTTTTTCTTTGATTTTCCGTAGAATCTCAGCCATGCAGTTTCAGTATGCCATTTCTCGATATTGGCAAGATACTGCGAACTTTCCAGCTCGGAATACATTGAGATGTTGATACGGCCAGTAGTTGCGGAATCAAGTCCCATTATCATCACCTTGGTATTGGGTTCAAGTTTCTCTCTTGCGCCGAATATACGCTTGTTCAGCATATCCATATACATAGGCATAGTAGACGGGATATCTGCTGTTTTTTCATCAGGAAAATCATCAAATCCTGAATCATCGATGAAACTATCCGAGCTATCTGGGATATCCTGCATCGCACTCGCCCATACGATGACAGTTAAAGAATCTATGTTTTTGCCCTGCTTTTCTCTGAGCCATTGAAGTGCTTTATGGATCTTCTGAGAATAATCATAGCCTATCGAAACAGCCTGTTCTTTATCGGCAAATCTTCCTCTGTAGGTAAAACCGCTTTCATCGTTTGTAGATATTATCTTTGCTTTATCTCCGCTGTTGCGTATCTTTGAAGGATGCTTGTATGTTGGTGAAACATACTCACCGGAAGCATAGCAAAGCTGTTTTTCTCCCATAAGACTGCTGTTGAACGAAATAAAACTCTCCTGTAATGATCTATCTTTCCATGTCTTAACAACAGAATCATTCGTAAAAATGATTATACGTACAAAACTATCCTCTTGTGCAATACCTGCTATTTTTTCCTTTTCCTTGAATTTGCCTGATACTTCATCTATTTTTATAACACCAGCACTGACTAAATCAGATATCAGACATTTTTTATCAAGATACATATAAAGCGCCCTGACAAACGGATGAGTATGTTCCCCTGCCATCCATCTTCTCAGCTGATTCATATAATTGGTAAAATGTCCGGAATTATCTGCTTTTTTGCCCTCTGCATAATTACTGTAATCACCTGCGGTATATATCAGTTTATCCGCAAAAGGCATAGCGCATATACCGCTGCTTCTTGTGGCAGAATCCTCTGTAGCAGGTATAACAGTAACAGCATCAGACTTTTCAACGGCTTTTGCGCCTTTAAAGTTGCCATCAAGATCAATCGTTATTTCAATTTGTGCATTTGCTGTTGAATGTGCCACAGGAAGCATAACAGGTTCATTTTCATCGAATTCACGGTCACTGTTATACTCGTATATCTTGTATAATTCGTCAGTCCAGCTCACCTATACCACCTCCAACAAATTCATCAAGTCCGATAAAGTTATCAAGTTCCTTACCGAAGGGCTTGATCGGCATTTTCCTGATATGACGCTTCAGCGTACATTCTTCTGGACGTATGAAATCAATCACTCCGTTGTTCATTTCAGGATGCCACAAACGGACAGTCAGCATATCCCTGTCATCCTCATTTACCGCTTCATCTGCATAAGTTATGCCGTGATACATAAGTCCGTAGGGAATTTTACCGCAGCTATCATAAGCGCCTGTACTTTCGCCGAATTTACAAGGTTCAACATATCCCTGACACTCCCTTGTGCCGAGGAATATGTCACGGCGTCCGCCGCGTTCTATCATTCGTTTTGCGATGTTATGATGCTTATTCTCGTTCCTGTCCTTTTCAAGTTCGGGACGGTTCATATTCCACTCAAAATGCGCTCTGACCTGATAATACACATCTTCAAGATATGTGTAATAAGCAAGGTCATTGCCACCGCCGTATTTTATCGGACGTATGCCTTTTCTTGCAGTACGAATGGGATTCATTATCCTCACGCTGTCTATGTACCAGACTATTGTGGGCTTCCAGTATACGCTGTGAAGAATACCTTTCAGCGCCTCGTATGTGGGTATCGGATAGCTTGACTTCTCACCTCCTGCTCTTGTGAGGATATCCGAGAACAGCGCATACCGTCCACGGACTGCAAATTCCACTGTGTTTCTGTATATTTCTTTTGGCATTTTCCGACCTCCTTTCAGAATATCAATAATTCCTTTTCTGCTCCTTCAATATCAATTCCGACTTCATCATTATAATGGGCTTTGTCAAGAATCACCGCGCCGCAGGAAATATCACGGAGCGCATGATTTTCATAAAGCTTACGTTCAGTTCCGATATAGATGCTTACGGTATATTTCTGAGCTTTTCTCAGAAGAAGCGATATATTTTCATGGTCGTTTTCAAGTCTGCTGATGATCTCCTCGGCCTCCTCATTATAGGGAACTATCACATCCCTTGTATTTTCATCGATCACCTGAAAAAGCTTTCCTGCTGTTTTAAATGCCTGTGATTCAAATTTACTGCACGTTTTGGGATTCGGCAGCATCTCATATCTTTTCGTATTCAAAGAAAGATAATTCACAAGGGTTTCATTTATGGGAACAGAATATGAGAGCTTATCCTTTTCGTACTGATACAGCTTTCCAAAATAGTCCGAAACAGCCTCAGGTGATGATATATCGTTATATTTTCTGCTTTCAGTCATCTGCTGAGTTATATCCTGTGCTGTGGATATCTCTTTAAGAGAACCAAGTCTTTCCTCTTTCAGTTTTATCAGATAAACAGGACATACATCACCGTTTTCACCGTGCCTGTTGCATCTTCCTGCCGCCTGAACAGCACTGTCAAGTCCTGCAAGCGAACGAACAACACATCTGAACGATATATCCACACCTGCCTCAATAAGCTGAGTAGTTACACATATCACAGGCTTTTTTTCATCCAGTAGTTTACGGATCGCATCGATCTTGTCACGGCGGTGCTGAGGACACATATTCGTGCTTAAATGCACTACCTCGGTATCTTTTCCGCACTTTTCCTTTATAAGGTCATACATTTTCAGTGCTGATGATTTAGTGTTTACTATAACAAGGAGATCGCCTGCCGCTGTAAATTTTTCATAGCACAGATCAGCCGCTTCTTCATAGGAATAACCATATTTGTCGATCTTCGGGATGATCTCGGTTCGTCTGAAGGCCTCAAAATCCGCTCTGAAATCTCCCGTCATGCTTTCTTTTTCATCAATAAGCATCGGATGTCTCACATCGTCTGTCACAGGCTGAGTTGCAGTACAGAGTACAACAGCCGCACCGCAGATATTTGAAAGGAAATTCACAGCAAGATCAAACATGTTCAAGCATTTCAGCGGGACAGACTGCACCTCGTCAATGATGATAACAGACTTTGCAAGCCGGTGGAACCGCCTTACTGAAGCTGACTTTCCTGAAAACATCGCATTAAGGAACTGAACCATTGTTGTTGCGATAACAGGCTTGTCCCAACGCTCGGTGTGAAGTTCATAATCATACAATTCTTCGGAATTATCCGTTTTTTCTGCAAGGGCATTTGAATGATGTTCAATGAAATTCTCTTCGCTGGCAATAGCTTTTATTTCAGCACTGTTCTGTTCAAGAATAGACATAAAAGGTGCAGTATAAATGATCTTTTCCATGCCATGTTCGAGACAATACTCAATGGCAAACCGCAGTGACGAAAGTGTTTTTCCTCCGCCTGTAGGAACTATAAGTCTGCATATTTTCACATTATTCTTTGCAAACTCTGCACATCTGTCCGAAATGCTTTTCCTCTGCTTTGATATGACATCCGTTCTGTCAGAAAAACCTGCAAGTTTCTTTTCCATGTTATTTTTCATGGACTGCCACATTTCAGAAACTGCGGAATAATCCGTATATTCGGCATTATCCATAAATGATGCCGTATCAGTTCTGTCAGCATCTACAAGTGCAGATTCTATTGTACGTTCAAGCAATCCGAGATAAAAAGCGCAGTCAGTCTTGTTTTTTGATATATTCTTTATTTTCTGACAAATTACTCTGTATTCATCATCCGCTTTTTTAAGAAGTTCACCAAACTCATCAGCGCTGATTATCTGTGATATATTTTCTTTTATCTGCTCATAGTTCTTATCATGCACAATCCGGATATGAAAATAATCCCGACAGTTTTCGTCAACCCAGTCATGAAGTCCATGATGAGAAATGATAACTCTTGCAATAAGTCGTGCTACATTTGCATGAACTTTATCGGTTTTCTCGGTTATATATTTTGCGCCTGCATAACTATGATCGATCTCTCCACGGCTGAATCCTGATATTCCCCTGATATAATTATCAAAATCACTGCACAGCTTGCCTGCATCATGAAGCAAACCTGAAAGTATTCCGATATTCTCAGCGCCAAATAATTTACAGTATCCTGCACAAAGTTCAGCCGTATTCCGACAATGTTCACGAACCGACTGTTCACGTTCTTTACCTTCGGAAATATGTGCCGCAAACATTTATTCACCCCCAACGATACATAAAAAAGTGCCTGATCTTTCCGTTCAACTTAATAAGACAACCGTTTAGTTTGTTCCTGACCAATAATGTATATATTATATCATTTGCCTAACTATTTGTCAATATCTGCCGCAATATTCTACAATTAACCGTAATATTTTATGGGTTTATTACAAATAGTCGAATAACAAGAACATTTACCGCATCGCTTCCGCCCACATTCTGTACAACGATATATAAAAATTGTGTACCCAAAAACTGCCCGAAGGCGGTTATTGAGTACACATCTGATCTCATTAACTTTTAAAGGCTTATGAGCCGTTTTGAGTTCTTTTATCCTGTAGCAGAACTTAACGCTGACATCCGTAACAGTTAACCGATCATAAAGCAGTTTGAGTGCTGAACTTCTTCATAAATCAGACTCCTGTAAAGCAGTTGTATCAAAGTACGCTGTCAATTGACCGTTACCGTAACAGTGATATTCTTGTTGGAGGGAGAAAGCTCCGCATCGTCACTGAGGTTGATAACGGGAACGCCGCTGTTATCGAAGAGAACTCTCTTTATCCTTGTATGGCGGCACGGATCGTAAAGGGGATCGGAATTATACGTACCGCAGGCTTTGGAAGCGTGTGAAGCAGGTCTTGCGTGGTAAACGAGAAGCAGTTCGCCGTTCTCATCGGTAACGAAGCTGTTGTGTCCGGGACCAGAGGGACCGTTGAGGTCGGAGGTCGAGAGTACAGGTCTGTTCAGCTTTTTCCAGCTGTTTATGTTCATCAGGTCGGAGTTTATATCAGCCTCCATGCGTCCCACGCAGTATTCCGAACCCGTACCCGAAGCCGAGAAGAAAACGTATATCTTGTCTTTGGTTTTAAGTACGGCGGGACCTTCGTTCACACGGTTATTTACCAGTTCCCAGCTGTACTCGGGCTTTGTGAGCATTATCGGCTTTGAGATGAGCTTATAGGGTGCGGAAGGATCTATCTCAGCCATAAAGAGTGATGAATCGCCCTTTATCTCCGCCCAGATAACGTAATGTCTGCCATTGTTCTCGAAGTAGGTCATATCCAGCGAGAAGCCTGCAAAGGAGCTTGTATCTCCCGGGGAAGCCTGCATCTGACCGCACTCGGTCCAGCTGTCATTATATGGATCGTTTCCGCTGCATTTCAGCACATAGGGACGTATCGCCCACACATTGCTGCTTGAACCTGCCGCAAAGAAGATATACCACGAGCCGCCTATCTTATGCATTTCGGGAGCCCATATATGCTTTGCGAGTATGCCGCTCTGATGAGCCTTCCAGATAGTTTTTTCCTCTGCTGAGGCAAGTCCGCCGACTGTAGAACTCCTTCTGAGGATTATCCTGTCATAGCCCTTATCGGCGTTTCCGTAAGCAGGATATGAGGCAGTGAAGTAGTAGTAACCGTCGCCGCCCTCTGCAATAAAGGGATCAGCACGTTCCTCGATAAAGGGATCGCTGTACAGGTCTCCGCTTGATCTGAGTTTACCGCGGACCTTATACTCCCCTGCCCTTGAAGTATCTATGCTGCGAAGGTCGGAGCTGTCCCACTCTACAGGCAGTTCGGCAGTCATTCCGCCCGTGTATGAAGCTGTAACGGTATCGGGAAGCTTAACTTCCGAACCTCTTGCGATAGTGATATTTTTGGTCTTTATGCCTGTATTCCTGGTGGTTATGGAATCGGAGGGGAATGCCCCCACAAGTGCGGAATACTGGTCATCGTTTATGGGGATTACATAGCCGTGACGGGGAGTGAAATCGAAGCTGTAGCTGTTGCGGTTCACGGTCGTGAAATTGGTAAGGTCGGTGGTCTCCTGCATAACGTAGTAGCCGTCACCGTAGGCATCGGACATCATGAGCCACTTATCGGTACCGATGAGGTTGTAGATATTCGGTCCCTCAACGCCGATACTTCCCTCCGAGACCTGCTTGACCTCGGAATAGGGACCGCTTGCGTGGTCCGCAACTGCAAGGTAGATGCGTTTATTTGTCTCGTTCTTGTAGTACATGTAGTATTTGCCGTTCTTGCAGATGATATCGGAATCGATAGCATCGTTTCCGTTGACAGGAGCGAACAGGAGCTTCGGCTGAGTTGTGAGAGTCTTCATGTCCTTACTGTAAGCGTAGTACATGATCGTCCTGTTATCGATACCGGGAACTCTTGCGGCGAAGTATATCATATACTCGCCCTTATCGGGATCATATATCGCCTGCGGAGCCCATGCACGGTCCGCACCCTGCATATTCGGGTACTTGTTGGCTATCTCTATTATGGTATCATCGAACCAGTGAACAAGGTCCGTAGAACGTGCTGTTATCAGGTTTCTGTTGCTGCTCCAGCCGAGAGAGGACTTCATATCCGTTGCAAGCATGTAGTACATACCGTCCTCGCCCTTGAATATATATGGATCGCGTATACATTCGGTTCCTGCATTGGACTTCCAAACAGCCTTGCCGTTATTCAGTGCCTTGAAGTGGTAGCCGTCCGTACTTACAGCGTAGGAAAGGCGTTCCTGTTCGGGAGCGTTTCCGAGGAAGTAAGCGAACAGATAGGCAGTATCGGGCTTTTCGTAAGGAAGCTCGGAATAGGTATCCGCATTGATGTTACCGCCTGCAAGGAAACTGCTGAGCAGCGAGTAGTCACTGTAGTCCACAGTGCCGTTTCCGTCCATATCAGCCGCAGCGGAAGCACCCTCATCGAAGCCGCCTGTAAGTCCCCTTTCCATAAGGACTCTGTCGAACATGTCCACTTTTCCGTCCGAATCAAGATCCCCTCTCAGGAAGCGGTAGCTGCTGTCAACGGGACGGATATAGAACTTCTGTCCCTCGCCTGCCCAGTAATCCCACTGGTCGATATTAGCGCCGTTCTCGCGGCTAATGTCATAGACATCAAGAGCCGCATTTCCCGAACATTCGGCTGTTATGTAGTAGGCATCGTCGGTGCGGTGAAGGATGAAATGCTGTGAAAGAGCGTCCCTGTATTCCGAAAGGGAGACATTGCTTCCGTCGGTAGAGTCTCCGCTTTCAACGGTTAGAGCCATTCCCTTGTACAGAGATGACATTATCGAACATTTACCGTTTCCGCAGTCGGTGATTATCCAGTTCTGTGAACCGTCCGAAGCCTTCTCCCACTGCTCCGCATTGCCGTCGGGACGGGCTGTGACGTACTTGCCGCTGAGCCTTACCATAATGGTGTATTCCGAACCGCTCAGGACATCGCCGAAGGAGTCTGCACACCCGAACTCTACCGCATGGTCTGCCGCCTGTGCCGCAGGGAAGCTGACACTGCTCAAAGCCATTGCAGATGCGAGAATCGAAGCCGCTATACGTGATGATCTCATAACTTTAACCTCTTTTCTTTAAAGAATACGTTTTTTTCTTCATTTTAGCACGTTTCCCCACCATATGTCAACAGATATTCAGTAATCAGAAATCAGAAAGCAGTTGATAGTTGTCAGAAATCAGAAAGTAGAAAGCAGTTATAAGAGCTCAGTGCTAAGAACTCAGAATTTAGTGTTGAGCGCTTTCCGAGTGCCCCTACAAGCTGACGGCTGAAAAAACATCTTGAAATCCGTCTCCTTATGTGCTATAATGAAATAAAATAACTTAAATCAGGAGAAAATCATGAAATATATAGATGTTTCCAACGGACCTCAGTCCGCTTCAGCAATAGTCATGGGCTGCATGAGAATGCCCGAACTTGACGCAAAACAGGCTGAAAATATCATCAGCACAGCTTATTCCCTCGGCATAAATTTCTTCGACCACGCTACCTGCTACGGCTACGGCGAGGCTGAAACAAGGTTCGGAGAGGCTTTTGCCAAAACAGGCATTCCCCGTGATAAAGTATACATCCAGTCCAAGTGCGGCATCTACCCCAAGCGTAAGGTGTTCGACTGGTCAAAGGAAGCTATCCTCACAAGTGCCGACGAGATACTCTCACGCCTTAAGACCGACTATCTGGATGCATTCCTGCTTCACCGTCCCGACCTTCTCTTCGAGCCCGAAGAGGTCGCCGAGGCTTTCGATATTCTCTACACAAGCGGAAAAGTCCGCAGCTTCGGCGTAAGCAACCTTATGCCAATGCAGATAGAGCTGCTGAAAAAGTACGTGAAACAGCCTCTCGTATTCGATCAGGTACAGCTTTCACTGGATCAGTCACAGCTCATCGATCAGGCGCTCTATATGAATAACAAGACTACCGATATGGCTTACAGTATGGACGGAAGCCTTCTGGACTACTGCCGCCTTAACGATATCACCATACAGGCGTGGTCTCCGCTCCAGTACGGCTTCTTCAAGGGCGTTTTCGTTGATAACCCCGATTTCCCGGAGCTTAATGAAGTTCTCGGCGAACTCGCAGAAACATACGTCGTTTCAAAGACTGCCATAGCTATCGCATGGATACTTCGTCATCCTGCACATATGCAGGCTATCTCAGGTACTATGAACCCTGTACACCTTACGGAGATATGTGATGCCTGCAAGGTAAATCTCAGCCGTGAGGAATGGTACCGTCTCTATCTTGCATCAGGCAAGTTCCTGCCATGACGGATAACGCTGTCAACAGGAAAAAGCACGTCCTGCAATGGCATATCCTGCACCGCTGCAATCTCAGATGTACCCACTGCTATCAGGACGATTACGTCTCGGAGCTTTCTGCGGATACACTCAGCGGATTCCTTTCGCAGTACATTGAATTCTGCGATACACACGGATTTCGGGGACACATCAACTTCACAGGAGGTGAACCCCTGCTGTCGGATGCTCTCTTTCCGCTGATGGACAAGTGCGACAAAAACCGCATAACCTACGGTCTGCTGACTAACGGCACTCTCATAGACGCGGATATCGCAGGTCAGCTTGCGGCACATAAGGGAATACGCTTCGTGCAGGTCAGCATTGACGGCACAAAGGAGACTCACGACCGTGTAAGGGGCAAGGGCAACTTCGACAAGGCTTTCAGGGGACTTCATTACCTTAAGGATGCAGGGATACAGACTATGGCGGCTTTTACCTGTCACAAGGGCAACTACCGTGAGCTCGGCAAGGTCATAAAGGCTGTCAGGAAAAACGGTATTGACCGATTCTGGGCTGACAGGCTCATCCCTATGGGAAGCAGCAAGGAGGACGTTCTCTCCACAGAGGAATACCGTGAGGTAATAAAGCTTCTCACAAAAGAACACAGCCGCAGAACTCTTTTCAGCCATACCGATGTACACCTTAACCGCTCGCTACAGTTCCTTGAAGGCGGAAACTGCTACTATTACTGCGATGCAGGTATATCGCTCCTCACTCTGCTTGCGGACGGTACCCTGCTGCCATGCAGAAGACTGCCCCTCGCTCTCGGAAGCTGCCTTGAAAAAAGTATGAGCGAGATATACGACAACAGCGACATTATCCGTCAGCTGAAAGAGACTACCATCCCCGAGGAATGCAACTCCTGTCCCAAAGCACATCTCTGTATGGGCGGTGCAAAGTGTCTCAGCTACGCCATGACGGGTGACTATAACAGAAAGGATATAAACTGCTACTACAAATACTAAGGAGGATATATGAAAAAGAATAACATTTTATTTCGTCTGACTTTCATGATAACCGCTGCGGTAATGCTTTTACTCACTGCACAGCCCTTTGCGGCATGTGCCGACTCTGATAAGCAATACTATGTAATGTCAGCTGATTTCACCGCAAACCTCTTGGAAAACGGCGATGCCATAATCTACGAGGAATGGCTGGTCAACTACACAAAGGGCGATTTCACACGTTTCTACAAGGATATAAACGATCCCCAAAATCAGCTCGAATACTTCGATAATATCGAGGTGATCTCATGTTCGATCAACGATGACGAAGCTGCTGCACAGTACAATACAGACCGCAACGATAACCATTATTACCTTGAAAGCGGTAGCGAAAACTATACTATCCACTGGTTCAAGCATGCACACAATGAAATGGTGAAATACACCATAGGCTACAAGATAGAGAATGCAGTAAAGCTCAACAAGGATAACAGAGCTGAATTTTGTTACAGGTTCATCGGAAAGAATTTCTCAACTAATGTCAATTCGGTAAACGCTACCATAGTAACTCCGAATTCCGACAGCAGCATGACTGTTACGGTCTCGAAAGGCAGTTCGGAAACAGCAGGCAATGCAGTCAATCTACAGGCAGATAACGTTTCGGGAATGTACAAGGTAAGAATGAACATGGACAGCTCAGGCTTTGACGGTCTCAGAAGAGTTGTCGATATCGACCTTCCTTCATATTCGGAATACGAGGGCAACTCCCGTGGGATCGGCTCCACAGATGATGACGGATTCCAATTTTCTGACATTTTAGCAGTTATACTCATCGCATTATTTGTGATCGTTTTCCAGGCTTTCCCATTCAACATCATCATCGGTATTATCCTTTTCCTTGTTATAAAGAACAGTATCAACAAGAGAAAAATAAAGAAGGATCCCGAGTGTCTCGACAGAGCTGCCGACAGGCTCGATTCACTGGAAGTCCCACATGTATGGGCACTTCTGCTTCCTAAGCTGAGAAAAACGTTATCAAGTCCCTTTGCGAACTTCTACCTCTGCCTCTGCGACCTTTCAAAAAAAGGCAGGATAAAGCTCACTGATGACGGCATCCTTATTTACAACAAACCGCTCCGTGATACCTATGACTATTTCCAGAAGGAAATGGATGACAGCTACTTAGAGTTCCTTAAGGAACAGTTCTACAGCGACGTAACCGAAGAAGGCCAACTTATCAAATTCCAGTACATCAAGGATAGATTAGGCGACACCAGTAGTTTTTACGAGTTCAGAAAGGGCGATTCCCAGTGGCTCATCACCTACAGCAAAAATATCAGCAGCAGCACGCTCTATCAGGACCTTGCAGCTTCAGGTCAGCTCGAACAGGTGAAACACGACTTCGCAGCTTGGAAAAAATATGCCTATTATGCAAAAGCTGCATCAAACCCTTACGATTGTCTCACCGTACTTAAGCGTACAGGTGCCGTAAACAGCTATCTTGCCCTTTCGCTCATAAATAACCGCGAAAGCCAAACAGATCTCGTAAACGGCCCTGACAGGACCGCCGCTCCCGACCTCTACAACCTTGTATTCTTCCTTACCTATACAGCAATACCACACGATACATCACATCGTCCGACCTCGGACAGCGGACATAGCTGCAGCAGCTGCAGTAGTTGCGGAAGCAGCTGTAGTAGTTGCAGCAGCTGCAGTAGTTGCAGCAGCTGCGGCGGAGGCGGTGCGGACTAAACTCCTTGCCTCATAACTATAACTCCCCCTTACTGTCACAGACATACAGCAAGGGGGCTGTTCTTTAGTCTGAAAGCATTTAAGGATTATTTAATAATTCCCATGCTAATATATAATCACAGAAAGCGAGGGATCACGATGTATTTCAGAATACTAAAAAAGGACCTTAAACGAAAAAAGACCATGAACACCATACTGCTGCTTTTTGTGATGATAGCAGCAATGTTCGCTTCAAGCAGTGTCAACAACATCATAACTGTTATGGGCGGACTTGATAACTATTTTGAGAAAGCGGATATGAGCGACCAGTTCATCATCAACTTTGAAAAAAACGGCGAGGACAATATATCACCGCTCCTTGAAAAGATCGACAGCGTTACCGATTTCCGCAGGGAACAGCAGATAGCGGGCGATTCAAAACAGCTTACAAGAAACGGCAAAAAAATAGCTGATTTCTCAAATGCCATGATGATACTCTCTATCGATAATGCCAAGCTCAACTACTTCAACAAGGACAACGATATCATTAGGGAAGTTGAAGAGGGAAAAGCATATTTCACAGGTATCATCGTCAGCAAGCTTGATATAGCGATAGGTGATAAGTTTCAGTTCAGGTCGGGAGACACAGTCATCGAGCTTGAATACGCAGGAATAGCAAAGGACGCTTTTCTCGGTTCGGACATGATGGGCAATCCCCGAATGATAATCAATAACAGCGACTATGAAAAGCTCGCTTCCGACAAGAGCACACATGAAAACAACATGATATCGGTATACTACATAAATACCAACGATATAAAGGCTCTCCAGTCGGACCTTGCAGACCTTCCGCCCGTTAACTTCAACCAGGGAAAAAAACTTCTGAAAACGACATACATCATGAATACACTTGTTGCAGGACTTCTGCTGATACTCGGAGTATGCCTCATCCTGGTCTCATTCGTAATGCTGAGATTCACCATAAGCTTCACGATCAACGAGGAATTCCGCGAGATAGGCGTTATGAAGGCACTGGGACTTAAAAACCGCTCGGTACGTTTACTTTATCTTGTGAAATATCTTGGTATATCGGTCATCGGTTCAACTCTCGGATTCCTTCTCAGCATCCCCTTTGAGAATATGCTCCTTAAGAGCGTAAGCGACAACATGGTACTTGACAATGACAGTTCACTGATGATAGGACTTCTTTGCAGTGTGGCAGTAGTCGGCATAATCCTCCTTTTCTGCTGGAGCTGTACACGCAGGATAAAGAAGCTCTCCCCTATCGATGCGGTAAGAAGCGGTCAGACAGGCGAACGCTTCCGCAAAAAGAGCATTTTCAGTCTCGGAAAGAGCCGCCTCGGAACTACAGGCTTCCTTGCATTCAACGATGTTTTCAGCGGTCCCAAGCAGTTCGGAGTAATGACAGCTATATTTACCGTCTGCCTCCTTCTGATAATGGGACTCGCCAATACAGCCAACACCCTTGCAAGCGAAAAGCTTCTTCCGCTTATGTGTTCCACAAAGAGCGACGCATATATCACTGATACCGAGATGATATCAAAGATAGTAACAGGCGAGGTAACATATCAGGAAATGTGCAGTGATATAAAAAAGAAGCTTGCCGATAACGGCATGGATGCAACCATCCATTCCGAAACTCTTATTACTCCGAACATCTCTTTCAAGGACGAGAAATGCACCACTACATTCATGTTCTGCAGGGACACAAAGGCTTCGGACTACACATACTGTGAGGGTTACGCTCCGAAGTACGGAAACGAGATAGCAGTGACCTATCTTCTTGCTGACAAGCTCGGCGCAGGTATAGGCGACAAGATAGAGATAACCATAGGCGACAAAACCGACGAATACATTATTTCGGGATTCTTCCAGAGTATGGTACAGCTTGGCGAAACGGGAAGATTCCACGAGGATGCGGATATTCCCGATGAAATGATAACTCAGGTAATGGGATTCCAGATAGATTTCAACGACCACCCCGATAAAGCAACTGTTGACGAACGCATAGAGAAGATGAAGGATATCTTCAACACCAAGTATGTAGACGACGCAAACGGCTTCGTTATGGAGTGTATCGGCGCAGACATCAAGGACACTCTGGTAAGCGTAAAGCTTCTGGTCATTGCGGTAACAGTCATCATGACCATAATGATAGCAGTTCTTATGGAGCGTTCGTTCATTTCAAAGGAGAAATCAGAGATAGCGCTGATGAAGGCAATGGGCTTCAGAACAAGCTCCGTTATAGCACAGCACACACTGAGGTTCCTTATCGTTTCAGCGGCATCGGCTGTCATTGCAATGCTCCTCTGCAAGCCTGTAACAAAGCTCTGCATAGATCCGATATTCGGCATCATGGGAGCTATGAAGGGTATCGAATACAACATCCGTCCCGTAGAGGTGTTTGCAGTTTATCCGCTTATTATCACAGCTGCCGCAGTTATCGGCGCAATGTTCACAGCTCTTTACACGAAAACCATCAAGGCATCGGATACTTCCGATATAGAATAAAGGAGAGATCACCATGAATACTATTCTTGAAGTTAATGACCTTTGCAAGACATACATCATAAACAAGAGACAGAACAACGTGCTGAGAAACGTGAATTTCAGCATCAGCAAGGGCGAAATGGTCGCAGTTATGGGACCTTCGGGCTCGGGCAAATCCACACTGCTGTATACCGTTTCGGGAATGGACAAAATGACATCGGGCAGCGTAAAGTTCTGCGGCTCGGACCTTGCTGACATGAACGAGAACCAGCTTGCAAAAATGCGTCTCGACGATATGGGTTTCATCTTCCAGCAGATGTACATGATGAAGAACCTCTCCATTATCGATAATATCATACTTCCTGCGGTAAAATCGGACAAGAAAAAGAGCTCCCGCAAGAACATCATGAAGCGCGGAAGAGACCTTATGCACCGTCTCGGCATAAGCGATATCGCCGAAAACGATATCAACGAGGTATCGGGCGGTCAGCTCCAGAGAGCATGTATCTGCCGTAGTATGATAAACTCTCCCGATATGATTTTTGCGGACGAGCCTACAGGCGCTCTTAACCGCAACTCCTCGGACGAAGTAATGGATGAGCTCAACAAACTCAACAACGACGGCACTACCATTATGCTCGTAACACACGATGCGAAGGTCGCAGCAAAATGCACCCGTGTGCTCTACATAGTTGACGGAAACATCCGAGGTGAGTATAATATTAACAAAGAGCATTCGCTCCACGAACGTGAACGCAGTCTCAACAACTGGCTGCTGGAAATGGGTTGGTAATATGGTAGATATACTTATCGTTGAAGATAACGAGGAACTCAGCGGACTGCTGAGCGAATTCCTCAGAGCCGAAAATTATACGGTCAGCACCGCCGCAGATGCTGAAAAAGCCTTGTCCCTGTTTGAAAAATACGGGGCAAGGCTTGTCCTGCTTGATATCAATCTCCCGGGGATAGACGGTTTCGCAGTTTGCAGCAGGATAAGGGCAAAGGACAACACTCCCATTATCGTCCTCACCGCAAGGACTGACAAAGAGGATAAGCTCAGGGGCATACTCCTGGGTGCTGACGACTACATCGAAAAGCCTTACGATATAGACATCCTCATCGCAAAAATCAAGGGCATATTCGTCCGCCGTCTTGCTATGGACAGGATAACCGACGGCAATATCTCCCTTAACCTCGCCGACGGCACTGCCGAAAAGGACGGTGTCCCCCTCACCATGACCTCGAAGGAATTCGAGCTTCTCCACCTGCTTATCTCCAACAAGGGACAGACTCTCGGCAAGGACCTTATTTTCAGCAGGATATGGGGCGCAGACAGCGAATCCGAACCGCAGACACTTACCGTTCACATCAAGTGGCTCAGGGAGAAGATCGAAAACGATCCGAAAAATCCCGAGAGGATAATAACCGTGTGGGGCAAGGGCTACCGCTGGGAGGGCTGATATGAAGAGCTTCGACAGGATGATCGCTGCGGCAGTCATAATAATGCTTGCCCTTGCGGCTGCGTTCAATCTCATAATGACAAGGGAAAACAGGGCGCGTCAGCCCCTTTACAAAATAGAGATAAACCGCATAGTTCAGGCTGCCGAACACGGCGAAACGGTCCGTGCGGAGGACTATGACAATATAACAGGCATTTACCGCTATGACGGCAGCAGCAGTTTTTTCGACACCGACAGCGAGTACGCCGTAAGAGAGATAAACGGCGAGCTTTACCGCATCGAGTATTCGGATTCAAAGGAAATACGAGAACAAAGTCTCCGCAGAACAGTAAATATCGCCATTGCAGCCGTATCGCTTCTTCTGCTTGCCTTTCTGCTCTATATAAGACAGAGCATCATAAAGCCCTTCAACGAGATAAGCGGACTTCCCGAACAGCTTTCCAAAAGGAATCTCACTATGCCTCTCAAGGAGCGTAAAAGCCGGTATTTCGGAAAATTTATCTGGGGACTCGATATGCTCCGCCACGAGCTTGAGACCTCACGCAGCAAGGAGCTTGAACACGCCAAAAAGGAAAAGACCTTCCTCCTTTCCCTATCCCACGATATAAAGACTCCCCTTTCAGCTGTAAAGCTCTACGCAAAGGGCATTTCCTCGGGACTTTACACCACAAAGGAAAAAACGGCTTCCGCTGCCGAAAATATCAACAGCAAAGCCGATGAGATTGAGAATATCGTTTCAGAGCTTATGGGCAGTCTCAGCAGCGACTTCATGAATTTTGAAGTTAATAAGAGCGAGTTCTACCTCTCCCGCGTAATGGACAGGATAGAGGACTATTACCGCGATAAGCTAACGGTATCGGGCACAGACTTCACCATAGAGAAGTATAGGGACTGCATCCTCTCGGGCGATCCCGACAGGCTTGAAGAGGTGCTTCAGAACATCATCGAAAATGCCGTGAAATACGGTGACGGCGGAAGCATATCCGTAAGCTTCTCCGACGAGGAGGACTGCCGCCTCATCACCGTTAGCAACACAGGCTGTACCCTCCCCGAACAGGAACTGTCCAACGTTTTCGACAGCTTCTGGAGAGGCTCGAATTCAGGCTCACAGCCCGGCAGCGGACTCGGACTCTATATCTGCCGCCGCCTTATGGAGCTTATGGGCGGAGATATCTACGCCGAAGTTTCCTCGGGCTGTATGAATGTCACCGCAGTCTGCCGCAAACAGGTCTGAGCTCAGGGTTTTATCTTTATGACCGCCTCAATACCGCTGTTGAGTGTTCACTGTGATGAAACCAAGCTTCATATTATCTCACCTCAAAATTATAATCATTGTGCAGGGGAACATTCTCCGCTGTGATGCGCTCAACGCTTCCCCAGGAGTGGTCTTCCATTGCCTGTATGAGGTCCTCTATGTCACGGGCTGTGCCTTCCGCTTCCATTTCGACCGAACCGTCGGGAAGGTTCCTCACCCACCCCGATATACCAAGGCGGCGCGCGGTGCTGCTTGCCTTCCAGCGGAAGCCTACTCCCTGAACATAGCCGTAGAATATGATGTGTTTCCTTATCTTGTCCATTTATTTCTCCTTCATTCCTGCAAGCATTCTTCCGATAAGCAGTTTACCGTTTTCCTTAAGCCACTTATTGCACCTGTCGTATTCGGGGAAAACACGGTAAACGTCCTCGTAAAAAGCCTTTGAGTGATCCATGTGCAGACGGTGACAAAGCTCGTGTACCACCACGGAATCCAGCACTTCCTCGGGTACCGCCATAAGAAGGCAGTTGAAATTGAGGTTGCCCTTTGCGGTACAGCTTCCCCACCTTGTCTTCTGATTGCGAATAGTAATCCTGCCGTATGTAACTCCGAGTTTTTCTGCGTAGTACCGCACTTTTTCGGGTATTACACGAAGCGCCTTCTGTGCCATTTCTTCCAGCTCGTCCGCTGTAAAGGGTTCAAGCTGTTCAAGCTCGCTGTTTCTTTTCAGAGCGGCAGCTGTATGTGCTTCTATCCACTTTCTGTTTTTTTCGATCATTTCGGAAATGTCCCTGTCGGAATACCATAAAGGTACACGGACTATCAGTTTTCCCTCGTCAGATATCTGCAATGCTGCGGACTTTCTTCTGCTTCGGATTATCTCGGCATCAGCCGCAAATCTCTGCATAGTTCATCAACTCCAAATCATCATATATTCAACCGTTAACCGTAGGGAACACTGCCCTCGGCATTCCGCCGGCATACGTAAAATTCCCCGACACCCTGAAACCCTGTAGGTGCCGCCTTTGGCGATCCGCTCTTGCAGACCGTATGTATTGGATTATGCGGGCTTCCAAAGGCAGCCCCTACAAGCTAACATCTAAAAGGGCGCACAATGTGCGCCCTTCATGCTTTTTGTCACTGTTCAAGGTTGATGATGAACTTGAATGAAACTCGGCGGCTTGCACCCATATTAACTGTGCCGTCCTCGTTGAGGATAGGCTTGTCATATGCATAGCCAACAGCTTCAAGCATATTTCCGAGTTTTCCGAGAGCTGCCTCGTCAAGTCCCGATTCGCCTGTAAGGCAGTAGTTCTTAACGTTATCGGCTCTTTCCTGAGAAAGCTTCTGGTTGTATTCATAGCTTCCGTTCGTATCGGTATGTCCCTCGACTGTGATAGTCTTGATGAATCCGTCGTACTTCTCGTTGAAGATGACAGAGGTATAAGCAGTAAGGAAGCGGTTTATGAAGTCCTTACCTTCATCCGAAACATCCGAGCTTTCAGATGAGAAGAGTACCAGTGAGTCGAGCGCGATCTCACCTGTTTCACGGTTTATGGAAGCGCCTACTCCTGCGCTGTCGAAAGCACTCTGAAGGTCATTGTAAAGTTCATCGTTCTTGTTGATGATCTCCTCGACCTTCTCGGTATCCATTTCCTTAAGTGTCTGAGCGTCGTTGATAGAGAGGTTAGCGTTTACGTTCTGGGTGTAGATATCCCATGAACGTGCGGTATAGTAGTATCTCTTATTACCGTCTGTAAGAACTATACCGTCATCATCGCAGTAGAAGTAAGCAAGCTGACTGAATGTCTCTCCGCTTGCGTCAGCCCACCTGAGACGGCAGATACCGTCCTCGCAGAGCTGTATATTGACATCACGGTTTTCTCTGTCGCCGAGCTTGATATAGTCCTGAGAATCGGCTGTGAAATTAAGCTCCTGCACCTCATTGAACTTATCCGAGCCGTCCTTCAGCGAGCACTCGGTAAGATCTATCTCCTGGTTATTGTAGAGGTCCTCGGCATAGAGCTTAACGCTCTTGTTGCCCTTGCTGAAAACAATTGTAGGACCGTCGAACTTGAAGGTATATTTCAGGTTCTTGCCTGTAAATGAGTAGTCAAGCTGGTTTGCATCGGAATCATAATTGAAGTTTCTTACGGGATTAAATGATATGGTATCGCCCTTTACCGTATATGAAGCCTGAACCGTCTGACGTGCGCCGTCAGCTGAAACGAAATAGAGGTTCATGAAATTATGTCCCGAGAGATAGTTCATAGCCGTAACGTTGGAATGAGGACCTGCCTCGATACGATACGGCAGAGCAGTTACGGGAACATCGAAGCTGCTGCACTCCATATAGTCCATTTCAGAAGCGAACTTTGCAGCATCTTCCTCCGAGAGCTGAACTCCCTTCACGCCTGCCTTGGTATATTTACCGAAGAACATTTCGGGAGTGTACTCGACCTTCTCATAGACAGCAGCCGGATCTTCAACATAAGCAAGAGCTTTTTCGGGATCAACACTGAGTTCATCCTGCTGCATAAAGGTCATTTCAGCCTCTTCCGCATTCTCTTCTTCAGCAACGGTATTGCCTTCCTCATCGGTAGCTGCCTGATCGGATGCTTCTTCCTTCTGGCTCATCATATCCGAATAAGTTATGACCTCCGAGCTCTCACCGTAAAGCACCTCGGCTGCACCGCAGCCCGATGAAAGTGAAGCAACTGTCAGTGCAGCAGCTGAAGCGATTATCTTTCTGATATTCATATTATAACAATTCCTTTCAGTCGCCGTATCAGATACTGTTTACGGTTGCAACGGCATTTCCGCCGTTCAGCTTTACCTGACGCATGGCGTTATCCATTTTAACGAGAAGAGTGTCAACATTAAGTCCGTCGCTTGGCAGGTAGTGGTAAACACTTCCCGATGCTGTTGTCTGTACGGTAAGTCCGAGTATATTGAAAGGAGCAGACATGCTCGCACGTATCTTATCAGCGATCCTCTGAGCGTGGGTATCGGGAACGTCGCTGTGGAAAATGAAGCAGAATTCGTTGCCCGAGATATTGTAGATATCAGCAACATCTCCGAAGTCTGCCGAAAGCTTTGCAGCAACTGCCGAGATATACTCATCACCGAAGTTGTAGCCGTAAGAGTCGTTGAACGACTTGAAGCCGTCCATATCAAGTACAGCCACATTGAACTGGTCTGTCTCCATACGTTCCTCGAGATCGTCCACAAGGGCGTAACGGTTCTTCATACCTGTGATAAGGTTTGTGACCGTAAGGTCCTGCATCTTCTGGTTGGACTGCTCGATACGCTGACCTGCTGCTGCAAGACGTGTATTCTGAGCATCGATCTCCTTGTTTGCCTTCTTAACTCTGCTTGCTGCAAGTGCAATGCCTATCTCACCGAGGATAAGCGCAAGACCAAGTATACCGTTTGCAATTATGTAGTAGCGGAAATTCTTCTGAAGCATGTTCTCGGCGTGTTTTGAACCGAGTTCGGTAACGGCATCGAGCATTTCTCTTGCAACAGTAGCTGTGGGGTATATCTCCTGCATGAAGATATCGCCTGCGTTCTTGTTTTCGGTATCGGATATATCACCGAACACCTCGTTGAGTTTCTTTTCGTATGCGTTGATAGCGATCTTAGCCTGAGTGTATCTGTGGAGCTCAAGTTCGCTGTGATTCTCGATCTGCTCATACTGGTTCATATGAGTTCTGATAGAAGCGAATGCGTTTTTGATGTTGTTTACACTGTCTATTCCTGATGTTTCGTCAACTCCCGCAACGACCATGAGAACGTTCTCGTCTATCTCAGAGAACTTGTTGTTGATGGTATTAACGTGCTGTACAGAGCCGATAGAATTCTTGTTAACGTTGTCTCCTGCAATGTAGATAAGGTTGATGAGAAGCGCACTTATCGCGATAGTCAGGAAGAGGAAGAAAGCGGCAAGCTTGTATCCTGTAGTACGTGATCTGTTAGCCATAACTGTCCCTCCTTACTTTCCGAGAGGATAAACCAGCAGCTGAATATTATCGTCGCTGAAATTATCCTTGTTAACGAGAACCGCACCAGTATCGAGAAGAGAAGTTATGCTTTCTCCGTTAAGCATCTTGTTTGCGTATCTTACTCCGAGATATCCCATGTTGTATGGGTTCTGTACCATAGTTCCGTCGAGAACGCCGTTGTCGATGTACTTTATTACCTCGGCAGGGCAGTCGAATCCGACTACCTGAACGGAATCTGCAACGCCCATTTCATCGATAGCCTTGCAGACGCTTATGGTAACAGGCTCGTTGGTAGTATATATCAGCTTTACATCGGGATGCTCGCTGACAATTCTCTTAGCCTCTTCCTCGGCTCTCTGCTGAACGCCTCCGCAGTATACGATCTCTTCAAGCTTTACGTTGCTGCCGTACTGATCGGTATCCTGTACAGACTGGAGCTCGTCGGAATTATAGCCTGTAAGAGCATGAACGAAGCCGTCCATACGCTGAGTTGTCTGGAACTCCTCAGAGTGGTTGATTATTGCGAATTTTCCTTCGCCGCCCAGTATATCACCTGCATATCTGCCTGCGATAGCGCCTGCGCCGATATTCTGCGTTGTGATGCTGGACTGTGTATCAGCGAAGCCGGTATCGGAGTCGATAGTGATTATCGGAAGGCCCTTGTCACGCGCCTTCTGAAGAGCCTCATCCTGTCCGCTGTAGCTTATCGGGGCAAGAACTATAGCCGCAGCTCCGCTGTCGACAGCCGCCTCGATGAGTTCGTTCTGACTTTTTACAACATTTCCGCCTGTAGGAGCAGAACATTCGATGCTAATGCCAAGCTCTTCGCCTGCCTCCTCAGCGCCCTTATTGACAGTATCCCAGTATTCTGATCCTGTTCCCTTAGCTATCACGGCTATCGTCTTTTTCTCTTCTGCCGCCTTGCTGCCGCATCCGCCAGCCAGAGCCATTGACATTGCCATACAGCTCAGAACTGTTCTTTTTAACAGCTTTTTCCCTTTCATTTTTATGACCTCCATAGTTTAATTCCCGTTCCCGGGAAAAAATATGATATACCGCCCGAAAAAACCGGCTGCGGTAAAATAACCGCCATTTAAGTATAATTGTGCATAGTACACATAGTTATTTTATCATATTAAAGGACAAATTGCAAGAGTATTTAAAAATAAGGGGTACAAAAATCATGAGGATTTTATATGCATTTTTTACAAAGTGGTATATTACGAAAAGTGTAATTTAAAGCCGATATTACAGTCTTGTGCCATAGTTCGTCTTAATTTACAAAAGTGGCCTTGAAAGTTTTATGCTATTGTACTATCCATTTTTCTTGACAATTTTTCTGTTAAGTGGTATACTAAAATAGTAAATAAATTAAGAGGATGCCTTAAGGCAGCCCCTTTCCAGGTTAAATTTTTTATTCAGTCAGGAGAGTTGATATATGCGCTGTGAAAAGTGCCATGCAGAGCTTGGCTCCGATGTGACAGTTTGTCCGCACTGCGGTACCCCCGTTTCGCAGAATGTCGAGGGCTTTGAAAACACCGTAGCGATCAAACGCGAACTAAAAAATATTATAGACCACCACGGCAGGGACATCATCAGGGATACAAATAAATTCGTGTCTCTTCTGAACGACTATATCCCCGAATACGAAAAGGAACGCCGCCTTCTCAAAAATATGCTGACTTCAGGCGTTCTTAAAAACATGATGAAGGAAAACAACCAGCAGATAGCCGTGATGAAGGCTGAAAAATACATGACAAGCGAGATCTTCCTCTCGGAAACAGCAGCCGAATTCGTTCTCGTCTGCTTCACTCACCTCCTCGGATGGGAGTACACTCCCAAGCTGACAGAGGCGAAAAAAGCTATGGCAGAAGAAGCATCCGCTCCGAAGGAAGAGAAGAAAAAGAAGGACGCTCCCGTCAATATCAACGCACGTATCTTTCGTCCCTCAGACGCCATAAGATACCGCTTCAAGGGTAACATAACGATACCCGACGGCTATACAAAGCTCGACAGCTTCTGCTTCGACGGATTCACTTTCATGCGTTCGATACAGCTTCCTCCTTCGATTGCTGCTATCGGAGAATACGCATTCTCAGAGTGCAAGCGTCTCAAAGGCGTTGAGATGCCTGCTTCACTTAAAGTCATCAAACAGGGCGCTTTCAGTCAGTGCGCTAAACTGACTATGGTAAAAATACCAAACGGCATTCTTGAGATCGAGGACAACACCTTCTCATTCTGCCGCAGTCTTGAAATCATAGAGATCCCATCAACAGTAAGCAGTATAGGCGCTGCTGCATTTTCGGGATGTGACAGGCTGAGAAAGCTCTTCCTCCCCGAAAGCATCAAGTTCATCGACGCTGACGCTTTTTCGTATTGCCCTTCACTGGTGATACGCTGCTATGAAAATTCTTATGTTCATAAATACTGTCTGAATAATGGTATAAAATTTGAAACAGTTGCAAAAGGTACAGCTTTCAGGAGCTGATCCATACAATAATAATGGTGATATGCAATTCAATACAGGAAGGTGGAATAACAAATGGTTGAGCTGAAGATCGGTCAGGAAGTCGAAATGGAATACGGCGGCTCTGCCAAGGTGCTTAGCATAATCGGCAGCGGCGGTCAAGGTATCGTTTACCTTGTTGAATTCAACGGTATGAACTGGGCGCTCAAATGGTATGACGTAGATAAGATCAAAAACCCCGAGGCGTTCAGGAAGAATATCCAGAACAATATAAAGGACGGTCCCCCAAGTGACAAATTCCTCTGGCCGAAATATCTTACAAAGGAAGACGGTTCGGGACAGTTCGGTTATATAATGGAACTCAGGCCCGAGGGATTCGATTCCTTCGTGGATATCCTGAATACCTACAAGCTGACTATTGATCCTCTTACAGGATGTGCTGTAAAGACTCCCGTAAGATTCACAAGTCTCTTCGCTATGATAACTGCCGTTATCAATATAGTAAATGCTTTCCGTCAGCTCCACAGAGCCGGAAAGAGCTATCAGGACCTTAACGACGGCGGTTTCTTCATAAATGTCTCTACAGGTGAGATCCTCGTCTGTGACTGTGACAATATCGCTCCTGACGGAAGCAACTTCGGTATCGGCGGTAAGCCGGGCTATATGGCTCCCGAAGTAGTCAGAGGCGTGGCTAAGCCGAATGTCCAGACCGATAAGTATTCCCTTGCGGTCGTTCTCTTCAAGCTTCTCTTCAGAGGCGATCCTATGGAGGGACAGAAGGTCGTCAAGGATATATGCCTTACAGAGGCTTCAGAGCTCCGTCACTACGGCTCCAATGCCCTGTTCGTGTACGATCCCGATGATGCTTCAAACAGACCTGTCCGCGGAATACACGACAACGTTATCAAGTTCTGGAGGATATACCCCGATTATATCCGCGATGCCTTCACCCGCTCATTCACTACAGGTATAAAAGAACCCAATAAGCGAATGATAGAGAATGAATGGCAGAAGCTGTTCATCCGCCTGCGTTCAGAGATAATCTCATGTAAGTGCGGAAGAACAAACTTCACTTCAATGTTTGAAAAGATCGGCGATACCTCATACCGCTGTCCGAAATGCGGTTCTACATTTGCCACACTGGCTTTCAGCAACCGCGATTACCGTATACCGCTCTACGTCGGAGCTAAGCTCTACGACTGTGAGATATCTCCCGAATCAGACGATTTCCAGACAGCTGCAGGCGAGCTTGTCGAGAATAAGCTGAAAGCAGGAATGCTCGGTATCAAGAATATTTCTGAGAAAACATGGCGTGCAAAAATGCCTGACGGCGTTTTTTACGATATACCTACCGGAAAAGGCTTCCCGATCTGGAACGGGCTTGAAGTCGATTTCGGCAGCGTAAAGGCTACTATATGAAAACAAATACAAACAAACGAAAGGGTGTTTTAAACTTATGAGCAAAGAAAATATGGCAGATCAGAAGGCTATGAACGGTCAGCCATCCGAAGCTCCGGAGAAAATACTTAAAGAAAATACCTCTGCCGAAAGCAGTATACTGGATTTTGATGACGATGATCCCCTCAGCGCTACAGGCGTTTCAAGAAAGAGCCTCGTTATCTTCTTCCTGATCGATACTTCGGGAAGTATGAAGGGTACTAAGATGGGTGAGCTGAATACAGTTATGGAGGAGCTTATCCCCGAGATAAGAAGAGTCGGTGAAGCAGATACCGAGGTAAAGGTAGCTGTTCTTACCTTCGCAACAAACGTTAAATGGATGTATTCCGCTCCTATCCCGATAGAGGAATTTGAATGGGCAAGACTCCGCGCAGATGGCGTTACAAGCATGGGAGAGGCATTCAGAGAGCTTTCTATAAGAATGTCGAGAAACAGCTTCCTTAACTCTCCTTCACTTTCATTCGCTCCCGTTATTTTCCTTATGACAGACGGCTATCCGTCGGATGACTATAAGGAAGGCCTTAAGACTCTTAAAGGCAACAGCTGGTATAAATTCGGTCTTAAAGCCGCTCTTGGCATAGGAAACGAAGCAAACGATGATATGCTCGCAGAGTTTACAGGCTCAAAGGATACCGTTGTTCACGCTTATTCAGGAAGTCAGCTGGCTCAGATGATCAAGATCATCGCTGTAACTTCTTCACAGATCGGAAGTAAGAGTATGACTCTCTCAGACGATACAAAACATGAGCTCACAGAGGCAGAAGTCTATGCCGCTAAACAGAAACTCCTCGGCGAACAGATCCAGGAGCTCGTTAAGAATCAGGACGACTCTGCTCCCGTTCCTTTCGATACAGGCTGGTAATTCAACACTAAATCTTGTATAGGAAGGGGGCTGGACATAATGCAGATCGGTTTTTGCCATACCGTGACAGGCGCAAGCCACGTCGAAAGAGGTACTGTTTGTCAGGATTATTCAGCATATCAGATAACCGACAACTATTCTATCGCCGTTGTCGCCGACGGTCATGGAAGCAAAAAACATTTCAGAAGTGATCTTGGTTCAAAATTTGCAGTGGAGGCTGCTCTCGAAACTATCGAAGAGTTCTATAAAGCAGAAGGCTTTGAAAACGCTATCCTCGCAGATGATGAAAAGATCATCAAAATGATCGAAAAGCATATCATCGCCCGCTGGGATGAGAAAATACAGGCAGATATCAGGAAAAATCCTGTTACCTATAAGGAAAAAGAACCGTTTACCGATGAGGAATTCAAAGAGTTCACTACCGCGACCTTCTATGGAACAACCCTCATTGTTGCTGTAATGAACGAACTCTTTACCTTCGGAATCCAGATCGGAGACGGAAGCCTTGTTGCTATTTTTGAAGACGCCGAAGCAGAAATGCCTATAATGTATCAGGAGTCTGCTCCCGCTAATATAACCGCTTCAATGTGCAATTCAAACGCTATCGACCTTTTCAACAGCTTTTTCATAGACGACAGATACCCTATCGCGGTATTCGTCTCTACTGACGGACTGTACACTTCTTTCAACAGCGAGGATGATTTCCTCGATTATCACACGATAATCGCAAGCAAGCTTAACGATCTTGACAATTTTGATGAGACAATCGTTAAAAATCTCACCAAACGCGCAAATTTCGGCACACAGGACGACATTTCCCTTGCGTGTGTCTTTGATGAGGACATGGTGAGCGAATCGGCTGAACTTCTCGCCGAAGCAGTCGCAAATAACAAAGAAAGAGCCAAGTCAAGAAAAGCCGAGGCACTGGCTAACCTTGAAAAACAAAGGCTCAAGAACGCCATGAGAAAAAATGGCGACGAAGAATTTTAATATAATGGAGAGATTGCTATGGAAACTAAAACAAAAAAAGGGAATACACCTGTTCTTATCATATGTGCGGTACTTTTCCTCATTCTCTGGTTCATCCAGGGCAGAATGAACGGAAGAGAAAACCCTGCTATAATGGGCCTTATCGAAAACCTTCAGGGTATATCTCAGAGAGAAAATCTCAACCTTGATTCCGTTATCGGTCCACTCAAAGGCATGTCAAGAGGCGGAAGCAGCGTCAGCGGTATCATAGCTCAGCTTCAGGTAATGATCTCAGCTATCCTCGTTCTTACAAACAAGAAGAGAGGCTTCATCACTGCTGTTATCCTTAACGTTTTTAACCTCGGATTTATCACACTTTTCTCTATCGTTCTCGCTAAGAACTTCAACGCTCTTCCCGGTGTTGCTGTTGCACTTTGTACTCTTATCATCAGCGGTATCATCTACTACTTCACACAGAAGACAGACAAGATGCACGAAGAGCTTACAAAGAGCTATGAACAGGCTATCGAGAATAACCGTATAATCCAGGAGAAGGACGAGGTTCTTTCTTACCTTGCTTACTACGACCGTCTTACTCAGATGCCTAACAGACACTCATTCATGGAAAACCTCGAAGAGCGTATTGCAAGCGGCGGAGACTGCACTATCATCTATATCGATATCGATAACTTCAAGATCATCAACGATACTTTCGGCCACAGCACAGGTGATGAGCTCCTCGTTCAGTATGCAAACAGGATCGAAGCTCTCTGCGGCGAAAACAACTTTGCTGCAAAGATCGGCGGCGACGAGTTCGGTATCATTCTCCACTCAGGCTATTCAAGCAACGATATCATCAACTTCGTTGCTCAGCTCCAGAGCGTATTCAGCGATACAATAAACCTCAGAGGCGACGATTTCAGCCTTACCGCAAGCTTCGGTACAGCTAACTTCCCTTCAGACGCAAGAAGCACAGAAGACCTCTTCAGAGCTGCTGAATCTGCTATGTTCAGCGCTAAGGCTAACGGAAAGAATCAGCTCTGCTTCTACAGAAGGAACGCATAATAAGTGATCATAACACTCCTTTGCTGCCGCGGCAGCCCGGTCCTGATGCAGCAAATGCCTCAGGACCGATAAGGGAGTATATTTGTATGAAAGGATATCAATAAAACATGGAATTGGATGCACTGTATACCAAAGCTAAATCACTGATCGATACAGTTAAGAAGGAAAAGCCCGAGGCTGTTTCCTATGCTGATTCCGCTCTGTGTATCATAGTTTCCGATGAAGAGGAACTGTTCACAGGTATAACAGGTATCAGTATAGATAAAAACAGCGTTACAACTACTTGTTCCGAGTATAATGCGATCATGTCTATGCTTGTTGAAAACAAGATCAACGCGAAACAGATGATAAGCGTTTCGTTCGCTGATAAAAGTATACTTAAACCATGCAGTAACTGCATCAAGCTTCTTTACCGCGTAAACAGCGCAAATACAGCTTGTCAGGTCGTGATCTCCGAGAAACAGTCGGTTACTGCTGAAAGCCTTGAAACTTCAGGCTCTTCCGAAAACATCTTCGATCAGATCCCTGATTTCAATTTCGCTTCGGATAGTCTTGCAAATGCAGAGCACAAACCGCTCGGTATGCCTGCCGAATTCGCAGCTGACGCAGAGGCAGACGAGGATAACCCGTTCTACGAACCGCCTATCAACAGAGAAAATAAGGAGGATGTTCCCGATTACCTCATCAGTCCACAGGCTGCAGGTCCGAACTTTCTCTATTCAGACCTCGACGATGCACGAAAAATGGGCATGAGCGGTTATCCGCACGTTCAGCAGTCCGCTCAGGGACAGCAGGTAAATCCGCAGAACGGATATGCTTTCCCACAGGACGGAAATGGCTATTTCACGCCGTATCAGCACGGGGTACCTCAGCCCCAGCAGATGCAGGGCATGAATCCTCAGCAGATGCAGCAGTATAATCCACAGTATATGCAGGGCATGAACCCCCAGCAGATGCAGCAGGGTATCAATCCTCAGCAAATGATGCAGCAAGGCATGAACCCTCAGCAGATGATGCAGCAGGGCATGAATCCTCAGCAGATGCAGCAGGGCATCAATCCTCAGCAGATGATGCAGCAGGGCATCAACCCTCAGCAGATGCAGGGCGGATACGGTATGCCTCAGCAGCAGAACGGCTATATGAACGCTGCTCCCTATAATCAGAACCCCGGAAACCGTTCTGTCAACGTTTCATACCAGAATAACGGTTCGGGATATAACGGCAGCCATTATCAGCAGAGCATACCTCAGTCTCAGCTCAATTCCACCAACGGAAGCGCTGCTGCTTACAGACAGAAAGTTAATGCATTTATGGGAAAAACAGCTGCTCCCGTACAGGGCGTCGATCACCAGATATCCTCTTCATCAGGCGCTTCTATGGAAGAACTGATGAAACAGGCAAAGGAAAAGAAGAAAGTTGCAAAGGTAAATTCAGACTTCAAAAAGAAAATGAAGGACATGGGATTTTAATAAACATTTAAGTATTTATCGTATCTCATATAATAATAATTATCACACTGCTAAAAACAATACAAAATTGTTGAAATATTTTCTACGAAAACTCACCAAAATTTCTATTCCAAATAACAAAAAAATACTTGCTAACGCCTTAGAAATGTGATATAATTGAAAATGAGGATTAAGAAAAAATTACAGAAAGTTTTATTTGTATTATAATTTATGTTCTGTAAATCATAATTGTAAAGCTTTCAACCATTTCTTGGAGGTTATTTTCTATGACGTATATGCTCAATAGTATCGAGGACGCTATTGATAGAAAGTTTCTTGTTGTAACTTCCCTCAAGGGACAGGTCCAGGCAGGAACCGTTGTTCATATAATGAACGCCTATCAAGCAAACGGTGGTGTGGTCGTCGATTACAGAGACTCGGTTTCAGGTATGGATCATACAGTTAAGTTCCCGAGTATCAAGGATTTCTACAAATGGGCAAGACCTGATAACTTCATTGCCCGTTACTACGACAGATTCTCTGTCAGAGACATTCAGCAGTACATCAAGCTTACAAACCGTACTTTCAAGTCATTTTGCCTGCCGATAATCATCGCAGCAGTAATACTCGTATGGATAATTTGTCTGCTGTTTATACCAAACATTATCGTAAAACTCATTGTTGCGGTTGCGCTTTCAATAATGGTTGCGTTTGCGATCTGGTCTATCTACAAGAATCATCATACAAAGGTCATGATGAAGCTTTATCGGAGCGTCAGCGCAGACTGGGCTGCAGGCGGTCTTGTAATCAGATAACTATAAAGGCTTTGGGAATGTTCCCAAAGCCTTTTTTATGCACTATCGCCTCCCCTGTCACTGCTCTATTGTGCATATCATACACACCTTTTATAAAGAAAAGCACGATTTATCAGTTTATAAAATACAATAATGTATTGATTTTTTGTTCAAAATATGTTATAATCCAAACGTAAGCACAAAATATTGATGCAAAATAACAAATTATGAAGAGTATTGAAACACGTATTTTTATCAGGAGGTCATTCAAGATGAGCAGATCTTTCAGAAAAATAACCGCTGCTGCCGCTTCCCTTGCATTGGCAGTTTGCAGCAACTCCGCTTTACTCACTTCTTTAACCGCTGATGCAGCTTACGGTGTGGGCGGCAACGGAAGCGCTGTTATGGAGTATCTCGACCGCGGAGTCTACGCTATCAAGTCCGGCAACGGCATGTTCATCAGCTGGCGATTCAATGCTGATGACGACGATAACGCAGAATTCAGACTCTACCGTGACGGCAATCTCATCTACACCAGCAAGGCAGGCGATCCCAATAACTTCTGGGACAGCACAGGTTCTTCATCTTCAAAATACCGCGTTGACACCATTGAAAACGGCAGCGTGGTCATGTCCTCGGACTGTAAATTCACTTCGGGTACAAACTACTTCGATATCCCTCTGGACGTTCCCAACGGCGGCACTATAAACGGTGAAGCTTACACCTATTCACCCAATGACTGCTGTGTTGGCGACGTTGACGGCGACGGACAGTACGAGATCTTCCTCAAATGGGATCCAAGCAACTCAAAGGATAATTCACAGGTAACCGACACCAAAAAGGGCATACAGGGCGTTACAGGCAAGGTCTATATCGACTGCTATACACTCGAAGGAAAAAAGCTCTGGCGTATCGATATGGGACGCAATGTCCGTGCAGGTCAGCACTACACTCAGATGTGCGTGGCTGATTTCGACTGCGACGGCAAGGCTGAACTCATAACCAAGACCTGCGACGGTACTGTTGACGGTACAGGCAAGGTCATCGGCGACGGTAATGCAAATTATGTCAGCAGTGCAGGTACTATCCTCACAGGTCCCGAATATCTCACACTTTTCGAGGGCACAACAGGTAAAGCACTTGATACTATCGACTTCCCCGTTCCCCGAGGTGATGCCACAAGCAATGCCGCAAAATCCACTTGGGGCGATAACTACGGAAACCGCTGCGAGCGTATGAATTCCGCTATCGCTTATCTGGACGGTGTTCACCCCTCCGCTGTATACGGCAGAGGTTACTATACAAGACTTACTCTTTCGGCTGTTGACGTCCGCAACGGTAAGCTTGAAAAGCGCTGGGTATACGATACAGGCTTCAATAAGAACGATCCCGGCTACGGCTGCGGAAATCACAATGTAATGGTTGCCGACTTCGATAACGACGGCAAACAGGAAGTCTGCATGGGCGCTTCATGTATCGATGATAACGGCAAGCTTCTCTGGTCCACAAAGCAGCTCCACGGCGATGCAATGCACATCGGCGATCTCGTTCCGAGCCGTGAGGGACAGGAGGTATTTATCTGCCACGAGGACGGAAAATACGGCATCTCACTTGTTGACGGCAAGAACGGTTCGATAATCTGGCATTATGACGGCGACAAGGATACGGGACGCTGCTGCGCTGACAATATAATCTCAGGCAACGGCGGTGCTGAATTCTGGGGCTCAAGACCTGCAAATGCTGTATTCGATGTTGACGGTAAGCAAATAGGCAATAAATGGCCTTCCACAAACTTCCTTATCTACTGGGACGGCGATCTGGAGCGTGAGCTTCTTGACGATATCACTATTACCGACGGTGCGGCAATAAACAACTATCCTGCAATATTCACAGCTACAGGCTGTGCTTCAAACAACAGTACAAAGGCTGTTCCATGCCTTACTGCCGACCTTTTCGGCGACTGGCGTGAGGAACTCATCCTCAGAACTACCGACAACTCAAAGCTTCGTATCTGGTGTACAAATACCGAGACAAATGTAAGACTTACAACTCTCATGCACGATATGCAATATCGTATGCAGGCAGGCTGCGAGCAGAGCTCATACAACCAGCCTCCGCACGTAAGCTACTACCTCGATTCAAACGCTCCCCTGCCCCCGAGACCTGACGTAAAGCTCAACGGTTCAGCAAATAAGATAAACGAACCCGTAATAGATATACCCGTTGTTACCGAGCCTCCTACAGAAGCTCCGAAGGTCAGCGGAGAGCTTATTCAGAACCTCGTTGTAAACGACGATGCCACAAGAGCTGACTGGAGCATCGCTCCTTCCATATCAGTCGGCGGAAACATTTTCGGCGACAGAGACTTCACTTATATAGCACTTCCCGACGTCATCAACGGCGCAGAAGCTATAAAGACAGCCTGCAACTCAAAGAACAGCATAGGCGACCTGGGAAGCTTCACCGCAGGTGAGGATATAAACGCGTATATCCTTCTCGATCAGCGTGTTGAAGCCGCAAACAACATCCCCGACTGGATAAGAAGCTGGGAAAAGACAGGTCTTACCGCTGCAAGCAGCAACGATGTTGTATTTGATCTTTACAAGAGATCATTCAGCAAGGGCGAGACAGTTACCCTCGGTACAAACGGTATGACAGGAAATGTTATCAACTATACCGTTTTCGTAACAAAAGCACAGGAACCTGCTACAGAGCCTCCTACAGAAGCTCCCACAGAACCGATAACAGAAGCTCCTACTGAGCCTGCTACTGAAGCACCTACAGATGCTCCGACAACTGTACAGCCTACAGATGCACCTCCTGTTACAGAGATACTCTACGGCGATGCATCCTGCGACGGATATGTAACTCTTGCTGATGCGCTTCTCATTCTCCAGAATATCGCCAACAGCCAAAAGTACCCTATCACTGAACCGGGCGTAAGAAATGCAGACTGCTACAACCCGGGCGACGGTATCACAGCTATGGATGCTCTTGCTATCCAGCGTCTTGATGCAAAAACAATAACTTCACTCCCTGAGATGCCGCAGTAAAAGACGGTTAAAAACAGGAACATACAGGAAGTCCCTTTTCAAAAGAGGGACTTCCTTTTTTTAAGGCACTAATTTGTCAGGCATATAATTAAAAAAAGAAAATATCTCAAAAGCCTTGACTTCTTATTACTTTTGTGTTATTATCATTATAGTAATAACAGAGGAGGTAATCCATATGGACAGCGAAAAGGAGTTCCTTGCCAACTATAAACAGAGCGACTATGAACGCCCCTCGGTAACGACCGATGTTGCAGCCTTCATGATAAGCTCTGAGGATAAGGAAAGCTACCGCAAAAATCCCGAGAACAAACTGCGGCTTCTGCTTATAAAACGCGGCGGTCATCCGTTCAGGGGTATGTGGGCGCTTCCCGGAGGCTTTCTTAACAAGGATGAAACAGTTGAACAGTGCGCCTTAAGAGAGGTGCAAGAGGAAACAAACGTTATGCCTACGGCGCTGATGCCTGTTGGAGTTTTCAGCAAACCCGGACGCGATCCCCGCGGCTGGATAATCTCAAACGCCTATGTATCGGTTATCAGCGAAGAATCCGTTAAACAGGTCGGTATGGACGATGCTGACGATGCACAGTGGTTCGCAGTTAGCTTTGAAAAGAACGAAAGCGGCGAATATCACCTCGAACTTGAATACGGTGATATACAGCTGAACGCTGTTCTTGCCGAAGAAAAGACATGCTTCGGACGCACAGAGTTCAGCATCATCGACAGCGGCGGACTTGCTTTCGACCACGCAGCAATTATTGCCGCTGCACTTACCGCTCTCAGGAATCAGGCTGAACACTATGATACTATATTCGATTTCCTCCCCGAGAAATTTACTCTTACTGCCCTTCAGAAGGTACAGGAAACGATAATGAATGTAACTGTTCTTCCGGCTAACTTCAGAAGGATGATAAGCAGCTATGTTGAGGAAACCGACGAGTATTCAAGGGGAAAGGGACACCGTCCCGCAAAGCTCTACAGACGCAAAAAATAGCATCACATAATGTGATGCATGAAAACTATTAACCGAAAGGAAGATCATTATGAAACTGGAACCTATCGTTATTTCACTTCTCGACACAGACCTGTATAAATTCAATATGGATCAGGTCATTTTCCATAAGCATACAGACCTCTGCGGTCAGTACTATTTCAAGTGCCGAAATAAGGGGATCGTATTTACTCCCGAAATGGTACAGGAGATAAATGACCAGATAGATCACCTCTGCTCACTTACTTTCAAGAAGGAGGAACTGGATTACCTCCGCTCTATCCGCTTCATCAAGGACGACTACGTTGAGTTTCTCCGCCTCTGGAGACCTATCCGTGACTATGTTACTGCTGAACTCGACGAGAACGGCGAGCTGAAAATAGTTGTGGACGGTCCCCTCTTCTCTGCAATGCAGTTCGAGATATACCTCCTTGAAATAGTAAACGAAGTGTACTTCCGCATGAAGTTCGATTACGACAAGCTCAGAAAGTCCGCTGAGGAGCGACTTGACGCCAAGATAAAGGCGCTCAATGACGGCACTTACACATTCAAATTCGCTGAGTTCGGATGCCGCAGAAGACTTTCAAGAGAGTGGGAGGACGTTGTGGTAAAGCGCCTTGTTACAGAGACTGACAAGTGCGTCGGCACTTCAAACGTTTACCTTGCAATGAAGTACAATGTAACTCCTATCGGCACTTACGCTCACGAGTTCGTGCAGATGTATCAGGGTATAGATTCTATCCCCCTTGCGTATACGAACCACTACGCTATGAAGGACTGGTATGACGAGTATGACGGCGATAACGGTACTGCCCTCACGGATACTATCACTACAGACCTGTTCCTTCTGGACTTCAACCGTTCAATGGTAAACAACTATACAGGTGTACGCCATGACAGCGGCGATCCTTATGCATGGGGCGAAAAGATCATCGCTCACTACGAGAAGTACGGCGTTGATCCGAAGACAAAGCTCCTTCTCTTCAGCGACAGCCTTGATTTCGACCGCGCACAGAAGCTCCACGAATACTTCTGCGACAGGACAAAGGTATCATTCGGTATAGGTACATTCTGCTCCAATGATACAGAGGAGAATGCGCTGAACATCGTTATAAAGCTCCAGTACGTCAACGGACGTCCCGTAGCAAAGCTCTCTGATGATATCGGCAAGGCAATGTGCCGTGACGCCGAGTATCTCGAATACCTCAAACGCTCTGTTGACTTCAGGATAAAGAGAGAATCTTAAAATAAATACAGTGTTTAATCGGGGAAAAACCTTTCTGAAGAAAGGTTCTTTCCCCGAACCCCTTTTCCAAAGACTTTCTGCCCCAAATTTTAAGCCTGACAGGGTACTCTTTTATAGTACTACTAAACAAGTAGTTTTACACGAGTACCCTGTCAGGCTTAAAATTTAAAGTAAAGGCTCAGGCAAGAGATAAGGGAGACCTCTCATCAGAAAGATCTCCCCGATAAATATCATTTATTCACCGATATCTGTAACTGAACCGATAAATATAGGTGTATCGTTCTCGTCAACTATCATATACACGAAAGGACGATCAAGGTAAATATCTATAACCTTCGGAGGAGGTGCAACAGCAGATGCCTCTGCCATGATAACAGCAGTTGCAGCAGCAGCCTCTGTGCCCTTCTTTGTGAGCTTGATGTTTGTCTTCTGAATAACATCGGCTATATAAAGCGGATTTGCTCCCTCTACAGAAAGATCGTTTATCTTGCTGAAATCAGCGGCGTATGTAAACGCAGTAGGCATACCTATCTGTTCGAGTGTCTCTTTAAGCGAACAGCTGTAGTTATAATCAAACTCTGGTATCATAGTGTGGACTACTGTGTAGCCGCTCATATCTCCGGGAGTCCTGAGCTGCTCGGAAAGCTTTTCGGGATCAAGACTTTCGATATAGTCATCGATATCTATGCCCTCATCAGGAAGGATTCCGACGAACTTGTATCTGCCTGCATAATTCTTCTTGAATGCAAGAGCATCATCAAGTACATAATAGTTATCGGATGTTTCACCAAGAGCGGATATGGTCTTTTTATTACCATCCTTGGTAGTAAATGTAGCCGGATATGGGTGATAATACTGATGCTCCCAGAGTGCATTGAAGTAAACGGTATTGATAAGAGTCATTACCTTTTCATCCTCATTAGTTTTCTGTTCAAAATCATTTTCTTTGAAAAGTTTTGGTATCATGCCCTTGGTATTTGTGTTTACCCAGCTGTTTATGTCCTTTATGGTCTGATTGTCGAAAGGAGTCTTGTATATCTCAGCATTATAGTATTTCTTATTTGTCTCAAGGAAGGAATCATATATCTTGAGCGAAGGCTTATCCTTGAACCAGATAGAATCAGCTACCATGAGCTGTTCGCTTTCCGTATCGGGAAGGTTACTGATATACCATGCCATGTAGTTATTGATATCGTCTATTGACATGGTGTCGCCGATGACTTTTTCCATTTCCTCAAGAGTCTTGCCGTCCGCACCGTTAGCAGTCATAGCAAGAGCAGCTGATGCAGAGAATGGAGAAACGAGCATGTTAGCCTTTTTCTCTTCGCTCTTATTAAGGTTCTTAAGCATCTTTATGCCGAGCTTTATCTGTGAATCTGCGAATTTCTCGTCAGCTTCAACGCCCTGTTCAGCCTCGACCGATACTGTATTGTCGAGACGTATGCTTCCTATCTCTGAAGGCAGATTGAAGTCCTTAGCAGCGCCAAGGAGATATTCGCTGAGCTGCTGAAGGTCATCTTCATCGAGCTCGCCGCTCTTATTGATATCAGAGTTTCTGAACTGATCTTCTGTGATATCGGAAGTATCGCCGCTTGTGATGAGCTGTCTGAGAAGGATGAGATCATAGATATCTATACCGCCGTTATCGTTAACGTCGCCGTAGTAATGCATACCTACAGGAGTTATCCTTAATATCTTTGAAACTGAGGATAACTGCGGATTTGAAAAAACAGCATCAGGATCCACGCTTACGTCTTCATTTGAGATAACGTCGATATTTACAAGAGTACCTGAGTATCTGCTCTGGCTGAGGTTTGCTTTTACAAGTTTTCCTGCAATAAGACGGGCACGGTCAAATTCATCGATCAATTGCTGGGCGTTTTTTGTAAACTCCTCATAGTCCTCACCCGCTGTCGATGAAGGAGTACCTAAATCAGGCGGGATAAGCTTGATTATCTGTTCACCGTAACCATAACGATCAAGGATAGTAAAGCTGTCAAGCAGCGGTTCACCATCCTCATTATTGCTGAATACAGCATCTGTTATAATAACGTCTGAAAACCTGTAATTATGGGATTCGGAAGCATTTTCTGCTGCATTTGCTGTGATGCTTCTGCCTGCGCTGAGAGGTGCTGCTGCTGAGAATGAACCTGCAATAAGAGGCGCACACAGCAGGAGAGATGTGATCTTGAGCAATTGTTTAAGCTTTTTCATATGAGAAAACTCCTTTCTGAAATAGGATCAATGAAACCGTTCAGTCCGAACAGTTACGTACATAATGTGATGGGCAATAACCGTCTAAAGGCAGTTATTGAGTACACCTTGCTTATTAAGACGTCGCCGCAAGGGAAACACTGTATGTGTAAAGCTCAACGAAATCCTTGCGGTGCCGTCTATACACTACACTCGCATGCCGCAAACGATTTATAACAGTTTTTCCAAAAAAATTTGAAAAAAAATTACAGCCCACCAAAAAACAGAAGTTTCAGGTAAGCTGCACATTGTATATCAGAGAATGACTCTGTATTTCTTCAGATATTCCTCATAGCCCTTGCTTGTGAGATCAATGATACGGTAATCCTTTTTCGGAGCAACGTATATTATCTTGATGATATCCCTTGTGAGGAGTATGTGGAGTGCACTGAGTATAGCCTCTCTTGAACAGCTTGGAGTAGTATATTTCTCAAAAATATCCTTGAGCCATACACATCTTTCCTCGTTGTCAACATCAAGATTGATCTGGTCTGTAGGATTGAGCGGATCTTCTACGAAGTGAAGATGCTTGAAAGTATAGTCAAGTATATTCCAGTAACAGTCTTTATTCAGGATCATGGGAAAACCTCCTTTAAAGTATTCTATATGTATATTATAACTTAATCTCAACCAAAAAGCAACACTTTTTTCAAAAAAACATAAGTTTATCTGCCAAGAAAAACCTTGCGTTTTTGTATACAATTAATACAAAAATTTATTGACCTTTCACTAAAATAATGATATAATTAATGCGTACTCAATAACCGCCATTAGGCGGTTATTGCCCCGAACAAAGTTCGGGGAGCACAATTTCTTCATAAAACAGTGAATTTGCGCGTCGCATTTCTTTATGTCAAGCTCATTTTGCCCTTTCTGGCAAAACAAAGTGCAAGAAAAAACTTCTATATGATTTTTCTTGCGTTTTGACAACTTAAAATCGGCTAAAACAAGCTGTATATAGCCGATTTTAAGTTGCCGAGCATACATTAATCAAGTCAAACCACAGCATTTACCATGATATGCAATTATTTTTGCATATCGCTGTTATATTTACGTCCCTCAATGCGAGTGTAGTAGATATATAGGGTATTGTTGCGATTTGGTGAAGCAAGGGACGGAGTCTTATGATGCGAGCCCTCCGCAGAACGAGGCTTCGTGCTGCGCTTCATTCGGACAAAAAACAGTTGCAGAAAGGAGTAATTTCCAATGAAAAAAGCAAGTCATTTACTTAAAACAGCCGCATTTCTGCTTTGCCTGTCCCTTACAGCAGCAAGCTTTTCAGGTGCATCACCTGCCCTGAACAAAAGCCTGTTCACAGCCAATGCAGAAGAAGAGTACGAAGAAGAAGCCGACTACATTGAAGAAATACCTGTTGCAAGATGCAAATTCCATGATGTACTGATTACTAACGGCTACAATGGTGATTTCCGCATACTTGTACCTAATGAATACGGAGTATATAACTGGGACGGCATCGATGTTTCTTTTGCAGACTATTCTTATTACCGCGATCTTTTAAGATTAGCCGAACGCGATCTTTCAAACGGCATTATCAGTGAAGATGAATTTGAGGAGCGTAAACGTGAGATCTGGGCAGCAGAAGACAAAAGTATGGAACAGTATGAAATAATAAGAAATGTTCCTTACAACGCTATCGTAACTCTTGATGCAATGGTCCTCGGTATGGATGAAGACCGTGATCTTTCTTCCAAAGACCTTCTGGAATACAGCAAGATAATAAGCGAGATCACCATTTCAGACATATTAAAGATAACTTCTCAGGGACTTCACTACTACGGCGATATCACCGATAACGGTGTTATCGATTCATATGACCTGCTCCTTATGCGTCAGGTAATCGCCTCTGAAGATCATTCAGAGCTCAGCGATGACCAGTTCAAGAACGCCGATGTAAATAAAAACGACGAAATCGACGAGGAAGACCTTCAGCAGCTGAGCGATTACCTCCTTGGTGCTGCGGACGGATTCAATACTCCTTCAGCAATAGGAAGCACACGTCTTGATAATACCGTTTCCGTCATGGCTGAAAAAGGAACCATCACAGATGAAAAATTCGCGGCTACTCAGATGAGATTCGGCGTTAATATGTTCAAGAAGCTCAACGAGGGTGAAAACAAAAAAAGCAATATGCTCATCTCTCCATTCTCGGCGGCCGCTGCACTCGCTATGACTGCAAACGGCGCTGACGGTGATACTCTTAAGCAGATGGAAGAAGTTCTCGGAGATGATCTGTCAATCGAAGAGCTTGATAATTATATGGCTGGTTTCCTGAATAAGCTTCCTGACACCGAAAAGGAAAAGGTGCTTGTTGCAAATTCGATATGGTTCAAGGATACACCGTCTCTCAAGGTCTATGACTCGTTCCTTGAAACAAACAAGAAGTATTTCAGCTCTGAGATATACAAGACCGCATTCGATGCAGATACTGTAAAGGACATCAACAGCTGGGTAAATACAAATACCAAGGGAATGATACCTAAACTTCTTAGCCCTAATGATATTGATGAATCTACTGCAATGGCTCTTATCAACACCCTTTACTTCGATGCAGAATGGCAGAATAAATACGATGATTCAACTGAAACCAAATTCACCACAAAAGACGGACAAGAAAAAAAGATAGACGGTCTTTACGGCAGTTCGGACAACTACTACGAGCTCGATAACGCTATCGCTTTCAAGAGAGCGTATGCAGGTGATTACAAATTCGTCGGAATCCTTCCCGATGAGGGTATCGACATTGACGACTATATTGCAGGTCTCGATCCTGCAAAGCTCTCGGAACAGCTAAGCACTCCCGGAGACATGGATAACGTCATCGTACATACCATGATACCCGAATTCGAGTATGATTACGGCTGCTCAATGGCAGATACTCTCAAAGATCTTGGCATGAAAAATGCATTCGACAGCAATTTTGCTGACTTCAGCAAGATAAATGACCTTTCTGTAGAGGGAGCAAACTCGCTTTATATCTCGAATGTGCTCCAGAAAACAAATATCAAGCTGACTAAGGAAGGCACAAAGGCTGCTGCTGCAACAGCAGTTATTATGGCTGCAGGTGCTGGAATTAACCCGAATCCTCCAAGATATATCTACATCTATCTGAACCGTCCGTTCGTATATATGATCGTCGACAAACACGACGTTCCTGTATTCATCGGTTCAATTTCAGATATCGGCAAATAAAAGATCAGGCGGTCTGTAGAGAATACAGACCGCCTTTTGTATTACTTTATTTTAGGACAAATTTTTGTTGACAAAATAGTTGTTGCAGCACATCCAATAGTTACCATATTTGGTGTGATCGGAGGCGTGATAAAGCAAAAAGCTGAATGACGGAGTGTTAATTTTAATCCGCCGTTAACAGCGTTCTCGTCGATAGCCTCAAAAAGCTCTGCGTTGATGTTGTTTTCGATCATTGGGTTTTTCATAGTTAGTTCCTCCATTATGTTTCTCATTATTTCTTTTTATTACTTTTTCTTAACTACGCCTGCAACTCCTGCAGCAACAGCTCCTGCAACTGCTACTGCAGCTGTACCTACGGCAGGGCAGATATTAACAGATATTCTGATCGCACAAGCAAGAGCCGGACAGCTGAACATTGCAATTGATCTTCCGCCGTTAACAGCGTTCTCGTCGATTGCCTCGAAAAGATCTGTGTTTATGTTGTTTTCGATCATTGGGTTTTTCATAGTTAGTTCCTCCATTATGTTTTTCATTTTTTCTTTTTATTACTTAAGTTATGCTATTACTGCGCAGCCAAGTTTAATCGATGTCCTTGGCATTACAGTAAGGCAAAGAATCTTAACAGACTTTATTGGCAGCAATGCCGATGAAATAGGCTGGATAGTTGTATGGATGCCGATAATTGAAAGTCCGCCGTTAACTGCGTTCTCGTCGATAGCCTCAAAAAGCTCTGCGTTGATATTGTTTTCGATCATTGGGTTTTTCATAGTTAGTTCCTCCATTATGTTTTTCATTGTTTCTTTTTATTACTTAAGTTATGCTATTACTGCGCAGCCAAGTTTAATCGATGTCCTTGGCATTACAGTAAGGCAAAGAATCTTAACAGACTTTATTGGCAGCAATGCCGATGAAATAGGCTGGATAGTTTTAGTATGGATGCCGATAATTGAAAGTCCGCCGTTAACTGCGTTCTCGTCGATAGCCTCAAAAAGCTCTGCATTGATGTTGTTTTCGATCATTGGGTTTTTCATAGTTAGTTCCTCCATTATGTTTTTCATTTTTTCTTTTTATTACTTAAGCTCTAATAATAAAGAGCATTGAGTACGAATTGATACGTGAAGACATCTGCTGTCAAATGACACTACTGTACCGCATATTGCTCTGGCAGATGGCACAAATGAAATGATAATACAGTCTCCCTTGCCAACATAGGAATCAATTCCGCCGTTAACTGCATGCTCATCGATTGCTTCGAAGAGATCTGTATTGATGTTATTCTCGATCATTGGGTTTTTCATAGTTAGTTCCTCCATTATATTTCTCATTACTTAAGACCTAATCTGATTGTACACTGAATACGAAGTGATGTATTAAGGCAGCTGAAGTCTTTTGTTACAACTGTGAGGCATGCATTTCTTACAGATGCAATAGGCGGCATCACCGATGAAATAGGCTGGATAGTTACAGTATTGATGCCCATAGCTGAAAGTCCGCCGTTAACTTCGTTCTCGTCGATTGCCTCAAAAAGTTCTGTGTTGATGTTGTTTTCGTTCATTGGGTTTTTCATTATTAGTTCCTCCATTTTTTATTACGTTTTTTCTTCTGCACGATCTGATAAAAGTAATCACAATGATCTGCTCAGGACCGATCAAATATCTTCTGTCTTAACGTTATGTCAAAGTCGGTGGTTTAAAGCTTTCTTATAGGTCCGTCAATAATTGGTGTTATGCCGCAGCGGCCGATTGTATCTATTGGGCAATTAAATGTCTGTTTAATACAAACGCCTCTTACTGACACTTTGCATCCGCAATCAGCCGATCTGGGAATACGTGCACCCGGATTCAGTCTGAGTCCTCCGTTAACGTCATGCTCATCGATAGCCTCGAAAAGCTCAGTGTTGATATTGTTTTCGATCATTGGGTTTTTCATTGTTAATTCCTCCATTCAGATTATTGGCAGTTCCCTGACTTATCCGTAAAATGCACCATGAACTTTATCAGATCGTACATTGATTATGCTCATACACCCAATAAAGGTGTACCGAACGGATCCATTGCATCATTTTACGGATCATATCCCGGCAGAACTGCATTTATATCAACTGCCTAAGCAGTCAACAGCCATTATTCAAGCCACAGTAACTGTGGGATCTCAAAATCTGTATAGTGGGAAAGCATAGCATAGCCCCAGCCTGAAAGTCCGAGCATTATGCCGTAATTCATGCAGCCCTTGAATTTAGTGGTATTCCAGTTTGCTTCAAGCTGGTCATTGTAAAGGCTGCTGAAAGAATTGAATACTGTATTCTTCAGCTTCATATCGTTAAGCTGACGTGCTGCAAGGTCGAGTACCGCAAGGTTGCCGAAATCACCGTGGCAATAGTTCGGACCATATCCAAAGCCGTACTTGCCGACGCTGTTTATTGCCTTGCGAATCTCTAAGCCGAGCTTTTCGTCGCTGTAGCCTTCACGAGCCATGAGAAGCTTGCTGAGAAGGATACCCGCAGAGCCGTGACACCACGCATGCTGTGTTGCATGGTCGGTATCCGAACGCTCCCAGCCCTCGGCTGCCTTGATGTAGTGTGCTCTTTCACGCTCTACCGAACCCTTTACTATCTCGTCATACTTGTCTGTTCCGAGATATCTGCCCGCAAGGTAAAGTCCCGAATGGATACCTGCATTTCCGTGTGCAAAGCCTGTATAGCACTGCTTCTTTTTATCTGATTCTATCTCCCAGACAGGAAGTCCGTTTTCATATCCGACAGAAGATACAAGACTGTCGGCAAGTTTCTCTATTATTGAATCGAGCTCCTGCTTCTTGTCAGCATATACATCCTTCATGCTGAGGGCTACAGGTATAACTCCTGCCGCACCTGCTATATAGTCGTAGTTCTTGTCCTCAGCTGCGGCATCAGCGCACTTTGCAAGATACTTTTCAGCGTATCCGAACCATTCCTTATTTCCCGAAGCTCTGCCGAGATGTGCGGCTGTGTACGCAGCTCCTGACAGTCCCGAAAAAGCACCTATCGGAGGATTCTTCACGTCCATAAGAGCATCATAATCCTCAGCCACGGTATTCATGGCATACTCTGCATAATCAAGATACTCCTTCTTGCCTGTTACCTTTCCAAGCTGTGAAAGGAACAGAACAACTCCGCTGTTACCGCTGTAGAGGTCACTTGCCATTACGGAAGGTATCCACTTATCCTCCTCGAAGCTGTCAACAGTTACGCAGTTCCATGCTGCATCTGTCCTGCCCTTGCCGCTGCAGCCCTTTATAGCGTTATCCATAAGCATACCGCCTATATTCTCAGCAGTTTCGAGCCACTTATCGGTATCGGTAACATGTGACATGAAGTTGAGTCCTGTAAGTTCAGCCTCATCTCTGCGCTTTACGAATGAACCCTTGATATAGTTCACCTGTTCATCAAGTGCCTTGCTGCTGAAACCGTTTATCTTTTCCTCTATGCTCTCAAGGAGAGGAGTTATCATATCCTCATCCGAGATAGCGCCGTCCTCGTTATAGAGTCTGTTATCGCCTATCTTGAAGATGAAGTAAGGTACATCGCCGTTCATGAGCGCATCATACTCGGTAAGGGCAACTGTCTTGTTCTGCTTGTAAGCATCGATGAAAATACGGTGCATGATGAGACTTCTCTCGTAGTCCTTTCTTGAGAAAGCCTGATCCTGTGCGATCGCAAGAAGCTGTGCATATGTATTTGTGGGACGGATAACTATTCTTCCGATGAGGCCTGTGAATATCTCCCTGATCTTAGCTGTATATGCAGCCTTGTTTTCCGAGATCCACTTGTATACCTCGGAAAAGCCCTTGCATATCGATGATACATACTTACTTGCCTCTACATTCTTTCCGTCGAGAACAGGATTGTTCTTCTGCGGTTCGAGTACGCTGTATGTTCTTTCGATGTGGATGTTATCGCTGTCCTCGTCAACGATGACATCGCTCTTCTGACCTGCCTTCTGGGATTCTGCTGCACTGAATCCGCCGATATCAAGGCCTCCGCCGAGATACATGGGAAGCATTCCTACATTGAGTACGGATGAACTGTATTTCTTTGCAGCAGCAGCCTTTGCACTCGTATCCTTCTTGCTCTCTTTATTATCAAGTGTAGGATGAAGGAGAGTTTCAAGGTCGATAAGTATCGGATACTCTCCGTTTGAGATAATGTTCTCAAAATGCATATCGGATCCGTTCATGGAATGAAGTACTGCAAGAAGCTCACCGCTGCGCTGATAGAAACGCTCTACCTCAGCCTCGTCCTTGCACTCGTTATGCTCAACATATCCTGCAAATCCGAAGTTCTCGTCTGTGATGATATCGGGAGTTATATGATCGTGCATCTGCGGATCTTCAGACTTCATCCAGTCCAGAAGCTCCCTGAATCCGAGGTCTATCTTCAGCTGGTGAGGCTTGTACATAAAATGCTTGCCGCTTTCAAAAACCACCTCGCCGACAGTCTTGCCCTTCTGGTGAGTATCACCGCTGCTGGTCTTTATGTAAGAGACAGGATCGTTATCCATATCGATGCCGAATACTTTCTTTATATCCTCCTTGCGTGAGAGGATGTTATCAAGTATCTCTATGCGGTATCTGCACTCTTCTTCTATCTTTCCCGAAGCAAGCGCAGTAACAGCAGCGTACTCCTTGTAGAATTTCTCCATGTTGCTGCGGTCACGGCTGTATACTTCAGTGAAATACTTCTTCTTGTCTGTTATCTCTGCCGAATCAAGAGAACCGTTCTTGCTGAGGTATCCGAATTCGTAAAGGAATGGCTTGATAAGTATATTTACTGCATTGTTGAAGAATGAAGTAAGTGATTCCGATAAAAAGCTGTCGTGCTTAATGAAATCATATCCCATGCATTTCTCAAAGAAACCACGGAAATGCTTGTTTGCTATGGGGAGCACTACAGAACCGTAGAAGCGTCCCTTCTCGTCCATATTATTGTATGCTTCAACACAGGGAGCACAAAAATCAAAATCAACATGATCGCTGAGTTCAAATCCCTCTGTACTGTCGTAATCGTTGTACTTTCTGATAAGCTCATCAAAAGTTACTTTACCGCCGAAATCAACGATCTTTTCAAACTCTTCCTTGTCTATCTCAGGGAAGAACTTCTTCCAGTAATCAACTATCTTGTCTTTTGTGAATGCTGTGCTGCTCATAATAACTCCTTGTTTTCCGATGACTGCAAAGCTTTCGCTCTGCCATGAGATCCGTGATCTCACATCACCTGTATTTCGTTTGCAGGTTTATTCTAACACAGCGAAGTAACATAATCAACAAATTCTCGGTTTAAGGTCAGTCAAATCGGGTTTTCGGCAAAAACTGACCGTCGGTTTTCAACGGTAAAATGCTGCTTTTCTCAGTTATACAGGCACAAAACACAGTTTATTCAAAAAAATCTTACTGCCAGTTTATCATTTTGGATTGACTTGAATTATAATAAATGTTATAATAAATATGTACTCAATAACCACTTTTAAGTTATTGAGCAGACATTAACAAATGTGTACATAATAATCTCTTTATGTTGTGAGGTGATGATATGATCAGAAAACTGTCTGCCGCTGCTGTTTCGCTCGCTGTGCTGTCATGTGCAGTATCGCTCCGGTCCGATGCCGCTGCTGCCGAAACTACAACTATTACTCCCGTAAGCAATGATAAGGGAGTTGTAACTTTCGATAACGGCGAAGTATGGTACAAAACCGATGAGCTTGAGGACGGCAAATACTTTCTGGTAGGTGTCACACTTCCCGACGGTACCGAACGGATACTTTCTACAGGAAAAGGTGATGAGACCTATCCTGTAATGAAATACATCACAAGCACCATGGTCAGCAGCACCTCCGCACCATTCTCCGCAATGTTTCTGGACGATATGTGCATGAGACTGAATAACGGTTCTGCCGACCTTTCATATTCCTGGAGCTATAACCGTCCCGAAACATGGGAATACTCCGACGGGCACCTTATTTTCAACGATAACGGTGTGAAGAACTATCTCTACTATGACGAATATACCGCACCCCATTTCCGCTCCACCAATATAAGTTCAATGGCTTCGACTATCAACATCTACACAAACGGCGAAACTCTCGGACGCTGTATCGGTGTTCAGCCTTACGCAGAGTCCTATGTGATAGCAGGTTCGGACTATAAAGCTCCTGTTTTCACCGTTGAGATGAAGAACGAGAACATAATCCCCGATAAGATAACATGGTACATAAACGATGAGGAGCAGTCCGAAACAGGCGCCGTATTTACCGCAGAATCACTCAGAGGACGTCCTGTGGGCACCTATAACGTCAGCTGTCTCGTTGAGGCTCATGATAATGAAGAGGTTCACTACCGTGAGAAGTCCGAGGATGCTCTCTTCGTAGTTGCAAACGGTGTCATCCCCGATTCTGTGCTGACCTTCTCGGATGTACATCAGGAATACGGGCTTATAGGTGAGGCTATTTCCGATACAATGGCCAAAAACAACGGCTGTATCCCCTCCCTTATCGTATGCAGCGGCGACTTCGTAAACGGTCCCACAGCCGATCATGACACGCTTATGTATAAGCATCTGCCCATGATACGTTCACACCTCGGCGGCATAGACAGCGTATACGTTTCAGGCAACCACGAATCAGGTCTTGCTGCGGCTGAAATGACTATATCCTGCGGTCTCGGAGCGGACGAAAGCTTCCTTGACAGCTGCGGACAGATATTCAGCGGAAGCACTTACGCACCTGATATCGCCGTCTACGGTATAAACTACTCCGCTGTGGAATCCGAAACGGAAAACGGAAAAGTCTACAGCTACGACCACGTTATCGAAGACCTGGACAGCTTCCTCAGCGAACGTGCAAAGAATTACCACGGCGAGCTTATCATAATCTCCGCACATGCAGGACTTCACACTGTAGGAGTTCAGCCTCAGAGCGTCAATCCCCTCGGTATCGAGGTAACTAAATGGGCAGGAACTTACACCTACAATATAAGCGGCTCTTACGAGCTTACTCAGCTGATAAACAAGTACGCCGACGAATACGATATGGATATCATGTACCTTTTCGGACATAACCACTCACGAGGTGAGGCGGAATTCCTGCTTCCTCCCGGTTCTGAGCTTTTCAGTACGGTGGACAGCTACGAAAAGACATTCGATTCCCAGAATATCAGCTTCACTTATGCACATTCGGGATATCTTTCAAATAATATCGGTTCCGCAGACGGACACTACAGTCTCATCCGCAAGGACAAGGACAGCATAATCTATGAAATGTCGGGACTAAATGACGGTCAGGTAAGAAAAGACGTGATACCTCTGCGCTACAAGCCTGTAGCTACCACAGCTTCGACTACCGCAGCTACTACAGTCTCTACCGTAACGACTGCTGTTTCAACTTCAACAGTATCGGCAACAGCTTCGTCATCATCAACTGCCGCAAAGACCACATCGGCAAAGAAGCACAGTCCGCTCACTTCGGACGATTTCACCGTTCTGCCTGTACTGATACCTGCAGCAGTTCTGTTTATGATCTCCCGCAAAAAACGTTCACAATAAAAATAAGGGGATACCGCAAAGGTATCCCCTTATCTTGTCAACAAGTATGGATTCACCAGGGAACGCCCTCTCTTGCAGGGCGTTCCCTCTTTCAAAACAGTCCACCGGACTGTTTTGAAATTCACCCTTTGCTGAGCGCTTCGTATCGCAGGGCTCTGCCCTGCAACCCGCCAAAGGCTCTGCCTTTGGAATCCGCTAAAGGGATAGCATCCCTTTAGAATCCCCGAATTAATGATTTCAGGCTTTTTAAAAAGCTTAAGGGGATACCACAATGGCATCCCCTTAAGTTATTCGTCGGCTAATTTTTATTTTTCATACTGAAGCCTGTCAACTGTATAATTCTCCAGCACCTTAAGCATATCCCTTGCAACTGCTTTTGCACCTTCAAGGTCGTGGTCAAGGTAGTTTCCGCACTCCTTGCGCTCGGAACCCGGTATCTTTCCGCTGAAATCAGCTATGAAGCGGAAACTCTCCTGTACAAGTGCTATTGCATCTTCCGATGATACACTGTCACGAAGTATGAGATAGAAACCCGTTCTGCATCCCATAGGTCCCACGTAAATAACGCTGTCCGAAAGTGTGCTGTTTCTGGCAACTGTTGCGAAAAGATGCTCAAAGGTGTGCATTGCACCGTTTGTGAGGTAATCTCCGCCGTTAGGCTTTTTCATGCGTATGTCATAGGTAACGGCATCGCCGTCAATACGGGAAATGTACATTCCCTTTTCAAGCTTGTCATGGTCCACTGTAAAGCTTGCTATCGTTTTCATTCCGTTCACTCCTTCGGCATTTTCTTCCTGATATCATTAAGACGTTCAAGCGCATTTTCAAGTGTCTCGTTCTTCTTTGCGTAATGAAGTCTTATGTACCTGTTCTCAGGCTCCTTGAAAAAGCTGGAACCGGGTACTGCGCCAACTCCTACATACTCCGCAAGCTTCTCGCAGAACACAAGGTCGCTCTTATAGCCGAACTCGGAAATGTCAAGAAGAATATAGTATGCACCCTGTGGCACTGTATGACTTATGCCTATGCGGTCCAGTCCCTCAAGGAACAAGTCACGCTTTTCGGTGTATTTGTCCTGAAGCCATTTATAATAATCGTCGCCGAAGCGGAGTCCTGTAACAGCCGCTTCCTGTAGCGGTGCTGCTGCGCCCACTGTAAGGAAGTCGTGTACCTTCTTCACAGTATCGATGACCTCGGGCGGTGCGATAACGTAACCCAGTCTCCAGCCAGTAATGGAATAGGTCTTTGAAAGTGACGAGCATGAGATAGTTCTCTCCCACATATCGGGAAGTGATGCGAAGTATACGTGCTTGTTGGGAGCGTATACTATATGCTCATATACCTCGTCGGTGATAACGAATGTATCGTACTTCTTTGCGAGGTCAGCAATTATTTTCAGCTCATCATAGGTGAAGACCTTTCCGCATGGGTTGGAAGGGTTACAGAGTACAAGCGCCTTAGGATGCTGTCTGAAAGCGTCCTCCAGTACCTCGGGATCAAAGCTGAAAGCCGGCGGGATAAGAGGTACGTATATCGGCTCTGCACCCGAAAGTATGGTATCAGCGCCGTAATTCTCATAGAATGGCGAAAATACGATCACCTTGTCCCCGGGATCAGTGACGGACATCATTGCCGCCATCATAGCTTCTGTGCTTCCACAGGTAACAACTATCTCACCATTGGGATCGATACTGCGTCCCATAAGGCGAGACTGCTTCTCGGCAAGCGCCTCACGGAAATTCTGAGCGCCCCATGTTATCGAGTACTGATGAAAGTCCTCCTTAGTGACATCTGCAAGGCGGTCCAGGATAGCTTTCGGCGGCTCGAAATCAGGGAAACCCTGTGAAAGATTTACAGCTCCGTATTTATTTGATATTCTTGTCATTCTGCGGATGACTGAATCAGTGAAATCCGCAGTTCTTTTTGATAATTCCGGCATGATGTCCTCCATTCGGATCGTGGTATGGTCATTTCAAATGCAGGGGCGCACATCGTGCGCCCTTTACAATATATTATAACTCTATCATATGTTATAGTCAATATTTCTCTCGTCGATAACTCTCTTTGACTTGTGCTCTGAACGTGTATTCAGTCCGCCGTCGGGGTGAACAATTACCTTTGCAGGCTTAACTCCGATACGAGCCTTAAGTGCTGCACTTACCTCTGCTGCAACTGTATCATCGTCCTTTGCAACTCCTGATGACTTTTCAACCTCAACAGCATACTTGCTTGTGAAGTCCTGCTCGAAGATACGGATGAGATACTCACCTGTAAGGTCGCTCTGCTCACGAATAACAGCTTCGATATCGCTTGGGAATACGTTAACTGCGGAAACGATGAACATGTCATCCTTTCTTCCGAGGATGCTTATTCTTCCGTGAGTACGTCCGCATTTGCACTTTGTAGTATCAATACGTCCGATATCGCCTGTCTTGAATCTGATAAGCGGACGTGCGTGCTTGCGGAGTGTTGTGAACACAAGCTCACCTGTCTGACCGGGTTCAAGAACCTCGCCTGTGTGGATATCAACTGTCTCTACGAGGATGTGATTCTCTGCGATGTGAAGACCGTCGTGGTATTCGCACTGTGCAGCGCATGCGCCGAATATATCTGAAAGACCGTAGAAATCGTATACCTCAGCGCCCCATATATCTTCAATAGCCTTACGTGTAGCGTCGATAGAACCGCCAAGCTCACCTGCAACGATGATCTTCTTGATGCTGAAGTCCTTCTTCGGATCATAGCCTGCCTTAAGAGCCTTTTCACCAAGCTGCCAAGCGTATGAAGGTGAAGTCCAGATAACTGTAGGCTGATATGTCTTAAGGATGAAGAGGAGTCTCTCGCTCGGGAGAGTTCCGCCCCAGATGCAGAGTGCGCCGAGATTCTGTGCGCCGATAACATCAGGTCCGCCTACGTAAAGTGAGAAGTTGAGAGCGTGTACATAGCGGTCATTCGGTCTCATTCCTACCTGCCAGAACCAGCGGCTCTCTGTCTCCTGGAATTCATCGAAGTCCTTCTTGGTGAATGGACTCATTGTCGGTACACCTGTTGAACCTGATGATGTGGAAACGAATACAACGTCCTCTTCGGGAACTGCTGCGAGCTCGCCGAGGAATGAACCTACGCCCTGAGTATCACGCTGTGTTTTCTTGTTGATGAAAGGGAACTTTTCGATGTCCTTGAGAGTCTTGATATCCTCGGGCTTAACGCCTGCCTCATCGAACGAACGCTTATAGTAAGGAGCGTTGTTGTAAGCGAAGCTTACGATCTCCTTAAGGTCTTCAAGCTGTTTCTTTTCAAGTTCCTCACGGGGAAGAGTTTCAAGCTCCTCGTCCCAGAATTTGCTGTTTATATCTCTGCTCATTGTAATATCCTCCGTATTCATATTTAGTATATCTGTTTGGTATGTTTATATTATACAGCCTTTTCCTGTATTTGTCCAATACCAAAGGATTATGATGAGTTATAAGCTGTTCTTATAACTCGAAATTTCTGTTTATATACTCCCATTTCTTGTCACGGGAGGCTGTGATGATGCTTATATCTTCATCTGTAAGATGTCTGAAACGTCCCTGTTTTCTGAGATATTCCTCAACGCTTGTGAACTGCTTCGGCTTGTGGTTCAGTCTGAATCTGCCGTTTTCATACTCTGCAAGGTACCAGAGTCCGCTGTCCACTACCTCTTTCGCTATGGCTACTGTCTCGTCGGGAGCAACTCCCCAGCCTGTGGGACATGGTGCGATAACGTGGATGTACTTTGTACCCTCTATCTGTGAAGCCTTGCGGACCTTCTCAATAAAGTCGCTGATGTAGCCTATGCTCGCAGTTGCCGCATAAGGGATATCATGTGCAGCTGCTATTTCGAACATATTCTTCTTAGGACGGATGTTTCCGTGTATATTTTTTCCTGCGGGAGTTGTAGTGGTCTTTGCTCCGAAGGGAGTAAGTCCGCTTTTCTGGATGCCTGTATTCATGTAGGCTTCATTGTCGTAGCAGATATAGATGATATTGTCATTACGGTCTATAGCTCCCGAAAGTGCCTGTATACCGATATCAGCAGTACCGCCGTCACCTGCGAATCCGACTGCGGTGAAGTCCTTGTAACCCCTTGCACGAAGTCCTGCTTCCACGCCCGTAAGCATTGATGCAGTTCCTGCGAATGTTGAGATTATCGAGTTATTTGAAAAGCACAGCTGAGGAAAATTGAATCCTACTGCCGACATACATCCTGCCGGAAGGACTGATACTGCCCTTTCGCCAAGTACCTTAAGTGCAGCTCTTACCGCAAGACTTCCTCCGCAGCCTGCACAGGCTTTATGTCCGTAGAAATACTCCTCGCGTGAGATGCTGTCCGCTGTTTTATTTGCCATTTTCCTCATCTCCTATGCCTATAAAGTTCACATCATCAGTACCATTGACAATATCGCTGTATATTTTTTCGATATCGGATGCTGAAATATTCTGTCCGCCGAGTCCGCCTATGTAGTTGTATCCCTTTACGCTGACTCCTGCCTTTTTCAGTGCGGAATTGACGTTTGTGAAAACTGCACCTTCGTTTCCGAAGCTTATATCCTTTTCAAGCACTGCATACGACTTTACGTTGCTGAGCACCTCTGCTATCTCCTCATTCGGGAAAGGTCTCATGTAGCGTATACGCACAACGCCTGCCTTAACGCCGCTTTCACGGAGTCTGTCCGCAGTTTCACGGCAAAGACCTGCAATGCTTCCCAGTGTGACTATAACATACTCCGCATCATCTGTGCGGTAATTCTCAATAAGACCTGTATACTCCCTGCCGAATATCTCAGCGAAGTCCTTTTCGGTCTCGGATATAACTTCCTTAGCCGCAAGTATTCCCTTGTGCTCCTTGTATTTGAATATGGAATTGGTATCGGGGCCTGCCGAGAACGCCATATTCTTCGGATTCTCGAAGTCTATGCGGTTATCCGTCTCGTAAGGCGGAAGGAACCTGTCAGCCTGTTCACTGTCAGGGATATCCACTGTTTCGTAGGTATGCGTCAGTATAAAGCCGTCCAGATTTGCCATATACGGAGTTGAAACTCTCTTGTCCTCAGCTATCCTGTAGCTCATAAGGGCAAGGTCCAGAGCTTCCTGAGCGTTCTCCGCATAAGCCTGTATCCAGCCGCTGTCAAGCTGTGAAAGACTGTCACGCTGATCGCCGTATATATTCCACGGAAGTGCTGTTGAACGGTCCGCATTCATCATGACAATGGGGAAACGTCCGCCTGCGGCGTAGTAAAGACATTCTGCCATGTAGAGAAGTCCCTGCGAGGAGGTTGCTGTAAACGCTCTTGCACCTGCGGCACTTGCGCCTATAGCACATGACATTGCGGAGTGCTCCGACTCAACGTGTACATATTCAGCTTTAAGGCTTCCGTCCTCAACCATTTCCGAAAGACGTTCCACCACTATGGTCTGCGGAGTTATAGGATATGCCGATATCACCTGCGGACGTGCAAGACGTATTCCCTCTGCGAAGGCTTCGTTGCCTGATAAAAACTTCTTCATTTGCGTTCCGCCTCCATTTCTATCGCACCTATCCTGCATATCTTGGCGCATATGCCGCATCCCTTGCAGAAGTCGTAATCTATGAGCGCTTTTCCCTCTTTTATGGAGATGACTCCGTCGGGACAGTAAAGGTAGCACTGCTCGCAGCCTACACATTTTTCACTGCTGACAACAGGTCTGATGCTGCGCCATCCGCTGTTTGCCGTAACGAGATATCCTGCCTCAAAGGAGGTATTCTCGGGAACTTCATCAAAGGAAAAGCTCTTTTTCTCTCTTAAGTAAGGTCTCATCGGATCGCCTCCCCTGCCGCTTTCAGAATTGCGTTTATATTGCGCTCCTGTATTTTCTCGGGCATGTATCCCCTGACTGCATCTTCTGCATCCTCTGTTGTGATGATGCCAGATATTCCTGCAAGAAGTCCGAGCATTATGGTATTTGCGGTAGGAAGTCTGAACTCCGATGCGATCTTCTCAGCATCGAATACTACCGCGCCTTCAATATCAGCCTTTGAATTGACTAATATACTTCCGCCGCTTTTCAGAAGTCCCCTTAGCTGCGGACTGTACAGCGTATCATCAAGTATAACTATATAGTCCGCCTTTTCGGTCTGACTTCTGTCCACAACAGGCTTAGTATCAAGCTTTGTGAACGCTCTGACAGGCGCTCCTCTTCTTTCGGGACCGAACGAGGGAAATGCAAGTGCATATTTTCCGCCGCCCTCGGCAGTATATGCCGCGCCAAGAAGCTTTGCTGCCGTAAAAGCACCCTGTCCGCCTCGTCCGAGCCATATTATCTCTTTCATATCCATCCTCCTGTCGGTTGATATACATAAAAGAATGTGACGCACACATTCCATATTTTATAAAGAATTTGCGCTCTCCAAACTTTGTTCGGGGCTGTTAACCGCCAAATGTCGGTTATCGAGTACACAATAATTATACGCCTGTTTTCAGCACATGTCCAATACCAAAGCCTTATTTTCAGTTATAAGAGAAACCTATAGCGTTCACCCGAATAATCCTGTACTGAAATAACGGTCTCCACGGTCAGGGAATACTGTAACTATGTTCCCCTTTGCACCGCCTGCGATCAGCTTATTAACTGCCGCCATTGCCGCTCCCGATGAAGAACCTGCGATGACGCCCTCGTGCTTTGCAAGGTCACGTACTGCCTGAAAAGCTTCCTCATCGTTTATCTTTATAACCTCATCCACAAGGGACATATCCATAGTATCTGCAATGAAGTCGTTGCCGATGCCCTCTATATTATAGTCGGCATGTTCTCCGCCGCCCATAGTTGAACCTAAAGGATCTGCAAGAACTCCCTTTGTCTGCGGATTTCTCTCCTTGATATATCTCAGTATTCCTGTATACGTACCGCCGCTTCCTGCGCCTGCAACTACGTAATCGATATGACCGTCCAGCGCCTCGAAGATCTCACGTCCCGTAGTTTCGTAATGTGCAAGAGGGTTACTCTGGTTCTTGAACTGCTCCAGTGATACCGAACCGGGTATCTGCGCCTTTATTTCCTCTGCCTTTGCAACTGCCCCTAACATTCCCTTTTCACGGGGAGTGTTCACTACCTCTGCACCAAGAGCACGGAGAAGTGTCTGCTTCTCTGCCGAGAACTTCGTCGGCACTACAAAAATGATACGGTATCCTCTGTTCAGTGCGGCGAAAGCTATGCCGAGTCCTGTATTTCCTGCGGTAGCTTCAACTATAGTACCGCCTTTTTTCAGCACGCCGCGTTTTTCTGCGTCATTTATCATGTAAAGTCCCGTGCGGTCCTTTACGCTTCCCGAGGGATTATACAGTTCGAGCTTCGCAAATACGTTCACGCCTTCCTCCTGCACGATGTTCCCGAGTCTTACCAGGGGAGTGTTGCCGATAAGGGACTGCATTGAATCAAAGTAGTTCATACTGCTCCACCTCACTTTATCTCTGCTGCCGATATAGCATTTTCAAGGTCAGCAAGAATATCATCTATCTTCTCAATTCCGATCGAAAGTCGGATAAGACCGTCGGTGATGCCTACCTTCTTGCGTATATCCGCAGGTATCGATGCATGTGTCATGCTTGCAGGGTGGCATACAAGGGACTCCACTCCGCCGAGACTTTCGGCAAGTGTGATCAGTTCAAGGCTCTCGAAGAACTTGTTGATATCGTAATTCTCTTTAAGCTCGAAGGATATCATTGCACCGCCGTTTTTAGCCTGTCTGCGGTTGATATCATATCCCTGACTGCTTTCAAGTCCAGGATAGTAAACGTTCTTCACTGCACTGTGACTGCTGAGGAAAGCCGCAGCTTTTTCGGCGTTCTCAACGTGTCTGTCCATACGTACAGCAAGCGTCTTTATGCCGCGAATAAGAAGGAAGGAATCGAAAGGTCCGAGGACTCCGCCTGTAGAATTCTGTATAAATGCGATCTGCTCTGCAAGCTCTGCTGAATTTACAACTGCAAGTCCCGATACAACGTCACTGTGTCCGCCGAGGTACTTCGTTGCACTGTGTACAACTATATCAGCTCCAAGCTTCAGAGGATTCTGAAGGTAGGGTGTCATGAATGTATTATCCACTATCACAAGAAGTCCGTGTCTGTGTGAAACATCTGCGACTGCCTGTATATCAGTTACCGTCATAAGAGGATTTGCGGGACTCTCTATGATAACCGCCTTTACGTCCTCAGTTATCTGGCTCTCGTAAACTTCAAGGTCAGTAGTGTCCGCAATGGTATAGGTTATGCTGAAATGGTCGAACACCTTATTCAGCAGTCTGAATGTACCGCCGTAAACGTTGCTTGATATGAGTACACGGTCGCCGCTGTGGAGCAGACTCAGTACGGCTGTAAGAGCTGCCATTCCCGAACCGAATGCAAAACCTGCAACGCCGCCTTCAAGCTCGGCGATAAGTGATTCAAGAGCTTCACGGGTAGGGTTGCCTGTACGTGAATACTCATATCCGCGCATCTTTCCGAGTCCGTCCTGCTTGTAGGTAGATGTCTGGTATATCGGGATATTTACTGCGCCTGTGCGCTCGTCAATGGAAATGCCTCCGTGTATAAGTGCTGTTTCTTTATTTTCAAATTTGCTCATAATAATTCTCCTTATTCATAGTCATAGCCTGCGGTATATGTTGCCGATATCAGGCTTACGTTTTCAAATGCCCTGAGTCCGTCTTTTCTTCCGCTGAAATACTCTGTCTGGACTTTTTCGGGCGGCATATAAGTGTCAATCTGGAATCCCTGTGAGTAAAGCGCACGGGATATCTCGTTGTAGTCGAATCCTCCGCGCATCACCTCTCCCAGGGAGCGTGTTATTTCTTCGAGTCTGTATACCCTGCGCGGGAAATCTCCCGTCTTTATAGGATAATCGAACACCACAACGCTTCCAAGTGAGGAAAGGTCCGCTATCTGTGCAAGAGTGTCCGAGAAAACTTCAAGGGTGAGATAGTAGGAAACTCCGAGTATACTGAAAAACGTCTTTTTGTTCGGATCGAATCCAGCCTCCATAAGCTTGTCGCACATTCGCTCTCTCTCGAAATCGACTGATACATAGTGAACGTTCTTTCTTATGTTCCATTCAAGGGACTTTATCTTTTCAAGCTTATAGCGCTGAGTATCGGGGTGGTCTATCTCAAATATCTCGATATTCTCGTTATCGTTGCGGAACGAGAATGTATCCGAACCTGCTCCGCAGATAACGTACTGTATGCTGCCGTTTTCCTCAGCGAAGTCCGCAAGCCTTTTCTCGGAAAAATGTATGCGTGAAAGCGGTATCGGTGCGAAATATTCGCTTATTATCTGCTCGGTATCTTCACGTGAGAAGTTCTGACTGCCGTCGAAACCGCCGCTTATAAGTTCGTAAATGCTGAGGTACTCATCCCTGCCGAGAATATCATAGGCAAGGTAATCGTCGTATATTTTCTGTCTTGATGTATTGGAATGCCACGCCCTGACGAATGCACATATCTTCGCAGTGACGCTTTCTCTTTCATCTACCATAAAAACCTCCGGAAAATAAAAATGCGCAGAACACAAAAAGCATTCTGCGCAAAAGATCATACATGCCGATATTCATGACAAGGCACAACATCGCTGAGCATAATTACGCCGAATACTATTATAGACATTATTACACATACAACAACACATTGTGATCTTTTTCACGTTCAGCTCTCCTTAATTAATCTACTGTATCCCTATAGGCATTTAATAACTGTATTCCTATCGGAACTATATGTATTATATCACGATGCACTTGCATTGTCAATAGGAAAAAGCTATATTCGGCACTAACAACATATTTATCCTATTATTCCTGTAGACTTTGTAGAGTTTGATAGCAGCGAATGGAAATATAATTTGTAGGGAACGGCGCCTCCGCCGTTCCGCAGGTCATAAATAATCATGTAGGGACGCTTTCCGAGCGCCCGCAGGTCACACTGCAAACAGAATTTGCTGTTTGTAGGAGGCGATGCCTACATCGTCCCGTCATGCAATAATTAAATATGCGGAACGCCGAGGGCGGCGTTCCCTACAACAGCTAATTCTCCATTAGTGCGTTATTTGCCGGCAGATAATATCCGCCGCTACAAATATACTACCTTTCGGTCAAGACAAAATCAAAAAGCCAAAGAACGAAATCTCATCGCTCTTCGGCATTATCATTTTATATTCATTTTTCACCGTATTATAAGCGCTGTAACGATGTACACTTATCGTTTTTGATGATAGCAAGTGAGTTTACGAGCGGCAGCGTGGTCAGGCTGCACGGGCTCCGTGCTCATCGTTTCCACCTTAACAGTCGGTTCTGGAGCTTGTTGAACAGGAATGTTACTGCAATAACTACAAAGCCGATAACGAGAAGTCCTGTGATAGTCCTTGTGTAGTCTCCGAAGTCGGAGTAATACTTGACGTAGTAACCCATTCCGTCACGGGCACCTATCATCTCGGCTGACGTAAGAAGTATGAACGAGACACTGAGTCCCTGATTGCATCCCAGAAATATCTGCTGGAGAGATGCAGGAAGTATAACTCTGAAAAGCATCTCAGGTTTGCTTACATTCAGCACTTTCGCTGAATCGATTATCTTCTTGTCAACTCCGAGAACTCCGCTCATGGTTCCAGCAAATACAGGCCAGAAGGTTGCAAGGAATATTACAAATACCGATACCGACTTGAATGTAGGAAGAAGTGCTATACCGTAGGGGATGTATACTATCGGCGGTATGGAACTGAAAAACTTGGTTATATATGTCGCTGCACCGCCTATCCTTGCGCTCCAGCCAATGAACAGTCCCAGCGGAACTGCCGCAGCTACGGCGATAAGGAAGCCTTTAAGGGTAGTACCTAACGAGCTTATGACGTTTATCCATATCTTCTCCCTGTCATCCACGAACTGATGTATCACATGTCCCGGTGCAGGAAAAAGCAGGTCGTTGAGTATGTTATATTTTGCGGTAGCAAGTGACCATATACTCAGCAGTACGTATATAAATCCCGATATATCGAGAAGAAGTGAAAGGCTCTGCTCCTTTTTTATAAAGGATGATGCCGCAAGCACGATTACTTCCAGTCCGACTGCAAAAGTCACAAGTGAACCTGTGAACACTTCCTTTGTGGACCTGTCTGGAAGAAGCTGTATCAGAAGCAGTATGATAAACAGCAGATGAGTGACACGAAGATAGCGTTTTTTCGCTGTCATAATACCACCTCATCTCCGCCGATGCGCTCGGCAATGTCATTATAGAGAAGTGAAAGAAGTCTGTTGCGGAACTTGCCGTATTCGTCCGTCTTAACCAGATCCTCACGGCGGCGCGGACGCTCAAAAGGCACGTTCACAACTTCATTCACCGTACCCGGATGAGCGGTGAGTACAACTATCTTATCCGAAAGAAGTATAGCCTCATCGATATCATGAGTTACAAATACAACTGTTTTGCGTTCCTCCGAACCGTCACCCTCCCAGAGCTTAAGGAGAAGATCCTGCAAGACAACACGGTTTTTTGCATCTATAGCGCTGAAAGGCTCATCCATGAGCAGTATCTCGGTATCCATTGCAAGCGCTCTTGCAATAGCTGCGCGCTGCTGCATACCTCCCGAAAGCTGTGAAGGGTATTTACCTCCGAAGCCGTCAAGACCTACCTTGTGCAGGAATTCATCCGCTATTTTTGTACGCTCGCTGCGCTTAACGTCACGGCGAGCCTGCTTTATGCCGAACTCTATGTTCTTTCTTGTAGTCATCCACGGGAACAGAGAGTAGTGCTGAAACACTACTCCTCTTTCTGTGCCTGTTCCGTGAAGCTCCTTACCGTCTATTTTTACCGAGCCGCCTGCAGGTGCATAAAGTCCTTCAAGTACGCTGAGCAGAGTGGACTTTCCGCATCCGCTTGCACCTATGACGCTTACAAACTCGCCGTTTCCCACGCCGAAAGACACGTCATGAAGTGCGTTGAAGCTTTTTCTGTTCTCGGTATAATTGACCGTAAGGTCCTTTATTTCGATCTTATTCGTAGTCATCAAAATGCTCCTTTAATGAATCGTATATGTCATCTGTTCCTTCTGCAAGGATACTGTCAAGTGCATTCTTGTATATCTCTGTATTGTAGTATGGTTCTATATCATAATCATTTGTGTATCCAAGCTCAATGATAGTATCCTTAAGTGTGAGAGTACCCTTCTTGTCGGGATCGGGACTTGATACGCTGTATCCGCCGTAAACCTCTGTATCGATGAAATCTTCCTCGATATCGATGTATTCCTTAACATCCTTTACAGTCTTTTCGTGGTCTGTCTGTGTGAAGTGGTAAGCCTTGATAAATGCACGTTCAAGAGCTGTATAGGTATTCGGATTTTCGCTTAATGCTGATGTCTTTGCGACCTGACGGCAGCATGGCTGATTCTGAAGTGCCTCCTCGTGAGCGCAGTAGTAAACTACCTTGTAACCCTGTGACTTTGCAAGGGATGCGTATGGTGAATAAACGGAAGCCGCATCTATAGTATCATTCAGTAAAGCTGCGTAAGCGTCCTTCTGGCTGTCGAAGTATACTATATTTACCTTGTCATCGCCTTCGCCTATCTCTATGTCCGCGTTCTTGAGAAGTATCTGAAGCTCGGCATCCTGTACGCTGTTCTTAACCGAAGCAACGTTCCTGCCTTTGAGTATCTCTACTCCAAGCTCATCCTCGTCAGCAAATTCGGGCTTGATTACATATCCGTGTCCGTTGGTCATTGCACCGCCGAATATGGAAACATCGTGTCCCTGACTCTGGAAGGTAAGTGTAGGTACTGAACCGATAAACGCTACATCAAGCTTATCTGATTCAAGACCGTTCACAAGTTCAGCCGCACTGGAGAACTGTGTTAGAGTAACGTTGAGTCCCTCTTCCTTGAAGTAGCCTTCCTCAGAAGCAACAAATGCGAGAAGGTGTGCAGTCGAGTTGAGGTAGCCTATGTTGATGTCGGTCTTTTCTGGTGAACCGAGTACATGTGAAGCATCATCGCCGCAGCAGTCCGCAGGCTCACTTTCGCAGCAGTCCTTATCCTTGTCCTCGCAGCAGTCCTTAGTTTCTTCCTCAGATGAAACATCTGCGGAAACCACTGACGATGAGGAACTCTCTGAAGCTGCGGGAGCGCTGTTGAAAGCTCCGCATCCTGTTAACAGCGATAAAGCTGATATAATTGAAATAAATCTTATTTTCTTATTCATAATAGATCACCTTTCATGTTTTCTTAATTATAATTCTTTTCCTGTGTCAGCTCATGCAACATCGCATTCGCTCCGAGTTGGTGATATTTCTGTAATTGTTCAATCAGATCACTCCTGTATTTTTTCTATGCCCTAATCATACCATACCTATATGCATTTGTCCAATACGAAACAATTATCATGGTTTATAAGGTTTGACTATAACTTATGTATACTCAATAACTGATATCATTAGTTCAAAAATTGCGATATTCCATGAATTCATCAAAAAATGCTATTTTTTTAATAGTCTATTGTTTTTTATAATTAACAGATGATATAATAAAAATAATACGGATAGTCAGACTATCCGAAAAATAATTTCAGGAGGGTCAAAAAATGCAAAAAACACTCAAAAAGATCGCAGTTTCAATTTTAACTGCGGTAACTCTGGGATCATTCTTGCCTTCAGTTCCGTCTGTGGGGGCAGACGCTGCTGACGAGATAAGAGTAATGCCGCTTGGCGATTCGATAACTTTCGGAATGGCTGACGAGGGAGGATACAGAAAGTATCTCAGCTATTTCCTTAAGCAGAACGGTTACGATAA
>FPJT01000016.1:66699-76880 GCA_900119535.1 Ruminococcus sp. XPD3002
CTCTTCGGCGGAAATACAAATGCAGATGTAGCGGAGTACAACAAGCTGATAAAAAAGGTTGCTGACGAGTACAGCTCCAACAACAAAAACATAGTTTACGCCGATATCCACAGTGTAATAGATGCTTCAAAGGATCTTGCGGACGGTGTACACCCGAATTCGGGCGGATATGAAAAAATGGGCAAATACTGGTTCGATACCCTTGACAGCTTCTTCAAGAGCAGTAGCCCTCAGGAACCTGATTACCTGTTGGGCGATGTTAACTCGGACGGCAGGATATCTGTTTTCGACATTGCAGCATTCCGCAGCGGACTTGTAAGCGGTTTCAGGGACGGGACTGCATCGAAAGCCGCTGATATAGACGGAAACGGTACTCCTGAAATGTCCGATCTTGTACAGCTCTGCAAATTCCTTATGTGTGAAACAAAGGAATTAGGCAAATAAAAAAACTCCTGCGCATGCAGAAGTTATAATTGTAATTACCGGGGAAAACCTTTCTGAAGAAAGGTTCTCCTCTTACGGAGGCGGTCCCCTCTGCCTCACTTTGTTCGGCATCTCCCCGCACTGCGGGGAGTCACCCCGAACCCCTTTCCAAAGACTTTTTGCCCCAAATTTTCAGCCTGACAGGGTACTCTCTTATTGTATTACTAAAAAAATAGTTTTACATGAGTACCCTGTCAGGCTGAAAATTTAAAGTAAAGGCTCAGTAAAAAAATCAGGGAACACCTCATCCAAAGGCATCCCCCGATAAATATATATCATTATTCGTTAACTGTAACTTCTATATCGTCGGCTTCCTTATACTCGCCCTCTTCTCTGAGCTCGTTTCTGTATACTACTGCCTTGCCCGAGGACTGATATCCCTCAATTGTAAGTGCAGTTTCGTACATCTTGCCGAGTTCAAGGCCGCATTTTGCCCACGCATCGAAGTGCTTGGAGATCGAGATAGTACCTTCAAGGCGTGTTCCGTCACCTTCAGGCTTTGTCTTTCTTACGCTCCAGTACTGGTCGAATGTAGTCGTTCCCTCTATGGAAGGCTGTTCAACACGGGTAGTTCTGTAGATGTCATACTCAGCGCCGTCCACCTTGACAGTACCGAGAGACTTGTCTGCTCCGGGTGGTCTCCAGCTTCCCCATGATTCTACTATGTAATACTCGATAAGCGGCTTTTTGGTCCAGCCGTAAACGCACATGTAGGAATTGCCGTTAGGCTGATAGTCAACGCCGTAGTCCACATAAAGATTACCCATTTCGCGGTATGTCTTTGTGGAACCGAGCTTCTTGCCCTTACGGAAAAGCGCATTATTGATATTATCCCATTCGCAGGTGAAAGTACCGCCTTCGCTTACTGTAAAGGAAGTATCTCCCGTATCCTTCCAGAGCTCATAATCGTAGCCGTCGGAATTGCCCTTTGTGTTATAGGAATAGACCTTTCCTTCAAGGGAAAGAGTCGGAGTTTCAACAGCGGATGAAGCTGATGAAGAACTTTCCTTTTCAGGTGCGGAACATCCCGGAAAACAGCCCATGATGCAGCAAAGTGAAACACACAGGCAAATTTTTTTCATGATATTATTACTCATTCGCATAACCCCTCTTGATTTTATATAATATTGATTTTAACATATTACACATTAAAAATCAAGCTGATTATTGTTATCAATTTGTTCACACTTACCGATATTTGCTTTCATCACAGTCTTTGCAGAAAATATCACAGGCTCCGATAAATTACATCGGAGCCTGTGGAGTAGGAAGTAATGGTGAATTACTTTTTGGAGGTTACATTTATCATATGGACTTCTCAGCGTCCCATTTCTGTATCTCAAGTGCATCCATAGGAGTAAGTCCGTCGCCAGTTCCGAATACATCTGCGTTGAACTCGCCTGTCCTGGAAACAGGGTATTTTACGCTGTTTGCCGAATTCTGAAGGATAAGCAGAGCATCTGCAAGACCTGTCTCGTTATCGCAGTTTGCGTCACCTGTTCTGAGTACAGAGAGGTCTATACCGCTCATATAGCTTGATAATGTGTTTACAGAATCGCTGAGAGCAACTGTATCTGTAGCTTCTAATTTATAATCAAAATCATAACTTTCCCTTCCTGCGTTGAAGCGGTTCATTTTATCAAGCAGTAAAGCTTCATAATTGATTCCCGGATGAGAGTGGATATAATACTCGCATGCTTCTGTGAACTCATCCTCAGTGCTGTAAACCGAGTCTAGTTCGTTAAGGATATACATCATCATGCATTCTGTTTCAAGAACGTCGCAGCTTACGCCGTTCTCATTGAAATCGAACTTAGTGTTATAGTTATCGCGTATCTCAGGTAATACCTTTATCTTTACCTGGAGTTCAGGGAATGTTCTTATAAGTTTACTTGTCTCAAACTCATCAAAGGGACTGATGTTTTCACAGTTGAGGTTATAAAGGATACTGTAGTCTGCAACGTTTATTACGCCGTTAAGGTCCATATCAGGCTCAGGAAGAACGCCTGTCTTGACATTCTTGTAATATGTCGGGAAAGCAGCCTCGATATCCTCCTGAGAGAAGTTATAGCGGTTTACATCCTCATCTGTAGGTACATAGTCGTCTATAACGCCTTTGCCGAATTTGAATGCAAAATCAAGATAGTAGGAGTAATTGCCGAAAAACGGTTCATCGTATGAATTGTAATGATAGGTATAACACTGTGTATTCATATTTCTGTATTCATACTCATAACAATGAAATTTGAAGGACTCATCATACGAATAATAGTCGGGATCGAAATATTTCTTTTCTATCTTATTGTTCGAGAGATAATACTTTACCAGATATTCGAGCTGGATATCTTCATTATAATAAGCTGCGATGTATTTTGAAGCAGTGTCAAAGTAAGTACATGCCTTGTTGAATTCGCTTTCAGTGATCTTATACGGCTGTCTGTAAATTCCCCAGTCAATATCGGGATCAGCACAATATGTATCATAATAATCACTGTATGCCTTATAATTATGGTAATGATCTTCAAGCAATTCACTGGTTTGTTTCTCATAATAATCAGTACCAACATTTGCTCTGAAGCATAAGAGAAGAAGTACATCATCAAAATTGAATTCGCCGTCGGAATTTATATCCATATCGAGTTCTTCTTTTTCAATCATATCTTTCATATAATTATATGATCTGCCGGACTCGAAGAACTCATAACGCAGGCAATAATCGATGAATTCTGATACCATTTTTTCTGAGGTATCATAACCCTCGGGACAGTTTTCGGTATAAAACTCATGGTCAAAGTAACTAAGATCCATATCGTTATATGTGAGGTAATAACAAGCAAGCTCTGTTGAATCAAGCTTATAATAGCCTTTATAATATTCATACTCCTTGCCTGTATCAGGATCGATCTCGGTTGTCTTCACGCCGTCGTTTACAGGAATGACATTGAATTTATCCAATACATCCTTAGGAAGCATTTTATCTCCGTCTTCACTTTTGACAGCATCTTCTGCAACATAGAATGCATAAAGATCTATGATATCAAATTTTCCGTCGGAATTAAGGTCGATGTCTACATTGTAGTCCTCAATGAAGCTCCTTGCTTCGTCAGCTCTGTTCTGCACCTTGTTTACAGGCGTATATGAATCTGCTTTAACGCTCAGCACAGGAGCGTTTGCAATCGTGAGGAGTGCCGCAGACATTGCAAAAAATTTTTTCATTACGATTCTCCCTTCGTATTCGTATTCTTCATTGGTTTTCGTAACAGCAGCAGTAACTGTCACTTCGGGTGCTGTAGTGAAGTTAACTGTTACAGCAGTCTGTACCGATGTCTGTGCGTGACGGTCGGATGTCACAGCAGCAGTCGGTGTATTATTGACTTTCGCATCGGTAACAGCAGGTGCTGTTACTTTATCAGCCGATGCAGTCTCGTTTTTTATTGAAGCGGACGGAACGGGCGAAGCCGTCTGAACAGGTTCTGCCGCGTAACTGTATGATGTTACCGCTGTGGTAAGTTTATTATTAGGATCTGTAACAACGGGTACAACAGCGACCGTTCCGATATCAGCCTTTACAGCATCGGCACTTGATGAAACAGCTTCTGTTGAGCTGTGTGCTGTCGGCTGTTCGGACGGTACTGTTGTGGAGGTCTCAGAGATCACACTGCTGCCAAACAGTGACGGGTCCTTTAAATTTTCATCTCCGCGGAAAAGTCCCCATCCCGAAACTCCTACTGCGATAAGCAAAGCGGCAGCAGAAGCGGCGAAGGAATAATATCTGTGTATTACAGGCTTATGTTCACGTTCGGCTTCTTCGATCAGGTCATCATCGATATTGTTTATGCCCCTGTATAATTTCATGTCACTCATCCAGATATCCCTCCTTCTGCAAGAATGTCCTGAGTTTTTTTCTCACTCTGAAAAGATATGTAGCCACAGTTTTCGTGTTCATATCATAAAGCTCTGCTATCTCCTCCAGTGTATCGGAGTACCAGTATCGCCTTACGAACACTTTCCTGTACTTTTCAGGCTGGCTCCTGAGGAAAACGCTTATAGCTTTTCCGAGCTGTTCATCCGTAACATTGTCTTCTATACTTTTTCCATCGGGTATACAATCTGATAATTCATCCAGTGAAACAGTGAGAGCAGCATTCCTTTTTTCGGCTGTATTGTACTTTATCCTGTTTATTGCACAGTTTTTCACAAGCTTGCATAGGTATACTTTCAGGTTTGAAGGTCTGTTGGGCGGAATAGAACTCCATACATCCATATATGCAGAATTCACACATTCCTCCTGATCCTCTTTCTGCGAAAGGATATGTCCTGCAATATACCAGCAAAGCTTGTCATAGCGCAGTTTCAGCTCAGAAATAGCCTGTTCGTTTCTTTGCCATAGCAATTCGATTATTGACGCGTCATCCAAAGGTCCAACCTCCTTTCATGAGGTCCTCTGTTTATTAAGACAACTTCCGACCGATAATATTTCACTTTTTTTGAAAAAATTTTCTGCAATTTTATTTTATCTCATTTATATGCTTATCTCTGTATCCGAAAAATACTGTCGCAGAGACGGTTAAGCCATTCATTCACGGTTATCTTTACGGTATTTTGAAGGCGAAACACAGGCGTATTTAACAAACTGACGTGAAAAATACGCATAGTCTTTATATCCGCACATATCAGCTATCTCGTTGGCGGAAAGATCGGTAGTGAGCAGAAGGTTCCTTGCGTATTCCATGCGGCTTGTCCATATATCCTTTGTACAGGGGATACCGTAACGCTGTTTGTAAAGCCGCTGGAAATGCGAAACGGAAAGATTCAGTCTTTCTGCGATATCAGGAATATTCCACTCCCTTGCAGGATCGGCATAGATCTCTCTCCTTATCTTTTCGATCGCATTATCATATGGAGTATGAACGCTGCTGTTCTTGTTTTTGCAATGTGAGTTTATATGAAGCAGGATAGCTGTCAGCAGATGATGAAGAGTAGTTTTACTGTCAGGCAGTTCAGCATTGAAGATCTCTTCACATGCGGCGATCAGCTTTGAAACGCTGTCATCTTCAAGCTTTATCGGAGTATTGAATTCAAATTCAAGACTGTCAATAAATTCATTGTCCTCTGGTTCGATGCTGAACCTTATCCAGTCATCGCAGTATTCCTCACCGTCCCCGTATAAACAATGCGGCATACAGCTTTTCACGATGAAAACCGTATTCTTATCGACCTTATACTCATTTTCTCCCATACATATACGTGCTTTCGACTGCACGAGTATTATCTGAGTACCGAAATGTCCGTCAGGACGTTCTATTGAAAATGATGCAGGATGTTTCCAGTGCCAGCCAAGCATGTAGATATACATTACTGATTCCCCCTTTGATGATATTATACATAATTTCACAGTATTAGTCAATCAGATTTATGCAACAAAAATTCAAATTTGCGATAGAAATGTCTATTTTCAAATTGCAAATGCAATGATATAATAATGTTGCCATATAAAAAATGTACCGAAAAATCGGTGCAAAGGAAAATATATGAGGGGGAATAATCATGAACAAAAAACTCAGAAAGCTGTTAGCCGCTGCTGCTTCACTGTCGATTTGTATGGGTACAGTTGACGGCGTTGCAGGCATGATCGATGCAAACGCTGCATACGGTGTCGGCGGCAACGGCAAGGCAGTAATGGAGTACCTCGACAGAGGTATCTACGCTGTCAAAAACGGAAACGGTATGTTTGTAAGCTGGCGTTATAATGCCGATGATTCGGATGATGCCGAATTCAGACTTTACCGTGATGACAAACTCATCTACACCAGCAAATCGGGTGACGCTACCTCTTATCAGGACAACGGCGGCGGCACAGGTTCAAAGTATCGTGTGGACTGCATTGAGGGAGGCAAGGTAGTCAACTCGCAGACCTGTAAATTCACCTCGGGAAACAATTACTTCGACATCAAGCTGAACAGTCCCGGCAGTCAGTATTCGCCTAACGATGCCTGCGTGGGAGATGTGGACGGCGACGGTCAGTACGAGATATTCCTGAAATGGGATCCTTCAAATGCAAAGGACAATTCACAGCAGGGCAAGACCGACAATGTTTTTATCGACTGCTATACCCTTACAGGCAAACAGCTATGGCGTGTTGACCTCGGCAAAAATATACGCGCAGGTCAGCATTACACGCAGATGTGCGTTGCAGACTTCGACTGCGACGGCAAGGCTGAACTCATCACCAAGACCGCCGACGGCACAAAGGACGGCAAGGGCAAGGTAATAGGCGACGGAAGCAAGGACTACCGCAACGGCAACGGCTATATCCTTACAGGTCCCGAGTATATGACACTCTTTGACGGTCAGACAGGTGCAGCTCTCGACACTATCGATTTCCCCGTTCCGAGAGGAAAAGTGTCAGACTGGGGAGACAACTACGGAAACCGTGTGGACCGAATGAACAGCGGTATCGCTTATCTTGACGGCGTTCACCCGTCAGCGCTCTACGGCAGAGGCTATTACACAAGACTTACCTGGTCTGCCGTTGATGTTGTAAACAAGAAGCTGGTCAAAAGGTGGGTTTACGATTCTACCTTCAATAAGAACACTCCCGGCTGGGGCTGCGGCAACCATAACGTAATGGTCGCCGACTGCGATAACGACGGCAAGCAGGAAGTCTTCACAGGTGCAAACTGCATCGACGATAACGGTAAACTTCTCTGGACATCAGGAAACCTTCACGGCGATGCTATGCATGTCGGAGACCTTATCCCCGACCGTGAAGGACTGGAAGTATGGGAATGCCACGAGGACAAGCCTTACGGCGAGTCCTGTTACGATGCAAAGACAGGAAAGATAATCTTCCACATAAACAATACCAAGGATACGGGACGCTGTGCCGCCGACAATGTATGGGCAGGAAATAAAGGTGCGGAATTCTGGGGAGCTGCTGACGGAAATGTCTACAACTCCGCAGGAAAGAAAATAGGCGGCACAAAACCCGCACAGAACTTCTTCATCTACTGGGACGGAGACCTTGAGCGTGAGATACTTGACGGAAACAAGATATCAAAAATGACAGGTGCTGACAAGATAGACCGTATATTCACCGCAAACGGATGCGGCTCTAACAACAGCTCGAAATCCGTACCATGTATGACTGTTGACCTTTTCGGTGACTGGCGTGAAGAACTCATCATGAGAACCGATGATAACACAAAGCTCCGTGTATGGTGTACTACATCTGCTACAAAGGTACGTCTCACAACTCTCATGCACGATATGCAGTACAGAGCGCAGAACTGCTGTCAGCAGTCCTCATACAATCAGCCTCCGCACGTAAGCTACTACCTCGGAAGCGATGCTCCTCTCCCTGCAAGACCAAAGGTACTGCTCAACAACGAGCCTGTAAGGACAGAGACTCCCGTACAGTCTGAAACTCCGACAGCAGCAGCTGAACCTGCACCTGCTCCCACTACAGCGGCTCCCGTACAGGATACAGGAAACTACAGCAAGAAGTTCGACCTCGGCGCAAACGCTCAGAACGGCTTTACTTCCGTAAAGGCTTCGGACAAATACGACAAGAACAAGGGCTACGGCTTCTCGGGAAATGATGTTAAGGACGTTGCCGCAGCAGGTAAGAATGAACTCAGCGATGCTGTACAGTTCACAGGAAACACAAATTTCAACGCTGACGTACCGAACGGTCTTTACAAGGTAAAGGTAACTCTCGGAAACACTGCCCGCACAAGCGTTTACATGGAGAATATGCTCCAGATAGTCAACATGACAGGCAATAATGCAGTTGACGAGATAATCCTCCCCGTTACTGACGGTCAGCTCAATATACGTGCAGCAGCAGGAAAGGAAGGCAACGCCTACTCAATCAGTGCGATCGAGATAAACAAGATATCCGACAGCACTGCAATGCCTTCAACTGTATGGCTCTGCGGTGATTCAACTGTATGCAATTACTACCCTCTCGATTCAAGCACTCAAGCAGGCTGGGGACAGATGCTCAGCAAGCATATCGACAACAGCTGGTATGTAAGGAATATGGCTGCAAGCGGTGAATATGCCAAGGGATTCGTCGATCGCGGCAACTTCGACTGCATAGAAAAATACGGCAAGAGCGGAGATGTATTCGTTATCTCTATCGGCATAAACGACGGAAAGTATTACAAGGGCGACGAATATAAGAAGGTCGTTTCAGACATGGTAAAACGTGCAAAGTCTAAAGGCATGGACGTTATTCTCGTTAAGCAGCAGGGCAGAAAGGGTGACTATTCACTTTCACCTCTCCTCAAGAGCAGATACTTCTCAGCTGAACTCGATCAGATAGCATCCGAACAGGACTGCAAGGTCATCGATCTGTTCACTCTCTGGCAGGACTACTGCGTATCTGTAGGTGCAGCAAAGGCAGACGGAATGTATATCGACAATGTTCATCCCAACCGTACAGGTGCTGATAAACTTGCTGAGCTGTTTGCATCACAGTTCAGAAACAGTCCGTCCGAAGTAACTGTTCCGACTGCAACCGATGCTCCGACAACTCCTGCCGTTCCTGCATCAGATATCACCGACGGTAAGGTATATACATTCAAAAACGTAAACAGCGGACTTTACCTCGCAGTTGAAGGCACAAACGCTGCAAACGGCACTAATGTACAGCAGTCCGCTGCAAACGGAGCACAGGCACAGTTCAAGGCAGTTTCCGCAGGCGACGGTTACTATTACCTCATCTCTCAGCTTGGCGACGGCAACTCATATGCACTTGATGTAAACGCCAAAAAGACCGAAGACGGTACAAATATCGAGTTATACACATTCAAGAATGGCGAAAATCAGAAGTTCAGGTTCGTCAAGAATAACGACGGCACATACTCTATCCTCACCAAGATAACTGACGGTGCATCTGCTCTTGATGTAAACGAACAGTCAAAGGATACAGGTGCAAATGTCCAGCAGTACACCTTCAAGGGCGGTGACAACCAGAAATGGTACGTTGAGACCGCTGAACAGTCCGACGCCAGCACAACTTCCGAGCCGACAACTAACGGTCCCGAACCTGTATCACAGTCTCAGCTTCCCGAACCAACACTCCTCGGAGACGCTACACTTGACGGCTACATAACCCTTTCAGATGCACTTCTCATTATCCAGCACTGCGCAAACGCTGCCAAGTACCCGATGAATGAACAGGCACTTTCCAACGCAGACGTTTTCAACCGCGGCGACGGCATCTCTCCTATGGATGCACTTGCAATCCAGAAATTTGATGCAAATATCATAACAAGCTTCCCTGTCAACGAATAATATCTTCATTGCATATACATTAAAAAAGAGACTCCACAGGAACTTTGAACCGAACCATAAAAAACGTACAATGACAAAAAGAGCCTCCTATGGTATAATAGAAACCATAGGAGGTTTTGTTATGGCAAGAAGTTACAGACATATACAGCAGTATGAGAAAGAAATAAGTGAACTGAAAGAAAAAGGGTTAACGCAAAATGATATAGCTCAGCGTTTAGGCTTCACGAAAGAACAAGTGAAAGGATTTATCAAGCGGCAACATAAGAAAGAACGCAAGATAGCAGCAGGAATAGCTTTGAGGAAGAAAGGACGCCCACCTAAGGACAGCAAGTATTCCAAGACCGATAAGGTCAACGAGCTCAAATACATAATTGCTCGTAAAGACGCAAAGATCA
>FPJT01000021.1:0-9169 GCA_900119535.1 Ruminococcus sp. XPD3002
GAGCATAAGCACTCTAAAAAGCGCACCGAACTTTCAGTGCGCTTGAACAATGCTTATGATTATTTCTTATCTTTTGAGGTATACAAATAAGTATATCTCAAATAATGCAAGTAAAAGTATTGGTACAGCGAGTAGCACTGCGACTGTAATTTTTTTGTATATAGGCTTTTGAGTTTTATCAGCCAGTCTTAAAGCAACTGGCATCAAACGTGAATATACATATACTTCTATTATCAGGCTTATAATTATTCCAATTGTACCGATTGTATCATTCATAGTTACTCTCTCCTTATATTCTATGATGTTAGGGTTTATTAGTAATTAAGATACTTTTTCTCAGCATCTATCTTGTTGTAGTTTGATAAAGCTTTTCTTATTCCTCCTAAGAGCATATTCATTTGCTCTTTTGAAAAATCTGCTTCTTCAGCTGCAAGAAGTAAATATCCTTTGATAGCTGAATTATACCAACCTGCATCAAGGAGAAATTGAAGCTGATCGTTATTAACTGTCTGTGCCCACCTTACAAGCTTTAAGTGCTTTTCGGCAGCATCTTTCATTTCTTTATCTTCGGGTATCTCAGGTATCAATTCATCCAGTTCGTTTATATTAGTTTTTTCATCTCCTATCGATTCTTCTGCGTTATTATCTTTCTTCTCAGGTGTGGTGTTTGTTTTTTTCTCTGAACGATTTTTAACGTCCTTTGTGGTTATTTCAGCTACAGGCTTTTCTGTTACTATTTCAGTTTGTTCTTCTTCTGGAAGCTTAGCGATACTATCGGCAGTTGCTATCGTCATATCACCATTCTTTACGGCTTCTTTGACTTCATCAACTGCATTATGCTTGATGTTCTCTATCTTGCCGACCTGTGCAGGAGATACATTAAGAGCTTCCGCAACTTTGTCACGCAACCGTCCTTTGACTTTCATGCCGTCAGCTTTCAGCCGTTCAAGCGTTTCCTTAAGCACTTCATACTGCTTGTACAGCTCTGAGTCTGTCATAACTCTTGTTGTTGCATTAAGCATTATCAGATCGAGGATACTTTCATCTTTTGATTTAGTTCCGTCCACAAGGCAAGGAACATACTTTGAGGTATATCGGTTCTCACTGATTAGTTTCTTGATAGCGGTAAAACGTCTATGTCCGCTTTTTATAAAGTATGTACCAAGATTTTCTTTATCTTCTGAGACAACCAGATTGTGTTTAAGTCCCTGACGTTCTATATCGTCCGCAAGGATATCAATGTCACTCATGCTGTAGAAGTTATCTATGCTTTCTCTGATTTTACTTATCTCTATCATTTTAATGTTATCCTTGAAGCTATCAGATGCAGCGGACTTAATATCCGCTGCTATGGATGCATCTATTGTAAATCTTCCCATGATCAACCCACCTTTCTGATTATTTCTTCGGTCAGCTCAACATATTTCTTTGCAGGACCGAGCCAGTGCATATATTCGTAAGCTGTCATTTTATAGTTAATACTGTTTCTTATTATATTGGAATAAGGGATCACTGTACTGAACACCTTATTGCCAAGATTATTTTCAAGCAGCTTCTTCAACTCCTCGTCAGCTTTATTCTTCTTATCGTACTTAGAAATAAAGCAGCCGATAAAGGCTGCTCCTACTCTATTGATTGTTTCAGTTACCTTTGCGATACCCTGTATTGCAAAGCTTCCAAGCTCCACAGGAACTATTACACCGTCTGTTATACCGATGAGCTGCTCCGTCAGAATATTAAGTGCAGGAGGAAAATCAAGCAGAACATAATCGTATTGATCATTCCAATAACTTGACAGCTTGCTAATGTTCTGTTCTCTCTCTGAATCACTCAGGTTCTGAAATAATTCAGCGCAGTGATTCATATCAGTTGTTGATGTTATGACTTTTATATTTTGATATCTTGTTTCTGATAACGCATCTTCTGGTGATACTTTAGTATTTAGCAGTACACTTTCTATACCGGCGCTGCTGACTTCTGATGCAAGAAACCTTGATGCGTTCTGTTGTCCGTCACAGTCAACAACAAGCACTTTTCTTTTATAGATCTCTCCGAGGATGTATGCTACATTAAGCACTGTCGTTGTTTTGGATACTCCGCCTTTGTTGTTGAAAATTGCAATTGATTTCATTGTTTGCCCTCTTTCTGCACCTATGGTGCCTTTAATTTAACCGCCCCTTTTGTTTATAAGACATAGAAAATGGACGGTAGGGCAATACCGTCCATATGTGTTTGCAACCACACTCTATGCCGTTATTAATTCTCATGGAGAAAGAATAACCTTTTTGTTCAGCGGTCTCCAAAACCGCGTGCCGAGGGTTCAAGTCCTTCTGCCCCTGCCAGAACGATAAAGCCTGTATTTCGAGAAAAACACCGAAATACAGGCTTTTCTCTTGCCTGTAGAAAACAGTTATAACTGCAAATATGCAGTTGCGTGTGAAGAAATAACAGGCGTTTTTCACACGTTTTCACACGAAATTCACACGACGATAGGTGGTATAAACGTTATTGAAAGAAGCCAGCTCCCTTTACGGGAGCTGATTCTATTTAAAAATATTCATTAACAAAAAGCTTTCAATGAATGTTACCGTTGCTATACTCCTCCAAGAATCCCTCCGCGCTGATACCGCCTTTCACAAGATGGCTGAATCTTACCAATTCTTTGGGACATTCATCAAGTTCTGCTGTTGTGGCTGATTCGATTCGGAGTAGCGAAAAGTCCTTTTTCAAAAGCGTTCAGCATTTTGGGGTGTCTGATGATAAAATGAATTGCAGGGCTTTTCGATTTCGAGACCATGACCCACTCGTCGCGCTTCATCTGTATCTGTATATTCCTGAACACCGGCGTTCTAAGCTCGGAGATGCTGTAGCTGCTGTTCGCGGCACTCAGCTCTCTTGTGAGGCGGCAGTGCTCGGTATACTCCTCATACGTATACTGAATTTCACGCTCGAAGAAAGCTCCTGACAGCGACAGAAGAAGCGGCGCTGAGCTGAACTGCTCCTCGGACGGAACGGGTATGATATCGAGGACCTCCGATGATATGAGCTGTTCTGCAAAGCACTCTTTCGTCCATTTCAGATAGGCGGTCAGCCTTTCACGTTCACGGCTGCTGATGCTTTTCCTGCTGAGGATACTGGTCAGCAGCTCCTCCGAAAGGGTGTATATCGGCAGAGTTGACAGCATATTGCAGCGCTGACCGCCGTTTGAGCTCTCACTGCTGAAAAAGCTGCGATACTCGTCCTCTGAGGCTGAATCGAATATCTCCATAAGAGGCAGAGCCTTCGAGAGGATATCCTCCGAGCGCTGACGGTAATAGGCGAGCTCCCTTCTGGAGTTGGTAAAGTAATATTGCCCGTTTGCGTGATGACCGCTGATACATTCTCCGCGCAGAGCAGCCGCTCCCGAGACATAAAGGAGCTCGTGGTAGATAGCGCTCGGCGGCTGCGGCAGATAGTAGGGTGAGACCTGTCCCGTCATATATATCGGCATCCAAGCCTGCAAGCCGAGCAGCATCTCCTTCATCGGGCGGTCAATGGTGTGAATGATATTTAGATGAAGCCCCTTCTTTATACAGGCGGCGATGCCGAACATCCACTTTTTATTGAAGTCCTCGCTGTCCACCATATCTGATATGGGCATATTGCTGTTCATGAAAAGCGGCTTCTTTGACTGTGAGATAGCCGTAGCCCTGAGAAAAGCGAGCTCGGCGCGCTTCATATCCTCCACGCCGTAATAATGCCTTGAGGCGGGCAAAGCAAACGGAGCAGTCGGTATTTTCAGCTTGTCAAACCTGATAATGGATATATACTCGCCGAGGTCGAATTCATCGAGCTTGTGAAGATAATCGCTGACGCCCGAGGCAACTGCCGCAGACCTCGGCGAACCGCGCAGATACCTGTCAACAGCCGCGCAGAGCCTTCCTTCGTCGCGGATGCTGTGCTCTGTAATTCCGCCGAGCGTCGCGCAGAGCAGCGGGAGCTGTCCGCTCTCGTCGGAGCTTCTGAGCAGATAGCTGCTCAGGTTGCCGATAAACCTGTCCATATCTATGGGGACACGCTCGCCGCGCTTGAAGCGCGAGAGGAGCGATGCGTCGATATCCATTGATTTGGCGAGCCTGTTCAGACTTATGCTCAGACGGTCGACGAGGGAGGAAAAATTCTCCGCAAAAACGCTGCTGTCGATATCCGCATAGCCAACGGCTCTGACGAGGCGGTTGTACACGTCCTCGCTTTCGAGCCCACTGATACCCTTCTGCGCGGCAATTGAGGCGATGCCGTCGGCAAGCCTTTGCAGTGCCTCGGGGCGCGGACGGCGAAGTCCGCTGCGGTAGCGGCTGAGTGCGGACGGCGTGAGCTTCGATGCCTCGGCGAGCTCGGATATTGAGCAGCCGAGCCTGTCCGTGAAGTCGCTGATAAGCTCCTGAAATGTCATAATGTCCTCCTTGTGCTTTCATTTTTCATATTATAGCACTGCCGCAGATAAAACGCAAGGGGCTGGAGCCGTTTTTTACGCATCGTATAAATCACAGCAAATATCAATCGTTTGCCAATTTGTCAGATGACATATTGGCAAATCGTATTTACAGGTAAAATCTTTTGTGATATAATAACTGCATAGTATACATTTTTCTTATCTGTTTTGCTATTTTTCTATGCAAAAAGTTGAACTGCACAAAGGAGGAATTAGATATGAAAATGAAAAAACTGGCAGCAGCACTGCTCGCACTGACCGTAGTTGCAGGCTCAATGAGCCCCGCTGCTCCGATACGCACTGTCAGGACGGTAACAGCCTCGGCAGCAGACGAGAACGAGGACGATGTCATCATCGTTGAAGGGCTGAAATTCAAGAACAACCAAACAGACGACTACTACAGCGGCTATACGCTCATCGGCTCTGTTGACGAGATAAAGGGCGACCTCGTCGTACCCAATACCGTCAACGGAGAGCCCCTGAAAAACGTACAGCCCGAGGCTTTCAAGGGCTGTACGGGCATCACGTCTGTCACCTTCGGAAGTAATATGTGGATGATAGGCACAAGCTCCTTCGAGGGCTGTACTGCCCTGAAATCGGTAAATATCGGGGCTGACCGCGCCTATGCGGAGTGCGGTGCCTTCAAGGACTGCACTGCTCTTGAGGATATAAAGTTCAGCGGCAAAAGCATATCTCTGCGCTCGAGCGCATTTGAGGGCTGCACGGCTCTAAAGACCCTCAACATTACGAGCGGACTGCAAGATATGGAGGCAGGCGCCTTCAAGGGCTGCACGGGCATAGAAACAGTCAACTGGACAGGTGAATGGTACGAAGACACAATGAAGCCCGCTATCCCCTATAAGGAGCTCGACGGCTCCAAGTGGGCAGAGGCTAACCCGTACGTCGTGGACGAGAAAGGAATACTGCTCTACTGCAACGTTGATGCGGACAAGCTGGAGCTCCCCGAGAGCGTGAAAACTATCGGCTCGCACGTATTTTACGGCGCACAGGAGCTCAAGAGCTTCACCATTCCCGCCCATGTCACAAAAATAGGCGATAGTGCATTTCAGACATCTGGTCTGACGAGTGCCGTTATCCCCGAAACGGTGACAGAAATGGGAAGAAACGCATTTTATCTGTGCAGCGACCTGACATCGGTCACTCTGCCTGATAATATCAAGTACATACCCAGCGGCGCCTTCTCGAGCTGCACATCGCTTACGGATATCAAATTCCCCGATAACGCAGAACTCGAGCTCAGCACATGGACTTTTGACGATTGTACCTCTCTGAAATCCCTGACCTTCGGCAAGATAAAGGAGATAGGCGGAAACGCCTTCCGCGGCTGTACCGCTCTCGAGGAGGTCAATTTCATGGAAAATGTGCCGAGTATAGGCGGCGGAGCCTTCACTGAAACCCCCTACGGCGATAAGACCCCGTTCATAATCAAGGACGGCGTGCTCGCGGCCTGCTTCGCTGAGGGCGATATCGTCGTTCCCGACGGCGTCACCGAGATAGGTGAGAACGCATTCTTTAATATGCGCATCACATCGGTAAAGCTCCCTGACAGCGTAACGAAGATAGGCGACAATGCGTTTAATGCCTGCTATAATCTCAAAAGCATCAACCTTCCTGATTCCATTACAGAGATGGGCTGGGCGGCATTGAGAGACTGCGACGAACTGACAGAAATAAAGCTCCCGTCGGGGCTGAAGGAAATATCGTCTAGTCTATGCGAGGGCTGTACGGGGATAACCTCTATAACCATCCCCAACGGCGTCACCCGTATAATGAGGAATGCATTCAAGGACTGCACGAACCTCGAAGAGATAAGCATTCCCAAGGGCTGCACCATTATTGAGCAGGATGCATTCAAGAACACCGCTCTGCGCGGAGACGATCCCCTGCTCGTTATCAACGGCAATATCTGCGATATCGGCGAGATCGAGGGCGAGCTCGTCATCCCCGAGGGCATCACAGGCATCGGAAACGGAGCATTCAGGGGGCAGACAAAGATGACCTCACTGAAGCTCCCGAAGAGCATCAACACTATCAAATCCAATGCATTCGAGGGCTGTACAGGTCTCGAGAGCGTCGAGATAGCAGGCACCCTGACATATGACGACTGGGACAATTACGGCATTTTCGCGGACTGCACGAGCCTGAAAAGCGTCACATTCGACAAGGGCACATTAACAATACCCGCTGAGATGTTCAATGGCTGCACGTCACTTGAAACAGTGAGCCTCCCCAAGGGGCTGAAAAAGATATCAAGACAGGCATTCGCGGGCTGCTCGTCACTCAGCTCCATAGAGCTCCCCGACGGCATTTCTATGGAGGAATCTGCATTCGAGGACTGCACGGGTCTGAAAAGCATTGAGTTTCCTGACAACATCTCATCTATCGGCTCGAGCACATTCAAAAACTGCACCTCTCTCGAAAGCGTAAAGCTGCCGAGTGATCTGACGAGCATAGGTGAAGATACATTCAGCGGCTGCACATCCCTGAAATCAATAGTGCTGCCCGATAACGTATCCTCTATCTACGACAACGCATTCAGCGGCTGTACGAAGCTTGAGGATGTCACACTTCCGCCTAATGTATGGTTGATCTCAAGCACTGCATTCAGCGGCACTCCCTACGGCGAAAAGAAGGGCGCGATAATCTCGGGAGATACGCTCCTGACTATCACAAATGCAAAGGGCGATGTTGTTATCCCCGACGGCGTAAAGAAGATAGGCAACTACGCATTCAAAAGAAATACTGAGATAACCTCTGTAAAGATACCCGAGGGAGTTGAGGTCATAGGAGCGAGCGCATTCGAGGGCTGCAAGGCGCTCGAAAAGGCAGAGCTCCCCTCGACGCTCAATACTATCAGAAGATATGCATTCAGCGGAGCGGCGGGCTTGAAGTCGATAGAGATACCCGAAGGTGTGACTGAAATAAACGACGGCACATTCTACGGATGCAGCTCTATGACCGATATCAAGCTGAATAAGGGGCTCAAAAATATCAAGAATATGTCATTCAACGGATGCTCATCTCTCAAGTCTCTCACTCTCCCCGACGGACTTGAAACGATTGACCATTACGTATTCAACAAATGTGAAAATCTTGCGGATATCACTATCCCAGACAGCGTGAAGTCAATAGGCTCCTCCACCTTTGTGGGTACGGCATTCCTGCAGAATAAGAAAGATGCATCGGATGGCATGGTCATCATCGGCACGACGCTCGTTGACGGCAAAAAGTGCAGCGGCGATATAGTTATCCCCGAGGGCGTTGTTACTATTGATTACCAAGCATTTGAAAAAGCACCGATAACCTCCGTAAAGTTCCCCTCGACGCTTAAAGAGATCGACGCTCGCGCATTCAGTCAGTGCAACCAGCTCACAAGCGTTGAGATCCCCGAGGGCGTCGAGGATATCGGCGACGCATTCTCCAATTGTACAGCTCTCACCTCCGTTTCTCTGCCTGCGGGTGTTGACTTCCTCAACGCCTTCTCGAAGTGTACTGCGCTGACAACGGTCAAGCTCGCGGACGGCACCAAGGAGATATCGAGCGGCGCATTCAACGGCTGCACGAGCCTGAATCAGATAGACATCCCCGACAGTGTGGAAATAATCGAGGATAGGGCATTCGGCGGTTGGGGTGAAGCGGAATATGGCTGCGCACTGACATCCGTAAAGCTTCCTGACAGCATTAAAGTAGTTGGAGAGTATGCATTCGGTAAATGCACGGAGCTCGAAACAGTCGAGATGCCCGAGGGCTTCAGCGGCTTCGGTTCCAATAGCTTCTACGGCACAAAATGGCAGGATTCACTTACAACGATCGACGGCTTCAAAATAAGCAACGGCGTGCTTATCGGCTCTGAAATGACCGAGGGCGACATAGTTATCCCCGACGGCGTAAAGAAGATAGGCGACAGCGTATTTGAGGAGTGCAGCGGCATTAAATCGGTAACGCTCCCCACTGGACTTGAGAAAATCGGAAACAAAGCCTTCTATAAGTCGGGGGTAACTTCAATAAATATCCCCGATACAGTGACCGAAATAGGCGACAGCGCATTCTACAGCTGTAAGGATCTGGCTGCGGCAGAGCTGCCCGAAAGCGTCGAAAGAATTGGCAGACGTGCTTTTGCCTCCTGCATCTCACTTGAAAAGATCACTTTCCCGTCAACTCTCAAGGACTTCGGCGGCAACGCCTTCGAAGACTCGAAATGGCTCGATGAACAGCGCAAGACAGACCCTGTCGTTATCGTGAACGGCATCGTTATCGACGGCAGAACCGCTACGGGCGACCTCGTTATCCCCGAGGGTCCCGACACTATCGGCGAAAGCGCATTCGAGCTCGCTAAGGTAAGAACAGTCGTTGTACCCAAGAGCGTCAAGCAGATACTCAGTCTTGCATTTTACGGCTGCTCCAATATGCAGAAGATAACAATACTCAATACCGACTGCGACATCGACAAGGGTGCGGCAACTATAACCAACGGCTACTCGATAAGCACGGACTATTACGGCGAGATACAGATAGGCGACGGCTCGGGCGGCACTACAGCCTCCACCTCCGACAACGACGGCGGTACGGGGCAGTCCACGGAGACTACGGCAGTATCTACGACCGACGACGGCGGAAACAAGTCTACAACTGCGGTCAGCACCACTGATGACGGCGGAAACAAGTCTACAACTGCGG
>FPJT01000021.1:9179-37281 GCA_900119535.1 Ruminococcus sp. XPD3002
AGCACCACTGATGACGGCGGAAACAAGTCTACAACTGCGGTCAGCACCACCGACGACGGCGGAAACAAGTCTACAACTGCGGCAAGCACCACTGACGACGGCGGCGGCTCCACTACAACAGCAGATACAAACGACGGCAAATTCGTGAAGATACACGCCAGCGGCACAGTCGCGGACGGCTTCTACTTCAACCACGACACGAACAAGTTCAGCACGGGTCACGCCGACGGCATAACCAAGCTTACAGGCGAAAATGCCAAGGGCGAAATGGTCGATCTGACGATAGACAAGTCACTGTACACGTTCAGCGATGTTGTCAAGGGAAAGGACAATCCGCAGGATGTATACAGAGCCGAGCAGACCAACTTCACCTACTCCGTTAACGTATTCTACGACGGCGTGCAGGTATACGGCGAGGACGGCGAGCCGCTCCGCTTCAATGCATATATCGGCGTTAAGGGCGACGCGAACCTCGATAACAAGGTGGATTCGATAGATGCCACCACGGTCCTCATCTACTATGCAAGGATGTCCACAGGCGCAGACCCGAAGTCCACGCGATTCTCACCCGAGAGCAGCAAGATTGCCGACAGCGACCCGAAGCTTGATGAGCTTGCGGCAATGCTCGCCGACGTCGACAAGGATGTTTTAGATGAGAACAACTGGTGTGCTGCCAAGGAGAGCAGAAAGATCGATTCGACCGACGGTTCGCTCATTCTGGTATTCTACAGCACAGCCTCCACTACCTCGGTCGAGGAGTTCAGCGCAAAGGATACTTGGGACAGGATACTCCATAAAAAAAGTAACAGCACAGCCGATGTATGATGCGTACTGACGGCATGGGCAGTCTGATATCTCCACGTGAGGTATCAGACTGCTTTTTTGTCAGCAGCCGCATCAGCAAAATTGTATGATTGCACTTTATATCTGCCTGTTTTAGTGCAGTTTCCCAAAAACGATTCGGACTTGAACCCATAACAACTTTCGCAGGGTGTTTTTTAAGGAGTTTGAAGGATATTAAAAATGCTTCGGACATATCATCCGTGACAGTAATAATGCTCGTTTTTCGGAGCTTCTGCACCGAAATTATACGCATTTGACCTGCATCAACCTAAAACTGGAGGGACTTATATGCCTAATTACAAAAACGTCAACCAAGATGATTTCCACAGTGACTTTGACGTCAAGACATTCGACAGCTTTGAAAGCTAAAAGCAGGAAATGGACACCTATTTGCCGATGACTGACCAGGAATTCTATTTGAATGCCAAGCAGATAATCGAAAAAAGCCGTGATAATCCCGAGATAGTCAAGGATGCACTGGCGTATATGTACGCTCTTAATTTCCTGGCTTTTGAGAAAAATAATAAATGGAGCGGCCCTGACAAGAACCATTCATCATCACTGCCTAAAATTGAGGCAATTAAGGAGGATGTCCTTGACTCAGGAGTCATTGACGTGTCGATTATGATAGGCGGTGTTTTAACCTATGGAAAGGATTCGCCGTCGTATATAGATGTTTTTGATAAAATAAAGGATATGTCCCAAGAAGAGCTCGGAGACCATATGGCGCATGATTACGGAAGCTTTGATGGGTATTTTAATGATAGTGAACTAAAAATGAGCATAGTTTCAGTTCCATTTAGTAAAAAAATGGCTTGCCCTATTTTGAGCAAGCCATTTTATTACAAAGCCTGTAGTAGCATGACTTTGAGACACCAAGCCCCCGCATAGCATCTACAGGCTTTTTATTCCCGCAGCGGACTTCCGCCAGTACCTCACGCCAATTATCGGGCAAAGGCTTTGACGGACGACCGAAGCGGACGTTTTTCTTTTTAGCAGCTTCGATACCCTCTCGCTGTCGAGCTCGAATCTTCTTACGCTCGTTCTCGGCTATAGCACCGAGAACTTCTATGAGGATAGCGTTTATCATCTCAAGCACCCAAGCCTGATCCGGTGGGAAGTCTGTAAGTGTAGTCGGTATATCAAGTATCTTCACTCGTACTCCTGCCGCTTTAAACTCTTCCAGTTCTCGCTTTATATCTGCCTTGTTTCTGCTAAGCCTGTCCAGTTCCTTGATAACAAGCGTATCTCCCTTACGAAGTATCTGCCGTTTGAGATATTGATATCCTTCACGTTCGGTATCTTTACCTGAGGCTTTATCGATGATAATGTTCTGCTCTGGTACTCCAAACTTAATCAGAGCTTCAAGCTGTCTATCTTCGTTTTGCTCACGGCTGGATACACGGGCGTAGCCATAGGTTCGATTGTCCATAATACCTCCAATCTGTCCCAAAAAGTGGTGGCAACTTTCGGAACGTTTCAAAAGTCAAAACACCACTTTTTGGAACGCTTTTTTAGCCGATTTTTGAATGTCCCATAAACTATACTTTTGTGGACTTAGAAAGCGCCACAATAGCTCTCATACACATCCTCTCCAAGCATATACTTCACGTCTCTGAGTGCTTCATGGAGTAGGTTGGTATCCATAAGCATCTCCTCGATTTCATCGCAGGTGTAGCCATACTCCAGCAAAAGTTCTACATCTGAACTGTCAACGCCATAGCAGCCACAGTAAGCGAGAAGTATCTCTTCGTGAATGTTATAGTAGGAAGAGTCGTTGAGATCGTACCATGAACCATACTTGGAGCGGAATATCTTAGGCTCAAACTCCGAGCGAGTGATATCTCCATTCCTGTCAATGCGAACGATATCCCCCTCGTCGGTATTGATCTGTTCATTGGCGATCTTATACAAGCCTATCCTGCGGAGAGCATTCTTCATGATACTTTCAGTGGAAGCGTATACATACAGCCCGATATCCTTGAAGTGTAGCAGGAACATCGGATTTGAGCCTTTTATTATGTATAAGCTATTACTGTCGTCAAGGACTGTGAATGTGAAGTTGCCCTCGACCGTTTCTGCCATATACTTCAGACTGTCAAAGTCGAGCTTGTTCTGCTGCTCTATCAGCTGACAAGCAGCGTAGCTGTCAGTCTCAATGTGTGTATCAGGTATAAGCTTGTCCTTGCGAAGTTCCTTATCATTCCATAGAACGCCGTTATGGGCGAAAGCAAATGAAGTACAACCGGCAGTGCCTGCAAAGGGATGATTGTTAAAGTTAAGCTTCTTATCGCCCTGAGTTGCCATTCTGGTATGTCCCATCACAGCTGTAGTGCCTTCCGGCGGATTAAAGTGGATTTTATGTGCAGGCTTCGGTCTTTTGTAAATCACTACTTCTCCGTTACGAACATAGCTTATACCTGCTGCATCGGTACCTCTCTCCTCCGCAGCATTAGCCAGTGCCTGTGTAAACTTTCTCAGTATCTTATGCGGAACAATACCTGCATAATCAGTCCAGCCAAAGAGTGAACACATATCTATTCCTCCTCACTTAAAGATGACAGGTGCATCGGGATGATCCATTTTATCAAGCGCTTTTGCAACTTTTTCAATGCGGTTCACCATATGTGTTGTAGCGAGCACAGTTGCAAGTGTTAAAACTATCCTTACATCTCCACCATATATTTCCGGTAAAGGTAACTTCGGGATCTTCTTTATAATATCAAAATTCTTCATTTTTACATTTCCTCCTGTGTATCAATGTTTTCGTTGATGTATAACTTACGTTCCTTGAGATACTGTATCAGCTCAGGTTCCTTTATATTGCTGACGAACTCAGACCATGACAGCTTGTGCAGGCCCTCTTCTGAATAGTAGAGAGCAGTGTCAATGATAGCGTTTACCAGTTCCAGTGTCGCAAGGAATGTGTTAAGCTTCAGCGTACCTCTGAACATACGGAACTCTATTGTTGCGTAGTTCATAAGGTTGACGGCAGCATACCTGCCGTTGTTGCCTTTCTTAGCCTTATCCAGTATAGCTCTAGCTGAGTTCTCATAGCCGTATCTGCTTGCCCATCTGTTCATGGCATACTCACTTCTGCGGCTGAACTTAAGTAGTTCGTTCCAGTGATGCTCAACAAAGTACAGAATCCTGCTTATCGTTTCATCCTGTTCATCACGGTTATCACCAAGACAGTCTCTGTTGACATGAACATGGAGTCCACAGGTTGAGGTCTGATGAGAGCGATAGCCCAGATAAATCGCTTTCTTCATGATCTCATCCCACTGAAAGTCCTTGTGACAGTCAAGAGACATAGGGTACGTTACCAGCTCCATTCCGTCGTCAAGAGAGCCATCACCCTTGATATAAATGTGCTCCTCATCCTTATTTGCGATAGCAAGAAGCTCATCAGCATTGTCGCTGTCCTTACCTGCTCCGTCAATCTCAAGCTCTACGCCGAAATACCGCTTGCTGTCACCATAGAAGATAGGTTCAGGCTTATACCCGTAGTCATGGATAGAACGGTTTCTATCAACTTCCTCATGATAACAGTCAGAGCAGTAATCATAGCCATCAAGATGATAAGCGTCGTCCTCATGCAATAATGCATCACAGCATGAACAACGGGTATAGTGGTTGTGATAGCAGTTAGAGCAGAGTGTAGTATACTCGTCTCCGTAACTGTCATCCGTCCATATGACTTCACCGCATCTTTCACAGGTAGTTGTATGCTGTTCATAGCATTCCATGCAGACTATCCGACCATTTACTTCTTCATAGTCCTCATCTTCGCCTATAAGTGCTCCGCAGCGGGAGCAGTAAAGGGCATTATCATTGTTTGTATTTTCCATTTTTTCCTCCATAAATGCAGAATGCCAGCCCCGAAGGGCTGGCGTAAGTTATCAGTATTCACTTGCAAGCAGCATGGTGCTGTGATCACCGTCGTCAATGACATACAGCTTTTCAGTTATAGGAGTATCTGACGGTATAAGGTACTCCATACGGTATTCAGGTTCTTCTGACATATGAGTGATAGACTGCATTGAACCTGCAGGTTTCAGCTCAAAGACCTGTAAATAGTCCTTCGGCTCAGGCAGTCTGTCAACGCACTCCCATAAGAACAGCTGCAATTCAAGTGGAATGGTGCTGTCAACTCCACAGGTCAGATAGCGGTTTGTTTCTGTCATAGGCATTTCTCCTTTGTAATTTGATTACCGTTTTGGGTATCACTGAAATAATGTATATTTCAGATTGCCGAATTATCGGAGAGAATGCTTATTCTGATAATGCTGAATTATCCTTTTATTTGATTTTTAGTATATATATAATTATTTTGAATAAAAAATACTACATAAACATGAAAAAGTATTACATTATAATAATAGGAGCGAAGCGACGCCTGCAAGAAATATATCTATATTATGATAATCAATACAAGAATGAAGAATCAATGATAACATTGATTGTATTGAATGTAATGATGTATTGATAACCATTATATCTCTAATATGGATAATACTTCGCGCCGGATTTCCTTGCACCTAAAATTTATTTAATGGAGGGCTTTACAATGAAAGCTGAAAATGATAAGAGAAATGTACGAACATCGGTAACGATGACACAGAATGATTCTGCAACTATTGCACAGAACGCAAAAGACAAAGGCCTGTCTGTAAGTTCCTATATGGTTCTATGTTCTGTACATCCTAATCAAAACACTCCTGAAACAATGGTAAAGTATCAGAACATTATAAACCATGTGTGCAGAATCGTTGAAGAGGTTGCTCCTGAGCGCCTCGACGAAGTAAGAAAAGAGGCTGAAGACATATGGTCCTTATAAAATGCAAGAAGTGTTCGGATGGATTTCACAGCAACTATCTTTACAACGCTTTGGATTACTTGCACGATAAAGAGAAGCAGCTTCATTTAGGTGGCTTTGGTGTGGATCCTTATGATCTGGATAAGACATATAAACAGATGCAGTTTGTTAAGAACTACTTCCACAAGACTCAGGAGAATCCACTTATACACTTCATTATATCATTCGGTGATGAAGTGCGTAAATATGAGAAAGCCAAGGCTTATGCTGTGCTGATAAGTACTGTTTTTAAGTGCAGATACCAGTTGATCTGGGCAGTGCATCAGAAGAAGCGTGGTGATTCATTATTTCATATACACATAATCATAAACTCTGTGAGCTTTGTAGATGGTAAGCTATATGATAGTTCAAAAGAAAATCTCAGCAAATTCTGTGATGAAGTTGAACGAATCACAGGTACAGGTTGCAGATACTATTTTGCCGGATATTATTCAACTGATGATGTCTGATATGTTGTAAATCAGATGATCCGGTTACTGGTATAATATGGGCTTTTTTTAATCAGAACAAGTGAAAGTATATATAAATCCCGACAGCTGTACAGATATAAATATCGTCTCCCCGTTATGGGGAGACACGGCTGTTGGTTAACTCATAATTATTTCTCCATGTACTTGACTTTATCAGCATTCCATGATAGAATAAGTATATTAAAATTTAAGGTATTGATTTGAGTATATTACATCTACGGGTGTAGTATGTCCAAATCAGTACCTTTTTTGTTTTGCCTGTAACTTGACAAACCGCGTCGGGAGACGTTATATAGTGCGTCGTGAGATGCTGACGAGCCACTGGCTCAAACCCGTTCATACATGGAAAACCTTGTTTCTTGTAAAGAAGGAGGATACATATGAAAGATAAAGATGAGATTTTCGATGACTTCAATTTTGATGACGATAGTGATTTGGGTTTTGAAGGAGATGACACCTTCTTAGATTTGTTGGATGACGAGGATAACATTATATCCCCTTACCAACCGCTTCCACCTAAAAAGCGGCTGATTGAAGGACTGACACTGGAATATGCAGAGTTCTTTAATAGGATATTCACTGGTTTTCAGCTTGGACACTTCAACCTTTATAATGTCACTTTTAGAAACTGCACCTTTGACCATATCGACTGCCAGTGTGGGAAGTTCATAGCCTGCACATTTGAGGATTGCAATATTATCTCTTGCTCAGGCGAAGGCTATGGATTCAGAGAATGCGAGTTCACCAGATGCAAGTGGAGCGGAAACGAGTGTATTGACGACTGTTTTTATCACAGTAACTGCAAATACAATGACTGCGAAGAAAACTATGACCGCTGAAAGGAACGGTGTTTGTATGAATAAAAAGGAATTTGAAATGATGAATCAGAAACTCATTGACGGCTACATTGACCGTCAGAAGAATCACGCACATATGCTTTATGATGATTCTTATCCTGACGCTAAAAAGCACAGAATAGGCTGGACACATGAGTGGGTCGGCAGAAATATGTATGAGTCCTTTTTCAGGCGTGATATCATGGAATATGCAAACAGCGATATCAGAATGACAAAGATCAGAAAGTTCGATCTTATCAATTTTAATATCATTGATATGAAGTTTGAGAGGATGATTGCTGAACACTGCTGTATTATGAACGGTACTTTCAGAAACGTCTGTTTCTTCCGCTTCTGTATAGATGGTAAGCCATCTTATCCTAATGAAACAAACGAGTACCACGATCACCGTAATATCGTTCTGAACTGCAGGTTTGAGAACTGTGTTTTCATGAATTCTTATGCAAATCATACGGACTGGATAAACTGCAAGTTCATAAACTGCACCTTCATCAACAGTGAACTCTGCTGCGAAGGTTCTGAGTTCAAGGATTGCACCTTCGAGAACAACAATACCATCTATCTGAGAGCGTAGATGTTGTCGACAAATAGTAGTAATATTGACTTTTTCTCGATTTTATGCTATGATTCTCCTATAATCAGTACTAAAAGGAGTATGCCTTATGGATTTCATAGAGGAAGTAAAATACTGGGTAAGCAAGGCAAGGGAAGCTGACCCTGAATTGAAAGTGTTCGGTGCGTCAAAACACAAGTATCAGTTTGATTTACGTGCTTCTATGGCGGATGTTCGTGCTTTTGAGCAGAAACATGGTCTGAAATTGCCTGAGAACTATGTCCGTGTCCTCACGGAGCTCGGAAGCGGTGCAGGTCCATATTATGGTCTGTACCCACTATCCAAGCTTGGAAACGATTATTCTGAACATATCGGCAGTGATGTGACGTTTCTTGCCGCTTCACTGACACCAAAAATCTGGAAACAGGTAATCCTGGGTCTTGATAAGATAGATGATGACGAACAGTATGATGAAATCATGCGGAAGGTTGTAGCTAACGCTGTTGTCATCGGAACGCAGGGATGTACATATGATACAATCCTGATGTGCGGCGGAAGCGAAAACGGAAAGATTATCAACATTGACTGGAATATGGATGAAGAGTATCCGCCGCACTTCACGCACATGACATTTGAAGACTGGTATCTTGGTTTCTTCAAGGAGGTTGCTGCGAAAAACAATATATCTTGGTACGGCTTTACCCGTCTTGACACGGAAGAAAAACTGATTGCCGACTATGAAAAAGCCGCCGATCTAGAACCTCAAGTCCAGATAAAGGAGCGCAATGAGATATTGTCATCACTTGGACGCTTTCAAAAACTATCTTCGGATACGATTGGGCGTTTGCGCAGAGATCCGGATGATACGTTGATCGCTCCCATCATCGGATTGATCCTCTTGTCAGATGAAGAAACCGGACTTGCCATGTTCGATGAACAATTCTACAGCGACCATCCTGAAAGAGTCATTCAGATATGCAGATCCATTCCGGATGAGATCAAAGACCGTTATTATTACAGAGCTCTCGAGATCTTATATTCGCCAGCTATGTCCAAAAGACTGATTCCAGCAATCATAGGCGACGGTGAGAAACCATGTGCGAGAAGCCTACTTTACTTTTTGGGAGACTGTTCATGCAAAAGTGCAAAGGATCTGATCCCTTATGCAAAATCAGACTTAAATCCGGATGATTGTCGTGGTACTGCTGCATATGTCATCTGTAAATGTCCGGATGTGGCACAGTATCAGACAGATATCGCTGAACTGATGCACAGCAATGTATACAGTGTCGCATTCAACGCAATGCAGGGGGCGAACAGTGCAAAATTGCGAGAACCCGTTGTTATGGATGCATTCCGCTGGATGAAGGAGCACTACAAAGATGACAACACAATTCAGAGTAATCTGGAAAGAATATAAGGCATTTAATTGAATTTAACTTAGCACTTGCTCACACTGGCAGGTGCTTTTGTTTTCATGTGTACATAGAGTCTCCCCGTTATGGGGAGACAAGATGGTGTATATATAAACATGTTTGACACAAGAAATAAACTGTACTCATCATATGTTTATGTAAACAAAAAGACACGCTTTTTAATTTAAAACGTGCCTTATGAATTATATTAATCTAGTGATGCTGCCAGATCTTGACTAAGTATTTCGCTTATCCGCCATCTTTTATCAAATGCTTCATAAGCTTTTTCGATATAATCTACCGTAGGAGCTACCAAGCATACGGGCTCATAACTCCATTTATCATCTTTACATTTATGCCAACCTGTGATAAGCGGTAATAGCGTTTCAAACATTCTTTCTACGTCCAGATCCAAGACAACAGGTTCCTTTTTGGCGTAGTAAATATAGGCCATTCTTAGCGCGCTATATATAAACTTCAGCTTGTATTCCGGACGCATTGTGCTCATTGATGGAAAAGCTTGAAGTGTTATTTCTTCACCATGTTCTTCATGCTTCATTTCCATGTTATAGTCCTTAACAAAGGCCAAATCCTTAGGCAAGTATAAATCAGCACCGCAATAATGATAAATTGGCACACGCTGCTTTTTAAGAGAGCCACGGATATCTTTGGCGTTGATAGCAACTGTTTTAGTACTGGTATCAAGCGTATCTCCGAAGGTCAGAACATAATAGTCAACTCTTTTGTCTGCTTTTTCAAGGAGTTGAATGAACTCGTCAAGGACAAGCATGACAGGTCTGTTTTCAAAATGAATATTCCTATTGTGGTGGAAGAAAAGGTTCTGAAATGCTGAATGCACTTCTATGAGAATAATAAGCTTATTATCAGCATTTCTCTTATTAGCTTCAACCTTGATTGCTCTTTTATATTCGTCTATGCTTGCCATATGGGTATCTAAAGCAGATTTGAAGCTATAATAGAAAGTCTTGATGGTAGCGTAAGCAGAATTATTGAAGTGGGCGCTTAATGTATCGCAAAGACCGGTTATCGCTTCATCAGGTATATGCTCTGAGTTAAGCACCTTCTCTTGCCATTTATTAAAGTATGAGAGTGTGTTGCTCTGATGAATTCGTCCCATAGACTGGTACTTTGTCTTCTTTTTACTCTGCTTTTCCTTGGAGAGGTGGTCAACCATGAAATGCTCGATACCTACTACTATACCTCTCTCGTTCTTATTGGCAGGAGCTACATAGCGTATGAAGTCAGGACGTTCCTCGGATTTCCGTTCAACATCAGCGCCTGACATAAGCATACCAATGCGCCTGCTATCTCCCTTTTGAGAGAGACAGTTTTGAATAGCTGTATTCAGACTATTAACTTCTCTTTCCTTCTTTGATAGCATATTGCACCTCGAAATATCAATTAAGATTGCAAATCGCGCATTTGTTCTTTACTGTGTTTTTCACCGTTTTGATCTTCCCATTCAGTAATTATCTTAAACTTGGGGATAGATAAATCATATGTTATTACGACTAATTCATAATTACTGCCAGGCTCCAACTCTTCAAAAGGTTGTTTTTCTCTGTCCATTATTACTATACCAACATCTCCATCAAATCTCGCACTAACATTGTAGACGGTAGTATTTCCAGAATTCCATACTTTCATACGATGTTTCCCTTTACCTATCGTAACAACCCTTGCTTCAACACAGGAAGAATTAGCTTCTTCCTTTTCTTTTTCCATTTTTTCTTGTTCATACTGCTTGAGCTTAAGCTCAATCTCGTTTATCTTATTCTGCAACTTATTTGCTTTAGAAGCCTTAAAATAGGCGATAATTGATATTGGTATTGTAAGTAGTGTAATTACTATTTCTATTACGTCTTTCCAGTTTTTCAAAAAGTCAACAATAGTATTTATTACATTCATATTCCGAGAGCCTTCTTTAGTTGTTCGTCAAGATCTTTCATTACTTCTTCAACCATTTCATCCTTAGCATTTTCAATTATTAAAGAATTAGCTTCAATTATCTCGTCCTTGGTATATATAGACTTACAGTCAGCACACTGCATTTTTGTTGTACCGGGTGCATTCAAAAGATCTTCAAATTCTTCTCCTACAGAACAGAACCCGTCATTACCACATAAAGGGCAAATAAGTTTAACGCTTCTATCGTAATCTTTCATAATAAACCTCCTTAACCCTTATCTATAGCCCCCAACGCCCTCTCCAGCACATCAGCAATGCGTTTCTGCTCGGCGAGGGGCGGGAGTGGGATTAGGACTTTTTCAATTTTGCCGACAGCTAATCCCGGTTGTGCAACTGATGTAGCATACTGATTCAAGTTCAGTTCCGTTAATCCATAGAAAATCCAATTAACATCTACGTCGCAATACTGATATACAACAACTGCGTGTTCAGTGGCATAAAAAATATCATGAGCAAGGTTAACATTTCCGCACAAAGCACCTTGTCTGCCTATCAGAGCGTGTGTGCCATTTGTGTTATAATCGCTGACATATCCTCTTATTCCATTGCCGCCAAAACACTTGTATTGATGGTCTGAGCCTTGTTCAGCTGATATTTGAGCAGCGGAAATAAATTTACCTGCTTGGAGCGTGAAAACTTCTCCCAACCTCACCCACATCCAATTCTCCGGAATCTCAAAAGGCACTTCCTCAGGTGAGACAGGCGGCAGGGGCTTTTCCTTTTTGAGCTTGCCTTCCTTGATTAGCTTTTGTTTCTCCGCCTGTATCTGCTGATAGAGTTCCTCGGCAGTACCGTCTGTGTCGAGCTGCTCTGTCAGCTTGCCCTGAATGCCTGCGGTAATGAGTTTGGCTTTGAGTATCTGCGAATCTGCGGAGTATTTCTCCTGTGCCTGGTCAATGGTATCGAGTAAACGGAATATCTCCTCAACCCGCTCAACTATACGCTTTTGCTCAGCGAGGGGTGGGAGTGGGAGGAGATACTTTATCATTCTTACCATAGTAAGAGTATCAACTGTTGTTCCTCCTGAATTGCTTTCTATCTGTTTCTTCATTAAATCAGATTTTAACACAGCAATTAAGAAACCTGCTTCAATTTTTCCAATATTTTCGATACATAAAACAGAAGCATCTTTATAATAAAACTTGTCTTCCTCTTTTACAATGTACGCTTTGCCTAATGTACCTACAGCGCTAATCATTAAATCGCCTGCATGAGGAATACCAGATTTTGAAAACTCTTCATATTGTTCTTCGGAAATAAATAAATCGTTATCAACATATCCGTCTTCAGCCAACTTAGCAATTTCTCTTGCTCTGTAAAAAGGAATACCTTCTTTTTTCCAATCCGATTGATGAACTCTTCTTGCCGAGACTATATTTACTATTTCGCCCCAACGAACCCATTTCCAATTACTCGGAATCTCAAAAGGTATTTCATCAGCCGCTATTTCGGGCAAAGGCTTTTCCTTTTTTATCTTGCCCTCTTTTATAAGAGCCTGCTTTTCAGCCTGTATCTGCTGATATGATTTCTCCGCAGTGCCGTCGCTCGGAAGCTGCTCTGTCAGCTTGCCCTGTATGGCAAGGTCAAGGATACGGCTTCTCAGTGCTTTTGTATCTATCACAGGCTTATCCCTCCAAGTATCTCCCTCAGAGAAGCCAGAGCGTCATTGATAACGTCCGCCTGCGCCTGCATATCGCCGATTATCTCGTCAACAGAGCGCTCGTCCTCCTCGGTAAAGTCTATCCACTTGAAGTTCAGGTCCTCACGCTGACTTACTTCCTCAGCGCTGAAACATCTCCACCTGCCGTTCGGATTCTCCTCGGTGCAGGTAGGTTTTCTGTCCTGTATATGACCTGCACAGTAGCACTCCACAAATTCATCAAGATGAGCCCTTGTCATAGGCTTTGTAGCCATAGTGTGCTTTACATCTGTGCGGTAGTCATATACCCATATATCCTGCGTAGGCTTGCCCTTTTCAAAGAACAGCACGTTTGTCTTTACGCCGTTTGCGTAGAATATGCCTGTGGGAAGTCTCAGGATAGTATGCAGGTTGTAATTCTTCATCAGCTTGTCACGGACCTTCTTTGTAGCGCCTCCGTCCGTGAGAACGCTGTCAGGCAGAACAACGCCAACACGTCCGCCTGTCTTTACGATAGACATGATGTGCTGTAAGAAGTTTACCTGATTATCGGAAGTCTCTATAAATCCGCGTCCGTCAAAGTCAATGGCAACACTTCCCTGAGGACGGGTGCCGAAAGGCGGATTAGTGATGATAACGTCATAAAGCTTGTCCGAAGTATCAAGCAGGGAGTCCTGATATACTATCGGACTTTTCTTTGTGCCTATATCATGCAGATACAAGTTCATCGAAGCTAACGTCACAACGAGAGAGGTATTATCCGCACCGAAAAGAGCATCATTCTTGAGGAACTTCTGCTTTTCGGAGTCCTTGCTCTGCTTCTTCATATGGTCATAAGCCGCCAGCAGGAATCCACCCGTACCGCAGCAGGGATCGGCAACAGTCTCGGTTATCTTCGGATCAACAACGTCCACGATAGCTGAGATAAGTGCTCTCGGTGTGAAGTACTGACCTGCTCCGCTCTTCTTGTCCTGTCCGTTCTTTTCGAGGATACCCTCATAGATAGCGCCCTTGAAGTCGCCGTCCATAAGGTACCAGTTCTCCTCAGATACCATATCAAGCACCTTTTTGAGCATAACGGGACGGTCTATCTTGTTTGTAGCTCTTGTGAAGATAGTACCGATAAGACCTTTCTCATCGGAGAGAGTTTTCAGTATCTCCTCATACTTCTTAACGAGATCGTCGCCGTTCTCCTTGATAAGAGCCTTCCACTTGCAGTCCTCGGGAATGGAACTGCCGAGACCGAATTCTTCCTTTTCATCGTCCATTTTCAGGAACAGGATATATGTGAGCTGGGTTATGTAGTCGGTAAATCCAACACCTGCCGAGGACATTACGTTTGCGATGTCCCATACCTTTTTGAGCAGTGCCGATTCTGTTTTCTGGTTTGCCATATATTAAGCCGCCTTTAGTAATATTCTTGATAATGCCGTAATTTCCTCGCCGAACAGCTGAGGCTTTCCGAATACACGGATGCCCTGTCGCCAAAGGTCGGCGTCTATGTCGTTGAGTTCCGCCGCAGTGATAGCACCGTCATTGACGATGAATTCAGCTATCTGCCGCATAACATCTGTCTGATCTTCGGAAAGGTCACGCTGAGTCTGACCGCAGTACAGGTTGAAACGCTGTACAAAGCCATTCATAAGGCTGGTCAGCTTGGGATTCTTCTTGTATGCGTACCGTACAAGCTGTATCAGGTTCGTGAGAGCCTTTGCATTAGCCCTCACATCGAGCTCATCAACACTTGACGGATCAAGCGTCCTGTAATACTTCCACAGCTGCGGAGCACTGAAATGACTGCTCTCAGACAGGAGCCTGTCACGCAGGTCTGCAAGCATGGAGTGTGTTATCAGCGTATCTTCCGAGTTGTATATGATACGGAGAGCCTCGATGCTGTCCTTGTTGTCGTTTATGTACTTCTCGAAGTTCTCGGTATAGGTCTTGGCAGTCTCCTTGGAGAAGCCTGCACTAATAAGAGTATCGGGATCTTCGTCGGTAGTCAGTATGTAACCCTGACGCAGCTCAAGGAGCTTCTTCCTTGCAGGGATATTGCTGATCAGCCTGTCTATAAGCACCATACGGATATGGTTGTCATCGGAAGGACTGTTGAACGGCGGAAGCTGTCCGCTGTCAAATGCCTCCTGTATTGATACAGCAAGATCTTTAGGCGAATAGCCGAAGTTGTCGATGAAGTATTGCAGGTGATGCCCGAAGAAGATGTTATTCTCATAACGCCGATTTATCATGGCGCAGATGTTGCGAAGCGTGAGCAGGTTCTCATCACTCAGCTCATTATGAGACAGCCTTTCGAGAAGCTGTTCCAGTGTGATTTTTCTGATAGCAGGACCGGGTCCGGGGCCCGGCCCCGGAATATCCTTATCATGTTCAGTAACGCCGATAGCATCGACTATGTAGTAGCATTCCTTGGTATCTGCATTGGGAGTGACCTCACGCAGCTTGTCATCAGTGATAACTCGACAGCCACGTCCCTTCATCTGCGTATACAGCACCTCGGACATAACGTCCTTCATGAACAGGACTACTTCAAGAGGCTTTACGTCTGTTCCGGTAGCTACAAGAGTTACGGTAACAGCTATACGGAAATCCTTCTCGTTCCTGAGATCACGGATAAGAGCATTGGAATCCTCAGAGGAGTAAGTTATCTTCTGAACGAAATGCTCAGGGACTTCATTATTGGGGAATTCTCCCTTGAATACGTCCTTTACAGCCTCTACAATCTCGGAAGCGTGGTTATCGTTCTTAGCGAAGATAAGTGTCTTGGGCACGTATTCCCAGGACTTCTCTCGCTCAGGATAGAGGTCGGTGTAGATAGCATTTTTGAATGTTTCAAGGACTTGCCTGATCTGCTGACGGTTAACGATAGACCTGTCCAGCAGATTGTTTTCATATTCCTTATTATTATCAACTTTATATGTTGTGTCAGCGCCTGTTCTTCGCGCTTTCTCAGTAATAGTTGTACCTTCATCAAGAGAACCGCCATGCTCAGTTACCTCTGTCACTATGCGGTATACACGGGCAGGTACATTAACGCCGTCAACAACCGAGTGTTCATATGTATAGTTCTCTACAATATTTTTATCAAAATATGCATATGCCTCTTCTGTTGGAGTTGCAGTAAGTCCCAGGATATTAGCACCCTTGAAATAGTCAAGGACAGCTCTCCATTTGCCATATATCGAGCGATGACATTCGTCTACTATTATCAACTGGAAATAATCCGGAGGAATGGTAAGGTCATCGCCAAGAGTAATAACAGTATCATCCTTTTTCTCAGCAGCTTCTGCAAGACGTTCGTCCTCAGCGTCCTCGTTATCATCACTTACAGCCTGTCCGGTCATGATAGCGAACAACTTCTGAATGGTAGATATAACGATATCTCCCTTTATATCGCCCTCATGTCTGAGTCTTTTGATGTCGTAAAGAGCGTTCATCTCTTTTTTGTTCTCAGTCATATTGAACTGGCTGAACTCACTCTCAGTCTGCCTTGCGAGGTTATTTCTGTCTACAAGGAACAGTATACGCTTTGTGGAGGTATAGTTGAGCAGACGATAGCTTGCGAGACAGGCAAGGTAGGTTTTGCCGGATCCGGTTGCTAATACTGCAAGATTCTTTTTCTTGCCGTTCTTTATTGACTTCTCAAAGTTCAATTCCGCATTATACTGGCAATCTCTGAGAGATTGTTTCTCCAGTTTAGGCAGTGCACCGTATTCAGAGGAGCGCTTTATAATGCGAAGCATTTCTTTGGGAGTGTGCATAGTATCGATCTCTGTATACTCGTCTTCTCCTGACAGCAGATTCTTGAACAATATCTTATCACCGTTTGACATATATACCAGCGGGATAAAGCCATTCTCCCATTGACCGTACCATGAAAGCGGAGTACGGGCATAGTTCTCAGCTTGTGACTCAACATCTTCTCCGAGGGAATTATCCGCTCTTTTAGCTTCCAGAACAGCTATAGCCTTATTATCTATGAAAAGCAGATAGTCGCTCTCCTTATTGCCCTGAGTCAGTGCTTCTCTGATAGCAGATGTAGTCTGCGGGACATACTCGCCCCTGTCAACTACATACCATCCTGCTCTATTGAGCTTATCATCAATTTTAACGCGAGCTTTTTCTTCTGGGAGCATAACTAAACCACCTTTCGTGAGATACTATATTTAGTTTATTATAGCATATTTTTGTACATTTTTCAAGAAGATTTCACAAAAATTATATTAGTTTTACGCTCCTTTGGAGGGATTTGTTCGTAATATTTATATAAGCCTATAGCAAAAATAAATAACAGACATAGTCTTATAACTAAATCAATTTAACACAGAATCTTTTTAATAATCATTGTAACTTATTGACTGATTTCTCTAATGATGATATAATAAAATCATAATATAGAAAGATTTGTATTCGATTATTAATACACGGGGGTATCGTATATGAAAAAAGCCTTTATATATATAACTTGTCTTATGCTGATAAGCTCGATGCTTACAGCTTGCGGAACTAATTCGGATACAAATAGTGGTTTAAATGATGAATCTTCAAAAGAGAATTCGATACAATTTCCCACTTCAAATGGAACAGCAACAATAGAAGCAACTACAGTCTCAACACAAGAAGTTACCTCAAAAAGCCTAATAACAACCGCTCCGGCTACAAGATCTTCTGTTACAACTATCAAGAATTCTAGCACAACCGAAAATGCAACTCAAACAACCTCAACTATTAATACAGATGTGGCTAGCAATCTGAATAACATACAAGTGAATTCAATTGCATGGTTAAATCATCTTGCACTTCTTTCACAAGAGATCAATTCCTCAAAAAATAGTAGAATGTGCTTAGAAGAAGTTTATGCAGATCTGATCAATAACACTAATCCAGAGAATGTAAACGAATTAACTGAGAGCCACCTCGTCAATATGCTTGATATAATTGAAAATTATAGAATGATAGCGGTAAAGAGAGAACGTTTGCAATACATATATGAACAGAACCAAGCTAAAGCAATTAAAGAGGCAATTCCTGACCCTGTTGCATTACTGAGTGCAACCACATCAGGAAGCAAGAAAAAAATAATAGCTGCAATTCTGTATATGGCGGTTGATTCTTTTGCAAGTTATTCATCATATAATAATGAGATAAAACAGGACTTCCTTAAAGATGGCTGGATTCTTGACGATGAAGCAGCTAGCAATCTTCATGATAGTCGTAAACGAGCTTTTACCTACATGATAGATATAGTCAGAGAAAACAATCTACCAGGCAATTTAGCATTAAATGAAAACGATATTGAAAGATTTGTAAAATGTCAGAACAATAGCAACATACACCAGCAAATACAGTTTTTGGAATCTAATAAATCTACATATGACGCATTCGGCGACTATTGGTTATTATTAGCGCAATGCTACTATAACAATGAACAATATCAGGAATGCCTAAACAGTGTTAATGAATACGAGAAACTGCAATCAGGTATTTTCAGAAAGGATTATAATCTTGCAAGAGTGCTCCCTATAGCAATATATGCAGCTGATGAAGTTATGTCAGAGAATTTATATATTGATATTTCAAAGGAATACCTTGATTTGATTATCAATAACACAGAAACAGATGACTGGGCTTTAAGATATTTTGCTGCTACCACTTATATGGATCTTTATTCAAGAACCAAGGATATTGATTATCTTAATTCGGCATATGATCTTACACTGAATAATGTAAACGCCCTCACTGAAAAACAGAGTTTGATCAATAGTGAATATATTGCTGAAGTAAAAAAAGTGCCAGTGCCTGATGATGCTACAAAATCAGAAAAGAAAAAAATAAAGAAATATAATAAATCACTTAAAGAAAAAAGAAAGAAAGAACTCCCTGAAATCTACGAACCGCTTGCTATAAACTGTGATCTCCTGTTTTCAATAGCAGGTCAACTTAATATTCCAAAAACGGAAAAAGATAAGATTGATGGAATATTGGATGGTAACGGTACACCAGTATTTATAGTTAAGCCGGTCAGCGATCAGTTTTCTTTCAGAGAATCAAAATTATTTGCAGCTGCAGATTTTGATAAAAAAACATTGACTCTGCCCGTTTCATATGTTTCTGCTGGTGCTAAGATAAAAGTCACTGTATCCAGTGGTGATAAGAGTACGGTCTATGATGACTGGAAAATTGACGAAGTAATTAGGCCTAAAAAGGCAAAGGATGATTTAGATCAATTTAAGGTAATATTTAAAAGTAAAAAAGCTAAACGCTGCAAATGGAATGAAGATAGTATAGTTAAAGTTGAAATAATCAATGGCGAGTACTCAAACAGTCAACCGTTTGTTATCAACTTTAAAGTCGTTGATTTCAAAAAAAGGAAAATTGGTTGGGATACTGTAAAATTTGAGCAGGTGATATGACATGAAATTTCGTAAAATGATATTTATGTTATTTATCTCTGTAATTGTTCTTTCGTTTGTTAGTAAGGATGTTTATGCATTTCCAAGCCATAAGAAACATGATGACATGCTTGAAAGTATTCTTTTTCCATTATATGAGCATGATTTAAAAAATAATGATGAATCAGTAAAAGCACTAGAAGCAATAGAATATGCTTCATATCTTACAATTGATCAACGCGGTGATAATGGAAAGGATAAACTCGAAAAACTTAAAGAGTACGGGATAAAAGGCTTACCTAAATCAACCACAGATCCTGGATATTATATTGCAGGAGTCGGAGAAAACCATAGAAAGCCTACACATCGAGGATGGGATTACGATAATTATACTAGTACACCTAAGGACTATGAAATATGGAAAAATCGTAGACCTATTCTAGAAAACACAGTAGACAAATTCTTTGACTTTAATGGCGATGATAAACAAAAAGAAAGCTTTTGTGCTATAATATACTATATTCATATACTTGGGGATAGATATGATGATTGTAATAACAATCGTAAGTATTATCCGCCTTCAGTTATAATGGAATTAGGAGGAAGAAAAAACGACGAAAAAGATATAATCCATGAACTAGAAAAGTACATCAGATTATTATTTAAAAATAGTATCAATGAATCAAATAATAACTATGATCGAATTATAAGAAAACTTGAAGAAATTAATATAGAATTGGAGCCAATTGTTACAACACAAAACGCACAAAATCTAAATGACAACACATCTGATGAATTTCAAATATACTGTAAATGTGCTGAAGAAGCTTTAAATATGTTTCAGAATGTAAACAGTTGTAAAGAAGAACAGTTTTCCATATTATTAAAAAGCGAACCATTCTTCAATAAAGTCTTCTATAAACATCAATATCCACAAAAAAGATATGTCTAATAATGATATGTGTAATTTTCTATATTTATTCTTCCATGATTATTCAAAACCGTCCAGTGGGCGGTTTTCTTTGATTCTACGCTCATAATACTAAGCAGTGATATAGTTTTGGTTATCTTGCCGAAAATATGTTCGCACATATAGTGCGTTGTGACGATTTAAGAGAAAAAACCTCCAGCCCATTGACAGAACATCTGTTCTGTGATATGATTAATTACACAAAGGAACATCCGTTCTGCTTTTGGAGGTGCAATCATGGGACAAGTGTATATGTGTATCGACCTCAAGTCGTTCTATGCTTCCGTCGAATGTGTCGCCAGAGGCTATGATCCGTTCAAGGTTCCTCTTGTGGTAGCAGATCCGACCAGAGGCGATGGTGCTATAACACTCGCAATATCTCCTGCGTTAAAGGAGATGGGTGTCAAGAACCGCTGTCGTATATTTGAGATACCCAAGCACATACAATACGAGATAGCTATGCCCCGTATGCGTAAGTATATTGAGGTATCCGCTCAGATCTATGGTATCTACCTCCAATTCATATCTCCTGACGATATCCATGTATACTCCATCGATGAGGTTTTTATCGACGCTACGCCTTATCTTAAGACATATAACTGCAAGGCTAAGGACTTCGCAAAGATGCTAATGAACGCTGTTATGGATAAAACAGGTATCTGTGCCACAGCAGGTATCGGCACTAACCTGTATCTTGCAAAGATAGCTATGGATATTGTAGCAAAGCACGTTTCTGAGCATATCGGTATTCTTACAGAAGAGCTATATCAGAAATACTTGTGGAAACATCAGCCTCTTACGGACTTCTGGAACGTTGGTCGAGGTACTGCTGCAAGACTTGCTAAATACGGAGTATATGACATGAAAGGTATAACCGAACTCCCTGAGGAGCTTCTTTACAAAGAATTCGGTATAAAAGCGGAATTTCTTATAGACCATGCCTGGGGGCGTGAGCCTTGTACAATGGAGCAGATCCACAATTATAAGGGAAAGAGTCGTTCACTCTCGAACAGTCAGATCCTTTTTGAGGACTACAACGTTGATAATGCTCGTATCGTAATGAAGGAAATGGTTGAGAATCTGGTTCTGGAGCTGGTGGAGAATAATCTCTATGCCAAGGGGATATCACTATACATCAGATATACAAAGGATTGTATCCCTGCAACAGGAGGAGCCATGAAGCTTACACAAACCACCTGCTCCATTAAAAAGATACAGGCTGCGTTTGATAAGCTATATATCGACAAAGTTAAGATAGGCTATGGTATCCGACAGTTAGGTATCTCCCTTACCGAACTTACATACGAACCAGATATGCAGCTTAGCTTCTTTGATGATCCCGAGGACGATGAAAAAGAGAAACAGATGGAGGTAGCTATGGTCGATATCCGTCATAAATTCGGAAAGAACGCCCTTCTCAAGGGCTTTAACCTGTTTGATAAAGCTACCGGAATGAAGCGTAACACAATGGTGGGAGGACATAATGGATAATGTTAAGACTCAGCGACACGCTGACAGAGCGATGCAGTTTGCTCCTTTTGCTGCTCTGAAGGGATACTATGAATGTGTAAGAATGCAGGAGCGTATAACTGAACCAAAGAAAGAACTCAGCGAAGATGAAGCCGAGACTATATCAAATATATTGAACAAGCTGCGTGTAGGTATCACTGTAAAAATCAGGTATTATGACGTCGATGCATATACTAATATAGAAGGTGTAGTGACAGAGGTCAATACTCCATATCGCCGATTGAAGGTTGTTAAGACCGTGATTCCGTTCGATGATATATACTCTATTGAGCTTCTTGCTAAAGACATTCTTTTTTAATTATTCAATGATATAACAAGCTGCCGCCCCGACATGGGGCGGCATAACTATTTACCTCTGTATTTATTGTTATACTTCAATAGTAACCACATTAAACAATGCAGCTATTTTCTAACATTGATTACTATTCACTGAGCAGATGAATTACAATTTGCTGTAATTGACTTTTTCTTCATGCTGTGATATAATTCTGGAATGAAGAAAGCATGAGGTATTCTTTTCTTAATCAAAGTTCATCAGGAGAATTGATCAAAATGAAAAAAACAAGTTTCAAAGCGAAGAATATGTGTGTAGTAATGACGTTCACAGTTGCTGTTCTGATCTTTTTTGGAGGATTATGGCAGATCGATATCTATAAAAAGCTAAAGAATAATTGTACCTGTACAACAACAGGCGTAATATATAATGAGGCTAATTATTTTGGGAAGAAAAGTCATATACAGGAACATATTGCAGTAGAGACAGATCAATATTTTAAAAAAGGATCTATATATGCAAGCAACAGAGCAGAAAAAACAGGTGACGAGGTAATTATTCACTATGATAAAAACAATCCCGAAAACTTCTATATCAACGACAGAGTCAATGAATATAAAGTTAACGCGGTCTTTTGCTTTGCGAGCAGCATATTTATGCTTATGCTGACAGTATTTTTGGCGATAGTCATACGAAAGCAGTTTAAGAATTCACAAAGAAGAAAAAAATAAACAACTCCCGAAATGGATATCGTTGAGTTTGACAGCGATGGCGTTATAACAACAAGTGTTCCTGAACTTGATCTTTAGGGTAATTATAAAAATGACAGGCAGTCCGCACGGCTACCTGTTTCTTTATATAATATTGAATGAACCGCCCGCCCTTCATGGGCGGGTTTCCTTTACTATCTTTACTTTTCGGAGCAGCTGTGCTATAATAATGGCAACTACAGTTGGAGGTGTTAGCCGTGTGTACTTGGTTCTATGCTGATCATAAAACGCTCGAAAACTACATAACCAGAGCAAAGAAGTCGCCTCTGACGAACGAGATAATGTTGACGATGTCTCGAAGCACAGCTATGACCGGAGACATCAGACCTACTGACGTTGCTGCTGTTATAGCTTCAGGCAGAAGCGGTAATATAGGTGTGTTTCCGATGGTATGGGGATTCACCAGCGAAGCTTCCTCTAAACCCATAATAAACTGTCGTACCGAGACAGCCGAACAAAAGAGCCTATGGCGAGAGTCGTGGCGTACTCGCCGTTGCGTCATACCTGCTTCTTGGTACTACGAATGGGGCGTTTCCCCTACTGCCGAAGGATACAACACTCTCCGACAGCAACGAGACATAAAAAAGACTCGCTTTACAATTCAAACAGCAGGAGCTGAGATTGTTTTTCTCGCAGGACTATATCGTTATGAAGAGCATAGTGGAAAGCAGATTCCTATGTTCTCGATCATTACCAGAGAAGCAGTGGAACCTGTCAGGAGCATCCACGACCGGATGCCTTTGATGCTAAGACAGGAAGATGTTCGTGACTGGGTACAACCTGACATGAACCCAAGCGGCATTCCTGAGAGAGCTTTGACTGATGTAATTATGGAAGAAGCATCCGTATAATTTAAGTAGAAAAATACGTTTAAGTATATCCGCGCAAGAGCGGGAACTCATATACTTGAAATTATAAAAAATGAAACTTTTCATGTCGATTACGTTTTTTGAAAAAAATGAAATTCAAAAATTCTCAAAAAGTTATCTTTTTTGAGAAAATTTCAATTTGAATTTTCATGAAAAACGTAATTGCATCGGAAAATGTTATTTTTCTTCCGAATGATAGAAAGCATATCAATGTAAGGAGGACTGGCTATGGCACAGTATGGCAACTTAAAAGATTACTTTATAGGAGAACACATTGAACTTATTAAAGGTGCAATTATTGAGCATCTTGAACATGAATTGAATAATGGTTTTTATATAAATAATCCTATTGTCAAGTCACTTGTATGTACGAATGACGATGCTCAGTTTAATGTAGAATATGAGCTTGGTATATCAACTGATATTACCATAGACAATTTTACAGACAGCCGTTCATTTATATTGACACTGACAGGAAATCTTGAAAAGAAACTAAAAGACATAAAGGTTATCGATGTGGAGGATATAAGTGAGAACGACTTTCCTTCAGATAATCTTTTGAGTCAGTTTATCCTTCCCAATATCCCTATAAGCGAAATTGAACGTATTGGCAATGAAATGTTTGCAAAATATAAGAAATCAGGAATGACAGATGGCTGTCACCTCTCTGTAGACAGACTTATAGAACAGGAGCCATTTTTCTATTCACCTCTGCCCGACAACTGCCTGGGACGAATTATTCTTACAGAAACTGATGTTGAAGTCTTCTACAGGGAAAATGATGAACAGATTAATTGCAAAAATCACAGTGCTATTCCGGGAACTATCCTTCTCAATAAGAAAAAATACTTTGATGCTTATGACGGTAGTTGGACGATTACTATTGCTCATGAATTGGTTCATTCGTGGTTTCATACAAGGTTCTTCAAAGTTTTAACATTATTAGACCAAACCCATGTTGATTTAAATTCATCGGCAGATACTGTAACGTTCAATGATAGTATGACTGATGCAAAAATAGCACTCTGTATAGCAGAATGGCAGGCAGATGCTCTTGCTATGAGGCTTGCAATCCCTCAAAGCACAGTTGATACTATGATAGAGAGGATAGCTAACGATCCTTCGACACATTATGAAAACTTAGGTGATAGGATGCAGGTGTGCGTAAATAAGTTCGCTAAGCTATATAATGTTTCTCCTTATGTTGTAAAAGAACGTCTCCGTCAGTTAGGATATGATTTCGTTGACGGTACTTGTATTGAAATAGACGGTGATATGAAAAAGCCTTTTTATTTTAAACCATATACGCTAAATGATAATGAAACATTTGTTATTTACAGAACGAATTATGAAAGGCTACTGCAGGAAGATAATGATTTTGCTGATCTTATAGAGTCAAAAACCTGTGTATTTACTGGATATGTTGTCTGTATTAATTCTCCTAAGTATATTAGTTATTCTTTTTATAATAACGAAATAAGATATGACTTATCAGATTATGCCCGTGAACATGCAGATGAATGCTGTTTGAAATTTACCTTATTAACTTCAGATGGAATAAATGAGAAAGTACCATTAGAAGTTCATGCTTACTTATGTTCCTTAATAATCAGCAAAAATAAACAACAGGTATATGAACAGAAAAAGAATCAAGGACTTGCTGAGTTCATGCATAATAAAGTAGAGAAAAGAAAACGAGATCATGAAATGTGTGATCAAATGCATAAAAATGGGATAACAACATTTTCCGCGGCATTAAACTATGTTATGAGTACATCACAAATCACGAATGAAGCCTTAGCCGAATTTATAGGCTGTGGATCTAGAACTATACAGAATTATCGCAATAAATCATGCCCTGATACTATTGAGAAGGTAATGCTGATTTGCCTTGCACTTGAAACCGGTCCCAAGGTCAGCAAATACCTGATAGAAAAATCTGTCGGTGCTATACCAGATATTGGCATGAAAAGAACTGCATACACCTTTCTTCTAGAGAATACAGATTCAACAATTGAAGAATGGAATCGATATTTACGTAATTTTGATATGCAACCGATTTGTTTTCAAAAGCCAGACTGTGAAAACAGCCAAATTGGCTGAAGGATTGTCAGTGAATCTCATAAGATTTAACAAGAAATTCTTTTTCCTGTTTTAAATTAAATATAGCTGAGAAAGCACCATGTGTTATTATAAATACATGGTGCTTTCTTCGTAATATCAAGAAAAATCAGGGGAGAAATTTGATTTCCTGGAGGAAAAAACATATTTGAGTTATAATAAACTACAGTAAGCAGTTCTTAAGAAAGTTTACAAGAAAATCTTATAAAGGAGAATGTCAAAAATGACAAACAACAAAATTAAAATTATCGGTGATGTAAAATTGGTTGAGGGATCCGACGGAGATATCCTCTCTTCGATTGAAATTGACGGTGTGAACTCCACCCTTCACACTCAGGATGTTTCTGAAGGGGTCGAATTCATTATGAAAACTCTGACGGAACACTGTTCGGACTGCATAATTAAAGAAAAAGGAAATTCAAAGCGTAAATCCTATAGACTTTCAATGGGAATCACTGACGACGGTTACTTTGAAATCATAGCAACGGCTTGTAAAAGTATGTTCAGCCTCATTGTCAGGAAAGAGGAGGATGTTGTGAAGGTTTTGGAAGCCGTGGATTTGAGATTCCCTAGACGCCAACTTAGTGAGTTTGTGGGGGAATCTGCAAGGAAAGCTTTACATACTATAACCAACAGTGATATGTGAGGTGAGAGTAATGGAAAACTCCTATAGATTCGTATGTGAATGTGGCTGTGAAATTGAATTTGCGGGACAGAAGGCAGCGGAATTGGATAAATACATCGAGAATGAGGCAAACAAACTTGCTGCTGAAAAAGCTGAGATCGTACTAAACGAAAATAAGGAGCAGTACCAGCTTGAAGTTCTGAAGCAGTTTCAAGAGGATGGAATCAAGAAAGAGGCGATGAAGCTCTCCTCCGCCTCTCCGCTCATAAGCGATACTTATAATCTCAACGGTTATGAGTTTTTCACTGATGAGTTTATTCCTGATTCGGTGGTTACAGATCCTATCTATGAGAATAACATACTGGTGAAAAATCAGTACAGCCTTGAGTATCAAGAGGTCAACAATAAAACAGGAAAACGCAGTTTTGTTTGGAAAGAAGATGTAACGCTCGTATTGATTTGTAATCCTATATCTGTAGGTAAGTGCGAGGCTATAGTGGTATATCTCAATGGTAAGGAAAAACCGTTAGTTTTTCCCAATGGTGAAATAACCTTAGAAGTATTTCGCAGACAGACAGCCTTTGCCAGAAAAGGAATCAACGTCAGTGTACAGAAGCATTTTGAAAGTTTCTTGCGTTCTCTTCGTGAGTGCCCAAACAAGAAGTTTCTGACGATCCCCAAGCACGCAGGAGGAGCTACACTTCCAAACGGCGTAACAACTTACATATCTGCTGAGTCAGTGATTCACGGTCTGGAAGACCTGTTCCCCATTGAGGTGAAAGAGCATGTAATAGTGTCCCATAATCTTCCTCTCAAGGAGATGGTAGCAATCTATCGTAAAGCTATGCCAACCTGCTTGGAAGATGCACTGGCAACTACAGTACGTGTTGAGAGTATTCTACTGCCCCTGTTCGGGGCAGAGGGACTTCATCCGGATCGTGGGTTTGTCATTTCGTACTCAAATGATTCTGTGAGAGAAACGGTTATCGCCCTCAACAAGCGAAAAAACTACTCATCAACGGTTGTGCAGGCGCTTACCGATCGTATCACCAAGGTGAGACATGAGCTTGCAGCTGCTAATGACGTTACTGTCCTCTTAACCTACTCGGGTATTTTCGAGGAAGGTCATAACCTGGATAACGCATTCAAAGAAACAATGTGGGATATAACAGGAGAGAACGGCAACGAAGATAACACCCGCAAAATCATAATACTTATAACAGATAAACCCGAAAGAATCCCAGAGGAATACCCCATATACTACATCAATAGCAATGAAGATATTATACCAAAGAACATTCCTGTTTTGCAGCGGATATCCGGTATGTTCGATTATGCATTTAAGGAGTATATATATAATAATCCTGATGCAGCACGACAGCTTGTGCACGACGGAATAAAAGCTGCTCGTCTTCTAGTCAACGATTTCAATAATGTTGTAGTTACAGATACGATGATAATGACCTTGGCGACTGCTCATATATTAAAGCAACTGGGCATTGTTACTGATTCAAACCTAAAAGGTATGATAAGCTGGTTTAGAACTGAGGCTACATCAAGATCAACGATAAGTGATATCATATACCGCGAATTCAAGTCAGCGGTCAGCAATGCCATTCTCAGAGGAGAACTGACTATCACAAAGCAGTATGGTCCGCCGTATTATAAGGATGACGGTCATACCATATTAATTGCTGAAAATGATAAATCAATAAACATTGGGGATGATGTGGTAAAAAACATCATCGTTCCGAAAATATCAACAAGGAGTGTTGTGCAAATGAATAAACATTTAAATGAAAAAGGACTGCTGAAAGGCAAACATGCCAACAAGCGCAGACTCAAAGTCGCAGTTGCTGCAGGAGTTTTTGAGGATACCGAGGTGTTCTCA
>FPJT01000017.1:0-1360 GCA_900119535.1 Ruminococcus sp. XPD3002
TGCTCATCTGTCTGTACAGGAGTTGTGTCTGTGCCGGCAGGTGAAGTTACAGGATTGCCGTTCTCATCTGTCTGTACAGGTGCTGTTGTTGTATTATCAACGATCTCGATATAACCGTCGATTGTTACAACGCTCTTTGTGATGTCGTTACCCTTCTCATCAACAACTGTAAGGCCGCTGAAGTTGATAGGAATTATATCACCGAGCTTAGCATTATCAGGTACCTTGTAAGATACTGTGAGTATCTGATCGCCGTCGTTAAGAACGTCTGCTGTACCATCGAATGCACCGAATGCGAATTCGTTTGTATTTGTGTTGACCTCAAGGTCGTTAGTGTAAGGCTTACCGTCTGCACCAACGAGTGATGCGCCATTAGGAGTCAGTACGAACTGAGCACCGCCGACAGGGAGTTTTGTACCGTTAGGATCCTTAACGCTCATTGTGAGTGTTACAGTCTCGCCCGGCTTAGCCTTTGTATTGTTGAGCTGCCATACGATAGCACCAGCAGGAACTGTTACTGTCTGACCGCTCTGACCTGTTCCTGCAACGCTTGTTGTAGCGGTAACATCGCCGCCCTGAGCAGTTGTAGGATTAACAGGAGTTGTATCTGTACCAACAGGTGTAGTTACAGGATTACCCTGCTCATCTGTCTGTACAGGAGTTGTATCTGTACCAGCAGGTGTTGTTACAGGATTGCCCTGCTCATCTGTCTGTACAGGAGTTGTATCTGTACCAGGTGTTACAACTGTTGTATCAACAGGTGTTGTTTCTGTACCAGGTGTTACAGCTGTTGTATCAACAGGAGTTGTATCTGTACCAGGTGTTACAGCTGTTGTATCAACAGGTGTTGTGTCTGTACCAGGTGTTACAGCTGTTGTATCAACAGGAGTTGTATCTGTAGAAGGTGCAGTTGTTGTTACATTAGGATCTTCGATGATGATAGAACCGCCTGTAAGTGTTACCTTATCTGTAACATCAGCACCGTTAGCGCCTGTGATCTGGAGGAATGCATCCTTAACCCAGTCTACAGGATACTCGCCAGCAGGTGTACCGGCAGGAACATCGAGAGTAATTGTTACTACTGCATCTCCGTCCTTAGCAGTATAAACCTCGCCTGAGCCGTTACCGAATGCAACTTCGCTTGTAGCCTTGTTGCCTTCAACTGTTACTGAGTAAACAGATGGGCCCTTAGCGCTGTCAAATGTAGCTGTATCAGGCTTGATCTTGAACTGTGCTCCTGATACTCCAAGATCGCTGTCGCCAACAACCTTGATCTGTACATCGACCTTTTCGCCTGCCTTAGCAGGTACCTTATCAGCTATATCCCATGTAGCAGTGCCTGTTGCAACATCGCCAACGA
>FPJT01000017.1:2070-76848 GCA_900119535.1 Ruminococcus sp. XPD3002
TGTACATCGACCTTTTCGCCTGCCTTAGCAGGTACCTTATCAGCTATATCCCATGTAGCAGTGCCTGTTGCAACATCGCCAACGAGGATAGAACCATTTGTAAGAGTTACCTTACTTGTTATATCGTTACCGTTTCCGTCAACTACGCAGAGGAAGCTGTCCTTATCGAAATCTACAGCATACTCGCCTGCAGGTGTACCTGCGGGAACTGAGATAACGAGAGTAGCTACTGCGTCGCCGTCCTTAACGGCTGAGCCTGCACCGGTACCGTTACCGAATGCGATCTCATTTGTATTTGTGTTGAATTCAACAGCATCAGCGTAAACTGAAGGAGTCTTAGCAGAGCTGAGTGAACCCTTAGCAGCCTTTACCTTGAACTGAGCGCCTGCAACTGTAAGATCACCGTTGCCTGATACCTTGATCGGTACTTCAACAGTAGAACCAGCCTTAGCAGGAACCTTGTCAGCTATATCCCAAGCAACGCTTCCGGAAGCTGCAGGAGTCTGGCTGCCCGGATTTGTAGGTGTCTGCTGTGGAGCGTTTGTAGGTGTCTGCTGTGGAGCGCTTGTAGGTGTAGGTGTAGGTGCATTTGTAGGTGTTGCCTGTGTAGGTGTTGTAGCAGGTGCATCAGTTGCATCGCTTGTGATGCGGATGATACCCTTCTCAACCTTAGCATCATACTCTACAGTCTTGCTGTCAACTACGTGGAATCTCTTGAAGGTGAACTCATAGTCACCCGGCTTAAGATCCTTTGATGTAGACAGCTTGAATGTCATGATAGGCTCACTTGCATTGAATGTTACAGGATCTCCGCCTGCTGCAAGTGAATTACAGTTGTATGTTGAGCCGTTAGCCTTCCAAGGTGAATCGTCCTGAGCAAGATTGATGCCGTCGAACTTCTTCATTGTAATGCCGTCCGGTAAGCTGTCAAACTCAACAGCATACATACCGGGGTTATGACCGCCGTTTTCAACCATAACCTCAACATCTACATCTTCGCCAGCCTTAACATTATATGTACCCGGCTTAACAACAAAGTCAGAAGTTGAAGGATTCTGAGCATTTGTAGGTGTAGCGCTTGAAGGTGTAGCGCTTGTAGGTGTAACTGTACCGCCGTTTGTTACAGTAACCTTTACAGGTGTAACAGCAGCGCCGAATTGCTTATCCTGACTCTCGATAACATCGAGTCTCTTGATCGGGATAGTGTACTCACCGGGAGCAACTGTGTTTGCAACGTCGAGATCGAAGTAGAAGAGTGGATCTTCTGTAGATGGCTTGATAGGATCGCCGCCGTTGAGTGAGTTGTTGTAATAAACGTCGCCAACCTTGTTCCAAGCTGTATCCTCAGCAGCCTCATTTGTCTTTGAAGGATTCTTCATTGTGAAGCCAGCAGGAAGATCGCCGAACTCTAATGCGTACATACCGGATGAGTGTGTACCGGGCTCAACGAAGAGGAGGATCTCCTTCTGAGTTGAACCAGCCTTGATCTCGTAATTATCCTTCTCAGGGAAGAGCTTGAACTCGCTGTTTACAGCAAGCTGCTTGTCAGATGTTGTAGGATTCTGTGCAGCCGGCTGATTACCCTGTGCAGGCGCATTAGTTGCAGGGGCATTAGTTGCAGGGGCATTAGTTACTACAGGTGTAGAACTATTGCCTACCTGGATCTTTACAGGTGTTGTAGCAGCTGTAAATGATGATTCAGGGCTCTCGATTACATCGAGTCTCTTGAAGTTTATTGTATAAACTCCATCAGGAACAGTGCTTGCGATCTGAAGATCGAAGTAGAAGAGCGGATCTTCTGTAGATGGCTTGATAGGATCGCCGCCGTTGAGTGAGTTATTGAAGTAAACGTCACCAACCTTGTTCCATGCAGTATCCTCAGCAGCTTCGTTAGTCTTGCTTGTCTTTACAAGTGTGAATCCGCTCGGAAGCGAATCAAATTCAAGCGCATACATACCGGCTGAGTGATTGCCCGGCTCGACCATCATAAGGATATCCTTGACAGTATCGCCAGCCTTTGCTGTGTACAGATCCTTCTCAGGGAAGAACTTGAACGAAGAATCAAGCTTCAGCTGTGACTGAGCAGGACTCTGTGCAGGTGTCTGGCTGCCCTGAGTAGCGGGAGCCTGAGTAGCAGGTGCCTGTGTAGGATTGTTCTGCGCAGGCGCATTAGTTACAGCTGCAGTTGTTGCAGGTCCGGCAACCTTTATTTTGATAGGCTGAACAGTAGCTGTATAGCCGTTAGATGTAGATTCGATCGTATCAACTCTCTTGAGATTGAGTGTGTATTCGCCGGGAGCAACATTGCTTCCAACAGCAAGATCAAAATAGAAGATAGGATCAGATGTTGATGGCTTGATAGGATCTCCGCCACCGCCAATAGAATTACAGTAATAAGCGTTACCTACAGTCTGCCAAGCGGTATCCTGTGCCGCGAGATTGACTTTACTTGGGTTTGAGATAGTGAAGCCATTAGGAACAGTGTCGAATTCTAAAGCATACATACCAACAGAGTGGCTGCCTGCATCTATCATCAAACTTAATTCCTTGATAGTGTCGCCGGCTTTTACCTCATAGACGTCCTTCTCAGGAAAGACTTTGATATCACTAGCCTTTTGAAGTACAGCGGAAGGAACGTCTGCAGTTTTCATTGCAGAAACATCCAGAATATCTCCCATACTAACGTTAGGCTGCACAGCGGATGAACCGCCGGCAGCGCTAACATTCATGGAAGATAATGCACTTGTCGCAACAGATGCGCTCATTGCGAGGGATGTAACTGCAGAAAGCAGTTTCTTCATCAGTGCATTTCCTTTCCGAGCTTATGCTCTATTATATTGGATTGCGTTTATCGTTTATTACTTGATGTCAGCAGCCTTTGCAGGGAGTGAAACAAGGTGAACGATAGACTTGATTATTGCCTTTGAGTCTGTGAAGTCAGGGTTTGCTGTTCCTGTAGGATCGCAGCAATCTGCATTAAGGAGACCCTGTGCTGAAACTGTGATAGAAGTCTTGTCTGTGAGGTACTTGTTAAGGATAACAACGTCAGCGATGTTAACCTTGCCGTCGCAGTTTGTATCACCGTATGTAACGTTTGTTGCAGCTGTAGGCTGAGCAGCTGTAGGCTGAGCCTCTGTTGGCTGAGCAGCTGTAGGCTGTGCCTCTGTAGGCTGTGCAGGTGTAGGCTGTGCCTCTGTAGGAGCTGCTGTTGTAGGCTGAGCAACTGTGCCGCCTGATACAGTGATCTTGATAGGCTGTGTAACTGAAGCTGCGAATGAGCTATCCTTGCTCTCGATAACGTCAAGTCTCTTGATCGGGATTGTGTACTCGCCGTCAGCTACTGTGCTTGCAACTTCGAGATCGAAGTAGAAGAGAGGAGCCTCTGTAGATGGCTTGATAGGATCGCCGCCGTTGAGTGAGTTATTGAAGTAAACGTCGCCAACCTTGTTCCAAGCTGTATCCTCAGCAGCCTCGTTTGTCTTAGCTGGGTTCTTGATTGTGAAACCAGCAGGAAGCTGACCGAATTCTAATGCGTACATACCGGATGAGTGTGTACCGGGATCAACGAAGAGGAGGATCTCCTTCTCAGTTGAGCCAGCAGTTACAGGATAGTTAGCCTTCTCAGCGAAGAGCTTGAACTCGCTGTTTACAGCAAGAGTCTTATCCTCTGAAGCATCTGTAGGAGTTACAACAGCCTGTGTAGCTGTAGGAGCAGCTGTAGGTGCAGCTGTTGGAGCAGTTGTTGTAACCGGAGCAACTGCGCCGCCTGTTACCTTAACCTTGATAGGTGTTGTAACTGAAGCTGCGAATGAGCTATCCTTGCTCTCGATAACGTCAAGTCTCTTGATCGGGATTGTGTACTCGCCGTCAGCTACTGTGCTTGCAACTTCGAGATCGAAGTAGAAGAGCGGATCTTCTGTAGATGGCTTGATAGGATCGCCGCCGTTGAGTGAGTTGTTGAAGTAAACGTCGCCAACCTTGTTCCAAGCTGTATCCTCAGCAGCCTCGTTTGTCTTAGCTGGGTTCTTGATTGTGAAACCAGCAGGAAGCTGACCGAATTCTAATGCGTACATACCGGATGAGTGTGTACCGGGATCAACGAAGAGGAGAAGCTCCTTAGCAGTTGAACCAGCTTTAACCTCGTAAACATCCTTCTCAGCGAAGAGCTTGAACTCGCTGTTTACAGGGAGAGTCTTATCCTCTGTGCTTGTGCCTGGTGCAGCAGTTGGCTGTGCAGGTGCAGCAGTTGGCTGTGCAGGAGCAGCAGTTGGCTGTGCAGGTGCAGCTGTTGGAGCAGCTGTAGGTGCAGCTGTTGGAGCAGCTGTAGGTGTAGGTGTAGCAGCGCCACCGTTAACCTTGATCTCAAGGCCGCCCTTAAGGTTGAGGTTAGAATTCTTTGTAGAATACTTTGTTCCGCCAACCTCGATGAGGTTTGAATAGATGTCAGGATACTTAGCATCCTTTAAGTAATCAAGGAAGTCAATTGTATATGTGCCAGCCTTTGTTCCCTTAGGGAATGTAACGTTAACAACGAAGATCGGATAATCATCAGACTTAGAACCGGTCCACTTGTAGCCTGTTCCGTCAGAAGCAGTTGTCCATGCGAGAGAAGCAACATTGTTTGTCTCGTTACCAGCAGGATCACCTGTTTCGTCAGCGTCAACAACAACAGTACCTGTAGGAACGAACTTAACCTTACCTCTTGCAACAGTTGCCTCACCTGCGAAGTTGTAGAGAGCGTCTGTTGTATAAGACTCGCCGTCGATTGTAACGCTCTTCGCAGCACCTACTGACTTACCAGGAGCAACAGCCTCAAACTTAACAGCTGAAGCATCGCCGTCCTTAGAGTGTACAGTGAACTTAGAAGAGATTGTCTGGCAATCATTTGTGCCTTCAACGATGTAAAGACCAACTGGTACAGTTACATCAGCACTTGTTGTATCGATAGTTGTCGATGCATTATCAAATGCACGAATTTCAAGAGTCTTGCTTGCGTCAGCAGCGCCTGTTGTAAAAGGAACAGCTGAAACAGCCATTGATGCAGCCATAGCAAGTGTAGCAGCTGCAGAAATAAATTTCTTCATTTGTAATAATTCCTTTCTTTAGATCCGCAGACCTTTAATAACTTATGAATTGGGTTTGTATTCCTTTGTAAGGGGGACAAATCAGATAATCACAGAATCAAAGCTTTTCGAGTCCTGCATCTACGCGCTGAATGAACAGAGCGTCATTAGCTGTTATACCTGCATTACCGTCACAGTCAGCATTAGCCTGAGCCTGTGCATCAAGAGGATACTTCTTTGCATTTGCAACATACTGAAGTATAGCAAGTGCGTCAGCGAGTGTAACATCGCCATCGAGTGTAGCATCGCCCTTCTTAGTAGGCTTAACTGTTGCTGATGTAGGTGCAACTGTAGTAGGAGCTACTGTAGGAGCTGCTGTTGTAGCTGGTGTAGGATCGCCTACTGTAACGCTGCCGTCAGTAACCTTAACCTGGTACTGAACAGTTTCCTTAGAATTCTTCATGTAACCACAGTCGATCTCAGTGTTCTTAACACCTGAGCCAACATATGTCTCATGAGGTGTAGGAACGATCTTGATAGCAGCCTTAGCGCCATCCTTAGCATCTGACTTTACCTTACCGGATACAGTACAGAATACGCCGTCGCTCTTCAGCCAATAAGATGCGTCTTCAAGAGATGTTGACCACATCAGACTGATCATTCCCTCTCCATTGTCTGAGTAGCTACTGAAATTAGGAAGCAGAGAAGCTGTTGTATCGCTCTTTGCTGCTCCTGTATTTGTAATAGCTCCTGCATCAACCTTGTCAATAGATATCACTGAGCTGTCGTACTGGATAGAGAAACCACAAGCCTGGATACCTGTTGACGGAATATCAGCCAGAGATACTTCCACAGTATACTGCCCTCCTGCTTTTGCTGTCGCATTACCGACCTTAATCTGCACTGTTTCGCCGGCTGCGAAAGCGGGTGACATTGAGCAGATGGAAAGTGAAAGCATCGCAGCGGCCATAGCTCCGATGACTATCTTTTTTGTCTTCATGTTTTTTCCTCCTTCTTCATTAATTGTTATATAACAAAGGAACTTCCTGCCCCTTTTATTATATCAAGTCTTATGTGCGGCGGACAATCCGCCTTTCATGAACAAACAGCGGAGTTTCGGACAGGTTCATCCTGACGCTCTCGCGGGATATGTACATGCCCGCACCGGCTTTCGGAGACCTTCGCACTCTTCCGCAGTGTTTCTGCACTAAGACACATCACACTGCCGTGACGAGATACTACATCCCAAATTCTATATTTATTCATGATTTCATTATATATCAGGTCTTAAAAAAAGTAAATAGGTTTATATTGTTTTTGGTATTTTATCTAAACATCTGATACTGTTTTTGAACGGTTTGCACAATGGATTTTTTCTTAAAAATGACCGTTCAAAGCCTGAATATGAACCGTTTTTTAACGATACAAATTATTTATCCAACTTCCTGAATTCTTCAGGGATATTGTTGTTTATTATGTCGTTTATAACGTCCCAGCCGAAGTTGGTATATGTGCCCTGCGGTACCGCATACGGCACACCGTGTTTGTCTGCAAGCTCGGGAGAATACTTGCTGTAGGGGTATACTCTCAGGTTTGCAAAATCCGGCGATTCATAGTGAATTATAGTCGGTATGCAGCCGACGTTTTCAAGTGTTACCTCACCTGTTTCGCCATCGAGAACTATATCGAAATCGGGCATCTCTCCAACCAGATTGAAGTTATCAGTCTGGCAGCAGATGAAGTTGCCCATTGAGTAGTAAACAAAACCTCTTGTATTGTCATCGCGTTCGATCCATTCCATTGTCTCTGCTGTATGGGTGTGGCATCCGAGTATAACATCAGCGCCCCAGTCCACCATTTTCTCAGCAAGTTCCTTCCTGTCTGGCGATACCTCATGGGTATCCTCAACGCCCCAGTGTGCCGAAACGATGACTGCATCGGCTTTTTCCTTAGCCTCTTTGATCTGGCGCTCGATAACGTCCTCTTCGCTGTTCATAATAACACGAAGCGGAGAATCATAAGGTATCTCGAAGCCGTTGAGGTGCTCGGCATAAGCAAGGAAAGCAATTTTAACGCCGTTGACTTCACGGATCCTGATGTTATTTGCATCCTCATCGTTGAGGTAGGCACCGAGGACAGTAAGATCATTTTCCTCGGCTTTTTTATTCCAGAAGCGGATAGATTCCTCAAGGGCATCCGCACCGAAATCAAGCAGATGATTATTAGCCATGGTAAACACATCAAAACCAAGATCTATTACCGCATCAGCGACCTCGGGAGGAGAATTGAACAGCAGCGCACCGCCGTTTCCTCCGCGGAGTTCATTGCTTTCGGAGATTATCGTCTCCTGATTCAGGATAGCGACATCCGCATCCTCAACGATGTATTTCACATGCTCATAAAGCGGCTTGAAGTTGAAGTTTTCACCTTCGCCTGCAAGCAGTTCCGCATTCTTGTAAACGGAATAGTGAATAAGGTTGTCACCTGCCGCCGTAACGTGAACTCTTTTGTCCTCGGGGACAGGCTCTGTGGAAGGTTCTTCCGTAGCAGTTTCTTCTGTAGGCTCTTCGCCGTCTGAAGCCGAATCGGAAGTGTTATCGTAATCAGCAGAACCTACGACTTTTGAACCGCAGGATGCTGTAGATACAGCGCACATCATGCACACAAGTGCCAGCGCAGCTGTACGCATTCTTTTAAATGTCATAGTTTTTCTTCCTTTTCTTTACCTTTGTTCTCAGGTTAATTATATCACACTTTTTTTGCTTTTGCAATTACAAATTGTATCATTTTTATGTCTGATTACAAGTAGTTTTACCCGTTATTTTTTTGATAATCGAGGTTTTTTCCCTATTTTTCGGGAAATTCCATATTTATCATTTGTTGCGGATTTTTGGTCAGCGGTTTGCACGAATTTTTTGGTTGATTTTTGTGCAATTCGTTCATTCAATACCTCTGCTCCGCTGCAGCGCAATAAATTCTTCCGCCAGACCGACTGCCTCCGAATAGGATGACAGCTGATAGCATCTTCCGCGGAACTTTGCCGAACCGTAATAGCCGTTCATGTACCATGCTGCATGTTTCCGTGCCTCGTGCATAGCCATTTCCTCGTTCTTTTCACTGAGACTGATAATGAGCCTTATATGCTCCAGCATCACGTTCATTTTTTCTTCAAGTGAAGGCGGAGCGTAGTCCGCACCTCTGAGCCTTGCAGCTATCTCGTCAAACACGAAGGGATTACCGTAGCTGCCTCGTCCGATCATAACAAGGTCGCAGCCTGTCTCACGGTACATCCTTATGCAGCTGTCCGCATCGGATACATCGCCGTTGCCTATGACAGGTATACCAACGGCTTCCTTTACGCTTCCTATAACGCTGATATCAGCTTCGCCGCTGTAGAACTGATCTCTTGTACGTCCGTGTACCGCAACAGCCGCAGCTCCTGCCGATTCAGCAGCCTTAGCCATTTCAGCAGCGTTTATCTGACCGCTGTTCCAGCCGCTTCTTATCTTCACCGTAACGGGCACATCTCCCGCAGCCTTTACCGCCGCAGCAGTTATGCTCTCCGCAAGTCTGACATCCTTCATAAGTGCGGAACCTGCGCCCGTATTGACTACCTTCGGCACGGGACAGCCCATATTTATATCGATGATATCGGGACGGTACTCCAGCACTATCTTTACGGCTTCCGCCATGAAGTCGGGTTCGCTTCCGAAAAGCTGTATACCCATAGGGCGTTCCTCATCCGTGACCGTACAGAGCTCGGCAGTTTTTCTGTCGCTGTAGCATATGCCTTTCGCCGAGACCATTTCGCTTACCACATATGCCGCACCGTACTTCTTGCACATCAGTCTGTATGCACGGTCCGCAACTCCCGCCATCGGGGCAAGAGCCGCTGTACGTCTGACAGGTACCTTACCTATATATAATGTATCAGTCATCAGTCCGCCTTTGCTTCGTCCTTTTTCTTGAAAACGAACAGCTTGCTGATAACGTAGTTGAGTATCAGTACAACCACGTTAGCGATTATCTTCATTACCCAGTAATTGATCTTCAGTTTGCCGTATCCCACTGCCATCATAACAGCCTCAACTACGAGAGTGAAAACTCTTCCGCCGTAGAAGGAAGCGGCTTCCGTAACAAGTGCCTTTGCACCTTTTGCTTCCGAACCGAATACCCATGCCCTGTTGGTGAGATATGCAAAAGTTACCGCACATATCCATGAAATGACCGTACTTACAGTGCCGACCATTTCGCCGCCCATGCTTGTCCTTTCAAGGAGGTTCTTTGCTATACCTGCTGAGACAAAGCTTACTGCTGTGGTAAGAACACCGAAGAACAGATACAGCCACTTCTCCTCGTATTTGTAATATATGTTCTGAAGCGGCTTAGGGAGTATCGAAACACAAGCCTTTATGAGTTTATCCATTTTGTCTTTCCTTTCGTTATTTTCTTGCGTACTCTATACTATTGATCTGTCAACTAAATCTCGAATCTGATACTTGACAAAAATGGAATTTCTCTGCGTTGCAAAAGCTTGCAATACGACAGTATTCCTTCACTTTTGTGCCTTGATAAATTTCATTTTTGCCTTCGTCTGAACTTCAAGATTTATTTGCCACATCAATATAATAACAATATTCTGTGAATTTTTCAAGAGGTTTTGGAAAATTAAAAATGTGCAAATGTAACAAAATAAGGTAACTTAACGCAGTAAACAGAAAGTAGAAATATTATTACAGCTGATACGCATAATATTTTATCGCTGCTTTCTCATTACTGCTTTACGATAGATGATAAAGGATTTCTGTATCCCTTTATCTTGCTATTTTCTTTTATCCGTGTTATAATAATTAATATGTACTCAATAACTGCCTTTAGGAGGTTATTGCCCCGAACAATGTTCGGGTAGTGCAAATTCCTCATACAAGAGTGAATTTGCGCGTCGCATTTCTTTATGTACTCAATAATCGTTTAAGGAGACGCCTATGAAACTTCTTGCCATTGACGGAAACAGCATATTAAACCGTGCATTCTACGGCATACGCCTGCTTTCAAACAAAAAGGGCGTGTTCACAAATGCTGTCTTCGGATTCATGAATATATACCTTAAAAACGTCAGCGACGTACATCCCGATGCGGTAGCTGTCGCATTCGACCTGCGCTCACCTACATTCAGACATAAGGCAGCTGCTTACTACAAGGCTAACCGAAAGGGAATGCCCGAGGAGCTTGCACAGCAGCTTCCCATAGTCAAGGAGCTTCTCGGACTTATGGGAGTGAAGGTAGTTGAATGTGAAGGCTATGAAGCTGACGATGTCCTCGGTACACTATCGAAACTCTGCTCGGATAACGGTGACAAGTGCTATGTCCTTACGGGAGACCGCGACAGCCTTCAGCTCATCGACGATAATGTTACCGTACTTCTTGCAACCAACAAGGAAACCATTCACTACACTCCCCAGAAATTTATGGAGGACTACGGATTCGAGCCCATAAAGCTCATCGACCTTAAAGCTCTTATGGGAGACAGCTCCGATAATATCCCCGGTGTCGCAGGCATCGGTGAAAAGACTGCTTCTTCACTTATAAAGGAATACGGTACTATCGAGAAGCTGTATGAAGTATACGAAGACTCATCCCTTACAAAAGGAGTAAAGGCAAAACTTGCCAACGGTATCGACTCGGCTAAGGAGAGCAAGTGGCTTGCAACCATCGTCCGTGATGCTCCCATTGATAAGGTGCTGAAGGACTATATCCCCTCGCCTGCCGACAATGCAGCGATAAGCAGTCTTCTGACAGAGCTTGAAATGTTCAAGCTGCTTGATAAGCTCGGCATAAGCGCTTCCGAGGCAGAAGCAGCAGTTCCCGTACAGACTGTAGAGCACACGCCCGTTGAAGTGGAGCTGAAGCCCCTTACAGCCGGGGACGTAAAGTCGTTCGATGAAGTTTCATATCTCTTTGACGGGACCGTATTGTCCGTCAGAAGCGGAGATACAGTCCTCTCTACTAAAGAGACGGATGAGATACTCGCTTTTCTCAGTTCTCCCTGTAAAAAAATTACTATCGACGCAAAACCCCATTACCGCTATGCTATGGCTAACGGCATTTCACTCTGCGGACTTTCCTGCGATGCTGCTCTCTGCGGTTATCTGCTCAACACCTCCGCTTCCGACTACACTATCGAAAAGCTCTGTGCAGAGTACGGAGTTCACTACTGCACGGAAAACGGTGAGTTTGCGGACCTTGTCTCACTTAAGGAACTGACGGAAAAGCTCCTTGCAGAAGTTGACAGGGAAGGCATGACGGACCTGCTCTATAATATAGAAATGCCCCTTACCGAAGTTCTCGCCTCTATGGAGCATACAGGAATAAAGATAACCGAACAGGGCGTTAAGGAGTTCGGTACCTCGCTTTCCGAAATGATAGAAGAAACTCAGCAGATGATATACGATGATGCAGGTCACGAGTTCAATATCTCCTCACCCAAACAGCTCGGAGAAGTTCTTTTCGGTGAAATGGGACTTCCTGCAAAGAAAAAGACCAAAAGCGGCTACTCTACAAGTGCCGATGTACTTGAAGACCTCCGCTACGAATTCCCTATCGTGGACAACGTACTGAAATACCGTCAGTACACAAAGCTCAACTCCACCTACGTTGCGGGACTTCTCGACAAAATAGCTCCCGACGGACGCATCCACACATGCTTCCGCCAGACTGAAACAAGAACGGGACGTATCTCCTCTACCGAACCGAATATGCAGAACATCCCCGTCCGCACCGAACTTGGCTCGCAGATGAGAAAGTTCTTTACTGCCGAAGAAGGCAGAGTTCTCGTGGACGCCGATTACAGTCAGATCGAACTGAGAGTTATGGCTCATCTCTGCGGCGATAAGAATATGATATCAGCATTCACCTCGGGCGAGGATATACACACATCTACTGCCGCACAGGTATTCGATGTACCGTCCATAATGGTTACTCCCGAAATGAGAAGCGCTGCCAAAGCGGTAAACTTCGGAATAATCTACGGTATCGGAGCATTCTCCCTTTCAAAGGACATCGGTACGAGCGTACAGCAGGCTAAGCGCTATATCGACGATTACCTTGCAAAATATCCAAAGGTACACGAGTTCATGGAGTCCACCGTGGACAATGCCATGAAAACAGGCGTAGTAACTACCATGTTCGGACGCAAAAGGCGCATTCCCGAGCTCGCCTCATCCAATAAGGTACTTCAGGCAGCAGGAAAGCGCATCGCTATGAATACTCCAGTACAGGGTTCGGCTGCGGACCTTATCAAGATAGCTATGATAAATGTATACCGCCGTCTGAAAGCGGAAAAACTCGATGCTGAACTGATATTACAGGTACACGATGAACTCATCATAGAATCCGATGTATCCTGCGCTGAAAAGTGCGCCGAGATACTTCAGGAGGAAATGCAGGGCGTTTACGATATGAAGGTACCTCTTGCCGTGGACGTTCATCAGGGACAGAGCTGGTACGATGCAAAGGGTTGATACTATGGGAGAGATAACAATACAGAAGGTAACTCCCGATGCTCCCGAGGAACTCTTTGCAGCTATGTCACAGCTTGATATGCTCTGCTTCTCGGATGCAGGCTGGTCCCCGCAGGACTTCATGGATGAAGCCGCAATGGAATCGGGTATAGTCCTTGCAGCGTACTGCGGAAAGGAGCTTGCAGGTCTGCTTGCAGGCTTCACGGCTTCAGATACGGGAGAGATACTTACAGTTGCAACTACACCAAAATACCGCAGAAAGGGCATAGCAAGAAAGCTTATGGAAGTTTTCTTTTCCTATGTGCCCGAGGAAACGGAGAGCATCGCCTTAGAGGTAAGGCAGTCCAACACTGCCGCTGCAGCACTGTATGGGAGCTTCGGCTTTGAAAAAGTCGGCGTAAGACGGAGATTCTACCGTGAACCTGTTGAAGATGCCGATATCATGGTAAAAAGATTAGTATAAAGAAGGTCATATAATGCTTATACTCGGAATAGAAAGCTCTTGCGACGAGACTGCCGCAAGCATCGTCGGGGACTGCCGAACAATAAAGTCCTCGGTCATATCCACACAGATAGAAGAACATAAAAAGTACGGCGGAGTAGTACCTGAGATAGCTTCACGCCGACACTGCGAGAATATACTCGGAGTTACAAGAAAGGCTCTGGACGACGCAGGTGTTACACTTGCTGATATAGATGCTGTTGCAGTTACCTACGCTCCGGGACTTATAGGCGCCCTCCTTGTGGGAGTCAGCTTCGCAAAATCGCTTGCAATGTCCGCAGGGAAACCGCTGGTACCCGTCCACCACATCGCAGGTCATATAGCTACCAACTACCTCACCCATCCACAGCTTGAACCGCCTTACCTCTGCCTTGTAGCAAGCGGCGGCCACAGTCATATCATCGAGGTCCTGAGCTATACCAGGTTCCGCGTTGTGGGAAGAACAAGGGACGATGCCGCAGGTGAATGCTTCGATAAGTGTGCAAGGGCTATGGGATTCCCATACCCGGGAGGAGTTCACGTAGATCAGGCAGCACAGACAGGCGATCCGACTGCATTCCGTCTGCCGAAGCCGACTGTTGCAGGCAACGAATTCGACCTCAGCTTCTCGGGACTTAAAACATCTGTCATCAACCTTATACATAACTCACAGCAGAAGGGCATCAAACTGAATTACAATGACCTTTCAGCAAGTATACAGTCCACTATTTCCGAAGTTCTTACGGACAGGACTATCCGTGCAGCAGAAGCGCTGGGTTACAGGAAAGTAGCACTTGCAGGAGGAGTTTCAGCAAATTCGGGAGTACGTGCAGCTCTGTCGGCAGCCTGTGCAGACAAGGGATTCGAGTTCTACATGCCTGAGAAGAGTCTCTGCGGAGACAACGGCGCAATGATAGCGTGTCAGGGAAGCTACAACTTCCTTGCAGGCATAACAGCGGACGAAAGTCTCAACGCCATTGCAACACTTTCAATGGACGAGATATAGGACTCAAATATACATTAATATAAGGGAAGAAATCGTTTCTTCCCTCAGTTTGTCAAAAAAAGTATGAATTCATCAGGGAACGCCCTCTCTTGCAGGGCGTTCCCTCTTTCAAAACAGTCCACCGGACTGTTTTGAAATTCACCCTTTGCTGAGCGCTTATAAGGCTATATGTGGGGCTTTGCCCCACACCCCACCAAAGGCTCTGCCTTTGGAATCCGCTAAAGGGATAGTATCCCTTTAGAATCCCCAAATTAATGTTTTCATTTTACCGTTTTTTCATTTCTTGCAATGAGAATTACGGTCATTATTATAAGCAGAACGGAAGGTACGGGCGACTGCGCTTTATGTACTGATGCTGATACAGATGCAGCCTCAACGACCTTTCCCGTTATCAGCAGCGGAGTTATAATCCTGCACACTATGTAACTGAGAAAAGCGGCAGCTATACGAAGTCCGACTATGCGTCCCATTGAAAACCGTCCACGGATAATTGTCCGAAGCTGGAAGAATACGCACACTCCGCCGAACGAGACAAGTGCCGAGATAACAGGCAGCAGCGAGTAATCTTTGCTTGGAAGCTCCGAAACTGCGGTAACATCCAGAATCGCTCCGAGTATCGCAGATACGCAATACTCCGAACGTCCGCTTATGTCGGACAAAATGCCGCATAATGCCTGTACTGCTCCGCAGCTTCTTATCATTTCCGCAATGACCGCAAAAATCACGACCGCAAAACATATCTCCAGAACAGAACGTCCGCTTTCCGAAACGCACTCTGTAAACATCTCAGCCGAACTGTCAGCTTTACTCCTGTATTTGCTGTCCGTCCTGTCTTTACGAAGCATTGGCGAGAAGACAAGTCCCAGAATAATATTTGCCGCCGCACACGAAAGCATGACTGCTCTTCCCGTCCACGTACTTCCGTAAAGCTGTGCGGCGATACACCCGTGTATGAAAGAGGGACCTGCTCCGAAACAAAGACCGCAAAGTAAACTTCCCCGTTCACTGTTTATCCTTCTCTGCTCTGCCCTGCCGCAGAGCATTTTTGCTCCCACGGGATAGCCTGCAAGCGAACTGAAAACAAATACAGCGAACTCATCTCCGTTCATACCGAAAAGCCTTCCTGCCAGCGAAAAAAACGGTGCGGTTCTGTCCGCAGCTCCGCTTCTGATAAAAAGCTGTGACATGACCATTACCGCATAAAGGGAGGGTATTATAACTCCAAGACATCTTCCTATCCCCTCGGCAGCTGCCTTGCCTGTTTCCTGCGGACGGATAAGGCAAAGAAAAAATCCTGCTGCCGATAGAGCTATCATTAAATATGTCCCTGTTTTTTCCTTGTCAGCTTTCATATTCATCACCTCTGCTATCATATTATTGAAAAAGGCAAAATATGATAGGAGGAATACAGCATGTTTGATAAGCTCACACGGGAAATGCGTGATACCCTCTACCTTAATTCAGACATGTTCCTTAGCAGCAACAGGGAACTGGTCATCGAGAACTGTCAGCGCATAGAGGAATACAACGATGTATACATACGGATAGCATCAGGCGGACTCTTTATACATATATGGGGAAACTCTCTCCGTGCGGACGGTTTCAGGTCGGGCGGTCTAAGAGTACACGGCAGAATAAGCAGACTTGAATTGACCGAGAGGAGCAGAAGATCAGTTGAAGATAATAAGCAGGGTTAAGATATACGTTTACGGCAGGGAGCTTTACCGATTCATAAACCGTATCCACGAAGAAAAAATATACTGCACAGATCAGTTCTGCCGCAAGGACGTTTTCTGCGGATCGATATTCAAGCGTGATCTTCATAGGGTAAAGGAGCTGAGTTCGGAGCTTGGATTAAGACTGAGATACACAGAGCCTGAAAGTCTTTTTTCGATCCTGCGGAGGTACCGTCTGCGCATCGGAGCTTTTACGGGTACAGCCGTGATACTGCTGTTTGCGGCATATTTTTCGGGTACGGTCGTTTCTATCGATATACAGGGAAATGAGCGCATAAGCGATCAGGTCATACTCTCGGCTCTTGAAGAACTTGATATAACCTGCGGTACACCAATGCGTGATATTGATTTTGAACTTACGGAGAATCGTCTCCGCCTTATGGTGGACGGTTTATCATGGGCAGGACTTCACCGCTCGGGAAGCCGCCTTGTAGTAAAAGTAACGGAAGTACGTCCCAGACCTGATATGATACCTTACCGCACTCCCTGCAATGTTGTGGCTTCCGAAACTGCACGGATAGTAAGCACCGTTGTCCGTGACGGCAGACTCATGCACGTCAGCGGAGAAACTGTACCCAAAGGTACTCTCCTCATAAGCGGAGTAACTACGGATGAACTGGGACACACTCTGCTTCACCACGCAATGGGAGATATAACTGGGATTTACAAGCGTCAGATAAGCTTCTCAGCACCTTATGAACAGACTGTCCGCAAGTCCTCGGGACGCACTAAAAATGTCCGCCGACTTAAAATATTCGGAGCTGAAATCCCACTTTTTTCGGGGAACTGTCACTTTGCTGACAGCGAAGTAAATACCTCTGAACGCAGCCTTTTGCTGTTCGGGAAAAAGCTCCCGCTAAGTGTCATAAACCACAGATACACCGAACTCGTTACCGTTGATGCAGTTCTGTCCGAGGAGGAGCTTGAAGCCGAGCTTATTGGTAAAGTCTATCTTTACGAGAAGAATTTCCTCAGCGATAAAGAGATACTCGAACGCAATATATCTTACTCTTCAACAGAAGAAGCCATGACCGTAACTGCCGATTACAGACTTAAGGGGGATATCTGCGAAACCCGTGAGCTGTTCGTTAAATAGCTCACGAGTTGACTTTTCACCGCCGAAATGATAAAATAATAACAGTGCCGCACACCGCCGTATGGCAGCCTTTGTGCGGCTTTATTTTTTTTGATGACAGACACCCGAAAAAATTTTTTTGAAAAATCCTAAGACTTTCATGAAAACACATCGTCTAATATAGTGAAAGGCAAATCTTTCCGGAAAGGAGCCGATCAATGGATAATGGTTCCCGTAGCTACGACCGTTACCTTAATGGAGATGATTCTGCTCTGTCTGAAATAGTTCACGAATATAAAGACGGACTAACGCTCTATCTTAATACCTTCACAAATAATCTTTATGACGCAGAAGAAATAATGGAAGAAACGTTCTATAAGCTCGCATATAAAAAGCCGAAATTTAAAGGAAAAAGCTCTTTCAGAACATGGCTTTACAGTATAGGACGTAACCTCGCCATAGATTATCTGCGGAAACGCTCACGTCATTCCGCAGAATCGCTCGAAGATCACTACGATCTTAAAGGAAATGAAGATATCGAGTTGAATTATATAAAGGAAGAGCAGAAGAAAATGATCCATAAAGCAATACATGATCTCAGATCCGAATACCGTCAGGTAATATGCCTTATATATCTTGAGGGATTTGATACCTCCGAGACGGCAAGGATCATGCACAAAACAAACCGACAGATAACCAACCTTCTTTATCAGGCAAAAAAAGTCCTGAAAAAAGAACTTGAAAAAGGGGGTGTATCTTATGAGGGATTATGATGAAGTAACCAATACCGTCCTTAAACGCAGGGACGCACAGATAGCTAAACGCAAGCATCAGATGTATGTGGTCAAAAGAAGTGCTGCTGCAGCTTTTTCACTGTGCATAGTATCTGCCGCAGGAATAGGCATATGGAAGAACAACTCCCTGAGATCAGCCCTTGACGATCATCACAGCAGCAATGTGATAACCGAAACTACAGGCGCTTCGGAACCCACTGCCGCAGCAGTCACAGAATATACTACACAGCAAACTACTGCAAAAGCAACTCAGCAAACTGCTGCAAAGGAAAAGAACACCGTGACAACAGCGGTGCAAAAAAGCAGCAAAACAACTCCGTATAACACCTCTGCCGTAAAGTCCCACACTGTTTCAACAGTTCCCGCGGCAGAGACAGTTACAGAGAAGATAGTATCGGGAAATGCAAAGGAAACGCAGTTACCTGCAAATACAGTGCCGACGCAGAGAACTGCAGCCAATGCAGTCCGTACTTCTTCTCCTGTAACTACAGTAAATATCAGAACAGGAGCAAATACATTTGCGGCAACTTCCGGAATTCAGACAAGCGTCTATACAGTTACTTCACAGTCTGCTGTGACCACGATCAGCGAAAGCGAAAGGAGTAATTACATGAAAAAGATAGTAAGTATGCTTTCAGCAGCAGCCATGATGAGCTCTATCATACCGCATCCCGCAAACGCAGCAGATTTCGTAGACCCAGCAGTTAAATATTCAAATGGTTCTACAAGTTATTATGAATCAGGTATTGAAGTAAATCACGCTGAGCAGGAACTTTTCGATATGATAGATGCCGGACTCATCGATATAGACATCGACCGTAACGGCGAGATAAATATGCTCGACGGAGCGCTTTTGAATGTGTATGAAAACTATACCTACTATAAAAACTTAGCACAAACTTCTGCTGAAGTCCCGATGAACCAGTACGGTCATCTTGAATTCCATGCACCTTCAGAAGAGGCTATGGAATTCCTTGAAACCAGAAAGCCTATCCGCGATAAGGAAGTATTCAAAAATTTCAGATACTATGATGAACATGATATAGCAACTCTTGATTCTACTCTGATAATAAGATATTTACTGTTAAATAAGATCGAGCCTTCATATTTTGACCCTGATTATTACATTGATACGATCGGTTACCCTCACTATCAGATAATGGCAGACAGTCTGAATATGGAAAAGATCCAGGCAGAAATCGAAGCAGGTACTCTTTCCGACTTCTTCAGCGAGATAATGATACCTTCACAAACTATGGGCTGTATCAATACCAATGCTACTATGCTCCTCAGGGAAATAAGACCAAGAATATTAGACAAAAGCGGAATTGATTTCGATGTTGACGGAAACGGTGTTTTTGATCTTCATGACATTGAAAGATACGATCTCTTCGAACATATGTCAGGCATAAATAAAGATCTTTCAAAAATCGAATCAGACTCTTACGCAGCTTCAATTGATTTTGATTATGAAGCTTATATTAAATATCCGGGAGATGACTGCGAATTAGATGAAGAACTCTGGAACAATTGCAGCGATCTGTTCATTAAAACTCAGGAAGTAGTTTCAGAGTACGCTTATCTGAAAGACAACAGAAACTATTATGGAACTCCAAGTATATATTCACACATCAATGCAGACGATCTCATCGGCGTTTATTACATGCGCAACAGCTTCAAGACTACAGATCTTGAGACAGAGCAGTATAACAATAACGAAGAATTCATAACGGCTCTTGAAAGATATATGGAAACTCACGCCCTGGTAACAAGCAGAACTACGATCAACTTCAATGACTTCAACAACAATTTTGATAATTGGCTTAAGTCTTTAGAGCTTGGTGAAAAGGATGCACCGGATGTGGACAACAACGGCGTTATCGATCAGGTCGATTCTGATGCACTCAACATATTCTACGGCGATATCATGAATAACAGAACTGCTGATTCATCAGAGCTTCCTGCTGATATATGGAATCGTATAGACAACGGATACGATATAAACGGAAACGGTATCAATTCCGATGTAGGCGATATCATGATAATGCAGATGTATATCTTAATTCACAATCCAGAGATGTTCAAAGTAGAAAATGAACTTAGCGAGAGCTACAGTCAGACTATCGATATCATGTCAAAGCTCCCTATAGAGCGCTCAGGCGATGCAAACTGCGATAATGAAACAGGTCTTGCAGATGCACTTATAATCCTTCAGAACAACGCAAACAGCGAGAAATACCCACTCAATACACTTGGCAAGTTCAACGCAGACGTATACGAGACAGGCAACGGCCTCACTCCTATGGACGCACTCGAAATCCAGAAATGGGACGCAGAGCACAAAATATGATCTCTCATCCCAAACAATATCCTTCCCTGCACTTTCAAAGTGCAGGGACTTTTTTTGAATAAAACCGCACATAAATGATAAACTAACAAAAAGGAGCTGTTAATATGTGCGTAGTTCTGATCCGTTCACTCATCCTCTATCTACTTGTGATCTTCGCCGTAAGACTAATGGGCAAGCGTCAGCTCGGCGAGCTTCAGCCATCGGAGCTGGTAATAACCATACTCGTATCGAATATAGCAACTCTTCCGCTGGAGGACGTCGATATCCCTATTATCGTTGGAGTTACCCCCATACTGGCACTGGTCTGCTTCGAGGTCGTGATATCGTGGCTGAACCTTATTTCTCCTAAGCTGAGGAAGGTTATATCGGGAAGTCCGAAAGTAATAATCTCAAATGGAAGAATCGACCGTGAAACCATGCGTGAGCTGAGATTCTCCGTGGACGACCTTACAATGGCGCTCAGAAGTCAGGGTATCTTCGACCTTTCGGAAGTACAGTTCGCGGTGGTTGAAACTACGGGAAGCGTATCGGTAATGAAAAAAAGCGGCAAGGATACTCCCACAAGAGAGGATATGAAAATTACTGCTAAGGACTGCGATCCTCCTCATGTTATAATATCGGACGGTATAATACTGAACGCCGCTCTGAACAACACAGGCATTACAGAAGCTGAACTTAACAGACTTCTCAGACTTCACAGCATTGACAGCAGGGACATTTTTATAATGACTGCCGACCGTGAAAAGAACTGCTTCTGCTCAATGAAGGACGGAAAAAATCTTGCTTTCAAAGGAGAATAACATGACAAGGGTAAAGATAAGCGCACTTATACTTGCCTCATTGATAGGAATGAGCATATTCGCCTCGGTATGGGTGAACGAAAAATGCAGCCGTTTGATAGACTGCATGGACCGCATAGAACAGGAAATACAGGAGGGCAAAGATACAACAGTCTCAGCCCGTGAGCTTGAAAAAGAGTGGACGGACTTCCGAAAGACCGCTTCCGTAATGATACGCAACGACAAGCTGACCGAACCCGAAAGAGTTGCAGGCAGGATAACGCTCCTTGCACAGCAGGGTTCTCAGGATCTGCCCTCAGCGGTGGAAGAACTCAGACATATGACTCGTCAGCTTATGCACGGCGAGACTCCGAAACTAACAAGCGTACTGTAACAAAAAAGGACGGCATTGCCGTCCTTAAATTTATGCTTTGGCTCCCGACTGGTCACGTTTCATCTTTATAAGAAGAACGATTATACCTGCCGCAAGCACTATAGTTGTGAATATACTGCCTTCAACTCCGAAATCTCCGCCTGTAAGGAGCGGTTCAGTGCTGACAGGATCCGCCTGAAGGAAAGAGTCCACCTTATAAGCGCCGCTTACGCTCAGTCCGTAGATATTGCCCTGTGCGAAGTTCCATATAGAATGTATAGCGCAAGCGCCCCATATATCGTCAAATGCGATGATATAAACTGCGGCAAAGACTCCGAAAAGAACCAGATTGAACAAAGGGAACCAACCGAATCCGGGGTTCATTCCGTGAGCAATTCCAAACATTATTGAACTTGCAGCGATTGCAACTGCGGGGTTGCTTTTTCCGCCGAGAGTATTCATGAAATATCCGCGGCAAATAGTTTCTTCGCTCATTCCCTGTAACAGGAAGCCGCAGAGATAGATACCGATAGTGCCGATATTGAAGTCACTGACGACCTTAAGGCTTCTAACTCCGAAAATAACGGGAAGCAGTGATACAAGTGATATCATAATGAAACCAACTGCCACACCCTGCAAATAGTGCTTACCAGCCTTACGTGCTCTGAATCCCATTGAACCAAGGCTTCGCTTCTCAATGAAACGGCAGTATATTATTGCAGTTAATGTCGCAAATACCGTACACAAAAGGCTTGATATCATAATTGTATTATTTCCGAGCATGACCTCAGTAGTCAGCTGCATTGATTCCTGCATCCGCTGTTCCAATGAACCGTTCACAAAAGTATCTGATTCCATAAGAGCTGTAACGAGTTCACGGATAGCAAGTATCGACGGGATTATCGATTCAAGCAGCGCACCTATCAGGAAAACCAGGATAAAAATCAGAAAATTTAGCCAGAATCCTTTAGGAGCTTTTGATTCGGCAGATTCCTCGAACATTTTTGGTCTGAAACTTATCATATTTCTTACTCCTTTATATTGATATATTCATTTTACATTATATTCAGTAATTTGTCAATATAGCCTTGTGCAGAGCACCTTTCATATTGTGAGGCTTTGCATCAGCAATTACTTGTTCCCGCCGAAACCATTGAACCATATTCTGCTCTCAAACGGCTGTTTAGAAGTCTTTTTCGGTTCCTCCTCAGGTATTCCCACAGGCAGGATGCAAACTATCCTATATTCATCGGGGATGCCCATGTGGTGTGCTATTTTGCCTGCTATATCGTCGTCATCGGTGATATGTCCCTCATACCAGCAGCTTTCATAGCCAAGTCCCTTTATCGCCAGAAGCATATTTTCTATCGCCGCACTATAATCCTGTATATTGAAGCATTTATCCCTGTATGCATATATCTTCTGCGTAAGAACGAGAATAAATGCAGGTGCTGTCACAGCTATCGGCGGATCTATCAGCGCTTTCACTTCCGCCAGAAGTCTTTTATCATCAACCGCTATAAATGAAGTTGTCTGCTTATTACAGCCGGAAGGTGCGGCGGTTCCTGCTTCGAGAATCTTGATAAGGTCGGCTTTCGGAACGGGAATATCCTTATACTTTCCCCGATAGCTTGTACGGTTATTTATTGCATCAAATATATCCATAGCAGCCTCCTTCGTATCAGGAATACATTAATTAATGAAGAATTCGCGCTCCCCGAACAAAGTTCGGAGCAATAAACGCCTTTAGGCGGTTATTGAGTACACGTTAATTATAACATCCGTCCCCATAAAAGTCAAATAAAAAAGCCATAGCACCTCTGAAACGAGTTCAGAAATACTATGGCTTAAAGATACTATATCAGCATTGTCCTTTCGGAACGGCTATATAGAATATGGTATCTGCGATCAAACGAGCTTGATGATTGCCATTTCAGCAGCATCACCCTTACGAGGTCCGATCTTTACGATCTGAGTATAACCGCCGTTTCTGTCTGCATACTTAGGTGAGATCTCATCAAAAAGCTTCTTAGCAACGTCCTCTTTAGTAACGTAAGCTAAAACCTGACGCTTGGAGTGCAGATCATTATTTTTACCGATGGTGATCATCTTCTCTGCAACAGCACGAACTTCCTTAGCTCTTGTAACAGTCGTTTCGATCTGACCGTTTTCGAGAAGGAAAGTTACCATGCCTCTGAGCATTGCCTTTCTATGATCAGATGTTCTGCCCAGCTTTCTTGTACCCGGCATGTAATTCACTCCTTTTCTTAATAAGTGGATATCAGGCGCATTCGCCTGTTGTTATTAGGTTTATTCCTCTTCTGATGAGAGATCGAAGCCCAGTGACTGGAGCTTTTCCTTAACTTCATCAAAAGATTTCTTTCCAAGGTTACGAACCTTCATCATTTCTTCCTCAGACTTGTTGATCAAGTCATCTACGGTATTAATTCCGGCACGCTTTAAGCAATTGAATGAACGTACCGATAAGTCAAGATCCTCAATGGTCATCTCAAGGATTTTTTCCTTACCCTTTTCGTCCTTTTCAACAAGGACCTCAGCAAGTCCAGCCTCTTCGGAGAGGTCGATGAACAGCTTCAGATGCTCGTTGAGGAGATTGGCTGCCTGCGATAAAGCTTCCTTAGCGGAGATAGTACCGTCGGTCCATACCTCCATAGTAAGCTTATCATAGTCGGTAACCTGACCGAGACGAGTATCCTCTACGGTATAGTTTACCTTCAGAACAGGTGTATATATGCTGTCTACGGCAATCACGTCAACGGGAAGATTGATCTGCTTCTTGTTACGCTCAGCAGAAACGTATCCTCTTCCGCGGTCGATAGTGATCTCCATATAGAGCTTGGCATCCTTGCCCAGTGTAGCGATATGCATACCGGGATCGAGGATATTAACCTCTGAATCGGTCTTTATATCGCCTGCTGTGATCTCGCATTCGCCTTCTGCCTCTACGTAAACAGTCTTTGGACCTTCGCCATAGAGCTTAGCAGTAAGACCTTTTATGCTAAGGATGATCTCTGTAACGTCTTCTTTAACGCCCGGAATTGTTGATAACTCATGGTGAACTGTACCGTCCTTGCCCGAGAGCTTCACGGAGGTAACAGCAACACCCGGAAGTGAGGAGAGCAGCACACGTCTGAGGCTGTTTCCAAGTGTAATTCCATATCCACGCTCCAGCGGTGCTAAAACGAATTTGCCGTATTTGCCGTCACTTTTAAGCTCGACAATGTCGATATCAGGCTTATTTATTTTCTCCAGCATAAAAACCCTCCTATTTCGCAATAACTATATTTAGTTTGAGTTCTGACGAGCCAAGCAATCAGAAGATTACTTAGAGTACAGCTCGACGATGAGGTGTGTAGCAACCTCGTAGTCAATATCCTCAGCTGAGGGAAGACGAGTTACTGTAGCTGAGAAGTCGTCCTTCTTAGCATCAAGCCATACAGGAACGAGTCTGTCCTTAGTCTCTTCAACTGTAGCCTTGAACTTTTCTGAAGTTCTGTCCTTCTCCTTTAAAGCGATAACATCGCCGACTTTAACTCTGTAGGAAGGAATGTTAACCTTCTTGCCGTTTACAGTATAGTGGCTGTGAACAACGAGCTGTCTTGCTTCTCTTCTTGTAAGAGCAAGGCCCATTCTGTATACTACGCTGTCAAGTCTGGATTCGAGAACTGTGATAAGGTTATCACCGGCCTTGCCTTCCATCTTCTCTGCGATAGCGAAATAGTGGCGGAACTGCTTCTCGAGCACGCCATATATAAACTTAAGCTTCTGCTTTTCCTTAAGCTGAAGACCGTATTCAGAGATCTTCTTTCTGTTATTAGCGTTCTTGAAACGGATAGACTCCTTCTTTGAAACGCCCATTACAGCAGGGCTGATGCCCAGATATCTGCACTTTTTAAGAATAGGTTCTTTCTGAACTGCCATTTTAAAACACCTCCTATGGGATTAGACGCGGCGTCTCTTGGGGGGACGGCATCCATTGTGGGGGATCGGAGTTACATCCTTGATCATTCTTACTTCAAGGCCTACAGTCTGAAGTGCTCTGATAGCAGCTTCACGTCCTGCACCTGGTCCCTTTACGTAAACCTCAACGAACTTGAGGCCGTGCTCCATAGCAGCCTTAGCTGCTGTCTCAGCAGCTGTCTGAGCAGCGAATGGAGTAGACTTCTTTGAGCCTCTGAATCCAAGCTCGCCTGCGCTTGCCCATGAGATAGCATTTCCTGCTGTATCTGTGATAGTAACGATTGTGTTATTGAAAGTGGACTGTATATGAACTGCGCCGCTTTCGATATTCTTACGCTCTCTACGTCTTCTGATCGTAGAAACCTTTTTACCCTTCTGCTGTGCCAAAGCTCATAACCTCCTTACTTCTTCTTGTTAGCGATTGTCTTTACAGGGCCCTTGCGGGTTCTTGCGTTTGTCTTGGTTCTCTGTCCTCTTACAGGCAGACCCTTTCTGTGACGAACGCCTCTGTAGCAGCCGATCTCAACAAGTCTCTTGATATTAAGTGCAACTTCACGGCGAAGGTCACCCTCAACTGTGTAGTTTGCGTCGATATAGTCACGAAGTTTAGCTACATCTTCCTCAGCGAGGTCCTTAACTCTTACGTCAGGGTTAACGCCTGTATTCTTGAGGATATCTGTTGCAGTCTGACGACCGATTCCGTAGATATAAGTGAGTCCGATCTCGACTCTCTTGTTCTTAGGAAGGTCAACACCAGCTATTCTTGCCATATTGTATAAAACACCTCCATTAGTGCTTGCGCCCGATCAACCCTGGCGCTGCTTATGCTTCGGATTTTCGCAGATAACCATTATTCTGCCTTTACGTTTAATAACCTTGCATTTCTCGCAAATAGGTTTTACTGAAGGTCTGACTTTCATTGAAAATACCTCCTTTAGCGGATAGCGGGCCTCCCGACCCTTATATTTTTACTTAACGCGCCAGGTGATTCTGCCCTTAGACAGGTCATATGGTGACATTTCAAGCTTTACCTTGTCACCCGGAACGATTCTGATATAGTTCATTCTGAGCTTGCCTGATACATGAGAAAGAACCTCATGACCGTTTTCAAGCTGAACCTTAAACATTGCATTCGGCAGAGCGTCTGTTACAACGCCCTCGACTTCGATTACATCTTCCTTTGACATACAAATAACCTCCTTACTCAGCCCTGCCGCTGAATTCTTTCAGCAGCCCTCTGAGCTTTTTATCAGTTATATCGTTTAGATCGATCACACTGTTCGTAACGCTTATATGCTTCAGATTCTTGCGTTTCGGGTTTGAAAGCTTTCTGCTTTTCCCGTCTGCTATGAAGCAATGATCCTCATGCAGTTCTGTTACCGCGAAATATCCTCCGCAGTCTCTTCCTGCCTTTGCCGTTACGACCGAGCCTTTTTCCAGCTTCACAATTACACCCTCCGTCAGGGTTCTGTCAGAATGACGGGACCGTCAGGAGTTATTGCGATCATGTGCTCGAAATGAGCTGACAGTGAACCATTTTTGGTAACCACGGTCCAGCCGTCCTTCAAGGTCTTAACATCATCGCCTTTAACATTTATCATAGGCTCGATGCAGATCGTCATTCCCGCCACCAGTCTCGAGCCGTGACCTGCGCGGCCCCAGTTCGGTATCTCGGGTGATTCATGGACTTCTCTGCCGATTCCGTGGCCGCAGTAATTTCTTACGATTCCGTAGCCTCGTGAAGCACAATACTCTTCAACAGCATGTGAGATGTCACCGACGCGATTGCCTGCCTGAGCCATAGCGATTCCCTCGAAGAGAGATTTTTCTGTTGTCTCAAGCAATGCTTTAGCCTCATCAGAAATTTTACCCACAGGGAAGGTCCAGCAGCTGTCTCCGTTGAAGCCCTTGTACGCAGCTCCCGTGTCGATGCTTACTATATCGCCTTCTTTTAATCTGTGGCTTGATTTCGGTATTCCGTGAATGACCTCTTCATTTACAGAGATACATGCATTTGCAGGAAAACCGTATAATCCTTTGAAACAGGACTTAACGCCGTGTCTTGAATAGAATTCTCCGACAAGCTTATCAACATCGAGTGTTGACATACCGGCCCTGATCCTTTCGCCCGCATACCATATTGCGCCGCAGGTCAGTTTACCTGCTTCACGCATTATGGCAATTTCGGATTTTGATTTAATGGTAATACTCATTATTCAACTCCTACAGCTGCAAGAGTGAGTCTTGAAGTATCAGCAACTTCCTCCTGACCTTCTACGGTAACAAGCTTACCCTGCTTCTCGTAGTAGTCCTTGAGAGGAGCTGTCTTTTCGTGATAAGTAGCGAGTCTGTCGAGAACGACTTCGGGCTGATCGTCCTTACGAACGATAGTCTTGTCGCCGCACTTATCGCAAACGCCCTCAACCTTTGAAGGCTTGTATTCGATATGGTAAGAAGCGCCGCAGCCCTGGCAGACTCTTCTGCCTGAAACTCTCTGCTTGATAGTTTCGTCTGCAACGTATATCTCGATGACCTTATCGATCTTAATTCCCATAGCATCGAGAGCCTCTGCCTGTGGAACAGTTCTCGGGAAACCGTCAAGAATGAAACCGTTCTTGCAGTCGTCCTCAGCGATCCTGTCCTTAAGGATACCGATAACGATATCATCTGAAACAAGAGCGCCTGCATCCATAGCAGTCTTAGCCTTGAGACCGTACTCTGTGCCGTTCTTTACAGCTTCTCTAAGGATATTTCCTGTAGAGATCTGCGGGATCTTCAGTGCATCGGAAACGACCTCTGCCTGTGTACCCTTACCTGCGCCGGGAGCGCCTAAGAAAATAAGATTCATTGAGTATACCCTCCTTACTGTAAGAAGCCCTTATGATGTCTCATCATGAGCTGAGATTCGAGTGTTCTTGTAGTTTCAAGCGCAACGCTTACTGCGATAAGTATCGTAGTACCGCCCATTGAAAGAGATCTGAGGTTATCGTCTGCAATAGAGATGAATATCGGAACTACAGCGATGATACCGAGGAAAACTGCGCCTACGAGAGCGATCTTTGAAAGAACTCTCTGGATGTAGTCTGAAGTAGGCTTACCTGGTCTGATGCCTGGGATACCGCCGTTAGACTGACGCAGATTATTTGCGATCTCAACAGGGTTATACTGGATAGAAACGTAGAAGTAGTTGAACGCAATGATAAGAATGAAGTATATAAGCGCATATTTCCAGCTTCTTGTATTGAAGAAGTTCATGAAGCTTACATACCACTTAGGTGAATCAGCTGTAATAGGCTTAAAGAGCTGAATGGTTGAAGGAAGAGCCATAAATGACATAGCGAAGATGATAGGCATAACGCCGCTCATCATTACCTTTATCGGGATATGAGTCTTCTGGCCGCCATACTGCTTTCTGCCCACAACACGCTTAGCGTACTGTATCGGGATACGTCTTTCAGCCTCGTTCATGAATACGATAAGAGCGAATTCAAGAACGATGAATACTAAGTATCCGAGAGTAACGAAGAGGTACTTTGCAGGATCCTGTTTTGTAAGAGAGATGAGGTGTCCTGCATCTACAGGGAATCTTGCAGCGATACCCGCAAAGAGTATCATAGAAACTCCGTTTCCGATTCCCTTGTCGCTGATCCTGTTACCCATCCATACTACGAATGAAGCACCTGCCACGAAGCAGGTAACGATAACGAATCCTGCGAATATTCCTGAGCCGCCTGTAACATACTTAACTGCGCTTGAAGCGGAATCAGTGCTCATATTCTTAAGAGTAAGATAATAAGCAAAGCCCATGAAAACAGAAAGTATAGTAGCGACCACAGCAGTGATCTTGTCGATCTTTTTACGTCCCTCTTCACCTTCGTCTCTGAGTCTTTCAAGCGGCGGCAGAGCATATGTCAGCAGCTGCATGATGATCGAGGCGTTGATGTAAGGGGTTATTGAAAGTGAAAATAATGTAGCCTGTGAAAGGGCACCACCGGTGATGGTATTCAGATATTCAAGGAAGTTACCGTCGGTAGCGTTCTGATCCATCCATTCTTTAACAACAGATGTATTGAGGAACGGAACTGTTATAGCACATCCGAATCTGAAGATAACGATCATAAGTAATGTATAGAGGAGCTTTTTCCTTATTTCGGGAACGCTCCACGCGCGTTTCAGTGTCTGGAACACACTACATCACCTCGGTCTTTCCGCCTGCCTTTTCAATTTTCTCTACAGCGCTCTGTGAGAATTTTGCAGCCTTAACTGTCAGCTTAGCGGTAAGCTCTCCGTTTCCGAGAACCTTTACACCACAGTATTCCTTCTTGATAAGTCCTGAAGCCTTGAGGAGATCTGCGTCTACCTCTGTGCCGTCCTTGAACTTGTTAAGGTCTGATACATTAACTATCGCATACTTTGTAGCGAAGATGTTGTTGAATCCTCTCTTAGGGATACGTCTTGCCAGAGGCATCTGACCACCCTCGAAGCCGATTCTAACGCCGCCGCCGCTGCGGGCATTCTGTCCCTTGTGGCCCTTGCCTGCGGTCTTGCCGTTTCCTGAACCATGTCCGCGGCCTACACGCTTTACAGCCTTGTTTGAATCAAGTGCGGGAGTTAACTCGTGAATTTTCATGCTTGTGCACCTCCTTGTTTACGCTTCTGTAACCTCGATGAGGTGTGAGATCTTATTGATTTTACCCTGTGTCTGCTCATTATCGGGCTGAGTTGTTACATCGCCGATCTTCTTGAGGCCAAGAGACTGAGCAGTAGCGATCTGGTCCTTTTTTCTTCCAATAAGGCTCTTTACGAGCTTAATGTTCTTTGCCATTGTTACTGCCTCCTTAACCTAAAATTTCCTTAACGGACTTGCCTCTCTTTTCAGCAACATCCTTAGCAGATGCACAGTTTACAAGACCGTTTATTGTAGCTCTAACAACGTTGCATGGGTTGTTGGAACGAAGTGACTTTGTTCTGATATCCTTGATGCCAGCAACCTCGATCACAGCACGGACAGGACCGCCTGCGATAACTCCGGTACCGGGTGCAGCGGGCTTCATAAGAACTCTGCCTGCGCCGAATTCGCCTACGATATCATGAGGGATTGTTGTTCCCTTGAGAGCAACCTTAACAAGGTTCTTCTTTGCATCCTCGATACCCTTACGGATAGCATCAGGAACTTCTCCTGACTTACCGAGGCCAAAGCCGACTGTGCCGTTGCCGTCGCCTACTACTACGAGAGCTGAGAACTTCATTACACGTCCGCCCTTAACAGTCTTTGAAACTCTGTTGATGGCAACGACCTTTTCCTGAAGCTCTGGAGCCTGTGTTTCGATATTAGCCATTGTTTTACCTCCCTCTTAGAACTTTAATCCGTTTTCACGAGCGCCCTCTGCGAGTTCTTTAACTCTTCCGTGGTAGAGGTAGCCGCCTCTGTCGAAAACTACTTCGCTGATACCCTTATCAGCAGCGTTCTTAGCGATCATCTCGCCAACTTTGCGTGCGCCTTCAACGTTTCCGCCGTTGCCGTCGAATCCCTTATCCATGCTGGATGCGGAAGCAAGGGTAACGCCGTTTACATCGTCGATAAGCTGAGCATAAATGTGCTTAGTTGAGCGGAACACATTGAGACGGGGACGCTCGGGAGTACCTGAGATCTTGGCACGAACTCTGCGGTGTCTCTTTAATCTTGCCTTATTGCTGTCAAACTTCTTAATCATAGCAATTTGCTCCTTCTAATTACTTCTTGCCCTTGCCGGCCTTACCTTCCTTGCGGATGATGTGCTCGCCGGCATATCTGATACCCTTGCCCTTGTAAGGCTCAGGAGGACGCTTCTCGCGGATCTCAGCTGCGAACTGACCTACAGCCTGCTTGTCGATACCTGAAACGACAACCTTGTTAGGCTGTGGAACGTCAAGCTTGATCTCGTTTGTTTCCTCGAGGATAACAGGGTGAGAGAAGCCGAGGTTAAGAGTAACCTTGTTTCCGCTCTTTGCAGCTCTGTAGCCGACACCCTCGATCTCGAGAGTCTTTGAATATCCGTTTGTAACACCCTCTACCATGTTAGCGATGAGTGTTCTTGTAAGACCGTGAAGTGAACGGTGACGCTTGTCATCGCTTGGTCTTGATACATTGATGCTTCCATTGGAAACTTCTATTGTAAGTTCATTGTTGAACTGTCTTGTAAGCTCGCCCTTAGGTCCCTTTACTGTGATAAGGTTGTTTTCATTCTTAACCTCTACACCTGCGGGGATGCTGACAGGCATTTTACCGATTCTTGACATAATCAGCTTTCCTCCTTACCAGATGTATGCGAGAACTTCGCCGCCGACATTAAGCTCTCTTGCCTTCTTGTCGGTTACGATTCCCTTTGAAGTTGAAACGATTGCGATACCAAGGCCTCTTCTTACCTTTGGCATATCCTCACAGCTTGAGTAGATACGCAGGCCGGGCTTAGAAACTCTTCTGAGTCCTGTAATTACGGGAGACTTGTTGTCGCCGTATTTCAGCGTTATTCTGATAACACCCTGCTTTCCGTCCTCTATAACCTGAAAGCCCTTTACATATCCTTCGTCTACGAGGATCTGTGTGATAGCCTTCTTTACATTAGAAGCGGGAACGTCAACTGTGGCGTGCTTTGCAGTATTTGCATTACGGATTCTTGTTAAAAGATCCGCGATTGTATCAGTGATTTGCATTGCAGATGACCTCCTTTTGTATTTTACCAGCTTGCCTTTTTAACGCCGGGGATCTGACCGTCGTGTGCAAGCTCTCTGAAGCATATACGGCAGATGCCGAACTTTCTGAGATATGCGTGCGGTCTGCCGCAGATCTTGCATCTGTTATATGCTCTTGTTGAATACTTGGGAGTTCTCTGCTGCTTATTGATCATTGCCTTTTTAGCCATTGTTATTCCTCCCTGATTACTTGATGAACGGAGCGCCGAGGAGAGTCAGCAGCTCTCTTGCCTCTTCATCTGTATTTGCTGTTGTGATGAAGTTGATATCCATACCTCTTACCTTATCGATCTTATCATACTCGATCTCAGGGAAGATAAGCTGTTCCTTGATACCTGTAGAATAGTTGCCCTTGCCATCAAATGAATTTGCGCTTATTCCTCTGAAGTCACGAACACGGGGGAACGCAACATTGAAGAGCTTGTTTACGAATTCATACATCTTTTCGCCTCTGAGAGTAACCTTAACGCCGATTGGCATTCCCTCACGAAGCTTGAAGTTAGCAACTGACTTCTTAGCTCTGCACACTATAGGCTTCTGACCTGTGATTGCAGCGAGGTCAGTCATGATAGCGTCGATGACCTTTGCGTTATCCTTTGCTTCGCCTGCGCCGACATTGATAACAACCTTGTCGAGCTTCGGGATCTGCATAACGCTCTTGTAGCCGAACTTCTTCATCAGTGCAGGAGCAACGTCGCTATTATAAAAATCTTTTAAAACTGCCATGTCGTTTCTCCTTTACATTATTCAAAAGACTTTCCGCACTTCTTGCAAACGCGGAGCTTCTTTCCGTCTTCGATCACGTGGCCAACTCTTGTGGGCTTGCCGCACTTAGGGCAAACGAGCTGAACCTTTGATGCATAAACGGGAGCTTCTGTCTTGATGATTCCGCCTGTCTCGCCCATTCTTGTTGGCTTGACATGCTTTGTGATAACGTTGATTCCGTCAACGATCACCTTGCCCTCCTTAGGGCTGACCTGTGCAACCTTGCCGGTCTTTCTGTCTCCGTTCTTCTCGTACTTATCGTCGTACTTACCTGTAAGAAGGATAACAGTATCACCGGTTTTTACGTGAACTTTGCTCATTATCTTACTCCTCCATTAAAGTACTTCGGGTGCGAGGCTGAGGATCTTTGTATACTCCTTTTCACGGAGCTCCTTAGCAACTGGTCCAAAGATACGTGTACCTCTTGGGTTCTTATCTTCCTTAATAATAACAGCAGCGTTCTCATCGAAACGGATGTAAGTTCCGTCTTCTCTTCTGAGACCCTTTGCTGAACGAACGATAACTGCCTTTACAACATCGCCCTTCTTTACAACGCCTCCGGGTGTTGCTTTCTTAACTGAAGCAACCACTACATCGCCGATATTTGCATATCTTCTGCGTGTACCTCCCAGAACTCTGATACACATAAGCTCCTTAGCGCCTGTGTTATCAGCGACCTTTAAATAAGTCTGCATCTGTATCACAGCGAGTTCCTCCTTTCAAGCATTAAGCTTCTATACAAAAAATAATTACTTAGCCTTCTCGATTATGTTGGTAATGCGCCATCTCTTATCCTTTGAAAGCGGACGTGTTTCCATAACCTCAACGCGATCGCCGATCTTGCACTCATTGTTCTCATCGTGAGCCTTGAGCTTTACGGTACGCTTGATGATCTTCTTATAAAGCGGGTGTTTAACGTTATCAACGATAGCAACTACGACGGTTTTATCCATCTTATCGCTTACAACCTTACCTACTCTTGTTTTTCTAAGGTTTCTCTCAGTAGACATTAGCTAAATCCTCCCTTTCTTACTGCTCAGCGATCTCTGCAGCGCGCAGAGAAGTCTTTATGCGGGCAATATCCTTCTTTACAGCCTTAAGACGAGCTGTATTATCAAGCTGATTTACAGCGTGCTGAAAGCGGAGCGCAAAAAGCTCTTCCTTTAAGCTAACGAGCTTCTCGTTCAGCTCATCAACAGACATTTCTCTGATCTCTGATGCCTTCATTACTGCTCCACCTCCTGCTCTGCTTTAGTAACGAATTTACACTTGATAGGAAGCTTATGCATAGCAAGACGCATAGCCTCTCTTGCAGTCTCCTCGGGAACTCCCTTTATCTCAAAGAGAACTCTGCCGGGCTTAACAACTGCAACCCAGTATTCCGGTGAACCCTTACCTGAACCCATTCGTGTTTCAGCGGGCTTTTCTGTGATAGGCTTATCAGGGAATATCTTGATCCAAACCTGACCGCCTCTCTTGATGTAACGAGTCATAGCGATACGGGCAGACTCGATCTGGTTGGATGTGATCCATGATGGCTCAAGAGCCTGAAGACCGTAATCACCGTATGTTACCTTGTTACCTCTGTATGCCTTACCCTTAAGGCGTCCTCTGTGGACTCTGCGGTATTTAACTCTCTTTGGAAGCAGCATTACTGGTTACCTCCTTCTCTTTTAGCGTCGCGGTTGAAGTTTCTGTTTCCTCCGCGTCTGTTACCGCCGTCACGTCTGTCGTCGCGGCGACGTCTGTCGTTATTTCTTGAATCGCTCTTGCGCTCTACCTTTTCTCTCTGAGCAGCAGCCTTAGCAGCATCGCCCTTGAGAACTTCGCCCTTATAGATCCATACCTTTACGCCGAGCTTACCGTATGTTGTATCAGCCTCTGCGAAACCGTAATCGATATCAGCACGGATTGTCTGGAGCGGGATTGTACCCTCGTGGTAGCTTTCGCTTCTTGCGATCTCGGCACCGGCAAGTCTGCCTGAAACCTTAACCTTTATACCCTTTGCGCCAAGACGCATTGTTCTTCCGATAGACTGCTTCATAGCACGTCTGAAAGCAACTCTGTTCTCAAGATCGAGAGCGATCTTCTCAGCAACGAGCTGAGCGTCCATATCTGGCTGCTTAACTTCGATGATGTTAACAAAAACCTGCTTGCCCATCATCTTTTCGAGCTGTACTCTGAGCTTTTCTATCTCTGCGCCCTGTCTTCCGATAACGATACCTGGCTTAGCGCAGTGGATGTGGATTCTCACCTTATCGGCAAAACGCTCGATCTCAATTCTGGGAACACCAGCAGCATATAAGCTCTTCTTAATGAAATTACGAACGTTGTAGTCCTCAACGAGTGTGTTGCCGAAATCTGCCTTGTTGGCATACCAGCGTGAATCCCAATCTTTAATAACGCCGACACGGAAACCGTGCGGATTAACCTTCTGTCCCATTAATCAGACCTCCTTGGGATTATTCTTTTTCTTTAAGAACAACTGTGATGTGTGATGTTCTCTTTAATATTCTGTATGCTCTGCCCTGTGCTCTTGGCATGATTCTCTTCATGATAGGGCCTGGTGTTACGAAACACTCAGCAACATAAAGATTATCCTTATCCATGCTGAAGTTATTCTCAGCATTTGCCTGAGCGGATTTTACAAGCTTAGAAACGATAGGACTTGCAGCCTTAGGAGTAAGATCTAAAGTAGCCAAAGCGATGTCTATGGGCTTGTTTCTTATAAGATCAAGAACGATCTGCACCTTTCTGGGTGAAATACGAGCATTTCTTAAATAAGCTCTTGCTTCCATTTAAAGCTCCTCCTTCCGCTTATTTCTTACCGTTATTGGATGTCTTGGAGCCTGCGTGGCCCTTGTATGTTCTTGTAGGAGCAAACTCGCCGAGCTTATGTCCTACCATATCCTCTGTAACGTATACCGGAACGTGCTTGCGTCCGTCATGAACAGCGAATGTATGACCTACGAATGCAGGGAATATTGTTGATGAACGGCTCCATGTCTTAAGAACCTTCTTCTCGTTTGCAGCATTCATTGCCTCAACTCTCTTAAGAAGAACCTCCTGGACATAAGGTCCCTTTTTAATGCTTCTGCTCATTAATCAGTTCCTCCTTTCAGATTACTTACCGTTGCGGCGCTTTACGATGAACTTATCAGTTCTGTGATGCTTCTTACGTGTCTTATAGCCGAGTGCAGGCTTACCCCAAGGGGTTACAGGGCCCGGACGGCCGACAGGTGATTTACCTTCACCACCACCGTGTGGGTGATCGCATGGGTTCATGACAGAACCACGAACAGTAGGTCTCCAGCCCATGTTTCTTACACGGCCGGCTTTACCGTAGTTTACGTTCTCGTGATCGATGTTGGAAACCTGACCAATAGCAGCCTTGCAGTTGATCGGAACCTTTCTCATCTCGCCTGAGGGAAGTCTGATAAGAGCATAAGTCTCTTCCTTGCCCATGAGCTGAGCCTGATTTCCTGCGCTTCTTACGAGCTGAGCGCCCTTGCCGGGATAAAGCTCGATAGCGTGGATGAATGTACCAACGGGGATGTCAGCGAGCTTAAGAGCGTTGCCGGGCTTGATATCAGCCTCTGAACCGGACTCTACCTTGTCGCCTACCTTAAGGCCGTTTGGTGCGAGAATGTATCTCTTTTCACCGTCTTCATACTGAACGAGGGCGATGAAAGCGCTTCTGTTTGGATCATACTCAAGAGTGAGTACTGTAGCGATCATATTGTCCTTATCGCGCTTGAAGTCGATAACACGGTACTTTCTTCTGTTACCGCCGCCTCTGTGGCGAACTGTTATACGGCCGTAGCTGTTTCTTCCTGACTTCTTCTTAAGAGGTTCAAGAAGGCTCTTCTCCGGCTCAACCTTTGACAGGATCGAGTAATCAGTAACAGTCATCTGACGTCTCGAAGGTGTCGTAGGCTTATATGTTTTAATAGCCATTTGATTTCTCTCCTTAAATGCATTTTTTGCGGGAGCATTACTCCCATACTTTCCGTAAAGTTACGGATTAATACATACCCTCGAAGAATTCGATAGCCTTTGAATCAGCTGTGAGGGTAACGATTGCCTTCTTCCATGCAGCAGTTGTACCAACGTATCTGCCCATGCGCTTTTCCTTGCCGTTAACGTTCATAGTAGTAACCTTGTTAACTTCTACGCCGAAAAGCTTTTCTACAGCCTTCTTGATCTCAGGCTTTGTAGCGTCCTTGGCAACCTTAAAGGTGTACTTGCCTTCCTGGAGGCCGTCCATAGACTTTTCTGTGATAACGGGCTTCAGAATGATATCCTGTGGTGCTTTCATTATGCGTACACCTCCTCGATCTTTCCTACGGCATTCTTAACAACGATGAACTTGTCATAGTTGAGGATGTCGTAAACATTAAGAGTATTTACAGCGGCTGTTTTGATGCCGGGGATATTAGCTGCGCTCTTGATAACCTTTGCATCAGCCTCTGCAGTAACGATAAGAGCCTTGCCCTCAACGTTCAGAGCCTTGAGCATATCAGCGATGGTCTTTGTCTTGAAGCTGTCAAGTGTAAGAGCATCGAGAACGATCATGTTGTTATCGAGAACCTTTGTGGAAAGAGCAGACTTCATAGCAAGTCTTCTTACCTTTTTATTAAGAGAATAGCGGTAATCTCTGGGCTTAGGACCAAGAGCAACGCCGCCGTGGTACCACTGAGGAGCACGTGTAGAGCCCTGTCTTGCATGACCTGTACCCTTCTGTCTCCAGGGCTTTCTTCCACCGCCGCTTACTTCTGTTCTTGTAAGTGTGGACTGTGTGCCCTGTCTCTGGTTTGCGAGGTAATTAACTACCATAGCGTGCATAACAGCTTCGTTAGGAGTGATGCCGAATACAGCGTCTGAAAGCTCTGTTTCGGATACCTGCTTACCTGCCATATCAAATACTGAAATTGTAGACATTTCGCTTCCTCCTTCCATTAAGCCTTAACGCTGTCAACGATATATACGATTCCGCCCTTAGGACCGGGAACTGCACCCTTGATAGCGATGAGATTGTTTTCTGTGTCTATCTTAACTATTTCGAGGTTCTGAACAGTAACCTGCTCAGCGCCCATGTGACCAGCCATGCCCTTGCCCTTATAGATTCTTGAAGGGGATGAGCAAGCACCCATTGATCCAGCCTGTCTGTGAACAGGGCCTGTACCGTGAGTTTCCTTGAGTCTGTGCTGGTTGTGACGCTTGATAGCGCCTGCGAAGCCCTTACCCTTGCTTGTGCCGACAACGTCGATAGCGTCGCCAACTGCAAAAGTATCAGCCTTAACGATATCACCAACATTGAGTGAATCGCAGTCATCAAGTCTGAATTCCTTAAGAGTCTTCTTGCAAGCAACGTCAGCCTTGTCGAAGTGGCCCTTCATAGGCTTGTTCACTCTCTGAACCTTAACGTCGCCGTAGCCGAGCTGTAATGCTGCGTAACCGTCGTTCTCAACAGTCTTCTTCTGAACGACAACGCATGGGCCGGCTTCTACTACTGTTACAGGAATAACCTTTCCTGCCTCGTCGAAGATCTGAGTCATACCGATCTTCTTACCGATAATGCCTTTCTGCATATCTGTTTCCTCCTGTTAGGTTATTGGTTGACGAAGGTCGTCAACATGACCGGCGGACTACCGCCATTCCGCTTCCCGAGCGGTGGTTTGCAGTGTACGATGCGGTTAATTACTTAACCTCCATAACAACGTCTACGCCTGCGGGGATCTCAAGCTTATCAAGAGCAGCAGTTGTCTTCTCTGTAGGACGGATAACGTCGATGAGTCTCTTGTGAGTTCTCATTTCGAACTGCTCGCGGCTATCCTTGTACTTGTGTACAGCACGGAGGATAGTAACAACTTCCTTGTCTGTAGGGAGCGGGATAGGTCCTGAAACTCTTGCACCGCTTCTCTTAGCTGCTTCAACGATCTTAGCTGCAGCGATGTCTACTGTAGCGTGATCGTAACCCTTGATCTTGAATCTGATCTTTTCGTTGACTGCCATATTTTCGCCTCCTCGGATAATTTTTCGGGGGCAGAGAACAACTCTCTGAGGGATCTGTTAACACGTTTCCGTGTGTTTCCTGCGCTATCTGATAAAAAAACTCGAAAAACCGTTGTTTTCCGAGCCACTGATCATAAATAGAGACATAGTCTGAGCATAGTGATGCACACGCAAGCTGCATCGCTGCTCTAAACACCGACTGTGTTCGCTATCCCAATCGCCCGGTTTGAAATCGGACATACTCCACGGAAATTCCCTGACAAACCGTCAGCAACCTTCCGCTTCAACGCATATCATCTGCAGTCAGAGCGCTGTAACTTGTGCGCTCAACAGTTAGTATTATATCATAATATTGCCGATAATGCAAGGAATTTCCAAAACTTTTCGCATTATCAATTGTAAATTTTTTATGAACGAGTTTTTATATTTAAAAATACCGATATTTTATGTATTTTCGATGATTAGTAGGCTTTTTTGACGTTAAAATTCCCACAATAATGCTTATTTACTTTTTTAAATCATTGTGTTATAATACTTAACGGAGAATATCTCCGCACTTATATAGAAAGAAGGATATAAACATGAGAAAAGTAATTAGCATCGCTGCCGCTTCTCTCCTCATCGCAGCAACACTTACAGGCTGCGGAAGCTCTTCAAGCAGCTCTTCAGAGAGCTCAGCTCCCGAGGCTACTACAGCAGAGGCAACTACAGAGGCTGAGACAGATGCAGAAACCTCCGAAGGCGCAAGCGAGGACGAGGATGAAGAACTCAAGCCCGTAGACCTTACACTCAAGGATTGTACAGAGGCCGACTTTGCAGGCAAGTGGGAATGCAAGAAGATCGTTACTTCCGAAGAGACAATGGAAGGCGAATATTTCGGTATCCCGATCTACGCTATCATGAACGTTACATTCAATGAGGACAAGACAGGCGTTGTAGGTTCAAGCCTTGCAGCTACTCCCGAAGAGGATAAGCCCGAGGAGTTCAAATGGGAGCTCAGCGGAAATCAGGCTACTATCACTGCAACCGATGACGATGAGCCCGCTTATGCAGGTTTCGACGGCGACAACCTTGTTTTCTTCGACGAGAACAAGTACGCTGTTTACTACTTCGACAAGGTCGATGATTTCACACCTTTCGACATCAACGAATTCTACGGTTCATTCTCAGACGAAACAACAGAAGAAGGTGCTGCTTCCGAGGGCTCAACAGAGTCTGCTACAGAAGCCGAAGCAACCACTTCAGCTGAGTGATAAACCGACCTTTCAGAGCAAAAAGAGGACCTTGTGTCCTCTTTTTTGTTGTAAACCGAATCAAAACGCACCGTCCGGTGCCCGGAAAGTGCCTCTTCACTGATTTCTGAGTTCTTAGCTCTTAGTTCTGATCGCCACTTTCTGCTTTCTGTTCACTTATTACTTCTTTCTGATTACTGCTTTCTGTTCACTGATTTCTGCTTTCTGATTTCTGACTACTCTGAACTGAATGCATTTTTGGCAAAAACCGATTGACAACCTCTTTTTTATGTAGTATAATTAGTTTGTATAGTTCGTTTTATGCGGCAGTATCACAGGCTGCGCTCATTAGAATACAAAACTAAAGGGAATACAAAATTAAAGAAAGAGGTATTTGCAATATGGCAAATGAAAAAAGCTTCAAAGTACTGATCGTTGACGATGATAAAAATATATGTGATCTTCTCCGCCTTTACCTCGAAAAGGACGGTTACAGCGTTATCCTCTCACATGACGGCGAAGAGGCTGTCGTTAAATTCAATGCCCTTAAGCCCGATATGGTCCTTCTGGACATAATGCTTCCGGGTATGGACGGCTGGCAGGTCTGCCGTGAGATAAGAAAGAAATCAAACGTTCCGATAATCATGATAACTGCAAAGGGCGAGACTATCGACAAGGTGATCGGTCTCGAACTGGGCGCAGACGACTATATCGTAAAGCCTTTCGACGCAAAGGAAGTTATCGCACGTATCAATGCTGTTACACGCCGTGCAGGCAACATCAATGTTGAGCCTGAGATAAAGGAAGTCCGCTATGACAAGCTCTCGGTAAACATGACAAGATACGAGCTTAAGGTAAACGGCAAGAACATCGATACTCCGCCAAAGGAACTCGAACTCCTTTTCTACCTTGCTTCAAACCCGAACAGAGTCTACACAAGAGATCAGCTCCTTGATGAGGTATGGGGATTTGAATACTACGGCGATTCACGTACTATCGATGTTCACATCAAGCGTCTCCGTGAAAAGCTGGAGGGCGTTTCAGACAAATGGTCCCTTAAAACCGTATGGGGCGTAGGCTATAAATTCGAAGCCGAAGAAGAGGAATGATCCTCTTTTATCCGCGATCAGATTTCAGGGGACGTCCGCTGTCCCCTGTTTGTATTATTGGCATATCTGAAAACCTGTCCGGTTAAGAAAAAACGTATAGTTGCGGCAGAGACATGGAAAACTCCGTGGAAAGTCCGACCGACATACGCCGTGCATAGCCGTTTTTTCTCAAAGCGGATCTTTAGAAATGCCCTTATATGAGGTGATATACCATGAACAGCAAAAACAGCTCATATTACCTGCTTTTCCGCTATGCCCTGATAATAGCCGTGATAATGCTTCTCATCACTGGTTTTGTCATGGTAACGATATCCTCTGCGTTCTATAAACGCTCAAAGCTGAATGAACTCCGCTCGGTAGGCGATCTGTTCATGAGCTGTGTAAAGGAAGAATACAATTCTACGGGAAGCGCAGACAACGATATAGTAAGAAGAATGCACATGGCCTTCTCGGAACAGTACGATCTAAGCATCTATCTCTACGACTCCGAGGGTACCTGCATCATTTCTCCCGACAACGCAGAAAACGGACAGAAACTGCCGGACAATATGAAGGAAACTATCGATAAAGATGACGAGATACTCGAACTCAACAGTACGAACTACTCCAGCAGCGGTCCGCAGACTGTATACGGAGCGGTCACATTTCTTAAATCCGGTGTACTGTCCCCCGTTAAATGCTACACGGTCATCTACGGAGATCCAAAGGACATCAATACCTTTACTGCCGAGATAACTCTGTTTTACGCAGTTTTCGCAATCATCGGCATCTACATCACTTACCTGCTCCTTAAGCGAAGGATAAAGAAGTATATCAGCTACGAGACCAATTTCCTCAGAATAACCGAACAGTACGCCAAGGGAGACTTCTCCGAGAAGATACATTCCGAACTTCCCGGCGATATGAAGGACATTGCCGACAGAGTAAACGCTCTTGCCGCAAACGTTGCAAAAAGCGACGAGACAAGCAAGACCTTCATCGCAAACGTATCCCACGAGCTGAGAACTCCTATGACTACTATCGGCGGTTTCGTCGACGGTATCCTCGACGGCACTATCAAGAAGACCAAGCAGAACGAGTACCTTATACTCGTATCAAAAGAGATAAAGCGACTCAGGATACTCATAAGCTCAATGCTCAATATGACACGTTTTGAATCGGGTACCATGTCCCCTAACTTCGTAAACACAAACATAACCGATCTCGTTATACAGACTGTCTTCATGTTCGAGAAGAAGATAGACGACAAGCACCTTGAAGTTGAAGGACTCGGAAGCGGCAGAATGAATGCCGTAGTCGATCCCGACCTCATGCAGCAGGTCATCTACAACCTCGTCGAGAACGCTGTAAAGTTCGTGAACGAAGGAGGAACTCTCTCCTTCCGCTTTGAACAGAACGACGGACTGAATATCATAGGTATCAAGAATACGGGCGAAGGTCTTCAGAACTCAGAGATACAGCAGGTATTCGACCGCTTCTACAAGACCGATTCAAGCCGCGGCAAGGACACTACGGGACTCGGTCTCGGACTTTCTATCTCACGCAAGATAGTTCACCTTCATAACGGTCATATAGTTGTTAAGAGCGTTTACGGTGAATATACAGAATTCCAGATACAGATTCCTTATGATCCTCGTGTTCCGGAAAAGACCAAAAACGGAAAAACCGCAAAATAGAAAGGATAACATATGAACGATCGCGACGAACTTTTTACCGTCACACACAATCCTTCTGCGGATGAACCGCCGCAGAAAAGCTACATTCCAAAGCATGAAAAGCCTGCCGAAGAGAAATCAGCTCCGCAGGAAGACAAGATAAAAGAGGTAAGAGTGCCTGTATATGACGCCTTTATGTACGAACCTATAGGCTTCGACGATGCAGACAAGAGAAACGCTGAAAAAATGCGTGAGGCACAGCTTGCCGCCGAACACAAGAGCCGCATCAGACGTGAGCGCTCCATTGTATTCCTGTTCATTTTCCTGCTGCTTGTGACCGTCGGACTTGCAGTATACGGCATCATTTCCGATATCCTCAACGCAGACAAGGCGCTGAGAAGAACAGGTGCGGACAGAGCAGTAGTACTCTATCGCGAGCAAAAGCCCGAAGGTGCAAACGACCTATCCAATTTCAAGGACGAGGACGGCAGATACACTATCGAAGGTGCTGCCGCTGCCGTAAAGCCGTCAATAGTCGAGATATACGCCTACGATTCGGCTGCACGTAAAACTCCTACAGGTACAGGCTCGGGAATAGTTATCTCCGAGGACGGCTTCATCATAACAAATGCACACGTACTCGAACCCGACGGCTTCCACGATGTACATACAATGGACGGCGAAGTCTACACCGCAAAAGTCATCGGAAGCGACAAAAAGACCGATATCGCAGTTATCAAGGTAAACCGCGGCGAGTTCACTCCAGCAGTGCTCGGCGATTCGGACGAAACAATAGTCGGCGAACAGGTTATCGCAATAGGCAATCCCGCAGGTCTTTCAAGTACAGTTACCGACGGTATCGTATCAGCCGTTAACCGTAAGATAAAGAGCGACGCCACAGGCTTTGAAATGGACTGCATACAGACCAACGCAGATATAAGTCCCGGAAACTCAGGCGGTGCGCTTGTAAACATGTACGGACAGGTAATAGGAATAACCTCCTCAAAGTACGTAAGCTCAAGCTATGAGGGACTCGGCTTCGCTATCACAATAAACGAAGCTTCACCAATAATAGAGGAACTCATCAAAAACGGCTATGTAAGCGGTCGATTCAGAATAGGTATCAGAGTCATCGATACAGCTACCGAGGCAAAACGTGCCGATATCAATGAAAGGATCGGCTTCGAGATACCAGAGGACTTTGAAGGTATTTACGTAGACTCGATCAGCGATGATGCCGATATAGCGAAGTCCAAACTGAAAGCAGGCGACTTCATCACAAAGATAAACGATATAGCAGTTAAAACCTACGATGAGATGTACGATACCATAAGCGCTTCATACGGTCCCGGAGACACGGTACCTGCCACGATCGCACACATCGATAAGGACGGCAATATAAGCTACTACAACATAAAGTTCAAGCTCATGGAAGACACTTCTGGCAATTACTGATCCCTAAGTCCTCTCGGACGCTTTGAATTGACTCCGCATACTCCTCCTGCTGCACCGAAAAGGCACAGCAGAAGGAGTTTTTTTATGCTCATAGCAGAACCGTTCACAGCAAAAGCTGCCGCAGAGAGGAAAGCATACATAACTGCACCGCAGAGGATGCCGCCGATAAGTCCGCCCTTGCGCCTGAACTTTCCATATACGAAAGAACCCACAAAAGAACCTGCGGCAAGCGAAATGACCGAAAAGGCATCCATGAACATGAGCGAATCCATAAGAAAGCATACAAGCGCAGAAAACAGCAGAAGCAGTAAAAGACTGCAAAGTATCCCTGCAGCAGAAGATACTGCCGCCGCCGCAGTACCATCCGACCACAGACTCTTTCTCCGATGTGCCATAAGTACACCTCCCCCGTATCATCATCAATGGATAATATGCAGCCTGTGCCCGATATATGACAAAAAGGAACGCTTCTCTGTGAAAGCGTTCCTTTGCATCCTATTCCCTTGTATATTCAAACAAGTCTCCGGGCTGACATTCAAGAGCTTCGCATATAGCGTTCATGGTCTCGAAACGTATACCCTTCATTTTGCCTGTTTTTAGGTTCGAGAGGTTGACATTAGACATCCCTACTCTCTCGGCAAGCTCATTAAGAGACATCTTACGGTCCGCCATCATCTTATCAAGTCTGATTATTATAGCCATACCGCACCGCCTTACGCAATGAGGTCATTATCTTCCTGAAGGCTCAGTCCGTAAACGAACACCTCGGAGATTATACCTATGATGACACCAATGAAAATAATGAGCATATTTTTCGCATCGAATGTAAAAGTGACCATTTCTGTCTGAGCGTCAGCGCCTATTTCGGTATAGCTCGGCATAAGACCGCCGATAAAAAGTATAACAGCCATGATACGGAGCTTTGTGATTATCTTTTTTGAAAACGGCTTTCCTGTTTTCCTGATCTCAAGCAGAATAAGACTTAACAGTCCCAGTTCGGCAAATATGATGAAATTATATACCGCATTGGTGATGAAGGGCTTGCCTTCGCCGTTCAGAAAGCACACAAACTGCCATACGGAAGCTGCCAGTGCAGCGACGCATATAACGCAGGAAATAACAGTATCGGCAAAGGTTCTTTTTTTCAGTTTATAAGATATAGTATTACTCATAACAGCATCTCCTTTTTTAAAGTTTGACTTTAATTTTTTAAAGTTTTCTATCAGCTGATATCTGTATTATAGCACTGTTTTTAAAGCGTGTCAATAAGAATTTAAAGCCTCACTTTAAATATCGTCGTATTCACCAAGTGAAGTAAACTATTTGCACTCCCGAACCGACATATATGACAAAAACTCCCGCAGCTGTTGCCGCAGGAGTTTTTGCTGTATCTTAATGAAATATTGTAGAAATCGTTCATTGTGTCTTTCATTTTTTAATATTGAAAGCTTTATTTTTCAGGCAGATCAGCAGCTTTTCTTTTTTTTGCGCTGCTGATCATGCCGGAATTACCTTATCAGTCTTTAAGATTCATCTTTTCAAGAAGCCATACGATAGTCTTCTTTGAACCGCTTATTACCTTACCCTGAACGAGCATACCGTTCTTTATTTCACGAACCTCGCCCTTGCCGTTTTCAAGTGACATTGCTGAGAGGTCTGCCTGTGCAACATAGTACTTCATGCCTGTGTTCTGGTTTGAGATAGAATCAGCTGATACAGACTTGATCTCGCCTGTAACCTTGCCGTACTCTGTGTAAGGGATAGAATCAAACATGTATTCGGTCTTCTGACCAACTTCAAGCTTTGAAACTTCATTTTCGGGGATATAAAGTGTGACCTTAAGTGAATCTGTATCAGGAACGAGTGTACAAAGTGTCTCGCCTGCCTGAACGATATCGCCTGTGTGTCTCTCATCAAGAAGAGTAACTGTGCCGTCCATAGAAGCTCTTATCTCAGAGTTCTTGATAGTCTCGTTAACTTCTGTAAGCTGTGCTTCAACTGATGAAATGTTTTCCTTGATGCTGTCGATCTCTGCGTTAAGTGAAACGATAGCCTCATTCTTGAGCTTGTCGCCTGAGAGCTTCTCGTATTCCTTAAGATCATCAGCGCCCTTTATTGCGAGTTCAAGGCTCTTCTTGTTAGCTTCGAGAGTCTTTATCTCTTCTTCAAGCTGAACGATAGCTGCATTGATCTTTGAGATGTATCCGTTCTTTACTGAATCAGCGTCCAGAAGAGCACTTTCGTAAGCGATCCTTGCGCTGTCCACGTCGGACTGTGAAACTGCTGTAGACTGTGCTGAATAAGTATTGTAGAGTTCCTCATAAGCGCTCATCTTGTTCTCGTAGTCTGCGCTGAGTGAAGTTATATCGGAGATGTAGCTGTTGTATACTGACTGTGCAGCCTGGTTTGAAGAGCTGAAATCAAGTCCCTGCTCAATTGCAGTCTTAAGCTCGTTGTAGCTGTCAAGAGCTGAATGGTCAGCGTTTGCATCGTTAGCTATCTGATTTGTAAGAAGTATGATCTGTGTACGGATGTCGGAGAGGTAAGAGCTGCGGCATGAAGAAACTGCTGCTGCTGCTGTGTCTGCATCAGACTTTGCTGATTCAAGCTGGAATGCTGTAACAGTATCCTGTGAACCGAGCTTGCCCTCAGCAGCCTCGTAAGCTGTTCTGTACTGCTCTGCAAGCTTTGCTGCCTTGTCATAGCTTGTCTTATAATCTGAATAATCTGCGCCTGCAAGTGAGCTGCTGCCTGTATAAGCTGTATCGTTCCTTACTGCGCCGAGAAGGTCTCTGTAAGCTGCAAGCTGATCCTTCTTTGTCTTTATGCTGTCCTCTGTTGTCTTAAGAGTGTTTGTCTTTTCCTCTGATGTAAGGCTGTTGTTGAGCTGTGAACGCTCTATCTCCTGTGAAGAAAGGAGAACGCCGTTCTTATACTGCTCGTATCTGTAGTAATACTTTGAATCCTCGTCGCTTTTTGAGAAGAGATTCTTGTTCTCTTCAACAGACTGCTTAAGGAGCTTTGTGTTATCGAGTTCGCTCTCATAATTTTCAAGCTTGCCCTCGAGTATCGATTTCTGCTCGTCTGCGTAATCGGAATCCAGTGTGAAGAGCACATCGCCCTCCTTTACAGACTGTCCTTCCTCTACGTTTATGGAGCTGAGCTTGCAGCCTGAGGCAGACATTACGCTGCCTGCTGCACTTGCTGTTCTTACCTCACCTGTAACACGGCTGTATTCATCAACTTCAGAGAAGAATGAGAAACCCAGTGCAGCGATGAAAACTGCAAGAACTATATATATGAACCAGCGGATTCCGGGAGCTTCCTTGCTCTCCATAACTTCGCGGCTGTCTGAAATATCCTTAAGATCAAGAACTATGCCTTTCATATTAATCCTCCTGAATGCCTGTATTTACGAGAAACGGATATTGGGGGCAAAACACTGTGGTCTCATGACTCTCCACATCCGCTGCCTGAGCCTCCTGCTCATCTGAAGCAGGTATTGCAACTGCCTCGCTGATATTTGTGATATTCTCGGGGAGCTGATCCTTCCAGAGCTTGTAGTATCTGCCCTTCTGCTCGATAAGCTCATCGTGAGTACCCTGCTCGATGAAGTGGCCCTGCTCCATAACGAATATCTTGTCGCATCGCATGATAGTACTGAGTCTGTGTGCGATGATGATAGTTGTGATGTTTCTTGAAAGATTGTTGATAGTCTTTTCGATAGCCTTTTCTGTGATCGAGTCAAGGTTACTTGTAGCCTCGTCCATGATGAGGATATCAGGCTTCTTGAGGAGTGCTCTTGCAATTGCAAGACGCTGCTTCTGACCGCCTGAGAGGTTAGCACCGTTCTCTTCGAGCATTGTGTCGTATCTGAGAGGGAGCTTGTTGATGAACTCGTCAGCCTTGCTGAGCTTGCATGCCTCGATGATCTCTTCCATAGTAGCATCCTCGTTGCCAAGCTCGAGGTTCTCGCGGATAGTACCGCTGAAAAGGAATATATCCTGTGATATATAAGCTATCTTATTTCTGAGTGATTCAAGGTTGATGTCCTTGAGGTTATAGTCGCCGATGTAGATCTCACCCTTCTCCCATGGATAGAAGTTCATGAGGAGCTTTGAGAGTGTTGTCTTACCTGAACCGCTCTCACCTACGAGGGCGATCCTTTCGCCTGCGCCGATAGTCATGTTGATGTTTTCAAGTACGAGCTTTCTTGTGCCGTATCTGAAGTCTACGTTCTCGAAGCGGATAGGATAGTTGAGAGACTCGGGATTGAGCTTTCTCTGATCGTCCGAATCCTTTTCAAGTTCAAGATCGAGAATCTCAGCAAGACGCTCAGCTGCAACGATAGCAGTCTGCATTGTCGGCTGAAGGTTTATGAGGTTCTTGACAGGATCAAGGAAGTATGCAAGAAGTGCATTGAATGTGATGAGGTTACCGAGTGTTATGTCGCCCTTAAGTACGCTTGCAACACCTACCCAAAGGATAACTGTTGTTCCGATAGTTGATACAACACCTGTAAGTGTTGACTGTGCATTTATTACCATTCCGCCCTTGAATACGCTCTTAAGGAGCTTGACGAAGAGCTTGTCTGTCTTTGCCTGAGCCTTATCCTCAGCGTGGAATGCCTTAACTGTCTCAATACCGTTGAGTGACTCAACGAGGTAAGAAGTAAGCTGTGAGTTGTCTTCCATCTGCTTTTCATTGAATTCCTTTACAGGCTTGTTGAAAGCAAATACGATGACCGCATAAATTGCGACGAGTACAACTGCTATAGCGAAAAGTGTGTGGTTCTGAGTGTAAAGTACAAATCCGCCGACCAGAGCCATAAGTGTATCGATCATGATCGAAAGAGTTGCACTTGAAATAGCATCTCTTATCTTAGAAGCATCCATGAATCTTGAAACGATCTCACCAACTCTTCTTGTGCCGAAGAAGTTCATGGGAAGTCCGAGTACATGTTGGTAATAACCGAGTATAAGCGGTATATCAAGCTTCTGACTGAGGTGGATCATAAGGTGCGTTCTGAAGGCTTCCAGCAGCGCCTTGAACAAATATAGGACCACAACTCCTATGGATATCGTCACAAGACTCTTTTTCAACGAATTCGGGACTATGTCATCCATGATAAACGTGAAGTAGAACGACGCCAGTATTCCGAATGCCGTAATGAGAAGCGACGAAAGGAAGATGTTTATAAGAAGTCTCTTCTGTGGGAACATCAGACTGAAGAACCTTGAAAGAACTCCCTTATTCTTGTTGCCCTTCTCAAACTTTGTTGTTGGCACGAGAAGTATCAGAACTCCTGTCCACTGCTTGAAGAATTCCTCAGGCTTATACTTTACGATTCCCTTTCCGGGATCCGCTACGATGACCTGATCCTTTGTTATCTTGTGAATAACTACATAGTGGAGAAGACTTCCGTCTACAACTACGTGAGCTATTGCAGGAAGAGGAAACTCAGAGAAGAATGCATTCTGATCACCCTTAACTCCCTTAGCGCTGAATCCAAGTTCTTCAGCTGCCTTTATCATACCGTAAGCATTTGTTCCCTGCTTATCGGTTCCGGCTACCTCTCTTATCTTAGAGATTGAAAGGTTGAGTCCGTACTGCTTCGAGATGGTTGCCAGACAAGCAGCTCCGCAGTCTGTAATATCATGTTGTTTTACGCAATAGTATTTCATTAAGATCACTTCCTGAATCAATTTTTTTGTTGTGTGATTTACTGTAATCATAATATACCATATCTTATCTGGGTATTCAATAATTTTCCGGTTAACGGTCAGTGAAACCGATTTTTCGGTTGAGGAAATAAAAAAGCGCCCGATCGGACGCTTTTTTCATTAGTATATACTTGAAAACAACTTAACTTATCTGCCTATTTTAAATAAGAGAGCTGTATCTATACGCTTTCCAAGCAGATATGTATCAAGGTAATAATATATTGTTGAACCCTGTGTTACAGTGCGTGTCTTGAATTCTAAAATAGCTCCGCCATTGAGTTCAAGAGCTTCCTGAGCATCAAGCTCTGCAAAATACTTGTTAGTGTTCATGAGCATTACTCCTTTTATCAGTGATAAACGATAGGACCGGGCATAGGCATACTCTTTACAACTTTATAAATAGCATAGCCAACAGCAATAGCTGTGTTAACTACCTTGATTGCAGTCTTTATGTTAGCTCCGCCGTCGATGTTTGTCATTTCATCTACTGTAAGAGCAGTAAACTTAGTATTGTTCATTATGCTTTTCCTCCATTTTTATATTTTTGTTTTTCTTTTTCATCAGGACAGACTTCGCCGTCCCGACTTTTTTAGTTCATTATGTTTTTCTGTGTTTTTATCTTATGCAAGTATTATAAGAGGCCAATATATACCCTTTGATGGCTTTGAGCTACCGCCGGATGGCTTTTTTGGATAAAACGGAAAAAGAATCATTCCGCCTTCAAGATTGAACATCTCTTCTGCTGTAAGAGCAATAAACTGTGTATTGTTCATTATGCTTTTCCTCCTATTAGATTAGTGGTTGTAAACCACATAAGTTGTAAAACCAACTACAGCACCACAAACTACGCCAGCAGGATTACAGGTAAGAGCACCAATGCCTGCACCTATGCCTGCTGCTGCAGCTGCACGGCGCCAATTAATCTTTCCACCTTCGATAAGGTTCATTTCCTCTGTCGAAAGTTCTGTAAAATTCTTATTTGTGTTCATTATATTTTTCCTCCATTTTTATATTTTTGTTTTTCTTTTTCAGCGGGACAGACTTCGCCGTCCCGACATTTTAGTTCATTATGTTTTTCTTTATTTCTTTGATCAGAAGCAGCCGTACGGCTTTTTAGGATTTATAACAATATCAACAGCAGTTTTGATTATGATCTTTGCTATATCCCAATAAATGTTTCCGCCGTCGATGTTTGTCATTTCTTCTGCTGTAAGAGCAGTAAACTGTGTATTGTTCATTATGCTTTTCCTCCTTTTTATTATTTTTGTTTTTCTTTTTCAGCGGGACAGACTTTGCCGTCCCGACATTTTTAGTTCATTATGTTTTTCTTTATTTTCATCGGGACAGACTTCGCCGTACCGATAATTTGCTTTTTTTAGTTTATTCTATTTTTCTCTATTTCCATCTTGGCAACAGAGCCGGGAATTACCAGCGACTTCCGCCACCTGAATGTGAATGCGAACCGCTTGAAGTATGAGATCTGCCGCTTGATGTATACGATGTCCTGCTTGGGAATAATATCATCCACAGCCTGCGATAATCGATCGTTCCACCATCGATCTCAACGATCTCATCTGCTGTAAGAGCAGTAAACTTTGAATCGCTCATTATTCTTTCCTCCTTTATAAAATTAAAATAAAAGCATCTGGATAAGCTTAAGAGTTATCCAGTATTCCTCAGGCGGCACTAAAATGACAGTCTCATCATTACCGACTGATCCTCCGGAAGATTCAATAGCTTCGTTCTCAGAGAGCTCCGCAAAATTATTTTCGACATTTTTCATAATTCATTCTCCTTATATTGTATAAGACGGCCGATCATCTACGAAAGTCCCTGTGATCACTTGCGACGATACTTAAGAATCATCTGAACAATCGCATTGCTCAGTTGTGTCTGCTTAACGACATTGCTATTGATACCGCCATTGATCTTTCTAAGATCAGCCTTAGTAAGTTCAGTGAAACACTTTTTCATTTCTGCCTCCTGTAATAGATAGATTTATACCTTACTGCACCGCAAGATGCAGGACCAGTATACTTTTACCGATCAGAACCTTGTTCTGTATCTGAAACCGTTAACACGGCTGAATCCGCATGGCTGCGGAGGGTCAAATCTTACAGGTGGTATCTTGGGAAGACCTATCTTAACGATAGATGTACCGCCTGATACTGAAGCTGTCTCTTCGGGAGAGAGCGCTGTGAAAAAGCTGTTCATTACATTTTCCATTTTTTAATCCTCCATTCAAGCGGTCGGCTGCTGTATTTCAGCAGGATCGCCGTTAAGAAAATACTGTTTTCCTGCTACGCAGGAGATCAATGGGTATATCCCATTAACAACGGCACACTGCAAAAAGATATGCAGTTGTTAACGAGGTATAAAAATGCACAGCATTAAAGCCTATTTTCATATATGTAAAATAGGATATAGTTTTATAAAATTACGCCTGAAGGTGCCGGTTCATATATGACCGATACGGCAGCAGAGAGGATCAGACTCTCAGCCGACGCTCGCTGCGCCGCATCGGATCGATACACAGACCATTCAGACATCAGTTCACGCTATTTTTCATCTGTAAGAACTGGAATACTGCTGCCGCAATAAGAGCAGCCACATTTATTGCGATCAGGATCTTGCGTTTAACTCCTGTTTCAGCCTTTACCGTCATGTACATACTCATTCCCGAGAAAATATAGGTAAAGAAGGGAACGAAAAACGCAGCCGCCGCACCTGCTATCATCAGGACTACAGACGAGATTTTTATGGTCTTATTATCCATGTATCAGAGAACGCTCCTTGTTACTCCAACATACATATCAACGATAAGTCCGTCAGCATCGCTTGGACCTGTAGGCTCCTTGATAGTTACATTGTAGCCGGGTGTTATAGGAGTAAGTCCGTTGTTCCTGACATAACCCATAAGCTCATTTACGCTGTTCTGAAGCATTGCAGGATTACCCTCGTGTCTGATCTTTACAGCATCGCAAAGACGGAATAAGGGCTTGAACTTGTAGCCGGAAGGAAGACTTATCTCTCTGTCAACAGGTACAAGTATCTCAACGTCCATTACAGGCTGTCCGCCTTCCATCTCAACCGCAAAAGTTGCAGATACGTTAGGACCTGTCTTTGAAGCACCTTTTTCCTGTATGATAGTATTTATTTCGTTCATGATAACGCTAAGCTGCTGCTGAGTAACCTTTCCGCGATAGCTTATAACATTAGTCATTTCATATGTGTTGTTTTCTGTGATATTCATAACTATTTCTCCAATCAAAAATTACTTAAAAAAGAACCCGAATAATCCGCCTATGCAAACAGTAGGCTGATTTAAGGTACTGATAACAAGTTTAAACATGATAATTCCTCATTTCTATAATAATTATTGATAATATTGGCTGTTTAGTCAGTTAAACAAAATTCGTCTTTCAATATCAGCGATTCATAAAGAATATTGCTAAAATTCCGATCGAATCTATTAACGGTAACAATGCTAATCTGTTCATCTTAAATTTCTCCTTTATAAATGCTTTCAAATAATAATCAGTTTTTAAAACCAACGAGAAAAAATCGCAAATATGCCTTGACAATCACTTAAAGTTCCACCGCATAAAGCTGCACCAACAGCGCCTATAGTTGCTATAGTTGTACTAAACATAATAATTCTCCTTTATAAATGCTTTCAAATATTAATCAGTTTTTAAAACCAACGAGAAAAAATCGCAAATATGCCTTGACATCCCTGTGTAACTGCACCGCATGCAGCTGTAGCACAAACACCTAAAGTTGCTATAGTTGTACTAAACATAATAATTTCTCCTTTATTACATCATTTCCATCATTGTCAAAACCGAATCGGCTTGACCTTATGTGTAAGTTATACCATAGGCCAAGCCGATTTTCAATAATTTTCCGGTTTTCGGTAGGTGAAACCGATTTTTCGGTTAAACGGTAGATGAAACCGATTTTTCGGTTCACATTTCGACAACGTTCGGAAGGACCACATCGACAGTAAAATCGCTGTCAGTATAGCTATATTCAACGCTTCCGCCATTTACGGCAACGCATTCTTTTACATTCATAGTACCAAGTCCGTGGTTCTTTTTATCGGGCTTGGAAGTTATAAGCTTGCTGTCTTTGGTCCTGATAGGTGCAGAGATGTTATTCTTGATCGTCATGACAAGACTGTTTGCGACTGATTTTATAGTTACAGCAACATTTTTTTCCTTCTCACAGCCTGATGCCGCACAGAATGCATTATCAAGCAGATTAGAGAATATAATACATACATCCATGTTTGATATTTTAAGGTCTTCGGGCACAAGGCCTTTCCAGTCAAGTTCCACCCCATCGTACTTGCCTGCAATATCATTAACAATAGCATTAACGAGACTGTTTCCCGTTGAATATTTGGTTTTTAATTTGCCCATTTTATTATCGATGCCGTTAATATACTGTTCCGCTTCATCATATTTTCCTTCATCGATAAGCGTTTTGATACAGAACATGTGATTGTTGATATCATGTCTGAATTTTCTTGTATCGCTCTCTCTTTCAAGAAGACTTTCATAGTATTCCTTCTGAGCAGTCATTATCTTCTCATTCATTCTGGTAGTATTCTGGTAATACTTCTTTGAAGCATTATTATAAACAAAAAATCCGCAAAGAGTAAGCACCAGAAGGCTTATCACAAACAACGATATCGAGCTGTGTCCGCTTTTATAATTATAGGCTGATATAGAAAGCAGCGAAACAATAGAACCTACAAACAGCATTGCTATGTAAAAAGAATTTGAATTCTTTAAATCCGGTTTTTCGGATGTTTTCAAATTGACTTTTCTGAGTATCATAGCAATTGCAAAGAATATTATAAAAGAAATTGACATTATAACGATCTGGTATAGTTCGCCGGTCGCAAGCTCCGCATAAGGAATGCCTGTTATACTTCTTGCCGCAAAGAACAACGACTCATCAACCATTGAAATAATGAAAAATACCGCCGCAGTAAAGATCAGTTTCTTTTTGCCTTCTACAGCCAAAGAGCAAATAACTATAGTAAGCATACCAAGAATGAAATTAAACAGATCCACATTTTCGGGAGACAAATACGAAGCCACAAGATACCCTATCGCTGACGCCGCTCCCAAAACGATCGGTTTCCATGAGCGCACAAACTTATAGTTCAGCGCTGCGGTTATGATCAGGATAATCCTGATGCAATCTCCCATCGTAAACAATATCCTTAACATTTTATCCTCCTTATATAACGCGTGAATTATTCTTCACGAAATCCATGTAAGCGTCCTTAAAGGGGGTAATATTTCTTCTGCTGATCGTGAAATCCTGATCAACACCCTCAAGGCGGAGGACGTTATTATTTATGCTGCTTACATACATCATGGACACTATGTATGACTTGTGTATCTTGAAAAACGGCATTCCTTCAAGACGTTTGTCCCATTCCTTCAGTGCGACTGTACACTCATAAACATTATCTTTGTTGTCATAGACATATGTGCCGTCGCCAAAGGCTTCAAAGTACATTACATCGGGAACGCTGAGTTCAAAGATCTTGCCCTTCTGGTTTATCACTATTTTTTCCTGTCCGACTATCTCTTTCTCTGCTTCTTCGAGAGCTTCATTAAGAGCATCTTCCTGAACAGGCTTTGAAAGGAATCTGAAGGCCTTAACCTTGAACGCATCCTGTATGCATTCGATATGGCTCGTAAGGAAAATAATGATAGAACCGACTGACAGTTTTCTGAGCTTTTTGGCAGTGTCCATTCCATTGAGCTCAGGCATTTCGATATCAAGAAATATGATATCGAACTTAATCCGTGAATCGATAAGTTCACGTCCGGTGCGGAATTCCTTTATCTCGAAGGTCTTGTTATACTTAACAAGCTTTTTGTAAAGGGTGTCCCGGAAGATCTGCTCATCGTCACAAATTGCGATTTTCATTACAATGATCCCTCCTTCGATAGTAATTATAACATACTCCAGTCATTTTTTCAACTACTTTTTGGAAAATTTAACGAGAATATTACAAAAGTCACAATTATCAGTTACAAATGTCACTAAACAGAGCATCAGAACTCCGTTTTTTTCGTTAACTTAGGGTAATTTCGACTTAATGTCCCGAGCCTTCAATCGCAAGAAATGGTCAGATTTAAGATTTTTAAACTTTTTAAAGTTGTGAGCAGTTAACATACATCGCACCGCTCAACGTTAAAATTATTAACTTCGCCTGTGCCTCAGTTCATTCTCATCAGTGTGAAAAAAGTAGTTCTCACCTCTTGTAAAAGCAAAATATTTATGGTATAATGAATGCAAAACATTCATTATACATTATCCTGATGCCCTTGCAGATACGCAGATCAGGGATCTGCTCCCTGCATATCGGGCAATTATACCATAACGCTTCGCTTTTATGGTATAATAAAAGTGTATATAGAAATTTAGAAAAGGGAGTGCTCGCAATATGGTAACATTGGAAAATCACATAGGAAAAATTTCTGTTTCGGAAAATTACCTCACAGAGATCGTGCGCCACGCAGTCTGCGATTGTTTCGGCGTTGCTGACGTATGCAATGTTAATACATTCCGCTCCGCTGTTTCGTCGATAACAAAGGGAAAGTTGTTTAAACGCAGGGGAGTAGTGATACGCACCGATAAAGAGGACGGACTTGTGATCGATCTTCATATCAAAGTCACCTACGGCACAAATATCGCCGCTGCAGTTAACAGCATAACCCACAAAGTTACCTTTACTGTCGAAGAGGCAGTGGGTATCGATGTACACAAAGTCAACGTGTATGTTGACGATATGAATAACTGAAAAAGTGGGAGGCTATAAAGGTGATAAATGGTGCATTATTCAGAGATGCGGTAATATCAGCTGCCATAACTCTGAACAACAGGAAAAGAGAAGTAGACGAACTGAATGTATATCCCGTTCCCGATGGTGATACGGGTACAAATATGTCGATGACTATAGGAAATTCCGTTGCCGAGCTTAAAAGGCTCCCCGACGGCGTTGATATATCAGAGGCAGCCTCTGCGGCAGCTTCTGCATTTCTCCGCGGTGCAAGAGGAAATTCGGGAGTTATACTCTCGCTTATTTTCCGCGGTATTTCCAAAGGTCTTTCCGACCTCAGCGAGGCAGGCTGCGAGGATTTCGCAAATGCGCTTGCTCTCGGAGTTGAATCCGCTTACAAGGCAGTTATGAAGCCTGTAGAGGGTACTATCCTCACTGTATCAAGATGTGCGGCTGAAAAGGCAAAGGAAATTGCTCTTTCAACTAACGATGACATCGTTTTCTGGAAGGAAGTCTGCGATGAGGCCGAAAAAGTTCTGGCACAGACCACAGAAATGCTTCCTCAGCTCAAAAAAGCAGGCGTTGTTGACGCAGGCGGCATGGGCTTCACTATAATAATCAAGGCTATGTACGAGGTATTCAACGGCGGTGCTATCGCAGAACCCGCCGAGGGTACAGAATCGGATGACAAGTCCGCTGACAGCTTCCGTGCAGCAGCAAGCCAGTATGATGACGATATAACATTCACATATTGCACAGAGTTCATGCTTGAAAAGCACGAGGACTGTCCCGATCCTTTCAAGCTCAGAGCTTACCTTGAAACTATAGGTGACTGCGTTGTACTTGTTGATGACGAAAAGATCATAAAGGTACACGTACACACGGATAACCCGGGCAAGGCTTTACAGAAGGCACTGGAATTCGGCTGCTTCATCAACGATCCTAAGCCGAAGATAGAGAATATGCGTATACAGCACGAAAAGCGCGTTAAAGAGGCTAAACAGCTCGAGGACGGATTTGCTCCCGCAATGCCCGAGAAGCAGTTTGGATTCGTTGCAGTTGCAGCAGGTCACGGTCTTGAAGCTATGTTCACCGACCTCGGCGCCGATGTTGTGGTACAGGGCGGACAGACTATGAACCCCTCTACCGATGATATACTCCGTGCTATACTTGCAACACCTGCAAAGACAGTATTCGTTCTTCCGAACAATAAAAACATCATAATGGCCGCTGAACAGGCAGTCAAGCTCACAGACAAGAGCGTATGCGTTCTTCAGACAAGAACAATACCGCAGGGCATCTCGGCTATGCTTGCTTTCGATGACAGCCTCAGCCTTGCAGATAACCGCATAAACATGACAAAGGCTCTTGAAAAAGTCTCTACAGGACTCATAACCTTTGCAGCAAGGAATTCCGAATTCGAGGGACATCCTATCAAGGAGGGCGAGATACTCGCACTTGATAACGGTAAGCTCTCGTTCACCGAAAAGGATATAAACAAGGCTACTCTCAAGCTCGTCAAGAAGCTTACAAAGGGCGACGCTTCATATGTAACCCTTATCTACGGCGCAGACGTTACCGCAGAAAATGCAGAGCAGATGCAGCAGCTTTTACAGTCCAAGCTCAGCGACAAGATAGAGGTAATGCTCGTAAGCGGCGGACAGCCTGTATACTACTATATCATATCTGTAGAATAATACTATTTTCGCTTTCAGATAACGAAGTCCCCAAAATTTCGGGGACTTCTCCATTTTACCGAAAATAAAGCGTTTCTTGACTTTATATGCTCAGGCATTATATAATAATATTACGCTTTTCTGATACGATCGGAGGGATATACCATGATACCAAAAATAAACTACAAGAAAGTAAAAGAAGAACTGCTGATTGAACACGGAGCCTTCTGCGCTTATTGTCAGAAACCTCTATATCCAAGTAATGCTACGATAGATTGTTTTCTCCCCATATCACTCTATCCGGAAAAAGCAACTGATAAAGATAATCTTATCCTGTGTTGTAAAGAATGCAATATTATTAAAGGCAGGAAATTACCATATGATGAAAACGGTAATATCGTATTGCTTTACCCTTATTCCGAAGAATACCAAAAACTCATCCGCGGAAGCAAAAACGGACAGCTGGTACTCAATCTTGATAATGCTACCCCCGCAATGCTGTCCACAGTTAAAATGCTGAGGCTGGATAAAAGGCCAAACGTACATATAAATCACGGAAATGCACCTGTCAGCGAAAAATTGGACAATATCAGTATTATTCCTTCCTATGAACTGAACCGCATAACTAAAGTTAAGATATGCAATTTCAAATCCATTCCCGAAATAGAATTATCACTCGACAGGATCAACGTTCTTGTGGGAGGAAACAACGCAGGCAAATCAAGCATATTACAGGCTGTTCAATTTGCTATCGGAGTCGCTCAGACCGCCAACAGATACGTAAGCGATACTTTTGCTGAGAAAAAGCTGACTTTCTGTGCCGATGCATCCGCATTTATGTACTCCCCTACCCGCGACCTGAATTCGCTTATCAGAGAAAATGACCTTCCAAATGAAAATAAAGCAGATTTTGTTTTTTCAACAGAAGATTCCAAGACCGATATAACTCTCGGTCATAAGATAAATAATTCATTTGAAGCCTCTATCAGCAGAACTGCGTTTTTCGATGCCATAAAAAGCGACACTTCTCCGTATTGTGTATATATTACAGGGCTTTCGGGATTGCCGCTCACAGAGGAATTTACCGCAAAAGCAAAGGTGCTGAAATCAGCCACAAGAGGCGATTCAAACCTGTATCTCAGGAACATCCTATGGCTTTTGCACGAAGACGAAGATAAAAGTAAATGGGAATCGTTTACGGAAAGCTTCGGCAGCTTTTACCCCGATCATACTATCAATATAAGCTTTTGTCCCGAAACGGACGAGACGATAAACGTTTATGCAGAGGTCAGCAAAGAAGGTTCGCCCGATATAAAAATCCCTCTTGATATGCTGGGCACAGGTGAGCTTCAGATAATACAGATATTTTCGTATATCAGCTATTTCACTCCTTCCATACTGATTCTGGACGAACCCGACACACACCTTCACCCTCTGAACCAGAAAAAACTGTTTGACCTCCTTAAGGAATATTCCGATAGCGAAGGCACTCAGATACTTATCGCAACTCATTCAAGGCACATTCTTGAAAAGGCACAGAATGCAGAAAACACATCTGTATTCTGGATAAATCACGGCAAAACCGCAAAAAAACTGGATCTAAGCTCAAATAAAGAACTCATAACCGTATTGCAGGATATTGGCGAAACCAATCTTGAAGAACTTTTATCTCCCGATCTTGAATGTGTGATTTTTACAGAGGATGAAAAAACAGCACAAACAGGATATCTTAAAGCTATTCTGAAATCATCGGGCATATCACCCGAATCAGCGGCGATAGTTCCTTACTTTGGCTGTTCCAAAACAGATAATATAATAACTGCTCAGAAACTCATTGAATGTTTCAACCCTGAACTGAAGGTCATCGTACACAGAGACCGTGATTATCTCGATGCCTATGAACAGGAGGCTTTCAAAAGCAGTTTCAATAAGAAGGGAATAAAAAACAAGATAAGTGTATGGTTTACCAAAGGATGCGATCTTGAATCTGTATTCGTAAATCATAAACATATAAAATATTGCTATCCTGAACTGGATGATGAGTTTATCTCAAACGCCATAAAAGAAGCATATGAAAAAGCAAAAGATTCAAGTATAAAGCGTATGTACAATCATCAGAATGAAAAAGAAAAGCCTGAAACGCCGCAATTTGATGCCGAATCCATATACGATAATGATCCTCAGTATTATTCCTATGGCAAAAAAACTTTTGGCTTCCTGAAATCAGCTCTGCAGAGTAAACTTCGCAAAAACCCCGATCTCATCCGCCCTTCGGAGTTTATCGCACAAGAAGAACTTGCAGAACTGATTTACGGAAAAAAACGAAAAAAATAAAGCCAACGCAAAAGCATTTGTTTTACCGAACGGAGCTTATCCCCGTCCGCCCGTCAATTGACATAAATAGCCTGTAATGGTATAATAACAATATGTTTTCTCGGGATAACCCCCTGAAAAGGTCAACCACAACCACAACCACAACAACTATACGGAGGTATGATTAATATGAGATCAAATAAAGCAGCAGCAATACTTATGTCAGGTGCTATGCTTCTTTCATCTGGTGCAGTTTATATGCCTATGTTCGGCGGAAGTGCGATAATAGCATCTGCTGCGGACAGAACTTCGGATGATATGCTGTCAGCCGCTGAAACATCAACAGCTTCAAGCGGACGTGTAAAGCTCTACTATAAGGGCGACCGTACTCAGTCCTTTAAAATGAGCGGCAGAACATACTATAACGGCGTTGATATGTCCATGCCTTATTCATCTTCTACATGTACAGTATCACTGGATGTATCAGCTGCAAAGACCATATCATGGACAACCGGACATGTAGACGGCGGCAGCACCTCCTCAGGAACACTTGAAATATACCTTGATGATGCGCTCTATGATTCTGTTCCGCTTAAGTGGAACATGACTCCCGAGGATTATAAAGACCTTGACGTTTCAGGAGCTTCAACTCTTAAACTGGTCGCAAAAGCCACAGGAGGCTGCGAATACGCTTTAGGAGACATCATCGTTGACGGTGCAGCTCCCGCACTATCTCACGATGTTCCCGAATACACAGATACCGCAGCTTTTATCAAAGGAAGATTTTATGCCAAAGAACAGCAGGACTTTCCAAGCGGTGACAAGTCCGAAAGCTTCAGCATGGCTGGCAGGAGCTACTATCAGGGTATCGTTCTGAAGGGAAGCTTCAGTTCAACTGTTTCCAACGAAGCCTTCAACGTTGAGAACGTCAGCAAGGTATCGTTTGATCTGGGACAGATAGACAACAACGGTCAGAATGAAGCTACACTCAATGTATACGTGGACGAGGAGTTCATCGATAAGTATCCCGTAAGCCACAGCGGCATCCAGCAGATATCACTGGATATCCCCGAGGATGCAAAAACTCTCAGGTTTGAAGCCGTAAGAGAGGGAAAAGTAGACATCGGTCTCGGCGATCTCCATGTAGACTCACTTGCAGCAGGCGAACAGCATTCAGTTCCCGAATATGAAAAATCTGGCGGTTTCATCGACAGCGGATACGATTCCTATAAGGTGACAAAATATACAGGCAACAGCAAAGCAAACAACTTCAACGTAAACGGAAGAACATACTACCAGGGAATTGTTTTCAACGCAAACTATTCTTCTGATGCAGGAAGGATAATCTTCAATACCGAGAACGTAAACGAACTGCTGTTCTCAATCGGATGCATCGATAATACAGGCACGGGAAGCGGTTCCATCCTTGTATACTATGATAATGTACTTAAAGAGCAGATCGCAGTATCACGCAATATGCCGATCATTGAAGGCTACCTGCTCAACGTAAGCGATGCTTCGGAAGTGCGTCTTGATTATCAGCCTGCCAGCCCGTCAGTTCAGGCTGCTCTCATGGATATCTCAGTGGACGGAAATCCAACCGCACTCGATCATATAGTACCGACCTACGATAAGACAAGCAGCTTCCTCGACAGCGGCTTCAATTCAAATAAGGTCACTGTCAAGAACGGCAACGGCAAGGCAGGCGCCTATGAAATGAACGGCAGAGTTTACTACGACGGTATCGTTTTCAACGGTTCATACAGCTCGGATGTTTCATACATTACATATAACGTAGAGAACATCAAGGAACTCTCATGGGATCTGGGACACGTCGACGGAAGCGGTCTTAAAAAAGGTACTCTTACAGTCTATCTTGATGACGCCGAGACCGAAACCTATGAGCTCGATCCTCAGATGCCTGTCAGCGAGGGCAGTATAGATGTTTCTTCCGCAAAAACCGCACGTTTCGTCCTTAATCGCGAAGGCGGCGGCGATTACGCTTTAGCAAACTTCAAGGCTGACGGCAAGGCTCCGGCTTATAAGTACGTTACCCCAGAATATGCCGACACCCAGGAATTTCTTAAGGATGCCTTCACCCCTTCCTCAAAGGTAAAGGTATACAACGGCGCAAGTCCTAAGGTTGAGAAATTCACAATGGGCGGCACAGAGTTCACACAGGGCATTATTTTCAGCTCTGCATACAGCTCCGACGGCGGATACATCAGCTTCAACACCGAAAACATCGACAATATCTACTTCAACGCAGGTCATATTGACTCCAACGAAAAGGGCAAGAACGCCGAACTTTATATTTACAAGGACGGCGTCCAAGATGATAAGATAACTCTTACACCTGATATGGGAAACATCCAGTACGTTTTCAGTACGAAGGATGCACAGTTCGTTCAATTCTATTACAAGCCAACAGGAAACGGCGAATACGCTATCGCCGATATCACCCTCACAGCTGCCGAAAAAGCTGCTCCCGAGTATACGCTGGGCGACGTAAACGAGGACGGTATGATAAACTCCTCTGATGCGACCGCTATACTCGTAGCTTATTCCGCTATGTCCACAGGTGAGCCTTCGGGACTTACAGATGCTCAGATAATTGCAGCAGACGTCGATTTCAATGATAAGATAGACGCATCCGATGCAACGGGAGTTCTCCAGTATTATTCCTACCTCTCAACAGGCGGAAAAGACAGTCCCGATAAGTTCTTCAAGAAATGATCCGATAACAACAAGTCCCCACTTTTGTGGGGACTTATTTTTATGCGTATTCTTAATTGTAAAAACAACAATATGATCGAGCTTGATTTAATAGCTATATGTAGTGAACTTCCACTGGACAAATATAAGCCCATTACCTTCCAGCACCTGATAGTGCGCTCCTGTTTTAAATAATGGCTTATTACAGGTAGAGCATATTACCCATTCATCGCGTTTAAGACGTACATAACAACCAGAAATGTCCACGAAAGTTTTATCCCAATCATCGGTATACCCTGCATATCTCTGACAATGATGCTGGCAGGCGGCATCTGCGGTCATATCAGGCTTGAAATCAGCAATGCCTATTCCAAAGAGAGTAGCTGCTATTGCAACCGCAGAAAGTTTGTTGAGTAATTTTTTCATTTTTATCAAGTCCTTTACATCATATTTAAAGTTAATAATGTAACTTTATGAGTTGTATTATATATTAATTTATATCATTTGTCAAGTGCTTTTATTAAATTCGTTGAGTTAAAAAGCACTTTCTCGATCGATAAAGCTCCTGTTTTATAAAACATATGACTATGGTTATTGAAACAAATCTCCTAATGATAAGTTATTATTGAACAAACTTTCACTTTTTTAAAGAAACCTATTGCTTTAATTCCAATTTCTGATATAATGAACATAGTAGAGGAGGGTATTCTATATGATCATAGCAAATAACAAAATGGCAACACTTACGCCATATATAGATGAATATGAACTTCAAGAATTGATAGCGGAAAAACCTGCCCTTATAACTGATGAAGAAAATTCAGAAGAATTGATATTTCTCAAAAGAGAGGTTCACCTCAAAGCCACCGGAAAAATAGATGTTTTAATGATGTCCCCTGCCGGAATCATCACAGTAGTAGAAGTAAAGCTTGCCAAAAATGCAGAAAGCAGACGCGAAGTGCTTGCTCAGATCTTCGATTATGTTTCTACATTATCAGAATATTCGTATTATGACCTTGATAGAGTCACAGATAACAGGTTAAGTGAAGAAGTCAGCGGATTGGATAATAGCGCTGAATTGCCGCGAATAATTGAAAACAATCTGAAATCAGGAACAATACGTTTGATAATTGCTGTTGATGACGCTAATGATAATCTACGCAGATTAACAAGATTTTTATCTGATCACACAGATTTTGATTTGAATCTTATTGAAATTAAAAAATACAGAAATCAAGGTACTGATATTTATAGTTCAAGTTCAGTTATAAAATCAAGTGAAAAATCAAATAAAACAGAGGACAGCAAAGAAAAATTCCAACCTTTTTTTAACATGATAAGTGAAATATGGGATAAAAAACATCCTGATATGCCATTATACGGATCTGCGGCAAATTACAGGCAAATACTTATAGATGATAACTATAAAAGTATCCATTATGAATTCACGTACTATGACAACGGTCTGCAAATTCGTTTAGATAATGAATTAAGCTATAACTCTTCGCTGGAAAAACCTGTTTCACAAGTTATAGACCAATTCAACGGATTAAAGATAGGTGAAAAAGCATTTAACGTAAGGCAGTATAATAAAAAGAGGCATACAGGTAGAGTACTATTTACAGAAATCGCTTCAAACGAAATTGAACAAGCGGTTTATATTATGGAAAAATTAATTAAAATCACTAAGAATGAAATTCTAAACATTTTAAAAAGCAATTATTAAAACTGACTTCTTACATAACAATTCATGCGTTATATAGTTCAAAAAGCACTTTCTCGATTGAGGAAGTGCTTTTTCATAAAAATCAAATCCCCTGACATAAGTCAAGGGATTTTCATGAGGGTGGGAGATTCGAATATATCTCTCTCGACTGAAAGAATCAGCCACAGAACGAGAATTGCCTTGATGAACAAAACAAAATACAAATAATATGCCGCAGTTTTTTATTTCCCTTGCAATTGAAAATCAGTTTTAAATAACGTATTGAAGATAATTTTTAATTGTTGATCAAGCATCATTTTAAAATGATTAAATAAATTGTCCAATTGCACAATGGACAAGTATGATTTTTCATGATATAATTAATGTATATTTGTATTTAGGGAGGAATTATATGTTAAAAAAACTGATCGCAGGAGCTCTAAGCGCCTCGCTTCTTGTCTCCGCAGCTGTATCGGGTAATCTTAATTCACTCGTTACAGAAAAAAACACACCTTCAGACAGAACTATTCAAAAATCGGAGTTGTCAGTTGAAGGATCAAATTCACTGGGAAAAATGATCGGAGACGCCTATTCTGAAAAAGAAGCCGAAGGAATACAACCGTTGTCAACTTCTTTTTCTGAAAAAGTGTTCGAAGTATCTGATCTGAATTTTGATCTTAATACAGGAAAGATTACTGTATATTCATCTCAAAGTTTAGATTGTGAGATTCTTGTATCATTTATTGATGAGGATAACAAATCAAACAAAATAGACCTCAAATCGAAAAGCAGTAAAGGTTGTAATGTGCTTACGGAACTAAGTGTTGATGTAAATGAGCTTCCGGAATTCTTTAATGTAAGGGCAGTACTTGTTGATTATAGCGGCCATGAATTATGTAAAGCGTCATACTTTAATCATTTTACACATTTCATGCAAGAAATGTATCAGGCTACAATTAATGATTTTGATGAAGCATATGTAGTTAATCTTGATGATGATGAAACCACAAATTTCTTCGTTTTAAACGAAAAAACTGTTATAGCAGATAGTTCAGATGATTCCAATACCCTTGTATCAGCTGATTACGATAATGATACTTATGTTTTTGATAATATCGATGATTCTATCCGTAATTTAAAAGAAGGCGATTACCTTTATGTTCGTCCGAATGAAACAGATATAATAGCTGTATCGTTAAGTGATATCAACATCTCTGGTAATAAAGCAACCGTTGTAGGCGGCGATAATACTGAAGATATGTTTGATTTCGTAAAAATAAATGCAGATAATGATGATTTTGAAGTTACGAAAATAGAAGAAACAAATAAAGATGATATTGATTATATTGGAACACATGAAGAGAATGGTATAGAAACATATGATTTCAATATAAGTATTCTTAAAGATGAAGAGCAGATACCTGCTATTATGTCTAACAATTTAGATGAAATCGTAGATTACGCTTTATGGATGGAAAATTTTAAAAAGAATTTATCTTTAACCGAAAAACAAGAAATCCAACTTGGAAGCGAGAAAAAACTGGAAATCCCTGCAATTGATAATAATCATTTAGAATTAAAGGGTACATTGTCATTGAAACTTCCATCACTTAATGTCAACTTTTATAAAAGATATAAAGAATTATCCATAGATATTGAGATAAAAGCTTCAGTTTCAGCTAAAGTTACAGGTAAGCTAAAGGTAGAGAGTAACGAAATCCCGTTGTTTTATCTATGGTGTGCTACACCAATAATGGGAGTACAGGTTATATTTTCACCTTCTTTAAAAATTGAAGGCAAAGTTGAGTTTGAAGTCTCTTGTGAATTCTCACCATCTATCAAAGCATCTTATGACGGCGGAAGCGGCCTTAAAATAACCAATACTCCGGATAATGTTGCGAAAACAACCGCATTTAATTATAAAGTAGCAGGCACTGTAACGATCACAATAGATTTGAAACCTGCAATAGTATTTATATCAGAAAAAATTGCATCTTTGGGTGCTGAAGCTTCAGTAGGATTAGAGTTGACTGCACCTTTGTTAGATGCAAAATGGAATCTGTTTGAAAAAAACGTTGATGACATATTTACAATAAAAAAATGCTATTTCCCAATTGTTGTTGATAATGAACCAATTGATGGAACTATTGATGAATGTGCGGCAAGAGGATTTCCATGTTTTACAGTTAATAGTAAATTATTCTTTAAGGGAGCAATTGTTTTTGATGCGTTTATTTTAAAACAACCTTTAAAAGTAAGCACGCCATCATTTGATATCAATTTACCCGATGCTTATATTTCACTTGCCTTCAATGAAGTTGGTTTTGGTGAGTGCCCGCACAAATATTGCAGAGTCAAATTAGTTCTATGCGGTACTACCGATCAACAGAATAATATAGAAAGTATACAAGTTGATGGAGAAAAAGCTTATATGTCTACATCAGATCTTGGTGTTGTGGCGTATATGTATTGTCGTCCAAATTCAAGCCACCAATACAGTTATAAAACCAAGGATGGTAAAACCAGTGGTGAGCAATCATTTACAGTAAAAAATGCTGGAACAACTGTAATGGTAGATCTATCATCAAATTCAGTTACAGTCGATAATCCTACTATGCCCGTAACATCTGCTGTAACAATGCCTACTGTTACAACTGTTTTAACTACAACTAATGAAAAACAGGGACAAGAAGAGAATGTAGCAAATGGTCGATTAAATAACTCAAAAACTACTCCTAAATGGCCTGTTGAAGAATTGCCTGAAAGCGATATAACTTATACTCTTTCCCGTAATGGTTATATGAGTATAATTGGTTATGGTAATATGAAAAGTAATCAGCTTTCTAAAAATGATATAATTAAAAATAATCTGAAAGAGGTTGTAATTGAAGATCTTGATCCTGACAATGGACAAGTTATTACCAATATCGGAGCAAACCTCTTTAAAGATTGCGAAAATCTTGAAACAGTAGTTCTTCCGGCAACTATTGAAACAATAGATTCATTTGCCTTCAGCGGATGTACAAACCTGAAATCCATAACATACGAAGGTTCACCCAATAAAGACAAAGCCATTGATCTACCTCCGTCATTAAAATCAATCGGCGATAGTGCGTTTAAAAACTGTTCTTCTCTTGATGGTGAACTTGATCTTACTCGTAATAGTGCTCTTGTAGAGATTGGTGAATTTGCTTTTTCGGGTTGCACAGGAATTACAAGTATTAAAACGCTTGTTCATGCATCGGATATTGGATTGTGTGCTTTTAGTTGTTCAAACTTAGAGGAATTGACTATTCCTGAAGCTGACAATATGCTATATATCTGTTTTGGCGCTGGAGAAAACGCCTCTAATAATGTTCCGGAATCATTAAAGAAAATTACTATACTTGAGGGAAATGCTGTAGAAAAAGATACTTTTCGCAATTTTAAATGGATTGAAACAGTAGTTCTTCCGGCAAATCTTGAAAGAATAGATGCTCGTGCGTTCTGGGGATGCACCAGTTTGAAATCTATAACATACGAAGGTTCACCAAATGCAGGCAAAAAAGCGATTGATCTGCCTCCATCATTGACAGCTATTGGTACTTTTAGCGCTGCTGTAGATGAAGGAAATTCGGTTTTCGCAGATTGTTCTTCACTTGAAGGTGAACTCGACCTTACCGGTAATAGTGCTCTTGAAGAGATTGGTACATCAGCTTTTTCAGGTTGTGAAGGAATAACATCTGTTCATATTCCGGGAAATGTCAAAACTATTGGCGGCAGCTGCTTTAGTGGATGCTCAAATTTGACAAAAGCTATCATTGAACCAGAGGATGAATCAGAGGATAAAAATATAGGAGAAGGTCTTTTTAACTATTGTCCTAAGTTAGAAGAACTGTCTCTTCCTTTTGCCGGATTTAATATAAAAAATGTAAACACGCCTGATGATAGAGCATATGAAGATGTGTACAAGATTTATAATAGCACTTCTCCGAATACTACCAACTCATTAAAAACGATTAATATCCTTGGCGGAAAGAGAATACCAACTGTTGCATTTCAGAGTGAAACAACTCCGGACCGTTTCCCAAATCTGGAAACTATAAATATCGCTAAATCTGTAACGATTATTGAAAATGGAGCGTTTAGTGGCTGCAGTGTAAAAAATATTAACTTTGCCGGTCCGGTTACTAAAATTGGGGACAGAGCCTTTGATAATTGTGCTGAGCTTATTTCGGTTAAACTTAATGATTCAATTAGCTCAATAGGTTATTCTGCTTTTAAGGGTTGCAAAAACCTTAAAAAGATTTCTATCCCTGAAACAGTTGAAAAAATAGGAAACGATGCCTTTTCAGGATGCTCTTCACTAAAAGAAATCACTATTCCGAATGGTATAACAAGTATTCCTGATAATTGCTTTAATGGCTGCACATCACTTGAATCTATAATTATTCCTGAATCAATCGATACAATCGGTACGAATGCTTTCTTCGGAGGAAATAAAATAACTAAAATATTTATTCCTGAAGGTTTAAACAAATTAGGTTCTTTTGCGTTTGGAACGGTGATCAACGATGATTTCAGTACAGTTTATTACGGTGGTACTGAAGAAGAATGGGAAGCTTTAAAGAAGAAACAGAGTATAAGTGTAAGTAATAATAATTATACAAGTGAATTAAATGGAAACGACAGCATATTCAATGCAAATGTTATATTCAACGCCAAACCCGAGGATATGTCATCATACGTTGCATCGCAGGAAGAATTTGTACCGTCAGGTGACGTAAATGGAAACGGTAAGCTTGATCTGGGTGATGCTCTGGCTATACTTCAGTATATTGCCAATTCAAGCAAATATCCACTAAGTGAGGAAGCAATAAAACAAGCTGACGTATATAATACCGGTGACGGCATAACACCTATGGACGCACTTGCTATACAGCAGTACGATGCAGGATTGATAGATTCATTACCTGTATACAGATGATCATGACCAAATGATGTAAGTAAGAACTTTGTTTTTGTAAATGCCGTAGGTACGCATATTACGCCTGACTCAGTGACTGTTCCGTTCAGAAAGTTACTTGACGTAAACAATCTGCCGCATCTACAATTTCATGTACTAATGCACTTCCACATCAGTCTTCTCGCTAATAACACGGCGTTTACAATGAAGCAGATATAGGACTATGCAGGTCATGAAGACTCCCTCACAACTTTTAACGTGTACATTCACACCAATGATTCAGCTAAGAAAACTGAAATGGACTATATCACAAACTGCTTCACCGCCTTATTCAATGGCGATGATGATGAATAAAAACGAAAGTCCCCGCAGCTGCGGGGACAAAGTTTTATATATGCTTGTTTATGAGTTCTCTTGCTGTAAGCTCGGTTTTATCATAGCTGATACGGAAGTAGTCAAGGATAGCCTTCATATCGTCCTGCATGGACAGGAATACATCTATCAACCGTTCTTTTTTCTCGTCCGACTGCCATTCCTTTAGTCCGACGTAGTAGAAGTGCTTGACATCTTCGTTGATGAAGAAAGGAACAATGTTGTCAGCGAGGCACTGTTTCAGCATCAGAAGCCGGCCTATTCGACCGTTTCCGTCGTAGAAGGGGTGTATCTTCTCAAATGTTGCGTGGAACTCAGCAACGTCATACAGGTCGAGAGAAGGCTTGCTTTCGTATTTGCTGAGCAGGTTCTGTACAAGACCTGAGACATCTTCCGGCAGAGCTGTCTCTATTTCGCCTACCTCGTTTGGATATTTCTTATAGTCGCCGATAACTGCATAATCCGTGTCGTCCTCCATAACGCTGTTCTTCAGCATACGGTGGAGCTGCTTTATATAGTCCTCAGTTATAGGCTCATTGACGGTGTCGAGGATATAGTCGAAGCATCTGAAATGGTTTGCCGCTTCAAATACATCGTTGACAGGAGCGGTACCGTCGATAGTGCGTGTCTCATAGATATATCTGGTCTGGTCGTGGGTTAGTCTGCTGCCTTCGATGTGGTTGGAGTTGTAAGCGAAATCAACCTGCATCCTGTTATATATGCTGCCCTTGATCTTTCTGCTCTTCTCAGAAAGCAGAACAGGCAGTAGTTCTCTTGTATCCGACATAAGGAACCTCCTTATCTTTTATAATATTATAACAAGCTATAAAATATTAGTCAAGACGCTTTAACAGAAGAACTGTTATCCCGATGGACGAAAGAACTATTCTGCTGATTTTTTATCGTCTTTATTCGTCCTTGATTTTGCAGGTATCGCAAAATAGCGTAGGAAAAATGTAGGAAATCAACGAAAAAGGCACTTCCTCGATTGAGAAAGTGCCTATTCTTCTGGGGTGGGAGATGGGATTCGAAGAGCTTTACAGTTATTTTATTTTTTGATATAATGATATTGTAGAACAATATCAACAAAAGGAGAATAATTATGAATAAAACCGAGAAATTCGACGTACTAAGCTATATGAGAAGTATCACACCTTCCAAACCTAAAGACCTAAACAACTATACAATAGCACAATGGACTGATTATTGGCTTAATGTTTACTGTGGTGGTATAAAAACAACCACTTACCGCAGCTATGAAAGCATAATAGAGCATCATATTAAGCCTGTACTGGGAAATGTGTTGTTAAAGGAGCTCACAGCTGAAGATGTGCAACTCTTTATTAACAGTATGAAGATCGGAGTTGGTATTGATGCTCCTTTATCTCCCAAAACCATAAAAAATGTTCACGGAGTGCTTCATAAAGCTCTTGTTTCCGCAAAAAACAATAACTATATTGAACATAATCCTGCCGATAGAGCTATTCTTCCGTCAATCCCCCATAATGAAATCCATGTATTATCTATGTCAGAGGTAAGAACGTTTATCAGAGCTATCCGAGGACATGACAAAGAATACCTATATCTGATAACGCTTTTCAGTGGACTCAGGGAAGGGGAAGTTATCGGACTTACTTGGGATTGTATTAATTTCGATGAAGGCTACATAAAGGTATACAGACAGTTGATAAGAAGGAAAAACGCTTCTGGTCATGGACAGCATTATGAATGGGGTTCATTGAAAAACAATAAATCAAGAAAGATTTATCTTTGTCCGACAGCGATGCAGATACTCTTGAAGCTGAAAGCTGAGAGAAAAAGCAACGAATTTGTATTTGTAAATGCTGACGGCTCACATTATACACATTGCGCAGTCTATAATGCTTTGCAGAAAATCATCAGCAAATCAGGCATGTGCCATTTCCGCTTCCATGATCTACGGCATACATACGCTACAATGGCACTGAAAGCAGGAGTTGACATAAAGACACTGCAGTATAATCTTGGTCATTATACTGCTTCATTCACACTTGATGTTTACGGACACTGTACAGATGATATGCGCAATGAGAGTTCCAGAAAGATTGAGAAGCTTATAATTAACACATTACCTACGGTTATTCTTTCTCCATGAGAATTAATAACGGCATAGAGTGTGGTTGCAAACACATATGGACGGTATTGCCCTACCGTCCATTTTCTATGTCTTATAAACAAAAAGGGCAGATAAAATAAAAGCACCATAGGTGCAGAAAGAGGGCAAACAATGAAATCAATTGCAATTTTCAACAACAAAGGCGGAGTATCCAAAACAACAACAGTGCTTAATGTAGCATACATCCTCGGAGAGATCTATAAAAGAAAAGTGCTTGTTGTTGACTGTGACGGACAACAGAACGCATCAAGGTTTCTTGCATCAGAAGTAAACAGCGCCGGTATAGAAAGTGTACTGCTAAATACGAAAGTATCACCAGAAGATGCGTTATCAGAAACAAGATATCAAAATATAAAAGTCATAACATCAACAACTGATATGAATCACTGCGCTGAATTATTTCAGAACCTGAGTGATTCAGAGAGAGAACAGAACATTAGCAAGCTGTCAAGTTATTGGAATGATCAATACGATTATGTACTGCTTGACCTACCTCCTGCACTTAATAGTCTGACGGAGCAGCTCATCGGTATAACAGACGGTGTAATAGTTCCTGTAGAGCTTGGAAGCTTTGCAATACAGGGTATCGCAAAGGTAACTGAAACAATCAATAGAGTAGGAGCAGCCTTTATCGGCTGCTTTATTTCTAAGTACGATAAGAAGAATAAAGCTGACGAGGAGTTGAAGAAACTGCTTGAAAATAATCTTGGCAATAAGGTGTTCAGTACAGTGATCCCTTATTCCAATATAATAAGAAACAGTATTAACTATAAAATGACAGCTTACGAATATATGCACTGGCTCGGTCCTGCAAAGAAATATGTTGAGCTGACCGAAGAAATAATTAGAAAGGTGGGTTGATCATGGGAAGATTTACAATAGATGCATCAATAGCAGCGGATATAAAGTCCGCTGCATCTGATAGCTTCAAGGATAACATTAAAATGATAGAGATAAGTAAAATCAGAGAAAGCATAGATAACTTCTACAGCATGAGTGACATTGATATCCTTGCGGACGATATAGAACGTCAGGGACTTAAACACAATCTGGTTGTCTCAGAAGATAAAGAAAATCTTGGTACATACTTTATAAAGAGCGGACATAGACGTTTTACAGCTATCAAGAAACTAATCAGTGAGAACCGATATACCTCAAAGTATGTTCCTTGCCTTGTGGACGGAACTAAATCAAAAGATGAAAGTATCCTCGATCTGATAATGCTTAATGCTACAACAAGAGTTATGACTGACTCAGAACTTTACAAGCAGTATGAAGTGCTAAAGGAAACTTTGGAACGCCTGAAAGCAGACGGCATGAAAATCAAAGGACGTCTCCGTGACAAAGTTGCGGAAGCTCTTAATGTATCTCCTGCACAGGTCGGCAAGATAGAGAACATCAAGCATAACGCAGTTGATGAAGTCAAGGAAGCCGTAAAGAATGGTGATATGACAATAGCAACTGCCGATAGTATCGCAAAGCTCCCCGAGGAAGATCAGGCTGAAATAGTAACAGAAAAGCCTGTAGCAGCAATAACTACGAAGGACGTTAAAGAGCGTTCAGAGAAAAAAACAAACACCGCACCTGGGAAGAAAGATAATAACGCAGAAGAATCGATAGAGAATGAACAAACTAACATAAACGAACTGGATGATTTGATACCTGAGATACCCGAAGATAAAGAAATGAAAGATGCTGCCGAAAAGCACTTAAAACTTGTAAGGTGGGCACAGACTGTTAATAACGATCAGCTTCAATTTCTCCTTGATGCAGGTTGGTATAATTCAGCTATCAAGGGATATTTACTTCTTGCAGCCGAAGAAGCTGACTTTACAAAAGAGCAAATGAATATGCTCTTAGGAGGAATTAGAAAAGCTTTATCAAACTACAACAAGATAGATGCTGAGAAAAAGTATCTTAATTACTAATAAACCCTAACATCATAGAATATAAGGAGAGAGTAACTATGAATGATACAATCGGTACAATTGGAATAATTATAAGCCTGATAATAGAAGTATATGTATATTCACGTTTGATGCCAGTCGCTTTAAAACTGGCTGATAAAACACAAAAGCCTATATACAAAAAAATTACAATAGCAGTGCTACTCGCTGTACCAATACTTTTACTTGCATTATTTGAGATATACTTATTTGTATACCTCAAAAGATAAGAAATAATCATAAGCATTGTTCAAGCGCACTGAAAGTTCGGTGCGCTTTTTAGAGTGCTTATGCTC